>JAAFJA010000024.1 GCA_013298765.1 Betaproteobacteria bacterium
CTGCGCTTCGTCGACACAGAGGCCGTTCTGGCACGCGAGCTCGAGCGGCAGGTTGTAGATGTGGCTCTGCGCCGCGACGTTGTACTCGAACATCTGCTCCATCGACATGAAGCGGTCGGTCAGGTTGCCGGTCGGCTCAAACGTCTTGGTCGGCAGCGAGACGAGGTCCTTGCACGTGCAGCACAGCGACCAGCGGTGGACGGTGGTGTCAGCGAGGCGGAAGAGCACGCGGCAGATCGTCGGGTCGTCGCACTGGGAGCACTTGCGGCGGACTTCGCGGAGAGCCCACGCGCCTTTTCGGTCGGTCAGAATCAGCTCGCGGAGACGCTCGCGGTCGTTGTCGAGAACGAAGCAGCCGACGTCCACCGAAGCACCGCCGTCGACCTCCTTGAGACGCGCAGCCGCCACGCTCGTCTTGACGGACACGTGCGGGCTCATCATCCACGCCGCGAGCACGGCAGACGACGGACGCACTGACGTGTATGGATAGCAGAGAGCCACAGACATCGGGCGGTACGACGGGCCATACGCCACGAGCACCTGGTAGACGCCGGTCGAGTCGCCGAGGGTGCGCTGCGAGCCGTGCATGCGGATGTTGCGGGCAAACGTGGGCGCCGTGTCGATCTTCTTCTTCGTGCCAGACACAAACGGCTCGGTCATCGCCTTGAGCACGAACCAGACGCGCACGTCGGCCATCACCACCTCGGGAAAGAACAGGTGGTACTTCTTGACGCCCGCGCTCGTCAGACGGCCGGCGAGCACAAACGACGTAGCAATGCCGAGGTGCACTTGAGCGGCGTTCTGCATGGCACGGCCGTACGCAACCATCTCGCACAGCGGCACATCGCCATCGTCCACGTCGACCACCAGCACGGAGAGGTGGGCACGCTCGTTGAGAGGCGGAACGGGCATGCCGAGCTTGGCAGACTCGAGGCTCCAGTCGACGGTGCGGCGGTAGAGCTCGTCGTACTCGGCCGGACTCAGCGTCTCGAAGAACCACTTGGCGGGGGGCGGGGGAACATGGACGCCGGTCTCGGGGTCGAACAGCAGCGGAACGGCCTTGCCCATCGTCGTCCAGGTAGGGAACGGGCCGTACGTCTTCTCGTCGCGGTACTGCCAGTAGTTGGCGCGCAGTCCGGCATCACGCAATGACTCGACAAACTCAGTCACTAAACTAGCCGTTAAACGCAAAAGTCCATTTAGTCATTGTTGTTACTTATAACTATATATTTATATATAGAGATATTTTTTTACATACTTACATGACTTTTCGAGCTAACTATAAATAGAACCAAAAAATAGAAACTATTTTAAGAACGAGTTAGTCCCTCTCTTAGTCGATCGTTCTCGTTTATTTTAAAAAGGGACATAAATCGAGTTCGATTCTCATTTCCGGCATTGGTTTTTTTTCAGGATAAAAAATGGACAAGATCGCCAAGGCAATTTACGACAACATCGGCTCCCCTCTTGACCACCGGTCACCGGATCAAGTCCTCGAGGACAACTTCATGCTCGTCGAGCTGTTGGCGCACCACTACCCGAGCTTCTGCTGGAACAGCTACATGAGCGAGTCGACGGTCCGCTACGTTCTGTGGCGCGACTGTGGTATGCTCGACCTTCCGGACCTCCACTGGCCGAACCCGACGGTGATTCACCTTGACGAGCTCCCCGATGACATGGGCCCGGTTCACTACGACAGCGACAGTGACAACGAGATTGAAATCGTAGAGGCGTGTTAAAAATGACCCCGGCCCAAGAACTTTGTCTTTCCATTCCCGAGACGACCGTCGAGATCGAAATCCTTGCCGAGCAGTATCTTTTTTTTGTCACGCACTGCGGCCTTCGCTCTGAAGCGGCCAGCCTGGCCTACGACCCGTTTTACAAGGCTCGCCTGGAGCACCGATCGCGGCTCAGTGGATCAGCGGCAGCAGAGGACGCACAGGCATGGGACGACTGGTCCTGTGACGTACTGGATGCGTGTGCAAAAGCGATGCCCGACAGTGAACCCTACTAAACAATGACTTCTTATGATGCCAGCGCTCCGTTTATTAACAAGCACCTTGCTCCGTACACCTACACGGGCGTTCGCAAGGTCACTGCCACGGGCGCCTTGTACCAGATCACGGACCCGGCTGGCATTTCGGTGTTTCGGTCGCTACGAGAACTCGCCGCCATGAAGCCCGCATTTGCTTCTGCGATGGTGTGTGCGCATACAATGGTCAAGCTCGGCGAAAGTCGCTAAATCTAGCAAACTAAACAGCATGGATCCCAACTTTTTCGGTGCTCCTCGTACGGGCGTCCATTCGTACCGACTCTTTGACATTGCCGTCGTGGACCTTGGGCTCACTCTTGCCGCTGCCTATGCTTGGACCCGGTACACAGGGACGCCATTTATGCATACCAGCGCCTTTTTATTGGTCAGCGGTGTCTTGGCTCACTGGGCCGTCGGAGTCAACACGGCTGGCAACGTCGCTTTACTGGGTCGTGTTTGAGCGTCTGTCATAGAAGTGCTTGAGTGAAAATTGAAGTTACCCGTACCAGACAAGTTTTGCATGCGATAACAAAGACGCGCTCTTTGTATTCGTAGATATAGGACCGCGGCTCGTCTGTTCGCTTTTTCGTGACAACCCAGAGTAATTCACAGAGACAGCCCGGAGAATACACGGAAAGAACACGTGTTAGATAGGCGGTGAGCGATCCGTCTGCCACATTGATGGTACGGCCGCGCACTAATTCGGCCATTCTAGCCAACAGAGCCGATGTGACTAGAATGTCTCGAGGCGGATACAAGCTGCCACCCATGCCCATCATGCCCATACCCACGGTCGTTATGCCCGTGACCGCGGCAAACTTTTCGGCTTCCGCCTTGTTGACTTTTCGTAGCTTGGCGTAGTACTCGAGCTTGTCTATCTCGGACATGTTCTCGATCAGAGACTGGCCGGGTCCTTGTGACGGACTGGACAACAGAGCCCACACAGCTTCGCCCAGCGACGACTTGCCGAACAATCGGTCGATGGCTGTGTCGCTCATTTTTAGTCGTTGAGTCCGATGGGCGTTTTGACTCTCAACATTGAACTCAGTAAATGGACCTCGTCTTCAACAATGTGTACCTATTGACCGCCATGGCCGAGACAGACCCTAGTCTCGAGGTCTTTTTCAAGCTGCTCGTTGCCTCGCCTCTGTACAACCGCTACGTCAACGCCAATCCTGGTGTCCGTGCTTGTCTTTACCGACTCCATGACGGGTGGCTGCTGAAAACTACAAAAGTCGAACCACGGCTGTGCAGAGACGGAGTTGCACGTCAGTACATGCGAGACGAGTACAGGCACCCGCGTACCCTGTGGCTTCACAGACTAAGCGGCCCGGCTGTCATAACAACGCGAAATGACACGGTCATCCACACTGTATATTACATCAACGGAGGACTGTTTACACGGTGGGCAGTAAGCAAGCGGAAGATGCCCCAAGTCGACATCGAAATTAAAAAAACACGGACCTCGTGAATTAATTCTCTGTTGAGAACTAAATAATCTCTGAGACGAACTAATTATTTATTGGCCTCGCTATTACTTTTTGCGGCTAGAGGCGACCCACAGGGTAGGTCCATGGGTCCATGAGAATCTTCGTCGTCGGAGTCCGTCCACTCGGCTATCTCTTGCCTGATTTCGATCAACATCGATGGCTCGTCGTAAAACATACCATGCGGCATATCATAGTCGCGACAAAATTGATCGTTGGCCTCCTTTACGTCTTCTTCGCGACAAGTGCTCATTGTTGGCGGAACGATGAGTATCTTTGATTCGGTTGTACTCGGGCAGGACAGCGTTCTCCTGTCAGACGACAGCAATACCACGATTTCATTTACCAACATCAAAGGCGTCTCTATTAGAAACAACATCTTTGATGAGCACCGAGACGACCTCTTGGCCCTTGTTGAAGCTGTGAAGCAGCAACAAGCTCGTATTGAAGCTCTCGAGGCCTACATCCAGTGCCATCCAGACCACGTCGACTTTGAGGCCATCACCAACGACATGAAAGAAGTGGCAGAACAAGAGCGAGTGTTCGAGAACCCACCATCAACAGGCAGCACGATCTCACTCGCGGCTCCCAGTCAGCGGGGTATGAAATGAATCTGTCGTTTCGATGCTTGACGACGTCGATAGTCTGCACTGACACAGCCGTTTGTCTTTCTCCAACGCTGCCACCCTTTTAGCCAACTTCGATATCTCTCGTTCCTCGTCTGGCATTGCTTGCTCCATGACGTAGCCGACCATCAGCTCGAACTGACCGAGTCTTTTTTGGAGCGCCATGATAGCCGCAGAGTCACTAAAATACCCATGTCCAACGTCGTCTGACATTTAGTGTTTGCCCAGAAACGTTCACTCCTTCTCGAGCTCCTCTTCAGCCTCCAGACGAGCTGCCTCTGCCACAGCTTTGTCCTCCAGCTTCTGAAGGACTGCATCTCGCGTGCGTTTGTTCAGGTCCTTCAAAATCGCGCTCTCTCGTTCAGGTCGTTTCTCAATGCGCTCTGCAATCTTGGCAATCTTGTAAGACAACGCTGCGTCCCGTGACTGCTGCTTTTGTCGTGCCATAAGGTCGTCGTCGTACTGTGTTCTGTCGTAGATGTCTTCTGTCCTCACAGGCGCGTAAGTCTCGAGGTTCGGCATCGGAGCGCCTTCCAGGGCCGCGACACGACGGCGGAGGAGCTGCACTTCTTGAATGAGCAAGCAAGTCAACCGGTCGTACGCCACGCTGATTGGATTCCCCTCCTCGTCCTTGGGAACGAGACTCGGGTGCACCAGCGGCTGTAGCTCTTCTGCAATGATACCCAGTTGACGCTGACCACTGCCGTCTGTTTTGACGTCGTAGTCGACCACGCGAATCAAATCAAACGGCTTGGTCTTTCCCGTGACATCTGCCTGAACAGCAGAAAGCGCAACATTCTCTTTGAAGCGGATCGACGAAGTGAGCGGGCCAATTTGTCCGCCTGCCAAAAACTGCATAGCCTGGCCAGCACCGACGTTGGCGGTCGCACCTCGGATAAACACGCCGTTGTCGACTGTGCCGGAAGACCCCTGGCCAAGCACCACTGTGCCTGCTCGCGCCACGTTGTCGACGCCCGCTCCCGACCCCACGATCGTGTTGTTCGAGCCGGTTGTCAAAGCAGTCCCCGTATTGCCAGCGTTGTGACCCACGGCCGTGTTTCCAGTGCCTCCTGTCATCCCAGCAAGCGCGTTGAACCCCACAGCTGTTGCAGTCGGCGCCGTAGAAGAAACGACACTACCAAGAGCATTGGCACCAACGGCGGTACACTCGACAGCTGCCACAGACGCCGCATCGAAGGCAGCAAGGCCAACCGCTGTGTTGTTTGCTCCCATAGCCGTTGATCCCGCGCTTTGGCCGACAATCGTATTGCCAGCCGCCGTTGAAGCTCCCTTGGCACCTGCACCGACGATTGTGTTGTTCGCACCCGTTGAAATTGTAGATCCTGCGCTGTGCCCCACTGCTGTGTTTCCCGTGGCATTTCCCATCACAAGAAGCGCGTTAAAGCCAACAGCAGTTGCTGTGGGAGCTGTGCTTGCCACCGTGCCACCAAGTGCATTAGCGCCGACGGCAGTGCACTCGACAGCGGCAACTGAAGCTGCGTCAAACGCTCCAAGACCGACCGCTGTGTTGTTTGCTCCCATAGCCGTCGAGCCCGCGTTTTGGCCAACGATTGTGTTGCCGGCCACTGTGGCTGATGCTTTGGCACTCGCGCCGACGATCGTGTTGTTAGCTCCTGACGAGATTGTAGCCCCTGCAGAATGACCAACCACCGTATTGCCCGTCCCCGTCGTAACCGCGCCCAGGGTGTTGTGACCAACAGCTGTAGACAATGTCGCGGCAACGCCTGTGTAATTACCCGAAAATGCCAACGTCCCAATTGCGACGGTTTCTGCCACGGCCACTGATCCTCCTGAACCAGCGCCAGCTCCCGCAAAAACATTGGATGCGCCCAAGTTCAGCCTACCTGTGCTGTTGCCAATCGCAATGCTGTTCGCGCCTGCTACGCGAGCACCCCGACCAAATGCGCATCCTCCGACTGAATTTGCCGCGACTGCTGCTGCTGTTCCCACTGCTGTGCTGAGATTCGACGACACGTCAATGGAAGTACCCGACCCGACACACACGCCGTCTGTGCTGGAAGAAACAGCCTGTGCGCCAATCACAGTCTGATTGCTGATTGTTGCCCCGCCCGCGCTCGACGCGCCGACGAACGTGTTGTTGGATCCCGTTGAAATTGTAGATCCTGCGCTGTGCCCCACTGCTGTGTTTCCGGTGGCGTCCCCCATTACAAGCAGCGCGTTAAAGCCCACGGCCGTTGCCGTCGGAGCTGTGTTTGCCACTGTGCCGCCGAGAGCATTTGCACCCACGGCAGTGCATTCGGCTACAGCAACAGACGCTGCGTCAAGCGCGCCGTTCCCTACGGCAGTGTTCTGATTCCCCATTGTCGTAGAGCCGGCAGTATGACCGATAACTGTGTTCCCAGTGGCCGTAGACGATCCCTTGGCATCCGAGCCTACGATTGTGTTTTGTGACCCGCTCGAAATGGTTGCCCCGGCAAAATCACCAACCAGAGTGTTTCGCGTTGCATTGGTGACATTGACTCCCGCTGACTGACCAACTGCCACGTTTTTTTGCGCTGTCCCGTTCATCGCCGCCAGTGCCAATGACCCCACAGCCACTGAGTTGGTCGCAGCAACCGACAGAGCCCCACTCATTGCGCCGTCACCGATCGCCACAATGCCCGTAGGAGAGTTCGTCATCAAGCCGTCGAGCACATCACGACCAATGCCTACGACACCGGCGCCAAGGCCCAAAGCACCCGCCGAACTCCCAATAATAATTGAACTGACGCCGCTTGCCGTGGAAGTCGGGCCAACCACAACTGCCCCGACATTTGCAGCGTTCGTAATGTGGCCTAAAGCTATCGAAAAGTCAACTGACGAGGCCGATAACCCTGCGCTGAAGCCCCCCTGGCCTGTAGTGGCAGATGGTCCAATAGCAACACCGTCGGGGCCGGCAGTTGCCGATTCGCCGAATACCGATTTCACAATGGACAGCTCCATTGCTGGAACACCGCCAACTGTGGCCGCGATCGTGTCAACAGTAGGCCGGTAAAAGCCCGTGTCCAGGTCGTCGGTAAACGCAATCGACGGAGCGCTCACTGTACCGTCCTGAAACGTCATGTCGTTGTTCGCCCACTCGGCACCGTCAAACATGAGCACCTGGCCCACGTTTACGGGAGAATCCGCACGCACGTCGGCAAGATTGGCTAGCAAGACAGCGGCGTTCTCCCACTGAGCTCCATCGTACTGGAGCAGCTCGAACTGAGCAGGGGCGGTAATCACGACGTCGGTCAGATCGTCGAGAGCCGCAGCACCACCACCTGAAGGAGGAATCGCCCCAATGCCGTCGGCAGTACGAGCAATGACATGACCCACTGGCACACTGTTCAGGTCGAGCGTCGTGCGTTGCCCCAACACACCAGAGACGAGCACTTGATTCGGCCCAGTGAAAGGACTTGCGCCATGACCAAAGTTGTTCCCACTTGTGCTCGACATTTACAACTCTGATAAGAAATGAGTGTCATGTTTACCAACGTCAACGACTACGAGCTGATGAAAGAGGTCATCAAGCTGCTGGAACAACACCGCGCCAATGCTTACGGCACGGCCGAAGTCTTTTGCGAGGCGATCGACAAGCTCGAAAAGAGCACGATCAAACAAAAGAACGAGCCTCGCTACCACACGCTGCGCAACGCAATGAACTCGCAGGTGCAGATCGCCTACAACAACGCTTCATTCATGACGTCGCTGCTCCTCACGGCCCGTGGCTTGTTAGTGGCTACGGACGACAAAGAGAACGTGGCACCCGAATGTCGTGTTTACTGCGACGACGATTGCTGCTGTGAGATCTTGCCATCAAACGACGAGTAAAGCCACCATCCGCCCAGCAACACAGTAACAGCCACGGCACCCATTGCCATGCCCACCACAATGCCATCCTCTGCACCCTTGCGCTGGCCGGCAATGTGGCCATCGTGAAACGCTTTTTGTGCGAGGCGAAGTCGTTCAATGGCATCGTCCTTTTCGTCGTATGGTTCTTTCACGTCGACGGGCGTGTTCTGCGCAGTGTCGTTTTCAGGCTCTGATGTCTGTGAACTCATCGTTGGTTTACAGGTCAAGCAGAAATTGGGTCTGTTGCTGTGGCTTTGACGCGTCGTCGGTAGCCTTGTTCTCCAACAGCGCCTGCACCTTGGTCTCGAGCAGCGCCAGACGCGTGTTCAGGTTGCTGATGTCGCGCATGACCGTGCTGTCAGCCGAAGCCTGGGACACCTTGGTTGCCTCGTACGGACGCTTGTAGGGCTTCTTGTTGCTGTTGTCAAAGACGAGGTTGTCGCACACAAGGCACTTGCGAAACTCGCCCTTGGCGGTGATGATGATGGGCGCCGAAGCAAACGGTGTGCACGTTCCGCCCGACTCGGAGCACTTGGGACCGCGCGGCTTGTACACGGCGTTTTCGCACATTAGGCAGACTTTGAACATCCCATTCTTGCCTTGAATCTCGCGGCATTCATTGTACGGCGTGCAGTTGCCGTCTTGACACTTCTCCTTGCGTTGATAAGTAGAAGTCATTGTTGGTTTAGTTTTTGAGTCGTGATCAGATCGTCTCGAAAGTAAACGTTGCACTGGCAGAGAGCGTGGCAGTGTCAAGCGGTCCAAAGCCAGAGCCCCAGATCGAGGGACCCGCGCCGTTGTTGCCGACGCGCAGAATGACATTGCTTGCGGCGCCATTGAGCTCCACAACGCCAACCGACAACGTGCCGCCCACATTCAGCGTTGCAGCCCCCACTGCGCCAGGTGCAAAAGCCATTGCCGGCGTGAGAGAAGGCGGCAATGAGATGAGGTGCGACCCGGAACCCGCAGTTCCACCAGCCGTCTGTCCGAAGCGAAAGTACACCGTGCACGTCTTTCCGACAAGTTGATAGCGACCAAGCACAGCTGCCCCAGCGCCGAGCGCACCGCCGGTGTTTGTGATCGTGGGGGTGTATGACTGCCATGCATCTCCGACTTGCGAACCGCTCTCTCCGACAACGAGGCGAGAAGTTTTCACAAAGGCAGAATCGACGTCGTCAGCTTGAATACGGCCAAAGTGGCGCTGGTGATCGTTGGTGCTCATTGTTTGATGTTGTTGTTTTTGTGTCGAGAAGAAATGTTTACTCTGCTTCGTACGAGCCCGACACGGTTAGCGCCCAAAACGCCTCGAGCGCGGGATTGACAGCAGCAAAGCCATTTCCCATGCCATTTGGTCCCACTGTAGTTCCGCCGGTCAGTGTCGTAAACTCCATCGTCGTTGACGAAGTAAGACGCGACATACAGAGAAACAGCGCAGTCGCATTCAGATGCCCGTACCCAACGGTGTCCTTGTCGAAATCGTCGTCAGCAAATCGAGCGCGCACTGGAAGATTCAAAAGAATGTTGCCGCCACACGTTCCCGCGGCAGTTTGTGACACAGCAAGGCTCCAAAAGACCGTTTTGCCGATAACAGCGTAACGCAAACGAGACACTCCGCCAGTACCAACGGTAAAGTTGGTAAACACAGGCGTCACCAGCGTCCATGGTGCGTTCATATCAGTTCCGCGCGGGCCCACAATCAGGCTGTTGGTGTCGATCTCTTCGGCTTGCACACGGCCAAAGTGGCGCTGGTTGTCGTTGGTAGACATGCTTGTTTATAGCATTAAAAAGAAATCGTCTCCCTGATGCCCGTCGACTCGATCTCTTCTGCCCCGCCCGACGTCTTGACGACATAGTTGAGCAGCTGTGCGTTGGCGAGTTGGATGTTTGAATAGGCGCCACGCGTACCGACCGATGCGATCACGTGCCTCTGTAGTGCTGCCTGAGCGCCCTGCTTCTTGAGCCTGACCTGACCGTGGTGCTCGATCAGTAAAACAGCGTGGCCGTGCACAAAGCCAGTCTTGGGCCCCAGCTCGACGCCCGCCGTGACTTTGACGTGCTCAACGATGGAGATGTTCGGCGAAAACACAAACATGTCGCCCAGTACGTTTGGCTTCACAAGCTCTGCTTCAAAAAAGTTTCTGAGCCGCTGCTTTAGTACGTGTTCCGCCGCAGCGGTGAGCGTTTTGTGGTTTGTGTTGATCGTGACGTTGTACTCTGAGTATCGGCGTTTAACTGGCTCTGCCATGAAATGTCGCTCGTCAGTGTAATGCTCTGTAGCCGGTAGACAAGGTTTTCAGCCACGTCGACGGAGACGGTCACCTTGTAGGGCAGGGGCAAAGTTGGCGGCACTGTCGACTTTGACGGCGGTTCCGGGCAACTCATACGGCTTCAGCTCTGCTGCACGAAAGAGTGGATTTTTGGCCGTCACTGTGCCCATGCGCTCTGCCCGACGAACTGGCAGACTATCGAGATCAACACTGACGCTCTTGGCTAGTCCTTTCTGTGCCTTGAGTCGGGCGTTGACCTGGCCAATGTGCTCGCGGCTCACGACAGCCAGAGGGTTGAACTTGGAAGTCTGCATATATGAAACGCCTCTTTTACAGCAGCGTAGATTTCGGGACCTTGCGCCGCTTGTCTGCCTTGCCGTCGAGCTTCTCTTCGAGCTCTGACTGCCGGCGCATCAACACGAGAATCATGTCGAGTTTGTGTTGGATGACAGTCTGCAGTTCTTGGATGGTTCGTTCGAGTGAGATGACACGGCCAGCGAGCTCGTCTTTCGGGAAAGATGCCGGCTCTTCCATGCCAGGATAAGCGCCCAAAAGTGCACCATACGCAGTGGAATCACACATAGTTGACAGTGGATTTTTAGTTTTCGCCGAAAAGATAAATCCATGTAAGTATGTAAAAAAATATCTCTATATATAAATATATAGTTATAACGGTAATATTTCTCTAAAAGGACTTTTAGTTTTCGGCGAAATATTGATCGACGACCTTGATGGCCTGCCCCGCACCAAAACAGATGCATGCCTTGTAGCCTCTCTTCTCGAGCTCCTCTCTCATCTCTTTCTGGTGGGGCCGAATGTCGCCGCGCACCGTCTTCATCTCGATCAGCAAGCCGTGAAATCCGTTTCGCGCCTCGAAAAACACGAGATCGGGTGTCCCCTTGGCGTAGCCCATTTGGTTCATTGACTTTTGGAACCGCGCGTTGAACCCCAGCCCGGCGCCCGTGGTCGTCATGATGACAGAGGGGTACTTGGCGCGAACGTACGACGCAACTTCCATCTGTTCCTGTTTTTCACTCTTTGTGATCTCGGCTGGCGACAGGACTCTCTTCTTGGCTGGCGGCGAGCTACTCATTATTGAGGTCTTCCAATCAAGATGTGATTGTCGTTGGGGTTGATCGTCGACATAAACGTCTCGCCCGTGATCGTCGTGTAGAGCCAGCGGCCATAGTCGTCGATCTGGCGCACGTACTTGATCTGGCCGTGTGCAATGAGCTGCTGCTGCCTTTTCACCGGAATGTTCACCATCGGGCGGCGGTACGGCTTGTACTCTTGCTGCTGGAGAAGAGGGTTCATTCTGTGCGTTTACTCGTCGGCCAAGAAATCGTTGTCGTCGTCTTCGTTGCATTCGTCTTCGTCGTCACTGTAGTGCATGCGGGTCATTTTCGGGGCGCGCACGCTTACCTTTTTGGCCGTGTGGCGCCTGTACGTGGGAGCCGACGACATGTCAACTTCTTTTGGAGCATCGGCAGGTTGATCGCGCACCAGACGCCACGCCGAGTGCCTTTTTTCGTCGACAAAGTCCTTGACAATGCGTTTAAAAATCGCAGAGCGTTTGAACTCATTCTTGCGTCTCTTCGGCTTCATCGTCCTCTTCGTCCTCGACCGACTCCTCGTCAAGCTCAGACGGGTCGTCGCTCTCGAGCTCGTCGCTGTCCAGCTCCTCGGTCTCGGTCTCAGTCGCCGTGGCTTCCTCCTCGCTCTCTTCGTCAGATTCACCCTCGACCTCCTCTTCCTCCTCGCTGTCACTCACCACAAGCACCGGGGCCGCCTGATCGTACGCCCAGAGGCAAAAGTCGGTGAACGAGCGCTTCTTCTCGGCCAGGCCAAGGCTCTCAAGGCACGCCTCGAACAACGCCTCGAGTGCATCCCGACGCTCCTCGATCCACTCTTCGCACTTGCTCATCGTCTTCTTCTGCTTCTTCTTACTCTCCGCCAGTGCCGCCTGACGCGCAGTTCGCTTCACTTCAGTCATGTTTGGTGAGTTTTGTTTTCTTGTTGGAGTGGTAGAAAACGACGATATGACAACTACTGTTTCACTGCCAAAGGCCAAGTGCCTGTTTAAGGGCTGCCCTGCCCCGTCGCCGCTGACGCTGACTGACTGCACGTTCACTGCCCCTGCCGGCAAGTGCAAGACGTGGCGCGTCCGCGGTCTGCATGGTGAGTGCGGTAAGTATGTGACGACGTTCATCGCGGCTTCACTTGTGCCAGATCAATGCGCCGAACGTACTCCCGTTTGTACAGATGCAACGAGCTCTCAATCTGAGCCGGCAATCCATTCTCTGTTCTGAGCTTCTTCTCGATGCCGGCAGCAACGGCAGCACCAGCTTCGTCGCATAGCTTTTTCGCGTACTCGTACCACATCCACATGTAGTCGGGCGCGTACTGCACAATCCAGAGCGATTTTTGACTGTCGGTGCCGCAGAACACGTAGGCGGTAAGACACCCAATCACGAGCATCTGATGTTGCACCTGACAAAACACCGTGTCGCCCAGGTCACCCTTCCAGTCAGCCGAGTCCTTGCGCCACTTGATCTCGAGCAGCACCACTTTGCCTTCGTCGTCGGTGATCAGCCCGTCGGGCGAGGCAGAGAGACGCACGGGCAGCCCAGGCACGTCGACCTGAAAGATGGGCGCCTCGAACACAGAACGGCCGAGCAAGTCTGAGCAGTACGCACGAAAGACGGGCTCCATCTCTTTGCCGCGCTCGAGAAGACACTTTGTGTAGTCATCAAACTCCTTTTCACGTGGCTTGCCGATCAACTTGTAAAACAGCTCGCCGGTAGTCGTGGTCTTTGAAATACCGGGAAACACAGCCGCGGCTTCGCTCGATCCAATGGTCATCAATCGTAAGGCATGCCACTCTTCACTGCCTTGTACCAACCCAGCAGCTCCTTTCAACCGATCCATGTGAGGACTCGTGCGGCGCTCTTGAGACATGGCTTCCGTCAAGGTGATCGGCGGACCGTGCGGCGTGATGTAACTCATTGTTACGTTGTCCGTGCTTTGAGTGCGTCGATGGCAGTGCTGATGTAAACCACGTCTTGGATGGCGTTTTCGGCGCGCTGTTCGTACTCTTGCAGCATCTTGGTGAGACACGGCAGTGCGTCTCGCGGATCGACTGTCAACACCCAGAGTTCGTCTAGCTTCAATTGACATGTGACGTAACGTTCGTCGTGCGCTGCTGCAACTGTCACTGTGCCGCTCTCCATTTGAGAAACGCCTCGTACTCTGCGATGGCGGCGAGCATGTTCTTCTTGAGCTCTTCGGTCTTTTCCTTCTTGAACTTGGCTTGTTCCTCGGTAGACAGCTCGAAAAGGGCTGACTCTTCTCGGTGTATCTTGCGGTGCACGGGGTGATTAACCGTGTAGCGGACATGCGCGTCTACGATAAAACAAGGATCGCCACACACCGATAGTTTCACGGCATCGCCAACCTTAAACTTGGGAGTCAGAGTCGTAGTCATTCTTTCTCTTGTTTTTTCACTTTGCTAATCAACAAAATGGCCCCGTACGTCAATCCGCCCACGATTAGCCCGTACTTGACGCTCGTGTTGACGCTAAACCGGTGAAAGGCCAGTGTCACGCCCGTCATCATCACGCCGTTGACCACGCCGAGTTTAAATGGCGATGCCGCGGGAAACACGTACAGCGGCACGACGGTCTGCATGGCAACTTGAGTAGCGACGGCGACAAACGAAGAGCCCGGCTTGTCGTACGAACCATACAGGCCAGTGGTCAATCCAACTGCGCCTGAAACAAGGCCAGTGGCTATCGAATCGATTGTGGGCAAGTTCAAGTCTTTTACGGGCGGCTCCATGTCTGCGGAGTGTGAAGAAACCGACTCGTCGTAGTCACAGGTTTCAGAGTGCCAGTCAGCAACGGCTCATACGACTGATTGTACGGCTTGAGCTGCGAGCGTGTGCCTGTAGCCTTGAGTCGACCACCGACGGCGCTGATCGTCAGGTGGGGCGTGTAGGGAAACTGAGAGCGAGAAAGCAAGAAACCACCCGGTTGTTTGTTCATGTGGCTTTACTAGTGACGCCAGATTTTTGGATCTCTTGCCTCGCCAGCTCTTCAAACGTAGCCACCAAGTCGTCCTCGTACACCCAGCCTAGCCGTCCTCCCCAGCCGTGGTCGTAGACTGGTAAAAACACGTCACCAAACTGCCACGTGTGGGTCCATGGCGTGTTGAACTTGTCGTCGCACTTGGCCTCGAAAAAGGCAACAGCATAGTAGGACAAGTAAATCTGGGTCATTGTTTTAGTTGTCTCGAATTGCAACAAACCCGTTGTCGTCCTGTGAACGGCCCATTGGGCGAATCGTGGTGGTTGATCGCGCATAGGCAACAACGGGCAGATCGTGCGGGTAGGTGCCCATGTACGCAAAGTGCGGCAGGCAGTGTTTGTGGATCAGGGCGTGGTAGGGAGCACCGAGAGCATAGGCAGGTGCGGGTGTCAGTGGCGCGCGGCAGTGAACGCATACCACCGGGTTCACGACTGACACGTGGTACGCTCCAGCCAGCCAACCCTCTTCGAGCTTGTGTGAGTTCATTTACGCCGAGGAGCGATCTTTGTAACTTTCGGAAGAATCTCAGCGCTGCTCGTTGTTTGACGCTTCATCGCCGTCACGTAGCCCGTGTTGCTTGGCGGCAAGGGAATCTGTGTGATTTGGCCGGGGTTCGTCATGATGTCGGCCTGGGCATCGTAGCGCAGTTTCATCGTGTCGCCCAGGTGCCCCTTTGTTTCGTACAGCTTTCGTGCTTCTTGGTGGTGGCCGGGGAGCATCAAGTGAGCGGCGGGAGGAGCGGGGTGGCTAAACGGAACCGTAGCAGCGGCGTCAAACTTGGTGCGCTGCATTTTGTCACCTCTCCTAGAAAACATTGTCTGGCTGTGACTTGACCTTGATGTAGCACTCGCCGTTGCTGAAAATGTTGACGTGCGCCCGTGCCTTTTTGTCATAGTAGGCAATCACAAACATGGCAAACGACGGGTGGCGGTTGGTGACGACAGGCAAGACGGAAAATGGATCGTCCTTTCGTTTCACTTTCCTATGACACAATGTAAACGAGTCAGAAGATGGAAGACATCGGCAAAACAGTGATGCACTCGACCATGCAGCTCGCCCTCGGCATTGTCGTCGGCGGTGTGTGCGACGCAACGTTCCCCCCGGCGCCCGAGCAGCACCAGCTTGACGGCGAGGCTCTGGCGTGGCTTTCGGCAGAAGTCATCCTTCAGATTATCGCCAACGGTTTAATCACAGCGGGCGTTGTCAAAGGTCTCGACAAGCTCAGCCCCGAGATCTCTGACCCTACCGGTGCCTTGGCCTACGGCTGGAGTTTGCAGGTGTCTCAGCCGCAGCTCATGCAGAAGATCAAGCTGCTCGGTCGTCACGTTAGTGGCGTCGTCAGCTCGTACGAAAAGGCAGCGCTGAGCCAGGACACTCCTACGGTGGGAGCGACGGCAAGCCACAAGCAGCGACTCAAAGAGCGATCGACTTGAAATCTTAGAGAAGCTACACACAAATGATGACTGAGGTTGTAGCGTTTGCCGCGCTGATCGGCGTTGCGTTTTACGTGCACAAGAGAACGGCTGTGGTCACTGCCCCGCCTGCCACTCGTCCCGACACGGTCGACGTCGAGGACGACAACATGAAGCGCGAAACGCAGTCCATTCCGCTGCCTGAAACCAAGGTAGAGGTTGTCCGGATCCCGCGGCGACGCTAGTAGTCAGGGTGGTGGTGCACAAGGTTCAACGTCCGCACTCGCTCGGCCGACTTGGCGCTGTGACCCAGAGCAGCCAATGAATCGCCTCGTTCTTTGTTTCCGTTGAGCTGCTTGAGGCGGACTTCAAACGGAGCCTTGTTGATGGCCGACTTGAGCTCGCTGTGCACCTTGTCGGGGTGAGCAGGGCGTTTTTGGACTCGAGCCGACGTGAGATCGACGCGCGGATCAAACAGAATGTGCGCCGAGACCTTTGACGGCATGCGCTGAAAGTTGGCATTGCGTTCCAAAAGCGGCACGTAGTTGGACTGCTGCGCCCAGAAGCGCCGGTTTGCCTCTGCCACGTCTTGGTGAGTCATGTTTCTATGCTCGCTAAGAAAGACAGCCATATGAGTCTCTGTGCCGAAGCTAACAAAAGAAACAAAATAACGCTGCTTATTTTTTTCATGACGGCCGCACCACTGACGCTTTACTTGATTGGCGAGAACGGCGCAACGAGTCTCGTAAGTTCGGCTCTGACGGGCGTCGTGGCTGGTGCTGTGACGGGCGGGCTGTACTACGGGTACTCGTGCGGCGGACTGGCCAATTGCGTCGGCGATGGTGCGTTGTCAGTTGGATGTGGCGTGGCTAGTGATATCGGCTCGCTGTTCGGTTCCTGATGATGGACGCCATGGCCGAGTGGCAGAAGCTACAAGAGTAAACTCGTTTACACTCGCACTCGTCGTCCAAACATCTGGTCTCGCACGTAGCCCGTCAAGATCAGCTGGAACCGCGCCTCTGTCCAATCAGTCCACGGCTCATACCGGGCAGTCGTCGCATTAAACGCCATCAGCGTCAGCTCCGAGTTGGTCAAGTTCATCGGCGTGGCGAGGGGCGAGCGAAACACCAGCGCCTGAGTCGTGTGATCGCGCGTCGCAAGTCCACCGGGCGGCACAATCGGCAGGGCGTTTTGGTTGGTGCGGAGGTGGGTGGTCACGCCAGAGCCATCCGTGATGACGTGCGAGATGTAGCCCGACTCTGACGAGCCGAGCGCGTTCATCGTCAACACGACATCAGACGGCACGGCACTCACAGAGCCAGACACGTGGTACGCCTCGAGCTCGACCGTCACAATGGCATCCAACGAGCCCTCGAGACGCGGCAGATCGACCTTGAGTGACTGGTCGGTGTTGGCAGCTGGCTTGGTGCGCTTCACAGTCAGGCGAATCGTTTCCATAAATCACGCGGTTTATTATAGTTTCGAGAATTTAGACAAACCTTTTTTAGAGAAACTGTTTATTTATTATACTATATATTTATATATAGAGATATTTTTTTACATACTTACATGGATTTTGTCTTTTCGCCGAAAACAATTCTGTACTTTGTCGTGATGCGATTCAGTTCATCTGTGCCAACGTGACCAAATCCCCGAAAGCAGTTGCGAACAAGTAGCTGATCGCCATCGGTGTACGTGAGTAAGATGCACGGTCTGACGTAAGCATCGACCTGTTTCAGTGATACGGCGTGTTGTGCTAGACAGCCAAACATCAAGCCGCTCAGTTCCACTCGATCGTCCGGATTCACTCCACTCATTGTTGAAACTATGACACCAAACGAGTGCAAGTATTGTGGTGCGTGGTGCTACGACAATTCGTGTGACTGGTGTGACACATGCCTTCAATGGCGCAAATCACAGCCAAGAACGACTACCTACGCGCAGCGAGGACGAGCAATCATGGATCACGTTCTACCGACTTGACGCCTCCTGTCGACCGACCAATCCACAGCGCCACGACCATTGTGATGAGGTTCGAGTAAAACGAGTTGTTGAAGCATCCATCGTCGTTGCCCAGAAAGCCCGCCAAGCCCGCCACTGAAATCGCCAAGATGATCGTCGAGAACATGACCTGGCCGTAAAAAAACATGCATGGAACGTTCCTCGAACAGCAGCCACACGGTGGATTGCGCCCCTCGAGATCGACTGAATACGGCGACATTGCCACCGGCGAGGCTCCACGATAGGGCGGCGAGTCAAAGCCCTGAATTGTTATTGCAGTGGGGCCTGAAGCGCTGCGACCTCGTGAATTGAGAGCAGATTGATACTCTCGATCTTCCGCTTCTTCGTCGGAATCGGCGATGGTGCTAGGAGGTCGATCGTCGCTGTCTGGCAGTGGGGGCACGTGTGGTTGTGAAACCGCTCCATCTCGCTCGGTTGCCATCCGCAGTTGTTGTTTTCACACCTATAACAGAATACTCCTAATTCACGACTGTTGTTCGCTCCGTACTTTTTGTTGTAGTACTCTTTGCGACTGATCCAGTACTCTGTTTCCCACCACTCGGCTGGGGCGTATCTGATTGTGTGTGTGGCGGGGATGAAGCCGGCCTTGCGCAGTTTGGAAACCGCTCTCTCCATCTGCCCGGTGCTAAACACAATGTCGTCTTTGGCGTACGACGTGTTGTCGATCTTTTCGGTGTAACAAGGTCCGTTTAGTTCTGGTCTGACGCGCAGTCCGCCCTCCATGAGACGCTTAAGTGCTCTTGTGGTGGTGTTTGTAGTGTCGATGCTTCGTGGCGGCGGGGGTTTCACGTTCCACATTTGACACAGAGTTTTGCTCCGTGTCGGGATGGATGAGGTCGGTGCCGGCGCGCTTGAGTGGGAACTGGTCATCACTGCTGATCGTTGTCGTCTTGTTGCTCTTCGTCGTCTTGGTCATCATGTACAGAGCCAGAATGCCCAGACCCACCATCAGAGGATTCATCGTCACTGTCTTCCTCTTCTTCAAGGAAAACAATGCGAGAGGCAGGCATGGGAACCTCGGGAACCAAAATGTCGATAACAACAAGGAGGAACCATGCGGGTCGGGCTGGTGTAGCTCGCGTTTCGTACCCTACGCCGCTACTCCGACTCACGAACGAGCGCGGCATGGTCTTTTACGTTGACGCGACCAAGGTCAAGGCGGCTACTCAGCGACAGGCGGCAAAGTTTATCACAAAAGAAGCCACGCTGCTCAAAAAGTCCTGAACACCTCGAGCTCGGACGGGTCTTGCTCCACCCGCGGCTCGACAGCCTGAATCGATTGAATCTCCTCTTCGTCTTCGTCTGGCTTCTCGTCTCGCACGCCCACCGTCTCGTTAAAGTGGCGCTTCAGCTTGCGGCCGTCCAGCTTGACTTCGGGGAGTCGAATCTTTTGTTCGGCGACGTCACAGCCCTGCCAGCATCGCTTATTGCCGAGCACGACGTTGCGAGAAATCATGTTTTGCACCCAGTCGACGTCGGCTTTCACCTTGAAAAACCGCGGCCCGTTGACGCGCGACTTGTTAACGATCACAAAGGCAGTAAACGGCTCGTCGGTAACTCGCCGGTACATGTCGACGACGTGAGCGCCGTAGGTTGTCATCACCCAGTCCTCGACATTGGCATCGGTGGCCTTGAAGAGGATGACGCGATCCAGGTTCTTGCGCTGGTTTGGGGTTAGGCCCACCCACACCTGCGACAGAATCCAGCTGGGAATGCCGTGCCATCGCCCGTTCAACATGATGCGCGTAGCAGCGGGGCATTCTCGAATCGTATCGTTGGTGACAATGTCCTCGCCGATTGTGAGCAAAAGGGGGTTACCTGTCGCCTCACCGCCTGACTTGGCTTGTTTCCACAGAGTGACTCGTCGCGCGTTTAGCTCGAGCAGTTTGTCACACGGCTCGTTGAGCGTCTCCTTTCGGCTGTCCTTGGTCTCGAGGCGCACTAAAATTACTTTTTGTTCAGGAAGCACCTGCTGCCAAAAGTTGTTAAACGCTGTGCCTGAAAACACATAGACGAGCGGGTAAAAACGACGCAACATAAGAGCGAGCCACCGTGCGAGTGTCGATTTGCCGTCACGACGCTGACCATAGAACATGATAGTTTCATCGGGCTCAAACTCCTCGTCGTTGGCAGGGTCCCACACAGGTGGGTCGTAGTCGTGAGCAAAGTAAAACTTGTCTGAGAGACGTTGGATCTTGCTCTTTACTTTGTGGTCGTCTTCGTTAAACGTAACTTTGGCCGACATTACTTATGACCAAGTGCCTTTGCCATCTCGCTCAGATTTGTGAGCATGCGCTCGTACGTCGTCGGGTCGTCGTGGCAAAACTGCACGATCTTTTCGAAAAACGGGTTCTTACCAATGTCGTCGGCGACCAGCTCAATGTCGGCCACAGTGGCGGTCTGTCGAGCGCACTTGGACGCAAACTCGGGGTTCTCCTGAAACACGCACTTGATGATCGAAAAGCCCAGCATTGGCGCCGGGAGCACATCGGCCTCGTCACCCAGGATTTCCTTCAGCACGTCGTAACACACAAGGAACCGCTGCTTCGAAATGGAGGCAGTCATTGTTGGTGGTGTCTTGCTTTACTTTGCCTACACGCGTTACAACAAAAAGACAAAGCACGGCGGTGGTGCGTTGACGGAAAAGATGCCGCCTGGCCGCGATCTGGCAAAGTTTGGTGCTGGCCGGAACAACCGCGCAGCAACGTACATGGACCCGCGCGAGTACTACGCCAACGTGACGTCGAACGCAGCTCGTGGCTTCAGTCGTCGCTGATCGTCTCGACCGGAACATTGTCGCCCGGGTTAAAGATCGACAATAAATAGCCAAATGCAACGTCGGCCGCATCGGTAACCGCCATGTCGGGCGTCGAGTCGTAGTCCTCTGTGTGCACAAGGTGCTGGTTGTACTTGATTACGACAGTCCCGTCCTCGTTTTTCGGGAGGTCGTAGTTGTCGATAAGCCAGCGAGCAAACTGTGGCACGTTGCCCGCAGCGACGTTGTAGGCCTCCACGATTGGAATCCAGTCGACGTATCGGCCGTTCCAGTAAACACGCGCTCTCCACTCGAACCAGGCCAGTTGGTGGGTGCCGACAAAAATGGGGTTGGGATCATCGCCAAACTCGACCGCCAAGCTCATGAGCTGCGCACGGGCCTCGTTGTCGTCTGCCAGCAGCAACTGCAGTCCTTGAGTAGACCAGCTCGCCACCCACTCTCTGTGTGCACCGAATCTGACCGGTAGATTAAACAGCTCTTCGGGCTCCTCGGGCTCCTCGTCGCTGCTGTAGTCGTCAATCAGCTTTCGATTTGCCATGGTTTCTATCTTCACGAGAAATGGGCGTAACAAAGTTGAACATTCTTTGCGACACGCACATCGTTCCCAAGACGACCGACGAAGAGAGACGGGTCACGGGTGTCTTGCGCCAGATTCTCAACAAGCTCAACACAAAGGAAACCTATCTGGAACTGTTCACGTCACACTTACAGGGCCGCACCAAGCTGAAGAACGTGACCATGTTGGTTTCGTCGATCGAAAAGGGCACCAAGCGAAACAGTCTGCACTTTCACTGCGTCATTCAGATTGAGCACAGCGGCATGTTTGTCTTGACGGGCAACGACGGCATCAACATCACGGGCAGAGCCACACAGTGGGTAATCGACAACTTGCCGTGGCTGACTCCCAATTCTGTGTATTTCAGAGAGTACACCACGCCCTATGTCCGCGTCAATCTGGCAGACGCATCAGCGGAGAACTATGCCCTCAAAAACAATGACGACGACCCCCGAGTTTAGTCCGCCCTACTCGATCGAACACGGTGGCATGACAGACGAAGAGGCGGGTGACATGACACTGCTGGTACTGCGTCACGTCAAGGCCGTAATGAAGGACCGCGGTGATTTCAACGACCCGCGCAACTGGAGTGCTGTGGCCGACGAGATTGCTGTGTCACTTGACTTAAAAGAGAACAAACGCTACGCTCAGAGAACGGCGTGGACGGTCGTAATCGGCAAGGCGATGGCAATTCACACGACGTGGACAAAGCGGCTGACTGTCAAGTTTAACGGACTACGCGACTCGGAAAGATTGAACGTGTGGGTGTTTTACGTTTGAGTTCAGCGCATCTTCTTTGCATCGCGCTTGGCCTTGTCGCGAAGATACTTGGCGAGACGCTCCGGGGTGTACGACGCGACACGAGCCGCAATGCGAGCCTCGGAAGCAGCGCGCAGATTGGCAGCCGCGGCAGCACGGGCAGGCGTCATCACGTAGCCCTTGCGCTGGCGAAACTTGTAGGCCGTTGCACCGCCGACGCCCACCAGGCCGAGATCGTCGACACCGGGCCAGTCGTTGCGGCGCGGGTTGTAGCTCTGAATCGAGCGCGCATACGGACCGGCAACACTCTGATCGCGAAGCTTGGCCCAGCTCGGTCGAGTGTCGGCCGCCCACAACGCTTGCGCGGTCGGCTCCATGGCCTGGATGAGCGCCGCTCGCTGAGCGACTTTCTGTGCACGCTTGGCCTGGCCGTACGCGCGAAGCTTGGCCTTGGTTGCCTCTGTCATTGGCTGGTAGCGACGGATGGCCTTGACGCCGCCACCCGCCTCGACAAGAGCGGCAACTGCATTAGAGATTTCACTGGCACCACGTTTGCGCGACATGATTGGTTTTTTTCTATTGTGTGTAGAAAACTATCCATGAACGACGAGCCGGTTCGACCGACCCGCCCCGCACCCACGCCCGAACCTCGAAAGCCCACTCGCCCCGCACCGATTGCAAATGCCCTGACGTCAGTCGCACAGGCTGTTGCGGGAGTGGTTGCGACGATCGCAGATGCAGTGGTCGGCGATGAGTGGGCCCCCACAGCCGTGTCGTCTACTGCCGACGCTGTCGCTGTGTATTTTGGCGAGAGCATGACAACAGAGAGCGAGGAGGACAGCAAAGCAATCGTAGATTACGTACGACGTGAGCGGGACAAGCTGGAAGAGAAGCAACGTATGCAACGCCCGGACTGGGCCAAGTTTATGGTCGAC
The DNA here is from genome assembly GCA_013298765.1 of Betaproteobacteria bacterium. Classification (GTDB taxonomy): domain Bacteria; phylum Pseudomonadota; class Gammaproteobacteria; order Burkholderiales; family Casimicrobiaceae; genus Casimicrobium. Next base: position 22,813 of record JAAFJA010000024.1, read on the forward strand.
AACGACATGCGCATTACCTTGAACGAGTATGTCGACGCTGAAAACTGGGCCATCGAAGACTTTCGAGACAGACATGGCGACTACCCCGAAGAAGACGACCCTGAGTTTCAACGGATGGTTCTGGCGCGCGCTCGCTGGATTATGTACATGGCAGACTCTGGCGACAACGTCACGTACAACGTGTTTACAGAGGCATTCAACCACGCAGCCAAAATGTACGAGGAAGAGTACGGCGGCGAGGGCGATCTCGACGACAGTGCCTTTTTTCAGTATGTGAGCGACTACGTTGACTTGGCCATGGGAAAGTAACTCAGCGAAACGATGACTGAATCAGGCGCGACTCGACTCGGCTCTTTGCCAGAATGCCCGTTTGCTGGCGGGAAACTTCATCTCGGGTGGGCACCGGTGCCAGTGGACCTTTACCCGGAGACGGTCCAGTGGGCGTCCACGTTTGAACAGGAGCTTGTCGCGTCTCTTGCCAGTATGCGGGCGTCAAGGGCGTTGATGCGGCGACGGTTTGGCGAGTTGAAGACATGGGTCCAATCTTTAAACTGAAGCGAAGATTTTAGCGACCCTCTCGCGCCTTTCGTGCCAAGATCGCCTGTCGCAGCTTGTCCTTTTGTTCTTGCGTCAACTGCGCCGTGTAGGCCTTTTGTTGATCCAGTGACATCTTGACCCACTGGTCCGCCATGATGGCGTAGGCGTTGTCGGCCAGCAGATGCTCGAGACCAGCGCCGATCGTCTTGACTGTTGAGGTAGCCGAGGCCGTGGCAGCAGAGACAGTCGCAAGGTTCTTCTTCTGCTGGTTCACGTCGTCGCGTGTCTTCATGATAAAGGCGTTGATCTCTGGTCTGTTGATAAACCACGTCGGCAATGCGAGCAGAGCTTTTGCTGCACTTAGCCGCACGTTCACGTCTGGGTCGTTCTTTTTCGCCAGGTACATCGCATACACCGGGTAGATTCCGCTGAACACGCGCAGCTCTTCGGGCGACGTCAGCATCAGAGGCGCCCGTGCAGGATTGTTCAGCGCTGCCATGATTCGGTCTTCGCTGCTGACCACCGTCTTTGCCGCGCTGCCTGCGTCGACGTCCTCTTTCAGACTATCGTAGCGCGCTTTGATCTTGGCCGTGAAAGAAAGATCTGACCCGCCTCCGTTGTAAAACTTGGTGAACGCCGTGTCAAATGCCCAAAGATTACCAGCCGCGGCAGTGAAATTACCGGCCTTGACATTGGCCTCTGCGGTGTCGAGAAGGTCGTTGTACTGCTTTGCCAGCATGTCGGTGATCATTGGCATCATTGCATTCAACAGCTGAGCACTGAGTGGGTTCTTACAGTATGGGTCTTTTTCATGTGAGGTGGCAAATCCCATGACCTTGTTTTTGAGCACGAGCTGTTCGTAGCCGCGCAAAAGTCCGTACTGTTTCGATGCATCTGCGTAGTTACCCGCTGCGACGGCTGCTTTACCGGCTGTCAGCGCCTGAAGACGCAGCTCGTTCAACTCTGGCATCGTGGGAGTTTTGTCCGCGTAGCGATCGACAACTGAGCCCGCGATCACCGGCCATCCTCCGACTTTGCTGGCCACCCCACCCGCGTCGACGATCTTTTTGACGAGCTCGTCTTGTGGGCAGCCGTCATCGTCTCCGGCGAGAACCTGATTTGCCGGAATCGATCCAGTTCCGATGCCAAGGCCAGTCCCCCCGCTGCTGCCGCCAAGACCGCCTCGAAGCATAAAGTAAGCACCAACGCCCGCCACGACCACTGCACCGCCGATTGCCAACGTCTCTGGGTTGACCGAGCTCGTCATGTCTGTTTACTCTCTGTGCGAGAAAAGGGCAGTGTCGTCTGGCTCATGGCTGGCACATCGAGCCGACGCCTCTTTGTCACACGCTTCTGGATTGTGGGCAGCGTGACGTCGATGCGCCGACCAACCACCTTGTCGTCCTTCCAAATGGGCTGGTAGCACGTCCACTCGGCGTGGGCACACAGAGCTCGCCACATCGCGTCCATCGCCAAGACCTTTTGGCTGGCCTGCACGGGGAACCAGGCAACGTGCGTGTTGTAGGCGTCGATCGAGTGAAGCAATAGCAGCTGCTGGATCATGTAGTTGTAGTTGAACAGGCTCTTGCGCTCGTGGCCCGGCGGACAGAGACTTTTACCGTAACGCTGCCAGATGCTGACAATGCGAGTGAAACGCTCCAAAATGAACCCAATGAGGTCGGCCGTTGGCAAGGGGTGAGACGTGGCGCCGAGCATCTTGCGGATCGTGAGCCACTTTTCGGTGTACTTTTTGGTGCTCAGTCCGGCTCGGATGATGATGAGTCGGACGGTCTGCTTCTGAAGAGCCGGGTCAAACTCGAGCTCGCCGCTGTTCGGATCGCGTCCACCGTATCCTCCATTGTAAGCAGCGCGTAACTTTTCGCGATCAGCCATCGGAATCGGAGGCTCCGATAGGTTCCACTGAGACATTCTCTCGCGCATGTAATTCTCTCGCGTACGAGCCTTGGTTGTTGGACACACACGTCCAAAATCAGAGAAATCAGTGCCCAGAGCAGCGGTACGAGATAAAACCAGACCGCATCCGCCACAAACACAGTCGCCACTGGCATCGTTGACAATTTCAGGAGCACTCACACCTGACACTTGAGATTTTTGGTAACACGCTTCGCACCTGGCCGGTTGGTCGGTCGACTTGTAAAGAGTCGTTAGGTCGCGCTTTTTGTTGTTCTGTTTCTTGAAGGCGTACTTTCGGCGCACACCCGCCATCCGCACCACCTCGCTTTCCGCGTCAGTCATCCTTAGTTTTCTTGCGGTGTATATAAAAAAGAACATGGCATCCCCTGCATACACTGCCAACGTCGTCTTGAACGGCCAGGTCACTCAGTCGATCGATCAGTTGCTGGTCGGCCCGTTTGGCAAGACTGGTACGGCCGCACAGGCGTTTGTCGACCACAAAAACACCGAGTGTGTACTGGACGACACGACGACCAAGGTCAAGCCCAAGTTTATCTTTCACAAGGACATTGCCCCGGAGCGCGACGGCAGCAACCGTTTCGGTGACACTGTGACGATTCGCTTCGGCCAGGAGTTTCCCGGTGCCAACGTGGGCCAGGAGTTGCACATCCGCCTGCCGCGTTTGCGTCGCACTGATCACACGTTTACCTCGGCCAACGGCAACCCGCGCGATCCCACTTACGTTGCCGCCGGTGGCAGTGCCGACGACTTTTTGCAGTGGAAGCGCAACATCGGCGAGCTCGTCGTCTTTGGTGGTCTGAGCCAGTATCTTGAGCAGAAGCACGGCCCGACTGAGATTCTCGATCGTCGCCGCGCGTGGATGGTGCACATCAAGCGTCGTTTGTGTGACGACGACATCCGCTCCGCCTTTCGCACCGCCTACCTCAACGCCATGGGTGGCGACCGTCGTCTGAACACCGACGTCGCGATTGACCTGATTGTCCGTCTGCCGGCTCCGTGGGCTCCGGACTGCGGCGAGTCGTTTGACCGGTATCTCGCGCAGCAGGCCTACTCGGAGCAGTTTGAGTACGTCTTTCCGCTGCCGCCGCTCAACGAGCTTTGTGACCATCGCATGTTGGACGCTCCCACGAACACGTCGTATCGCCAGCTGTCTGACTGCATCAACACGAGCTTGCCCGAGTTCTTCCCGCGCATTGCCCTTCGCACCGAGTTTTTCAACACCGACCCGGACCAGAAGAACGCCGACGCGCAGCTCGTCGTCAACCGGGGCGTCAGTCTCAAGGTTCACCGCATGGTGGCCGAGCGCTCGTTCGAGGTCGACGCCAACAACGCCGCGACGGAGCACGCCATTGAGATCGAGGCGCCGAAGCTGCCGGTGGCCTACATTGTCGCCGTTGTGAACTACCTGGACGATCTGCGACCGACGGGCCAGGTTGCCACGGCTGCACACGGCGAGACGGACCTGTCGAAGAAGCGCACTGCGCTGATCAACGGCTCGCAGATTCTCGTTCGCCCGGACCCGTTCAACTTCATCCCGCCTGTGAGCTGGCACATCCAGGACAACAGCGAGCGCATCACCAACATCCACGACATGCACTGGTGGCTTAACTCGTCGCACGGCGGCTACACGACTCGCTTCCCGTCGACGCCGACCGAGAAGTTTGCCGTCATCTGCCCGTCGACCCGCCCGGACAGCGAGAAGGACACGTTTGGCTTCATCGACCACACCACGATGCACAAGCCGCGCTTCTACATCACGATCCCCGGCAACGACACGAACAATGCCAACCAGCGCCGCGTGATTCGTCTCATGTACGTGTTTGAGCAGGCAATCGAGCAGAAGGACGGCGCGATGCACCAGAGCATTTTCCACACTCTGGCCTAAAGACAATGAACCTCGCTGCTTCGTTGATTCGGTCCAATCGCTACGACAAGACCAGACCCGTCGGTGTCGCCAAGTCTGCCCGAGCCGACGACAACCCGCTCGTGGCTGCCCACACCGCCAAGACCCAGGCGATCACCAAGGAGAAGACCGTCATGCGTCCGTTTCCCCTTCGCGGTTTCAAGCCCGACCGCACACTAGAACGCACTCTGCACCCGCGTGTGTACGAGCGACTGACGCCTGAGCAGCACGTGCTTGCTAACCAGGAGAAGGTGTGGCGCCGCGTGGCGTTTACCATCACCGAGCCGCCGCTGCATTTGGTCTCGCCCGAGGGTGGCATGCGTGTGCGTGGCCAGGTGCATGCTCACAAGCGCGGTGCGACGGCCCACAAAAATCCAGTGCGTGTATCAAATGTCGTTTCATCTGAACACAACTAAAAAGCTGATCAACGGTGCCGCTGGTGCGACTGTGCTGTATTACGCGCTGTCATGCCCGTGCCAACAGTACCTCAAGTGCCATAAGACCGAGTACTTGCTTTTACTGGGTGTCATGGCGGGGTTTGCTCTTCTGTCTTCTTGAGGGCCATCAGCGCGTAACAAACATCGGCGTACTTTTCGTAAGACATGTAGACCGACGAGACCCATCGCCGCGTGCCGCCTTCCGTGATGACCTCGTACGAAACCGTTGTGTTGCCGGTCACGACGCCGTACTCTGAGTTTGGTGTGATGCGCACAACGTCTCCAGCTTCGAACTTCTTTTCACTCATCGTTTAGTCTTGAGGGTTAGCTAAAAGTCCTTTTAGAGAAATATTACCGTTATAACTATATATTTATATATAGAGATATTTTTTTACATACTTACATGGATTTGTCTTTTCGGCGAAAAAACTGACGACCAAGAATGAAACGTGATCAACTAAGAAACGAATGGGCGGACAACTATGCCGGTTATGGCTATGGCTATTACTACGAGTACTGTGCCTGGGAACTTTGTCGTCATCTATTTCGCCTGCCCAACCGCCCAGAACGCAAAGCTCGACTGCTGCTGAAATCTAATGCCATATTGTAAACTCAAAATGTCGTCTCTTTACAATTGGTGGTATGGTACTAGTTTGGCGTCTAGCGCGGCAAGCCAAACATCAGAAACACCCACGCAATGCCCGCCAGAGCGCCCGACAGAGCCAGCGCCAGCGACAGTACGACGACAATGCGCACTTTTGTCCACTCCGAGTCCGTCAGGGGACGCTCTGATTCGAGAGTTGCGACAACATCCGCTGTTTTTAGTGGCTGCTTTGAGTAACTTGTCATAGTTGAAGCACCGCCTTCTTTGACTCGATCGGGTTCCACCACGGCCACCACACAACCATCTTTTTGGCGAGGTCGGTGGCCATCTTGTCGCTTTTGGTTGCAAAGTAGCCACTCGTGTCGTAGTTGTCGCCCTTCGTCTCGACCCACTCGATAAACGTCGAACCGCCCGCCGATCTGTGCTTCTCTCGGAGCTCGAACAGCGAGTTCAAGAACTGTCCCATTTCAACGCGGGGAACATCGTGAATGTAAAACTTGATGTCACTCATTTTTGACGGGTGTGAAGTTTTTGCTGAATGGCCAACTCATCACCCCCGCCCAGTGCCCGTGACGCTCGAAGCCGGGCCTCGGTGGCAAACTGGATCGACGGGCTTGCACTGCCGCCTTTGATGTTCATCAGGGGGTGAAACTTGGTTTCGGTGGTCGGCGCGGAGCGAGGCGGTCGATTGGCAAAGGGAAGACACTGTGCGTTGTCGCTGACGCCATTCTCCTTCATGAACCCGGTGTACAGATCGACGCGGTCGGAATACAAGGCACGCCGGCCAGGAATGCGAGGTTGGCGGGTTGACATGTTGTTTACTTGGCTGTCGTAGAAACTCCTGTCTTGACGACGTACGGCCGACTGAACTGGCTAAACCGAGGCCCCTCGTCGCCACGAAACTCGAATGCGCCGTACCGGCACTTGACCACGTAAAACACTCCGTCGTCGTTCATCTTGGCGGGGAGCCACTCGTTCTTGTACCACATCAAGTAGGTGCTCGTGTTTGTGTCGGGGTCTTTCAGATGAACCAGCGTTCGCGCCCAGTTGTTTTTTGTGATCGCGCACCGCCATGGTTTGTAAAGCGACTCGACTGCATGTACAACAAGCCACGTGCGGCCGACCTTTTCGTAGAACCACTGACCTGGCACAATCTCAGATTCACTCATATTTGCAGTAAACTAGGAGTGCGGTTCGACTGAGCTTCACTCGTCCTTCTTGACCTCTTCAATCTTTGTCTCGATCTTCTCGGCCTTGGCCTCGGCCTTCTTGAGAGCATCGGCGGCCTTCTTCTTCTCGGCCTTGGTCGCAGCGGCACTGTCAACGGTGGCCTGCAGCTTGGCGATCATGGACACGGCAGCTTTGAGTTCGGCGCGCAGCTCCTTGAGTTCGGCGTTGAGCTCGACGTTCTTGCTACCCACCTTCTTCACGGCGCGGGCCATCGTGTGCTTTGTGGGGTCGCCATCCTCGTCAACAGAGCCCGAACCCGAGCCGTCGAGGTTGTCGGCGTCGTCGTAGTAGGACTCGGTGTCAGAGTCAGAGACAGCGTCGTGCACCACCTTCTTGACCACCTCCTTGGCCTTCTCGACGAGCTTGGCTTTGGTGGTCTCAGGCTTGGGCTGCGCCTGGGCCTTTCGGAACGGGCGATTCGGCACGGCTCGGTCCTCAGGGATGGGAGACAGCGGACGAGCGGTGGAAGTGACAGTCTTGGCCTGCTTCGGCTTCGAGGAAAAGATGTTGGAGACGGCACTCATAGTTGGATCAGATTTCTTGATTGTGAGCAAGAAAACAAAAACAATGTCGTCTCCTGCTGACGCTACTATGAACTTGAAGGACCAGATCATCGAGGGCGCCGTGGTCTCTGTGCCGCTCGGTCTGATTGCCGCGTTTGCCAAGAGCGCCGAGGGTGTGAAGGGCGGTTTGAGCGCTGGTTTGATGGCTGGCGGTGAGGGTGCGGTTGCGCATGTGCTCGGTTTGATGCTCGCGGGCAGCTCGTACGGCAAGAACGCCAAGAACGAGTACTACCTCACGGCCGACAACAAGGAGACGGAGGTGGCGGTTGCGTCGGCGGCCATTCTCGGCGCGTGGGTTTACTACAACCAGAAGAGCATGAACGCCGCGCTGCGATCTGCTCTGCTCGTCGGCGCGATGTCGTACCTTGGCTCGAGCTACGTGCTGCCCAAGTACGTCGACTGGTCCAAGTCTTCGTAAAGATGCTCGTGCTCCCTTTTGATCGCAAACACCAGGACGTCTGGATGTTCAATATCGTTCCAAACGGCGTCAATGTGCATCATGTCGATAAACTCGAACAGATTGAATCGACCGTCGACGGGGTACTCGATCTGAAGATGAAAGGTGTCAGGGTCGTCGATGTGCTTTGTGAGTCCAAACACAGTGCCGATTTTTGTGTCGTTGTGCCGGCGCACAGGCCTCAGTGGTGTAAAGCTGCCGTTGATCCACGCCACCGTCCTGTCGTACGGAGTGGTCATTCTTGGTTTAGTTGTGCCTTTGCCTCGGCTTCGGCCAGCTTTTTGCGCCGAGTCTTGTTGATGAGGTTGGTCTGGAAGACAGAGCCAGCCAGTGCCTGTCCAAACGCCGAGTAGGGCCCAGCCTCGAACAGACCGGCGTTCTGAATGGCGATCTGGTCCGCGGCGTCTTTGTACAAGTCGTCCCACGTCTCGTCGATGATGTTGTCCAGGTGGTCCAGTTCTGGCTTGGACTGTCCGCGGCGCTCCAAAAACGGCCCGATCAAGTCTGCGGCCACCATAATCAGCGGAGCCAGTACGTTGACCGTCAGCATCTTAATGGTCTTTGCGCCGCGGCCACAGTTGATCTCCTGGTTGTGCATGGCCAGTTCGCGCTCCAACACCTCTTCGGGAACAACGTTGGGATCGGGCTCCACGCCGGTCCCGTAGCAGCCGAACCGAGCACGCATTGCCTTGATCTTGCCACTTAGTGCCAGACGGCGTTGAAAGGCGGCGTCATCGGCCTCGGCCATTTCGCGCAGCGGCTCTTGGCTCAGGTCATCCGGCGGAAGCTCGTCGTCGAATCGAACTGTACGGCCTCGAGGAACATCGTCGACTGGCTCCTTTTTGGCCGGGGCCTTCTTTGCCTTGGGCTTTGGACCGGGCTTCTTGCGGGGAGGCTTAGGCTGAGTGGCTGGCGCCTGAGCCGTGCCAATGTTTTGAATCGCGTCCTCAATCGCATCCGGATCGTCGGCGCTAGTCATCGTTGGTTTACAGACGTGCGTAGGAAATTAAACTACCACGGGCATCCTTCAATCTGCACCGCACCAAACACCGCCTCGTTGTTGTAGTGCGCCCGAGTCGCCCAGATCAGCTTCTTCGGGTCGTCGATCACGCGCGTCAGACCCAGCAGAGCCTTGAGTGCCCGGCAGGCAAACGTCACTCGCGCCACTTGTTTGTGCATGTCGGTCATCTCGGGGATCTCTTTGTACGGCTTCGTAAACGCCCGCAGCTGAGCCACCACGCCGTGAGTCACCGCGCCCTTCTGAGAGTACAGCGGCATCTCGGACAGCCACTCGAACAGGCGGTCCGGAGTCCACGTCGAGTAGCCGTCGATCGGCGAGACGAACCGAGCCGCCGAGTTGTACATCAGCAGATCGAGCTTCTCGCCGTCAAACACGTTCTCGGCACCACAGACGGCAGCACACGCCATGGCGAGACGAGCGGGGCCGATCAGACTCGTGCGGCACTTGTCGAGCGAGTGCAGCTTGTTGATTTGGACGTCGTCGAGCTCAGCCACCACGGCTTGGCGACAGAGCAACAGGTGAACGCCGTACCACACCTTGGTGCACACGAGCCGGGTCTTCTGCCAGTCGAGGTAGTCGGCGTTGGAAGCCACGGCGTCGATCAGCTCGGGGGCCTGGTTGCCAATAGCCTCTGTGATGCGCGCTCGCTTCGATGTCTGGGTGAGCTGGTCATCGTCGCTGTCGAGCATGTCCTGCGTCCGACGGAGTTCGATGCCCGACTTGCGCGCTAGCTGAATCTCGGCTGTCACGTCGGCGAGATCGGCCTTGGTCGACACCTCCCAGACGAGCTCGTGCTTGCGGGCCCACTCGAACAGAAAGTGCATCTGCCACTTGATCTCGAGCGCGTGGATGCCGGCCGTGACTGCCTCGACGATGCCCAGTGGCGTCTCGCTGAGCACCGGGCTGCCCGTGACGTTGACCTGTTCGGTGTTGGCCGTGGCGTGTCGGAGAGCAAACGACGACGCGATCTGATACTGCGCCTCGATCATAGCCGTGCCGATCGTAGGCATGACATCGGCGGCAAACTCGTTGGCGGCGACGTTGTTGGTCCAGACGTTGATCTCGCGGTACCACAGGCTCTGGCCGTCGAGCTTGCGGATTCGCGCCTCGCCTTGAAGAGCGTCTCGCCAGGTCATGTGGCCGCCCAGAATGACAAACACGTCGGTAAAGTGGTGCTCGTCGATGCTGATGCCTACGCCGATCGTCGACGTGTAGATGAAGAGGCGGACCCGCTTGACGCCGAGCACGCCGTTGGGATCAGCGCTAAACGCCTCCTTCTCGCCCTCGGCAGACGAGCCCGTGAGCAGGTAGACCGAGACGTCGGGCATGTTGGCCTTGAAAAACTCGGCCGTGGTGAACGCGTCGATCTTCATCGCACAGAACACGGCCACGCTCGCCTCCTCGTCGTCGGTGAACTTGTCGACCAGCGCCTGCATGAACGTCGGGCGGTCGGGCCACATCACCACGCGACGCTTGACCTCGTCCTCGAGCTTGACGTGCACGAGGCTGAACGGCGGCGGGCCGTGGTGGAAGACGCCGAGCTCCACGGGCCACTCGAGCTTCTCCAGGTGGCACAGCGCAGAGGCCAAGAACAGCCGCTCGCCGAACCCGATGTCCTTGTCCATGAACACGACCCGTTTGGCGTGGGCCATCGCAGCCAGTAGCGCCGTCTGGATCTCCATGCGCCGGGCCTGAGTCGTCGTCGAGTCGTAGAGCGTCTTGATGACCGAACAGATCTCGTCGACCACCAGCAGCTCGGCGCGGAACTCGTAGCCAGAGGCCGTCATCGTGTACTTGGCCAGGCTCTCGGGAGTCACGACCAGCACGTCGTTGGTCGAGATGTCCAGCGCAGTCGGGCGCTTGATGTCCTTGTAGTAGCAGACGCGCTTCTCGGTGCCAGCGTCGGCCATCGCCTTGTTGATCTTGGTGTACAGCTCGAGCGTGAGACTCTTGCGGATGGCCAGTACGAGCGTCTTGGGAGAGTTGACGATCATGTCGAGCACCACCGTCGTCTTGCCGCCACCGCACGGCGCCTGAATCGTCACGAACTGCTTACCGTCAAAATCCGGGATCGGGTGGGCCGCCAAGCCGGTTGCGAGCCAAGGCAGCCGAGTCTCGGTACGGCCACACTGCGCGCCAGTCAGGTTGATCTTGGTCGTGTGCCATTGACCACTGCCGCCCATCAGTCGCGCCAGGTAGTTGACGTCGACCGAGTTGGCGCCGACGAGCCGGGTGATCGTCTGCGCTTCGTCGACACAGAGGCCGTTCTGGCACGCGAGCTCGAGCGGCAGGTTGTAGATGTGGCTCTGCGCCGCGA
>JAAFJA010000025.1 GCA_013298765.1 Betaproteobacteria bacterium
CTGGCTTAACATGCCACCACCGAGTTACCCACCGCGCGCGCGAAACGTGCTCTATGCAAGGAGCTTTCGCGCGCGCCGTGGATAACTCTCAACGCGCCTCATACACAGAAATTCAGATACTCCCGGAACCGATTCCAAGGATGCGATGCTCGATGGTAATTTGATCAGCATCTCCTTAGCTGCGTAATCAAAACTTTCGACTGACCACGCTGCTAGCGAAGCTCAAGCAATCTTCTACGCGAGTTCGCTGAACGCTGCTTAGTTCCGCCGTGGCAAAGTAGCGATACTCGGAGTGTTCGGCGCTGAGATGTATCGCGTCATCGGTGGCTAGACTGCAGCGAAAAATGAATACGTGCGAGTTGTGAGCAGCGTGAAAATAGACGCCAGTGAGCTCGCCGATCACAACATCGCATCCAAGCTCTTCTCTGCATTCGCGCAACACGCATTCGTGAATTGTTTCTCCCGGCTCGAGAGCACCGCCTGGCAGCCCCCAAGCGAGTGAGCCGTAAGTCGCTTTAAGTTGTAAGACATCGCCGCTTGTATTGACGATCACAGCGTGCGCGCTCAAGCGGTAGAGATCGTTGAAGGCCATATATTCAAGCGTTATTCCTAGCAATTCGACGCAGGTGGTTTTGGTTTAACGGCGCTCTATTGTGACAGGCGCGATTACGCGTTTCCTGCGTTCGACGGGTGGGCGAGCGCTTTACGGAGTTTCCCTTAGCGCGGTTTCCACGTCACGCGCTCAAAATGCGGACGTGATGTTTTCGATACGCTTTAAATCAATCCGCGCTTCGCGCACGGCGTGCGCCGTTTTGGTTCTCGCAAATGGTACGAGCGAGAGTTGATGCTCAACCATGCCGGTCTTGCACTCGCGAAATGTATGGACGCATTCCTGATTGACACAAGAACCCGCGCGCAGGCGAGGTCTATGTTTGTTGCAAACCGTGCTCGAATCGAGGAATGATCCAAACGTCCCCTGAACCATGATGCGCCGCGCTTTCGATACACAGCGCGCGCTTCATGCAGGAACGAGCCACAGTAATGACGAATCGGAATGCGAGCTTCTTGGTTCTCGGTAGAGAATTCGAGTTGCGTTTCGCGTGCGATGGGTCACAATCAGTCGCATGACAGCCGAATGTCTGCAGCTGCGCCTGCTGTCGGCGTTACGACAGCTCGGTGGTCCATTCTTGCGGTTCCAACAAGCGAATCGAAAGTTTGGCAAGCTAAACTTTGAAAATCGATTCCGTCTAGCGGAAACTTGTCACTCAACCCACTATCGCGCTAATAAAAGACCCGCAGCCATTCATCAGGACACTATCAGCATGCCCCAACGGTCAATCCAGAATCTTAAAGACGCCGCTCTCGAATATCACCGCTCACCGAAGCCGGGCAAGCTTGAAATCAGCGCGACCAAAACGCTGTCGAACCAGCGTGATCTGGCGCTCGCCTATTCGCCGGGCGTTGCGTTCGCTTGCGAAGAAATTGTGAGGGATCCAGCAGAATCGTTCAATCTCACTTCGCGAGGCAATCTGGTAGGCGTGGTGACGAATGGCACCGCCGTACTTGGTCTGGGCGCGATTGGACCACTCGCCGCGAAGCCGGTGATGGAAGGCAAAGCGGTTCTCTTCAAAAAGTTCGCCGGTATTGATTGCTTCGACATTGAAGTCAACGAGCTCAATCCCGACAAACTGGTTGACATCATCGCGGCGCTTGAGCCGACGTTTGGCGGTATCAACCTCGAGGACATTAAAGCGCCTGAGTGTTTCTACATCGAGAAAAAGCTCCGCGAACGCATGAAGATTCCGGTCTTTCATGATGATCAACACGGCACTGCCATCATCGTTGGCGCGGGTATCCTGAACGGTCTGCGTGTGGTTGGCAAGAAGCCCGAAGACGTGAAGCTCGTCGTCTCCGGCGCAGGAGCCGCCGCGCTCGCCTGTCTCGATATGTTGGTCGCGATCGGTATCAAGCGCGAAAACATTTGGGTGAGCGATATCAAGGGCGTGGTGTATCAGGGACGCGTCGAGGAGATGGACGACAACAAAGCCCGCTACGCACAGAAAACAGAGCTGCGAACCATCGATCAGCTTCTTGATAAAGCAGACGTTTTCCTGGGGCTATCGGCAGCGAAGGTGATTAAGCCCGAGTGGCTTAAGAAAATGAACGCTAGTCCTCTTATTTTCGCGCTTGCGAACCCAGAGCCAGAAATCATGCCGAACCTGGCCAAGGAAGCAAGGCCGGACGCGATCATCGCTACGGGGCGGAGCGATTATCCGAATCAAATCAACAACGTGCTCTGTTTCCCGTTCATCTTCCGCGGTGCGTTGGATGTGGGCGCAACTACGGTGAACGAAGCGATGAAACTCGCCGCCGTGCGCGCGATCGCCGATTTGGCGATGGCTGAGCAAAACGATCAGGTGGCGGCTGCTTACGGCGACGCGGGCACGCTTTCGTTCGGCCCCGAATACCTGATCCCGAAGCCGTTTGATCCGCGCCTCATCGTGCGCATCGCGCCAGCGGTTGCGAAAGCCGCGATTGAGTCTGGTGTGGCGCAGCGCCCCATCAAAGACTTCGACGCCTACAAAGCGCAGCTGACGCAGTTTGTTTACCACTCGGGCGCTGTGATGAAGCCTATCTTCGAGGCTGCCAAGAAGGCGCCGAAGCGTGTGGTGTATGCCGAGGGCGAAGAGGAGCGCGTGATGCGCGCGATCCAGGTCGTGATCGATGAAGGGATCGCGACGCCGATCGTCGTGGCGCGTCCTTCCGTGTTTGCGCAGCGGGTCGAGAAGTTTGGCCTGCGGATGAAGGCGGGCGTTGATGTTGAGCTCGTGAATCCTGAGCAGGATGAGCGCTATCGAGACTATTGGCAGGAATACTTCCAGCTCACCCAGCGCAAGGGCGTCACCGCGCAGTTGGCAAAGATCGAAATGCGTCGCCGCTTAACGCTCATCGGATCAATGATGGTGCGCAAGGGGGATGCCGATGCGCTCATCTGCGGTACCTGGGGCACCCATGAGATGCATTTGCAATACATCGATCAGGTGCTGGGCTTACGACGCGACGCGAAAGAGTATGCGGCGATGAACGGCATCATGTTGCCGAATCGTTTGGTCTTTTTGGTCGATACGCATGTGAACTACGACCCGACCGCAGAGCAGCTCGCAGAAATCACGCTGATGGCTTCTGATGAGTTGCGCCGCTTTGGTCTAACGCCGAAAGTCGCCCTCTTGTCGCACTCAAACTTCGGCACATCGAACAAGCCTTCTGCGCTCAAGATGCGTCAGGCGCTTCAGTTGCTCAAAGATCGCGCGCCCACGCTTGAAGTAGACGGCGAAATGCATGGTGACAGTGCGCTTGATGAAGACATCCGTGGCGCGATCGAATCGCCGCTTAAAGGATCGGCGAACCTTCTCGTGTGCCCAAACATCGATTCAGCCAACATCGCCTACAACCTCCTCAAGACGGGCGCTGGAAATAACGTCGCCATTGGGCCGATTCTTCTGGGTTGTGCAAAGCCAGTGCACATCTTGACGCCAAGCGCTACAGTCCGCCGTATCGTGAACATGACGGCCGTTGCTGTCGTGGACGCGGGCCATTCGCGGCAGGCATCCTTACTTTGACGAGTAGTCTGCAGCACATCGCGCTGTGGCATTCGCGATCTGCTTTTGGGGGCTAAGACAGCCCGCAGCGCGCTCGAAGATAACTTTCAAGGTCCGCGGCACTGCTGCGCCGCGCAGTGGGAGCTGCGGTGATGCCGCTCGTGAGTGTGCTTCCGCTAAAGCCCAGCATCCGGCGCGCAAATAGCAACCCATCGCGCGCTGCATTGAGTTCTCCATCGCCGTCAATGTCATACCCGAGCCCCGCAGGGAGCGCCGGCGCACCCGCGACACCGAGCAGGGCGCGGATTAGCTTCATACCATCCGCTGGCGCGCTAATGAAACCGTCGCTATCCACGTCTTTGTTGCATGGCGAGGTATCGAGCGCCCCGTCTGCACGAAACTTGTAAACGCACATTTGTCCGCTGCAAGTTGAGACGATAAAAAACGAGCCGTCGCTCTTGGCGATGATCGCATTCGGTCCCACACCCGAGGTGACTCCGCCTGACGGCCACGCGGGATAGGCAAATGATCCTGCACCGTTGCCATTGGGGCCGATCAAGCCCGCGCTATCGACGGTGCCGTCAAACGCGCCGCCTGACTGGTTGTTCAGCGCGCCGATGCACATCGTGACCGTGTTACTGGGCTGATTGCAATTTCCCACGCTTAGTACTCGGTTATTCAAACCAGATCCGGTCGGGGTGAGTGCGATCGCGACCGGGCGACCGATTGTGCTGAAAACAGTGCGTCCCGGGACGCTCGGAAACGCAAGTCCGGAGCTAAAGTTGGTGTCGAGCGTCCCGCCATTGTTAAACCGGTAGACACAGTGCGCAGCGCTAAGCCCGTGTTCGCAGAGCACCAAGAAGTCGCCGTCCGGCTGAAGCGCTACGTCGAGCCCGCTCTCGTTGATCACCGCGTTTCCCGGCGTGGTTGAAGTAACGACGATCCGTCCTGGGTTTTGTCCGGGCGGCGTATTGTCTCCGTTGAAGTCGGTATCAAGGCTGCCGTCTGCATTTAGCTTCGTTAAGCAAATTCGTGTTGCGAAATATTCACAGACGCCGACGATCAATATTTTTCCGTCAGGGTAGGTCGTAACCGCGTTCGCTCGACCGAAGTCGTTGAAAAGATGTTTGAACACGTCGCGCCCCGCGCTGGGTGCGGGTGGATCAATGCCTGGGACAGAAACGCTACTGCCTGGGCCTGTAAACGTTGCATCAAAACTGCCATCATCATTGAGTCGCGCAACGCAGTGATAGCGATCACACTCGCCCACTAGGATGAGCTTTTGTTGATTGATGGATTCGACGGCCATCCCCGTCAGAATATCGTTTGAATCGACGGAAACGGGCAGTACAAAGCGGCCGTTTCCTGGCGCCGCGAGGGAGGGGCCGGTGAATGTTTCGTCGAGCGTGCCGTTCGCATCGAGCCTGGCAACGCAAAAGCGCGTTCGTTCAGTGAGTGATGCTCCGGCACGACAACTCGCGGCGAAGACGATCTTTCCATCGCTGCGCACGAGGAGCTTGGCTTTCCCGCGTCCAAACATATAAATCAGATCGGGAATGACGGCACGACCGGGTGTTGCCACGTTGCCGAAACTGGCATCCACTGTGCCGTCTGCATTAAGCCGAGCTACGCAGTAAGTCGTTCCGCAAGGTCCAGCGGCGACGATTTTTCCGTCATTCTGTAGGGCAAGCGCCCATCCCAGTGCGCTACCCGGAATCATTGCGATTCCCGTACCGTTCGCGAACTGCGCGGCGGCGGATGTCGCGAAAAGCAAAACCGCAAGCGACATGAACATCATGAACATGAGCTTGCTGATTCCGTTGCGCGCTAAGGCTTCGCGTTTCATCTGGAATTTACGAGGAGAGAGCATACGTGAGAGTTGCGTAGTCATGAGTCGTGGGAAAACTGGAGCGCGTATGCGCCTGAGCGCGAAATGGAACATCGTCTGCCGAATTGAAGCACTCTCAGTCGAACAACGACAAGCTAGCTATCTTTGGTCTTAGCATTCAGCAAACTGTGCTCACGAAAACTTATCGAAAAATGTTTCAGACCCATCGTACGAACAGCTCAGAACCTTCCGGGTTTGTGGTGAAGCATGCGTCCAACGTTTGCGAGGGAAGTACGCTCCTCGATGTCGCCTGCGGGTCGGGTCGACACGCACTTTATTTCGCTCGACGCGGAGTTCACGTTACTGCCGTTGACCGCGATCAAGATGCAGTAGCGTCGCTCGCTGGCTACGCTAATCTTCACGCCGAATGCCGTGATCTCGAAGGCGATCTGCGGAGCGAGGATGCGTGGCCTTATAGCCCCCAAAGCTTTGACGCTGTTCTAGTTTGCAACTACCTTTGGCGGCCGACGTTCGCGCGCTTGATCGATACCGTTCGCGTTGGCGGTTTTCTGATCTATGAAACGTTTATGGACGGTCACGAGCAATATGGAAAGCCTTCGCGGCCAGATTTTCTGTTGAGATCCAATGAGTTGCTTGAGCGCACGCGTGAAGAGTTTCGTGTGATCTCCTACGAAGAGGGCCCGCTCGTCGACGAGCAGTCAAACGTAATTGCAGTGAAGCAGCATTTTTTTGGCGAAAGACTGCGATAGCCCGACCTCTCAGGCCGCGCGGGTCGGCACGTGTTTGGTCGTAGCGGCACGTCAGTTTGAGTGGTTGATTTCGTCAACGCTTTTGCGCGGGCTACAGAGCGAGCGCGCAGCTCAAGGCGCGCCGCACAAAAGATACTTTGCGAAAGACTCACTTCCCGCTACCATCGGCGAAAGTTGCGGTGAACTACGCGTGAGCGAAGACTTTCGGGGCCCCGCCTGGGCTTATCGATGAGCATAGAGCGACGCGCAGCTAGCAAAACGAGGTGAGCGGCGAACGCCGAATGCTCGCCAAGCTAACGAGGGGCGAGGACCGGAACGTCATGTACAGGTTCGTGCGATTTCGCTACATCACAGCGGTGCTCATCGCTGTTGTGCTGCTGTCCGCCGTCGTTTTTTCGCTTCTGATTTCGTGGCGAATCGTTGTCTATGAGCTAGAGGCGAGCGCAAGTCGTGCGGTGTTTAATGCGGATCGACTGATTGACCGAACTGTCAACGATCTTGCTCGGATTGATTCGCTTCGTGGACAGCCATGTGATGCGAGCTCCCGGCGCGTGCTTCAGGATGTGGTTTACAGCTCGCTTTCGCAAATCCGAGAGGTCGGCCTCATTCGTGATGGTCGCCTCTACTGCACCAATTTTGGCCCGACCGATACCGAGATTCCGATTCCCGCCGCTCTCACCGAGCCGGGCACGCATTTGGACATTGCTCCGAACAAGGTCATCACAAACAACATGTCGTTGTTTGTCTACGTCTCTCGCGAGCGCGGCACGGCAGTAAACGCGCTTTTTAATCCGCAGGTGCTTGCCGAATTTGAGCGCGATTTCGCGTATGCGGGTTCCGGGCGTTTGCAGCTTCGATTCAAGCCTGAGCGCGCGCTTGAGCCTGATCGACTTGGCCCTAACGATGCGGTTTATACGGTGGGGGAGATCGCTTCGTCAGAAAGTCGACTTCCTCTGCTATCGCGATCCTTGCGCTCATCGCGCAGTGCGTTCGAAGCGACGGCTGAGGCCACGCTTAACGTGTGGACTCGCGGAATGTTCTCGTTGTTGCCGACGTTTTTGATTGGTTTTGGAGTGATTGGCGCGCTGAGCGGTCTTGCGATTCACCGTTGGCTTTTGCGCGGGAATTTGGATCGCTTGCGTTATCTCGGCGCGCTGCAGCGCGACGAATTCGTGATGCACTATCAGCCGATCGTTTCTGCGCACGATCTAAAAATCGTTGGCGTCGAGGCGCTCTTGCGTTGGAAGCATCCTCGTCGTGGGCTGCTTCGTGCGGCCCAGTTCGCCGATATTTTTGCGCACGATTCGGTCTCCGCGCCGCTTACCAAACGCGTCATTGATCTTGTGAGCGCAGATCTAGCGCGCGTGCCTGCGGATCTGCAGTTTTGGTGCACGATCAATGTGCCGCCCACGTTGCTTGAGGACAATCGTGTTCTCAATGCGATTTCGCAGCAAATTCTTTCGGTAGGAACGGGCCGGATTCAGATTGAAATCACGGAGCGTGCGCCATTGGGGGAATACGCAGAGGTGCTGTTGCACGAGTTGCGAACGAATGGCGTGAAAGTGGGAATGGATGATCTGGGTACGGGCTACGCAAACTTAAGTCAGCTTCAAAGAATGCCGTTTGATTTCATCAAGATTGACGGCATGCTGGTGCGCAGTATTCAAACCCCGGATGGTGTGACACCTGTGGTGAAGAGCTTGATTGATCTGGCGCTTCAGATTGGTTCAGAGGTTGTCGTCGAGGGCGTGGAAACGAAGACGCAAGCAGACGCCTTGGTTCGAGCAGGCGCAACTCATCTACAAGGCTTTTACTTCGACGCTGCACGACCGATCGAAGAAATCATCGACATCATGCGCGCGCAGAGTCAGACTTACTCGATACCGCTCGGCAATGTCGATTAGCGCGCATCAATAGGCTGCGTCAAGCGAATCGGTGGTCGAACAAATTGATCGTGACTTGACTCTCCTGCACAAACGCCTTCTTTCCCGCGACCTGTCACATCGCGGGCGGACGGAATCTAGTTGTAGAGCACGTTAGGCAGCCAGAGACCGATTTGCGGGAAGATATAGAGGAGCGCGAGCGCAACCACTTGAATCAGCATGAACGGAACCATGCCCGCAAAGATTTGATTCAGCGTGACGCTCGGTGGTGCAACCCCCTTCAGGTAGAACGCCGCCATCGCAACGGGCGGAGACAAGAACGCGGTTTGCAGATTGAGCGCCACGAGCAGCCCGAAGAAGAGCGGATCAATGTTGAACTGGGCAAGCAGTGGAATAAAGATCGGCATGAAGATCACGATGATCTCTGTCCACTCAAGCGGCCAACCGAGCACAAAAATAATGAACTGCGACAGGATGAGGAACTGCGTTGGCGTGAGTCCGAGCGAAAGCACCCAAGTTTCGATGATTTCCTGCCCGCCAAGAAGTGCAAAGGCCGCAGAGAAAATCGATGAGCCCACGAACAACCAGCACACCATCGCCGAGGTCTTCGCGGTGAGAAATACCGATTCGGAAAGCACGCCCTGGAGCTTTACCTGAGCGGTGGCAATCGCGCACCAAACGACGAACGCTGTCATTGAGAGCCAGCCGAGCCACAAGGGAACAGGGCTCGTGATCCACTCAGATTGCAGCAGCACAAACCAAACAATTGCAGCGAATATGAGCACCCACAGCGGCAACCAGAGGCGAAGGATTTTTCGTCGCTCATCGCTCGGTTTCGCCGCCGCAAGATAAAACGAAGCGAGGATGAAGCCGCCAATTGAGCCGACCGCTGCAGCCTCGGTAGGTGTTGCCAGGCCAAACACGATGGTTCCGAGCACGGCAAGAATCAGGAACGCTAGCGGGAAGAAGGATGCAAGAAGCATCTTGAAGATTTCGAAGCGTTGCCAGTTCAGCGTGGCGTAGAAGAACGCGAGAAGGATGCTCATCGCGCCCAAGGTCCACCAGAACCATTTCGGCGTGTCTAGCTTGGCTGGCTTTGCCTTCGCGCCCGGCTCGGCGACCGCCGCGGTCGGCGGCTCTTTCACGCCATCCGTCGCGGCGGGCGAGGATGTACTCGCGCTTGCACCCGGCGGCTCTTTGAGATCCCCGCTTGCTTGTGCCGCCTGCGCGCCTGGGGGCTCTTTGACACCATCCGCAGACGGCGGCTCTTTCAGCTCACCATTTGCCGGGGGCTCCTTGATTTCGTTAAGCGCAGCAGGTGGCTCCTTTAGATCGCCTGAATTACTTCCTGGCGGTTCTTGCACGCCACTCGTAGTGGATGCGCTTGATCCCATCTCCACGAGACCGCTCGTATTGGCGGCGATCTCGCCCGTGGTGACCGCGCGGTGCACCAGCAGCAAGAGCGCAGCAATCGCGATTGCCGGCAATAATGCAACCAAAGTTTGCTTTGCTACCGCGCGTGACGGAAGCCCAAGACGTGCCTCTGTTCCCAACGCCTTAAAAAGCGCTGGAAGCGTGCGTTGCTTACCCTGACTTGAGAGCGCTGCGGCCACAGGCGTGAGTGGCACGATTCGATCTTGTGGCGCAAGCGGTGGCGCAAGCTTGGGATTGAGTTTCGCGCGCACGATCACATAGATGATGTAGAGCGTTGCCAGCATGAGCCCAGGAAAGAATGCGCCCGCATACAGCTTCACGACCGAGACCCCAGCCGTTGCGCCGTAAACGATCAACATCACCGACGGCGGAATCAATATCCCAAGACAACCGCCTGCGGTAATCGCGCCCGCTGCCAAACGAATGTCATACCCAGCGCGGAGCATTGCGGGTAACGCAAGTAAACCCATGAGCGTTACCACCGCACCAACGATTCCAGTGGCGGTTGCAAAAATCGCGCAGGTCACGAGCGTTGCCACAGCGAGTGAGCCCGGTACTCGCGCGAGCGAAAGGTGTAGCGATTTGAAGAGCTTCTCGATCAGGTTCGCACGTTCAACCAAATAGCCCATGAATACGAAGAGCGGAATCGAGATCAACACGTCGTTGGTCATCACGCCGTAGGTGCGCTGAACCATGAGATCCAGCGTGTGGCTCGCGGCCGTCTTCACGTCGCCGCCCTTGGCTGCGTAATACGAGATGAAGGCGAAGATCACGCCCATGCCCATGAGCGTAAAGGCCGTGGGGAAGCCGAGCATGATTGCAACGACAACCAGCGCCAACATCATCAAGCCGTAATGTCCGAGCGACATTGACGCCCACGGCATGAGCACAAGCGTTGGCGTGGCGATCAACGCCATGATGATCAAACCAAACCAAAGTTCCTTTTTGATCTTCATGTTACGCCCCAACTTTCTTGGCCGACGTGGGCGCATCCGGCATGTCTTCGGCGTGAACCATTGCCTTTAACTTGTCGATATCGACTTCTTCTACATCCTGTTCGCGCGACGGCCATTCCCCCGTTTTGAGACAGATGAGGCAGCGAATGATTTCGACGATGCCTTGCAAAAGAAGCAGCGCGCCAGCAATCGGAATGACTGCCTTAAACGGATAGATCGGAGGCCCGTCAGCCGCAATTGAGGATCGCTCGCCTTGCGCGTAGGAGACTTGAAAGAAATCCCAACCCGCATAAACCAGGGCGACAACGCCGCCCACGAAAAAAAGCAAGTAGAGAATCAAATCAAAGAAAGCCTGCGTACGCGGTTCGAAGAAACCGTAGAGCACATCGCCGCGAACGTGGCCGTTCTTTGACAACGTGTACGCCCCGGCCATCATGAAAAGCAAGCCGTAGAGCATATTGCTCGCGTCCATCACCCAAGGATGCGGGTTAGAGAGCAAGTAGCGGTTAAACACCTCCCAGCCAATGAGCAGTGTGAGCCCCACAATGGCCCACGCACAAAGCTGGCCTAGGCGAGTGGATAAACGATCAACTGCGAGCAACAGTTTCTGCATGATGGAATCGCGTACAAGGGTGAATTCGGGCCGCGCGCCGCCTGCAATCGAAAACTAACTTTGTACGTCAAAGCTTGATGCAATTGGGGCTAGAGCGGAATCGAACAATATATCGAAAAATACTAGAAACAGAAAAAGCGCCCATTTAAACCGGGCGCTTAGTCAGATGGTTATCGGAAGTTACGTACGACGTGTAGCGTGACGGAAAGCCATCTTGTGATCTACCAGCGTATCGTTCTGCCAACGGCAAGCGCGCTCCGCAAACCGCTGCATCGATTCGAGCACCTTTTTGAACTGCGCATTTTCTGCCGCTTTCTTCTTGGTGACCTCGTCCCAAGCGCGAAGCTGAGCCTGGAGGATTGCATCCGGTGTTTTGTAGAACTTAACGCCCGCTTTTTGCAGCTCTTGATAGTCGTTCGAATAGCGATCAATCGCCTTCCAGCTCATATCAGCAGATGCCGCAGCAACGGCGCTGTTGATCACTGCTTTGAGTTCAGTCGGCAGCGCGTTGTACTTCGTTTTGTTGAAAAGAATCTCAAACTGCTCGGAGCACTGATGGAAAGATTGCAGCATGCAAACTTTCGATACATCTGGGAAGCCGAGCAGGCGATCCGACGACGCATTGTTGAACTCAGCGGCGTCGAGCAAGCCGCGATCCATGGCCGCAACAATTTCGCCGCCTGGCAGCGCGTTAACAGCCGCACCCAGCGCCGTGAAGATATCGATGGAGAGACCCACCGTGCGGTATTTGAGTCCTTTGAAATCTTCAACCTTTGTAATCGGCTTCTTAAACCAGCCGAGCGGTTGCGTTGGCATCGGGCCGTAAAGGAATGACTGAACATCGAGGTTCAAGCCCTTGTAAATCTCATCGAGTAGCGCCTTGCCGCCGCCGTATTCGTGCCATGCGAGCACCATGTTCGGATCCATACCGAACGCAGGCCCCGAGCCCCAAAGCGCCATCGCCGAATTTTTGCCGTACCAGTACGCCACCACGCCATGACCGCCGTCGAGCGTGCCTTTCGATACCGCATCAATCAGATCGAATGCTTTTACGACTGCGCCAGCGGGCAACACTTCGATTCTCAAGCGACCGCCTGACATGTCATTCACGCGCTTCGCGAAATCGTTCGCGTATTCGTGGAAGATGTCTTTCGCGGGCCACGTAGATTGCCAACGGAAGCTGATTGGCGATTGCGCAACGCTCACCATCGGCGCAGCACCCACGACCGCTCCGCCAGCGATTGTCGCGGCTTTCAAGAATTTTCGACGTGTTTCAACAGTTTGCTCTGACATGAACTATCTCCTCGCTTTTTGTGGTGGGCTGTAGCGCCCCAAGATCCCGACTTCGCGGCGATGTTTTAATCGCCGCCGAAAACGCGAATACCTTCCTATTGTGGTGCGATGCCTTGTGACGCGCCTTCGGACTTACCCGCGCGACGGTCCAAGATAGGCGAGCCTAGTTCCGAAAACCAACATGCTGAAACACCTCGACACTCCGTAGAGATCTCGCGCCCGGATGCGAGCAGCAACTCATCAAACAAGGGGGCAACGTAAAATTAGGGTTTACGGTTGTGATTCGGTCGCACGCTCACTATTTCATGCGGATACGGCAGGCGCTGCACTGTCGTGCTGGCTTGAGATTTGTCCGGAAGGCGGCCGGCGGGTTATCTCCCGCCCGGTTTCCGCTCATCACAAGACATCCCATCGACGCACCGCGAATATCTCCTCTATGACGCTTGTTTATATCGTTGTCGCCACCGTCGCTGGTGGCCTCGCTTCTTGTCTCATCGCTGCGGTCGCGCTTGCGGCCAAACTGCAATCCATCGAGCGCTGGGTGGCGTTCGCGGTAGGCGCGATGCTGACGGTCGTATTTCTCGATATCCTGCCGCATGCTTTGTCGGATGGTGTCGTACCGTCGTCTCTCATGGTGTGGGTGTTGGGCGGCATTCTGTTTTTCTTTTTCCTCGAAAAGCTCGTCATTTGGCGTCACTCACACGGCGATCTCACCCCGCCCCCCGCCGATGGCAGCGCCGCAGCCGATCCCAATCACCCCCACCATCACCACCATCATCATCACTCCCACGGCCACGCCCACAGCCACGGTGTAGGCCGCACCGGGCTCATGGTGTTGATTGGGGATTCGCTGCATAACGCAACCGATGGCGTGGTGATCGCGGCTGCGTTCATGGCGGACTTCAAGCTTGGCGTGGTCACGTCGCTTGCTGTAATCGCGCACGAAATTCCGCAAGAGGTGAGCGATTTCTTCGTGCTGCTGCACGCAGGCTATTCCAAGAAAAAAGCCTTTGTTTACAACATGATTTCCAGTCTCGCGATGGTGGTGGGCGGCGTCGTTGCCTATTTCGCGCTCGATCAAGCGCAGGCCTACGTGACCCCGGTTCTTGCTTTCGCCGCCTCATCCATGCTCTACGTTGCAGTGGCCGATCTCATCCCAACGCTACACCGCAAGTTTTCAATCAAGGACACCTTGCAGCAAATGTTCATGATCGGTCTGGGTGTGCTCACCGTCGTTTTCATGCATTCCTTCCTGCATGGCGGACACGCGCACTAAGTCAGAAGCGCGACCGGCAGCGAGGATCAGCGCTTTTGGCTCCTAGCGCTGTGGGCGACCTCAGGTTGTAGGCGACGGCTTGGCGTCGCTTCCTGCCACGGAAGAGCGCGGTTGTAGGCGACGACTTGGCGTCGCTTCGTCGAATCGAGCGGAAGGCCACCTAAGCGCGGCCAAGTCCGCGCCTACAGGGGTTCGGAATGTAGGCGACGACTTGGCGTCGCAATCAGGGTGGTAGGCGACGACTTGGCGTCGCTTGATCGAATGAAGCGGACGGCCACCCAAGCGCGGCCAAGTCCGCGCCTACAAATCGCGCCGCACGGCCACCGCCGCACCTACAATCCGAACGGTTGCAAAACGAATAACGCTGCCAACGCGGCCAGAGGGGTGTCCTGTGAGATTGGGTCGTTTCATCCTGTGCGCGCTCGCCACCGCCGCGCTCTTGTGCTCAGAACTCGCGCTGGCTGCGACAAAAACGTGGATCGGTCCCTTCTCGGGCGGCAGCTGGTCAACCGGCGGCAACTGGAGCCCCTTTGGCTCGCCCTCAACGGGGGACACCGTGGTGTTCAATTCCCCCGTCACGTCAACCGCAGATCTATCGTCGTCCGTCACGCTCGCCAGCATCGAATTTGGCCCCAACTCCGGCGGCTCAACCATTTCCGGGACGGTTCGCATCAAGGCCAATTTGGCCGGTGCCACGCAACACAACATCGACGACAAAGCCACCGGCGGCACCAACACAATCACCGCCAACATCATTTTGAGCGGCGGTCGCTCCTGGTTCACCTCGCGCACAGGGGGCCACACGCTCGAACTGCGTGGCACGATCAGCGGCACGAGCGCAGACCCGGAAAACGGCATCCGCATCTACGGGCCTGGCATCGTGAAGTTCAACCATAACGTCAACAACACCTACGCGGGCACGACCACGGTCAACTCAGCCGATAGCAACGGCGGCAATGGGCTCTTGCAGCTGGCTGGGAATGCGACTTCCGTCATACCGGGCGCATTCATCGTTGGCACAAGCACGGCGGCCAGCAGCGCCGCCGATCGGCCTCAGGCGCAGTGGCTCATCAGCCAAGTCCTTGCTGACACCAGCAGCGTTACCGTCGGGCCCGATGGCTTGCTCGCGCTGAATGGGAGCGTTGAAACCATCGCGCAACTCACCGGCACGGGTACAGTGACCAGCATCAGCACCTTGAGCACCTTGACGGTTGGGGATACGGGCAATTTCACCTGGGGCGGTGTGATTTCCGGCGCGGGTAACGTCAATAAAGTCGGCACCGGAACGATGACTTACGCCGCCGCCAACACCTACACCGGCCTTACCACCGTCAGCAACGGCACGTTGGTGCTAAACGCGGGCGACACTATCCAAGCCATCCAAGGCCCGCTCACCATTGGCGACGGTATCGGCGCGGCGAATACGGCCATAGTACAGATCGCAAATTGGTTTCAAATCGAGAGTACCTCCCTGCCGCTCACCATCAATTCCGACGGCAAATTGGAGAACGGTTTGTTTCGTGATGATTTAGGTGCGGTCACTCTCAACGGCGGCAACATCGTTTTGGGTGCGCAGTACCTGCGCGTACGCGGTGGCTTGACCATGAACGGCGGCACTATCACCGCCACGGGCGGCGGCGAGTTGTGGATGGCATCCAATGTGGTCGCGACGTCCACCGCGCCGTTCGGCGCTGCGTCCATCAACGCGACCGTTGCTCCCCAAATATCCTCCATAGCATTTACCGTCAACAGCGGCAGCACGCAGCCAGAATTGACCATCAACGGCGCGGTGATCCTCAGGAGCCCCCCCTCCCTTAACCTCGTCAAAACCGGCTCCGGCACACTGCGCCTGGCGGGCACTACCGCCAACACCTACGGCGGCAGCACCACTATCGAGCAAGGCGTTTTGGAACTCGCCAAACCCGACAACGTGGCCGCCATCAGCGGCCCCATCGTGATTGGTAACAACACCGATCCCGCGGGCTCGGCCACGCTCAGAAACCTTGCGAGTAACCAACTGACTACTGGTTCCGCGATGCTGATCAATGCGTCCGGTCAATACGATTTGAACGGTTCAGTCGGCGTCCAGAGGGTTGATCAGGTCAGCGGCCTATCGGGTTCGGGCTCGGTGGTATTGCCTAACCGTTCAACGCTGCAAATCTCCAGCCAAGGCGGAACGAGCACCTTCCACGGGTTGATCTCAAGCCCGAATGGGGAGACCACCGCGACCAATATCGATAAGCGCGAGGCTGGCACGCAGGTGTTTACCGCGAACAACACCTACGCCGGCGTGACCCGTGTAAGCGGCGGGACGCTCGTCATCAACGGGCAGCAAGCCGGCGCCGTGAGCGTGGCTTCCGCCGCGCTGTCCGGATCGGGTCGGGTCGGCGCGGTGGCCCTACCCACCGGTGCCGTGCTGGAGCCCGGCGCGCCCGGCATGGGCGGCACGCTTTCTACAGGCCCAGTCAACCTCGACGCCGCATTCGCCAGACTGAGTATCAACCTAATCTCCTCCACCGTCTTTGGAAAGCTCAACGTCACCGGCACCGTCACACTCGCCGATAACCGGCTCTCACTGCTACCCGCCCCCGGATTCGTAGCCCCCGTAGGAACCATATTTGAAATCGTCACCAACGACGGCGCAGACCCCGTAGTCGGCACCTTCGGGGGCCTGCCGCAAGGGGCCACTGTCAGCGCCGGATCGACCCGATTCACGCTTTCCTACACCGGCGGCAGCGGTAACGACATCACCCTGACGGTCAACAAAAACACGCTCGACATTGACGGCGATGGCAAGTATCTGGCGGAAACCGATGGGCTCCTGATCAGGCGTTTTATCCAGAACCTGGCTGGCCCCGCCCTCACAGCCAACGCCGTCGCGTATGGCGCAACGCGCACCACGGACGCAGACATACTTGCCTATCTGCAAAGCCTCGGCGCCGCGCTTGACGTGAACAACAGCGCAGGCGCCGCCGTCGACGCAACCGATGCGCTATTCATTAATCGATGGATGCTCGGGTTCAGAGGTGAAAGCCTAGTCAGCGGCACCACCACGCCGCCCAACTTCGGCGACCGCAGTGCATACATCACCAGCACCGAACTCACGCTGAGCACCCGCATGCCGTAGAGGCAGGGCTCGAGTTGTAGGCGACGACTTGCCGTCGCTTGGTCACACGAAAAGAAACCGGCCACAAGCGCGGCCAAGTCCGCGCCTACATTTTGCGGCGTGAGCGCCGACTTGGCGTCGCTCGAATGCTTCGGCCATCAATTAACCGGCTCTATCGCCGCGAATCCCAATAAACTACGATTGACGCAAATCGGTCATCCCGATTTAGCGCAATATCCACGCAAGACGAATCGTCCGGCGCGACGCATAAGAAAAGTCGACGGCTTAAATTGAGGGGTAGCGAATGGGGTCATTGAAGTTTGTCGCCACCGTGTTCACCGCGGCTGTGCTCGTGGCCGCGCAGCCCGCACTTGCGGCCACGCTCGTGTGGGACGGTGGCGCAGGCACGGCGAACTGGGCAGATGCCAATAACTGGTCGTCTAACACCGTGCCGGTGGCGGGCGATTCCGTGCAGTTCAATAGCGCCGTCACGACAAATGCGAACTTAGGCTCGGTTGCGATCGCGAGCATTATCTTCGCCGCGGGCTCGGCCGGTGCGATCATCAACGGCGCCCTCACCATCAACGCGGGCGCGGCCCAGTTCAACATCGACGATCAGGCGACCGGCCTTACCACCACCCAGATCAACGCCGCGATTGCCGCAGGCAACGGCACGATGTGGCTCAAATCCCGCACCAGTGGGCACGTGCTCGAATTTCGAGGCGCAATTAGCGCCGCTGCGGGCGGCGACGGTATCCGCATCTACGGCCCTGGCACGATCAGGTTTAACCGCGATACGAACAATACGTACACCGGTACCACGATCGTCGCGAGCGCTGACACTGGCGGTGGCAACGGCCTTTTGCAGCTTGCGGGGAACGCGCAAGCGGTCGTCCCGGGCAATCTCGTCGTCGGCGTGGGCAGCGCGCCCAGTAGCGCTGCCGATCGGCCTCAGGTGCAGTGGCTCATCAGCCAAGTCCTTGCTGACACCAGCCGCGTCACCGTCGGCCCCGATGGCTTGCTCGCGCTGAATGCGAGCAGTGAAACCATCGGGCAACTCACCGGCACCGGCACAGTGACGAGTAACAGTACCTTGATCACCTTGACGGTTGGCGATACGGGTAATTTCACATGGGGCGGCGTGATGTCCGGCGCGGGTAACGTGAACAAAGTCGGCACCGGAACGATGACTTACACCGCCGCCAACACCTACACCGGCCTCACCACCGTAAGCAACGGCACGTTGGTGCTAAACGCGGGCAACAACATCAGAGCTATTCAAGGCCCGCTCACCATTGGCGACGGTATCGACGCGGCGAACACGGCCATAGTGCAGATCGCAAATGACTATCAGATAAACCGTAACGCGAGCGGTGCACCGACCATCATCAATTCCGACGGCACATTCGAGATGGTTTCGTCTCGTGATGATTTAGGCGCGGTCACCCTAAACGGCGGCAACATCGTTTTGGGTGCGAGTAGCCTGACCGTATTCGGTGGCTTGACCATGAACGGCGGCACGGTCGCGGGCGCGGGTAGCGGCAATTTGAGGATGATGTCCAATGTGGTAGCGACTGCAACAGGAGCACTTGGCCCGGCGACGATCAATTCGCTCGTCGTTTTGTTATCGCCGACTACATCCTTCACGGTGAACGCCGGTAGCGCACAGCCCGAGCTAACTATCGGCGGCACTGTGCGAACGGACGCGGTCGCGCGCAACATCACCAAGACCGGCGCCGGCACCCTGCGCCTCGCAGGCAGCGACTCCAACACCTACGGCGGCAGCACCACCATCGAGCAGGGCGTTTTGGAACTCGCCAAACCCGACAACGTGACCGCCATCACCGGCCCCATCGTGATTGGTAACAACACCGACCCCGCGGGCTCGGCCACGCTCAGAAACCTCGCGAGTAACCAACTCTTTGGCAAACCCAGCGTTCAAATTAACGCGTCGGGCGTGTATCAAGTATCAAATTCCTCGACGGCGGCGCGTACCGAAACCATTGGCGCGTTGAGTGGGAGCGGAAAGCTCTTTCTGCCGTTCCGCCCCGAGCTCACCATCGATTTCGCGAGCGGCCTCAGCACGTTTACTGGTGCCATTGACGACCCCGCCCCCAACGCCTCGGGTAACAAACGCATTAACAAACGCGGCGGTGGGACACAAGTCTTCACCGCTGACGCGAATTACGACGGATTTTTGATTCCGTATGAAGGCGAATTACGGGTGAACGGGCAAATCCCCAATGCGCCTGTATCAATAGAAGGCGGTACCCTCTCTGGCACGGGTCGGGTCGCAAACATTGATGTCAGCAGCGGTACGATTCGCCCAGGCTCCGGAAGTGGCGGCACCCTCACTGCGAATTCGGTTCGCATGGGATTCGGCCCGCAGACGAAAGTGTTGATTGATATGGCGAGCGCTTCGTCGGGCGGGTTCGGCAAACTCAATGTACAGAGCGTGTTGGATCCGAACGCAGGCCTGGACCCCGCGCGGATCGAAGTCAATCCGATTGGCGGGTACGTGCCGCCGCTGGGCACGACGGTCGAGATCATCAACAAGAGCAGCGGCGGACCGGCGACGAGTCGTTTCCGCAACCGCTCGGTTGCCGCGGGTGCGCACAACATGGCCGTCTCGTATTCCGGCGGAGACGGAAACGACGTGACGCTGACCGCCGCCAAAACGCTCGATGTGGATGGCGACGGCGAGTATTCGGCAACAACCGACGGCTTACTGATTTCCCGATTCATTGGTGGCATCACCTCGGGCACGGCGCTCACCGCCAACGCCGTGGCTGCAAGCAACGGCGCGAAACGTACGACGCAAACCGACGTGGCCGCCTATCTTACGCACCTGGGCAACGCGCTCAACGTGAGCCAAAACACTAGCATCGATAGCGTCGATGGGATTCTCATCTTGAGGTGGTTGCTAGGCTTTCGCGACACAGCACTCGTTACGGGCTTGGCGATTCCTCCAGGCTCCACTGCCGAGCAGTATGCCGACCAGATTCGTAACCTTTTGGAGCAGGTGACGCCGTAGCCCGGATGCTTGCATCCGGGTTCCGTAGAATCTCCCAGATAGCTATTGCGCTGCTCGCGCGATTAATTTCGGGCGATCGAACTGTTTTCTGCGTTTCCGACAATAAAACATAAATAACGATTCGCCCCATTAAATAGGGCGCATCGGCTTAGGGCTACCGGGCCGTGTCTTCCCGCTCCGCCTGCGCCGCTTCAAGCTTCGCCGCTTCCATTTGCCGCCGCCGCTTTTGAATGGTGAACCACATCCAAAGCCCGACCGGAATGACGCCCAAAAATACGAAGCGCACAACGCCCTTGAGCACGCTATCCGAAACGATCGAAATCATGACGACGACGTAGAGCCAACCGATCACCAGTACATGCATGACGTCTCCTTTGTGTTGATCGAAATCATAGCGCTCAACTTCTCGCTCAAAGCTTGATCTGCCCCATTGCCAACTGGATTCGCCTCGCCTACATTCGGGCGTATGGATTTCAGTGATTACATGAAGACGCATCAGGCGTGGCAAGAATTTCTTTCGAAGAACACAGGCGGCTTAGGCGCAGGGATGTCAGCAGCACCGCCGTTTCCGTTTCCCAACGCGCCGTTGGCGTTCCCCTCAGCGCCGTTCGCGTTTCCATCCGCTCCAGGCGCGCCATTCAACATGCCGCAGCTCGAAGCCGGTTGGTGGTGGCTGCCCTCGGTCAAGCCCGACGTGTGGCAAGCCGCTGCGGCGAAGTGGTATTCGCTTGAGACGAAGCTCGATGATCTGATCGCGAAAGATCGACGTTTCCGCAGCGATTCCTGGACGAAGCAACCATTCTTTCAAGGCATCCGCGATCAGTACGTAAGAACCGCGGCGTTCTGGCGCGACGTGCTTCAAGGCGCGGCGCTGGATGACAAAGAAAAGCAGCGCGCTCGATTTTTCTTGGAGCAATGGCTCGATGCCATTGCGCCAACGAACTTCTTTGCAACGAACCCTGAGGCGATCGAAAAGGCCATCGAAACCAAAGGCGAGAGCCTGAAACACGGGATCGAAAATCTCGTTCAAGACATTGAGCGCGGCCATATCGCGATGACGGACGAATCGGCGTTCGCAGTCGGAAAAAATGTGGCCCTCTCAAAAGGCCAGGTGATTTTCCGGAACGATCTGATCGAGTTGATTCATTACGCGCCGACGCAGAAAACCGTGCACGAACGGCCGCTTTTGATCGTGCCGCCGTGCATCAATAAGTTCTACATTCTTGATCTCAAACCCGAGAACTCATTCGTCGGGCATGCGGTTGCCGCAGGCTTCGATGTGTATCTCGTTTCTTGGCGTAACATTCCGGAAGCGCTCAAGACGCTCGTTTGGGAAGACTATCTCGAATCCGGCGTGTTAACTGCGATTGATGAAGTGCGCGAACATGCCAGCGTTGAAACGATCAATACGCTCGGCTTCTGCGTGGGCGGAACGATCCTCGCGTGCTCGCTCGCCGTGCTCGCCGCGCGTGGCGAATTGGAAGAGTTTGTCGAAAGCGCCACCTATCTGACCACCTTGCTCGATTTCAGCGAACCGGGCGACATCCAAGCGTACTTGGGCGAGAGCACTTACGCGATGCGCGTGCAGCAACTCGGTGAAGATGGGACAAACGGTTTGATGAGCGGCGCGGAGCTTGCGCAGGCCTTCGCGAGCTTGCGCGCGAACGACTTGATCTGGAGCTTCGTCGTCAAAAACTATTTGAAAGGCGAAGATCCGCCCGCGTTCGATTTGCTCTATTGGAATAGCGATTCGACCAATTTGCCAGGGCCGATGTATCTCTATTACCTGCGCAATTTCTATCTCGACAACAAACTCACGCAGCCTGACGCGCTCACCATGCTGGAAGAGCCGATTGATTTGTCGCTCGTGACGATTGATTCGTATGTGTATTCGTCTCGCGAAGATCACATCGTGCCGTGGAAGAGCGCCTTCGCCTCGGCAGAGCTCTGGGGCGGCGATGTGGAATTCGTACTCGGCGCATCCGGGCACATCGCGGGCGTCGTCAATCCGCCGAATCCGGTGAAGCGATCTTATTGGACGTCTGTTTGGCCGGCCGAGAATCCCGAAGCATGGGACGCAAAATCAAAAGAACACCCCGGCAGTTGGTGGCCGCATTGGTATGCGTGGCTCGCCAAGCGCTCGGGAAAAAAGAGCGCGCCGAGAAAACACAAAGTCTCGAAGCTCGGCGCAGCGCCGGGCCAATACGTGCTCGAAAAGATTTAAGGAAACGCTAGAAAACTATTTCAGCGTTACCTAAGTTACCGAGTTCAGTTCACAGAAAAAGTTCAGTCGCAGAAAACAAAGGAAGGATAGAGACATGTCACGCGTAGCACTAATTACTGGAGGAATGGGCGGCCTTGGCGAGGCGATCTGTATCAAGATGGCAGCGCTTGGATACAAAGTCGTCACGACTTACTCGCCTGGAAACAAGGGCTGGAAAGAATGGCTCGATGCCATGAACAAAATGGGATATGGCTTTCGTGCGTACGTCTGTGATGTCACAAGTTTTGAGTCCGCGCGTGAATGCGTTGAGCAAATTCAGAAAGAGGTAGGGCCGATTGACGTTTTGGTGAACAACGCGGGGATCACGCGCGACATGACGTTCAAGAAAATGGATAAGGTCAATTGGACGGCAGTGATGGCAACCAACCTTGATTCCGTGTTCAACATGACAAAGCAAGTGTGTGACGGTATGGTGGATCGCGGCTGGGGGCGCATCATCAACATTTCGTCGGTCAACGGCCAAAAGGGCGCATTCGGTCAAACCAACTATTCCGCTGCCAAAGCGGGGATGCACGGTTTTACCAAGGCGTTGGCGCTTGAGGTGGCTCGCAAAGGGGTAACGGTAAATACGATTTCGCCCGGCTACATCGGCACCAAGATGGTGATGGCGATCCCGAGCGACGTGCTCGAATCAAAAATCATTCCGCAAATTCCGATGGGTCGCCTCGGAAAACCGGAAGAGGTAGCGGGCTTGGTTTCCTATTTGGCAAGCGACGAGGCGGCCTTCCTGACCGGCGCCAACATCGCCATCAACGGCGGCCAGCACATGCACTAAGCGCCCAGTCCCGCGTGATCACACGAGCGCGCGGGGTTGTGTTCGTGCGCGTTGCGTTGCACAATCCGTATGTGTTCCGTTTTGTGCGGGTCTCATTCAACGTCAGAGGAGATTGTCATGGCAGGGTGGTACGAACTGAGCAAGAGCAGCGACGGTCAATTCCGTTTCGTGCTCAAAGCGGGTAACAGCGAAACAATTCTCACCAGCGAACTCTATCAAGCGAAAGCGTCAGCCGAAAACGGGATTGCCTCAGTGCAGACCAATTGCGGCAACAATGATCGCTTCGAAAAGAAAACGGCGGCTAACGGTAAGTTCATGTTTAACCTGAAGGCGGCGAATCACCAAGTGATCGGCACGAGCCAGATGTATGCGTCGGAAGATGGTCGCGACAATGGTATTGCCTCGGTCAAGACGAACGGTACGTCAAAGACAATCAAAGACATGACCTAAGTTTCGGTCGCAGCCGCATCAAGAAAGCAGCTCATGAGCTGCTTTTTTGTTTGTCATTTAGTTGACATTTAAACTATTGCGACATAAAGTGATGCGGGTGGTAGTTTCCACGAAGAATCACAAAGCAGTTATGTTGATCTCCAGCGCTCCCAGCTCCATCGCGACGTCCTCACTTGCTCGGCGAATCCTTTGCATCGGCGGCGGCCCAGCAGGGCTTTATTTCGCGATTCTGATGAAACTGCGCGACCCGAGTCGCACGGTGACCGTGGTGGAACGTAACCGTCCGTATGACACCTTTGGCTGGGGCGTCGTGCTCTCGGATCAGACACTACAAAACCTCGCTCGTGCGGATACGGTTACCGCGAAAGAGATCGGTGATGCGTTTAATCACTGGGACGATATCGATGTGTTCTTCAAGGATGCGCAGGTTCGCTCTGGGGGGCACGGCTTCTGCGGCATTGGTAGAAAGCATCTGCTGAACATTCTTCAAGCGCGTTGCGAAGCGCTGGGTGTGAACCTCGTTTTCGAAACGGACGTGAGCGACGATCAAGCGCTTGCGGCGGAGTACAACGCCGATCTCGTGATTGCGAGCGATGGTTTGAACAGCCGAATCCGCACTCGCTACGCCGACACTTTCCAGCCCGATATCGATCTGCGCAAATGCCGCTTCGTCTGGCTTGGCACCAAGAAAACGTTTGACGCGTTCACCTTTGCCTTCGAGAAAACCGAGCACGGCTGGTTTCAGGCGCATGCCTACAAATTCAACGAAGACACCTCCACCTTCATCGTTGAAACCCCCGAAGAGGTGTGGAAAGCGCACGGCCTTGATGCGATGACGCAGGACGAGGGCGTTGCCTTCTGCGAAAAGCTCTTCGCGAAGTATCTCGACGGTCATCGCTTGATGTCGAATGCGTCGCATCTTCGCGGCTCTGCGATCTGGATTCGCTTCCCGCGCGTCGTCTGTAAAACCTGGATTCATTGGCAATCGCTCGCCAACGGTAAACGCGTACCAATTGTTCTCATGGGCGATGCGGCGCACACGGCGCACTTCTCCATTGGCTCGGGCACCAAACTCGCGCTGGAAGACGCGATTGATTTGGCCAACGAATTCGATCGCGATGAATCGATGGAAGACGTGCTCGCGCACTACGAAGCGCGCCGCTCTGTCGAGGTGTTGAAAATTCAAAACGCGGCGCGCAATTCCACCGAGTGGTTCGAAAACGTGGATCGTTACACGGGGATGGAGGCTGAACAGTTCGCCTATTCGCTGCTCACGCGCTCACAACGAATCAGCCATGAAAACTTGCGGCTTCGCGACAAACGCTGGCTCGAAGGCTATGAGCAATGGTTCGCGAAAGCCGCGGGCAAGCCGGTGCATCCGATGTTGACGCCGCTCTCCGTTCGCGGCCTCACGCTTAAGAACCGCATCGTTGTTTCACCGATGGCTACCTACTCAGCGAAAGACGGTGTCGTGAACGACTTTCATCTGGTGCACCTCGGCGCTCGCGCGCTGGGCGGTGCTGCGATGGTGTTTGTTGAGATGACGAGTCCGACGCTAGACGGGCGAATTTCTCCCGGTTGCCCGGTGCTCGCGACCGACGAACAAGAGGCGGCGCTCGCGAAAATCGTTTCGTTCATTCATAACAGCTCAACTGCGAAAGCGGCCATTCAGCTAGGGCATAGCGGCGCAAAAGGCTCAACCCAAGTAGGATGGAAAACCACAGACGAGCCCCTGTTAAACGGGAACTGGCTGCTTATAGCTGCTAGCGAAATCGCCTACGGCCCGCAGAACCAAATTCCGAGGGCGATGACCCGCGCCGACATGGATGCGATGACCGCCACCTTCGTTGAATCGACCAAACGCGCGCTGCGTGCAGGCTTCGATTGGATTGAGTTGCACTGCGCGCACGGCTACTTGCTTTCCGGCTTCATTTGCCCGCTCACCAATGCGCGAACTGATGAATACGGCGGCTCGCTTGAGAACCGCTGTCGCTATCCGCTCGAAGTGTTTCGCGCGATGCGCGCGGTCTGGCCGAGCGACAAACCGATGAGCGTTCGCATCTCGGCGCATGATTGGGTTCCCGGCGGCAACACGCCAGACGATGCGATTGTGATCGCGCGGCTTTTCAAAGAAGCGGGCGCAGACATGATCGACGTGTCCTCTGGCCAAACTACGCGCGCCGCAAAGCCGGTGTACGGGCGCATGTATCAAACGCCGTTCGCCGATCGGATTCGTAACGAGGTCGGCATCAAAACGATTGCCGTCGGTGCCATCTCTGAGGCCGATCACGCCAACAGCATCATCGCCGCGGGTCGCGCTGATTTGTGCGCCGTTGCGCGTCCGCACCTGGCAGACCCGGCGTGGACCTTGCACGAAGCCGCGAAATTGCAGAGTCGCGATGTCGAATGGCCTAAGCAATATTTGAGCGGCCGCGATCAGCTCTATCGCGAGATTGCGAAGCAGCAGGCTATGGCGGCAGTGGCGGCGAAAACGAATGACGAGGAAGAACGTGGTTAATCCGTTTGTAGGCGCATCTACGCGCAGGCGGGGATCAACCGCGCTGAGGGTTGAAGGCGACGACCTGGCGTCGCTCGGGTGCCACGGCGGAAGCGCGGCCAAGTCCGCGCCTACAAAATCGGGAGCTGCCAAATCCGCGCCTACAGAACCCAGGGTTGTAGGCGACGACTTGGCGTCGCTCGGGTGCCACGGTCGAAGCGCGGCCAAGTCCGCGCCTACAGAACTCGTAGCGCGGATGCTCGTCATCCGGGTTCCCGCGTGCCCATCGCAAAGCGATCAGTTTGACCTATGGACTTAGAAGCCCGCATCCACAGCGAACACCCAGACGAACTGCGCCTTTGGCTGCGCCTGCTCACCTGTACGCAGCTCATCGAAACGCGCGTGCGCAGCAATTTGCGCGAGCAATTTGGCACTACGTTGCCGCGCTTCGATTTGATGGCGCAGTTAGAGCGCGAACCTGACGGCATGCTCATGAAAGAGCTGTCGCGCCGCATGATGGTGACCGGCGGCAACGTGACGGGTATCACCGATCAGCTCGTCACCGAAGGTTTGGTCGAGAGAAACGACGTGGAAGGTGATCGTCGCGCGTATCGCGTATGCCTCACTGCGCGCGGGCGCAAAGCGTTTGCGGCGATGGCGAGAGCGCATGAGCAGTGGATCGTCGATGCATTCGCGTCATTGAGCGCTGCGGAGCGCGCCACGCTCGCGAAGTTACTTGGGCGATTGAAGTCGCGTCAGAAGACAATGGAAGAAGAAACTGCATGAAACATTTCATCGCCACCGACAACCCCATGCGCGCGCAATTCGACACGAAAGCGAATTACGTTGCAAAACACTTTCGTTACGAGTGCAAAGACAGTGTCGCAACGATCACGCTCAATCGCCCCGAGCGAAAAAATCCGCTCACCTTTGATTCGTATGGCGAGCTTCGCGATTTGTTCCGTGTATTGAACTACGCGACCGACGTGAAGGCGATTGTCGTTGCGGGCGAGGGCGGTAATTTCTGCTCTGGCGGCGATGTGCACGAAATCATCGGGCCGCTCACCAAGATGACCATGCCAGAACTGCTCGAATTCACTCGCATGACGGGCGACCTCGTAAAGGCGATGCGGCACTGTCCGCAACCCATCATCGCGGCGATCGATGGCGTGTGCGCAGGCGCAGGTGCGATGATCGCGCTCGCGGCTGACATGCGTATGGGTACGCCGCGCACGAAAACCGCATTCCTCTTCACACGCGTGGGCCTCGCGGGCGCAGACATGGGCGCATGCGCGCTGCTCCCGCGCATGATCGGGCAAGGGCGTGCGAGCGAACTGCTCTTCACCGGCCGTGCGATGACGGCGGACGAGGGGAAAGCCTGGGGTTTTTTCAACGCACTGCACGAATCGGACGCGCTACTCGCCGCCGCACAATCGCTCGCCGCAGAACTCGCGAGTGGCCCCGCATTCGGCCACGCGATGACCAAAAACATGCTTAATCAAGAATGGAGCATGACGATCGACATGGCCATCGAAGCCGAAGCGCAAGCGCAGGCGATCTGCATGAAGACCGAAGACTTCCGTCGTGCGTACGAAGCGTTTTCGGCGAAGCAGAAGCCAGTATTTAAGGGGGATTAGCGATGCGCGCCCCTACCGACCACCTCTCGCTCCCCTTCTTCGAAAGCGCCCACCGCGAAATTGGCAATTGCCTTGCCGATTGGTTGCCTAAGCAATCGATTGACGAAGCGGACGACCGCCGCGCCTGCCGCGATTGGGTTTCGCTGCTCGGAAAGAATCAGTGGCTTCGCTACTGCGTTGCAAAGCGTGATGGCGGCGTGTTCGATGCGCTCGATTCGCGCGCGCTTGTGATCTTGCGTGAGAACCTGGCGTTTCATTCGCCGCTTGCCGATTTCGCGTTCGCCATGCAAGGCTTAGGCTCCGGCGCGATCACGCTCGCCGGCACTGATGAACAACGCGCGAAATATTTGCCCGCGGTCGCAAGCGGTGCAAAGATCGCCGCCTTCGCGCTTTCAGAGCCGGACGCAGGCTCAGATGTGGCCGCCATGGCAACCACCGCCATTGAAACTGCGAATGGCTACGTATTGAACGGCAGCAAAACGTGGATTAGCAACGGTGGCCTTGCAGACTTCTACTGCGTTTTCGCAAAAACCAATCCCGATGCGGGCTCACGCGGCATCAGCGCCTTCATCGTTGATGCCAAAACGCCGGGCCTTGATGATTCCGCGCACATTCACGTGATGGCGCCGCATCCGCTGGCGACATTGAAATTCGAAAATTGTGTTGTCCCCAAAACGGCGTTGCTCGGTTCGGTCGATGGCGGCTTCAAGCTTGCCATGCAAACGCTCGATATATTTCGCGCCTCGGTCGCCGCCGCTGCGCTCGGGATGGCGCGTCGCGCACTGCATGAAGCGATTGCGTGGAGTACGACGCGAAAAATGTTCAAGCAAACGCTCGCTGATTTTCAGCTCACGCAAGCGAAGCTGGGCGACATGGCAACCTTGATCGACGCTGCGGCGCTGCTCACCTATCGCGCCGCGTGGTTACGCGACACGCAAGACGCGCGGACAACGAAAGAGGCGGCGATGGCGAAGATGACTGCGACCGAGAACGCGCAGCGCGTGATTGATACGGCGCTGCAAATGCACGGCGGGCGTGGCGTCGAAGTGGGCGCGGTCGTTGAGCATCTCTATCGCGACATTCGATCGCTGCGCATTTATGAGGGCGCGACTGAAGTGCAGCAATTGATTGTGGGGAAAGCGGTGCTCGCCGAGGCCGCCGCGGCCGCGCAAGGAGCGTGATGTGGAAGGTAGTGACCCAAGTAACAAGCCAAGCGAAATGCCAGACAACTTATCCGCTATTCGAACGAAAGTGCTAGGGCGACTGCCACAATTCGTTTATTTATCAGAAGAATACGAAATTAGTGGTGATGCCAATATCGTTGGGGCGTTACTCGACGAAGCTGTTATTACAAAAGGGTATGCGAATCAGGTGATGTTGCGCAGCGATCGCGTGAATTTCACCTATGCGGAATCGCTGGAGCGCGTTAATCGAATCGCGAACGTGTTGGTGAACGAATGCGGCTTGAAACCCGGCGATCGGGTGCTCTTGCGCGGCGGCAATTCGATTGGCTTTGCGCTCTCTTGGCTTGCGGTTGTCAAAGCGGGCGGTGTAGCGGTTGCCACCATGCCGCTCTTGCGCGCGAAAGAGTTGCGCGAAATCATTGATAAAGCAACGCCAACCATTGCGATTTGCGATGTGGCCTTGCGCGATGAACTCGATCAAGCGATCGTCGCCGCGGCAGGCGTTGAGCGCGGTGATCAACGTATCGATGTCGTGATTTACAACCGCGCCGATGCGCCCGATGATCTCGGCGCGCGTGCCGAAAAAATGAGCGCAGAATTCGCGACACATGGCGGCAGCGCAGACGATGTCGCCATGCTCGCGTTCACCTCCGGCACAACCGGCACGCCCAAAGCCGCCATGCACACGCATCGCGATCTGCTCTGCGCTTGCAATGCGTGGCCGAAGCATGTGCTTAAAGCCACCAGTGAAGACATCGTGATCGGATCACCGCCGCTCGCGTTCACATTTGGCTTGGGCGGTTTGCTGCTGTTCCCGATGAGCGTTGGCGCATCGGTGTATTTCCCTTCAAAGCCCTACACGCCCGAGTCGATGGTGCAAACGATCCGCGACATCGGCGCGACGATCACCTACACCGCGCCCACGTTCTATCGACAGATGGCACCCTTCGCCAAAGCCGTCGAATTGCCATCGCTCAAAAAATCCGTGAGCGCGGGCGAAGGCTTGCCCGATGCAACGCGCACGCTCTGGCGCGCGGCGACTGGCGTTGAAATGACCGACGGCATCGGCGCGACTGAGATGTTTCACATCTTCATCTCATCGCCGCCGGAAGAAGTGCGTCGCGGCGCAATCGGTAAAGTGGTGCCGGGCTACATCGCGAAAGTGGTCGATGATGAAGGCAATGAAGTGCCGCGCGGCACCGTCGGCAAACTCGCCGTCATCGGCCCGACTGGCTGCAAGTATTTAGACGATCCGCGCCAGGCGAATTACGTGAAGCACGGCTGGAACTATCCGGGCGACGCGTTCTTGCAGGATGAAGACGACTACTTCTTCTACCAAGCGCGCGCGGACGACATGATCATCACCTCTGGCTATAACGTTGGCGGCCCCGAAGTTGAAGATGCGCTCTTGAAACATCCGGCCGTCGCCGAATGTGGCGTGATCGGTAAGCCCGATGATGAGCGCGGCATGATCGTGAAAGCTTTCGTCGTCTTGAAGCCCGCGTACGCGAACGACACCAACATGGAGCGCACGCTGCAAGATCACGTAAAGGCCATGCTCGCCCCCTACAAATACCCGCGCGAAATCGAGTTTCGCAACGCACTCCCGCGCACCGAAACGGGAAAACTTCAACGCTTCAAACTGCGCGCCGAAGGATGATGATGCACACACTATTGCAGCCCGAAGGCTGGACACCGCCAAAAGGCTACGCCAACGGCATCGCCGCACGCGGCACGCAGGTTTACGTCGGCGGACAAATCGGCTGGAATTCGCAGCAGCAATTCGAAAGTGACGACTTCATTGCGCAAACCAAACAAGCGCTAGAAAACATCAAAGCCGTCCTCGCCTGCGCAGGCGCCGCGCCCGAACACATGGTGCGCATGACCTGGTACGTCATCGATCGCGACGAATACAACGCGCGCCTCAAAGAACTAGGCGCGGTCTACCGCGAAGTGATGGGCAAAAACTTTCCCGCCATGAGCTGTGTCGCCGTCGCCGGGCTCATGGAAAAGCGCGCAAAGGTGGAGATTGAGGTGACCGCCGTCGTGCCGGATTTGTAGGCGCGGGCTTGACCGCGCTTCATGGGCATGTAAGGTGCGACCCCTCGCACCCAAGTTGATACCAACCGAGATGGATTGAAGATTTGCGCTTCGCGCATATCGGCCACAAGGTGCGATAGGATCGCACCCTACGAGCCGCATCGGTACTGCCAGCGTATCTCTTGAAAATCGTGTGTTGATAAAAGTTATCATGCGCGAAGTTTGACAACTCACGTTAGGCATCGTATGTCAGAGCCCGTCCTTTCTGCCCTGATCCTCACGCCGGTTATTCTGGGGGTTCTCGCCAGCGTGGCAGTATGGCGCTTGGTAAGCCACCCAATACTCTTTCTTGCCGTCTCTATATCTTCACTGCTGGGTGTGCAGGCTGTGGTATCGCCTGTGGCAATAGCCTCGTTTCTCACGCCCAATAGCCTCGCGCATGATGCCTTTGTTCGCGGCGTCTTGGCGGGCACCGCAGGGATTGTGATTCTCGGTATTCCTTTGTTGTGGTGGCTATTTAAGGGGCTGCGCCGTGCCTAACATTGCGGTCAAGGCGCTCCCTTCGGTCGCTGGGACGCGCCGTAAGCGGCGCGCCCCTCACCTTGAACGTTAGGTGTCACAGGAGAGACCGTGAAGCTCATCGGCATGCTTGACTCCCCCTACGTACGACGCGTAGCGATCTCGTTCCAGTTTCTTGGACTGAAGTTCGAGCATCAGTCGCTGTCCGTGTTTCGCACGTTCGCAGAGTTCAGTCGGATCAATCCCGTCGTCAAGGCTCCCACACTCGTGTGCGACGACGGAGAGGTGTTGATGGATTCAACACTCATCATTGAGTACGCGCAGTCTCTGGCTCGCCCGCGCTCGCTTATGCCCAGCGCGCCGAAGGAACTTCAGCATGACTTATGCGTGATTGGCCTTGCCCTCGCTGCGACCGAGAAGAGCGTTCAGGTCGTCTACGAGCACGGACTACGCCCGCCAGAGAAGGTGCACGCGCCGTGGCTGAACCGAGTTACAGACCAGACACTCGCCGCTTTTGGTGAACTAGAGCGGAAACTGACTACAAGGCCGCTTCCTGTTGACCGATCGCAGATCACTCAGGCGAGCATCACGGTTGCTGTTGCTTGGCACTTTAGTCAGCAGATGATTCCTTCGGCTATCCCGGCAACTCAGTTTCCGCGGCTAGCGGCCTTTTCCGAGGCATCAGAGTCGTTGCCAGAATTCAAGGCCGCACCGCACGGCGACAGCACCTACATCGGTGACGCTTAACACCTCGTTCAACGCCGACCCGCTGCGGCAGGCAGCGTAAGGCTGGTCAGAGGTACGGTGTACATTCTCTGGGCCAACCCTTTACGCCGCCTGCCTCCGCGGTCGGCGTTAACTCGAACGTTAGGCCTCACATAATCTTCCCTAGCTGATCGCGGGGGAAGGCACATGGGCCGTATTGAATAAGAGGATCTACTTGTGTCTCCGAATGTTGCCTTTAGAGAAGTGGATGAGCAGACCCTCGCGGCCGTTCTCTCTGTCACGCTTACTGCTGAGCAAGAGCCCTACGTTGGCACCGTTGCCGAGGCTCTTGAGGAGGCTCGCGAACTGCCCGAAGGCAAGCCTTGGTATCGAGCCGTTTTTGATGGCGAGCTTGCGGTTGGGTTCGTGATGCTTAGCTGGAACGTGCCACCCAATCCACCAGAGATCATCGGGCCATGGTACCTGTGGAAACTGATCGTCGACTCTCGCTACCAGGGCCGCGGGTACGGTCGGGCCATCATTG
Organism: Betaproteobacteria bacterium; assembly: GCA_013298765.1. Lineage (GTDB taxonomy): Bacteria > Pseudomonadota > Gammaproteobacteria > Burkholderiales > Casimicrobiaceae > Casimicrobium. The sequence goes on from JAAFJA010000025.1 coordinate 32,428, forward strand.
AAAAGGTAGTCGAGATTGTGCGTGCCGAGGGCGCCGAGACACTTCTCACCAGCTACGCTTTGGGGTCAGATAACCCTGGGCCCTTCTATCAGCACGTTGGGTTCAGCCCGACTGGGGAAGTCAACATTGACGGCGAAATCATCGTCGCACTCAAACTTTGATCGCCGTGAGCGGCTACACCACAGTGGCAGTCAGGCGCATAGTTTCGACTGCGCTTCGCCCGTTCGCCCATCACAAATTCGAAGAACACGCCCCATAATTTCGGTTGTAAACAGTTTTACAGGAGACAGTGATGGATGTACGAGACATGCAAGGCAATCCGGCAATTTGGGAAGAATTGTAGTGGGCGGATCTGAGTAGCAGAGAAAAAGAGCTTTGGACCGCTCTCGGATGGCGACAAGATAAATGGGATGGGAACAACGCGCCATCAAGTGCTGATAAAGATTGGCGTGACTTGAACCCGCAGGAGCAAGTTGCGGCGATGAGCCTTGGATTTACCGAGGACATGGGGAGTATCTGAATTTCTGTGTATGAGGCGCGTTGAGAGTTATCCACGGCGCGCGCGAAAGCTCCTTGCATAGAGCACGTTTCGCGCGCGCGGTGGGTAACTCGGTGGTGGCATGTTAAGCCAGT
>JAAFJA010000026.1 GCA_013298765.1 Betaproteobacteria bacterium
TCGCAATCTCTCGGTTGCGACGCCTCGTGCGACTCAATGTCGCAACGTCTGCTTTGCCTTCGGTACTCTGCATAAAACTCCCTTTCGGTCATCATATGCCTCGTACACAAAATTCAGGATAGGCTCTCGGTTCCGGTCGCACACTTGCGACCATCAGCTCGCAGCTGTCTCGAAGATCCTCACCATAGGCCCGCTAGGGCTCCCGTTTGTCGATTTTGCACTCGATCCCAAGCCGAGACGCGCGACTCGCGAGATTTAATCAGCGTCTCTCTCGGCTGCTGACCGGCTGGAGCACGCCTACTCTCCGATCACGATACCCTCACGCCGTGGATCAGCGCCACCGCGCCAACCGACGGCTTTGCCCTTTGCATCGAAGCTACGTTGCAGTGCCTGCAGCCCACTGGTGAAATCGGCAACAGACACCGTGTGACCGCGCGCTTCTAGCGGCGCTTTTAACGCCTCAAGCGCGGTGCCCTTTTCGAGCTCGGTCGGTCCATTGCGTGACCCGAAATTCGGCAAATCGATCGCCGCTTGTGGATCAAGTTTCCAGTCGATCATGCCGACCAGCGTCTTCAGCACGTAATTCGCAATGGCGCTGCCGCCGGGTGAGCCTGTGACGATTTCGGGATTGCCTTTCGCGTCATAGACGATCGTGGGGGCCATTGTGGAGCGCGGGCGCTTCCCGGCCTGTACGCGATTGGCGACTGGCTTTCCGTTCTCTTCAAATCGCATCGAAAAATCAGTGAGCTCGTTGTTCAGCAGAAAGCCGCGCACCATTTTTCTTGCGCCGAAGATGTCTTCGATGGTGGTCGTCATCGAAACTGCGTTTCCGAATTTGTCGACAATCGAAATGTGCGACGTGCCCGTGAGGAATGCGTTTGCATCTGGCGCACGCGCGACTTTCACGCCGGGCGGCGTACCGGGTTCAGCGCGCTTCATGCTCTTTGCCATGTCGATCAACGTCCCGCGCGATTTCATGTATCCCGGGTCAAGCAAGCCTTTCGGTACATCGATGAAATCAGGATCGGCAAGGTATTGCGCACGATCCGCGTACGCAAGCCTTCCAGCTTCCGCCAATACGTGGACGGAATCGATGGAGTTTGCCCCCCATTGCGAGAGCGGGAAGCGTTCTACTGCGGCGAGCATTTGTGCAATCGCAACGCCACCCGATGAGGGCGCAGGCATGCTGCACAACTTTTTCAAGCGATAACTAAAACAGATCGGATCGCGCTCGATCACCTGATAGTTTGCGAGATCCGTTTGCGTGAGATCCCCGCGCTTCGCAACGTCTGCATAGTCACGTACCGCGTTCACCATCGCATCGGCGAGTTCTCCCTCGTAGAAAGCCTTTGGGCCATTCGCAGCGATCGCTCGAAGCGTTTTCGCGTAGGCAGGATTTTTAAGCGCATAGCCGACCGGCCACGCCTCGCCTTTTTCATTAAAGAAGTACGCACGCGCTGCTGGATCGTCTTTCAAGAAGCGGTCTAGCTTTACAACGTCATGCAAACGCGGGCTTACCGGAAAGCCCTGCTCTGCAAGCGCGATGGCGGGAGCGAACAACGCGTTCCACGGCAGTTTGCCGTGTTTTTTGTGCATCGCCGCAAGGAGCGCTACCGTTCCGGGCGTGCCGACGCTTCTCCCGCTAACAGCCGCATCGTGAAACTTCATCGGCAATCCATCGCTACCGATAAAGCGGCTTGGTGTTGCGGCGCCCGGCGCTGTTTCGCGACCATCGTACGCACGGAGTTTTTTCGTTTTCCCTTCATGCACCAGCGCGAACGCGCCGCCGCCAATGCCTGAGCTTTGTGGCTCGACCAGTCCTAGAACGAGCTGCGTTGCAATTGCGGCATCAACTGCGCTGCCGCCCCGCTTCAACATTGCAAAGCCCGCTTCAACAGCGAGCGGATTTGCCGCAGCGACGCCGTGCGATTTGAAGCTAACGAGCGATTTTTTGTAGAGCCCGGTAGACGGCTCCGGCTGGCTTGGCGGTGTGGCCAATTGCGCGCTGACCGCGGCAATACAAAGCAGAGCCATCCCGACAGCGATTACTCGTAAGCCCTTATTAAATTGGGTCGAACGGTCAAATAATAAAAAACTCTTTTTATTCACTTTGTTTCCTTTAGCCCGAATTTTTTTGCGCCTAAGCTAGTAAAGTTGTACCGATAGAGCACTTAAGTTCGCGCCAAGGATGGCTAACGAATCAAGCAACAACCCCGTCAACACTCGCGGGATGCGCGCTTCCAACACCCAATGTACGCTGCATGAGCACAGTATCGAGCCATCGATCGAATTTCCATCCAGTTGCATGAATTACGCCAACAAGCTCGAAGCCCATCGAGGAATGTAGCCCGATTGATGCACGGTTCGCGCTATCACCAATCACCGCAATCATCTGGCGTGCGCCTGCCGCCTCTGCGCGAGCGATGAGCTCCACCATCAACAACCGCGCAACGCCTCCGCGCTGTGCGTGCGGGCTCACGTAGATCGAGTTTTCGACGCAAAAGCGATACGCCGGGCGCGGCCGAAACCAGTTGGCATACGCATACCCAATCACTGCGTGATCTTGGAGAGCCACAAGATACGGCAGCCCTTTTGCGATCACGTCGTTGTATCGACGACGCATTTCGTCGATGCTCGGTGGTTCCAGCTCAAAGCTCGCCGTGCCATTGAGAACCCAATGCGCGTAGATCGACTGAATCGCCTCGATGTCGTCTTCTGTAACTTTTCGAATCAGCATCGCGAACTAAGCCAAGTAATCGTTGATGAGCAAGCCATTGTTCATGGATTTTATGAAGCATCTGGTTGTACTTACGCAGGATCAAACGACGCAAGCACTGTTGCGAAGTATCGCAGGCGTGATCTCAGTCGATCTGACGATTGCGGCGACACTCGCCAGCGCGATTGAGGCGCTTTCGCATCGCGCAAATGAGCAGTCAATCGTGGTGATCGGGCTTGATGCGCTTATTGGTTCGCAACGTAGCGCTTCCCGAGCCATCGCGAAGGTGCGCGAGCGCCTTCCAAATTCGATGGTGCTTTTGCATGCCGAACGAAAATGGCTGATCGACGTGCATGATGAGGCGTGGGCTCGAATGAGCGGCGCGGATGCGATCATGCCAAAGCTAACGGCGACGCGTTGGCAACAAACGGGCGAAACGCTTCTGCGTCTGATCGAGCCTGATGACGCCCTACGAGGCAAGCACCGTCAGCGAATCGCACCGTATCTACGTGCGGCACAACAGCTCGAATCGCGCAACGAGACTCTGAAGACGGTTGCTGCCGCCGAAGCATTGTCGATTAACCTCTTAGACGTCGCGCGACGTATGGGTCGATCAGGTGGGGTCGCGATTACCGATCGTAGCTATCGCCTGCGTAGTTATCCCGAGTGCTTCATTGCGACCGACGCGGTGGATTGGCTGGCAAAAGCGTTCGGAGTCTCCACGCACGATGCGGTGCACATCGGAAAGGCGATACAAGCATGTGGACTCATCTATCACGTAGCACGTGAGCAGGCTTTCGATTCCGCCTATTTCTTTTTCCGCGTCTCTTCTCTGCCTAATTCATTCGTAATCAGCGATTTTGTCGCCCAAGTCTCGGCGGCATCTGGTTTCGATCAGCGAACGCGCTCATATCTTGGAGGCGAATATCCGAATTGCTTTGTGGGTAAAGACGCGATTGCGTGGTGTCGCGATCATCGATTGAGCCTGAACGAAGCTATGACCGCAACGCAACGATTGCTAGACCTATCAATCGTCTCGCATGTGGTTAACGACCATCCGATGAAAGATGATGCATTTTTCTATCGATTCCATGCAGCGTAATTCACGCTCAAATCTGACAGCCCAGAACTAGCTGCGTCTGAGGTCTAGCGTGTACGGAAACTCTGAAGCACTGATTGCGGGATTCGCTTCAACTTCGCCAGGCGTGTGCCCCATCCGTTGAAAGCGAGCTAGGCGTCGCGATTCGGCGTCGTATGCATTGATTGGGAAGCTGCCCGGGTTCGAACCACCCGGATGCTGCACATGGTACTGACAGCCTCCGATGCTTCGCTTATTCCACGTATCCACGATATCGAACACCAGCGGCGCATGGACAGCGATGCTGGGATGAAGCGCGGACGGCGGATTCCACGCCTTGTAGCGCACGCCAGCGACGAATGTGCCCACATCGTCGACAGGCTGAAGCGGCAATGTTTTTCCGTTAACCGTCACCACATAGCGGCTTCCAGTCATTCCGCTCACGCAGACTTCCAGCCGCTCGATTGAAGAGTCCACGTATCGCGCGGTACCACCCCCCGAGTTTTCTTCGCCCATCACGTGCCAAGGCTCAAGTGCGCCACGCAGCGTGAGTGTCATGCCGTGCACAACAATTTCCCCGTAGAGCGGAAATCTAAACTGAAAGTGCGGCGCGAACCATTGCGTATCAAACTCATAACCGCCGTTTTCCGGACGTGCAAGGTCAGCAAGTACGTCATCGAAATCAAGCTTTACAAAATGCGGCAGCATGAAGCGATCATGCAGCGCAGTGCCCCAACGGGCCAGCCGATGGTACTGTGGGCGCGCCCAGAAGCGCGCCACCAGTGCACGCAATAAGAGCTGCTGTACGATACTCATGCGCGCATGCGGCGGCATCTCAAATGATCGCAATTCTAAGAGCCCAAGGCGTCCGGTACTGCCATCTGGCGAGTAGAGCTTATCAATACAAAACTCGCTTCGATGGGTGTTGCCTGTCACATCGATCAAGATGTTGCGTAGCGTTCTATCAACGAGCCAGGGCGGCATTGCGGCTTTATGTTTTTCGCGTTGAGCTGCAATTTCTTGAAACGCGATTTCTAGCTCATAGAGCGAGTCATTGCGCGCCTCATCAACGCGCGGCGCCTGACTAGTTGGCCCGATAAAGAGGCCACTGAATAGATAAGACAAGCTCGGATGATTGTGCCAATATGCGATCAGCGATGCGAGCAGTTCAGGCTTGCGCAAAAATGGCGAATCGGCGGGCGATGCCCCCCCCAACACAAAATGATTGCCGCCGCCAGTGCCCGTGTGTCGTCCGTCGAGCGCAAATTTTTCCGCGCTCATCCGCAGCTGAAATGCCGTGTCGTAGAGAAATTCAGTGTTCTCTACGAGCTCACGCCATGTCTTCACCGGCTGAATGTTCACTTCCAGCACGCCCGGATCGGGCGTGACTTGTAAAACCTTCACACGAGGATCCCGCGGCGGTGGGTAGCCTTCGATTACCACGGTGACATCTATCGCCTCAGCCGCGCGCTCGACCGCTGCAATGAGTGCAAGGTAGTCTTCAATGCGCGATGCAGGCGGCATAAACACATACAGCTTACCCTCGCGCGCTTGTACGCAGAGCGCGGTGCGAACGGTGTATTTCGCAGATTCGAAGAATTTCGGCTTGCGCAGTCCAAGCGATTGCTTCACCGCTCCCGCACTCAATTCGACTTCGCCTAGCTCGTCGCGCTCATCAAAGGGGTCGCGTTCGTGTTGCAAATCGCGGTCTTCTTTCGCGACCCACGGTAGGGATTCAAGCGGCAAGCGATAGCCCATCGGGGAATCGCCTGGAATGAGATACATGCAATCATCGCGGAAGTGCCACGCACTTGTCCGCCATTCCGACTTAATCTTCGACGGGATTTTTTTCCTTTTGCGCTTCTCCGCGTCTTCCTTCGCAATCGAATCCTCATCGACGGCCAGCGGGAGCACATAACCAACAACGGTTCTCAACCCTGTGTCGAACACGTTTCGCAAGCGAACTCGCTCAAATTCATCGTCAATCCGCGAATCGAGCGCGTTCACGTTGAGCGGCAATTTACGTTCCCGCCAAAGATAGTGGAGGGTATCTTCATATCCCGGCACCAAGGTGTCGCTTTCGATGTGCAAGGCACCGCACAAGGCGCGTGAAAACAACTCGGCATCTGCTGCCGTGTAGCGTGTCGGCGTCTTGCCGCGCGCAAAACGCGTGCTGTCTTTCCAAATCGCTATGCCGTCATCCCGCCAAAAAAGCGTGAGCGCCCAGCGCGGGAGTTGCTCGCCTGGATACCATTTACCTTGACCAAAATGCAGGGCGCCCCCGCGACCGTAGCGTTCAAAGAGTTGCGCCAGAACCGCTTCGCCATACTCACGCTTTGTGGGCCCCAGCGCTGCAATGTTCCATTCAGGCGCGTCACGATCAGTGCTCGCTACGAAGGTCGGCTCACCGCCCATCGTCAGGCGGACATCGTGTTTTTCAAGATCGACATCCACGCGATCACCAAGCGCAAGCACGTCGTTCCACTGCTCGTCCGAATAGGGCTTCGTCACGCGCGGCGCTTCGTAAATCCGCGTAACCTTCATTGAGTGCGAGAACTCCACTTCACACGGATCAAGACCGCCTTCAATCGGTGCCGCTGAGGAAGGCTGTGGCGTACATGCGAGCGGAATGTGCCCTTCACCAGCCAGTAAACCGGAGGTGGGATCCAGTCCGATCCAACCCGCGCCCGGCAAGAAAACTTCGCACCAGGCATGCAGGTCGGTGAAATCCTGTTCGGTTCCACTGGGCCCGTCAATGGATTTCACATCGGGCGTAAGCTGAATGAGGTAGCCAGAGACGAAGCGCGCCGCGAGTCCCAAGTGTCGACACAATTGCACGAGCAACCACCCTGAATCGCGGCAGGAGCCGGATTTGAGCTCCAGGGTTTGCTCAGGCGTCTGCACACCGGGCTCCATGCGAATCACATAGGTGAGATCGCGATAGAGCATCGCATTCACATCCACCAAGAAATCGACAATACGTCGCTCACGCCGATCCACCTTGCTGAGATAACTCGAAACCAAAGGTGTGAGCGGCAACGTTGTCAGATAGGGCGCGAGCTCAACGCGCAAGTTCGGCTCATACGCAAACGGAAATTTTTCAGCACTCGGCTCCAGGAAGAAATCGAACGGGTTGTACACCGCCATTTCAGCGACTAAGTCGATAACAACTTTGAGCTCTCGCGTCTTCTCTGGAAACACCAATCGCGCCATGTAGTTCGCGAACGGATCTTGCTGCCAGTTGCAAAAGTGCTCGCCAGGCTCGATCCGCTGGCTATACGAGAGAACGCGCGTGCGGCAGTGCGGCGCAGGCCTTAGCCTTACGATCTGCGGCCCAACGCTGATCGCGCGATCGTAGCGATAGTGGGTAACGTGACTGAGCGCAACATGAATCGACATAACTTAACCGAGAGGAACGAATGAAACAATTGAGCAAAACACGTGCCCATTGACGAATGTTCGATGGAAGCTTGCGTAAAGGAATGCTGGTTACCGCTAGTGTCGTCTATCTTGTTGCGAGCCAAAAACGACGTCTGACGACTCGCAAAGAAATTACAAAACTACGCTAACGCACCGTCGTATTCAGCGTAACGATCGGCAGCATCACCGCGAGCACGAGTACCAACACAATCGCACCGAGCACCAGAATCATGATTGGCTCGACGAGCGTGGCAAACCACTGTAATCGCCGCTCGAGAGATTGGTTCTTGAGCGCTGCGGCTTTCGCGAATGCGCCAGGTACCGCCCCGACACTTTCGCCTTGGCGCACAAGCTCGAGCGTCATGCCGTCCACCGCTTGTGTGTCAGCAAGGGCCTGAGCAACTGCCACACCTCGCTCAATTGCGGCTTTTGATGCACGAAATCGATTTGCGTTTTCGGGGAAGCGCGCCGTCTCCGCCGCCGCTGCTAGTGCTTTTGGCAGTGGGACGGCGCTTTCGGCCAGCATAGCGAGCGTTGAGAGCGTGCGCACCTCATCAGCAGCCTGCGCAAGTGGCCCAACGACGGGCAAGCGCTGCATGAGTCGAAGCGAGCGCAGCCGTAGCGGTCCTCGCGCGAGCCAAGTTGCCGTGGCTACGCTAATAGCGGCGACGGCTAGCACCCAGACTCCATAGCTCTTCATAAATGCGGCTAACGCAACGAGTGATCGCGTGAGCCACGGAAGCGACTGTTTGGTTTGCGCAAACGCCGAAACAATTGTCGGCATTACAAACACGAGCAATGCAGCAATCACAGCAAACGCAACAATGCCAACTAACGCCGGATACACCATGGCACCGATCAAGCGCCCGCGCAACACGTCGCGCGACTCGAAGTAGTCTGCGAGACGTGTGAGCACGCGAGACAAGTCGCCAGATTCAGCGCCCGCAACCACTACTTGGCGTTCAACCGGCGGAAAGAGCTTGGGCGCATTGGCGAAAGCCTCTTTCAAAGTTTCACCGTTGACGACCGCGTCGCGCACGCGCCCCAGCTCGTGCGCGACACTCATTGATTCGCTGTTCTGCGCTACCGAGTTAAGCGCATTGGGCAAATTGACGCCGCCTTCGATCAAGCCTGCGAGCTGACGAACCGCGAGCGCGCGGTCACTGGCACGAATCCGCTTTGCGCGACCTGAAGCGCTGACGTTATCAGCGGCGACTTGAGTGATCGCGAGAACCGTGACGCCGCTCGCTTCGAGGGACTTTAGCGCGGCGCGCTCGTCGCGAGCAACCAATTCGCCGCGCGCGCGCCGCCCGTCAGCGCCAATCGATTCGTATCGAAATAAACTCATAACGACATGGACTACGCGCTCACGACGCGCAGCACCTCAGCGAGCGAGGTATCACCGCTTTGTAACGACTGCCGAGCATTCGCAGCCATCGACGACCATCCGCTCTCTACCGCAAGCTGCTCGAGCGCGTCGTCTGCAACACGGGTGTGAATCGCCTTCGCGATCTCGTTGGTCACCGGCAACCAACGATAGAGACCGAAGCGGCCGCGATAGCCTTCAACGTCGCCACTCGCCGCTTCACTCGGCGCAAAGAGTTGTACGACATCGCCAATCGCGTAGCGCTCAAGGAGCTCACGTTCAGCAATGCTCGGAGCCGCACAAACGGATTTCGATGCGTCGAGCCGGCGAACCAAACGTTGGGCGAGAACACCGCGCAGGCATGAGGCTAAAAGGTACGGCTCAACACCCATTTCCATGAGGCGCGTGACCGCCGCCCCCGCCGAGTTCGTATGCAGCGACGCAATCACCAAGTGACCTGTGAGAGCGGCTTGAACTGCAATGTCCGCAGTTTCCCGATCACGAATCTCGCCAACGATAATCACATCGGGATCGTGGCGAAGTATCGAGCGTAAGGCACGCGCAAAGGTTAGCTCAATGCGGGGATTCACCTGCGTTTGTGCGACTCGATCAAGAGCGTACTCCACCGGATCTTCAACGCTCACCACATTCAATCGTGCGCGGTCGAGCTCGCTTACGGCAGCGTAGAGTGTTGTGGTCTTTCCCGAACCCGTCGGCCCGGTTACAAGTACGAGCCCGTTGGGCATCCGCACCGCCGACCGAAATGCTTCCTGGATATTTTGTGGCATGCCGAGTGCGCTGAAATTCAGCGCTGCGGCGGCGGTATCGAGTAAACGCAATACCGCTCGCTCACCATATTGCGTCGGGAGTGTTGCTACGCGAACGTCAACCTTTCTCCCGGCGATGGTGACTTGCAATCGCCCATCTTGCGGAAGTCGTCGCTCTGCGATGTCAAGCGTAGCCATGACTTTGCAGCGAGCGATCAACGCCGCATGAAGCGCGGAATCGATAGTTTCCACATCGCGCAGCACACCATCAATACGAAACCGAATGCGGGCGCCTTGTTCAGTGGCATCAATATGAATATCGGAGGCCCGCTCGGCAAGGGCATTGCGCAACAAATCGGCGAGTAGCCGGACGGCGGGCGCGTCGTCGCGCTCAGCCTGAGCAAGCAGATCGTCGCTAAATGCGCCTACCTCGGCCGCGCGGTTGGGGCCACTCGGCTTTGTGGCATCGTTTCGCGCGCTGCCTGAGAACGCAGCGCGCAGCGCAAGCGCGAACTCATCGGTGGTAACGCTTTGGGTGCGAAGCGGGCGGCCAAGCTGCGCACGCGCGGCAGCCAGCGTTGCAAGCGTCATGTGCGGCGCGGTATTGGCGAAAAGCGAAGCGCCTTCATCGGCCACGACGACGATGCCGTATTCCTGCGCGAGTTCAAACGGGAGCTGTGGCGCGTTCATTGGTGACTTAACGTGCGGGACGTTGATCGCCAGAGGCACTTCACTTCACCGGGGTCACAGGCTGAGCCGGCTGCGCAGGCGGCAGCTGACCAAACGGCATACCTGGATTGCTCATGGGCGGAAATACAGTGCGAGGTTCAGCACCAACGCCCTGCTGCTCAAGGCCGAGGGCACGGTAGCGATCATTCGACAATGCATTCAGGCGCGCAGCATCGCGCACTACGGTTGGGCGCAGAAAGATCATGAGATTCGTTTTTGTGCGCTTTCGGCTATCGGTGCGAAAGAGGTTTCCGAAGAAAGGCGCATCTCCTAGCACGGGCACTTTATCCGTTGAGTTTGTATAGCCCTCTTGCAAGAGTCCGCCGAGTACGACAATTTGACCGTCGTCTACGAGCACGCTGCTTTCGAGCACTCGCTTGTTGACACTACCCAGCCCCTGCGCGACAGCGGCTGACTCGATGATGTTTGACACCTCTTGGTAGAGCTGCATGCGGATCGCGCCACCTTCGGTAATCAGCGGCTTCACTTTGAGCGTGAGCCCGACATCGCGACGCTCAACCGTATTAAACGGAGTGACGGAGTTATTGTTACCAGTGCTCGCGTATTGCCCCGTCAAAAACGGCACGTTTTGCCCGCCGGAAAAACGCGCCTCCTCATTATCAAGCGCGAGGAGCGTCGGCATCGAAAGAATATTGGCTGATGTATCGTTTTGAAGCGCACGAGCGAGCAGACCCAGATTAAAGTACTGATTCTTCCCAATCTGAATCGTGCCCTGAACCAGGCCCACGTTCAAACCACGGCCAGCCGCGGTCGGGTCCGCAGCGACAGCGAGGATGTTTCCGGTTGTGCCGAAATTCGTCCCACCGAAACCTTGGGTGTTGGAGCGGGCGAGGCCGTCGAGCACTTGCCACTGAATGCCGAACTCAGCCGCCTTGTCCGCTTGCACCTCGACGATGAGTGCTTCAACAAACACCTGGGCACGACGCACATCGAGCTGCTCGATCACGGCGCGCAAGTTGTTGTAAGTGCCAGTCGGCGCTGAGATGACGAGGGAGTTGGTAGCGGTATCGGCGTAAACCGTTGCGCCCGAGGCACTGAAAGCGGTTTGGTTGTTTTGCGTGAGCTGTGGCAAGTTTCCGCTCGCGCCGAAACTGCTTCCAGCGGACGCGCTCGCGCCACCGAGGCTGATGCCGGTGCTGCCGAGCGAGAGCGTTGAGCCAGCCGCGGCTGGTGAATTATTGGAGGCCGCCCCTGGCAGCAACGATGCGAGCGGCGAGTTTGACGCACTTGGTAATGGCGTATTGCCGCCATCCGCGCCGAGCACTCGCCGAAGCGTCTGCGCAACTTGAGTTGCGTCTGCGTGCTTGAGATAGACGATACGAATATTGCCGGGCGATGCGGTCGGCCGGTCGAGCTCTGCGATGAGGTTACGAACGCGACTCAGACGGTTAGCATCGTCACTGCGCACAATGATTGCATTGCTGCGCGAATCGGCCACCAGAGCCATGCGATCACGTGCATCGGCCACAGCGCCTTGCGGCATATTGTCCAAGAAAACCCGGTTCAGCGTGGGCAACACATCGAGCGCATTGGCATGGTTGAGCATGATCAATTCCGCTGCCGCCACGCTCGGCGTGTCAAGGCGCGAGATGAGCGCCTCAATCCGTCGGATGTTGTCGCTGTAGTCAGTGATGATGAGCGCATTGCCAGGCGTGTAGACCACGAGCGCGTTCGCATTTGCCGCAGACATCAGCGGGCGCACGGCGTTGGCGATTTGCGTGGCGGATTGGTTTGCGAGAGGTAACACTTTCGTTGCGATCACGCCAGAAGCAGCGTTGCCGATGGGTGTGGGCAAGGTTTTCGCGTCTGCTTCGGGAACGATTCGCACGATGCTGCCCTGCTCGACCACTGCGAAACCCGACATACGCAGCGCTGCGAGAAACGTCGGGTAAGCGAGATTCGGCGCCACGCCTTGCGCCGATTGGATATTGATTTTTCCTTTTACGCGCTGATCAATCACGAAGGTCTTGCCGGTGAGTTCACCCACCGCTTTTGCCACAACATCGATGTCCGCATCGACAAAGTTCAGCGTCACGGGCGTATTGGGCGACTGCGCGAACGCAACCGCCGCAAAAAGCGAAACTAATCCCAACACACCACTGCGACACAATGACTTCAGCACAAGACACACCCAACGCTCAATGATTTGTTCAGTTTAGCATCGGCAAACGACAAGCATTCCGTCGGAAGCCAATGAATGCTCAATGGGCTTTTCGCGACGCACCGCTCCGGAGCTGCGAACGAAGAGATGCTGAGTCAGTCAACCGAATCGCGGCGTTTGAATGCAACCGCTCGAAGCATTAGCGAAAGCAACAGGCCAACCCCTTCATACCTTAGACGCTATGCACCCAAGCGATTGGGCTACGCTAACAAAAATGCACTTTTCGTTATTACGGCGATTGTGTTTCTTACCCCGATGTAAAGGACCGCGCGATAGAAATGCGATAAGGCTGTCTAGTGTCCGTCAAACGAGCAAACAGTGAACAACGGCAGCCCTGCATCACGAAGCAATCTTGAGCCACCGAGTTCCGGCAGGTCAACGATCACCGCACCTTCGATAACGGTTGCACCAAGTCGCTGAAGCAATTTCATGCCGGCCATCATCGTGCCGCCGGTGGCGATCAAATCGTCGATGAGCAACACCCGTTCACCCGGCTTGCAGGCGTCGGTGTGAATTTCAACGGTCGCACTGCCGTATTCGAGTTCGTATTGCTCTTGAACCGTGTCAAAAGGCAGTTTTCCTTTTTTCCGGATCGGAATGAAACCGACGTTTAGCTCGTACGCGATGATCGCACCGAGAATGAATCCTCGCGCGTCTAGCCCGGCCACACGATCAATCTTCTGGCCCATGTAGCGATGGACAAAAGTGTCAATGAGAACGCGTAGAGTTTTTGCATCTTGCAGGAGCGGTGTGATGTCTCGAAACTGCACGCCAGGCGCGGGCCAATCCGGCACGGTACGAATGCAAGAGCGCAGGTAGTTGGGATCGAGATGCGGCGTATTGAGAGGTGCACTCATTAAAACGGTTCGAGTTGATTGCGTGGCGCTAAGGCGAGGGGCAGCCCACAGTTAGCCTGCGTTAAGCCGAAAGCGTTGCACTTGTTTATCGTATTCGCGCTCGACATCACGCGTGATCTCAACACCGTCGAAACGAATCACGCGACCGCCGCGCGCGCGACAAGCGTTTCGCTCATACTGGCATGGCCCCATCGCGGGAAACCGCGAGCAAATCCGTCCGCTACCCTCGGGCAACTGAATTTCGGAGAGTGCGCCTTGCTGATCGCACGCATAGCGCGATCGGCCAGAAGGCGTAAGCGCCTCAGAGGTAGCAACCTGCCTTGCATCAAGCGCGGGCGCGCCGCGCACGGCGGCATTGGTGGCAGGCGTCGAAGTCTGCGATCCGGGAGCAGGCGTAGCGGGCACCGGAGGCGGTGCGGGCGCCGCGTTCACAACCGATGGCGCGGGGGGCGCTGAAGGCGACGTCACGCCTGTGGCTTGGGCCGGCGGCGGAGGCGGCGTGTGCGCGCAACCCACCACTAACGCGGCGACACACAACATTGATCCAATCAGACGCACTTGTTTCGCCCTGCGACCGTGTACGTATTGGCTGAGAGAACTGTCGCCGGTTGAGTGGGTCGGAATTTGGCCCATTAAATCGCTCCTTTTCTAAGCGCAGCTCCGGCGACTTTCTTCATCTTTTTCTAACTCGTAAGCAAAACGATTGCGTCTGAACACATACACGGAAACCCGTCCAGCCTTCACTTACGCTGACGGAATAAAGCTCTCGTCGCCTTGGTGTTTACGTTCAAATTTTATGAAGCTGAAATACCCACAGGTGTTGCCGTTCGGGTAGTCGCGACACACTTGCGGACGTCCTTCATAAACTGTGCAGCGTCGCTCAGTTTGATCGAAGAACATACACATCGATTTGTAGACGTGATCTTTACGATGTCGAAGCACGCGTATGGCTTCACCCTCGTGCTCGACCGCCTTCGTAAAGCGCTCGCGTGCACTCTCAACCGAAATTCCGTGGTGTTTAGCCAGACGGGTGATATCGCTCGGCTTCGTTTCAATGTAGTCGTAACTGCAGCAATAGCCGGGACATTGGCTGCAGTCGTATCGAACTTTGTTACTCATGCGTGAATCTAAAAATACTGTTTGCTTGAATGATAGTTAAATTAGCCGCATGCTCGTTGGCAAAACCACACTCCCATTGTCTGAAGCGTTCACAAACGTTGTGAATCTGCACGCTAAGCGTGGCCGCGCTGGCCGCGCGCTTCTCTCTACCCTGCTCTTCTTACTTGGCGCATCTCAGATCGGAGCAACCTCTGCGCCCGCAGTGGAATCGGCAAGTTTCATTGCGCGCGAGCTCGTGGATGTCGAATATTTAGCCGATCACACCCTCGCCATTCTCATCTCCTCGCCGGGCGCGGCCCAGCCGGGGCTCTACCTGTGGAAGGCACGTGATCGGCAACCGCGCAAACTTTGCGGCATCGGCTCAGTCGCCGTCTTTTCGTTTGATCGCCGCTCAATCATTGAGCGCGAGCGCGGACTGCCGTCACGCATTCGCGTGTATTCGCCGAGCGACTGCGCGCTCACGGCGGCAATTGAAATTCCGGGGCGCGTACTCGACGTCGACGTTTGGGGGCGCTACATTGCCGCCGCGGTGCGCTTGGCGGACCAATCGCTTGAGCTGCAGCTGTATCGAGCCAACGGCGAGCTTGTTTCATCCACCGCGATCGGACGAAACGTTGAGATGGGATTTTCGCCAGACGGTCGCTTCTTGGTGAATTTCGATTTAAGCGACGCGGGGTTGCAAGCGTGGCGGCTTCCGCGAATGCGCGCGAATCCGCTACCTGATTGGCTCATCGGCGGCGACACCACTTTCTTGCCCGGATCACGTTATCTTAAGCGCTACGCCGACGGGAAGCTAAGTCTCATGCGCTGGCCGCTGGGAACGGTGGCACACGCCATTTCAGCGTCGCGCAGCCTTCGCCTGCGCGCGCTTACGAGCGACGCGCGATTCGGCCTCGCACATGAATTTGAGGGCACGACCGAGGCGCTGCAATGGATCGATTTCGTGCGCGATCGCCGCAGCGTGCTCGCGCGCGGGAGCATCGACAATGCGGCAATTGCTCGCGATGTTTCGCAGGCGGCCTGGAGTCTTCGCCTTCCTGGGCGTGAGAATCGCGTCGTGGTGCAACGTCGCACGCTCGCCGGGGCCATTGCCAACATGCCTGTTGCGGATTTCTCGCCCGCGGAGCCCTTTCTGCCGCTCAACGACGGGGCGGAACTGGAAGAACCCGCTAAACCGAGCGACGGCGGCAGGACTTCGCTTCTCCCCCGCCTTCCAGCAAGCGCGCCGCGAACATTGCCCTAGGGAAGCGATAGGCAAAACGTGATAGCACTCCTCCTCGGGTCGCGCTGTCGCGGTGTTGCGTCGTATTTCGTCTTTTTTCTTGTGCGATATCGGGGAACGGTCATAAACTCCGCAACACAAAACTGCCGCTTTCAGGTTGAACCGGCGTGCGTACAGGCACGACTCATGGCGCGAACGCCCCAGGGCGCTACAAATTTTTAACAAAGGGAATCACGTATGGACTTTGCAAAACTGATCGAACGAGCGAAAAATATTTGTCTTTCGCCGCAAGCGGAATGGCAAAAAATTGCCGGCGAAACAGAAACCACTCAATCGCTTTATGTTAATTACGCGATGATTCTTGCTGCGATTCCGGCGATTGCGATGATGATTGGTTCGATCAGCTCGCCGCGCTACGGCATCACGATGGCGATTGTCACCTACGTGATCACACTCGTGGTGATCTTCGTTGCAAGTCTCATTGTTAATGCGCTCGCCCCAACGTTTGACGGCGCGAAGAGCCCGATTAACGCACTCAAAGTCGTGATCTACAGCTCAACTCCGGGCTGGCTCGCTGGTGTGTTCAACGTCATTCCGATTCTTGGCGGCATCATCGCGCTCATCGGCGGCATCTACGGCATCTACGTGCTCTACCTTGGGCTCGCGCCATGCATGAAAAACCCGCATGAGAAATCGATTGGTTACACCGCGCTGATCGTCGTGTGCTACGTCGTGCTCACTTTCGTCCTGATGGGCATCATGGTGTCGATGTTCTTGGGCAGCGCGATGATGGGCGCATCGATGCTGCGCTAATTAGGTTACAACTAGCGTTCGCTTGCCCCAACTGAATTGGGGCGAGAAAAGAAAAAGCCGCTCACGCGGCTTTTTCACTTTTAGCCTTCTTGCCCTGTTGCTTCGGGCAATACAGGCCGATTGGCGTTTGGAAGTCCAGGGCTGGCTTGCGCCCGGCCTTGATGCCCGAATAGCCGTTCCCGCCTTGTGACGCCTCGCCCGTAGTGGAGGAAGCGCTCAAGCTCAACAAGCGCCGTTCTGTACACATCGCGCTTGAACTCAATCACTCCGTCGAGATCGACCCAGTAATCTGTCCAGCGCCACGCATCAAACTCGGGCTTCGCATCAGCGCGCAAATTCAAATCGGAATCGCGCCCGACCAATCTGAGCAAAAACCAAATCTGCTTTTGCCCACGATAGTTACCACGCCACTCGCGCTTTATCCAGCTCGAGGGCACCTCATAGCGAAGCCAATCACGCGTTCGCCCAAGGATTTGCACATGTTCCGGCCGTAAGCCAACCTCTTCTCGAAGCTCTCGGTACATGGCGAGCTCCGGGCTTTCGCCCGGATTGATGCCGCCTTGAGGAAATTGCCAAGAATGTTCCCGTATCCGTTTACCCCAAAAAACCTGGTTTCTGTGATTCGCGATCACAATGGCGACGTTCGGCCGGAAGCCGTCTTTGTCCAACATACGTCACCTGAAAATACTGCATAGTTGGCGCGATTCTCACACAGTGTTGCCTTATTTGCATCGGGTGCGTGCTGTTTGATTCGCGACATAGCGCCCACCCTTGCGAAAGGCGACTTCGCGAATCCGGGCTAGCATTTCTTTATGTCTACACCTCGCCACCGCCCCGAGCTCACCCAAGCAGCGCGCCCAGCCACGTTTGTTGTCACAACACTTAATGAACATGGCGAGCCGTCTGAGGCACAAATTGCTGGAGAACACCCGCTCACCGTCTATGTTGACAAGCAGGAAATTCTCACTTTGATGACACTCGGCGCGGCCCCTGAGGCGCTGGTCGTTGGATATCTTCGCAATCAGCGGCTGGTGGATTCGGTTGACGAAATCAAGGCGGTGCAAATCGATTGGGAGGTCAACGCAGCATCGGTGTACACGCAAAGCGGTTTGGTTGATCTCGCCGCAAAAATGGAGCATCGCACCAAGACAACAGGCTGCGGACAAGGCACGGTGTTTGGCGATTTGATGGCCGACATCGACGACATCAAGCTTCCCACCGATGTGAAGCTTCCACAGACGACGCTTTACGCGCTTGCAGAGCTGGTCAGGAAGCATGAAACCATTTACAAGCAAGCCGGTGCGGTTCACGGCTGCGCGCTCTTTTCACTCACGCCTGAGCTCTTGTACTTCGTTGAAGACGTGGGGCGACATAACGCGGTAGACGCCATCGCCGGGATGATGTGGCTTGACGGCGTTGACGGCGGTGACAAGATTTTCTACACGACCGGTCGGCTCACCAGCGAAATGGTGATCAAGGCCGCTCAGATGGGCATTCCGTTTCTCGTCTCTCGCAGCGGGCTCACACAAATGGGCTACGAAATCGCGAAGCGCGTAGGGATGACGATGATCGGGCGCGCCGTGAACAAGCACTTTCTGCTTTTTTGCGGTGAGGAGAGATTCGAATACGACACGAAAGTGAGCGCCGAGCGATGACCACCGTTCAAGAATCGCCCCCAGGCGACGAGGCCGGAGCGCTCACAGCGGGGCGCTCACAGGTCACCGGTTTGGTGCTCGCCGGGGGCATGGGGCGTCGCATGGATTCGCGTGACAAAGGATTGGTCGAATTTCGCGGCAAAGCCATGGCACAACACGCGATCGAGCGATTACAGCCGCAAGTGGGCGCGTTGATCGTGAACGCGAATCGCAACGCCGAGGCCTACGCCGCATTCGGTCATCGCGTCGTTAGTGACGAGGTGTCAGGCTTTGCTGGGCCGCTTGCCGGGCTTCACGCTGGCATGCGCGAATGCGATACCGCACTCATCGTGACCGTGCCCTGCGATTCGCCATTTCTACCAAGCTCGCTGGTATTGCGCTTGCATGAGGCAATGGTTCAAAACAACGCGGAGATCGCCGTGGCCAGTACCGAGGGGCAGCTGCAACCCGTGTTTGCGCTCTACAAAACGACGCTACGCAGCAGCTTGGAAAAATTTTTGGCCGACGGCGGACGGAAGATCGACAAGTGGTACGACGCGCACAGGACAGTCGCCGTGGAATTCGAAGACGAAAGCGCGTTTGCAAATATCAACACGATTGAGGAGCTTTCCGCGCTTCAAGATGATCGTGCGAAGCGCCCCGCCGCTGGCGCATAACGCGCAGGCTACTGCCCGTCCCTAGCATGTCGCGCAAACTCAACTACATCTTGCGACCGTCGCTGCCGCGCCGCGCGGTGGTGTGGTTTCCGAACTTCTCCAACGCGGCGAGCATTGATCGATTTCGCTCACTCTACGATCCGCTCGGAAACGTGATGCCGCCGCATCTCACGCTGGTCTTTCCGTTTCATTCGCGGCTCACGCTCGATCAGCTCACCGCGCACGTACAAAAAGTGGTGCGCGCATGGCCTGCCTTTCCAGTCGTGATGAATGGCGTTTGGAGCGCACAGAACGAATTCGTTGGCCTAGGCGCGCAGGTGGGCAAAGATGCGCTTGCTGAAATGCATGACCGGCTATATCGTGGCCCGTTGGCTGAGTTTTTGCGCCCCGAATTTGACTATGAGCCACACATCACACTCGCACGTGCGGTGCAGCCGAACCAATTCGATGCGCTTGTACGTAACGTCACGCCGGTGGTGCGCGAAAGTTATCGCGATCTTTTGCGCAGTGTGAGCCTCATCACGCTCGAAAGCGAAACGCAATGGTCACGCGATCGCGATATCCCGCTCATTTGGTGAAACTGCTTTTCGCACGATTCCTTGCTTTAATTGGGGCGAGACGAAAAAAAAGTGTTTATTCGCTGATGAATGAATACGAGCGCTAGTCCTGGTTTAATAGGGACTATCCGACGACTGCCGTAGCCCGTTACGCTGACTTTGAGAGCAACGTGAAGTGCTCCACCGTTGGCGGTTTCGCAAAGTACGGGCCGACGATCGCACGCCACTCGGGAAATAGCGGCCCTTGGCGAAATCCCACCGTGTGATCCTCAAGCGTTGCCCAATAGATCATGAGCACATAACGCTCGGGCGACTCAACGCCTTTGTTCACCTTATAGCCGCGAAACCCGTTTGCCTTTGAGGCCACGGTTTCCAGTCCGCGCACAATGGCGGCATCAAATTCCGCTTGTTTTCCGGGGACGATGGCGATGTCGGCGATTTCCAGGATCATGGGGGTTCCTCCGCAAAATAAAAGCGCAGTGTAGCGATGAGCCACTTCAAACACGACTTCCGTTCTTAGAGTTAATCGGCATATCGAGCCGCACATCTTTAGGGAGTTGTAGGTGATGAACATCATTTTTGGAACGGCGCGGATTCGGCGTGGCCTGTCGCTTTTCATCCGCGCGCTAGCCGCTGTCGCCGGTTCGAGCGTCTTCATTTCAACCGCCAGCGCATTTACCGCGGGTTGTGCGCCGCCGAGCGTGCCTAGCTTCCTGACCGGGAATCAGTATGCACAAAATTTTGGAGTCCCCGCGCACGGCTTCGGTTTTTCGACACGTGCACCGTCGTGCCCCGACTACACGGCAATTCGTGTGAGTCCCTCGCAAACATTGCCTCCCGGTATGAACGTGCAACTGCAGGGCTCGTCAGGCACCCAAAGCGTTCGATTCGGCGGCACGCCCACCACGGTCGGCGATTTCGGCCCGTTAACGATCGAGGTCTCTGAGAACGGCTCAACCTGGGCGGCGGCGGCGAATGTTCGCGTGGTCGTTGCCAGCTGTCTCGACTGGAATGGCTCAGATAACCGCCGCTTTCAGCTCAATTACCCGACATCGAACGACTACTTTAGCGTGCCCCGCCCAACCGCAGGAACCGCCTACCCCTTCTTCGAAGGTTCGTTTCAGAGCGGTAGCTACCCGATCACCGCCTACTGCACCGTGGCCACATGGACACTCGGAAATTTCGGCGGCGGCACGATGAACGCGGTCAGTGACCCGGGGCCAACGTTGCGCAAATTCGCGCTTTCAGGCACGCCTGCAACCACGCCTGTACTGCAAGTCGATGGTTGCATGACGCCCGACTCTGGCCCTGACGCAACGATGAGCGGATTCAGTGCATCGGGTCGGGCCGTGGCATCGGTCAATTTCTGTTTTCAATCGTCCGAGCCACCCGGCGTCAGCCTTGCAAGCGTATTACCCGTCGGCACCGTGGGCACGCCCTACACCGGCAGCCTCACCAGCAATGGCGTCCCACCGCGCACGTTTTCGCTGACGGGCGGCAGTTTTCCGCCTGGACTCACGCTCGCCAGTGACGGCTCGATCAGTGGCACACCCACGCAAGCGGGAAGTTTCACCTTTGTCGGTGCGGTGACCGCGCAGAACGGCACCGCTACGGGCAGCTTTACCATCGTCATCAACGCAGTGCCCACCGTCGCACAAACGTCGCAATCGGTGCCGACATTACACACGGGCGCATTGTTACTGCTCGGCATGCTGTTGGCCGGGCTTGCTGCGCATCGCTCGCGCCGCAAGTAAGCGCGTTTCACGGAGAGGCCGCCCAGTGCGGCCTTTCTTTTTGATGACAACGCGAACGCTATGCTTCGGCGATGGGGGAGAGCGTCATCATCGTCAATCCAAATGCGCAAGGCGGGCGCATTCGGCGGCACATTGAATCGATTCGCGAGACAGCGGCCGCGCACGACGCGGCGAACGCGGCACGAGATCAAACCCGTGTGCTCGTGAGCGATGGCATTGCACACGTTAATTCGTTTTTACGAACCCTCCCGCGCGAGAGCCGAGTGATCGTTGCAGGCGGCGACGGCACCGTGCAACCGCTGCTTGCTGCATTGGTCGAGAAGGATCATCGGCTGGGAGTTTTACCGCTTGGCAGCGGCAACGACGGCGCGCGAGCGCTGGGCACCTACGGCAACGCAGGTGCCGGACGGCGCGACCATTGGCGCAATACGTTATCGCGATTGCTCAGGTCGCAAACGGTTCGCGCGGTTGATCTCGGTGTGGCCCGTTTTGATGATCGAGAGGTGCTCTTTCTCGTCGCCTTGAACGCAGGTTTCGACGCCGCAATTGCCCACCGCGCCGTTCTCGGGCCTAAATTTCTTCATGGCTTGCCGCGCTATCTTCTTGCAACGTGCAGAGAGCTGTTAAACCTCAAACATTGGGCGCTGACGATCGAGCGTGACGGCGAGCTTCTCCATCGCGGTCAAACGCTTTTCGCATCCACCCTCAACGCGCCGACCTACGGCAGCGGGATGCCCGCCGTGCCCCACGCCAAGTGCGACGACGGCGCGTTGGATCTTTTGGTCGCGCGAGGCTTTTCACCGCTGGGCGCACTGCTGATGCTGCCTCGCTTGCTGCGCGGAACGCATCTCTCGGATTCGCGGGTGAGCACCCATGCGTTTCGCGCGCTCACGCTCACCAGCGAACAGCCGATTCCGCTCGCTGCCGATGGTGAGTTTTTAGGCAAAACACAAAGGGTAACTATTCAGATTAAAGCCCAATCTATTGGGGCTATCAGCCTGTAAGTCATTATTTCAAAAAATAACGTAATTGCCTTCTTGCCCCTAACTATCCGTCTGCTCAATGCAAATGCTGTATTCCATCGGTCAGCACCTACGCGCCTGACCGAGACGCCCTACGGCACCATCGGGACGCCACACTGGTAGGTGAGGTAGTCACGAATTTCAGCCCACGAATTACGCGTGGCCGCTGCGGGGAAATTAATGCCGTTCAGGATCGCACTCGTTCGCATGCCTGCGGCGATGCGCGAAGCGATCAGCGAATCGATCGTTGAGAGGATGACGCCATCGCCATCAATATCAAGCTTGCAATTCGCGTAGCCGAACGGCCCACCCTCGTAACGTGCCACACAGGCGTCGCTGATGAGTCCGCTCGTTCGGCGACAGCTCCCAGCCAAGACAATGCGTCCGTCGGGC
Organism: Betaproteobacteria bacterium; assembly: GCA_013298765.1. Lineage (GTDB taxonomy): Bacteria > Pseudomonadota > Gammaproteobacteria > Burkholderiales > Casimicrobiaceae > Casimicrobium. The sequence continues at coordinate 22,307 of JAAFJA010000026.1, forward strand.
GTTGTTAACGCCGCGCTCGCCGTATCGGCGCTCGTCCCAATTTGAGTCACAACACGTGTCGCCCCGACGGAATCATCGCGATAGCCGTCGGGATGCAGGCGATCCCAACAGAAGTCAAAGTCACCATTTCCAGACGCGCAGTAGCCGCCCAAAAGAATTTTTCCATCGGGCTGCACGCTTACGCTCACTGCATACGAATCGTTGGCGTAATTGAGTAACACGGCTTTTCCCGTGCTCGCAAACGTGAGATCGTCACTGCCATCAGCATTCAATCGTGCGGCACACATCAAGCGGATCGAATTGACGGTACACGAGCCCGCAAGCACGATCTTGCCATCCGGCTGCAACGCTGCGGCAGTGAGCGACTGAACATTGTTCGCGAGCACGTCAACGGCGCGCTTACCGAGCGTTCCGAAAGTGTCGTCGAGCTGCCCACTCGCGTAGAGCCGCGCCACGCAAAACTGATTGTTTGCGCTTGCACTAGGCTTGCAGGTGCCCGCGATGATGATGCCGTTGTTTGGCTGCACGAGCAGCGCCGACGCGTTGTCTTGCTGCCCGAATAAATCGAACACACGCTTGCCTTGGCCAACGAAAAATGTGGTGTCGAGTGCGCCGTTGGTTTCATAGCGCGCGACGCAGAAATCGCGGTCGCCCGCGCCTTGCTGGCAGGTGCCGGCGACCACAATTTTTCCATCGCCTCGTATCGCCAAGCCCGCCACTTCGTCGTCGCCGCCAACCTCCGTTGAAAGCCGTCCGTTACCATCAAACGAGTTGTCGAGATTGCCGTCGGGCAGCAATCGCGCCACACAGAAATCGCGCTGACCGCTCGGTGTGCACACGCCCGCGACCACGATGCGACCATCTTGCTGAACAGCGACGGCGCTCGCGCTATCGGAAACGCCACTCACATTGAAAATCGCGGAGCCGTTTCCCGAAAACGTGGCGTCGCTACTGCCATCTCGATTCAATCGCCAAACGCAAAAATCGTTGTCGCCCGCGTTGGCTTGGCAGCGTCCGGCGAGCACCAGTTTGCCGCCCGCGTAATTCGCGGCGGCACTCACAACACTTGTATCGAGCCCAGTGATGATGGCTCGCTTACCGTCGCCGCTAAAGGTTGTGTCGAGAAAGGACGGCGCGGCCCAGAGCGAGGTGGTTACTAGGCTAGCCATCATTCCAACGTAGCCTCTTATCACCTGTTTTTTCCAAGGCAACCGACGATTTTTGTTACTTATTAAGAATGTGGTCAATTTGCTCGTTTGCTCAATTGAAATGGGCGTTTGGCTTTTAAGGTGTCTGATGTATTGGTTCATGGTGACACCCATCCGCACTGGGTGATTAAGTGATTGCGGATGTCCCCGGAATTCGTTCGCACCGCATTCGACGCAAAGCTCAGTCCGTTCGTTAACGCGCTGCCTTGAAATCCAAGCGCTAGCCTCGCATGCATGATCGCATCGGTGATGCCCACGACGCCGTCGCCATCAATATCGAGCGAGCAGGTTTCGTAACCCTGCGATCCGCCGTGAAATTGCGCGACGCAAAACGCGTTGCCGCCGCAGCTGCCGCCGCAGGTATCGCTGCACGTGCCGCCTGCGACGATGCGCCCGTCGGGCCGCAGCGCGATCCCGTCTAGGATGTCCATATCCTGCGCAATGCCGATTCGAAAGCGCCCGTTTCCATTCCCGGCAGGGCCGTCGAAACTCGTATCAAAACTGCCGTCGCTGTTGAGCCGCGCGAAGCAGAAGTCATTCCCGTTCGTGCTCGGTGCGGGGTTTTCACAGATGCCGGCAAGCAGGATACGGCCGTCGTCTTGGATGGCGACGCGTTTGACCTGCTCAGCGCCCTCGCCCACCACCGCGAAGCGAAACCGACCGGATGCGTTAGCGCTCGGCCCGGCAAACTCAGGATCGAACGCACCGCTCGTGGTGAGGCGCACGCCGCACATGCGCCAGCTAGCGCTCGAATTCCCGCAATATCCGCCAATCACAATCTTGCCGTCTGGCTGGATTGCAACGCTGCTCCCGGTCGCGAAATCGCCACCGTTGACGCCAAACACCGCGCGCCCGTTACCGCCGCCGTTCGGTCCATCGAAGCTCGTGTCGTACGAGCCGTTCGAATTCAATCGCACCACACACACGCCATATCCATTCGGACCAATGCAGCTGCCCGTCGCCACCAGCTTGCCGTCGGCGGTAAGCGCTAGATCGTTCGGGTATTCACCACCAATGCCAAAGAGTTCCAGCCTGAAACGGCCATTGCCCGTTCCCACGCCGGTGCCGTTCGCGTTCGGGCCATCAAACGAGGTGTCGAGCGAGCCGTTTACGTTGATCCGCTGCAAACAAAAGCCATCCGGATAACAGCGAAAGAGAAACACCGTTTTGCCGTCCGGCTGAATTTTCAGCGCCTGTACGCGCGGGAGAACCGACGGATCCGTATATTGCAGCTCACCGCCCGGCCCCGATCCGCCGTTGAACGTTGGATCGAGCGCCCCGCTCGCGGTCAAGCGCATGGTGCAAATCTTGAGTTCGACGCCGTTAGAGCATTCGGCGGCTACCAGAATCTTGCCGTCTGCCCCCACTTCCACCACTTTGATGCCGCTCCACTCGGTTTCGGCAAATGGGAGCAGGAACTTGCCCGGCGCGTTTCCTGCGGGTCCGGTAAAGCTCGTGTCAACTTGCCCATCGGGCAACAAACGAGCGATACACGCCGTGTCAGAGGATGATTCGGTGGCACGGCAGCTCCCGGCAAGAAGGGTCTTGCCATCGGCTTGAACCGCCATCGCGACTGCTGAGGAGGAACCCGTGTTTGGCCCCACAAAGAAATTCGTCACTTTCCCGCCGACACCGAACGAGGCATCGAACGTGCCTGCGGTTTGCGCATGAGACATTGGCAACGCAGCGAGTGCCATTGAGGCAACGATTGCGCGGCGAAGCGTTGCAGCACACCGCGTAAACATGAACTGGCGGTAAGAGGAAAATCGAGGCATAGAACCATCCAAGAAAACGTAGCGTTTTTCTACATTCCCTCGTACAAACGAAAAGCCGAAGTAAACCGGCTCATGAATAGCAGGATTGTTTCGTTCTCGGTGCAGCCGGATCGCTAAACTTCTAGGGAAGCGCTGAATAAGTCTGCGTGATGCAGCGCGCGACGGATTGGGATGAGCTGGAAGCCCAAAATTCTGAGGCATAGCGGGGCTATGTTGAAGAATTTTGGGGTTTCAGATCGCCCAAGTCCGACGATGCTTTGCCGTGGATCGGCAAGATTGCCTCCGTCGCGCATGACTTGTTCAGCGTTTCCCCCACTCTTTGCCGCAGTAACGAACGATCCCATGACCTCCTCTATCCGCGAAATCTCCTGTGCCGACGACTACGATCCGAATTCGATGCCGGTCGATAAGGCCCGGGAGTTCATTTCTCGGTTTCTGGCACCGATTGCAGACACGGAGCGTGTGCCGATTCGCTCGGCGCTCGGTCGTGTCGTTGCCGAAGACGTGCGCTCGCCGATCGACGTGCCGGGACATGACAATTCGGCGATGGACGGTTGGGCGTATCGGCACAGTGACCTCGTGCAAGGCGGCCCGATCACAGCGATGAAGCGCGTCGGCACCAGTTACGCGGGCAAGCCCTATCTGGGCAACGTGGGCACCCGAGATTGCGTGCGCATCTTCACTGGCGCGGTCATGCCAGACGGTTGCGATACGGTGGCGATGCAAGAGCGTGTCTCCGAAGGCGAAGACGGCGTTCGCATTCCCAACGATCTAAAAGCCGGCCAAAACCGTCGGTTTCGTGGTGAAGACTTAAAGACAGGTGCGATTGCCCTCAGTAAAGGAACACTCTTCACGCCCGCCCATTTAGGTTTGGCTGCAAGCCTTGGAATAGGTGAAATCAATATCTATAGAAAATTGCGTGTTGCCTTCTTCTCCACGGGCGATGAGCTGAAAAGTATTGGTTCGTCTCTGGGCGTGGGCGAGATCTATGACAGCAATCGATACACGATTTACGGGATGCTCGAACGCGCCGGCTGCCAGCCCATAGATCTCGGTAATTTTGTTGACGAACCCGAGGCGATCCGTACCGCGTTTCAGCGCGCCGCAGCGTGCGCGGATGTGATTGTCACGAGCGGCGGCGTCTCGGTCGGCGAAGCCGATTTCATCAAGCAGATGTTGAATGAATTGGGTGAAGTGCTGTTCTGGAAAATCGCGATGAAACCGGGCCGACCGATGGCGGTCGGCAAAGTCGGTGGCGCGTATTTCTTTGGGCTGCCCGGCAACCCGGTCGCGGTGACTGTGACGTTCTACCAATTCGTGCGAAACGCGCTTGCCACGCTGCAAGGCCGAACTGACTACAAGTTGCCTCCGTATTTAAAGGCGAAGCTCACAAGCAACGTAAAAAAACTGCCCGGTCGCACTGAATTTCAGCGCGGCATCCTCACAATGACTGAAACAGGCTACGAAGTGAAAACGACGGGCGATCAAGGCTCCGGCATTCTCTCGTCAATGACTCAAGCCAACTGCTTCGTCGTGCTCGGCACCGAGGTAGGCAATGTCGAGGCGGGGGCGATGGTGGATGTGCAGATGTTTGAAGGGGTGATGTAGTCACACCGCTTAGTCTTTCCTTACTCTGTAGGAACGGTTTCAAATGGGTTGGCCATTCGTCGTTTTGCTCGCACTTGCCGTCTGGGGCGCCTACAACGGCTACACCACGCGCGAGATCAAGCACCCGCCGGGCGTGATCGCGCCCGATGCACCAGTGCAGCGCAATTTTGAAAATGGCAAAGCCTTTCAGGTCAAAGATTTCACGTTAACGCCACGTGCGAAATTCTCACTCACCGCTCGCGTGCTCGCCCGAGAACGGTATCGTGTTGATGCGGCGGCGGACATCATTCCCATCGACATTGCGTTTGGGTGGGGACCGATGTCTGACACCACCCTCATCGACCAGTTAAAGATTTCGCAGAGCGGGCGCTTCTACTTTTGGCGCTACTCAGGTTCGCCACCCGCCGCGCACGAAGTCATCATTCAATCATCCGCAAACATGCATCTCATCCCTGCAGACAGCACCACGCGCGAACGCTTACTCGATGCACGCGTCGGCGAGGTGCTTGAACTGGAAGGGGAATTGGTTGACGTTAAACGCAGCAACGGCTGGAATATGAATACGTCGTTAACGCGTGAGGATTCGGGCGGCGGGGCGTGTGAAGTGATCTATGTTCGTCACGTCATTGCGAGAGGCTCTTGAGCGCTACGCTTTGCGTCGCCATCGTTCAGCAGCGAATGTACTGGACGACGCAAGAGAACACGCAGTTCATCCTCGCCGCGTTAGAGACCGCCGCCCAATACGATGCGCAGCTTTGTGTTTTTCCCGAGCTCGCCATCACAGGCTTCCATCGGCGAATCCGTGAAGAGGCGAAGCCCGAGATCGTCGCGCCATCACTCGCACAATTGCGCGCGGCATGTGCAAAGCTTTCGGTAGCGACCGTGATCGGTGTTCCGACTTTTCGTGAATCGGGAGCCGTGGTCAATGCCGTCGAATTCATCACTCGCAACGGCGAAACTGCCGGCCACGTTGAAAAAATCGGGATCACACCAGCGGAAGCAACGTTTCTACAAGCGGGCGTGTACCGCCCCATCTTGAACTTCGAAAGCCTGCGAAGTACCGCCATCGTTTGCAGAGAAGCGCTCGATCGCGAACAACTATGCGCTCAACTCGCGCCGGGTACCATCGACGTCATCTTCTGGCCGGGCATCATGCGCCCGGATCCCGAACGCCCTGATCGTTCCGAGCATCACATTGACGATGCCGCCGCGCTCGCCGTGCATACCGGCGCTTACGTGATCCAATCCAATTGGCCCGATTCGTTGAACTATCCCGAAGAAAGCGCTGAGCAAGGCCACAGCGTTGTCATCTCTCCCTTCGGGAAAAACATGTTTCGCTTGCCGAAAGCGAAGCCGGGAATCGGCGTGTTCGAGTTAGGTGACTCGACATTTCGTTGGATCGATCTCTAGTCGTTTTCAATAGACGCTAGTAGCGCGCTCGTAGCCGCTTACCCCTTTGATACGCTTACCTATCTTCTCTGGAAAACTGAGCCATGAAAAAGAAACACCTCACCGTCGAACACCTTTGGCAATGCGAGCGCATCGGCACTCCGAGCTTTTCGCCGGATGGCGCTTGGGTGGTCATCGATCAGACGACCTATTCGATGGAAACGAACGAGTCAGCGACACAGCTTTGGCTTTATTCGGCGGACGGGAAAACGCAGAAACAACTCACTACGGCCGGAAAAAAGAACACCACGCCGAGTTGGTCGCCGGACGGCAAACTCATTGCCTTCTGCGCGAAACGAGACGGTGATGAAGCGCCGCAGCTCTACGTCATCGCACCCGATGGCGGTGAGGCGCGTCGCGTCACCACGCTTTCCACTGGCGTTTCATCCGTGCGCTGGTTTCCCGACAGTAAACGCGTGATGGTGATTTCAGAGGTCTGGCCTGACCTCAAAACCGACAAAGACCAGGCGAAAAAGCTCAAAGAAGAAAAGGATTCAAAAGTCAAAGCGAAAGTGGTGGAAGTCGACAACTACCGATATTGGGATCACTGGATTTGTGATGGACGACGCCCTCATCTGTTCGAAATAAGTATCGCGAGCGGCAAATCAAAAGATCATTTCGCGGGCAAAGACTTCACGCTGTCGCTTACCGACGCGGGACTCACCGACTACGACATTTCGCCGGACGGAAAAGAGATCGCCTGGGTGCAACCGCGCTTGCCAACGCGCACGCTCGACCCGTCCGATATCGTCGTCATGAATCTCAAAACGCGCAAAACACACACGCTTTCGCTGGGAAGACCGTTGTGGGTCGGCTCACCCACGTTCTCTAACGATGGTGAGCGCATCGCGTTTCTTGCAACACCTGCATCCGCGCCACCGCAACATACCGAGCTGACCATGTGGTCAAAGAAAACCGGCAAGGCAGAGCGCCTCGCGAAAGGTTGGCCGCGCAGCGTTGGCACTTACGGCTCGGCGCATATTGAATGGACGCCCGACGACCTGGCAATCCTGTTTAACGCAGAAGATTCGGGGGCACAGCATCTCTATCTGCAAGCGCTCAACGCCAAATCACCAACGATTGTTGCAAATGGCGGCACAATCGGCGCGTTCGAAATTGCGCGTGACGGTAGATCGATAGTCTTTACACGCTCAACCATCGATCACCCGGCTCGACTGCACGCGCTTACGATCCTGCCTACGCCCGTTGAAGGCTCCGCCGTCGATCAAACGCAAACCATTCGCCTCGATCGCACCAATGCATTCCTTGACAAAGTCAAACTCGGTCAGTGGGAATCGCGCACGTTCAAAGGCTGGCGCGGCGAACCCGTGCAAACCTTTATTTGCTATCCGCCGAATTACGACAAAAAGAAGAAGTATCCGCTGCTGCAAAACGTTCACGGCGGCCCGCACGCAGCACATCTCGATACTTTCCACTACCGCTGGAATATGCAAGCCTTCGCCGCGCAAGGCTACGTCGTCGCAGCAGTCAACTTCCACGGCTCTGCCGGGTTCGATCAGAAATTCCTTGCGAGCTTGCATGCAAATATCAGTGAACCATCGTTCGCCGATATCGAAGCCGTCACCGACGCGCTCATCAAAGAGGGCATCGTCGACAAAAACAAACTCTACGCCGCAGGCGGCAGCTACGGCGGACACATGGTCGCATGGATGAACGGCCACACTGATCGCTACAAAGCGATGGTCTGCCACGCTGGCGTGTACGACTGGCAAGCCCAGTTTGGCGACGACATGTATTTGTGGACAAAAAACGAACTCGGCGTCTGGCCGTGGGAAGACGCAAAGAAACACGGCGCCCAATCGCCGCACACGTACGCCAAAAACATGAAGACGCCCACACTCGTCATCCACGGCGAACTCGACTACCGCGTGCCGTATTACGAAGGACTTGAGTACTACAACACCCTGCGCGCCAAAGGCATCCCGGCAAGACTCGTCATCTACCCCGACGAAAACCATTGGATCTTAAAACCGCAAAACTCACGGCTTTGGTATCGCGAGTTTTTTGCTTGGTTGAAGCGGTTCTAGTGTTCACCTCTCCCCCTGGGAGAGGTCAGCGCGAAGCGCTGGGTGAGGGAATTTCCCCTCCCCTTCAAGGGTAGGGTTAGGGTGGGGATGGGGTTCCGTTAATGGTGAAAACAACGATTTTCATGTTAAACTAAGTTGACTAAGTCAATAGCGTGATAATCATGGCAACCACTAACACCGTCAACATCCACGAAGCAAAAACGCATCTCTCGCGCCTGCTTGAGCGCGTGGCTGCGGGCGATGAAATCATCATCGCCAAAGCTGGAACGTCGATTGCAAAACTCACGTCCGTCCACGCGAAGCGCAAAGCCCTGCCGTACGGTTTGCTCAAAGGCAAGTTGAAGATCAAAGAAGGTTTCGACGACCCGCTGCCCGACGATTTCATCGCAGGCTTCGAGGGGCGCTAATGCGCATCCTCCTCGACACGCACATCTTCCTCTGGCTCGTCACCGACGACCGCAAGGCGAAGAAAACGCTCCGAACGCAAATCGAAGCAGCAACCGAGGTATATGTCTCCGCCGCTTCCGTTTGGGAAGTCTCGATCAAACACGCGCTCGGCAAGATCGACGGAGATCCCGTCGCGTTTCATCAAGCGATCGACACCTTCGGTTTCCGCGAACTGCCGATCACCGGCGAACACACGCTCGCTGTCGCCAAACTGCCACCGATTCACAAAGACCCGTTTGATCGATTGTTGATCGCGCAGGCGATAGCCGAGCCACTGACTTTGCTTACTGCGGATGAACTACTCTGCGAATACAGCGATTTGGTTCGGAGGATCTGACGCGTCGACAGTTCAAGAAGTCATCAGACGAAAGCACTGCTGTAAGGCCTTCAAAGCGTGTCGGTTCATTATCGGGACGAGAATAAGCGTTGGCTATGTCGTAGCGCTGATACTAACAAATTGAGACACGTGTTGAGGTCGGCTGCGCTTGTCGTTTAGAAGTCCTAGGTACTTCAGTCGGATCTCCGCGGCGGTTCTCGATACCTCAAAGAGTTCGGCCAGCGAGATCAGAACGCAATGCAAATTGTCAACGTTGCACCGTTGGTCATCGACATATAGCGGGCCAAAGCCGCGGTTTTGCGGGAGTATCTGAATTTCTGTGTATGAGGCGCGTTGAGAGTTATCCACGGCGCGCGCGAAAGCTCCTTGCATAGAGCACGTTTCGCGCGCGCGGTGGGTAACTCGGTGGTGGCATGTTAAGCCAG
>JAAFJA010000027.1 GCA_013298765.1 Betaproteobacteria bacterium
CTGGCTTAACATGCCACCACCGAGTTACCCACCGCGCGCGCGAAACGTGCTCTATGCAAGGAGCTTTCGCGCGCGCCGTGGATAACTCTCAACGCGCCTCATACACAGAAATTCAGATACTCCCGGCGTTTGCTTCGCTAGACTTTGATACCCGATTCCTATGGCAGATAAAAAAGCCCCCTCTTACTCAGCCGGGATCGGAGTTCCGCTTAGCATCGGAAACAAGTTCTCATTGAGCTCAACCTCGCTCCCAGCTGGGCTCGGAGCACGGGTCGTTTGGGGTGGCCTTGAGCGCCCCATCGGAGCAATCACATATGTGGACATTGAGTCGTTCGAAACTCGGTTCAAGTGTCGTATTACTTCCCTCCCTCAAAACATTTGCGCCCTCGGTTGGGAGACTTCCGAACATCGGTGGTACTGCGCACCGAAGACGTTTCAAGGCATTCGACAAACGCATGCAAGCCATCTGTTCCATCAACGTAGCAATGAGAGCGTACTCGCCCTGCTTGTAAAAGATGCAATTGAGCCACTACGGCTGGATTCTTTCTGGTTTTTGTACTGCTTCTACGACGGGTGGCGGGAGCGCAATGTTTACAGCGAGGACTACCGGTTCGTTGAACCGGCCGACTTGTCTGGCATGCTTGAGTGGCATGGCGCGCCAGGGGAGATTCCTGTACTCAGCCCAGATCGCCGCTGGATTGGCTGTTTCGGAGCGCACCGTGGCGATCCAAGCTCACTGCTTCTGCCCGATTTGCACTATCTGATTGAACGCTACCAAACGCTATTCAAAGAAACTGAAGCCGCGAGAATTCCGTGGGAGAACAAATCTGTGAGGGCCATACTTGCCGCGGGCAATCATGGTGAAAGCCGAAACCTTGCAGTGCCGCCTGCGGACCCGCGCTTGCATCCACGACGTTTGTTCGCGCAAACGGCCGAGCGCGAAGGTTTGCCCATTGATGTGTTCTTAGGTCAGTCCTGTTCTCGCGAGACCCAAATCCAATACCGCTTCATCGCGGACGTCGATGGCTTCGCCCGCACGTGGGACGCATGGGCGTGGAAGATGATGAGCGACTCGTGTGTGCTTGCGGTGGAATCTATTTGGGAGAGTTTTTTCTCGAAGCAATTTGAGCCTTGGGAGCACTGCGTTCCCGTTGCGAATGATTGCTCTGACTTATCGGCAAAGCTGAACTGGTGTCACGCAAACGATTACGAATGCCGAGCCATCGCCGAACGGGCGCGCGCTCGCGCGACGCAGGTCTATTCTCGGGAAGTTGTTGCCGAGACGCTACGCACAAACATTCAAGCTCGTCTCGCAGTGCAGGAGGCTTAGTTGAACGCCCGCGGCTTGCCAGCATCTTCCGTATTCGCGCCGAAGTACATGCGCGCGATGCCGGATGCGGCGGCGGCGCGTTCACACAGCGCGCACGGTCTGGAAGTGGAATAAAGAATCGCGCCAGACACGGCGGCTGCGCCGTGCGCTTTGATGGCTTCGCGAATCGCGACGCGTTCTGCGTGTGCGTTAGCGTCGCGATCCTTCACCACGCGGCTGGGTCCATGGCCAATCACCGCGCCATCGCGCACGACAACCGCACCATAGCTTTGGTCACCCCAAGATTCGGCGAGCGCTCGCATGCGCTCTGCTTCGCGAGCCCACTTCGCATCGGGATGTTTCGCTTCGTTCGCGCGTACGAGACTGGCCAATGGCAACAACGCCGCCGCTCGCACGAAAAGGCGAAGAAAGAATCGTCTGCTTTGCTTTAATTGATTCATTGCAGCCTCCCGGCAAACAATCGTTGTCAACAGCATACTTGCGTTGCGAAGCGATAGGCAGATTGCGACTGCGACCGCTACCCGTGATTACGGCCGTGCAGAGATTTCGGCCTCGATCCATGGTCTGTAATGGCTCAACCGAACGTTGCAAGTGTATTGGCCGTAAAGCCCGGGCTTCCTGACCGCGCTCTGAGGATCTGACCAAGACGTTAATCCTGCAAGCAGCCAATCGTTGTTAACTTGAACGAGGACGGGCCCGCCGCTATCGCCGCTGCCGGAGCCGCCTTCGAGCGGCACGCCGTCCTTCGGATTGTCGAATCGATAGCAGAGCCAGCGGCCATGCGCGCTGGTGACCTTGTTGTGCGCGCGACGAAGTTCAGTCCGGCGCACGCTCGAGAACTCGTAACCTGTCACGCCGTTACCCGTCGCGCCCTTTCCGATGATCTTGATGTTCTGACCGAACTCGTCATCGCGCTTGTAAATCGTGACGGCGGGCACATCCACAACAGGCTGAGCCAACTTGATGAGCGCGATGTCATCAGAGGCAGATAGGAGCGCGCGGAAGAGCGTCCAATCCCACGTGGCAAGCGCCTGATCAAGTAGCGCTTGCGGTGGCTTCTTGTAGCCGGGATGGATCACGACGCGTTCAACGTCTCTGGGGGCTCCATTGATTGTTACGCGCTTGATTTCAGATTGCCACGTCACCCCATGAGCAGCGGTCACCACCCACTGCGGCGCGATCAGCACACCATGACCTTCGCCAGGCAAATCGACCAAGGCGGGAAACTCAGATGCCGGCACGCGATACTTTGCGTCGTCCACATCGTCTCGGATAACGATCGCGTGCGCGCTGAACGACACTAATAGCAGTGCGAGCAATAAAAGACGGGGCATTGGTCATTCCTTCGAACTTATCGTCACGGCGCGAAGCGAATATGTTTGCTCGGCGCGCAGAAATAGATTTGTCTATCGAGGTTGAGTCTCGGGGGTATTCACCTGCCCGAGACTGTGCACTGGATCTGTTGATCGAGCCTACGATTTTTTTGTCGCGCAGGTCATAGCATCTCGGATGCGAACGTCCGCGTTAACCGTCAACCTGCCATCGCCCACTGCGCAGCAATCTTTCCGACTTCCGCGAGCACCGCCTCGTGCCGCCGCTCGGTATGCGCGGTGTACTCGCCGCTATCGAAATACGCGGCGATGATGACTGGGCTCTTCCCGGGCGGGAACGTGATCGCGACATCGTTGCATTTGTTGGTCGTGCCTTCGGCGCGCCCGGTGCCTGTTTTGTTGCCAGAGCGCCATTCGGTGGGCAGCCCTGCGCGCAACCGGCGCACACCTGTGTTTGTGTTCTGCATCCAGCGCACCAAGCGCTCGCGCGTTTCGCGACGCAAGAGGTCGCCCGTGGTGATGCGGCGCACGAGTTGCGCCATCGCCATCGGTGAGGTGGTGTCGCGAAGATCAGCGGAAAGCACCAAGCCCAGATCAGGTTCGTATCGATCAAGCCGCGTCACCGTATCGCCCATCTCGCGAAACTTCGCGGTGACGGCCGGCGGCCCACCCAGTCGTTTCACCAGCAAGTTCGCGGCCGTGCCATCGCTCAACTCCTGAGCGGCCTGCGCCAATTCCGCGATGCCGAGCCCACCTTTGGCGAGATGCTCTTCGGTGACCGGCGCCCATTCCAACAAGTCTGCCTTCGTGTACTTAATGGTCTCCGAAAGGCTTAAGCGACCTTGATCGGCTTCACGCAAACACGCAGCCACCATCGCGAGCTTGAAGGTTGAACACAGCGCGAAACGCTCGTCCAGGCGATTGCCCGCGATCTCGCCGCTCGCCGTATCCAGGAAGCACACGCCGAGCCGCGCATTGCGACTTTCGAGCGCGCGCAGTTTTGCTTCAGCATCCGCGCGGCGCGCGGCGGCTGTGGCTGCGGATGCGCGTGCATTTGGAAATGAAACCAGCGCGGTCGTCGCCGTAGCGGCGACCAGAAAATTTCTTCGATTAAACACGAGGTAAAGCCTTGTCTGTTAGCTGTTCGATTTCATGGGTGGAACAGCGCAAAGAGAGAATTGTGCCGAATGGCGGCCATCGACGCGCCTCAAACGCGCACAAATTTCTCTACCGAATAGCGCTAGGCGGATTTACGCTGCGGCGCGCCGAGCAGTTGCTTTAGAAACGCAGCGTGCGCAAATGCCGAACGCGCTCAAATGTTGCGAAGAAACCTCAGGGAGTCGACGCGCCATCTGCGTCAACTCATGCAACACGACCTATTTCGCTGCTTCCATTCCACGCTGCTTAAGGATGGCTTGCGTGCTATCTGACCGGAGCGCAGCAAGGAATGCCTGCGCGGCTTCAAGGTTCGAACTCTTTGCGCTCAGGCCGCCGCTGTAGGTGGTGTAGTTTTGGATTTCGGCGGGAATCGGACCGACGAGAACCGCGCCCGGCACTGCGAGAATTTCGCTGATTTGATGAATAGCAATATCCGCTTGGTCGTTTAGCAAGCGCTCGGCAACCAGGCCGCCTGGCACCAAAACAGCTTTCGCTTTCACCGCGTTACCGATGCCTAGTTTGTCGATGAGTTGAGAAAAATAGATTCCGCTTGATCCGCCCGCTGCGGGATCGATATAAGCAACCGCACGCGCAGCGAGTAACGTCGCCTTGAACGCGTCCACCGTCGCGATGTTTGGCATCGCCGTACCACGCTTGACCGCAACGCCAACGCCCACGCGCGCAAGTGCGTTCACGCTGCCTGTTGCAACTTTTCCATCTTGTACAAGCGGTGTGATCGTGGCGGGAGACAAGATCGCCACATCGAACGCCTCGTCGCCCTTGATGCGTCTGGCAAGCCCGCCGACCGTATCGTTTTCAACAATCACTCGGTGGCCGGTTCGCTTTTCAAATTCGGGAACGACCGCTTGAACTACTGGTTTGAAAGCGCCCGCAGTGAGCACCTTGATCTCGGCTGCGTGCGCGGTGATCGCGCTGGCCACCAACGCGCTCGTACCAAGCCATGAAAGGATTTGAATCAGCGGTTTCACAAACAACCTCGGCAGTGATGGGGTGAGCGCGGAGCGTAGCTGAGCCTCGCGCTAGGCGAGCGGATTACGACGCTGAAACGGAAACGCGTGGAGTAGCTGAGATTGGGTGAGTCTTCGTTAAGCGAACAATCGGCGCACTAGCGATAAGCGATAGACAGTGGGCGCTGCGTCACCGGAACGAATACTTCACAGCTTATAAATTTAACCGACCAATACACCGGGGCTACGCGGCTAAAGTATCACTTTTCAATAAACACAATTACTTATACCTAGCCCCTATTAAATGTGGGCTATATCAGCTAAGTCGTTTAATCAAACTCGACGTATCCAGCCGTCCGCCACCCGCCCGCTGCACGTCGCCGTAGAACTGATCGACGATCGCAGTCACCGGAACGCGCGCGCCGTTGCGCCGCGCTTCATCGAGCACGATGCCCAAATCTTTGCGCATCCAATCCACAGCGAAACCGAAATCGAATTTGCCGTCGATCATCGTCGTGCCACGATTTTCCATTTGCCAGCTTTGCGCTGCGCCCTTGGAAATCACTTCGAGCACGAGCTTCGCATCAAGCCCCGCTTTGTCTGCAAAAGCGAGCCCTTCGGAGAGCGCTTGCACGAGCCCCGCGATACAAATTTGATTCACCATCTTGGTGAGCTGGCCCGCGCCAGCGTCGCCAATGCGCACGCAGGCTTTCGCATACACCGCGAGCACGTCTTTCACGCGATCAAACGTCGCCTGATCGCCGCCACACATGATGCCCAATTTGCCATTCTCCGCACCGGCTTGACCGCCGGAGACAGGCGCGTCGATGAATCCGAACCCTTTTGCTTTCGCCGCCGCGTCCAGCTCGCGCGCGAGCAAGGCCGACGCTGTGGTGTGATCAACCAACACCGCGCCCGCTTTCATTCCCGCAAACGCGCCATTGTCACCGTACACGACGGAGCGCACATCATCGTCGTTACCCACGCACATGAGCACGATGTCTGCATCCTTCGCAGCGTCGCGTGGCGTTGAAGCGGATGCGCCCGCGTAGGTCTCCGCCCACTTCGCAGCTTTCTCAGCATTACGGTTGTAAACGGTGACAGCGTGCCCTGCTTTTTGCAAGTGGCCCGCCATCGGAAAACCCATAACGCCAAGGCCTAAGAATGCGAGTTTCATGGTTGTTACCTTTTAGATTCGTGCACGTAAGTTGATGAGTGCAAGTTTATTGTGGGAGCGCGCTCGCGCGCGAGGAACGTATCGAAAGTGCAGTTGTGCGCCTAGCATGACCGACCGTCGCTTCGCAGAACGACCGCCTCAAATCAATGTCGTGCGTCGATCGATTGCTTTCGCGCGCAAGCGCGCTCCCACAAATCCGAGTGCGTGCGTAAGCTCAGGATTTCGTCGATTCAAAACGCCACTTCATAAACGAAATCGCGAGCCACAGCGAAAACGCAATCGAATTGGCAACAGTGATCGAAGGCGACTTCATCAAGATGCCATAGATCAACCACAGCCCCACGCCGCAGGTGAACATCGCCACCATCACCCAAGACAAATCGCGCGTCGATTTCGTCTTCCAGATCTTCCAAACCTGCGGGAAGAACGAGCCAGTCGTTAGCAATGCGGCGGCGAAGCCGATGAGTTCGTTAGACATTCAATACTCTGTAGGCGCGGGCTTGACCGAGCTTCGGACTGAGGCGACGGCTTGACGTCGCTCGGGTCATCGAAAGAGCGCGGTCAAGCCCGCGCTTACCCGTCCGCGAATCAATCGACGATTCAGGACGTGGACAAGCGCGCTTTCGCCAGCTTGATCTCCTCGCGCACGCGCGCGGGCGCGGTGCCACCCACATGGGCGCGCGCGGCGACGGAGCCTTCGAGCGTTAAGCAGGCGAAGACGTCGTCTTCGATCACGGGTGAGAACGCTTTCAATTCCGCGAGCGAAAGATCGGAAAGATCGACGCCTTTAACTTCCGCGGCTTTCACGGCGCGGGCGACGCATTCGTGCGAATCGCGGAAGGGCACGCCTTTGCGCACGAGGTAATCCGCAAGGTCGGTCGCGGTTGCGAAACCTTCGCTCGCTGCGGCACGCATGCGATCAGCTTTCACGCGAATGCCGCCAATCATGTCGGCATAGATGATGAGCGTTTGCGTGAGCGTATCAACCGTGTCGAAGAGCGGCTCTTTGTCTTCTTGATTGTCTTTGTTGTAGGTGAGCGGCTGGCCCTTCATCAACGTCGTCAATGCCACGAGATGACCTTGCACGCGCGCGAACTTGCCGCGCACGAGTTCGGCAACGTCAGGATTTTTCTTCTGCGGCATGATCGAGCTGCCGGTGCAGAAGCGATCGGCAATGTCGATAAATCCAAAGCGCGGGCTCATCCACAAAATCAGCTCTTCGCTCATGCGCGAAAGATGCATCATGATGATCGTCGCCGCGCTTAAAAATTCGATCGCGAAATCGCGATCACTCACGGCGTCGAGCGAGTTGCGGCAAACCGCTTCGAAGCCGAGCGCCTTCGCCGTCATCTCACGATCAATCGGAAACGTCGTTCCTGCCAGCGCTGCTGCACCGAGCGGAGAGCGATTCACACGCTTCCTGCAATCAAGCACTCGTTCATGATCGCGCGCAAACATTTCGACATACGCCATCAAATGATGACCAAACGTGACCGGCATCGCCACTTGCAAATGCGTGAAGCCAGGAATGATGGTGTCAGCGTGTTGCTCGGCTAGCGCGACAAACGACTTTTGTAACGCAACCAAAAGTTTCGCAATTTCATCGCACGCCGCGCGTGTGTAAAGGCGAACGTCGGTTGCCACCTGATCATTTCGGGAACGCCCGGTGTGTAGCCGCTTGCCCGCATCGCCCACGATTGCGGTGAGCCGCTTTTCAACGTTGAAATGCACGTCTTCGAGATCGAGCGACCATTCGAATTTGCCGCTGCAAATTTCTTCGAGAATCGTCGCCATCCCGCGCTCAATGTCGGCGAGATCGCCGTTGGAGATGACGTTGCACGCAGCCAACATGCGCGCGTGAGCGAGCGAACCGGCGATATCGTACTCAGCCAGCCGATAGTCGAAAGGAATGGAGGCCGTGTACCGTTTAACGATTTCGGCGACGGGTTCATCAAAACGACCCGACCAACCGCCTACAGGAGTAGATGAGCTTGCTTGCATAGACACTTGTGCATCGTCGACAATCGCGATGCCACACCATCAAAAAAAGGGGATTGCCGTTACGGCAAGTTGCGATGGAACCAAAGCGGAGCAACGCTCGCAAACCAACCGTCATACAGAAATCGATTGTAGCCCGCAAGGAGCGCGCAGCCCGGGAATCGGTATTTCCCGACCTTCGCAACAGCGGACTTTTGGCGCGCGCGCTGATCCTTTATGTGGCCAGCGTCGCAGCTTACGCGGTCGCCACCACCCCGGGCCTCAGCGAATTCCCGCTCTCCATGGCTACGTCCCTCGCGCTCAGCTTGCCAATCGCGAGTGTCGTCGGGATATTCTGGATCGCGGCCAACCGGGTTCTGCGAAAGCTAGCTTACTGGCAGGCGGGAACCCTTCTGCTTTTGTTTGGCGTCGCGATGGCGTTTTCACTTGCGCTTTGGCTCGGTGCGGCACCTTGGCGCGGCGTCGCACTTACCGCACTTGGTGTCGGCGCGACGCTGTCATACTTTCATACCCTGGGACGTGCACTCTCACCGGCTGTGACTGAGGCGCGTCTTCAAGCGCTACAAGCCCGTATCCGTCCGCATTTTTTGTTTAACGCGATTAACGGCGTTCTGGGCGTGCTCCGCTACGAGCCTAAGCGCGCTGAAAATGCACTTGAAGACCTTGCCGAGCTTTTTCGTGCGCTCATGCGCGACACCAAGGAGCTACGACCGCTGCATGATGAAGTGGTGCTCACCCGGCAGTACTTGGATCTCGAAAAACTTCGACTCGGCGAGCGGTTATCAGTGTCTTGGAAACTAGACAAGATGCCATCTGATGCGCTCGTTCCCGCTTTGATTTTGCAGCCAATTGCGGAAAATGCGGTGTATCACGGGATCGAACCCTCGAATCTTCCTGGCAGCATCGAGATCGAAATTTATCGCTTGCGCAACACCGTCACCATCAACGTGCGCAACCCCTTCGTAGAGCATGCGGGCAATCATCACGGTGGCAACAAGATGGCGATGAGCAATATCAAGGAGCGGCTAGCGCTTCACTTCGATGCGGAAGCGCAAATGCACGCTGGTCCGCGCGATGGTCAGTGGTTAGTCCAAATTGTGCTGCCGTACCGCCCAACGAGTAAGAATAACGACAACGCTAGCGCCCTATGAATGCATCCATGTCAACGCCATCACTTCGCATCATCATCGCAGACGATGAACTTAACGCGCGCCGGCGCCTCTACGATTTATTGGATGAGCTAGAACCTGGTTTTCCGCATAAGGTGGTGGCCGAATGCGACACCGGTGTTGCCGTGCTTAAGGCTGCGGAACTTGGCGCAGATGTGGTGCTCATGGATATTCACATGCCTGAAATGGATGGCATCGAAGCGGCGCGCCA
Source organism: Betaproteobacteria bacterium (assembly GCA_013298765.1). Classification (GTDB taxonomy): domain Bacteria; phylum Pseudomonadota; class Gammaproteobacteria; order Burkholderiales; family Casimicrobiaceae; genus Casimicrobium. The sequence goes on from JAAFJA010000027.1 coordinate 9,343, forward strand.
TCTGTTGCGGATGGAGCGCGCACCCAGTGTGATCTTTATCACCGCATTTGATCAACACGCGATTGAAGCCTTCGAAGTTCAAGCGGTGGACTATTTGCTCAAGCCCGTGCGGCGCGAGCGATTACTCGCCGCACTTCAGCGTGCGAAGCCGGTGAGCGAAGCTCAAGTTGAAGCGTTGCCCAAAGGTGCGCGACGATTCTTTAGCGTAAGTGAGCGTGGGCGATTGATACTCGTGCCGATTGAAGACGTCATCTTCTTTCGCGCGGAGCAAAAGTACATCACGATCGTGACTGAGAAGCGCGATTTCTTGATCGAAGACTCTCTGGTGAAGATCGAGGAGGAGTTTGGCCAACGTTTCCTTCGAATTCATCGCAACTGCTTGGTCAAGAGCGATTTGATCGAGAGCTTTGAGCGCGATGCAGAAGAAGATGGCGAATCGCAGTGGATCGTGACGTTGCGCGGGCGGGCAGAACGTTTACCCGTGAGCCGCCGTCAGCATGCGGAAGTGCGACGGCTGGCGCGCCGCATTTCGGAGTAATTCCAAGCGCTGCCTACTTTACCGCTAAAGCGCAGACTGCAATCACGGTAAGGCTCAAGCAGGCAACCGCGCTCAGATGTAGCCGCATTTTGAGGAACCAGCTCGGTACGATCGCCTCCTTGAAAGCTCGATTCAAAGCATAGTCTGCGCGCAAATGCGCAATGAAGCTCGCAATCATTAGCGCAGCTGCGAAGGCGTGCACGCCAAATCCCCCCGGCACCAATAGCGCAATACAGAGCGAAACCCAGGCGATGAACGCCGGAATGATGCTTCGAACGAACGCGCCGCTCCCTAGCTCAATACGATGGAGCGCGTAAGCCCAGTGCAGCGCGCCGACGAAACTCAGAATCACCGCACCGTAAGCCAGGCCAACGAACGCAACATGGGCTGCGAAATAGCCTCCTGTAGCGGTGAACCAAGCGACGTAGAGTGCGCAGGCGATGAACGGCGCAACGCCTGTGTAGCCAAGGAGGAGCGCCGTGGATTGCTTTGAATCTGTAACCATTCCAAGATTTTAGGCGGCGTCTACAATTCTGCGCTGCCTCACAATTTCGAAAGCATTTCATGGCGGAACCACGCGTTCTCATCTGCGGCTCGGTCGCGTTCGACACAATTTGCGTGTTTCAAGGGAAATTCGGCGACCATATCGTTCCCGAGGCGACTCACAAAATTAGCGTCTCTTTCATGGTCGACCAGATGCGACGCGAATTCGGTGGATGCGCGGGAAACATCGCCTATTCGCTAAAGTTACTCGGGGGCGCACCGATCGTGTGCGCAACAGTCGGGAATGACGCAGCCGGTTACCGCGATCGCATGCAGCAGCTGGGGGTTGGGCTTGATGCACTCAAGACGATTCCAGAGGCCTACACCGCGCAGGCCTACATCATGACGGATTTGGAAGATAACCAGATCACGAGTTTCCACGCTGGGGCGATGTTTCACTCGCATCTGAACGACGTCACTGCGGTTCACAACGTTGCGCTCGGCATCGTCGCGCCGGATGGCCGCGATGGAATCTTTCGGCATGCGCGCGGCTTCGCATCGCAAAACGTACCGTTTATTTTTGACCCGGGTCAGGCAATGCCCGCATTCAGTGGTGAGGATCTCAAGGAACTCATCAGCCTGGCTGATTACCTCACTGTCAACGACTATGAAGCCGAAATGATTGCTCAGAAAACGGGGCAGTCCGTTGAGGCCTTCGCGCCGGGCTTAAAAGGGCTCGTCGTGACGTTAGGCGCACATGGATCGCGTATTTATGCAGACGGAAAAACCATCGATGTCCCTGTCGTGCCCGCGCAATCGCTTGTGGACCCGACGGGCTGCGGCGATGCATTCCGCGCCGGACTGCTCTACGGTATTGCGCATCAGTGGTCGCTCGAAAAATCATGCAAACTCGGCAGCCTCATCGGCTCAATCAAAATTTCCGAGCGCGGCGGGCAAAATCACGGATTCTCGGAGCGCGAAATTCGTGACCGCTTTTCTGCAGTGTGGGCGCAAGCGTGGTAGCTGACCTACTCGCGGAATCGAAATTTGGGAATTGCTCTGCGTAGGGAATAGCGATGCGTGTCACCTGTCTGAACTGCGCCACTGAATTTGAAGGGAAATTCTGCCCCAACTGCGGGCAGAAGCACGGCCCTGCAATGCCAGATACCCGTGAGGTGATCGGTGATCTTCTGCGCAGTGCGCTTTCTCCATCAGGCAAGATAGTCGAAACGCTGGTGACACTTTTTCGCAGGCCGGGCGAGCTGAGTAAAGCGTATCTCAGTGGTCAACGTAACCGCTACGTGCATCCGGTGCGCGTTTATTTGCTGTGCGTGTTTGTTTTCGTGGCGATCGCATCATTGAACGGCACATGGCGGTCCTGGACGGGTCAAAAGCCGTTCGAGCAGGCTTCTTCAGAAATATTCAAGCCAGCCACGCAATCGAGCGAAGGCCAGTCGACGCAAACACCGAAGCCGGATGACAGCCCCAAACCAGACTCAGCGAGCTACAAAGCAGGTCGCGTGATTGGCGAGAGCGCGAAAGCGAGCTTGCCGCCCTGGCTTCAAGAGAAGATGCGCGAGCGCGCAAAAACAATGGGGGAGCGCTCCGCCGCCGAAATGGAGCGGAGGGTTTACCGTTCGCTCACGCAAAACTATTCGCTGCTTTTTGCGCTGTTGGTGCCCATCATGGCGTTCATCAACTGGATGCTCTATGCCGGCCGCGGCATTACCTATGGTGGCCACTTCGTGTTCGTACTTCACGCCACAGCGGGTGGTTCGTTGATTTTTGCCCTGCCTTACCTTTTCAACGCCCCGCTCGCGTACTGGCCTGTAACGCTTGTTGCAATGCTTTGGCAAATCCTGTCGGCCCGGCACGCATTCGGCGTGTCTTTGTGGGCTGCGTTCTGGCGCTACGTAGCCTATCTCTTGCCCTCCATGATCATCTCCGGGGTGATGGGCATAACGATGGCCTTCTACCACGTCGTCTTCGCGGGCTAGGGAAACGCTGAATAAGCCTGCGTGATGCAGCGCGCGGCGGATTGGTATGAGCTGGAAGCCCAAGCCCGACGATGCGATGCTTGCGCATGGCTTGTTCAGCGTTTCCCTACGCGCCTTTTCTGTAGTTGTTCATTAGGCGGGCAGCGCTCGTCGCGGTTGCGTCGGGGCGCATGTCCGCGCCATTGGCAACGCTTCTAAAGCGATCCGGTAATGAACCGAACCAACGCAGCAACTATCGGCTTTAGTGCCAGCGCGCGAAAGGGCGCACATCGCCTTCACCCCCAAATCACTAGTGGCGACCTCTGCACTACTGCTTCGAGTCGGTAATCATTCATCAGAAAAAGCGTGAAATATCCTCGTGTACCCACGCGAGGTACGTCCCGGTGTTTTCACTTATCTCTTTCATCGGCTGAGGGGCTCTCGCAATGTTGTGAGTAGCTCTTTAGTAGCTGCTTACTTGAGAGCGCTTACCGCGTTTGATGGTCACTTCAGCCTCACCCGCATGTCGAACTCGAGCCCCGTCTTGTAAGGCCACTTCGATCTTGGCAAGTTTGCCAAGCGTTGCGCTACTCGCGTCGCTGGCAAGCACGCTTGCTTGCTCGCCTGTGCACTCGCGAGCATCCAGCGATGCACCGTCCTGCAGCAGATACACCTGGGTGCGCGCGCTTCCTGCGATCGTCGCGCTCGCGCCGTCGCTGGCCTTCAAGTCAAAATCGGCGAACGCGGCTTTGCGAAGAACGAGACGCGCGCCGTCAGATAGCGTCGCGACCGCGCGTGCATTGACTTCGTTGCTGCCAACTTCGAGCCGTGCGCCGTCGCTTAACCGAATCTTCTGAATGGGTGCCTTAGAGACCTGGGTGATGGTTGCGTTTGCGCCGTCTGTAATGGCGATATCAATTTCGTCCGTTGCCTCAAGCTGCGCGAGCGTCACGCTGGCACCGTCGCTCACGCGAAGCGTAGCCTTGGCACCGCTAATGCGATCCACAGCCGCGCGTGCGCCATCTTGCACGCGAAGTGATTCCAGCGTTGGCGTCTCAATCGTCAACTGCATTGGGTTTTTCGTACGCAGGCTTGAGTTTGGTTTGATTCTGGCGACGAGCACGCCGTCTTTCACTTTCACATCAACTAGCGAAATCAGATTGTCGTCAGCGCTGATATTCACGTTCACCGCGCCAGCACGACGAATCGTTGCGCTGAGCCCGTCTTGGATATCGATCTTCGAAAACGGCAGATCGACTGCTCTACGCTCGGATGCAAGCTTTCCTGAGCCAACAATGGTCTTTAGCCCAAAACCCCAAGTACTGACGTTTTTGATCCGCTCGCCTGTATTGGCCACGGAAACCGAATTGCCGAAAAATGCAGTGGCAATGATCGCCATAGCGCTCAGCTTCGCAAACTTTTTGGCGTAACTCGGCACTTTGGTTCCCTGAAACATTGTTGACCTCTTGATTTGGCGGGTATTTGACGGATGAGGCGAATCATCACCGCAATTGGCTCATCGCGCGACAGCGCGACGACGAATTGCAGATAGCGTTCGCCAATCACGGGGCTTGCGCCGCGTTTGACCCCGCGTGTGTGCAAAGCACTTATTCGCTCGGGAACGCCATTTCGTTCCCCAATTTCCGTCGCTCAGCCACTTCCAGCACCCCGCGTCACGTTGGCAGCCCAATCCAGGCGGAACTGCGGAACAATCATTGCTCGCAGCGCTCCAATGCAACGCATCCCGGGGAACCGGCTCCTCCACAGGCATACCCAATCTCTATCAACTATGAATCTCGAACAACAAAAGTCAATCCTTACGCTTTGCTTGATGGCGGCTTTCGCCGATGGAAATAAAGATGAACGTGAGCGCGAACAGCTCAAGCAGATTGCTGAGTCACTCGCCGGGGCGGGCGGCAGCGCGGCGGCGCTCAACATTCCGCAGCTTTATCAGGACGTCCTTTTTAAGCGGGTCACGCTTGACTCGGCAGCGGCCACGCTCAGCGACCCTGAGGCCAAACATCTCGCTTACGAAATGGCGGTCCACGTCATCGATTCGGACGGTAAGCAAACCGATCCCGAGCGCGCTTTTCTCAATACGCTGCGCGCAAAACTCGGTTTAACCGAAGCTGAAGCGACTCGCATTGCTCAGGATGCCGACGAAATCGCTGACGCCGCTTTCATTCCAACAGCCGCGACCGCAGCCGCGGCCGGTGTCGCAGCTGCCTCTGGCGCGAGCGCTGCGCTCACGCCCTCGCAGCCCGATGAAGCGGCGCTCGACAAGTCGATCATGAACTATTCGATCTTGAACGGCGCGTTGGAGCTCTTGCCGCAGTCGTGGGCCACGATGGCAATCATTCCGCTGCAAACACGCATGGTCTACAACATCGGAAAGTCCTACGGCTACGAACTTGATAGCGGCCACATCAAGGAATTTCTCGCGACCGTTGGTGTGGGGCTCGCATCGCAGTACCTTGAACAAGCCGGTCGCAAATTGATCGGCGGCTTGCTCGGCAAGTTCGCAGGCGGTTTGGTGGGGGGGCTCGCGCGCGGCGCAACGGGAATGGCGTTTTCGTTCGCGTCGACCTACGCACTGGGACAGCTTGCTAAGCGCTACTACGGCGGCGGGCGCACGATGAGCACTGCCGTACTCAAACAAACCTTTGATCAACTGCTTTCGCCCGCAAAAGAACTGCAAACGAAATACGCACCGCAGATTCAGGAGAAGGCACGAAGCGTCAACATGGCCGATGTGATGGCGATGGTGAAAGGTCAGCGGGTGTAGTCAAGCGCAGATGGGGCCTGGAAATCGCCAGAGTTAATAACTATTTGACAGAACGCATATTTTCTCTGGGCTAGTGATCTGTTTTTGATAAGTTGCTAAGCATATTTATCGCTGCCTTGCCCCGATTTAATCGGCCCGATCTGTTTTTTGTTACCAACCTGTGCGCAACTCGATTTGTGCTTCCCGTAGCGCTCTTCTACGTTGTAGCGTCACGCAAGTACGCAACAAAGCGACGCGCAGCCGCCGACAGCGGCTGATCGCGTCGCCAAACGACCGACCACTGTCGCTCAATGGGAAACCCCGTCACCCGCAGCTCAACCAAGCCGGCTCGCAGGGGCTGACCGCTCGCGCCACGTACAGGCGAAGCGCTAGCGAGCTCGTTGGCAACCGCAAGGCGCGACACCACAGCGATGCCGAGACCCGCGTTTACCGCATGTTTGATCGCTTCATTGCTGCCCAGACTCATTGCGATGTTGGGTGCGAAATCATGTGCGGCAAAAAATTGTTCGGCCGCCATTCGAGTTCCGCTGCCAGACTCCCGCAATAGCCAGCGCTCCCGTGCAAGGCGCGAAAGCGCAACGCGCCTTGATTGCGCCGCAAGCGGGTGGCTTGAAGCCGCAATCACCACCAACGGGTTATCAAGAAAGGGCACGCGTTCCAGCGGCAGATCCTCGGGCGGCAACATCATGACGGCGAGATCGTCAGTGCCGCGCTGCAAACGCTCGATCACGCGGTCACGATTTTCAACCGCAAGCTCAATCGCGACGCCTGGGTGTGCAGCGGCAAACGGCCCCAACAGATCGGGAACGAAATACTCCGCAGTCGTCACCGCAGCGATTCTTAGCCTGCCGCGCACTAGGCCATGAATTTCAGCCAATCTCGACTCGAATCGCTGCCACAGCGCCCCCCACTCCTCAACCGCTTGCCGCATCGCCTCGCCCGCCTGCGTGAGCTGAATTCGGCGACCTACCGTTTCAAAGAGCGGCTCACCCACCGCCTCAGCCAGCTCACGCAACTGCACGCTCACTGTTGGCTGCGTGACGTGCAGCGATTCCGCTGCGCGTGTGACTGAAAGAAGTCGCGCCGTGGCTTCGAATGCACGCAGCTGCTGAGGCGTGACGCGAAGCAAAGGATTTGAGGTTGCACTTCTATTCATAGCTTTTTATCTATGTATTCAATAAATACAAAGTATTTTCTTTATTGCTTGATTGTCTCCAAAATTCACTCCATTGCAAAACTTTCAAGGAAATAGAGATGAGCACAGCCCTCCTCAATGCGGAAAATGCACAGAAATCTCACTCGGTAGCCGCTAGGGTTCCGGTCACTGTGGCCTATGGTGACGGTATCGGCCCCGAAATCATGGATGCAACGCTCTCGATCCTTGAGGCTGCGGGCGCGCAAATCGCGGTGGAACCTATCGAAATCGGTGAGCGTGTCTACTTAGCGGGCAATTCAGCGGGTATCGAGCCGTCTGCATGGGAGAGTTTGCGCCGCACGAAAGTGTTTCTCAAAGCACCGATCACCACGCCCTCCGGTAGCGGCTACAAAAGCCTGAACGTCACCGTGCGCAAAACGCTCGGCCTCTACGCGAACGTACGCCCCTGTGTGAGCTACGCGCCGTTCGTCGACACGCCTCACCCGAAAATGGATATGGTGATCGTTCGCGAAAACGAGGAAGATCTCTACGCAGGCATCGAGCATCGGCAAACCGATGAGGTATTTCAGTGCTTGAAGCTCATCACGCGCCCAGGCTGCGAAAAGATCGTGCGCTACGCCTTCGAATATGCAAAGAGCCACGGCCGCAAAAAAGTCACCTGCATGGTGAAAGACAACATCATGAAGATGACCGACGGGCTCTTCTATCAAGTGTTCGAAGACATTGGTGCGGAGTATCCGGAGATCCAGAAAGAGCGCTACATCATCGATATCGGCGCGGCGCGTATCGCGACAAAACCCGAGCGCTTCGATGTGATCGTAACGCCAAACTTGTACGGCGACATCATCTCTGACATCGCCGCTGAAATCACCGGCAGCGTGGGCCTCGCGGGCTCTGCAAATATCGGCGAACACGTCGCCATGTTTGAGGCAATCCATGGCAGCGCCCCAGACATCGCGGGTCGCGGCATCGCGAATCCAAGTGGCCTGTTACTTGGCGCAGTGCAGATGCTCGTGCACATTCGTCAGGCAGACATCGCGGAGAAAGTTCACAACGCGTGGCTGCGAACGATTGAAGATGGTATCCACACGCCCGACCTCAAAGGCGAGCGCACTACAAAGGAAGTCGGTACCGGTGGCTTCGCGCAGGCTGTGATTGATCGGCTGGGGCAGAAGCCGCAGCACTTCGCGGCGGTGCGTTACGCGAATCCGGTCGAGGTGAAAGCACAAAAGCCACTTTACACACGCGCCGCCCCTGCGAAGAAGCACATTGTCGGCGTTGATGTTTTCTTGCACCACACGGGAAACACGCCTGATGAGCTGGGTGTCGCACTTAGCGGACTCTCAACTGACGTATTGAAGCTGCAAATGATCACGAACCGTGGCGTCAAAGTATTTCCGGGCGGCTTTCCGGAAACGTTTTGCACCGATCATTGGCGCTGCCGCTTCGTCGCGATTCAAGAAAGCGCTGAGGTCACGCATCGCGACATTATCGAAGTGCTCACGACCGTCACCGACGCAGGATTCGATGTCATCAAAACAGAAAACCTGTGCACCTTTGACGGAGAACGCGGCTTCGCGCTCGGTCAGGGCCAGTAGGTGCGAGTTTCTCCTCGTCGGAGCAACGTGCGCGGGATAGCCGCGAATACAATCAAGCAATCAATGTTTGGTTAATTCGCGGTTTGGCTTATGGCATCTAGTTTTTTCGCGCTGTTTGACGATATCGCAACCATCCTCGACGACGTCGCAGTCCTTTCAAAGGTTGCCGCAAAAAAAACCGCAGGTGTGCTGGGCGATGATCTTGCGCTGAACGCGGAGCAAGTCGCTGGTGTGAAAGCGGATCGCGAATTGCCTGTTGTTTGGGCAGTGGCGAAGGGTTCGTTCATCAACAAGCTGATTCTCGTGCCGGCGGCGCTTGCGCTTGCGACCTTCGTTCCGTGGACGATCACACCGCTTCTGATGCTTGGCGGTGCGTTTCTCTGTTACGAAGGTTTTGAGAAGCTCGCACACAAGTTTCTACATTCGAAAGCCGACCAAGCTGCCCATCACAAAGCCGAGCTTGAGGCACTTTCGAATCCCGCAATTGACATGGTGCAGTTTGAGAAAGACAAGATCAAAGGGGCGATCCGCACGGATTTCATCTTATCCGCGGAGATCATCGTGATCACGCTTGGCACAGTCGCGAACGAAGTATTCAGCAAACAAGTGGCTGTGCTATCAATTGTGGCGGTTGCGATGACGATTGGCGTGTATGGCCTTGTCGCCGGGATCGTGAAATTGGACGATGCGGGACTCAGCCTGACCAAGCGCGCAAGTACGCTCGCTCAGCAAATCGGGCGCGGCTTACTCTGGTTTGCGCCGTTTCTCATGAAGACGCTATCGATTCTTGGCACCGCTGCCATGTTCTTGGTGGGTGGAAGCATTGTGTTGCACGGCCTCGGGCCGCTGCATCATTTCGTTGAAGGTGCGTTGAAGCCGCTCGCGAGTTCTGGCGTGCTCGCGTTTCTCGCATCAACGGCTGTCGATCTGATCGTTGGCGTGATCGTAGGTGCGCTCGTGCTCGCTGGGGTTACGCTGGTGCGCCGCGTGTTGAGTCGATAGCGAAGCGTGCTCGCTCGTTATGTCCAGCGTCGCCGAATTCGTCGCGGGTATGCCTGAGCAACGCGTGCCCGCGCCATTCCTAGAATGATGGATTCTTGTTTGCGCGCTCCCTATGTCCTCACGCTTTTTTGCACTCCTAGACGATATCGCGTTACTGCTTGACGATGTCGCCGTTTTGGCTAAGGTCGCGGCCAAGAAGAACGCCGGTATCTTGGGCGACGACCTCGCGCTAAATGCAGAACAAGTCGCGGGCGTTCGAGCGGATCGCGAATTGCCTGTGGTTTGGGCGGTTGCAAAAGGATCCTTTGTTAACAAACTGATTCTCGTTCCTGCAGCGCTCGCGCTTGCGGCATTCCTGCCTTGGGGGATCACGCCGCTCATGATTTTGGGCGGCGCGTTTCTTTGCTACGAAGGCGCGACTAAAGTTTTCAAGCGCTTATTCAAGTCGAAGCAGGAAGCAAATGCGGAGCATGCAAAGCTCGTTGCGGCGGTGGTCGACGACAAAATTGACATGGTTCAGTTTGAAAAAGACAAAGTGAAGGGTGCGATTCGCACCGATTTCATTTTGTCCGCCGAAGTGATCGTGATCACCCTCGGAACGATGGCCGCTGCGACGCCTTTCATTACCAAACTTGCGGTCGTTTCGATCATGGCCATTGCAATGACCGTCGGCGTCTACGGATTGGTGGCTGGAATCGTGAAGCTTGATGACCTTGGGCTGCGGCTGCAGAAAGCCGCTTCGGCTACCCAGCGAGCGCTAGGTAGTGCGCTGCTACAGATCGCGCCACGATTCATGAAATTGCTCTCGTTCGCTGGAACTGTTGCCATGTTCATGGTGGGGGGCGGTATTCTCACTCACAGTTGGCCCGCTCTGTACGAGCGCGTGCAAGCTGCCAAGATTGATCTGCAAACGCAGCTCGGTGGTTTCGCCGCGCTCATGCCGATGCTCGTGGATTTGATCGTTGGACTTGTTCTGGGGGCGTTGCTGGCGCTGATTGCGAATCAAATCAAGCGTGGTTTCGTGCGCACGCCTGCCCCGACATAATTGCTTCAAGCGCGGCAGTCGTTTGCGCGTTCAAAGTTACTACGTTATGACTCACTTTACGCAAACTGTTCTCTTCACCGACAGCGACGGCCGCGCGCGCTGGCGCGAGGAATTGATTCCGCTTTCCGAAGGTAAGCCCGAAGCGCGCTTGTCTCTATTGATGCGCTCGGGCGGTTATCAATTGCGCGAAAGTCCTGTTGGATTTAGGAGTACATTTCATTGCACCGGCTCACCACAGTGGGTGTTCATCCTGCGCGGAAAAATGGAAATCGGCCTGCAAGATGGCAGCTCGCGCGTGTTCTCGCCGGGGGAGCATTTCTTCTCGGCTGACACGTTGCCCGAGGGCGCTACGTTTGACGCTGCCGTGCACGGTCATTGGTCCCGGCAGGTTGGCGATGAGCCGCTACAAACGCTCTTTGTGCGCGCCGCGTAGGCCGATTGACCTACCCGGCGTTGCGCACGAACTACCTCGTTACTTCAACAATCCTTCTGCCTTGAGCGCCTCTTGCACTTGCGGGCGCGCAGCCACACGCGCTAAATGCGCGAGGACATTTTTGTACTCAGACAGGTCAAGGTTCACGTATTTCGCCCAGCTCGTCACGGTAAACAGATACGCATCGGCTACCGTGAATGTCTCGCCCATCAAATAATCTCGCCCAGCGAGTTTGGCGTCGATGTGCGCGTACTTCTTCTTCAGGTTTTCTTGTGCAATCGGCTTATATGCATCTGGCGTATCGGGTCTGAAAAGCGGCGAATAGCCTTTGTGTAGTTCGCTTGTGATGTAGTTAAGCCATTCCTGCAAGCGCGCACGTTCGAAGGTTCCATTGGCGGGCGCGAGTTTCGACTGTGGTGCGAGATCGGCGATGTATTGCACGATGGCGGGGCCTTCGCTCAAGCGCTCGCCGTTATCGAGCTCAAGCATCGGCACAGCGCCGGTTGGGTTAATCGTGTAGTAATCCGTACCGTCGTCAAGTTTGTGCGTTTTTGTGCTGGCGCGAACAAGGTCAAACGGAATGCCTGCTTCACGCAAAACGATGTGCGGCGAGAGAGAGCAGGCACCGTTGCTGTAATAGAGTTTCATACGCTGTACTTTCGGAAGAGAAAATCAAGGAGAGCAATGATAATTCGGTGATGAATTTCGAATCGTCTTGGCTCTCACGCCATTGTCCAGTTGCGGGCGAAATTCGCCTCCACAAGGTCGCCTGCGGCCTAGAAGACGCGCCGGTGCTTTTGTTTATTCACGGATTCCCGGAGTTTTGGTACGCCTGGGTGGAGCAGCTTCGTGAGTTTTCGCGCGACTATCGTTGCTACGCGATCGATCTTCGCGGCTTTAACTTGTCATCGCAGCCGTCGGCTGTAAATGCTTACAGAGCGCCGCTCTTGCTAGATGACTTGCGCGCCGTGATCGATTCAGTAGGAGGCCGCGTCCGCGCGGTGATTGCGCACGATTGGGGCGGCGCGGTGGCATGGAGTTTGGCCGCACAATCGCCGCAGCTCATGGAAAGATTCATCGTAGCGAATTCGCCGCACGCGATCACGTTCGCGCATGCGCTTGCGTATGACGCTGCGCAAATCGAGGCGAGTCAGTACATGAATTGGCTGCGCGCCGAGGGATCGGAAGCGCTCCTTGCGGAGAATGACTTTGCGCGTTTGGTTGCGATGGCCTCGCTCAAGACCGAAGAGCAGTTAGCGCGCTATCGGGAATGCTGGTCGCGGGGTTTGACCGGCGGGGTGAACTTCTACCGCGCATCACCCTTGCACCCTGACACCGCACAGACGCCGGGGCATGCGAAAGCACTCGCCGCCGCGCTCGACCCCCGCGCATTTCATGTCAAAGTTCCCACACAAATCATTTGGGGCACAGGCGATGCGGCGCTGCGACCTGTGTTGCTCGAAGGCATTGAAACGCACGTGCCAAACGCGAGAGTCACCCGCATCGAAGGCGCAAGTCATTGGTTACTTCGCGAGCGCGCAGCGGAGGTGAATCGCATCATTGGCGACTTCATCCGCTAGGCTCGATGACATTGCACCTTCATCCACATATCCCACATTTTAGCGGGGCTAGTTCAAATACGTAAGGTTTGTTGATAGTTGACGTAATTGCCACCTAACCCCAATTAAATATGAATTCAAAGACTTATTATGATTAATCTCAAGATCGATCAACTGCCCTCGCTCATCGGCCAAGAACTTGCTGTTTCAGACTGGCTATTGATCACGCAGGCGCGCATCGCGCAGTTCGCAGACGCCACGGGCGATCATCAGTGGATTCATCTCGATGCCGAGCGCTGCGCACGTGAGTCGCCATTCAAAACGACGATTGCGCACGGTTTCTTAACGCTGTCGCTGGTGCCCTATTTCAAAGGCGCTTGCATCGCCTACGAAGGTATCCGCATGGCCGTGAATTACGGTACAAACCGCGTGCGCTTCATGTCGCCAGTTTCGGTGAATTCGCAGTTGCGTGCCCGCTTCAAGCTACTCGAATGCGAAGCGATTCAAGGCGGTGTGCAAACCGTGTTTGAAGTCACCATCGAAATTGAAGGGCACTCAAAGCCCGCGTGCGTTGCCGAGTTGGTGACGCGGGCGTACTTGTAGCCCGAATGCTCGCATCCGGGTTGTCGCGCGAGTCGTAGCCGCGATGCGGTGAAGCGGAATCAACGCGCTGAAATCTCAATCGTTGCCTTCGAGCTGGCGTCACTTCATCGCGACTGCGAGGGACAGATTACGGGAACCCGGATGTGAGCATCCGGGCTACGGTATCACGCGTCCCGCATCACTTTTGTTTTCTCGATCAATTCGCCTTTTTCTAAGTGTGTTACGTGCTTCGCGGCTTTTACTGCGCCTGGATCATGCGTCACCATGATGATGGTCTTGCCCATTTCATCATTCAATTTACGAAGCAGATTCAACACATCTTCCGCGCTCTTCTTATCGAGATCACCAGTGGGTTCGTCTGCGACGATCAACGTGGGATCAGTGATGATCGCTCGCGCGATTGCCACGCGCTGCTGCTGACCGCCAGAAAGCTCATTGGGGTAGTGAGTCATCCGATCCGAGAGCCCCACCAAGCCAAGCGCGAGCTGCACTCGCTCTTTGCGTTCGCTGCGCGACAGATCGGTCAGCATCAACGGCAATTCAACATTCTCGAACGCCGTCAACACCGGCATCAGGTTGTAGAACTGAAAAATGAAGCCGACATTCTGCGCGCGCCAATCAGCGAGCTCACTTTCACTCAGCTCCGCGATATCAAGCCCCGCCACGCGCAATAAGCCGCTTGAAGGCTTATCAATGCCCGCGATCAAGTTGAGCAGCGTTGACTTGCCCGAGCCCGAAGGCCCCATCAGCGCAATGAAATCGCCCTGCGGGATATCGAGCGTGATGTCCATCAAGACTGGGACGTCTTGATCGCCGCGCGTGTAGCTTTTGCTGAGATGCTTGATCTCGACGAGGACCTGAGGCTCGCTCATTACTTCTTCGCCGCTTGCGCAACGCTCGCGCCATCGGCGAACTTTTCGTTGGGCTTGAGCACAATCTTGTCACCCGATTTCACGCCGGCCACTTCAACCAAATCGCCAATGTCACGCCCTTTGGTCACGGCGGTGAGCTTAGCCTTCGCATCCGTCACCACAAACACAGCCGCCTTGCCGTCGCGCTCCACCAACGCTTCTTTACGCGCAACCACGACAGGCTTGCGATCCGCCTCAGTCGGCTTTTGTTTCAGGAACGCCACCTTCGCGCTCATGTCCGGCAACACCCGCTGATCGCGTTCAACGAACGAGACCTTTACCAACACCGTGGCTTTCGCGCGATCAACCGTCGGCACAATGCGAGAGACTTCGCCGAGTAATCGCACTTCAGGCAGCGCATCGAGTGTGATCTCGGCCGGCGCACCGACCACGATTTTGCCAATCGATGCCTCGGCCACGTCCGACTCTACTTCGAGCGTGGTCATGTCGGCCATTGTCACCACCGCGCCAATCGAGCCCGATGCGGAAGAAAACGGCGTAATGATGTCGCCCACGTTTGCATTCTTGGTGAGGATCACACCGTCGAACGGCGCGCGAATCAATGTCTGCTCAACACTCACGCCCGCAGAGCGCACCTGCGCATCCGCCACGCCAATCGCCGCATTCAAACTCGCCATCGTCGCCCGCGCACGGTCCACGCGCGCCTTCGCCGTATCGAGCAAGGCGGCACTCACGAACTTCTTTTCAAAAAGCTCCTGCTGCCGCCTAAAGTTAGCTTCGGCATCAACCAGCTCAGCATTGCCCTGAGCCAGGTTCGCACGCGCCGCCTGCGCGCCCGCGCGCGCTTGATCCTTCGTGGCGTTGACATCAAGCGCTTCGATTCGGGCGATCACATCCCCCGTCTTCACTTGCGAGCCCTCTTGCACGCCGAGAAACTCAAGACGACCGGTCGCCTTAGTCGACACCGCCGCCTTTTTTGCAGCGACGACGCGACCCGTAGCATTCAACAGAGTGAATGCTTGGGTAGGGAATGCAGTTGTGACCGTACCGAGATCCACCTCTTGCGGCGCGTTGGCTCGCTTATTCAGAAAAATCCCGGAGGCTGCAGCAATCGCCACTGCAATCGCAACCCATTTGGCAATGCGCTTTTTGCGTCGCTTCGCGAGCGCTTGCTGTGGCGCACTCTTGTTGAGTGTGAGTTTCGAGAGATCGGGTTGAGACACGGCGAACCTGCTGCGCGTGAGAGGGATATTACCGATTTTACGGGCGGACGACTTCTTCGCTTCGTTCACGGGCGGGGAATGGATCCCGGATCGCGCTCACTTTGTGTCATTTGTCCGGGATGACGCATTTGTTTCCGGGCGCGCGACCTTGTCGCCCGCCCGCCGGACAAATGCGTCACTTCGGTGCCATGCGAATTGCACCGTCGAGACGAATCACTTCGCCGTTCAGCATTACGTTGTCAAAAATGTGTGTCACCAAGTTTGCGAATTCGGCGGGTTTCCCGAGGCGCGGCGGAAACGGCACCATCTGCCCCAAACTCGCTTGAATCTCAGGCGTCATGCCCATGAGCATCGGCGTTTCAAAAATGCCTGGCGCAACGGTCATGACGCGAATTCCAAACTTGGCAAGTTCGCGTGCTACTGGCAACGTCATCCCTGCAACGCCCGCCTTCGACGCAGCATAGGCCGCTTGCCCGATTTGGCCGTCGAATGCCGCCACGGAGGCCGTGTTCACGATCACGCCACGCTCACCGTCCGCAGTCGCGGGCAGGGCAGACATCGCCGTCGCCGCCTGATTCAGCAGGTTGTACGTTCCGATCAAATTGATCTGAACGGTTTTCGCAAACTTTGCGATGCCGCTCGCGCCTTCGCGCCCGACCACACGCTCGCCCGTGGCAACGCCTGCGCAGTTCACTAGCCCACGAAGCTCACCCAGTTTCACAGCCGCTGCCACCGCCGCCTTGCCGTGATCCTCATTGGTCACATCGCATTGCACGAACACGCCGCCCAACTCCGCCGCCAGCGCCGCGCCCTGCTCGACCTGGATGTCAGCAATGACGACCTTGCCGCCCTTCGCCGCAACGGCGCGCGCCACGCCCGCGCCCAAGCCTGACGCACCGCCGGTGACGATCACTACTTTTCCTGAAATATCCATCGCTCAAACCCAAGTTGACGTTAACGTTAACCGCGATTATGCCGCGCGCCTTCCAGAAAGGTTCGCCATGAGCCCGCGTCGTGACGCCCCGCTGTGATTCGCAACAGTGTCGCTCCTACAATGGACGTAACCGCTTTCTCTCTTGCAGTCATGGCTAATCCTTTCCTCGTCGCAAAAACGATTGACGCCAACACGGATGTCGCAATCCTTCCCAAACTCGCCAATCGTCACGGCCTAATCACGGGCGCCACCGGCACTGGCAAGACCGTGAGCTTGCAAGTGCTCGCTGAGGGTTTTTCGCGTATCGGTGTACCGACCTTCATGGCAGACGTGAAAGGCGATCTCACTGGACTTTCGCAAGCGGGCGGTGGCAATAAACGCGTTGAAGATCGTGTCGCGCAATTGAAGCTCACGGGGTTCACCAACGAATCGTTTCCCGTGACGTGCTGGGACGTATTCGGTGAGCAAGGTCATCCGCTTCGTGCGACCGTGTCTGAGATGGGTCCGCTGTTGCTATCGCGCATTTTGAATTTGAATGAAACGCAAAGTGGCGTGCTCACTGCCGTGTTCAAAATTGCCGATGACAAAGGCTTGCTGCTGCTCGATTTGAAAGACTTGCGCGCACTGCTCGTACACGCGGGCGAAAACGCGAAGGAATATCAGCTTAAATACGGCAACATCAGCGGCGCATCCATCGGCGCGATTCAGCGCGGTATCCTTACTATCGAATCGCAGGGCGGCGAAAAATTCTTCGGCGAGCCCGCGCTTAACCTCGCCGATCTGATGCAAACGGTCGATGGCAAAGGCGTCGTCAATATTCTCGCGGCGGACAAACTGCTTTCGAATCCGCGGATCTACGCGACGTTTCTATTGTGGCTTCTCTCCGAGCTGTTTGAATCATTGCCCGAAGTGGGCGACCCGGATAAACCAAAGCTCGCGTTCTTTTTCGACGAAGCGCATCTCTTGTTTAGCGAAGCGCCGCCCGAGCTACGCACGCGGATCGAGCAAGTTGTACGGCTCGTGCGTTCGAAAGGTGTTGGCGTTTATTTCGTCACGCAGAATCCGCTTGACGTGCCCGACGTCGTGCTCGGTCAACTCGGTAACCGAATTCAACATGCGCTTCGCGCGTATACGCCACGCGATGCAGAGGCCGTGAAGACAGCTGCCGCGACGTTCCGACCGAACCCGAAGATCGATACCGAAAAAACGATCACCGAACTCGCCACGGGTGAGGCGCTCGTCTCCTTCCTCGACGAAAAGGGTCGCCCGACGCCGGTCGAGCGCGCGTGGATCGTCCCACCGTCGTCACGCATCGGCCCCGTCACAGCGTCCGAGCGGGATGAACTCAGAAAACAATCGCTCGTGAGCGGTGTTTATGATGAAACGGTAGATCGCGAAAGCGCCTATGAAGTGCTCACCGGGCGCGTAAACAAGAAGATGCCCGAAGCAGCCGAAGAGGCAGCAACGGACGCAGCGGCAAGCGCAGGCGACGGCGCGGTCGATGCTGCGAAAGAAGAAGCAGGCTTCTTCGGCAAACTCGGCGGACTACTCGGCGGCGGCGAACCCGAACGCGGTCCACGCGGAGGCGTTGTACGCAAACGCGAAGGCGCAGGCGAGGCGCTGATGAAATCGGCTGCGCGCGCGATTGGTAGTGAGGTTGGCAGGCGCGTGATTCGTGGGGTGTTGGGCTCGATTTTGGGGGGGAGGCGGTAGGGCGCTTCCGGGCTTTCGCTACAGCCGATTGTATGTAGAGAAAAAACTCGCTCCGGACTCAGGTGGTGTCTGGCGTGAAGCAATCGGCATATTTCACCCACGCACTTTTGAGAAGTCATAGGTGTTAGCGTTGTATAAAACAGGTTAGGCCGCACATCAACACCTTCTATGCACTCAACCAGCGAAATTTCGTCCGCAATCGCCGCAATCGAGACGTCGATTCGCGAGGCACAGCGGTACTGCGATAAATACCACTACGAGAACCAAGATGACGGAGACTTTGAGAGCTTCAGGTACTACGTTGAAAGGTCGTTCTACGAGGTATTGGTCTTGGCAGACAAATTAAACCTGAGGGCCACGTACGACCTCGCCGCGACGGACTTCGAGTCAGCGAAGAAGATTGGCTTCTCCGAGACTGAGTGCTTTGAGGGCGAGATCTATCCGAAGTGGACGGGACGAGTTCGGCTGATAGCCGACGCCATCGCATCATCTTACGGTCTCGCGAAGACGACCCAGTCAGAAGTACAGGATCTGAAGGCAGTGCTCAAGCGAGCGGTCTACGTTATGTGCGACACGGCCCTCTTCGCCAGCGCGCCTGCGAGTGAAGCTGACGTCCACGTTCGCCTTGAAGCAATCCTCAAGTGCCAGTATCCAGACTTGAAGTCAAAGCCCGCGCTTACCAAACCAATCAAGAACTTCCAACCCGACACCGGACTACCATCGGCTAAGACACTGCTCGAGTACAAGTACATATCAAGCACGGCCGACGCAAAGCGTGTCGCGGATGAAATTCTTGCTGATGCAAGTGGCTATCGATCACGAGACTGGACAAGCCTACTATTCGTAATCTACGAGACTAGACGTTTGAAGCCGGAAGAAGAGTGGCAGAATCTGCTCAAGGAGTGTCAGCTCTATGAGGGCTTTGATGCTGTGGTTCTTTCTGGCGTCGCGCGCGGTGCGGCCTAACCGCTCGTATATGGACTCCCCCCGAAAGGCAAGAAACTGATCGATAGGTCTGGCGAAGCGGAAGTGCTTGCAGTCGTATATCCGGCAACATAATTGGGCTCTATCGTGGCCCGTGCCATCATGGAATCTGCGTG
>JAAFJA010000028.1 GCA_013298765.1 Betaproteobacteria bacterium
CGCGACAGTCGCGGGCTGCTCCCACGACGCTAAGCCCCTGAAGGGGCAAGCTAATTTAGTCGAAGATACTGATAGGTCGCACCGACACCAATGCTCATTACGGCAGGTATGTCCAGTGTCTGGTGTATGACCGCGAATTGGCCGGATTCAAGCGCTTGCTTGGCTCGGGCTACTTGGCCAAAATGGAAATGCTTTCAAGAGGGTAGCGCGGAGCGTCCTGTGCTCGTGGGCCAGCGCTCGAATCTGCCGATAGGCCCATTTTTCCCGTTCTGTTCCGAACAGGGAAGCACAGAGTTTGCACTTTCGGCTTGGCGACTATTCGGTCGAGTGTCATTATCCTTGCGAACGGTCACAATGAGATTCTAAGATTTGCAGCCGACTACTACCGGGGCCACCTTTCGCCTCAACTCGTGACGATCGAAGTCAACACCTCGGTAGAATGCCTCCCAGGGCATACTTCAGTCGTTTAGTGGTTTCGCTGTTGGCGGAGGATATTTGCTCCTAAGGCTCTGTGCGGCCAAGCCAAACACTGGCGGAACGCAACAAAAAACGGCAAGTCTTCCTCTCGATCCCCTAAACACCATATGAAGTTTTGCCGTGCATTTACCCGATATCGACTTCGCCAGTATTCGCCCTCATGATGGAAGCCGCCATACGGGTTTTGAGGAGCTTTGCGCACAGCTTGCATCATTAGAAGATCAACCGTCGGGAGCGGTATTCACACGGAAGGGTCGTGGTGGCGATGCCGGGCTTGAATGCTTTTACGCGCTACCCGGGGGTGACGAGCTGGGGTGGCAGGCGAAGTATGTGTTCGCTTGGGATTCGAGCCTAAGCTCTCAGCTAGATAAGTCTGTGGCTGCCGCTCTCAGCAAACATCCGAAGCTGGGCCGCCTCGTGGTCTGCCTGCCATTTGACCTGTCCGACTCGCGACCGAAACATGGAACGAGCGCTCGGCAAAAATGGGAAACTTGGAGAGGTAAGTGGGAGCAGGCTGCCAAGAAGAAAGGGCGATCGTTTTCAATATCGCTTTGGGGAAAAAGCGAATTGAGCGGCAAACTCGCGACTGACACGCCAGCGTATACGGGTCGCCTGCTCTACTGGTTCAGCGAAGAGATACTGACATCTTCATGGTTTATCGAGCAGTTCGGCAAAGCCAAAGAGGCGCTCGGCTCCAGATATACGCCCGACACAAATGTAGGATTGCCCATTCGGAAGGATTTCATGGCCTTCGCCCGGGATCCGTTTTTAGACGTCATAGTCCAAGAGTGGGCTCTCGATATCGGTGAGAAGAGCACCTCTACTTTGCAAGCAGCCATACGAGCCAACAACGGCGTTGCCACCGCCGAAACCACGGCACTGGCTGAGGCAGTGGAGGCATTGCACAAAGCCTTCGAAGGCGACGCAATCGGCCCGGAAGCGCTTTTCCCTTTGTCTCGGTGGGAATCTGCAGTGCGCGACTGCTATTCTGCGGTCCGAGATACTCTCACTTGGGTGTATGGGCTGCCTGAAACTAAGCCGAAGAACGGGACTTCCGATCAGGTATGGGCGCGCGAAAACCTTTTCCGATTTGGCGACGTGCTCGCCGATATCGAAGAGGCGCTCAGTTCGGATCAATGGCGGTTGGCGAATGCACGTGCTGTCTTGCTCAAAGGAGCAGCCGGAACCGGCAAATCGCATTTGCTGGCTGATGTGGTCGAACATCAAGTTCATGCAGCCCGCCCAGCCATACTTGTACTAGGCAGTGCGATGGTTGAGGGTGAGCCTTGGCGTCAGGTCATGGCCCAGCTGGACCTGCCTTCGGATATGCAGGCGAAGCAGTTCCTCGGAATGCTCGATTCTGCAGCTCAGGCGCATGGCGTGCGCGCGATCGTGTGTATCGACGCCATTAACGAGCGGCACGGTACTGATATCTGGCCGGAGCGGATGGCAGCATTTTTGAAGACAGCGGAGCCGTTTCAGCGACTTGGGATCGTGCTCTCGTGCCGTTCGACCTACGTGGCCCATGTTATCCCTGAGACGTTGGATGAAAAGCAGCTTGCATCAGTTGAGCACCAAGGGTTTAGCGGCCGCGGTGGCGAGGCGGCGAACGTCTATCTATCGAAACGCGGAATTGTCCGACCAGGGGCGCCGAACCTAGTTCCGGAATTTCTCAATCCCTTGTTCCTCAAAACCTGCTGCGACTTTCTGGATCGCGAAGGAAAGAACGAGCTCCCGCGGGGCCTACGCGGCGTCAGCGCAATTTTCGGATTCTACAACAGCGCTGTCGTGCGTGCCGTGACCCGACGCATGAAGCTCGATCCTAACCTGGAGTTGGTGGAGACCGCATTGTCTCGTTTTGCCGACATCCTAGTTGCTCGAGGAGAAGGGTATGCAATGAAGACCGAAGCGATTGCGGCTTTCGAGTCAGTGCTTCCATCGTCTGGCAGGTTGGATCGGAGCCTTCTTTCGCAATTCGAAAGCGAAGGAATCATCGCACTCGAGCCCGTTATGCAGGGCGATGGCTCGGTATCCTCCATGGCCCGCTTCACGTTTGAACGATACAGCGACCACGCAATTGCTGCGCGGCTTCTCCAGGAACACCTGACTCCCATAGATTCCACAGCATCATTCGCGGAAGGCACTCGTTTGGGCGAGCTAACTTTCGGTGCCAAAAATTATCGATATGCAGGCATAGTCGAAGCCATTGCAATTCAATTGCCCGAGAAGGCCGGTGTAGAAATTCTCGACGTATCGCCGGATCACGACTGGACCGTCCAGAATGCATTTAACGAAAGCTTGCTTTGGCGAGAGCAGGCCTATTTTACGGACAGAACTTTCGAACTAGTCCAACAAGTTAACGATGTGGATCGGGTGCGAGACATTCTCGTCTCCATCGCAACTGAGCCAAGCAATAAGTTTAATGCCGATTATTTGCACCAATGTCTGGCGCCTCAGCTGAGGCCGGAACGTGACGCGCGATGGTCAATCTACGTGAATGGGGGGGGTGATGAAGACAGCTCAATTGGCGCGCTTATTACATGGGCGATTCAAAACGGCATGGGCTCGGTCGAGAATGAGCGTGCACGGTTAATCGCGATTATGCTCAGCTGGTTTCTTTCCAGCTCCAATCGTGTGGTCCGAGATCGAGCAACCAAGGCATTGGCCTGCATCTTTGCAACTCGCCTGGATCTCGCCGCGTCTACAATGCGCGCCTTCGAAAATGTCGACGACCTTTATATTCAAGAGCGCATCTTCGCGGCTGCCTACGGGGCGGCGCTTCAAGGAAAGGTCACTGATGGTTTATCCGATCTGGCTTCAACAGTTTACGAGCTGGTATTCGCGAGCGGGTCACCACCGCTTAATGAGTTGCTGCGAGATCACGCTCGGGGGATCGTAACTTATGTTGATTGGCGCGGCTTCCTGCCCACGTCTATCAATCGCGAGCGCACTCAGCCGCCTTATACCAGTCCTTGGCCAATCGAATATGTCTCTGACGAAGAGATCGACAGCTACAAGCAGGATTACAAAGGATCTTTCTATAGCGATGCAATCGTAAGTTCTGCCGTCAAAGACGGCGACTTCGCGCGCTACGTCGTCGATCATAAGATTGACCAGTGGGCGCCCGTCCCGCGGTCAGCGTCTGAATGTCCCAGCGCCGCTGATCTGGCGACGGATTGGCTGCAGCGATTTCTCTCATCCGCTAGCGCTGACCAGCTCAACGCTTATCATGCATTGTGGTTAGCGATAAGGGCCGCTGGCGGACAAGTTAGCTACAAAGAAAGTCCGGAGCAGACTGCAATCAAAGCCGCGGAAGGCGCTTTCCAAAAAACACTCACAATTGAAGAGTGGGAAGAATATCGCGTTAAGGCCAAGCGCTACGTGAATTACTCCTTGTTTTCTGAGCAACCGCGTAACTATTCGGCGCGGTTTGACGGAGGCTGGGCTCGTCGTTGGATATGCAAGCGTGCGCATGAGCTTGGCTGGACAGCGGAACGATTTGCAGTTTTTGAAAGGAATTCGAGCCAAGATAGACACGATCATCGGGTGGAGCGCATTGGTAAGAAGTACCAGTGGCTGGCGCTTGGGGACTTGATTGCTCGAATGGCCGACAATTTACTTTATATGGGTAATGGATACAGCGATCAGGGGTCTCGTCCCTACACCGGCGCACGGGACATAGGTCTTCGTGATATCGACCCTTCGCTACTTCTTACAAAAACTCATTATGACGGATGGAAGCAATGGCCGCGCTCGTGGTGGGTGCCAGTCGAGCCTCGTCTCCGTCGGATTACACCACTCGAAAGACTGGCTTGGCTTGATAGCAACAGCGACCTTCTAAACGATTCCGCACTAATCGATCTCACCGATCCGAAGACCACCCGAAAATGGTTGCCTTTGCACAGCTTTGGCTCTTGGAGGCAGTTTGGTTCCAATGGTTATGAAAAGGAAATGCAGCGGGAAACTTGGTATCGCATCAACTGCATAGTCGTAGCGAAAAAGGATGAAGCGAAAGTTGCAAGAAGCCTACAGGGTCGGATCATCACAGATCCCCACGCGCTTCCTAAGTTCCATCTCGATAGCGAATACTATCTTGGAGAGTTTCCTTGGCATCCAAGCCTGAACGATGGTGAAGACTGGGTACAACCGGACCAGTGGAACAAAGTCGCGGCTCCTGTTCGAGCAACTACTGCAGAGTACCATTGCGAACGAGGCGGCCATGACTACTCTGTCGATGACACAGTTCGCATCGAGCTGCCTGCGCCATGGCTGGCCAACGCCATGGGCCTAAGACTTTTCGACGGTCAGCGCCCTACCTTCACCGACTCCTCCGGTGTAACCCGCTTCTTTGACCCGTCCGTCATCGAGCCGGGCTACGACGCCGCTTTGGTCGATAGAGACGCGTTCCTGAGCATGCTTGCCCGCGAGCACCTGGCTGCGATCTGGATAGTAGCGGGAGAAAAGGGGGTTTTCGGGGGTCGCGATCCGCATGGAGGTTATGGGGGTCGCGTATCACATACAGCTGTGTATCGCCTTGGTCCGGGCGGGTTCACCCGAGCATTTCACAAGCACAGAGAGTATCCAACAGAAGAGCAGTTAGAGGGGCTGCTAGGAGAACAACCAACGGTCGAACTTAAGGCTCGATACGCAAGGCGAGATGTGGACCTTCGGACGAGCCAAGAGCACTTCGCAAGCGATAACCTGGAAACAACTGAACTCTATCGGAAACTGATGGGAGACTGATGCGAACGGCAGTCGGCTCGCTCCGCCCGTTGTCCACCGGTGACTACAGTGATCGTGAGGGCGATGCGTGCTCGATCACGTCGATTGCCAGCGACACGGAGACAATCACCCCGAGCGGTCCCGGCACATACCTATGACTTTCTGAGCAACGACAGCACGAGAGGCTCCCGGAATTCAAGTCCGTGTTAGAAGTGAGACATCGCATTGAACAAAATATGCCAGATCGCCTTAATACGAATTACCTGGGCCCTAGTGGTAGGCATCTTTCCGCTAGCAAGCATCACGGGATCGACTGCAACTGCGTCCGCAGCAACGCTCGACGGTCGTGTTGTCGGCGTGACCGATGGCGACACGATCAAGCTGCTTTTGGACGGCCGTCAGCAGTACAAAATCCGTCTTGGCGAGATCGATGCACCAGAAAGCGGACAGCCCTTTGGCCAATCCTCAAAGCGCATGTTGTCGGACTTGGTGTTCGGGAAGACCGTGAGAGTCCGAGTTACCGGCACCGATAGCTACGGTCGCTCGGTAGGCGTGATCACCGCCGGGAGCACTAATATCAACGCCGAGATGGTCAAACGCGGCGGTGCCTGGGCCTATCGGCGCTATCTGTCCGACCAACGCTACATACTCTGGGAGAACGAAGCGCGGCAGGCAAAGCGTGGACTTTGGCGGCTACAGCCGGACCAGATCATGGCGCCGTGGGAGTGGCGGACCGCCAAACGCAGTGGTCGATCGGTTAGTTCAGCAACTCGTACGTTATACCCTACGGCCGGGGCCATCTCTTCTATCGTAGCGACAAGTCAAGAATCACCTGGACGTTGCGGCGTGAAATGGAAGTGTAGCCAGATGACCTCC
Organism: Betaproteobacteria bacterium; assembly: GCA_013298765.1. Classification (GTDB taxonomy): domain Bacteria; phylum Pseudomonadota; class Gammaproteobacteria; order Burkholderiales; family Casimicrobiaceae; genus Casimicrobium. The sequence goes on from JAAFJA010000028.1 coordinate 6,076, forward strand.
TGCGCAGAAGCAGTCTACCAGTTGCGCACTTGCGGACTCGGCCGGCTGGATGGCGACGGCGACGGTGTCCCTTGCGAGAAAATCTGCGGCTGATGGATCGGGCCCAGCCTCACCAAATCTTGGTTACAGCCTCACGCGTTCCCGGCGCAGATTGTTATCTGTACCGCTTCATTCTCGGCCCAGAAGCCGCAGCACAAGCCACCCCGCAGGCCGCTTCCTTATCCATTCGATTTTCGACGGCGTCAGAAAAGCGTCGACCACACTTTTTGCAACCAGTGGTGGCGGTTCAGGGCGCGGCTCTACCAAGCGGCGCAAGTCGTCAACGTTGATCGGCCTCGTCGGTTGTACGATCGGGAACTTGCTAGGCTCGTCAAACGACGGAAATGTCACCGGCTTCGGTTCAGGAGGCGTTTGTATAGCGTCGCCTGCCGTCTCTTTGAACCTAGCCGGTTCGATGGTCCGAACTGGGTCGATGGCCGTAACTGCCGCGACGCTCGAAGCCGGGGTAGATTCTATTGGTCGGGTTGCCCGACTCACAGCCTCGCGAAGCCGAATCAGATTCTGGTCGAGCTGGTCTATCGGACTCAAGCTGGCCATAAGATCGTCATCATCTTGGCGCGGTCGCAGCGGTCGGCGATGTCGACTGCTGCTCGGTGGAGCGTCGCAGCCGAATTTCGATGCGTCGCCGCTGCTTGTCACTGCCAGCGGCGCTCCCATCCGCAGGCCGGTCCACCGGAACGATCATCTGCGCTCCCGAGAGCGGCAAAATTGTCACCCCTGCCAGCCGTGGATCTGCGCGTAAAATATGTACAACGGACACGGCGCGCGCGATCGCAAGACCGGCATTGTCCGTTGACTGAAGGTTAGCGATCGCAAACCGGCTTGCCGATGCTGCAATAAGATTCTTATCAAGGTTGCTATTGCCTACCATGGGCACTTCATCGGTGTGGCCGATGACCTCAACCACATCGACTCCGTAGTCATCGATGTTTTTTCGCAACATAGGGATGACGCTCGTTATGAGGTTTCGCTCAAACTCGGGTCGCAGCGTCGCTTTACCTGGATCGAAATAATAGCCGCCAGCCTCGCTCAAGCTAAAAAATGGGGGCCACTCGCCCTTCTTGCCGTTCTTTGCCTTCCCCAGGGCGTTTTTCACAAACGCTTCTGGATCTTTCTCACCCATCGCAGCCGCAGCGCTGCGCGCATTTCGACCGATCTCGGCATCCTTAGCGAGGGCTGCAGCAATCTTGACGGGATCTGTTTCGCCGCGCTGAGCAGCAGCCTCACGAGCTATACGTCCAACTTCAGCATCTGCGATGAGATCCTCGGCCGCACTTTCGGTTTGCTTTTGCCCAGCCTTGGCCGCTGCTTCGCGAACCGCTTTGCCAAGCCGCGCGTCCTCTAGGAGGCTGGACGCCGCCTCTTTGGAGTCGGCAGCAGCCTCCAGTCGATCCCGGGCATCGACCGCGCGCTTTAGCTCCTTAAAATACTGATCTGGCGTACTAGCCTTTGGGAAGGCGCGCTGTACGGCCTCAACGAGCTGAGACATCCCGCCATTCCCATAAAGCGCGAGCTTCTTGTCACGATTTGCGAGGGCGGCACCGAGAGCCATCAGCAATAGAAAGTTGAGCAGAATCATGACCTCGGCCATGGTCAGACCGAGCACAAGACCTCGACGATAAGGTTTGTCCTGGCGGACGTCATACTGCGTCATGGTTGGCTACGGCGCTCTACCTGCGCAGCCAAGTTTCCTGTCATCTCGACGAGCGCGGCGTGAACTTTTCCGACGTTCGATTGGGACGTGGCCAAATCCGCAGCAAGGGCAGCGCTGTTGGCACTGGCTGCTTCACTTGCAGTCTTGAGCTGGTCGGTAATCCCTTGCAGTGCCAAACGATGCGTTGCGACAAGCTGGTCCAATTCGAGGCGCACACGGCTGCTGGCTTCAACCATGGTGTCAGATGCGTTCTTCATGGCAGCCCCTGGCGCCTTCTCGATCGCCTCAAGCCGCTCCAGCGCCGTTCGTTGGAAAGCAGCGAGAGCCGCATCGATGTCGCGAATCGTCGATAGCTGCTGCTCTGCCGACCGCCTCATTGCGTCAGCGCTGCTCAGCAGAGCTTTGTGCATATCTGTTGCCGCGCTAATTTGCCCTTCGAGCGTCGTTACGGAAGACGCTGCGACCCCTGCAATTCGAGACAGCCCTTCCATCTGCCCACTGACGCTTTCTGTCCCCGCCTTCAGTCTTTCGATGCTGTTGGCCTGTCCATCGAGTGCCAAAACCACCCTGCCGGCCGCAGTTGTGAGCTTCTTGGCATTCACACCCAATTCGACAAAGTGACCATCGAGCGTCTTCGCTGACGTCGTGGTCAAAGTCTCAATGGCCTGCAGACTTGTCGCAACAAGCGTCTTGATGAGTTGCACGGCCGGGTCTTGGGCTTCGAGAATTGACTGGCGCGTCTGGCGACCAAAGTCGTTCATGCTGACAACGACTTGCGCGAGTTCGGCCTTAAGGTTGCCAGCGGCTTGCGACAGCTCCAGTCGCGCATTTTCTTCGATGTCTGCGATATCAACACGCGTCTGGCTGAAGCTAACCCGAAGAATCAGGCCCCAAATTGTCGTTGCCAATGCGATTCCGAAACCCTGAACGATCGTTGCCGCAGTATCGTTCGGATCGAAGGTGAAAATGGCGTAGGCCAAGCTCGAAAGTGTGTAGATCAAGCCAAGGTAGTAACAATTGTCACCCGCCTGATCGCCGCGAAGTTTGCCGATCATGGTCTTGGTTACCAAGAACGCGTAGACCGCCATTGCTGCCACCGCGCCGATCGAGACATATATAGGGTCAACCTCAAATGCCTTGGACGCAATGATGGCCATGCTCCCAACCAGAGCGAAACCCAGAAAACCCCAACGATCAAACCTGATGCGTTCGGCGAGCAGCGACACGCCGAAGAGCTGATTTTCCGCCATTTACCCACCACTCACGTTGTAGACGCGAACAACGGTAGCGCCCTGCTCGCGAAGTACGGCCTCCCACAAATCAATAAGCTCCCTCGTTTGGGTCTTATCAGAATCGCCTCGTTGCAACATCCAGAGCTCGACTATAACGCCGTTCAAATCGGCCCTAACCTTCTTGAAGGCTGGAGAGTTAATGAGGCCGTCTGCGTCAGGAAGCGGTTTGTAGAAATCGATGTCGTTCGTGTGCTGAAGCAGATCGGAGACGATCACTAGCTTGCGAGGTTTCGTAGCGGCCGCGCCTCTGTTTAGATCAGTCAATGCGACCGATTGTATAGACTCCATGATTGGCGACTGGCCGGCAGGGGATGCCTGCGAGATCGTCTCGAAAGCCTGCTGCAGCGGGGCACTAAAGCCTTCGTCCCAGAGCTTTTGAAGTTTCTTGGGGTTACCCGTCTCTTCCGAAACATCGGATGCTTTGCCGGGATTACAGCGTGTGATGACAGGATGAAGCAATTCTGCGGAAGTGGAATCCACTCGAGCAATCGACAGCCGACCAAATCTCGGGATGGAGTCGCGAAGCTTATCAAGCTGGTTTCTAAAATCTTGCCGCTGAGCAACGGTCATTGGATCCGTAACGTCTACCAGCAATATCGCCGTGCTATCAGGGTCACTCGGGCAAAGCGTGACCTTGTCAAGTTCGCGTGCGCCAGTGACGCTCGTATACCAAAGCCAACCGATGCCCGCGAAAGCTACGAGCACTCCCAGAATGATGACGCCAGACACATAGGCCTTTTTTTGGTCGCGCCGCGCCGAAGCTGATTTATATCTAGCCATCAGCGAACTTAGCCTTCAGCTGCTCAAGCGTGTCGAAACTGTGCAGTGCCGCCTCAAATGCGGCGCTAATCCGCCCGATTGCATCTTCAAGCGCCTTATCAGCTGCTGCCACATCGGCCTGCGAGGCGGGCAGATCTATAGGCGGGACGCTTGGGCGCAAATAGTCTTGGGGCGCCAAGCTCCACTTCTGATCGAACGTCGCGGGCGCTGGCGTTGACCGCGCCGTCAGGTTGCCCCGGCGATACCTTGACAGCAAGCTGTTGGCACATTGAACAAGGTATTCGATGTGCTGATCGCAGTTCGTAACCATCGTCTCGCGAGCATTTTTGGCTTGCAGGCTTTCACGGAATTGCTGGCCCAGAACGCGCTGCACCTCCTTCACCTCGGTTGATGCTGTATCAAATATTTCCCGGAGGCGGTCCACGCATTCAGTGACATCTGCCGCATAATCGTCGCAACGCTCCGTGTGGGCTTTGTCGATAACACCGTACCCAGGATAAGGATCATCAAGACGATAGGCGGCCAATGCCGCAAGCGCGGCGAACACAAATCCCATTATGAGCAAGCCCCACGAAAAAAAGCTATCGAGGGCAAATGGCGAGCTTAATAGTGATTCAAGAGCAGTTGTCTCAGGGGAGGTAGCGCCTTTCGATTTAGCATCTCGAAAGTGCGCAGCGAAAAAATTCCAAACGATCACAAAAGCCACCCAGGCTGCAGTGGTGATCATAGCCAAGGAGCGTCTGCCAACCGATCGGTGATTCCAACCTGGCCAAAAGAAACGTCCTGCGACATATGCAAGGGATATGTTGACCGCGGCAACGACGATGGCGGCCAGAAAGCCACCAAGCAAACCCATGTCGTCATTGACACGCAGGAACACGGTGTTGAGGCTTGCCTCGATGAGAAGCGCCAGAAGCAGACCTCCCCACAGTACTATCTGTGCCGCCGGTCGATTTGCAGGCCGCTCTAACCTATGAAGTTTCTTGAACTGCCGGAGAGCTTGGAAGGATTCTGCTACCTTGTTTGCCGACAAGGCCAGTCGGTTCCTCGACTCAACGATGCTCGCCTTGAATTCGGCCTCGGCGGTTCGCGCCTCTGTCCCGATTGACGAGAGCTGACTTAGCAGCTCGAGCTGCGCCAATCGATCATCAAACGTACGAATCTCGGCGCGGGCTTCTTCGCGCGCTTGGCGCACGAGGTTCTGGACCGCAGAAACGATATTGTTCTCGGTCTCGTCGAAACTGCGAGTGGTCGTGGCCGGCAACTCGAGCTTGCCGTTCTCAACGGCCATCTCATCGATGCGCAACGAGCGAACGGTTTCTTCGAGATCGAGTTGGACGAAAGGGTTCGCCAAACCCAGCGGTGCGAACTTTGGTCCCGTGGCGCGCTTCAATAGGCTTCCAAGGAGAGACATGCAGGCTGTGTAAGTTGGCGTCAGCAAAAGTGGAAGTGATTTAGTAACGAAGATCGTGGTTATCCACAGCTGCTTTTGGACACGCGCAATTCGGCGATGGAAGAGGCACACACGTTAGGTTCAACGGAAGGTATCGGGTGCTCAGTCAGCCCCTTAGGTGCAGATTTGGCGTCGCAATATCAGGCGGATGGCTTGCAGGATTGCATCGCGTTCGTGCCCGAGATCGGCTTTCAGCCGACCTGAACCCGACATCACGCGTTCTCAGCTCAAGAGCGCCCGCCTGTTCAAGGCTTCCACTCGCCCCGTGGTTCAGCATAGCTGTGAATGGTTCGTGGAGCAGAAGGGTTCTCTGACCACGAAATGTTGAATGCCCAGTATGTCGGGAAGAAGTACAGACCAGCATGTGGCAGGTGCTCGTGGATCCAGCCTGCCAGCAAGCGCCAGTCGCCAGGTTGCTGATGGGCTTCCCAAAAGCGGGGAACGACGATGCATGCCGTCGCACCCATGAAGCCGTTGGCATCGCGGCGATCCCAGATATGGGCAGCATGATTGGCCTCGTTGCTGGCACAGGTGTAGCCAGCTTTCTTGGCTCGCTGCATTTCATTGCAGAACCCGTTGACCTCTGAAGACCGGTAAGCTGACCGAATGGCAAGCCTGCCCCAATGATCTTGCAACGGCTCGAGCAGATTCTCGCAAAGGCCACGCCCCGCAGCTAGAGCAAGCTCTGGATCGTCTGGCGCATTGTTCATGCCATGGATGGCAGCGACCTCCGAATACAGCATCTCGCGCATGAAGAATGATTTCGACAGCCGCTGCCGGCCAAGTTCGGTCAAGCTGACCACAGATCGCGGCGTATTCAAGCGGGTGAACGGGCCCTTCACAGGATCGGACACCCAGGCAATCCGCAACGAGATGCCGCCACAATCCTTTGAGCGGCTTATTGAGCCAACGGGAACGTCCCCGAACCCGGCAGCGCCCGCGAAGGCGGCGAAGTCCTTGTGCCAGCTACCTTTAGGACAAAAGCTTTGAACCAGCATCGCAGCATGTTCGGCGCGATATCGCCTTGCCTCAAGAATGGCTGACGCCGTCCGGTGAAGCAGCTGATATCGCAATGTGCCGGTGGCGGCTTCGTCGAGCCCCAGGATGGCACAAAGCGATCGGAGCCGGGCAATCTTCTGGCTGGACTCACGGCTTGTGTCGGCCAGCCACTCGTCGACGGTCGGGCCGAAAGGTTCATCGACCTTGGCTTCCACAGCCAATACCCCGAGACCACTCTCCAAACCCACGATCGCCATCAGGTCTGTCTGACTTGGAGTTGCGCCGTCCCCGAGGTCCACGGAGCGTTCCAAGAACGCATCGATGAGGCGTGCTGACTGGAATACCGGATCTGCGCTCAGAACCGCGGCAATAGATGAGGGAATTTCATTGGCGCCGAACCAGCTGTCAGCCACGCATTTCGCCGACCGGCCGGGCTGCCAATGGGTCGGCGAACCAAGATGCGGGATGACGTCTTCAGGTCGCTTAATCGGCACATGAACCCGCGGCAGCGAAACAATTCTACTCATGAAATGCCCTCGTGGCGCGGATCAGGTTGCGTAGGTGAGATGTTAGCGCTTCTCGACTTAGCCAAACAGGGGTGGGTGCTAAAACTTGAAATTGGCAATTGTATCGAGGCTGGATTCGAGTTGGTGGCGACGGCGAATTCAGCCTAATATCGCTCTGATCGGCGCCTCCTTTGCGTGACCTCCTCCTGCAATCTCCGGCGCCGGTCACCGATTCGCAAGGCAAGCCATGACGAGAGCGCCAAACTTGTCAGCGACGGCTGTTTAGTCAGGCAACTTGTCCCAGCGATTTTCAAACGCCTCCGCATATCCAAATGTCACGCCGGGAAAGCGCTCGATCGAGTCCATAGGCCGACCTTTCACGATGGCCGCACTTCGCGCTCGGGCGAAGTCCGTTTGGATTCCCTGATTCACTTCAGCCTGCGAGAGGATGAAGAAGCGGTTGCCGCCTTCGTTGGGCACCAACGCAAAAACATAGAAGGCGTCCAGTCGGTCTGGCTTTTCGCGGACGACCCAAAAGTTGCGTTTATAAAGGCCCTTCACGTCGACAATGAAGGCGCGCCCCGCCGGGCTGTAGGACATAATGTCTGCAGTTGGGTGATTGCCCATCGTCAGCGCAACCTCATAACCACGCTTGCAAAGCTCGCTCGCGACAGCAAACTGGGCGGCCCATTGAGTTTGGTGGCTTGATCGCCTTGGCATCATGTTACTCATTGCTGTCATTATCTCAGATTACCGATGCGCTTGGTCCGGCCAAGCAGAAAGAATTGGAGGCGGCTGAATGTCACTCGCTATTGCTGCGGCCGAAGCCATTCTAAGATCGCGGATTGGTGAGCCAGCCAAGCCCGCGACCGAGTATGTGATCGGCTTCGTTACGCGGAGGGGCAAGCTTCTCGCTATTCATCGTGAGGCCGCGGAGACGCGGATCTGGTTCCAGCCGCCAGTGCCACCCGCTCTCGACGGAGTGCGCCTGATGGACGACGCATCGAACGGAAACTCCAACATCAACGGGCCGCTGCTGCCGTTGCGGGAGCCAACGACGCTGCGCGTCGAAATCGATAGTCCAGGCGCGCTGAACCGATTTCTAGATTGGTATGACGGTCCTGCCGCCCTGCCGCGCTCCACCTCCTCTGCTGCCGCCATCGACCCTAGTGCATTCAGGGAAGCCTTTGCGCGGTTTCAGGCACTGATAACGGCGAAATCCGGCCGACCGTTCGCCACCTTCGGAGATGGACTGATCCACGATTGGGAAAGCTACAAACCAACCCTGCGCGACCTTGCACTTGGGCTCCTCCGGCCGGATACGTGGTCGGAAGCGGATATTGGTTCAGGTACAATCCTTGATCGGATGATCGAAGCCATCGAAATCCAGGACAGCCGACCCGACCGGACCAATAATCTAGTATTCTGGCAAAACCGCTTTGGGCATGCCAACCGCGATCACCGCGCCTTACTCGAGGCGACCAGCAACTCCAAGCTACGCCGCGAGATTGAGGGGTTGCTGTTCGGCCTTTATCGCGGCGGCGGCGATGAGGTTGCGACATTCGACCAGCTCAGCGATCTCACAGGCGGCAAATATCCGCTGCTAGCATATATATATTTTCTCAAGGATATGGATCGGTTCATGCCGATCCAGCCAACTGGCTTCGACCGTGCCTTCCGCGCGCTCGGCATCGACCTTTCGACCCTGCGCCAATGCAGTTGGGATAATTACTCGACCTATAACGCGACGCTTGCTGCACTGCGTCCCCTAATCGAAGCGTCGGCTGGCATAAAATCTGTCCGCCTTGTTGATGCCCACTCGTTTTGCTGGGTTTTTGCGACGCTTCTGAAACAAGAAGCCGAAGGGTCGATCACTAGAACGGCTGGCGGCAAAAACCAGGTCCGTTACCTTGGCGCCCGAGAGAAATCCGTCATCGCGATGCGTCTTTCAGTCGAAAACACCGTCAGGAACGCCAATGGGCAAACGGTTGAGCGGACCTTGAAGAACAAGGATCTGCGGATGACCTCGGCGGAGCTGGAGACGCTGATTACTTCTCTGCTCAATCTTCAGGAGAACCGTTGTGCCCTGACTGGGATCCCACTCCAATTTCATGGGCCAGATGCCGACAAGAATCTGTTGCCATCGCTCGATCGCATCGACAGCGCCGGCCATTACGAGGCCGGCAATCTTCAGGTGGTTTGCCAGTTCATCAACTTTTGGAAGGGCTCCAGCGACAACTCTGATTTCCAGCGGCTGTTGCTGCTGGTTCGCGGCGTTGAACAGTAGGATGACCTAGCGCAGGCACCGTCAACGGCGTCGACAATGATGCAGTCTGTGGCACGCCGGGTCCGGACGTATTGACGGGAGACCCCATTGGCATCGAATTGATCGGCCTCGCTGGCGACGACCGCTATATCGTGATCTCAGCAGGTGACACCGTCACCGAATCGGCTGGCGAGGGAACCGACACGGTGGCGACGGCAGTTGGCGCCTATCCTGGCGGCCTGGTAACACGACTACAACACCGTAAGGCCGCACTCGAAACTGGGCGGACCCAACGCCGCCGAAATCGCCGGTCAACGGGGTTGGGGGCACGCCCCCAACCCCGTTGCCATCACATCAACCATCAGCCATCAAAGCAAAGGACCCTACATCTGAACGGTACCAATCAGGGGATCCTGTCAGTGAGTCCGTGTTCTTACGGCAATATCGGCATTCGTAACCGTATTGAAGGCGCGTTCGGATTTCGGACTATAGTGCCCGTCTGTCACATGCACTCACAGGAATTTGATGATACGACACAAAAGTTCGTTGTCGTAATTGTGTTTCCGAGTTTGCCTTCTGCTTTTACTCGATATGTAAAAATCTTAGAAGCATTTTCGCTTATTTTTTGACGTTCTTGACTCACAGCTTCGCGCACCGCACTAGCGGCAATTCTTTCTTTTTCCGCTGCCATGTAATCAGCATAGACTCCGGTAAGGCTGCTACCGACATTTAACGATGCCATGCTCTCTTTTGCATGTTCACTAGCCTTCTCTTCAAAATACATTATATATCTCTCGGGACTAGTTGACTCAAATTCAAAAAATTGAGCAGTTTCAGGATTTATCAACGAAGACCTGATTGACGCCTGACATTGGAGTTCCTCAGGCGCAACACTCCCTAACAAATTCGAAAGATCAGATCTTCTGAAATAGGTAAATGTTAAGGCTGCAACGACGACCGTTGCGATCCCCGTCAAGGCTAAAGGTCGCCGCCACCGTGCGCGCGTCGGCTCGCGAGTTTCGATACGCCCATAATCAGCTCTTGGCGCCGCAGCATTTAAAAGTGTTTTTTGCTCGGCGAACTCTTGCTCAGTTAAGGCACCAGAATCCCTCAGTTTAACCAGTTTTTCAAGCGCATCGTAGTCCACCGCTTTTCACCCTAGCACATGGCCGCTAGACGCATATAGGCGGACTTCGCGGATGGCGACAACAGCGACGACCTTGGGGACAAAATGAACGACTGGATGAACAGGCTTGAACGCGCAAAGTCGTTGTACGATGCCGGAGCACTGACTGAGGCGGAGTTTGAAGCGGAAAAGGCGCGGCTTTTGCCTCGCGGCTCGCAACGTCCAACTGGACAGATGCCCCTGCTGGAGAGTGAAGCGGCATCCGGCTCAGAGATGGCGATTAGGAATGGTACATCGTGGCGGTCCCGGTTATATAAAGCTAGCGCACCCGTCATAGGTATTGTGTTAGTTGGAAGTGCTTTTTACTTCTGGCAGCGAACATCGGAATCTCAAGCCGATGTCGGTCCGGTTGTCCGAAAGGAAACGGAAAGGCCGGCGGCAGCGAATGGCGTGAGTGCGTCACCGGCGCCGCCGCCATCGGTAGCGCAGGTTAAACCGGATGATACATCGATCCGTGCGAGTTGCAAAAGTGGTGAATTGAAAGTGCTGCTGCCTGGAGTAGGGAACACAGGTTCTATTGTCTTAAACTACCCTTTAGACGACACGGATGGCATGGGTTCTTTGCGTATGAATGCCAGCTCATCCATTTGTCTGACTCAAGCCCAACTGGCTCTATTTGCCGTTCCCGGTTCCACAAGCGAGACATCAAGCGACGTCTTGGTAACTTTTGACCCGGCGGGAGGCAAGCCTAACCCACTTGATTATAGTGTCCTATTTTGCAGTGAACTGCCTGACACCCCGCAACCTCCCAAAAGCTGGAAAATTGGTAAGTTCAGATGGCGGGGTCAGCGGGTTGACCCGGAAGTGACGGTCAGCTGGTACGCCAACTATCGAAAGCAAATCGAATCAGATTGTGCATGTGAGGACGGTTCGACAGCTCCATGCAAGGAGGAACAACCGTCAGCGTAGAGCGCTGCTTTGTGGGCCCTGTGGTGGGGACTATTGTTGTTATATCAAACTAGCTCAAGCTGTATGCGTCGGCCGACAATAGCGGCCGACCACTGGAGTGTCTCGATCGTCACGGTCCCCTCGTTCAGGTCAAACACCCGGTCGATCTGCATCCGGCTCGTGTGCATATCCCCGACGGATGAAGGACCATATCTCTCGTCCTGGCCGGATACATAATCAGGACCGGGTCGAAGAAGGACCGAATTCTGATCTTATCTGAAGAAAACTGCGGGGCTCAAGTGCTGTCACGACAGCCGGTTTCGAACGTCACTGCTCTACAGCTGCAACGGCTCGTCTTGTGATTAAATAGTCTTGAACTTGTATATGTTTCGTCAAATAACAGACAAAAAACTAAATTTTTTACAAAGCCAATACGTCTGAATATCAGAGCGATACATAAATTTCTCAATTTACGCTCTAAATCGTATTTAATTTATCCAGAAAGTAAAATATAATTCTATTTATTTACTAGCCGGCTGGATTCATCATATTTAATTTTTTCTAATTTCGAAATATATGCAAAAATATTGTGATCACTGAGAGAGCTTCTTATTGACCAAATTAAATAAAATAGTCTTTTTATTCCAACACCTCTTACTAACTGATTATTTTTTATCCAAACCTCTTTGCCAACATGGCAATAGAATAGCGGTGGAGCGAAAGGAATAAAATCAACGTTGTTGATAACACGTGTTACCCGTATGTTCCGATCTGCGACCAGCTTGTAAAATGCTTTGAACCCAACTGCCGGCGCGCCGAAGGTTACAACTTCATCTAGGGAGGTTGCAATATTATCATTATCGATACTTAATTTTGCTGCATAAAGCAGCGCAATAGCGCCGCCTAGTGAATGCCCTGTCAAAATCAATCGACGGCCGTCAGCGACAAGCTTTTCAATCAGACGAGTGATTTGTTGAACAGCATCAATCTCTGATGTTTTGTCGATAAAATATAATGTGGACTGAAACCCTCTATGAACGCGCACATTTTGCGGCCCGAGATCTGTCTTCAATAAAACAGGGTAAAAAAGTAAATTTGACACCCACCAATCAACTGATTCTCTAGTGCCACGAAATGCTACAACAACTGTTTCCGAATTATAGAATACTCGGCAAAATCCGCGACCGAACGAACCATGAACAATCTTCTGGCCGCCAAAGGCCTCTCCCAGATGGTCAAGCCGTCTATGATTTATAGGACCACGATATACAGCACGACACGCGCGCGCCAAGCTGATGTACTGATCAATTCGGCTTTGAGGTCGAGTCTCCCGAAGCATTCCACCATATGATAAAAAAATAGCCTGTAAGGCAAGAGTCTCCTCGCCCCTATCCAGGCTCTGCTTATGTCACCAAAGCGATTATTGGCGTGGATTGGTCGGCGCCTCGATTCTTCGGCGTCAGAAGCGGTGCTTAACCAAAGGAACTGCGGCCGACTCCGCTGCCTCCAGCTGCCGAACATGCGTGAACAGCTCACCAATGCGGTCACCTAACGCCTGTTGCTCTGGGGACAGCGCCTCGATCCTTGCCATCATTGCGGCGTAGGACGAAAGTGAGGCTCGCTGCGGCAGATGACGCCTTGTTCAACGGCAAGCGGTTCCGCGCCCTGACAGTGGTCGATGCCTATACCCGGGAGTGCTTGGCGATCCATGCTGACCAGGGGATCAAGGGCGAGCAGGTCGTCGATGTCATGGACCGGCTGCTGTTCGAGCGTGGCAGCCCGCCTGCAA
>JAAFJA010000029.1 GCA_013298765.1 Betaproteobacteria bacterium
GACGCTTCGAACGCAGCTCCACTCTACTGCAACCCGCTCTTGCTCGAGGACGAGCCGAGCTTCACGAGCTCGACGATCCTCGCGGCGCGCTTCTACTTCGTTCGGCGAGGCACGAACGAGACGTGGATCTGGGGCGGCACGACGCCGTTGTTCTTGGCGGCGGCCGAGGACAAGATCCGCTACTCGGGGCTGAGCACGAGCTCGCCGTTCAGCGCAGAGATCGCCTACAACGTGCCGGGCCAGCCAGGGAGCCAGCCCTACTCGGGCGCTGGCGGTCCGTCGTGGGACGCGCTCTTCAACCGGGCGCTGTGGAACATGACCTTTCGGATCTGGGACGACTACGCGCGCAGGACATCGCAGTCCTCGGCGTTCTCGCAGTTCCTCGGGCAGACCCGAGAGCCGACGACCTCGGTCTGGATGAACATCCTCAACGAGATTCGACGGTGTGAGCTCGAACGCCGTGTGAACGCGACGGCGTTCGCGATGGCGTGCCGCCTGGCTGCGGCGAACTTCAACCTCATCGACAACCTGACGACCTCGGTCACCTCTCCCATTCCAGGGACGAGGATGCCCATCTTCGGGGCCTCGCTTCCCGCGGTGAGGGACTCGAGCGACATCGCCTTCCGCCCGCTGGTCTGGCCCGCGAGAGGGTCGTTCTACGACGGCTTCTTCCCCGCTGTCGGGAGCCGCCCACAGAGGCCCGTGCAGTGTCCGTCGTCCGAGTCCTACCTCTACGGTCCGGGAGGCGCGCCATTGCCGCCTCAAGGATCCTCTTCGACGACCCCGACTCCTTCGACCTCGACTCCTTCGACCTCGACTCCTTCGACCTCGACTCCTTCGACATCGAGCTCGACGCCGAGACCGACGTCGACATCGACGCCGACGCGCACGACATCGTCGACCCCTCGTCCCGCGACGAGTTCGACCGAGATCTCGCTGGACCCGGGCAAGATGTCCTCGGCGCCTCCCGGCGCTGAGGCGTCGAAGATCTTGCTCCCGCTCGGCTACTCTCTTGGAGCTGCGGCGATCGTCGTCGGCACAGGCGTCGCGTTGATCGCAGCGCACCGCGCTCGCTCAGCGTGAGCGGCGAACCTTCCAGGTCGGCACGAAGTTGCTGCCGAACTCGCTGGTGACGGCGTCGAGGGCCTCGTCGTCGACCAGGGATTCCCCGTCGCACTCAGCCTGCGCAGAGGCGCGCTCGATGGCGCGCTCGAGCTCGTCGGCTTCGTCTCGGAGCGCCTCGGCTCTCGCGCGCGTCTCCTCCGCTTCCTTCGCGAGGAGCGTCGCGGCTTTCCTCATTCGAAGCGTCTCGAGCTGCTTGTGGACCGACTCGCCCACGGGGCATCCGCGACACCCAGAGAGGTCCCCGCACCCGTTCTTCAGCTTGTTCCATCGAGGCGACGGAGCGTGCTGCTGGTTGGCTTGGGAAAACCGGGTCGCGCAGCTCTTCGCGGTCAGGTACGCGTGGTACGGCTTGCACTCAACCGTCGTGAACTCGCTGTGGATGGCGACTCGCTTCACGACATCGAGTGTGCGGATCGGACTCGGCGACCGCCAGTTCTTGGCGAGTCACTCGCTCTTGGTCGCCTCCTCGTACGCGGCGATCGCAGCGGACACAGCCTCTACCATCAGTCGATCACCGAGCACCTTGAGCTTTCTCAGCGCGTCCTTGGCGTCTTCTTCGTAGTCCCAAGACCACTCCCTCGACTTAAGTCGGCGTGCGTCTTTTGACGCCGAGAAAAGCTCATGAGCCGCGAGCTCGACAGCCCAGAAGTCGATCGAATCCAGCCCTTCTTTGTCCTTCGCGTTCTTGGCGAGAAGACCCGCGGCATGGTCGAGCTTGTCTTTCAGGACCTTTGGGCCATGCGAGTTGGACCCTCCAATGCAGTGTCCTAGCCCATCCTCCAACGTTGCCCAGAAGATCTGCCAGCCCTGCATGGTGTAGCTGATGGCGAGATAGTCGCCTGACTTCGATCGCTTCGAGAGCAGCGGCAACGAGATCGATTCGATCTTGATCGTCGGCAACGTTTGCCCGCACGTAGGGCAGCATCGTTTCGCCATGGCAGCGTTGTTCCTTTTGGGTACGTGTATCCGCCGCCGCTCTTTACTATCGGTGTTGGGCACAGTCAAGGAGAAGCCACTGTTTTTGACAAAACTACAGAGCGATGGATTAATTCTATTGACCCACTCAACCGAGTCGTCGTCTTGCATGGTGCGGCATGGTTGCTGCCAAAAAGCCTGGCCGCGGCCCGGCATTCGACCTCACCAGGCCCGCATCAGCGTCTGCGTCACTTGGTAGCTGATCATCGGCGGCACGGCGTTCCCGATGCACTCGATCGCGAGCGCGGAGTTCGTCGGGATCTCCCAGCTCTCCGGGAACCCCTGGAACCGAGCGAGCATCCTCACAGAAGCGAGCTGCACGGACCCGTCTTCGTGGAGGATCCTGAGCGAACTTTGGGCCTTCTTGGTCGCGACCACCGTCCACGCAGGCTCGTCGGCGTATCGACCAATGATCACGTTCTTGCCCTCGTTGAATCGAGTCGTCGAGGCGTTGAAGGACGAGACGAGCCATGGGTACGGCCCTGTTCCGCCTCGCTCTCGCATCCGTCGGATCCTCTTCTTCTGCCAGTCCGCGAGCGCAGAGGGAGGCAGTTCGGCGAGCAGGTCCTCCGTGCTCTCGTACCACGAGGGAGATTGAGACGGCTCGAGCAGCGCCTCGACGGAGCTCGCGCCGAGCTCGAACCAGGCGAGCATCCTCAAGCGACTCTGCGGTAGCCCATAGCGGTCGAAGCTGAACATCCCGATCCGCTCCACATAGCCAAGGTCTGCGAGCCCTTCGCGAATGGACTGAAAAGATGGGTGCTTCTTGTAGTCGGGCACGTTTTCGACCACGACGAAGCGCGGCCGGTAGATGCGGGCGTAGCTCGGCACGACGGAGCCCGTCCAAGCGTGCTCGCACAGGTCTCCGTCGAACCTCGACGTGCCTTTCGAGTGGGACTTGCACACGGGTGACGCGAAGAGGACGTCGATGGATCCGAGGTCTTGCTGAATCGCATCTCTCACGTCCTCGATCACGACGCGATGCGAAGGCTCCCTCGACCGAAAGAAGCTCGCCTGCACCTCGGCGATGTCAGGGTTGAACTCGACGGACCAGACGGGCTTTGCGCCAGCCTGCCAAGCGCCAATGTCCCATCCGCCGCAGCCGCCGAAGAGAGTGCCGATACGCATGTCTCGCTGGTATCATGGCCTCTTTGTGACGTCGAGCGGTCGCCGTCGATCTCTGGCGTTGAGCCTCGCGGCTGCTCCGCGTACCATCCATGCGTGGCCGCATCCTCCTCCACCCGGTACTTCGCCTTCCACGGTCGGATCTACGATCTCGAAGAGGCTACGTCGCGCTCGAGGGCGAGTCGTCTCACAGTCGATCTCGCGGCGGAGAAAAATGTCATCGCGGGTTGCTACGCGTGCGGAAAGATGTTCTTGGCGTCCAGCGTCGTTGAGTTCCTCTCGGATCCCGAGAGGCCGGTCTGCCCCGAGTGCTTGGTGGACGCGGTCCTCATCAACGACCCCTCCTTCCCGGTCAACGAAAAAATCCTCGCGGCTTGCCGCAGATTCTACTTCTGGTGAGCATCATGGCATCCTATTGGGGCAAACAAGCCGCGGGCATCTTGGTGATCGCGAAGGACACGAAGCGGTTCTTGCTCCTGCAGAGAGCCGGGTGGGTTCATCAGCCGTTGACTTGGGGCATCCCGGGCGGAGCCATCCACCGTGGAGAATCTCCGCGACAGGGAGCGATTCGTGAAGCCGAAGAGGAGCTCGGCGAGAACGAGATCCGGGTGGGCAAGTCTCCGCTGTTCGTCTGGCAGGCGCCCGACTCGACCTTCCGGTACTCCACTTTCCTCGGCTCGGTCCCGCACGAGTTCGAGCCCGATCTATCGAACGACGAGCACATCGACTTCCACTGGGTGGATCTGCCATCTTGGCTTGCACACGACGACCTTCACCCGGGGATCGAGGATCTTCTTCGCTTGGCGATGCCTGCGATCCTCGAGGCCCTGCTCTGAAAGAGAGACTGCGATGGCGCTCGACACGTTCACTCGATACACGAAGCTGCGAAAGGCGTGCAGGATCGCTGCGAGCGTCGCTCTCGGACGGTCGGACCCGAAGAGGCTGGATCCTGCGATCCGGGATCTCTTCGACGTTCCGTTCGACCCAGCCACTGGGACGTCTCCTTCTGGCGCAATCTCGAGAGATCGTGAGGTGACCGGTTCCGACGCTTGGCAGCTGCTGATGTGCGCCGTGGAGGAGGGCGGGCTGCGCGTCGGCGGAGAGTTCTCACTCGACGGGTACCTTGCGTTCCTCTGGGCGTTCAAGACGTACCTTCGAGGCGCCCGATCGAATCCTCCTTTGTTGCGGTATCTCCAGTACCTCACCTCGTGGGGCGGTGGGGTATGGGAGGATCGCGTGCAGCTCGGCTTCGGAGGGCTCCAATTTCCTCTGGTCCTGCAGCGAACCTGCGCCGGGCTCAACTGGAAGATGCCGCTGAAAGCGCGTCCGAAGGACATCGAGTATGCCTTCCGGGTGTCGGAGCAGCGCCTCGATGACTTGGTGACGTTCGTCGATCCTCGGGTTTTCACCGGTCCGATCGCAATGTTCCGGTCCCGGCAAGACTCGCGGGTGCCTGATCCAGAATCGGCATGGAGAGAGCTCGAGGTGCTGCAGCTCCCGGGCTTGCCGGTGGTGCTCTCGGGGTCGTCCTCGGGAGCGGAGCTGATCTTCGAGCTCGCGATCCTTTCCCGCTACGCCGCTGACGAGAAGAAGATTGGAGCCTGGGTGGATCAGCTCTCCGATCCCGGCGTCGCCGCGCAGGTTGCGCTCGGAGCCTGCGAGATGTTCAAGGACGTGGTACTTCGCACGGCGGCTGGCCGATCCGCGGTCGAGCTCTTGTCCACCATCGCGATGGATCCGTCGCGGGCCGTCTCTCTCGAAACCAAAACGGACAAGCTCGCGGGCGTGCTCAATGACGAGGCCATGTCACTCGCCGCAGAGATGTTTCAGCTGCAGGCCGAGGGGCTGGACCATGAGAGTGAGGAGATCTCGTCCATCGCTGCCGTGCAGGAGGTCACAGACGGGCTCGGCAAGCTCCTGACGGCCACGCAAGAGTCAGCTTCCCATTCTTTGACCTATGGGCTTCCTTACTTCACCAACGCCTACGCGTACTCTCGGAAGGCGAACGCCGCGTCCGTCAATTTCAGGAACCTGAAGAAAGAGGGGTTCTCGATCTTGAGGACGCACATCTCCGACGCGCTCTTCGCCTACGCCTCGTTCCGAGAGCGCTGATCCTCGACGCTGATCTCGAGCCGACTGGAACCCATCGATCGGCTGCGGTAGCATCGAGCCATGGATCGGACCGACCCGAGCGCAGGCGCGCGGCCTCTTGGCTCGCACGGAAAGTACGAGCACAAGACCTTTGACGTGCCGAAGAGCGTCGCGATCGCCGCTCGGGACGGGCTGGCTCTTCGCAAGAAGTACGGCCGCGGTGGGACGGACGTGGGCGAGTCCAGAGCCCTGCAGCTCAGCAAGGGAAGCCCGAAGGTCACGCTTCGAGACGTCGTGCACATCCGCAGCTACTTCCGCCGTCACGCGGTCGACAACCTTCACCAGAAGAGTCCCCCATCGAACGGATGGATTGCTTGGCAGCTCTGGGGCGGTTACGCGGGCAGGGAGTGGGCCGAGGAGATCTACGAGCAGCACTTCGGCAAGCGCGAAGGGAAGAAGCGTCGCGAGAGAGCCCCTTGGGAAGACGAGCACCTCATCGAGCCGAGCGGGATTTCTCTTCCGTCTCGGGACTCGATCATCGACTCTGCGAAGTGGATCGGAGGAGGCATCGTGTCGGGAGCGCTGCTGACCTCGATCTACGTCATCGCTCGGCGATGATCGATCGATCCCCCCGTCGCGAGATCACTCGGCAGCGGCTGCTTCCGAGCTCTCGGCGCCGTCGCTCGATGGCGCGGCGTCGCTCGACTCGGTCGGCTCCTTGCTGACCGACGAGGGAGCCTTCGGGAACTCGCCGCTCAGCCCGTCGCTGGTGATCTGGTACGTGGTCGCGCGGGTGTTTCCGCTCTTGTGGATGTACCCGAGCGCGAGCAGCTCTCGGAGCACGCGGCCGACGCTCGCACCGTCGAGCCGCTTTCCAGCGGCGCGGCCTCGATCGATGATGTCGTTCGCGCGGACGCGCTCGCTCGCGTTCGCTCGAAGATCGCCGAAGACGATGGCGCGCGTCTCTTCGGCGCTCGGCGCGCGTCCCGAGGACTTCTTGGCCGCGCCCTTCTTGGCCGCGGGCTTCTCGGCGACCTTCTCGCTCTTCTTGCTGCTCTTCTTCCCGGCGCCCTTCGCGCCCTTCGTGCTCTTCGCGGACTCGGTCTTCGTCGCCGCCGGGCGACTCTCTGCCGCCGCGCGCGCTCCGCCGATCTTGCCGCCGGTCACCTTGATCAGGTCGCCGATGCTCGCGCGACCGAGGACCTTCATGATCCGCGCGCTGAGGTTCTCGTTGCTCTCTCGAACGATGGCTTCGATCTCTGACTTGAGGCTCATTGAACTTCTCCTCTGGACGTTGGATTGAATCGAACGCAGCGAGACATACCTCCTTGACTTGGCTGTGTCAATTGATCAAACCGAATCTCGAACGCAGTCTGACGGCTGTCTGCTGGATGCTTGCAGAAAGTTTGACGTTGGTCGTCCTCGCTCGATCGCGTAGGATCCTTGCGCCATGGACGACCTCACTCCCCCGCGATTCGCTGACGCAGCGTCGATGACCCTCTACCAGGCAGATGTCCGGTCGCGGATGCTCACGCCTCACCGAGGCTACGATCCGCCGCGCATCGTGGTGCTGGCAGATGGGCCTGCCCTCGTGGTTGTTCTGTCGAACATCGACCTCTACACGCTGGAGTCGCTGGCTCTGCACGGGATCGGCTGTGCGCCGACGCTTCAAGAGCAGGTGTTCTTCCAGGAGTTCGCCTCGAAGCTTGGTGGTTTTGTTCTGGGCGTGGAGACCATTCCATCGAGGAAGATCATGCGAGGGTGGACCGAGCGCGCGTCGTTCCCCGTCTCTCGACCTGGGTGGTATCCGTCCGAAGATGACTGCGAGTCGCGGTGGACGATCGCGGTGCCTTTCTCGTCGTTCATCGCCGGGCTCTCGAAGAAGGATCGGGACGATCTCTCCGGGCGCCTCTACCACGCGATGTCTTTGCAGCATTGGCTGGATGACGCGTCAGAAGCGGATCGCGAGGCCGATCCCGTGAAGACGCAGGAGCTCGAGGAGTACATGCTGCAGGCTCTCCCGTCGATCTTCCTTCGCCACTGGACTCGTGTGTTCCGCCGCATCGCCCCGAGCGGATCCGTGGGTCCGTCGGGAAAGACCGTGTATCACACGACCTTCTACAGGGCGCTCGAGAGCATCGCGGAAGACGGGCTCCGCCCTGGCGCCCGCGGGATGACCATCTTCGCTCCCGGCAATCGTACGGGCGTCTATGTCTCGGACTTCAACGGCGTCCGGTTCTGGTTCAACAAAGCCGTGGACTTCGCCGAGTACAGCTCTGATGACCCGTTCGCCGAGGGTCTCGTTCCGGTCGTGCTGCGGGTGAAGATGCCGAGGGGCGGAGTGAGTCGCGGCTGCCGAATCGACGAGCTCGGAGCCTCCGACTCCTACGCGGAGGCGTGGGTTTGTGCAGTGCCGATCCCGCCAGCCCTGATCGATGCGTGGACGGGCGAAGAGTGGGTCCCGATCGATCGTGCTTCGGACTCGATCAACCCCCGGCGCGGCACCCGCGCGGGAGAGTACGGGCGCGAGCTGCTTCGCGGCGGCGACAGCCCTCTTCGTCCAGAGTCCCCCTGACCGATCCCCGACGCTCAGAGCCGATTGAATAGCGGCACGAGCAGCATCGGCTGCTCAGCGTTGAAGTTCACGGGCACCGCGTTGCCGGGCGCCCAGCAGTACCCGGCGAGGCGAACCCAGCCTCGAAGGGCTTGAGGTGCGACGAGGAATCGCGCAGGGGCGGCTCCGGCCACGCCAGCCATGTAGTTCGTCCCCGAGGTCTCCCAGATGGTGATCCAGTAGGTCGTGAACGGCGACAGGTTCACCACGTTCGCGAAGATCCCGGAGTAGTCTCCGACCCCTGCGACGGGCACGTCGACCGAAGCGAGCACTGCCCCGGCTGCGTTGCGCAGCGTCGCTCTGACCGTCGCCGCCGCCGCGCTGGCCCAGTAGAAGCGAATCCCGGAGAGCATCGCGGAGTAGATCGTCTGGATCGGGTAGCCCGAGGTGTTGTTGCCGAGGAAGGCCCCCGGGAGAGCCCCCAGCAACGTCCAGCTCTCTTTCGTGGTGAAGTACCAGTGTTCGCTGGTGAGAGGGCCGTCTTGCGACTCGAGGGAGGCGAGAGGAGGAGTCGCGGCGCCCACGGCGCTCACCATGTACCGGTAGGTGCCGAGCGCGTCGCGATCGACCGTGAGCTTCACGGACTGGCCAGGATCGAGAATGACGTAGCTCTCCGAGGAGAACACCGGGCTCGATGACAGATAGGACTTCATGAACCCGATGCGCGACGCCGTTCCGTCTGGCAATCGGAGGGCTACAGGTCCTCCCACGAATCCGTCGAGGTCTGGTGTGTCGTCCCTGTCGTTGATGATGTCGATCTCCTTGCCGATCGGCATAAGTGAAGGATCGATCAGCAGCAGGGAGGCAAACTGGAATGCGGCCGCAGCGGTGTTCGGATTCAGCGCGAGCGGTCTGTAGTTCGGCCTGACGAGGATTCGGTCGAACGCGCCGTAGGCGACGTCTCCCGTCTGCGTCGCGAGCGGATCCCCTGGTTGGCAGTTGATCGAGATTGGCGCAGTAAAACCTCTCGGGCGCGATCCAGAAGACGTCTGCTGGTCAACCGTGCCAGGACCGTTGATGCCAGCAGGAAAGAACGGAGAGCTCGTGATCCCACTGCTCTCGCATTGATCGAGGTCGAGGATGATGGAGCAGCCAGCACCTACGGAGTCGGCCACGTAGGCCGTCTGAGGGAGAACGGCATTCCCGTGACAGAAGATCCCTGCAGACGATGCGTCCTCCATTCGGAGGAGCGCCGGGCTGGCCCCAGTGGCCGTGATCTTCCCAGAATAAAGGAGGACGCTGAAGATCGACCCTCTCGAGACGCTCACGAGGTGATTCGCCGAGTACGCGAGGGACGCCGACCCGTAGATGATCATGTCCAGCGAGGACCCGTCGGCGACCATCGAGATCTGCTTTGTCGAGAGCTCCGACGAAGGAGGAAGCACGGCGTAGCGGCTATCCAGGAGTCCCGAAATAACCACGCTCGCAGGTCCGACGTTGTCGATGTTCCACGTTGGGATGTCTCCGGTGCAGCCTTCGAACACGTACTTTGTTGGCTGGTCCGAACGATGAGAGAGCGAGCATCCATCGAATGTGCATCCGACGAACCGAACGATCTCGCAGAGCTCGAACGTGAACGAGCACTGAGAGAACGCGATCCCAGAGAGCACAATCGGCCCCTGTTCTCTCATCCTGAAGCTGTATCCTTGAAGGATAGCGGATGCCGCGCCCGTGACGCACCCGTTCAAGTGCACGTAAGCATGAAGCTCCACGTCGAAACCCGGGTTTGGGTACGTGTCTGGCTGGATCCAGACGAACCTCGGGTTGGCGCTGTTCGGCGGAGGGAGCGTCGTGCCAGTCCCGGCGAGCGCTCCAGCGATGCCGTCCTCGAGCGTGAGGAACGTGTTGATTCCCGGTGCGTCGAGGTCGTAGGCCGCCGACGCCACCGTGAATCGTTGATCTGGCTTGTCCACGGGGATGGCGGTGAGCTGCTCCTGCCAGACGTGGGCCCCCGTGCTGTCCTGAACCACGACGAAGGTGCGCTTGTCGTTGGGTCCCGCCGCCCGGACAGAGGCTCTCCACCCAGCGGCATAGCTCGCTGGCGACACGTTGGTCGGCCCGCTCACGTCGTCGATGCTGTCGACGACAATCATCAGGTCCTTGGAGTCCGTGCTCAGTACGCTCATGGATGTTCGATGTCCTCTCGCTCGAGGGCAACCATACCATGGGCCAACGGACTCGGGCGACCGTTCACCGCATCCCACGCAACATGACGAAGATCCCCTGCCCGGGTCCTGTGGGAGTCAGCACGGATGCCGACTCCCACAGGATCACCGGGGCTGATGACCCCAAGAGGGGGCCATTTTATGGCCACGAGAGGCAGCCATTTTATGACCCCGAGAGGGGGCCATTTAAATCAGCCTCTCTCAATCCCCAGGAGAGTTCAAGGAGAAAACGACGATAGCTCGCTTTCAGTGAAACCCAGCGACCCCCCGCTACAGGATGGTGATGGCTCTCTTGCCTCGGTAGGGTCTCGAAGAGGCTCCGACGGAGATCCGCTCGGTCCTCGCGGACTGGACGACGATCCTCTCGGAGCTGAGCTGCGAGCGCGCACCCGTCGCTGGATCGTACCAGCACCATCGGTACTCTTGGCGCCGCTGCTGACCGGTCGAAGACAGCTCGTTGAGTGTGAACCACAATCGGTGCTCGGGGTCTTGCGATACGCCGCGAAAGAACGGTACGAAGGTGGGTCCTGCTCTTCGGATACGGAAAGTCCCGTTTCTTTGATCCCGGTTGTACCCCTTCCTCGGGGTGCGACGCCAGAGCTCGATCTCGAGCCCTTGGGCGTCTGGGAACAGAACAGCATTGGTGTTCTGTGGGTACGTGTTGGAGCTCATGGGGAACTCGTATGCGAGCCTCCACGTCTCTGGGCTCACCTCGAGCACCCCTCCGCCGGTGTCTTGAGTGAACGCTGCGACAGCGCCTCTCGCTGGGATCGCGAGCACGCTCTCGATGAACGAGAAGCGCAGCACGCTCTGACCCTCCACAATCAATCCGAGCTCTGGAGACGTAGGAAGGATCAACACGCCGATCCTGTCGCTAGCGACACTGGGATGAGGCCCAGTCGGGAATGGCCAGCTCTGCGGATTCGGACCGATCGTTGACTGGTCCAAGTTCCGCGGAAGCAGCACCCAGTCGATGCCCTCTGTCAGAGGAGTGATTCCTCCGCCCAGAGCCGTGTTGTCGAGCACCAGCGTGGCGTCGATCGCGATTGGGTCGTTGATCATCGGCACCATGGGGGTGGTGGCGTAGCTTCTCTGCGTCTCCAAAGCTCCGCCATTGGGCTCGATGAGACGAGCGGTCCACGCGAAAGACCTTTCATAGCGACTCGCAGAGAGAGAGCTCGTCTGCTCCGTCCATACGTGCTCTCCAGAAATATCTTGGACAACGACAAACGTCCGTTGCTTGTTTGGACCGGCAGATCTGACGAAAGCCCTCCATCCAACGGCGTAGCTAGACGGAGAAACATAGGTGGGCCCACTCACGTCGTCGATGTTGTTGACGGAGATGATCATTGACTTTGAGTCAGTGCTGAAAACAGACATCGAGTTCGCTCCTTGGAGATCTCAGATCGCGAGGATCCCGAAGCTGGATCGGTTGTTCCTGACGTAGACGGTCACCTGCGACCCTGGGGCGATGATCACATGCGAGCTGCTTGTGACCAGCACTGGAGCAGCGCTCGACGCGAGGTTGTCGATCGGCTCCCCGCTCGTGACGAGCGCAATTCCACCTGCCCCAGGGGTGGCCGGGAAGCTTCTGTTCTTGATGGTGATCCTGCGGCCGGGCGCCAAACGACCGGCGCTCGGCAGGGCGACGAGCAGGAATGTCGTGGCTGTGTTTGGGACCGAGTAGACCGGGGTCACCTCGATGATGTCCGCAGATCCGAGCGGCGTCACCGTGACGAACCCCGGGCCGACAATCGCACCTGGCTGCTCGAGAATGGTGAGAGCATCGTGGCCGGAGAGCGAAGTGACGGACAGCCTCGACGGAGGCCCGTAGAGAACGTTGTTGCCCGGCGCCGTGATGTCTCGAACCGCGAGCGACGACGGAAGGGTATCTTGGTCGGCGTCGAAGATAGACCCGCCAAGCGACGCATCCGCGAGGAAGTCGCATCGGATCGCAGTCAGCGACGCGGCGTTCGACAAGAACACCATGACGGACAGAGGGTTGTTCCTCACTCCGATGAGAGTATCCTGCATGGCGGACACGCCACCCGAGAGAGTGACAATAGGATCTGGGTCTCCGAAGACTCCGACGTTCCTGTCGTCCTTCGATCGGTAATCAACGTTCGACAGAGTCAGCTTCGCGTATTGCGAGCCCTGAGAGTTCATGGTTCCAGCGGCGGATGTCCACGACACCTGCCCGAGCACGCATCGAGTGTTCGTCAAAGACCCTTGGTGGAGGAAGGAGAGGAGCGGCTCGAGATAGCACTCCACGGAGTCGAGCAAGATCGCGTAGTTGACCCCTCCGTCAGCAGATGACATCGCGACGTTCCCGCCGTCTCCGATGAGCATCAAGTTCGAAGCTCCGCAGGAGAGTCCAGTAGGCGAAGCGAAATTGATGCGGTCCACCAGGGTGTCGGAAGGGTTCGCGCCGAGCCCTTCGATCGTCACGCCTGCGGGAACGTTGAAGGTCCCCACGTAGTGGTCCGGGTGAAGCATCACGGAGACTTTGGCTTCGTACGCAGCGAACTCTGGGAGAGCCTGCAACGTCGCTCGATACGTGGCCGCTGCCGCGAGCGCGGCGTTCAGAGCCACTGCAGGATTTGCGTTTGTGTACGTCGTGTTTGGGACGACGTCTCCGATCGTCCCTCCTCCGTACCCCGCTCTCGCGACGACGAATCGCAAGGTGGGCAACGTAGATCCGCCTCCGCCCGCGCTGGGGCCGATGAAGACCCAGCTGTGCCCGACGGGCTCCGAGTCGATCTGGACGACGTACAGTCCAGCGGCGTTCAGCCCCACCGTCTGCTCGACGAGCGCGACCGTGAAGGCAGGCGTCTTGTTGGGATCAGGGAGGTCCGCGTAGGTCGCTCGCTGAAGGCCCTGAAGGACGTCGGAGGAGGGGGGACGATTCGGATTGATGCCCATGTCGAGCGCTACCGTATCACGGAGTCCATCGGATCGAAGAGCGTTGTTCTCGAACGATCCGAACGTTCGCCGCGAGACCGAGGAGTCTCCAGCCCGATCACTCTTCTTCGCGGCTCAGAACTTCGTTGAGACGATCTGGCGAAGAGGATACGATCTCGTCGCAGATTCTCGGGTAAAACCTCCACAAGCGAGCAAACTCTCATGGCCTTCATCGCACGAAACCCAGTCACCAACCACTTGGAGTTCAGCGACGCGGCAGACCTGTCCACCGGACAGTACGTCGCGTCGGCTCAGTGGATCGGTGAGACGGCGCACATCACGGCGCAGTCGCCGACCTTCCCCAACACGTTCTGGGTCTGCGTGCTGCAGAACTCCACGACGCACCAGTGGCTGCAGCTCGCGACGGCGGGCGCCACGCTGCTGCCGGACCAGCGGTTCACCGTCGGCACGCCCGACTACAACTTGCTCGATCCTGGGGTGGCCACGTTCACCAGCGTGGCCTTCGGCATCACCGCGGCGAACGCGGGCGTCGGACTCGTTCCTCCGTCGGGAGCCTCGGCGGCCGCGCAGCGCCTCGTGGAGATCCAGCCGCAGACGTACGCGGAGGTCTCGCCGCTCTCGCTCGTACCCTACGTGCACCTGCACGGCATGGGCAACGGCCCGGAGGCGACGGTCATCGCCGGTCCTGCGCTGACCGTGCAGTACACCGGTGGCGCGGGCTACTTGGTGGTTCGCGACATCAACTTCAGCGACGTCGACTTCTCGATCTTGCCCACGGGCAACGTGACGATCGTCTTCGAGAACTGCTCGTTCACGAACGGAACGACCTGGGCGCTCACGACGCCCGGCACCGGCGTGCTCGTGGTGGTTCGGTTCATCAACTGCTCGGGGCAGTTCGCGACGAGCAGCGACACGATCGCGGCGACGGACAACCTGTACAAGGAGTTCAACGGCGCGATGTCGGAGGCCGACGGCGTCACCAAGACGCTCTCCTTCGCGGCGCTCCCGACCTACGCTGGTGCGGGCAACCTGAACCTCTTGATCACCGGTGGGCAGCGCCTGCAGACCAACGGAACGGAGATGTCTCGGTTCCAGGGCACCGTCGTCGCAGACGTGATCACGGAAGAGTGCTTGCTCTCGACGCAAAACACGGGCGTCTCCGTGTGGAGCGTGACCACGACCTCGCTCACCGGCGTCTCTTGGCAAGCCCGCTCTGGAACGAGGCTCGACGCAACGCCTGCGAGCTACTTCAACGCTGGCGCCGGCGCCACGGCGATCTTCCGCGGAGGCCAGGTCGAGATCCTCGGTCACACAGTGACGACGGGGTCTCCGCTCAATCCCATCGGTGCGGGTTCGGTCACGTCGCAGAACTACCCGTCGAACCGCCAGCGCTGGACCCAGAACCTCACGCTCGTGGTGCCCGCTTCGGACGGAGCGGGAGGCGGCCCGTACGCGAGCGCTGCCGCAGCGGTCGCGGCGATGGAGTTTCCGCAGCCGGTGGACGCCTTCGCGGACGAGTTCCGCTTGGTCGCGGATTACACCGCGCTCGGAGCGGACCCCCTCGACCCTGACACGGCGAACTTCGCCACGACCTTCCGCTACGCGAGCTTCCGCTTGCCGAATCCGCTCTTCCTCGAGGAGGGGCGCGAGTACGTCTTCAAGAACGCGGGCGACCCCTCGAGCGCGACGGACGGTCCGGTCGCTCTCCGACTGCCGAATGGCAGCACCACGACGGTGGACTACATGTTCTCGGAGATCTCGGTCCGTCCGGTCTTCGTGAGCACCGACTACATCATCCTCGGCAACGGCGATGCGGTGAGGATCTCCGTCGATCGCAGCGGCGTCCAAGCCCGCTACGTGATCACGACCTGATCCGGGCCCGTCTCCCCAGACGGCTCGAGATCACTCCCAGTAGCCGTCGAAGACGATTCCGTGTCCGACGGACCCGGCGGTGGGGGCCGTTCCGATCGTCCGACGGACGACTTGGACGAACTCCCCGGGTTGGACCACGATCGGCGTGTCGAACATCTGAGTGATCTTCGTCAAGAGCGTGCCCGCTGCGGCCGCCGCCGCCATGGGCTGGTTTCCGAGGAAGACTCTTCGCGGGGCCTTCGACGTCGCGCTCTCTGCGGTCGCGAGCGACACGGACGTGTGGCCGAAGCACAGCGTGAACACGGATACGCAACCGCCTCCGGTCAGCGTCGTCTGGATGAACGAGTCGATCGTCACTCCCGTGATGTAGAGCGTTTTGTTCGTTGCGTTCGTCGCGATGACCGGAACTTGATAGCTATCAATGATTCCGTCGGTGTTCGCTGCGATCGTCGGCAGCTCGTAGTACAGGCCGCCGAGCCCTGAGCCGAGCGCGGCCGTGGTGTTTGTTGCCGCCACAGCCGCTGGAGGCGGCGTTGCGGTCGCGTTCGTGATGTTCGACGTCGAGCCGAGCGTTCCGCCCGTCTGTCCTTGGTACGACCCTCCGCCGAAGCCTGCCATGATGTGGTCGTGCCGCTTGGTGCCGTGGTACTCGCCAAGCGACACGTTGCAGGCGCCGATCTTCATCTGCTGCGGTGTCGTAGGAGCAACAATGCCGTTGTAGCAACGGAACATCACTGGCAGCTCCATAGCCGAATTCATCGAAGCTGCCGAGGCGCCGAGGTTGAACGACGCCACCAGCGTGTCGTCGATCCAAAATGTGACAGAGGTGTTGTGAACACCAATAAGAAACGCCCTGGTCGTGTTCTGTCCGACCAGCGCCGCGAAGTCCAGAATGGCGCTCTGGGACTCTGTGCCGTTGTAGTTCAGAACCGCTCGGAACTCTCCGAGGGCGTTGATACGGAAGAAACATCCGTCCGTCGGCGCCGCCACTCCAGACGCGATGGCGAATCCCCACTCGCAGGTGTTGTTCGCCGTTGGAAGCTCGGCGATCTGAACGTTCATCTCGAGCCAAGTCGTGAAAGACCCCCAAGCTGGGAATGCCCTCCACGACGAGAGCCTCGCGACGGCGTTCGCCGCGATGCTGCTTCCAGCGTTCAGCGTGACGAACCCGGTCGACACGGTCACCGTCATCGTGGTGACCGGCGCCGTCCACACCGTCGTGTCCAGCGCGGCGCCCACGAATTGCCACGACGCCGCGAGGGTGTCGATCCCTGCGCGCATGCGGTAGTCCGCGCTGACCTCGAATGGCGATCGATCTGGCGTGCCGGTGATCGAGCCGTCGTCTCGCTCTCCGAGCGCGACGGCGTATCCCGCCTCTTCTTGGACGATCGTGAGCGCCGTCTTGAGTTCGTTGCTCGGGGTGACTTCCGCCACGTTCCCGGACGGACCAGCGATTTGAAATGGCATCGAAAGACCTCTTCTATGGGTTTTCCCAGGACCAGTTCAGAAGGAACTGACCTGTATATCCAGCCTGGCTTGTGCCGTAGACGACGAACCCAACTCCAGGCGTGATCGACCCGCAGGTGAGTCCAATGGCAGTCGAAGCCATACGATGCTCGTCCTCGCTGTGGTCTGCTGTTGGTCCGTCGGTGATCCACGCCTTCATGATGGCGCCCGCAGAAATGTCGGCCTGTCCGCCAACGGCGACGGAGGCGGTCTGAGACTCCAAAGGAGACCCGAAATCAATGATGGCGGTGCCAGATCCTCTCCTGACGCGAATCAGGTACCAAGCATGTCGATCAGCGGTTTCGTTGAAACCGACCTCGAAGAGCCTGTTGTTGTCGACGTCGATCGCCTGCGCACCAACGGGGACAGAAGCCGCTGGCAGCTGGATCTGCGGCGTCTGGGCAGGCGTCATGCCTGTAATCTTCCAGACGTTCGACTGAAATCTGCTGACTGCCATGGTGTATGCTATGCCGTTCTCGAGGGTTGCATCAACGCAGCTCGTACCCTGCCCGGTCCCTTCGAACGTAGAGCTCCACGAAGCTCCCCGGGGCGAGGATGATGTAGTCCTGGCTGCTCACCGCGACCGGCGGATCAACAGAAGGGAGCCCCGCGATGGTCTGCCCAGGCGTCGCGGTCGCGAGCGCCACGGGGCCCTCGTTGACGTTCGATGCGGATCCTGCGTTTCTGAAGACGATCTTCCTGCCCGGAGGGAAGAGCATCGCGTTCGGAAGCACCCTCATCACGAACGGTCCCGCAGAAGTCGCCGGTGTCATCGCTGGATAGGCCGCGAGCACCTCGTCGACGTCTCGACCATCCGCAGGCATCGCGGAAGACGTGAACCCCACCGGGTTCGCGTTGACCGACGTGGACGTGATGAATGCGCTCTCCTCGTTGGCGAGCGCCGACACCACGACATTGGGGTTCATCGAGACGAGGCCCGACGCCACGTCCTCGTTCTCGAGGTCTCGGAAGGTCAGCGTCGCACCCAAGACGGCCGCGGAGAGGTCGACCAGAGGGAGCGATGGGTTCGTCGTTCCAAGCACGGAGACCCGGAGAAGCATCAGCTTTCCCTGCTCGACGATGCGAGCAGCGGAGAAACTCTGCGCCCCGGATGTTCGGAACACCCCATCGGCGACACGCGCGGTCGCCGCGGTGGAGACGGTCAACGGGATGGTTGCGACAGGATCACCAGCAAACACATCGAAGCGGCTCCTGAGCGTCGCTGTCCCCGCCACGAGCACCCGCTGGTAGCTGGATGTCGTGCTGTTCACGCTCGCGGTGTTCCCGATGAAGCACTCGCCGATCCCGCACCCGATGATCGTGACGACGCCTTGGCTCGAGGTGATCGACGTCGGCACTCCCGAGGCCGGTGTCTCCACTTCAGAGAGCTCTACGCTTTGTGTCGTCGCCGCGGGAACGGTGATGCCCCCTGCGCCGATGACACGCACGTTTCGAAGCGCGTTCCCGTACGCCGTCGGCGCCATGACCACGCTGTCGATCAGCACGTCCGATGGCTCTGCTCCGAGGCCCTGCACGGTCACTCCGTCGGGGATCGCGAAGTTCGCTGCGTACCGGTCGGGATGAAGGAACACCGTGCACTTGGCCACGAGCCCGACGAACGTGGGCAACGCCTGCAGCGTCGCGC
>JAAFJA010000003.1 GCA_013298765.1 Betaproteobacteria bacterium
GCGCCGAAACTCATCATCGGGGCGATGATGCGAAAACTCGCTCATGTCATCTTCGGCGTGCTCAAATCCGGCAAACCTTTCGATCCAACACTCCACGGGTGTTGACAGCTACAACAGTATCTACCCCTACGCGGTTGCTTCGCGCTCGCGCAACTTGAAACGCTGAATCTTTCCCGTTGCTGTTTTCGGCAACTCGTTCACAAATTCAATCGAACGCGGGTATTTGTACGCGGCGAGTTTGTCTTTCACGAACGCTTTGAGTTCGGCGTCGGTAGCGGCTTGTCCGGCTTTGAGTACGACGAAGGCTTTGGTTTTGGTGAGGCCATCGGCATCGTTGACGCCGATCACTGCGGCTTCGAGGACGGCGGCGTGTTGCATGAGCGTGGATTCAACTTCGAAGGGCGAGACGTAGATGCCGCTTACTTTAAGCATGTCGTCGCTACGGCCTGAATACGTGTAAGTGCCGTCGGCGTTTTTCACGTATTTGTCGCCGCTTTTGGTCCACGCGCCTTGGAATGTTTCGCGCGATTTTTCGCGATTGCCCCAGTAGCAAAGCGCCGCGCTTTCGCCGCGAATGTAGAGATCGCCGGGTTCGCCATCGGGCACCGAAGCGCCACCTTCGCCGCGAATTTCGATTTCATAACCAGGCACCGGCCAGCCTGTCGTGCCGTAGCGAACTTTGCCGGGGAGGTTTGACAAGAAGATGTGCAGCATTTCGGTGGAGCCGATGCCATCGATGATTTCGACGCCAAAGTGCTTTGTGAATCGCTCTCCGATCTCGGCGGGGAGCGCTTCGCCCGCAGATGAGGCGAGGCGCAACGCAACGTCCTGCTTTGCGGGCAATCCAGGTGAGGCGAGCATGCCTGCATACCCCGTGGGGGCGCCGAAGAAGATGGTGGGCTTTGTCGCGCCGACTTCGCCGCGCCAGCGCTTGAACACGGCATCGGGTGTGGGGCGCTCGGCCATCAAAATGGTTGTGGCGCCCACTGACATCGGGAACGTGAGGCCGTTGCCTAGACCGTAGGCGAAAAAGAGTTTGGCTGCGGAGAAACAGACATCGCTTTCGCGAACTTGCAATGTGTTGCGGCCATAGAGCTCGCTCGTCCAATACGGATTTGCATGCGTGTGCACTGTGCCCTTGGGTCGGCCGGTGGAGCCCGAGGAATAGAGCCAGAAGCCGGGGTCGTTTGCGCTCGTGTTGGCGGCGCATGCAAGCGGCGTGGCGCGAGCGATTGCGTCGTCCATCGAAACTGCGTTGGACGACAACGTTGCGCTGTTTGTTTTGGAGACGAAGATCGCGCGAAGTTGTAGGCCGCTTTCGGCTTTTGCGATTGCAAGCGCAGCTTCCAACGCGGGCAGCAAAGCGGCGGAGACGATTGCAGCTTCAGCGCGCGAATGTTGCAGCATGTATGCGTAGTCATCCGCTGTAAGCAAGGTGTTCACAGCGACCGGAACGATGCCCGCGTACATCGCGCCGAGGAATGCGACGGGCCAATCGTTGCAATCATGCGCGAGCAAGAGTACGCGCTCTTCGCGACGAACGCCCGCTTCCGTGAGCGTGCCCGCGAAGGCCTGAATTTTTTGCGCGAGCGCGGCATAACTCAGCGTGCCTTGGTCATCGATGAAGGCGGCTTTGCTGCCGCGCGCTTCGTTCTCTGCGATTAGGTGCTCCGCGAAATTGAAGCGCTCTGGCGGCGGGTTAACAGCGATGGTGTGGCTCACAGGTTCTCCTCCTCTTTTGTACGGCACGAATTTGGCTTCGTGTCGCTGTCTAGTGGGCGCGGGCTTGAACGCGCTTCGTTAGGCCGATTCGTGGAAGAGCGACGTCAAGCCGTCGCCTACAACAAGCACAACTCCCGCCCTACGCACTACAGCTGATCCAGCGCTGCGGTACTCGCTTGAATCGCGCTTCTGCGGTGATAGAAACTCAGGGCACGCGCGCCACCTAGCTCTTCGCCTCCGCCTGCGCGGCCTGGGCCGCCGTGTAGCGAATGTGGCATTACGTTGCCGTGACCGGTGTGGATCGCGGCGACATCGGGAGAGATCGCATGAACTCGGCCATGACTGTCGGCCAATTCAATCGCAGCTTGTGCGATGGCGGCGTGATCGCTGCCATAGACTGAGGCGACGAGCGAGCCTTGCCCTTTGCGAATCAATGAATATGCATGTTCGACAGTTCGATACGGG
Source organism: Betaproteobacteria bacterium (assembly GCA_013298765.1). GTDB lineage: Bacteria > Pseudomonadota > Gammaproteobacteria > Burkholderiales > Casimicrobiaceae > Casimicrobium. Next base: position 2,188 of record JAAFJA010000003.1, read on the forward strand.
ATCAATGTGGCAACTGGGCCGAAGACTTCGGTGTTGTGAATGATGTCTGCGGCATCGGCGTGCTCTGGTGAAGTTGCGCCCAGCAGCGTGGGGCCAATGCAGCACGCGATAGCTGGGTCTGCATCGATGAACGGAGTGTTCGCGCCGTCGTGCAACACCTGTGTGTGCGCTGCGAGTTGCGCGAGCCCGTCGCGAACGTTGACGAGTTGCGCGCGATTCACGAGTGCGCCCATGCGCACTTGTTCGTTTCGTGGGTTGCCCACAGTCGTTTTCGCGAGGCGCGCGGAGATAGCTTGCGCTGCGCGATCATAGAGTTCTGCGGGGACGAATGCGCGCCGAATTGCCGTGCACTTCTGGCCGCTTTTAACTGTCATTTCTCGCGCGACTTCTTTCGCGAAGAGATCGAGCGCTGCGTCATCCGACGAAAGCAATAGCGCTGAATTGATGCTGTCTGCTTCGATGTTGGCGCGTGTGGAGCGAAGGGCGATGGCGGGATGATTACGCAAGGTGTGTGCGGTATCGGCGGAGCCTGTGAATGAGAAAACGTCGAACGGCGTGAGCGCATCGAGCAATCCGGCGGATGAGCCACACACGATAGAAATCGCGCCGGGCGGCAGGATGCCCGCATCGACCACGTCTTTCACCATTTGCTGAGTGAGCCATGCGGTTGCAGTTGCTGGTTTCACGATGACAGGCACACCTGAGAGCAATGCAGGCGCAGCTTTTTCCCATAAGCCCCAGCTGGGGAAATTGAACGCATTGATGAAGAGCGCGACGCCGCGCGTGGGCACCATGACGTGTTGCGATTGGAACAGAGGATCTTTGCCAAGGCGCGCCGCGTCGCCATCGCGCATGAAGCGTCGTGCGCCGAGCGATTCACCCAGCTTTGCGTAGTAGCCGAGGGTGTAAATCCCGCCGTCGATATCGATCGCTGAATCGGCCTTTGTAGTGCCGCTGTTGGCGGTTGCAATCTCGTAGTAGCGATCACGATGTTTGTTCAATACGGCCACACACGCGGAGAGCATCGCGGCGCGCTCTGCGTAGGTGAGCGCGCGCAGTGCTGCGGCGCCCTGCTCGCGCGCGAAGCGGAAGCCTTCGTCAAGATTGAGGCCGGCGGAATCAGCGCGCACTAGCTCGTTGCCGAGCACGGGGTCGATTAGCGCGATGCCCGCGCCGGTGCCGTGTTGCCAGCGTCCGGCAATGTAGTTTGCGAGAAGTTCGTTCATGGTTCAGTTCTTTGTGAATTCGATGGCACCTTGCGGCAAGAGGTAGAGCACAAGCGCTCGACCATTGCTCACCGTTGGGTGATGTGCGCTTCCCGGCGGGCAGACAAGCCAGCCCGCACTGCGACCATTGAATTGCGCATCGCCTTCGAGCGGCATGATGAGATCGATTTCGCCATGTGGATGCACGTGATGCGGGCCGATCACATCCTTCATGTCCACCACATCGACTGAGAAACCATGAAGATCGTCCGTAGGTTTGAAGATGCGGCCATAGCGAATGCCGCCGCCTTCGCGATTGCAGAGCCATCCTGCGGCAACGCCCGCTTCGCACGAGGCTTTGATTTCAGCGAAGGCGTGGGTGGCGGGGCCTATTTCTGCGTTCAGCCATCGGTCGAGCGCCTCATCGAGCGGTCGGCCCGCGATTCGTGCGGTGAGCGCTGCGAGTTGTGCACGGAAGGTTTCGGGCGTGATTGAGGTCATGGCGAATGCATTTAGAGGCTGAATGAATTGAAACTGAACGCGAAATGCAGTATTGTGCAAGTTGGTGTTTTAAGTGGTTCCCGAATTCATGTCAAGCACTATAGTGCATGTTTCTAACGAGGAAGCTACGGATTCCGCATCCGTGGCGCACGCGCGCGATCCGTTTTTGGCGGCATTAGGCGAGCGCGTGAAGTCGCTGCGCTCACGTCGCGGCATGACGCGTAAGGCTCTCGCCCAATCAACTGGGGTTTCTGAGCGGCATTTGGCGAATCTCGAATACGGGCAAGGTAACGCTTCTATCCTCGTGTTGCTTGACGTTTCGAGGGCGCTCCAATGCTCGCTGGCGGAATTGCTGGGCGACGTCACCGCGTCTTCGCCGGAGTGGTTGCTGATTCGCGAGATGCTTGAGCGCAAAGACGAAGCGACGTTGAAGCGCGTGCGCACGGCCATTGGCGAGATGTTTGGCACGGGCGGCGATCACGGTCACGGCGGTCAGGCCCGCAGCGCGCGCATTGCGTTGATCGGGCTTCGCGGCGCGGGTAAATCAACGCTGGGCGCGATGCTCGCTGAGGATTTGGGCTTTGCGTTCGTGGAGCTCAGTCGCGAGATTGAGAAATTCGCAGGTTGCAGCGTGGGAGAAATCCAGAATCTGTATGGGCAAAACGCATATCGGCGCTATGAGCGGCGGGCGCTAGAAGAAGCGATCCAGATTTACCCAGAAGCTGTGATCGCAACGCCCGGCGGCATCGTTTCCGATCCGGCGAATTTCAACCTTGTACTCGCGCATTGCACCACCGTTTGGCTGAAGGCCACGCCGGAAGATCACATGCGCCGCGTGGTCGCGCAAGGCGACATGCGCCCGATCTCTGCAAGCTCAGAAGCTATGGAGGATTTGAAGAGTATTCTTGCGGGCAGAGCCGCGTTTTATTCAAAAGCTGAGTTTGAAGTAGATACGAGTGGAGCCCCGATGGAAACTGCGTTTTCTGAATTGAGAAGGATTGTTAGAGGTGCACTCACGCTCACCGTGTGATGAATGCATGATGGAAAAACTACGCCGACTAGAAAATGCAATAAAGTGCACTTTAATGCTTGACACGCAAACAGTAAGCACTATAATGCGTATCAACAGTTAGGCATTGGTGTATCTCAATGCTTCCGTCAGCGCAGATTTCCCAAGGAGTGTCGTCGTGAGTCAAATCGGTCCGGTGAACTATCAAACCCATCCCAGCCAATACAAACATTGGTCGCTATCGTTTGACGGCGCGGTCGCCACGCTCGCGGCGAATTTTGATGAGAACGCTGGCTTGCGCCCTGGCTACAAATTGAAGTTAAACAGCTACGACTTGGGCGTAGATATCGAATTGAATGATGCGATCAATCGCATTCGCTTCGAGCATCCAGAAGTGCGCACCGTGGTGTTGACCTCGCTTAAAGACAAAGTGTTCTGCTCCGGCGCGAACATCTTCATGCTGGGCGTTTCTTCGCATGGCTGGAAAGTGAACTTCTGTAAGTTCACCAATGAAACACGCAACGGTTTCGAGGACTCCTCGCAACACAGCGGACTTAAATTCTTGGCCGCAGTGAATGGCGCTTGCGCGGGCGGCGGCTACGAGCTCGCGCTCGCGTGCGATGAGATTTTGTTGATTGACGATCGCTCCAGCGCCGTGAGTTTGCCGGAAGTACCGCTACTCGGCGTGTTGCCGGGCACGGGCGGTCTGACTCGCGTCACAGATAAGCGCAAAGTGCGCCACGATCTCGCGGACATTTTCTGCACGGTCACCGAAGGCGTGCGCGGCAAGAAAGCCAAAGAGTGGCGCTTGGTGGACGATATCGTGAAGCCTTCGGAGTGGAGCGCAAAGGTGAAAGAGCGCGCACTCGCGCTCGCCGAGAAAAGTGATCGCCCTGCAAATGGCAAAGGCGTAGAACTCACTGCACTCAATCGCACTGTTGAGGAAAATGCGCTTCGCTACAACAACGTGAGCGTTGAGATTGATCGCGTAAAGCGCCTGGCGACATTTGTGGTGAAAGTGCCGAGTGGTGCGCAACCGACCGATGTCGCAGGCATCGAAGCTGCAGGCGCAAACTGGTATCCGCTACAGCTTGCGCGCGAACTCGAAGATGCGATCCTATCGATGCGCACCAATGAACTCGACATCGGTTTGTGGCTCATCAAAACGCAAGGTAGTGCCGCGGACGTGCTCGCAATGGATGCGACCTTGATGGCAAACAAAGATCATTGGCTCGTTCGCGAAACGATTGGCCTCTTGCGCCGCACGTTTAGCCGACTTGATGTTTCTTCACGTAGCTTGTTTGCGCTCATCGAAGAAGGTTCGTGCTTCGCGGGAACGTTCCTTGAGTTCGCGCTCGCTTGCGATCGCAGCTATCACTTGGCGCTGCCCGATGACGGCGAGGCTGCGCCAAAGGTCACCGTGTCCGATACGAATTTCGGACTCTATCCAATGGTGACTGAACAGAGCCGCCTTGAGCGCCGTTTCTACGCTGAAGTTCCTGCGATGGAAGCAGTGCGCGCGAAAGCGGGGCAAGCGCTCGATGCGGACGAAGCTTTCGCGCTTGGTCTGGTCACCTCCAATCCAGACGACATTGATTGGCCGGATGAAACACGTATCGCCATTGAAGAGCGCGTGGCGATGTCGCCAGATGCGCTCACCGGCATGGAAGCAAACCTTCGTTTCAACGGCGTTGAGAACATGTTCACGCGCGTGTTTGGTCGCTTAACGGCATGGCAGAACTGGATCTTCCAGCGGCCAAATGCAGTGGGCGATAAAGGCGCATTGAAGGTATACGGAAAAGGCGATAAAGCCGCTTTTGATTGGAATCGGGTTTAGTGTGCCTCTCCCTTTGGGAGGGGTCGGCCGCAAGGCCGGGTGAGGGTAGAAGCCTTTCGGGGCTTCGCTCTCTAGATAGATTGCTTTCCCTCACCCAACGCTTCGCGTTGACCTCTCCCAGAGGGAGAGGAGAAAATTTCTGGAGCAGTAAAAATGTCATCGATTAACTACAGCGAAAAAATCCCCAACAACGTAAACCTTTCGGAAGACCGCACGCTGCAGCGTGCGCTCGAAGGGTGGCAGCCGAACTTCATCGACTGGTGGGACGAGATCGGCCCTGAGGGTTCGACGAATTCCGAGGTTTATCTGCGAACAGCGGTGAGTGTGGATCCACAAGGCTGGGCGCAGTTTGGTCATGTGAAGATGCGCGACTATCGCTGGGGCATCTTTCTGAACCCGGGGGAATCAGATCGCAAGATTCATTTTGGCGATCACAAAGGTGAAAACGCGTGGAACGATGTGCCGGGTGAATACCGCGCCAACTTGCGCCGCATCATCGTGACGCAAGGCGATACCGAGCCCGCATCAGTTGAGCAACAGCGTCATCTCGGTTTGACTGCGCCTTCGATGTACGATCTGCGCAACCTCTATCAGATCAACGTCGAGGAAGGTCGTCACCTGTGGGCGATGGTGTACCTGCTGCATAAGCATTTCGGTCGCGATGGGCGCGAAGAAGCGGAAGCACTGCTTGAGCGCCGCAGTGGTGATGCCGACAATCCTCGCATACTGGGTGCGTTTAACGAAGCTACGCCCGATTGGCTATCGTTCTTCATGTTTACGTACTTCACAGATCGCGACGGAAAATTCCAGCTCTGCGCACTCGCTGAGTCTGCGTTCGATCCGCTCGCACGCACGACGAAATTCATGCTGACCGAAGAAGCGCATCACATGTTCGTGGGTGAATCCGGTGTGAGCCGCGTGATCCAGCGCACCTGCCAAGTGATGAATGAATTGAAAACAGATGATCCGGCGAAGCTTCGTGCAGCGGGCGTGATCGATCTGCCCACTATCCAGCGCTATTTGAATTTCCACTTCTCAGTGACGATCGATCTTTTCGGTGCGGATGAATCATCGAATGCTGCAACCTTCTATTCGAGCGGCCTCAAAGGTCGCTACGAAGAAGGCAAGCGAGTTGACGATCATCAGTTGCGCGGCCAGACTTACACCGTGCTTGAAAACAAAGGCGGTCAGCTTGTTGAGAAGCAAGTGCCGATGTTGAACGCGCTTAATGAAGTGTTGCGCGATGATTACATCAAGGATTCGATCGCGGGCGTGGAGCGTTGGAACAAAGTGATTGAGAAAAACGGCATTCCGTTCCGCTTGAAAACGCCGCACAAGGCCTTCCATCGCAACATTGGTTCGCTCGCTGGCTTGAAGGTTTCGCCTGATGGCAAAGTGGTGACGGATAGCGAATGGAACTTCATGAAAGATCAGTGGCTCGCCACCGATGCAGATCGCGCGTACGTCGCTGGTTTGATGGGGCGAGTGGTAGATGCGGGCAAGTTTGCAAACTGGATTGCGCCGCCGGTGATGGGGATCAATCGGCAGGCGGTCGATTTCGACTATGTTCGTTTCAACTGATGCACTAATCGCGGGTTGAGACTGTAGGCGCGGGCTTGACCGCGCTCTTCGCGAAGCAGTAGCGCGGTCAAGCCCGCGCCTACAAAAACAACTCTGCGGTTAGTTCAGGGCAATTTCGAACATGGACATGTCAGAAACAATCGTCATCAAGCAGCATCTGATCGATCCTGAGATTTGCATTCGCTGCAACACCTGCGAAGCGACATGCCCTGTTGGCGCAGTGACGCATGATGATCGCAACTACGTGGTTGATGCCGACAAGTGCAATCACTGTATGGCTTGTGTGCCGCCCTGCCCCACAGGCTCCATCGACAACTGGCGGCAGATGCCGAAGGTGAAGGCGTACAGTGTTGCAGAGCAATTGACGTGGGACGTGTTGCCCGGTGAATTGCCACCTGAAGCGCTGGTGGAGAGCGTGTGCGAACCCACTGCGAATGCGTCACAAGTGGATTCACTCACCGAGGCGGTCACTGATCCGCAAACAAGTTCGCTTGTTGCGCCGGCGAATGCTGCTGCACCAAAGCACGAGAGTTTCAGCGCAACGCTACCCCCTTGGTCGGCAGCGCACGCGTACACGAATCTTTATGGGCCGAAAGCTGCCGACAAGACAATCACTGCCACGGTAACGGGCAACGTGCGCGTGACCGAAGTGGGCAAGCTTGGCAACAGCGATTACGACACTCACCACATCGTGCTCGATTTCGGCGCGATGCCATTTCCCGTGCTCGAAGGGCAATCGATTGGCATCATTCCACCGGGCTTGGATGCGAGTGGTAAACCGCATCATGCGCGGCAATACTCGATTGCAAGCCCGCGAAACGGTGAGCGGCCGGGCTACAACAATGTCTCGCTCACAATTAAGCGCGTGCTGGAAGATCATGACGGCAGGCCAGTGCGCGGTGTTGCGTCGAATTTCATGTGCGATCTGAACGTGGGCGATATGGTGCAAGTGATGGGGCCGTTCGGCACGTCGTTTCTGATGCCCAATCATCCGCGATCGAATATCGTGATGATCTGCACCGGCACCGGCAGCGCACCGATGCGCGCGATGACGGAATGGCGTCGCCGATTGCGTGCTTCGGGCAAATTCGAAGGCGGCAAGCTGATGCTTTTCTTCGGCGCACGCTCTAAAGAAGAGCTGCCCTACTTCGGTCCGCTTACGAGTCTGCCGAAAGACTTCATCGACATCAATCTCGCCTTCTCGCGTGCGCAGGGGCAGCCGAAGCGCTACGTGCAGGACCTCATGCGCGAGCGTGCAGCGGATCTTGCGCCATTGCTTGCAGACGCGAACACGTACTTCTACGTGTGCGGTCTCAAGGCTATGGAAGATGGCGTGATTGATGCGCTTTCCCACATCGCAAAGGGTGCTGGGCATGCATGGGAAAGCGTGGGCGCTGCGATGAAGCGTGAGGGACGCCTGCATTTTGAGACATATTAGTCGTGGCTCTCTCCTCTCCCTCTGGGAGAGGTCGACGCGAAGCGGCTGGTGAGGGCAACACGTATCTGCTCAATCAAACGAACGTTGTACGCACCGATTCCCCTCACCCGGCCTATCGGCCGACCTCTCCCAGAGGGAGAGGAATTCCGCTGGTTCGCTGCCTGAATTGCTAGTCCATCAATAAATGAAATTCGCCGAATTCTTCCCAGGACAAATCATCACCGCTGGCCCGGCATCGCTCTCCGAATCCGAGATTGTTGAATTCGCGAAGCGCTACGACCCACAGTGGTTTCACGTCGAGATCGAAGCGTCAAACCAAGGTCGCCACCAAGGCTTGATCGCGAGCGGCTGGCAAACGTGTGGCATTGCTATGCGGCTCGCGGTCGATCATGCGCTCACTGGCTCCGAATCGTTCGCGTCACCAGGTCTCGCGTATTTGAAGTGGACGCATCCCGTGCGGCCTGGCGATTCGCTATCACTCAAAGCCACAGTTCTTGAAATGCGTCGCTCGCAAACGAAAGCGACTCTAGGTATCCTTCGTTGGCGCTGGCAATTATTCAATCAACACACTATTGAAGTGCTCGATCTTGAGGCCACTTCACTTTTCGATCTAAAAGACACTCCATGACCGAAGCCTTCATCTGCGACGCGATTCGCACTCCATTTGGCCGCTACGGCGGCGCGTTGTCTTCGGTGCGTACCGACGACCTCGGCGCTATCCCAATCAAGGCGCTGATGGCGCGTAACGCGAGAGTCGATTGGGCCGCAGTCACCGATGTGATCTTCGGCTGCGCGAATCAGGCGGGCGAAGACAATCGCAACGTTGCGCACATGTCGTCGCTTCTGGCGGGGTTGCCGATTGACGTACCCGGTGCAACGATCAATCGACTCTGCGGCTCTGGCATGGATGCCGTGGGCACAGCAGCGCGCGCAATCAAAAGCGGCGAAGCGCAACTGATGATTGCAGGCGGTGTGGAAAGCATGAGCCGCGCACCGTTTGTGATGCCGAAAGCTGCAACTGCCTTCGCGCGCGAAAACGCGGTGTACGACACCACCATCGGCTGGCGTTTCGTCAACAAATTGATGCGCGAGATGTACGGCGTCGATTCAATGCCAGAAACGGCGGAGAACGTCGCCACCGATTTCAAGATTGAACGCGAAGCGCAAGACAAGATGGCGCTGCGCTCACAGCTGAACGCCGTAAAAGCGCAGCAGAGCGGATTCTTCGACGCCGAGATTTGCGCGGTGACCATCCCGCAGAAAAAGGGCGACGCCATCATCGCCAACAAGGACGAGCATCCGCGCGACACTTCGCTTGAAGCGCTCGCAAAGCTCAAGGGCGTGGTGAAACCAGAGGGCACGGTCACCGCTGGCAATGCCAGCGGCGTGAACGACGGCGCGTGCGCGCTGTTGCTTGCCAATGAAGCCGCAGCAAAGCAACATGGCCTCACGCCACGCGCGCGCGTCGTCGGCATGGCAACTGCGGGTGTGCCTCCGCGCATCATGGGCATCGGCCCTGCACCCGCCACGAAAAAAGTGCTGGCGCTGACCGGCCTCTCGCTCGCGCAAATGGACGTGATCGAATTGAATGAGGCTTTCGCTGCACAAGGCATCGCCGTGCTGCGCGAGCTCGGATTGCAAGACGACGATCCGCGCGTGAACCCCAACGGCGGAGCGATCGCGCTAGGCCACCCACTCGGCGCGAGCGGCGCACGCTTGGTGACAACTGCCGTAAATCAATTGCATCGCTCTGGCGGACGCTACGCCCTTTGCACAATGTGTATCGGCGTCGGTCAGGGTATCGCGATTATCGTTGAGCGGGTTTAGATAGATTCGCGCAACTTTTGCGCAAAATAACCGCTAAGTATGCGCTGTCGAGTAGGACTTAGCAACTGCACGTTTTAGGTATGGCGCAGTCAGCGTGACGAACATAGAGTTGGCGTCTCCATTGCCAACGCGATTCACGCTAACCAGAAAGCGCTCCATGCAAACACGTCAAGATCTGATCAACGCGATCACCTCGGGCATACCCACAAATCCGTTTGCAGTAGCCTATCTGCAGCTCTGCCAGGTTTCGTATCTGCTGCCCATCACGCAGATTCCTGCCGCAGTGCAAGCGCTTCCGTCAATCGTAACCAGTGGTTATTGGCGCTGCATTTGGGGACCGGCCACCGATCCGCATGGTGGCAATCTTGCCTACGTTGCCGCGTACTACGATGGCCCCACAGGGCTGCCGGTCTTTGCGGCCGTTGTGCTTCGTGGAACGGATGCTTACGTGAGCGACTGGGGCATCGTAGAGCAGATTTGGGAAGATCTCGATGTAACGGGTCAGTCGCCCATGCCGTGGGCACCCAACAACCCAGCGCGTCTCGCTAACGGCACGATTGACGGCCTCAACAAGATCGCCGCGATGTCATCGAAAGGCGTGGGTTTGATCGATTTCCTGGCAAGCTTTTTAAGCAGTCCCGCGAATCAGAATCCCGTATTGGTCGTCACAGGGCACAGCTTAGGCGGCTGCCTCGCAAGTGTGGTCGCGCCCTGGGCAAAGACCCTGCTCGCGGCACGCGGTGTAAACGCGCCTACCGTGCCGTGCACATTTGCGGGCCCCACTGCGGGAGACGCTGCATTTGCCAGCTATTTCGCGAGCACATTCCGCTACTCGCTTCGCTATTACAACTCGCTCGACGTCGTGCCGCGCGCGTGGGCAGATTTGAGCGGGATCGAAACCATTTACGACGCGTACGGGCTGAGTATTCCGGATGCGGCATGGACCGCAGTCCTTGGGTTTCGTGCCGCAATGTCACTGGCTGGCGTGAGCTATGCACAACCCACACCCAATTCACCGCTCAATGGTGTGTTCGCACTCAATTTGAGCTGGTACGGCGAGCTCGCGCTGCAGCACCACACCACCACTTACATGAGCCTGCTCGGCGGCACATCAATTCCCAATGCGATCGCACCGACCCCATCGCCACGCCAAGGCCGCAGCCATCGCCTGCAGGACCGATTGGGCTCCTCTGAACAAATCGCGAAGCGGCTGAGCGCATAGCGATTTGCGGCGCTGGAGGCGAAACCCTTCGAATCCCGGCGCGAAATGAAACTATTCATTTCGCTTGAAGCGCACCAGTAAACGAAAAAGCCCGCTTTCGCGGGCTTTGGAATTTGGTGGCGCTTCAGGGATTCGAACCCCGGACCTGTGGATTATGATTCCATCGCTCTAACCGACTGAGCTAAAGCGCCGTTTTGTTCTTCTTGTTTGAATTCGGTTTCGCTGTCGCCTTGTTGGGCATTTGTTGGCTGTTTTTCTAGCGAAGCCTCACATTTTCGCGGATTTAGCCGATCTTGTCAAAGATACGAACGCCGCAAGCGATGTGCAGAATAAAACAACAAAAGCCGTGAAACGCTCCATTTATATGGGCTAGCAAGCAATAATTTAGAATAGCTATTTCGAGATGAATGACGTCTAGCCCAATTTAAATATGGGCCATGGACGTAAAGCTAATAAATTTCAACCCATCAAATCGCCTTCGCGAGCGCGATCACTTTCTTCACTTTCTCGGCATTCGGCGTTTTCAAATCTGAGAAATTGATTTGGTATTCGCTTTTACCCTTCACGAAAAACACACGTGCCATGCCGGTGTCAGTAATGGTGTACGCGTCTGGGCCGAGCTCGGGCTGTGCGATGTAGTTCGACGCGCTCTTCGCTGTCTCCGCGCGCGATGCGAGATTCGATTTAGCCCTCGCGTCGGACACGACGGTGCCGATGTAAATATCCACCGTGTGTGTGGGTGCGTCTTTGGCGAAATCAATCGAGCCAACGCCCGCGCGATAGCTGCAACGCGAATCCCACATGTAGCCGCTCATGCGCGGCGCGAGCGCCTGATGCAGCGTGAACGTGAGTTCAGGGAACACTGTTTTTAGTTTTTCGGTGGTGAGCGTGGCGCATGCGTCTACGCCTGTCATCGTCTTCAATTGCTCGAACTCTGCATCCGCGCTCGGTGCCGGGGCTGCGGCGGGTTTCGCAGCGGCGACGGGCTCGCTTGCTTTCGGCGCATCCGCCGGTGTTTTGTTGCAGGCGGCGAGGCCGAGAAGCGTGAAGCCGACGAGTGTTGCAGTACGAATTTTCATGGGATGCCTCCTAAATTTGATTGTCGATTGAGTCGCTAGAGGCTGCTTCTCGGTTCAACGAAGTCGCCTCAAATTTCGACGATCAACAGCTTAGAGTTTCAACGCCCAATACTGCCCCACTAAATCATGGCCAAAGCTGTGATGCTTTTCTTCGCTCACCAGCGTGAAGCCGCGCGCGACGTAGATCGACTTCGCAGCGTGCAAGATGTCGTTCGTCCACAGCGTCATCGTCGTGTAGCCGCACTCGCACGCGAATGCGATCGCTTCATCGACGAGTCGCGCGCCTAGTTTCATCCCGCGCGCCCGCGGCTCCACGAGCAACATGCGCAACTTCGCCGTCGTCTCGTTCTCTTTCACGACGAACACGCTACCGAGTGGTCCCGCGTTTGGGTGAGTCGTGTCTTCCGCGATCCAACAACGCTCGCACGTCGCATCAAACTCATTGATGAACTTTGCACAAATTTCCGCGACCATCGCCTCGAACGTGACGTCCCAACCGTACTCCTGCGCATACAACGCACCGTGACGAGAGATTACCCAACCGATATCGCCGGGGCGGTGGGGGCGGAGGTGGTATGCGTTCGGATTCATCAGTCGAAGTTTGTGCGAGTCACTAACCGATAACTTTTCCACCGGCGGAGCGAATTTTCAACTCCACAAATGTCCGCATTTCCTGCGGGATATCAGCCAAAGGCAAGGTATTGAATTGGGCTTTTGAATACAGGATTAGCCAACAATCCTTGAACTTCCACAGCTCTTTCACGACTGACCAATTGAACGTTGTCGTTCCCATTGGCGCCTCAAGCGTGAATGAATTTTCCTCGGCTCGAAACAGCACCGCTTGATCTGCGAGCGCGTGAAATCTCCGCATTGATCCCGCGTAATGCACGAGGAACAACGCCGCTGCCAACCCGCCTGTCAACACAATGACTGCACCAAAAGCCAGGACCCACCACGGCGTAAATCCACGATACCAAAGCCCGAGCAAAAGTAGCGCGCAAAGCGGCCAAACAACGATAAGACCACCCGCCGTTCGTCGCCAGAAGCCGAACACGGCAGTGCGTACGATTTCGTTGGTGTAGTGAAGTGTGGACGCGTGTGTCATCTTGGTAGCGGCTGCGCCTAGGAGGCGGCTTGCAAAGATCGCTTTATAGAGCCGGGGACGCGCTCGGGCCAGGTTGCGCCTGGGCCGCCTTTTCTTCCTTCGCTTTCGCCGCCGCCTTTGCCGCCGCAGCCGCAGCTTTGTTTACACGCTTTTTTGCTTCCACAGCTCTATCACCGTCAAGCACCTCGCGTTTGAGTACTTCGCTCTCGATTACGCGCCTAATTTCCTCCGATTCCACGCGAACGTCGGGGGAAAGCTTACGAATTTCCTTTCGAATTGAGTCGACGACCGGATCGCTCAGAACAAGCGCACCGATAACGTAACGTGAAAGGGCCTGTTTCTGCGTGTGGTAATCACCGAGGGCTGATTTCGTCCAGCCCTCTTTACACCAAAGATGTAGTAGCTCGAGATCTTTCTCGCTTCGTGATGACATACTTGAGAAAGTGATGTCCACGACTAGTTCGTGCTCAATAGGTTGGGCAAACTTCACTCGATAAACACGCCAGTTTTCGGCGTTCGTTAGCAAAACCCAGTTCGTTCCTTGGTTCGCAGCATAGTTGACGGCCTGCATGACATGATTGTCTTTAAGCTCCAAGCCTGCTGCTTTCACCTCGATCAGGGTGGCAAGCGCACCGTCGAGCTTAATCGCGAGATCGCAATAGTTTCCTTTGATTGCGTACTCTGAGGTCAACTCGGTGTACTTGTCATAACCGAATACGTCGCTCAACATATCTTTTACGACGGTGACAGTGTCTGCTTCATTCGCGTCACGCGCCTTCGCAGAAGCGACTATAGGCTGATATCGTTTTAGTCCTGCAACTAACCGTTCTGCGACTTTCTTCGCGATTGCCATCACTGTTTCCTCTATTGATTCGACCAGAATGAAGGCAAATAGCTTACCGCATAACTGGTAATCCGGTAGACGCGCTCGCGGAACGTTCATCATTCATTTCGTTGCGCCGTGGAATAAATTCGAGCTCATCGAGTACGCCAATTGAGAAAGTAGATGAAGCAAACCCCTATCAACCTCCGCAACGTAGCCATCCTAATCTTCGACGACATCGAAGTGCTCGACTTTGCGGGGCCGTTCGAGGTGTTTTCGGTGGCGGGTTCGTTGATGCCGCAGGCGCCGTATCAGCCGTTCTTCACGTACACGCTGGGGCTCACGGGCGAGACGATCAATGCGCGCGGTGGCTTGCGCGTGAACCCGACCTATTCGCTCGACAACACGCCGCAACCGGATGTGTTGATCGTGCCGGGCGGTTATGGATCGCGACGGCTTTTGAAGAATGATCGATTACTGACGTGGCTTCGCGACACTGCGCCGAAGTGCGAGATCGTTGCGTCCGTGTGCACGGGTGCGCTGGTGCTCGCGGCGGCGGGCTTGTTGAAAGACAAAACGGTGACGACGCATCATGGCGCGTTTGATCGATTGCCTGAATTGGAGCCGAGCTGCAACGTGTCGCGCGATCAGCGATTCACGGTGAGCGACGATAAACGCGTGTGGACATCCGGCGGCATTTCAGCAGGCATCGATATGTCGCTCGCAATCGTTGCGCATCTCTTGGGCGACAACGCGAAAGTGATCGAAGAGATGGAATGGATGTGGCACGCGAAGTGATCAGGATGCTCGCCACTATGACGCGAGGTACTGACCGAATCTGTAGCCCGTTGCGGCGATCGAAATGACGACGTAGACGGCCAATACTCCAGCAAAGACGGCAAAGATTCCGTCGAGAATTTTCCTGTTCACGTTTCACTCCCGAGTACGACATAGATCGTGGAGTATTGTCGTAAAGAAAGCGTCTCGCGCACAAAGTTTGCGACAGATGACGAACCGAAGTGAAACGAGCGACATCATGCGGATGTCGTGCGCGCATGACAACATCAGTTGCGCGTCGCCCATTACCGTTGTGTGGTGCGACTCGGTCGTCGCTACGACGACCGCGCAAAGGCGGTCGAAGAGATAGAGTGAATGTGGCGCGAAGTGATCGCGTGATTCACCGCGGCGCTATTGCGGCGCGATGCCTGCCGCTTTCACGAGCTCGGCGTGGAGCTTGATGTCCTGCGCGATGAGGCGCTGCAGTTCTTCGCCGCTGCTCGGCGCGACTTCCATTCCGATTTCGCCGAGCTTTGCGCGCAAGTCGCTATCAAGCGCTGCACGCACGGCGCGATTGAGTTGATCGATGATGGGTTGCGGTGTTTTTGCGGGCGCGAGCAACGCGATCCATGCAGAAAGATTCACGTTCGCGACGCCGCCTTCGGCCATCGTGGGCACATTCGGCAGCGTTGCGGCGCGCTGCGGGCTCAACACGCCGAGGGCATGTAAACGTCCGCCTTGTACATGCGGCAGGGCTTCAGGCAACACGGCGAAGAGCGCATCGACGTTACCCGCTAACGTATCGTTCACCGCGAGCGATCCGCCTTTGTAAGGCACGTGAAGCATTTTGGCTTGTGTGCGCGTTTCGAACATGAGCGCGGCTAAATGCTGCGGGCTGCCTTCGCCGGAGGATGCGTAGGTGATCTTCCCGGGCGCGGCTTTCGCGGCGGCTAGAAACGCGGCAAGCGTAGGGAATTTTTGTTTATCTTTCACAACGAGCACCATCGGCTGATTGACGAGGCGCGTGATCGGAATGAAATCGAGTTCGGGATCGTAAGGAAGCGTCTTGAAGATGCTTTTGTTCGTCGTTAAAAACGAGGCGGGGGAGACGGTGAGCGTGTAGCCATCGGGTGGCGCTTTCGCAACGGCCGGCATTCCGATTTGGCCGGACGCGCCAGCGCGGTTGTCAACCACGAAGGGATGCCCGAGCGCTGCGCCGAGCTTCTGCCCCACTTGCCGCGCGACTGCATCAACGCTGCCACCAGCGGCCAACGCGACGATCACTTTTACGGGCTTATCAGGATACGTTGCGGTTTGCGCGAACGTTGCCGTCATCGAGAGCGCGACGCCAGCCGCCGCGATGTGTGCAATGAATCGGCGGGGGGTTAGGCGCTTGGCAGTGGGTGCGGGCATGGGAATGGCTCCTGAGATCGAAAAGACGGCGCCGCACTGTTCGCGATTGCGATTGCGGTCGTCCCCTGCAGGTTAGCAATATGCATGCCGCGATGATGGCGTCGTTGGGACAGGAGCGTGTGTGATTCCGCACGGCTTCGTGGATGTGTGCGTGCAGTTCACGCTCGACTCGGTGATGTTTTGATAGTTGGCGGAGTGAGCGTGCAGATGCCTGGGCTCGTTACGCTGCGCCAGCGTTATCCCAACGCTTTTTCTTAACGGCCGATTTAAATGGGGCTAAAGTTAATTTTTGATCGCTCTCGTTAATCCATCGAAATTCACTCTAGCCCCAATTGCGGAGGGCGTGAGCGAAGAAAGCTACGTTGGTTCAGTGAAACGCTTGCGAATCGCTTCGACTCGGTTGCGGTTCACATTGAAATCGCGTTTGCCTAGGCGAGATGCAGAGCGCACGTGGATCACGCTAGCCGACGCATCGAGCCGCGCTTCGAAATCGTCCACGTAGCGCATCTTCGGGGTGCGGAATTCGGCGTACACGTAGGTTTCTTCGGCCTTCACGAGCGTCACGTCTTTCATCGCCTGCAGCACGGTGAGGAGCTTTGCCATTGCGGCGCGCGGATCACCTGTGAACGCGATGGGCGCAATGTATGCAGGATGGGTCGGTTCAATGCCTTCGCTCACGACGCTGTTGGGCGTGCGCTTCTTGGGGCCGCTCAATTTGCCGTCATGCACGCCGAGCGTGGACGGGCGGCCTGCGAACCACATGGAGGATTCGCGGCGAGTAACGTTGACTATCGTGACCCAAATGCCAAAGAGGACGAGTAGAACTAACAGCGCGAGCGCGAAGATACGAAGCAGGGCGAGCATAAGTGTCTCCCGTTGATTGAGCGCGAATGATAGGCCGAGACTAGGATCGTGCGTTGATCAAACGCTGCGCGAATTCCTGAAAGCCCGCGCCACACGTACGCTCGCACACGTACGCCGGGGGCACTGGAATTTTGTCGAGGGCGTCACGCACGTTCGCGACACCGACGGAAATGGGGATATCGGCGAAGAGCGATGAATCGTTAGGCGAATCGCCGATGAAGGCCGCGCGCGCGAACACCTCCCCCTCGTTGAGGCCGAAAGCGGCTTGCATCAATGGATACACGCCATCTGCCTTTTCGTTGCGCGGGAAGTAGGCGTGCACATGAATGCTGCTGACGGCGGTTAGGTAGCCTGCGTCATGCATCATCGCAACGACGGCTTCGACGGTCTCGCGCGAGACATGCTTCGATTGTTCGTTGTAATCGATCGCGAGATCGGTGAGGCGATACGGTTGATCCGCGCTCACGCGAACGCTCGGATGGCGCGCGACGATCCGCTCGCCCAATGCGCGAAGTTTGTCGATGTAGCCTGCGCCGCGATGTTCGAAATGGATGATGCGTTGCTGCGCGATGTGATGATCGTCTTTCCACGAAATCACACCGCCGTTTTCAGTGACACTGGCCTTGATCGGCCAGGTGGAAAGCATCACGTTGCCCCAACCCGAGGGGCGACCCGTCACAGGAATTGCCGTGATGCCCGCACGTTGCAAGTCGAATAGCGTGGCATACGTTTCGGCGAGCAAAAGGCCGTGCGTAGTGAACGTTTCATCGACGTCGAACAAGAGGAAATCGATGTTGCGAAGGCGAAGGTCGTCGAGCGAGGAAAGCGGTTGGAGGTGGGACATATTTCTTTCGACGCAGATTAAGCTGATTTCGCAGATTAACGCAGATTTCCTGAGGACTACCGCAAAGTGTTTGCACACACTCTGCTCGGCGAACACGCGAGTTCATGCTCACGTTAGTTGCCCGGAATTTTTCGACACAGATTTCACAGATTCACACAGATGAACACAGATGTTTTTCAGAGTTTTTATCTGTGTTCATCTGTGTGAATCTGTGGCAAAAAAGCAAAACGTACCCTGCGAATGCGCCGCACAATAGCAAACCTGTTCGATTGAAAAGCGCTCGATGACCCAAAAAATAAATCTGTGTGAATCGGCGAAATCAGCGTAATCTGCGTCAGAAAAATTAGAGCGCCTTCGCAATCAATTCACGTATCCGCGCAAGCGATTCTGCTGACGCGAGCAAATTCGTTTTCGTTCTTCGCTGCAGCATTGAATCGGCGCTTCGCGCCCATTCATGATCGCGCAGGTAATCAATTTCGCCTTCGGCGAAGGTGTGATCGAACACTTCGCCGAGGCCACGATCAACGAGCGTTTGCGCTTCGAGGCCATAGCGATTGACAAGGCGATTGGCATAGCCCGCATCAACGCCTTGTTTCGCAAACTGCGCTTTCATTGCTTGCAACACGGGCTCAGTCGCGCCGCTTTGCAGTGGCGCATGCGTCCACGAGGCTTTCGGTGCGTTCGGGAAAAAAGGTAAGAGTTTTTCGACGGCGTGTTCGGCAAGCTTTCGATACGTGGTGATCTTTCCGCCGTAAATGTTTAAGAGCGGCGCGCCTTTGTTTTTGCCATTCGTTTTTGCACCCGGCGCAGGCTCAACGTCGAGCTTCAACGTGTAATCGCGAGTGATCTCAGACGGATTGTCGTCGCCATCGTTGTAGAGCGGTCGCACGCCCGCGTACGTGCTTACGATATCCGCGCGGGTGAGCGATTTCGCAAGATAGGTGTTGGCTAGTTCCAGCAGGTAATCGATTTCTTGATCGCTGATTTGCGGCGCGGCGTAATCCTTCACCTCAACATCGGTCGTGCCGATCAACGAGAAGCGCTCAAAGTACGGGATCACGAAGACGATGCGGCCATCCTTGTTTTGCAGGATGTAGGCATGCGGCGCATCATGCACGCGCGGCACGATGATGTGCGAGCCCTTGATGTGCTTCACCGATTCTTTGGTGGGCGGCGTGTCGATGTTTGAGAGCAGCGCTTTCACCCACGGACCCGACGCGTTTACGATCGCGCGGGCGCGAACGGTCTCTTCTTTCTGTGTGGTGTTGTCGCGAATTGTGGCCAGCCAAAGATCGGCTTCACGATTGGCTGAAATGAATTCAGTGCCGACGCGAATGTCGGCCCCGCGCTTTTTCGCGTCTTTCGCGTTTTCAACGACCAAGCGTGCATCGTTCACCTGCGCGTCTGAATAAACGAAGCCGGACTTGAAATCAGCTTTCAAGCCTGCGGCCCAATTATCTGTGGGCGAGACGCTGAAATTTACTGAAAATGAGGCGGGTAGCGTTTGCTTCTGGCCGCTCCACCCACCCAGGCGATCATAGAGAAAGAGGCCCGCTTTTAGCATCCACTTCGGACGCAAATGCGGCTCATGCGGCAACACGAATTGAAGCGGGCGAATGAGATGCGGCGCGACACGCAGCAGCACCTCGCGCTCTGCAAGCGCTTCGCCAACGAGACGAAATTCGTACTGCTCCAAATAGCGCAAGCCACCGTGAATCAGTTTCGAGGACCACTGCGACGTGTGCGCCGCGAGATCGTCGCGTTCCACCAACATCACGGAGAGCCCACGCCCCACCGCGTCGCGCGCGATGCCGGCGCCGTTGATGCCGCCGCCGATGATGAGGAGGTCGATAGGTTTCGCGTTGTTTTGATTCACAGGTCAATGGTAGCGAAATTCGGTGCGTCTCCGACTGCACAACAATCGGGCTTGACTGCGGTTCACGTGTTGGCGACCCCCCCCGTAGTCGGGATCGACATCGCTTAGCGCTAGTGAGCTGGCCCCGAAGCGCGGTCGAGCCCGCGCCTACAGAGTGCGCATGTCATCTCTGCACGACGGTTTGCGGCTACTGCTTGACGTGGCTTTCGTGGATTGAATCACGCACCTGCGCGAGAGGCTTATCTCAGAGCGTTGAGTGGGAAATGGAGTAGCTCGCGTTCAGGCGATACAACGCATGCAAACAAAAAAGGCGACCGAAGTCGCCTTTGATTCACGCGCGAGCAGCCTACTTCTTGCGAAGCTTGCGAATCGCTGCGAGCTGCGCGACAGCGGAGGCGAGCTCGGCTTGCGCCGCGGCGTAGTCAATTGCGGCATCATTGTTACGAAGGGCTTCCTCGGCACGCTTACGTGCTTCTTCGGCTTTCGCTTCGTCGAGGTCTTTGCCGCGAATCGCGGTGTCGGCCAGAACCGTCACCACGCCGGGCTGTACTTCGAGAATGCCACCCGCGACGAAAACAAATTCTTCGCCACCATCGGCCTTTTCGATGCGAACGGCACCCGGTTTGATGCGGGTAATCAGCGGTGTGTGCTTCGGCAAAATGCCGAGCTCGCCCGATTCGCCGGGAAGCGCGACGAACTTCGCCTCACCCGAAAAAATCGAGGATTCAGCGCTGACGACGTCTACGTGGATGGTGCTCACAAATTCAATCCTATTCCGCTAACGACGGAGACTTAGATGAATTAGCGATTCAGATGCAGTGCTAGGCGCGCCGCCGCAGACAGTACGTAAGTACGGCAAGGCGGCGCAACAACGCAATGCGCCGAATTCGTTAATTCAACGTTTTTGCTTTCTCGAAAGCTTCTTCAATCGTGCCAACCATGTAGAAGGCTTGCTCAGGCAAATGATCACATTCGCCGTTCACAATCATGTTGAAGCCGCGGATCGTGTCTTTGAGCGAAACGATCTTGCCTGGCGATCCGGTGAACACTTCAGCGACGTTGAACGGCTGCGACAGGAAGCGCTGGATCTTACGAGCGCGCGCCACGGCGAGCTTGTCTTCCGGCGCCAACTCGTCCATGCCGAGAATCGCGATGATGTCGCGGAGTTCTTTATAGCGCTGGAGCGTGGCCTGCACGTTACGCGTACAGGCGTAGTGTGCTTCGCCAATCACGAGCGGATCAATCTGGCGCGACGTCGAGTCGAGCGGATCCACAGCGGGGAAAATACCGAGTGCAGCGATGTCACGCGACAATACAACCGTTGCATCCAAATGTTGGAACGTGGTTGCAGGCGATGGGTCGGTCAAGTCGTCGGCTGGAACATACACGGCTTGAATCGAGGTGATCGAACCGGTTTTTGTCGACGTGATGCGCTCTTGCAAGCGACCCATTTCTTCGGCGAGCGTCGGCTGATAACCCACGGCTGAAGGCATACGGCCTAGGAGCGCCGATACCTCGGTACCTGCGAGCGTGTAGCGGTAGATGTTGTCAACGAAGAAAAGGATGTCCAAGCCTTCGTCACGGAATTTTTCAGCCATCGTAAGGCCAGTCAACGCCACGCGCAAACGGTTGCCTGGTGGTTCGTTCATCTGACCGAACACCATCGCCACTTTGTCGAGAACTTTTGACTCTTCCATCTCGTGGTAGAAGTCATTTCCTTCGCGAGTGCGCTCACCCACACCGGCGAAAACGGAGTAACCGCCGTAGCTTTTCGCGATGTTGTTGATGAGCTCCATCATGGTTACGGTTTTGCCCACGCCCGCACCACCGAAGAGACCAATTTTGCCGCCCTTTGCGAATGGGCAAATCAGGTCGATCACCTTGATGCCGGTTTCGAGCAGTTCGGTCGTTGGTTTCAGATCAGCAAGCGCTGGGGCTTTCTGGTGAATCGCGCGACGATCTTCGGTTGCGATCGGGCCAGCCTCATCGATTGGGCGACCGAGCACGTCCATGATTCGGCCGAGGGTTGCCTTACCGACCGGCACCATGATGCCGGCGCCAGTGTTGTTGATCTTCATGCCGCGACGCAGGCCGTCGGATGAGCCCATCGCAATGGTGCGAACAACGCCGTCGCCCAGCTGTTGCTGCACTTCGAACGTTAAGCCCGCTTCAACGCCACTGTGTTCGGCGGATTTATCGAGCGTTAGCGCGTCGTACACACGGGGCATTGCACTGCGCGGGAATTCGATGTCCACCACCGCGCCAATGCACTGAACGATACTGCCTTGATTCGTGCTCATCGTTGTTTCCTAAATGTCTTCGTTAGTTCGTTGATTCAAATTCTTTAGACGGCTGCAGCGCCACCGACGATTTCGGAGAGCTCTTTCGTAATCGCAGCCTGGCGGGCTTTGTTGTACGTGAGTTGGAGCTCGGAAATTACGTTCTTAGCGTTGTCCGACGCGGCCTTCATGGCCACCATGCGTGCGGATTGCTCCGATGCCATATTCTCGGCAACCGCTTGGTACACAAGGGCCTCAACATAGCGAACAAGCAACTCGTCTACCACCGTTTTTGCATCCGGTTCGTAGATGTAATCCCAGCTGTACGCTTGTTTTTCTGCTGCAGTTTGCTCGAGCTTGTCGGAGGTGAGCGGCAACAGCTGCTCAACAACCGCCTCTTGCTTCATGGTGTTGACGAACTTCGTATAGGCCACGTAGACCGCGTCAACTTCGCCTTTTTCATAGGCATCGAGCTGCACTTTCACGACGCCGATCAGCTTCTCGAGATGGGGCGTGTCGCCAAGAGCCACCACATGCGACACGAGCTTCGCGCCCATGCGATTCAAGAAGCCGTAACCCTTGTTACCAATCGCCGAGGTGATGACTTTAGCGCCGCCTGCTTCGAGTTCTTTGTACTTGTTCACGACAGCGCGCAGAACGTTCGTGTTCAAACCGCCGCAGAGACCTTTATCAGTGGTCACGACGATCATCCCAGCGTTTGCAATCTTTTCGCGGGCGATCAAGTACGGATGACGATACTCAGGGTTTGCTGCGCCCATGTGCGCCGCGATATTGCGAACCTTATCGGCATACGGACGTGCCGCGCGCATCCGCTCCTGCGCTTTGCGCATTTTGGATGCGGCGACCATTTCCATCGCCTTGGTGATCTTGCGCGTGTTCTGCACGCTCTTGATCTTGGTTCTGATTTCTTTTGAGCCAGCCATGATTTGCCTTCAGGCGCAGCGGTTAGTAAGAAGCGCTAGCTTTGAAGTCTTTGATGGCCGCATGCAGCGCGGTTTCATCATCCTTCGAGAGATCTTTCGTATCTTCGATGCGGTTGGTGAGTTCGCCGTATTTGGACTTCATGAACGCATGCAGTGCTTTTTCTGCGGGAAGCGCCTTCTTCACTTCGATGTCGTCGAAGTAACCGTTGTTAACTGCGAACAGCGTGAACGCCATCTCGGAAACAGAGAGAGGCGCGTACTGTGCCTGCTTCATGAGCTCAGTGACCAAGCGACCGCGCTCCAACTGTTTGCGCGTTGCGTCGTCCAAGTCCGATGCGAACTGCGCGAACGCTGCGAGTTCGCGATACTGCGCGAGCGCGAGACGAACGCCGCCGCCGAGCTTTTTGATGATCTTGGTTTGTGCAGAGCCACCGACGCGAGATACCGAAATACCGGCGTTAATCGCAGGACGAATACCAGCGTTAAAAAGATCAGTCTCGAGGAAGATTTGACCGTCGGTAATCGAAATCACGTTGGTCGGAACGAATGCAGACACGTCGCCCGCCTGCGTCTCGATCACTGGAAGCGCGGTGAGCGAACCGGTTTTGCCTTTAACTGCACCCTTAGTGAATTTCTCAACATACTCCTCGTTCACGCGAGCTGCGCGCTCAAGCAAGCGGCTGTGGAGATAGAACACATCGCCTGGGAACGCTTCACGACCTGGTGGACGGCGCAGCAACAAGGAAATTTGGCGATAAGCAACGGCTTGCTTTGACAAGTCGTCATAAATGATGAGCGCATCTTCGCCGCGATCGCGGAAGTACTCGCCCATCGTGCAACCCGAATATGCTGAGAGGTACTGCATGGCCGGCGAATCAGACGCCGTCGCGGCGACGACGATGGTGTACGCCATCGCGCCTTTCTCTTCGAGCTTACGAACCACGTTGACGATGGTCGATGCTTTCTGACCGATCGCGACGTAGATACAGGTAAGGTTTTTACCCTTTTGGTTGATGATCGTATCGATCGCCACCGCAGTCTTACCGGTTTGGCGATCTCCAATGATCAATTCGCGCTGGCCACGGCCAATCGGCACCATCGCGTCAATCGACTTCAAGCCGGTTTGCACCGGTTGGTTCACCGATTTACGAGCGATCACGCCCGGCGCGACCTTCTCGATCACGTCGCTTTCTTTCGCGTTGATCGGACCTTTCCCGTCAACTGGCTCGCCGAGCGCGTTGACCACTCGACCGATGAGCTCTGGGCCTACCGGCACCGATAGAATGCGCCCCGTGCTCTTCACGGTGTCGCCTTCGGTGATGTGCTCGTAAGCACCCAAGATCACCGCGCCAACAGAGTCGCGCTCAAGGTTCAACGCCAGGCCAAACGTGTTGCCTGGGAATTCAAGCATTTCGCCTTGCATCACGTCGGCCAGACCGTGCACACGGCAAATGCCGTCGGTCACCGAGACCACCGTGCCCTGGGTCCGCACTTCACTGCCAACATCGAGATTCGCGATCTTGGCTTTAATCAGTTCGCTGATTTCAGAGGGATTTAGATTCATTTCTATGCTCCAGGTACGGAGGTTCTATTTCTTAAATTTCGGTTGATACGCAACTTTCTAGGCTGCGCATCCAGCGTAGCGGCGCTACGCTTTGATTTGTCGTTCCATCTTTGCGAGCTGGCCGACAACCGTGCGGTCAATCACCTGATCGCCCACCGTGATCTTGGCACCGCCGATCAACGAGAGATCGGTTTGCTCGACAAGTTCAATATCACGCCCGTAACGCTTAGCGAGGCCAGCCTTAATGTCTGCTCGCTGAGCATCGGTCAGCGGAAAGGCCGAGGCGACCGTTGCCTGCGCAACGTTCTCTGCCTTGCGTTTTAACGCTTGGAATTGATCGTTAATCTGCGGCAACAATTTCACCCGATCCGATTCCAGCAAAACACTCACGAATTTCGATGCCTGCGCTGGGAGCTTGTCGCCCATGACAGTTACGAACAACGAGTGCTTTTGCTCAGCGGAGAGTTTCGGATTGTCAACCGCCGCAGCCACCTTTGAGTCAGCGGCCACAGCGGCAAGCATCGAGAGCGCGTCCGACCACGTTGGAAGTGATTTGCTCTCGCGTGCGAGGGCAAACGCAGCTTCTGCGTACGGACGGGCGATGGTGGCGAGTTCGGCCATGATCGATTACAGCTCGGCTTTGAGTTGGCCCAGCAAATCGCTGTGCACCTGCGGATTGATCTCGCGCTTCAGAATGCGCTCGGCCCCCGCGACGGCCAATTCAGCCACGCGGTCACGCAGCTCTTCTTTAGCCTTCACAGAAAGCTGATCAATCTCGGCCTGGGCAGCGGCTTTTTCGCGGTCACCCGCAGCCTTTGCTTCAGACTTCGATGCTTCGATCGTTGAATTGCGCTGCTTTTCTGCAAGCGCAACGATCTCAGCCGCCTTGGCTTTCGCCTCAGCAATGATCTTGTCGGCATCTTTTTGCGCGATCACGAGCGAGGCCTTGCCTTTTTCGGCTTCAGCCAGGCCATCAGCAATTTGCCGGCGGCGCGTTTCGATCGCAGTTGCAAGCGGCGGCGCGACGAACTTCACCGTGAAAAAGATGAAGATCGCAAACGCAATCGCTTGCAAAATCAAAGTCATGGTGATGTTCATGACATTGACCTTTCTACGTTAAACAGATTGATCGGCAAAAGAATTACTTGATTGCGTTCAACGCGCCGAGCAGCGGGTTGTTCGTCGCCAAGAAGAGCGCCACACCCACCGCGATAAT
The DNA here is from genome assembly GCA_013298765.1 of Betaproteobacteria bacterium. Classification (GTDB taxonomy): domain Bacteria; phylum Pseudomonadota; class Gammaproteobacteria; order Burkholderiales; family Casimicrobiaceae; genus Casimicrobium. The sequence continues at coordinate 27,592 of JAAFJA010000003.1, forward strand.
GAACGACGCGTCGATCAGACCGAGGAGCAGGAACACTTTACCTTGCAGTTGTGGGATCAATTCAGGCTGGCGAGCAGCGGACTCGAGGAACTTCGAGCACATCATGCCCACGCCGATACAAGCACCGATCGCGCCCAAGCCGATGATGATGCCGATAGCGATTGCCGTGTAGGCCTGAACGTTTGCGTAAATCGCGATTTTTTGGAGCAGTTCCATGAGGTTTCCTTTCGGGTGAAATTAAAGTAGCTATAAGAAATCGTTAGTGATGTTCGATCAATTGCTAGTGATGCTCGATCACTTGCTAGTGATGCTCGATCACTCGCTAGTGATGCTCATGAGCCATCGCGATATACACCGCGGTGAGCATCATGAAGATGAAGGCTTGGAGTGGCACGACGAGAATGTGGAAGATCGCCCAGCCAGCGTGCAATAGCGCGCCGAAGATAACGCCGCCGATTCCCGCGCCTGCGAGTAGCGCAATCAACAAGAAGATGATCTCGCCCGCATACATGTTTCCGTAAAGACGCAAGGCCAGCGACAAGGGCTTGGCAACGAGCTCGATCAATTGGAATACAAAGTTGATCGGCCAGAGGAGCGGGAAACTGCCGAATGGCGTGCAGAAGAGTTCGTGGATGTAGCCGCCGAAACCCTTGGCTTTGAAGCTAAAGAAGATCACCAGGCCAATCACTGAAAGCGATAGCGCGAGCGTGGTGTTCAAGTCGGCGGTAGGCACGGGCTTCCAGTAAGGAATGCCGACGAGCGCAAAGCCCTGCGCAAGCCACTCAACCGGGAGGAACTTCATCGCGTTCATCAACGTGATCCACACGAAGACGCACAAACCAAGACTCACGATGAATTTGCGATCACCGGAGTACACATCTTTGATCTGGGTGTCTACGAACTCGTAGAGCACTTCGAAAAAGGCCTGTGCTTTGCCTGGAACGCCTTGCGTAACTTTGCGCGAAATTGAATAAAGAAAGCCAAAACCAATTAAGCCCAACACGACGGCGGTGATCACGCTGTCAACGTTGATGGTCCAGAACCCACCGGTAGGGTCAGTTTTGACCGTGAGATTGGTCAGATGGTGTTCGATGAACTGCGATGGTGATTCGTAGGCGCCAGCCATGGTGAACAACTCACTGAGGTTTAACGTCGCCGTCTGAACCAGCGGGTGGCGCAGACGATTTCATGCCTTGTCCTAATAAAGTGACACGCCAGGCGAGCAGTGTCACAACAAATGCTGCTAGCAGTGCGGGAAAAACCACCTGTTCGTAAGTTTTCACCACCACTGCGAGCTGCGTTCCAATGAACGCGAGCTTCACGAGTTCTGCTCGCAGCAGCGCCCAAAGGCCGCTGTTGCTGGTTGAATTCGCTTTGCGTAAACCGAGGTTTGCGACGAACACGTAGATGAGCGATGCAAACACGTTGGTGAGGCCGCCCAATACTGCGGAAATAGCCCCGTGTTGCCCCGAAATCACCCCCGAGATGACCGCAAGACCGACCGTAATGCCGACCTGCAAGAGGATCATTCGGCGAATGGTCGGGTTTTGAAGACTGACATCACTGAGCATAGGGTTTCAATCGAGTGAAGGTTCGATGGAGCGCCCGCCGCATTCCCAATTTGCTCAATTTCCGAGCATTTCGGCGTTGTGTCGCCAATCAACAAAGCCCACGATTATAGACACGGGCTGGGATTTGCCGCAATGCAGCAACTCATATTTAGAGTCCGTCATCACGGCCGAATTTGCATGGGCGCGGGCCGCTCCTCGGCGAAAGCGCGCGAGCATCAAGCGCGGACTACTGCCGACTACCGCGGTCGTTTTTTATAAATTTTTGCTAACAAAGCGCCTATTTAGTTGGGCTGAGGCGAATAAATTTTGCTAATTGCCTTGTTTTATTTTATGCGCTTAGCCCCAATTAAATGAGGCGAAACGGAGATACGCTGTTAAGTCCATTCCCTACGAATATCCACTGCGCCGAGCTCTCGCCGCTTGCCGCTCACCATAAATTCGCGCTCGACGGTGTCGTACACCCGCATGCCCTCAGGGTCCATGGCGTGTGCTTTGAGCCGGTAGCTGCCGGGTAGTAGCCGCCAATCAAAAAATGAAACTTTGAACACGAATCTGCCCGGGCCAATTTCGGTGAGCGGGTGGTGATCGATCTCGGAAGTTGTGCCAAACACCGGTGTTCCGTCGGCGCGCACAATCCCCACCGCCACCTGCGGGCGTCGCCCGTCGCGCGAACGTAGCTCTCCGGTGGCGACAAGGCCGTTGCTATCGCTCGACTCAATGTGCAACTTAATCACTGCATATTGACCAAGCATCGCCTCATCAATGTCCATCGCGTCGGCCTTGGCCTTCGATTGCTTTTCTTCGTGAAATGTTTGGTACGCGATGGCAACGTCGTGGCTAGAACCAAGTAAGCGCTGCTTGCCATGATCGAGCCACACGGCGCGTTGGGTGAGTTTTTTCACGTGATAAAGCGAATGCGAGACCAGCAGCAGGGTGCCGCCATCGCTCAAATAACGCTCCATCCAAGTAATACATTTGTTTTGAAACGACTCGTCGCCCACCGCGAGCACTTCGTCGGTGATGAGCAAATCTGGCTTCATCGCCGTCACCAGCGCAAACCCGAGGCGAACGATCATGCCGCTAGAAAACGTTTTGATCGGCGCATCAATGTGTTCGCCGATGTCTGCAAACGCGATGATTTCGTCTAATTTCTCGTCAAACGCGCCTCCCACCAAGCCCTGCAAGGCGGCAGCGAGTTTTAAGTTTTCGCGGCCCGTGTATTCGGCATGAAAACCGGCCCCGAGCTCCAGAAGCGCCCCGACCGTTCCCGTGCGCGCCACGCTTCCTGTCGTCGGCTGCAATACGCCTGCGATGATTTTCAAAAGCGTCGATTTACCCGCGCCGTTTTCCCCAACCAGAGCGAACGATTCGCCTTTGTTCACTGAAAAGTCGATGTCAGTGAGCGCAGAAAAGCCTTCGGTGTTCACGCGCCCGAGCGCAAGGCGTGCGAAGGCGCGCAGGCCTGCGCCGCGATTCGTGCGGGGGAAGACTTTGTTGACATGCGTCACACTAAGAAGCGCGCTCATAGATAGTCATCCACATGCGGCGCAACCCGTTTGAACACCACGTATCCCAAGAGCGCCGTCGCCGCACCGCCGAGTAACAAATACATATCAGTGAGCCCAGGCAGTGCGGGGCCCGTCAAGAACACTTCGTGCATCCGCTCAATCGCGTGGGTGAACGGGTTGGCGTAAACGTACGCGCGAAAGTCTTTTGGAATGATTTCGATCGCGTACTGAATCGGCGCAAGAAAGGTCATCAAGAAAAGAAGCGGCCCCAGCATCGGTTCGACATCACGAATGACGACCTGCGCGACACTCACGAACCACGCCACACCCAACGCTGCAAGATAAAGCGCAAACCATGTGGGCAGACTGGCGAAGATGCCCCATGCGTTGATGCCGAGCCCAAGGCTCGCGAGCAGCAACACGATGACGCAAAGTGCCGCGAAGTGCAGCGAAAAGCTCACGCTCACCGTTGCCAGCGGCACCCAGGCGCGCGGCAGCTGCGTTTTCGTGATGAGCGCACCTTGTTGAATCAGACTACCCGCACCACGCGTCACACTCTCCGTGAACGCAATCCACGGCCAAAGCCCAACCGCGAGGAAGGCAAGATAACTCGTGCCATATTTTTCGGGCAACTGAATCTTTAGGAACACGCTAAACACGAGCGCATACACGGCGAGCTGCAAGAGCGGCTGCACCAGCCACCAAATCGGCGACAAAACGCCGCCCAGGAAGCGATTCTTGAACTCGCGTTCGACCAGGGCGCGAAAGAGCGGCGAGATCACGATTGGATGACCGCCAACACTTCTTCCGCGAGCCGCTGGTTCGCCGCGGCGATGATGGTGCCATCGCTTTGCATCGTCAGGGGTTTCCCGTCGAAATCACAGACGTAGCCGCCCGCTTCGATGATCGGATTCACGAGCGCAATGAAATCGACAGTCTTCAAACCAGCTTCAAAGACTAGCCCCGCGTTATCTTGGGCAACCATCGCAAAATTGTAACAATCGCCGCCCCAATAAAAACCTTTACAGGCCCGCTGCAATTGGTCATACGCCGCGCTAGCTTTATCGGAAAAAATGCTTGGGCTCGTTGCGAGAACGATTGTTTCAGCGAGAGGCTTGATGTGCCTGCTGGCAAGTGAGCGCCCGCTCGTGTCGCGCCGCATCGGCGCTCCGTTGAACCACGCGCCTTCGCCTTTCGCCCCGACCCAGCGCTCATCGGTGATGGCTTGATCGATGACGCCTACGATCGGTTCGCCGCCGCGGCAAAGCCCGACCAGCGTGCCAAATTGCGGCTTCCCCACGGTAAAGGCTTTGGTGCCATCAATCGGATCGATGACCCAAACGAATTCGGCGTCGATGTTTTTCGGGTCTTCTTCTTCGCCCAAGATGCCGTGATCGGGAAAACGCGCCGCAATTTCTTCGCGCAATCGCGCCTCAATTTCCATGTCGGCAAGCGTCACCGGCGTGGCGTCGGGCTTATCGATCACCTTCAGATCGGAGCGAAAGTAGCGTCGTGCGATCGGTCGTGCGAGGTCGGCCAGATGTTCGGCAAAAGCCTTGTAATCATGCGGGGCATTCATATCGACGATAATTTTCTGCTATTCGGTTCGCGAGCGGACGAAAAAAAGAGATTGATGAATGACGCGAAGTGCGGCCGCTACTTCAGCCCCGTGCATCGCGTCACTCATCATTTATCTGGCGTTGAGCGCATTCGTCCTCGCCCCTCATCTCACAGTTCACACGAAGGAAACTATCATGGCGATCAACATCGGCGACAAACTCCCTGCAGGCACCCTCTTCGAATCCGTCGGTCAGGATGCGGCGAAAAACTGCCCTATGCCGCCACAGCCGGTTGACATGGCTGCGCTGACCGCTGGCAAAAAGGTCGTCATTTTCGGTCTGCCCGGCGCGTTCACGCCCACCTGCTCCGCGCAACATGTACCTGGCTATTTGAAAAACTTTGACGCGCTCAAAGCCAAAGGCGTTGATGCAGTCGTTTGCATGTCGGTCAACGACGGCTTCGTGATGGGCGCATGGGGCCAATCGCAGCAAGTGGGCGACAAAATCCGCATGTTGGGCGATGGTTCGGGCGCATTCACCAAAGCGCTCGGCCTTGAGCTCGACCTGACGGGCAAAGGCATGGGCGTACGCTGCCAACGCTTCTCGTTGCTCATCGACGACGGCGTAGTGAAACAAGTCAACGTCGAAGGCGTCGGCCCCGCGAACTGCTCGTTCGCGGAGAACATGCTCGCGCAGCTGGGTTAGTCGCTTCGCTCTCGGCAAAAGCAGCCCGGTTCGCCGGGCTTTTTCATATCCGTGCTCGACGAGTCGAGGTACGCTTGGCCGTGAACTAGCATTGCAGACTAGGAGGGGTAGGCTGCCATGGCCCGGATTTTCGACAATATTAATGAAGACCTGCTAACCACGCTGCGGGCGACGATGCAGGTTTCGCATCGCGCTGACTTCTGTGTTGGCTACTTGAATCTCCGCGGCTGGCAATCCATTGAAGATCTGGTTGCCCCTTGGGATCCTGCGCAAGGTCAGCTCTGTCGTGTTCTCGTCGGCATGCAAAGACCGCCGCACGAGGAAATACGCGAGCTTTACAGTCTGTCGAAGGATGTGCCCGGTTCGGGGCTGATCGATAACGCTCGAGCCACGCTCTTGAAGCAAAAATTTGCAGTCCACCTGCGCGAACAAATCACACTCGGCATCCCAAGCGGCAAGGACGAAGCCGGGTTGCGCGAATTTGCCCGCCAGCTCAGGGCCGGTCGCGTCGTCGTAAAACTCTTCCTGCCATACCCGCTGCACGCGAAACTTTATCTGCTTTTTCGCGACGACGTTAATAACCCCATCACCGGCTTTGTCGGTAGCAGCAACCTGACCTTGCAGGGCTTGTCGTGGCAAGGCGAGCTCAACGTTGATGTGCTCGACCACATGGCGACCGACAAGCTCTCCAAGTGGTTCGATGCCCGCTGGAATGAACGCTGGGCCTTAGACGTATCGGCCGATCTCGCCGACATCATTGAGAGCAGTTGGGCGCGGGAAGAACTGATCCCGCCACACCATATTTATCTCAATATTGCGTATCACCTGAGCACTGAGGCGCGCGCCGGTTTGAGCCAATTTCGGCTTCCGGCGAGGTTTGAGCGGGACTTGTTCGAGTTCCAGAAAAGTGCCGTAAAGATTGCGGCACGGCACTTGCACCGCCGCGGTGGCGTGATGATTGGTGACGTGGTCGGACTTGGCAAGACCATGATGGCGACCGCGCTCGCCCGCATGTTCGAAGATGATTTGGGCTACGAAACACTCATCATCTGCCCGAAGAATCTGGAACCGATGTGGGAACGCTACCGCACAGAGTATGGATTACGTGGCACAGTTCTGCCCATCTCGCAGGCCACGAAGCGATTGCCTGATCTCAAGTCCTACCGGCTTGTGCTCATCGACGAGAGCCACAACCTGCGCAACCGCGAGGGGCGGCGCTACAAGGCGATTTCAGAATACATAAAGCAGGTGGACGCGAAGGTCATCCTGCTGACGGCCACACCGTACAACAAAACGAAATCCGATCTATCGAGCCAATTGCGCTTGTTCATCGACGAAAAGGCCAATATCGGCATTCGGCCCGAACGCTTCATGCGCAAACTCGGGCTGTCCGAAGCCGAGTTCGAGCGCAAGCATCAGTGCCGGGTCAATTCGATTCTTGCGATTGAGAAAAGCGACGAGTTTGACGATTGGCGCGAGTTGATTCGCCTTTACATGGTGCGCCGCACTCGCAGCTTCATCATCCAGCACTACACCGAAGCGGACTCAAGCGGACGGCGATTCATCGCCGGTCACGACGGCGAAAAGCGTTACTTCCCCGCGCGCCTGCCGCGTTCGCTCAAATTCGATGTTGACGAAACCGACGCTTCCGACCGCTACGCCCGCCTCTATTCACCAGCAGTAGTGGATCAAATCAACGATCTGCACGTCCCACGTTATGGCTTGGGCCTCTACGTTGATCCGCAGGCTGAAAAAGCCGCCACTGCTGCCGAGCGTAAACAAATCGAAAACCTTGGCCGCGCTGGGAAGCGGCTCATGGGATTTTGTCGAACCAATCTGTTCAAGCGCCTCGAATCATCCGGTTACTCGTTCATCCAATCCATTGACCGGCACATTTTGCGCAACCAGATTTACCTTTACGCCATTGAAAACGGTCTTGATTTGCCGATAGGTATCCAGGATCCTGATTTGCTCGATGGGGTTCGAATTGACGAAGATGCCGAGGGCATGCAGGGCGAAACGGAAGACTTGCTAGACGGATTGATTGACGAGGTTCCGGCTGAGGATGGCGTGCCGGACGATATGGTTCGCGCGAAGGCAATCTACAGACAGTATTCGGGCGAATATAAAAAACGATTCAAGTGGATTCGGGCGTCACTTTTTAGGCCCCGACTTGCCGAACACCTTGCGGCAGATACGGAAATGCTGTCGCAACTCCTTCGCGAAAACGGTCAATGGGCACCCGCGCAAGACAAGAAATTTCAGGCCTTACGCACATTGCTGACGCAGACGCACGGTAAGGAAAAAGTGCTCGTGTTCACGCAGTTTGCGGATACTGCACGCTATCTAGGGCGAGAGCTTCGTGCGTTGGGCGTTACACAGCTTGAGGTGGCGACGGGCGCGAGTGCTGACCCGTACGCACTCGCCTGCAAGTTCTCGCCCAAGTCGAACAACAAAACGATGGGCAAAGGTGAGGAGCTGCGTGTGCTCATCTGCACCGACGTGTTGTCGGAAGGGCAAAACCTGCAAGACAGCCACGTCGTGGTGAATTTTGATTTGCCCTGGGCCATCATCCGCCTAATTCAGCGCGCGGGCCGCGTTGATCGCATTGGGCAGAAGTCCGAGCAGATTCACTGCTACTCATTCTTACCCGCTGATGGTGTCGAGCGACTCATCCAGCTTCGTGGTCGCATTCAGCAACGCCTGAAAGAAAACGCCGAGGTCGTCGGCACCGATGAAGCGTTCTTTGAAGACGAAGAGGCAGAACAAACCATTCGCAACCTTTACACCGAGCAGTCGGGCGTGCTGGACGATAACGACGACGAAGTCGACCTCGCCTCATACGCCCTGCAGGTCTGGAAGCAAGCCACGCAAGACGACCCCGAGCTGGCACGCGCAGTGGAAGCACTTCCGCCCGTTGTGTATTCCGCCAAATCGTTCACGATGGATGCGTCACGCTTTCCACTTTTGGGTGACGACGCGGCGGCGGGTGGCTCCCTCGTTTACGTGAAGTCCCCCGAGGGCAACGATCACCTCGCGTGGGTCGGTGTGGATGGCAAGACCATCACCGAGTCGCAATTCACCGTGCTTCGTGCGGCGGAGTGTGAGGCGGGCACGCCCGCGTTACCGCGCGCTGAAAATCATCACGATCTTGTCGCCAAGGGCTTGGCACTTGCGGTAAGCCAGGACAAAGCGGTCGGCGGCGGTCTCGGTCGACCCTCTAGCCCGCGTCGCCGCACTTACGAACGTCTCAAGCATTACGCCACTCTGCAAGGCCAGACGCTGTTCCGCGACGAAGAGCTCGAACGGGCGCTTGATGACATCTATCAACGTCCTCTGCTAGAAACAGCGGGCGACCTGCTCAACCGCCTGATGCGAAGCGGCGTGAACGATGAAGAACTCAGCGAGGCGGTGAAGTCACTGCGCGAGGAAGGTCGCCTGACCTACGCGGAAGAAGACGCCGCATTGCGCGACCCGCGCGTCGTCTGCTCAATGGGCCTGATCGCCCAAGGTTGAACGCGAATACCCGATGAACGACTTCAACCTCGACCACCTGAAGCATTTCCGCTTCACTGAACTTTTTAACGAACTCGGCTGGGACTTGCCCGCGCAGCAGCAACCCTACATCGTTGCCGTCGGCGACGACACATTTTCACTCGACGTGGTGGCAGACAAGCGCAGTGTCCAAGTGCTGCAATGCAGGCCGGATGCCGCGGGCCGCATACCTGACTACGCCACACGTCAGAAGATCGAGCGCAAAGTCACGGCTGAAGTTCGCGAGCATCTGATCGTGTTTACCGATGCGGCGAAAACGACGCAGGTATGGCAATGGGTGTCGCGCGAACCGGGTCGACCCAATCAGTATCGCGAAATCACATGGCGAAAGGGTGACCAACCCGAGCTACTGCGCCAGAAACTCCGAGCCATTGCGTTCACGCTGGACGACGAGGAATCGCTCACCGTTTTCGGCGTCACGCAAAAGCTGGGCGCAGGCTTTGACCGCGACAAAGTCACCAAGAAGTTCTACACGGAGTTCGACAAGCAGCGTCAGTCGTTCACTGCGTTCATCGACGGCATCCCAAAGATCGGCAAAGAGATCGCGGAAGATCAGCGCTGGTACACGGCGGTGCTTATTGATCGGTTGATGTTTCTCTGGTTCCTGCAGGAAAAGCTATTCCTCGACGGCAAGAAGGACTATCTCCAGTCGCGACTCGATCAGCATTTGGCCAAGGTAGAGAAAGGCTCGCCGTCCTTCTATCGAGCATTCCTTTGCCCGCTGTTCTTTCGCGGTTTTGCCGAGGCCCGTACTGAGGCTAACCGTGCCGCGATCCAGGCTGAATTCGGCGATGTTCCCTATCTCAATGGCGGGCTGTTTGCGCGCCACCAACTGGAAACGAAGTACGGCGAAGCGCTCGATGTAGCTGACGCAGCATTCGAAAAGCTCTTCGCCTTTTTCAACGGTTGGGATTGGCACCTTGATGATCGGCCACTTGCCAAAGGCAACGAGGTCAACCCCGACGTGCTCGGCTACATCTTCGAAAAGTTCGTCAACCAGAAGCAAATGGGGGCGTACTACACCAAGGAAGACATCACCGAATACATCGGCAAGAACACTATCTTGCCTTGCCTGCTCGCAAAGGTGCGCGCGGAGCATCCCGGTGCATTCGATGCGCTCGCGTGGCCCCTGCTGCAACACAGCGGCGACACGTACATCTACCCAGCAATGCTCAAAGGTCTTCCCCCTCTCCCGCGCGCGGGAGAGGGTTGGGGTGAGGGCGGCGGCGACGCGCTTCCAAACTATCCACCCGAAATCACCAACGGCCTGGACACCGAAGCCCCCGACCTACTGGCTCGCCGCAAACCGTGGAACAAGCGCGCCGACGACACCCTCAGCCTGCCCACCGAAATCTGGCGCGAAACCATCGCTCGCCACCAACGCGCGCGCGAGGTGCGCGCCAAAATCGCTTCAGGCGATCTGCGCGATGTAGGCGACCTGATCACCTACAACCTGAACATTCGACAGTTCGTGCAGGACTTGATTGAGCGCTGCACCGATGTGGCGTTGCTCAAAAGTTTCTGGTTCAACCTTGCAGGCCGCCTGCCGCGCAAGAGCAACGAAAAATTCCGCCACGGCCTGTCGGTGCTCGACCCCACCTGCGGCTCTGGCGCGTTCCTGTTTGCGGCGCTCAATATCCTCAAACCGTTGTACGACGCCACCCTGCGCACGCTGCATGCGGTGCGCAATGATGCGTTGATCGCGGGTGAAAAGTCGTCGCCGGAGAAATGGGCTGAGGTCGATGAAATCCTCACCCGTTTTGCCACCGAGAAGACAGATCGCGCGCAAAGCTACGCGGTCATTAAACACATCATCGTCAACAATCTGTACGGGGTGGATATTGAGGAGCAGGCAACCGAAATCGCCAAGCTGCGGCTCTTCCTCAAACTCGTCGCACTGCTGGAGCCGGGCGACGACATCGAACCGCTGCCGGACATTGACTTCAACATCCGTCATGGCAACACGCTGGTCGGCTATGCCACCGAAGACGAAACACGAAAGGCAGTGCTCGGCGTTGGCACTCATGCGCAACCCCAGTCGGGCAATCTATTCGACGACGCATGGGAAGACATACGCCTGCGCCTGATCGCCGTCGAGCAGCAGTACAACAACTTCCAGATTCAGCAAGTGCAGCGTGGCGGCCATGTGTCGCCCGCTGACAAGCAAGCGCTCGACAACACGTTGCACGATTTGGAAGAGACGCTCAACTACCACTTGGCCAAGGAATACGGGGTCAACCCGAAATTGGCGGCAAAGTACGAAGCTTGGAAAGCGAGCCATCAACCGTTTCATTGGTTCGTGGATTTCTATCCATTGATGGCGACGGGTGGGTTTGATGTGGTGATCGGCAATCCGCCTTACGTTGAGTATTCAAAAGTACGTAGCAGCTACGGCGTGATGTCGTACCTATTGCCATTTGCCACCAATCTCTATGCGACCGTGTGCCAGCGTGTATGTACTCTTGCTAGTACTAACGGATGGGTCGCGCAGATTGTTCCGGTGTCATTGCCGAGCACTGATCGCATGCAAGGCTTGCGCGAATCCTTAACTGCCCGCAATGATGTTCACGTCGTAAGTTTTGGCACTAGACCGGGTAAATTGTTCGAGGGAGCAGAGCAGCGACTGACCATTTACATTCAAAGTGCGAGCACGCGTACGCCCAGGATTTTTAGTGGCGGCTACTTGAAATGGAGTCACGAGGAACGTGACGCGTTATTTCAAAGCTTGAGTTTTGATCAAGTGTCTGCGCTATCGAATCGTCGATCAATTTGGCCCAAAACTCGCGGTACATCTGAGCGTTCTTTGATGGGCCATCTCTTGAAATATCCGTCGCTCGTAAGTTCGGGGGCTCTAAAGGGTAACGCTCGGCTTTATTACAAAAACACTGGGCTGCGGTATTTCAGCACGGTTACTCGCAAGCCCCCTTATTGCACTATTAACGGTGTGCCATCACCGAGTTCGCGCGAAACGGCCTTGATTGTTGACCAGCAATTGCACGCGCCCGTGCATTGTTTGCTGCTGAGCACGACTTTCTATTGCTTATGGCAATGGACGTCGAACGGTCGTGATCTAAATCCCGCTGATATTGATCTTGTTCCATCACCGAATTTGAAGGATTCGCGACTGACAGCGTTGAGCGAGACGGTTGAAAAGGACTACGAATCCAAGGCTCGAACATTGGTGATGAACAACAAGAAGACGGGACGGATAGAGCTACAGTCCTTGTCACCAGCGAAATCCAAATCAATCATTGATCAAGTGGATGAGGTATTGGCAGAACTTTTCGGGCTTTCTCCTGAACAAACTGATCTGATCATCAACTACGACATCAAGTACCGCATGGGCCAAAGTGCGGATGACGACAGCGATGATTGACCTCTCGCCCGCGCAGGCCGCTGATCGCATCTCGAAACTGCTCGCCGCCAGCGAGAGCCGCACGCTGGATTTCAAGCGCATCAGCGCCAAGCTCACGCGCATCGTTGAAACCGTCTGCGCGTTTGCCAATACTGATGGCGGCATCATCGCGATTGGTATTGGCGATGCAAAGGACCTGAAGCCTGGCGCGCCGCAGCGTTCGCGTTTGTTCGGCATCGAAGAGAACCCGGAAGCGTTTGACGATTTGCAGCGCGAGATCATGAAACGCTTTGAGCCCGCGATGGGCGGGCTGTATTGGGTGCGCGTGTCGTGCACGTTGCACAACGGGCAACCCGGTCATATCGTGATGCTGCGCGTGGACAAGAGCGAACAAGTGCATTCCGTTGTGGGTAATGGCACTTGGAAACGTATGGAAACCAGCAACCGCGAAATGGTTGCAGCGGAGACGACTGAACTTTCCTACCAGCGCGGTACGAGAAGCGCCACAAGCGAAACGGTGCCAGTGAATCTGGCGTTGCTTGAGACCGATGTGTGGCGAGAGTTCGCTGCGGCACGCGGGCGGCTCACGGGCACGTTTGCCGAGCAATTGCAAAAAATTGGCTTGGCGCATGTGGTCGCTGGTGAAGTTCATCCAACTCGCGCGGCGGTGCTGTTGTTTGCTGAGGAGCCAGGCAGCTTGCTCGCCGCGCATGACACCCGGGCAGACATTCGCATCATGGTGTTTGACGGCAAATCGGCACTACCGAGCGCAACACCCAATTACCGCAAACCGCCGAAGACAGTGCGCGGGCCGCTGATTGAGCAGATCGACGCAGCCGTGCGTATGGTGCTCGACGAAATCGCACAGGGCGTGACGCTATCGAGCAGCGGCTTCAAGGCGAAACATGCGTACCCCGAGCGCGTGGTGAAAGAGGCGATTGTGAACGCGGTGATTCACCGCGACTATCGGCTCAATCGCGATATTTTCATCCGCATTTTTGATGACCGTATCGAGGTGGAAAGCCCCGGCACCTTCCCCGGCAACATCACGGCGGAAAACATCATGCGCGCAGGCAGCAAGGCACGTAACCCGCTGGTGGCAACGAACCTGCGCGAGTTTCCAAACGCACCGAATATTGATGCGGGCGAAGGCGTGAAGGCAATGTTTGCCGAGATGGACGAGGCGAAACGCTACCCGCCACAATATCGGCAAAGCACAGAAGTTGCGGTGGAGCACATCACGCTGACGCTTTTCAACCTAGAGCGCCCAACAGCGTGGGATGAAGTGAGCCACTGGATTGATAAGAACGGACCGATTGGTAATAGCCAGTTGCGCGAGATCGCAAAGGTGGACGTGACCGAGGCGTCGCGGATGTTGAAAGATTGGGTGCAACAGGGGGTGCTTACCGCGCTGCCTGATCGCGGGCGAAGAAACGCCGCCTACACCAAGCCCGCCACCGCTCAAACGCCAAATTTGTTTGTAAATGCTGAAAAAAACAAACTAGATGGGGCCTGATTTGTGTTTATTATCAATAACTTAGCTGCTGCGTTATTTGCGTAATCGCCAGTTGAGCCGCAACGGCCCCTAGATTCTAGGAGTTGGCGTAGGCTTGTTCTTGGTCGCGGCGTTTGATCGCGGTATCTCCGCAAGGCGATTGGGCTATTCGCAATGAACGCGAACGCAGGAAGTGGTTTCCCCTTGACGGGCGCTGTACTCTGGGCACGATTGCATTCGATGGTTATTATTTTTCTCGGCAAATAATAAACGCAATATCCGCAAATTTCTTCGATAAATCAATGCGTTAGCATTTTATTTGTTATCAAAATGCTGGATAACTACACAGAAACCTGGACATTCGAAATAGATTCTGTGCCTTTGCGCGGCATGGGTAACGCTGCCTTGCTAACACAGTCACTGACCGCCTTTTTCGCGTCCCGCCGCTGCCCTGGCTCTGCGATCCGGGCGGGAACCGATTGGGCGTTGGTACAGGCGCGCGCGGGGAATGCAGTCGTAAGCGGCTTTCATTCGCCACTCGAGCAATCGGTACTAACGCTGTTGCTACAGGCGAGGTGTCCTGTAGTGGTGGTGATCGCTCGCCCGCTAGAGGGCGCGCGCCTCGGTCTCGGCTTTGAAAGCGGGTGGCAGACTGCGTTGGCTGAGCAGCGCATGGCGGTGGTGACATCACACACCGCCAATAGTCGCCTGACCGAAAAACTTGCTGTTGAGCGCAATGACGTTGCTGCGTTGCTGGCTACACGCATCGTGATTGCTCATGCCGAACCCGGCGGCACATTGAACGCAGCGCAAGCGCGTTGGCGAGCGGCGGGGAGCGCCATTGAGGTGCTAGGGGAAATTGCGACGAATCAGAGGACGTCGCACGGTTAGCGCGGGTCCTGTTCAGGGCTTCAACGCGTCGATGGCTGTCACGATTTGTGCGTCCGTACGCGTGCCACGCTTTGCGCCCACTGTGATCGCGCTCATGGCGGCGGCGTTACTCACCGCTGCGGTCGGGTTCAGCAGGCGGCGCAGAATCATGAGGCCATCGGTGAGCGGTGAGACCATGCCGTCCCCGTCAACATCGAAGGGTGACTGCGCCTGATTGGCGGGAATGAATGCCGAGAGATAGCTCGTGACTTGCGCGGCATCGCGTGTTGCGCCGCTGCCAAGCGCACCGGCTGTGAGCGCATCGCCCCGTAAGCCGAACAGGTAGCGCAGCAGCAGCACGCCGTCCGTCGCCGCATCGTATTGTGTAGACACGTCGCTGTTGTCGATGTTGAGAAGCGGCACGGCGGCGGTGTTAGTTGCGGTGATGCGAGTTCCGGTCAGTGCGTCGGGTTGTTGTGGGTCAAAGGGGCCGTTCCAACCTTGGACAGCCGCGATCAGGTATTTCACATTGCCTTGCGAGAGGGTGCCGTCGCGATTGATGCGCGAGGAAAGTGCGAATCGATCTGCAGCGTTGAGCGTTACCTGAAAGCTCGTGGCGCTGGTGATTTCAACGAAGCCGCTGGTGAGCGTGTACGGCGTGCCATCGCCGTAAAGCGTAATTTTTGAGAGATCGATGTCGTTGTTCGCGCCCGCGAGCGCGACCAGCTCAGTCCCTGCGACAGTGAGCACGCCGGTTGCAGCGTTAAACGTTGCACCTGGCGCAATTGCCGACTGGTCGATGAGCCAATTGAGGCGCGAGAGCGGCGCGACGGCGCTGTTGTAGGTGGCTACATCGTCGGTGATTGAGAGCAGACGCGGGCGCGAAACGGCATAGACGGCGTTGCTGAGCAGATCCAAGTTCTTCTCGGCGTCGGTTTCGATCTCCTTTTTGATGATTTGCGCTGCTTGCAATCGATTCAGAAACTGACGCGTGGCTGCATCGGTTTGCGCGGCACCGAGCGCTGCGATGTAAAAGTCTTGAATCAACTGGCCTTCGGGGTAAGGATTCGGCGCACTAGGATTTCGATAGTTGTCGAGTCGAGACTTCCAGAACAGCACGCTGGTAGACGGCGGATTGGTGACATCGAGCAACGTTCGATAGAGCGCAATGACGAACTCTTCGCTCGTAAAAAACGTCGGAAAGTTCGCCCGACTCGCGGGCCGCTGGTAAATGCTTTGAAGGATTCGCGGGGCACTGTCGCCCGCAGCCCCGCGCGCTCTCCAAAATTCGTATTCGATCCATGTGAATGCATCGGCGCTATGCATCGCCAGTGCGCCCGTCATCACGGCAGTCTCGTAGCTCATCACCCGCAACGACGAAATCGGCAGTCCGGTGACGCTTGCGCCGCCGATGGTGGGGGCCGCCGAGCTAGTGGCTGACAGGGCGCAAAAGGCGAGCATCGCAATCGATGCTCGGCGCAGGGGCGTGCGCAGATTGAGCTGAAAAAATCGACCGAACATCCAAAACACCTCAATTTGATTGCCGCACAGCAGCGCTGCCGCCCGAATTTCGACGTTCACGCCGACGGAGAGCGCCGCGCAGAGATCCTACGAGTAGATTTACCGAGCGCCTATTTTTATTGGGCTTGGCGCGCAATTAATCCGCTAGCGATAAATGATAATCGGGACGCTTGCCCAAATTGGATAGGCGCATCAATCAAATTCCGTAAAACATGTTTCTGGTGTGTGACGTTCAACGCGCGTTACGCGGCGCTCCGGCACGTTACATTCTTCGATACCGCTTCTGATCGCCCCGGCGAGCCAATCCATGACTGAAACCTCTCTTCCCACCGACCGCGAGCTTGCGCTGCGCGTCATTCCCATGCCCGCCGATGCCAATGCCAACGGCGACATCTTCGGCGGCTGGATCATGTCGCAAGTGGACTTGGCTGGAAGCATTCCAGCCGTTCGCCGCGCGAAGGGGCGCATCGCGACTGTGGCGGTGAATCAATTTGTGTTCAAGCAACCCGTGCAGATTGGCGATGTGGTGAGTTTTTACGCAACGATCAAGCGCGTGGGACGAACGTCGGTCACGGTCGATGTTGAGGTGTATTCCGAGCGCAATCGCGGCACAACCGTGGTGAAAGTCACCGAAGCCGAATTGACCTACGTCGCGATCGGCGCTGATCGTAAGCCAAGGGAACTTCCGGCGATGGGTGACGGAATGCTCGCGTAACGAGAGGTTGTAGGCGCGGGCTTGACCGCGCTATGTCGTGACGATGTACTCGCTTCGCGCGGTCAAGCCCGCGCCTCCACATGTGAAAAGGAATCGTGCTGTGCGCTTTCTGCTTCGAATGATCGCGACGACCGTTGCATCGACTGCCGCCATTGTCAGCAGTGGCGTCTTCGCCGAAATCGTCGCGATTCCTGCGCCGCATTTGGGTGAGAACAAAACATTGCGCGCGCAACTCTTCGTGCCCGAAGCAAAGTCGGACGCGCCGCGTGCAGCCGTCATCCTTTTGCACGGATGCGGCGGCGTTGGCGCGAAGGGCGAGTTGAACGCGCGACACACGATGTGGAAAGACTGGTATTTGGCGCGCGGCTTCGTCGTTCTCTTCCCGGAGAGTTTCACCTCGCGCGGCTACGAGCAGATTTGCACACAGAAATTTGGCGATCGTTCCATCAAGCAAGCGGATCGGGTGAACGACGTATGGGCAGCGAAGCGCTGGCTTGAAGCGCGCAAAGAGGTGGACGCGAAGAAGCTCGTGCTGATGGGCTGGTCGCACGGTGGCGGAACGACGCTGGCCACGATTGCCGCCGAACGCGCTGGCGGCGGAATCTCAGGCGCGAGCGGTTCTCCAACGACGACGCTGGTGACCGCGAGCGGCGCAAGCCCAACAACCAAAGGCGCTGATACGCCTGTGAACGAGCCAACGAAAAGCACGCTTCCGCCAGTGCCCTCTGAAACAAATTTCGTCGCAGCGATCTCCTTCTATCCCGGCTGCTCCAGCTATGCGAAATCGGCACGTATTCCGAAGCTCTCTGCGCCGCTGACGCTCTTGATCGGAGAGGCTGACGACTGGACGCCTGCCGAGCCGTGCAAAACGTTCGTCAAAAGGCTGCAAGAAAACAAGCAGGCGGCGACGATCACCACGTTCCCCGGCGCGTTTCATGACTTCGACAATCCGAGGGGAAAACTGCGTGTGCGCAAAGACGTGCCGAACGGCGTGAACGGCGCGGAAAAAGGCGTCACCGTCGGCCCGGACCCGGAGGCGCGCGAGGCGGTGAAGAAGCAGATCGATGCGCTTTTGCGGAACGCCAAACTTCTATAAGCTGTTTAATCTATCGACTGATTCTATTAGGCAATACGCTTGATTCGATTATTTTTGAAAACTTGCGAATTAGCCACTAAGCCCCGTATAAATCGGCTTTTCTAGGCCAAAGCCTGTACACGACCGCACGTGGGCCACACGCTACTTGTACTTCGCCGCCGTGATGAACTCAGAAAACGATTCGCACCAAATGATGACCGCTTTGTATTGAGAGACGTCGACCGATGCCGACACGGGCACGACGAAGTTTTCAAACGTTCGAACGTCACCCACGCGTTTCATTTGTGACTTCAATCGCTTGAAGTCTGCTTCCGTCTCAACAAACTCTGGCGAAAGGTAGAGTTTGTAATCCGGGCCTGGTGACAACCGACCGGCAAGGGCAATGCTCTCGCGCCCCACCGAAACAGCGCCTTCGCCCCAGTGAAGCGCGTCGCTGTCTTTGAGGTCACGGCGAAACTGCCCCGTGTACGCGGCCTGTGCGGCGGCTGACGACACTTGTTCCTTCGTCGGCGCATCAGGCGCGATGAGAATAGGCAGCGCATAAATGCCGAGCGCGAACCCAATCGCGAGGACGCTGGCGTGAGATGCCAACAGGAAGAGTATCTTTTTCATCGCTTGAGTAGGCGGCACGATGGTGCCCGCCGCGTGTGGTCACGGTGTGAGTTCGGCCAGGAAAGCGCGAAGGTTACGCGTGACTGTTTTGACGTGGGCTAGCGTTTGACATGAGGGGCGGCCGAGGGCGATAGCCCTTGGACGTCCCCCTCGATGGAAGGGTTAGGCGTCGGGTTTGGTGATTGCATACATATGCCTATTGATGAGCTGACCATCTTTGAACGCGCTACGTTTAAGTACGCCTTCTAGCGAAAAGCCGGCTTTCTCAAGAACGCGCATGGAAGCTGGGTTCCACTCGAACACTGCAGCCTCCAAGCGTTCGCAGGCCAAGTTTGAGAATGCGTGGGCAACCATAGCCTGCGCCGCAGCAGTGGCAATGCCTTTCCCCCAATACGGCGCACCCAACCAGTACCCGAACTCGCTCGTACCTGAAAAGATTCCTTCAAGCGGAGCAGCGCCAATGCCACCAATGGCTAGGCCGTTAACTTCAATGGCGAAATGTGTGTCTGGATCGAACTCATTGACGATCTGAAGCCAATGGTCGGCATCTTCTTCTGTATACGGGCTCGGAAACATGTGGGTCAGGTTTCGCCAGATTCTTCGGTCGTTGGCGAAGCGCACAAGGTTGATCTTGTCGCCTGTAACCCATGGCCGGAGGAAACACGACGGAATGCTTGTTGTCAGATGCATGGGCTGTGCTTCGTTTCCGACGCCTAACGTGCTTTATACGCGCGATGCGTCAATAACATTTTATAAGTGCAAATCACGCTTTGCATTGTTGATCTCGAAATCGTTGAAATTGCTCGTTGAATTCGGTTGTACTGCGCTTCTGAACAGTTTAACGCTGGAACCAGAATCGTTCAGCGGTTGCGCGCGCCAGCTTGGCAACGGGGTCACCCTCGCCAGTTGTGGCACGAGCGATCAACGCTGTCACATCACGTTGATCGCGCTTATTTATCGATAACGCACTTCGAGCGAAACCATCCAGGCACGCGGAGGGCGCGGCTCAAAGAAGCGGCCATTGGCTTCGTTCACGATCACGGTTGCGGCGTCGCGCTTGTCGCCGAGATTTTCGGCGCGCAAGCTGGCCGTGTAATCGATCTTGTTCCATGCCTTGCGGTACGAGAGCATCGCATTCACGAGCGTTGCGGGCTTTGACGATTCGGTGTTGGTGTCGTTCGCGTAGACGCGGCCTTGATGCTGCAGCTCGATCGTCGCGAGAAGCCCCTGCATCGGGCGGGCGCGCAGTTCTAAAAAAGCTTGCTGCTTTGGCACCCCGGGAATCTTTGCGCCCGCGGCGACGGCGATGTTCGGCGTCGTGCACGGCGGTGCGCCGCATGCAAGAAACGCGTCGCGATACTTCGCATCAATCACATTTGCACTCGCATAGAGATCAATCGTGTTAGCAATTGGCATCGCGAACGTTGCTTCGATGCCTTCGCGCGAGGTGCGGCCGACGTTGCGGAATACGCTGCGGCCAGCACTATTGGTAAGCGGCGCGATCTCATCGTTGGTTTCCGAACGGAAGAGCGCGAACGTGCCAATTGCGCCGCGTCCGTTACGCCATTTGATGCCCGCTTCGTAGTTGCGACTGGTTGCGCTCTTCAAATCGAAGTTCAGGCCTGTTTGTCCGCCCGCGCCCGGCAACCGATAGGCGGCTTCGTTAAACGTGGGCGTTTCGAACCCGCGCCCCGCGCTCGCGTATACGCGCAACGCGGGCGAGAGCTTGAATGTTGCGCCGATCACTGGCGTGGTGGCGTCGAATTTAAGCTGGCCGCTGTCGTTCGGATTGCCCGGCACGACATAGCGGTCGGTAGATCGCATGGTCAGTTTCGACTGACGCACACCGAGGAACGCGTTCACGAACTCACTCTGCCAATCCGCTTGCGCGAAAACATCGTTGGCGATGAGATTGTTGTCTTCATCGCGACGAAGCGCGCCCGCGACACCGAGCACTTGCGACGCGCCGCTACCGGTGAAATTCTGAAAGCCTTTGCGCGCTTCGTCTTGCTCGTCGCGAGAAAGTCCCGCGGTCAACTGCAAACGCCCCGCAGCAAGCGGGATCACGTGATTGACGCGCAGATCACCGCCGAGAAAGCTGCGATCAAGATCGATCACGCCGCCGGGATGCGTCGGCGCGCCTTGCGCTGCCGTGGCGATCGATTGAAATTGCAGTACGTCGCGTGTGCCGCCGTAGAGCATGGCATTCACGCTCGTTGCCTCACTCGCGGCCCAACGCCAGGTGCCGCCGAGTTGCGATTGTCTTGTCGTCTTTCGCGTGTTGAACTGTGTGGCGACACTCGCAGTTTGATCGGGATTGGCATCGAGCTGCGCGCGGGTGAGGCCGAGCGCATCTTGCGAATCAGGCATGCTCAAACTCGTGAGCAGCAGACCAAACGAATGCGCGCCCGTTTTCCATTCGGCTTTCGCATTGAGCACATCGCGCTGCGCGGCACTTTGCGGGCGGAAGCCATCGGTTTCATAGCGCGAGGCGTCGATCACAACGCCGCCACCGCCGAAGTTCGCGCCGCCGCGAACGCCGTAGCGCAAGCCATCGAACGAAGTCGCTGCAAGCGTTGCAGCGACTGTTGGTTTCTTCGGCGGCGCTTCGGTGATGAGTTGAATCACACCGCCTGAGGCGTTGCCGTAGAGCGCTGAGAACGGCCCGCGCAACACTTCCACACGTTCCGCCGATGAGAGCGCGAAAGTCGCCACTTGCCCCGCACCATCGGGCGCGCTCGCAGGAATGCCGTCGATCAAAACCTTGATGCCGCGCACGCCAAAACTCGCGCGTGCGCCGTAGCCGCGCGAAGAAATCTGCAAATCTTGCGCGTAATTGCTGCGGTTTTGCACATTGATGCCGGGAATGCGCGCAAGTGTTTCTGAAAGGTTTACCTGCAGTTGGCCGGTGCGCAACGTATCTCCATCCACGATGTCAATGGAGGCCGGAATCTCGAAAGGGTTAGTCGCTAGGCGCGTGGCCGTGATAACGATGGGTTCAACAATTGTTTGCGCGCTTGCGCCGCTTGCAAGGGCCGCCAATGAGCAAACCGAAAGTAAGCCAATCGAAGTCGAGCCTGCAGAGTTAATGGTTTGCTTGCTGCCTTTCAGCGAGCAGGCGTATCTATTCTTTTTCACTCGTCAGAGCCATTTTGAGTGTGCGCAACATACCCGCCGTCGCGCCCCACACGTAGCGCTCGCGAAACGGCACCGCCCAATACTCACGCCGTAAGCCTGCGCGCATGAAGCTATCGCGTCGCCAATTGCCCTCTTCGAGCACATGCGCAAGTGGCATATGAAAGATGTCCGCCACTTCAAACGGATCACATACGTAAGGTTGCGGCACACTGATCGCGACGATAGGTGTGACCTCATACGCGGTCACCGTGACATAGCTCGGCAATGCGCCGATCACTTCGATCTTTGAGGCATCCGCGCCAATCTCTTCGTTCGCTTCGCGCAGGGCGGTGGCGATGAGGTCGCTGTCTTCATCGTCTTTGCGGCCGCCCGGAAAGCTGATTTGCCCCGCGTGGTCGTGCAAATGCGCGGTGCGTTGGGTGAGTACGACCTGCCAATCGTTCGCGATATCGTTTTCGCGGGTGAGGAGGATCAGCACCGCCGCCAGGCGTACCGTGCGGCCTGTGACTTGGTGCGCGAGCTTTCTCTCCTCGCTCGTGCCATCGCCCGAGATATAGTGCTGCGTGGTGCGTGCGTGAGCGATCTTTTCGCGAAGCGTATCCAGCGAAAGCGGCATTGCACTAACCCTCTCGAAGCACGCGAATCGGTGGTGTGGAAAGCACGCTGCGTGTACCGAGCCATCCGGCAACGAGTGTGAGCAAGGTTGCTGCAACAAGGCCAACAATCCAGACAACTGGCGATGCGATGAATTCGATCTTCAGGATTCGTGTTGCCAGCGCCCATGTGAGTGCAATCGCGCCGAACACGCCAAGCGCGCCCGCAGCGATTCCGAGCAGCGAGAATTCCGCGATCAGCGCATCGCGCACTTGCCGACGCGTTCCGCCCAGCGTTCGCACAATTGCGGTGTCGTATCGGCGTTCATCTTGTGTGGAAACCACGGCGGTGTAGAGCGTGAGCAATCCCGCAGCAAGCGTGAACAAGAACACGAACTCGAGTGCCTTTGCCACTTGATCAACGATGCTTCGCACCCGCTCCATCACTTCTGACACATCAATGGCGAGCACGTTTGGCGCAGTGTTCACGATTGCGGGCAACGTCTTCAAGTCATTGGTGGGCAAATGAAAGGATGTGATGTAGCTCTTGGGAAGCGTATCGAGATTGCTCTTTGGGACCAACGCGAAGAAGTTTGCGCGGAAGCTGTCCCAATCCACTTTTCTCAGGCTTGTGACCTTGTAGGTCGCGCGCTCACCTGCGATGTCATAGGTCAGCGTATCACCCAAGTTGATGCCTAAATCACGTGCGAGCTCTTCTTCGAGCGAGAGCTCATCGCGCGCTTCGGGCGCGAAGTAGCTGCCGCTCAAAATCACATTGCCTTTCGGCAGCGCATCCGCCGAGGAAATATTCCACTCACGCGCCACCAATCGCTTGGCGCGTTCGTTGGGGTAATCGGCGGGCGTAATCGATTTTTCGTTCACCGCGACGAGCCGACCACGCACCATCGGATAGAAATTGGCATCTTGTCCGCGCTCTTTCAGAAGCGACTGGAGTGGCGCCACTTGATCCTGTTGAACGTTAATTAAGAAGCGATTCGGCGCGTCGGCAGGAAGCGATTTCTGCCACGCGGCGAATAAATCCGTGCGCACAAAGCCGACGGTGATCAGCGTCATCACGCCCAAGCCCAAACAAGCAATCTGGATGCTGGTAGAAAGGCGGCGTCGGTCCAAGTTCGCGAGCCCCATCTGCCATGCGCTCCGTGAGCGCGCACGCGTCACGCGCCGCACGCCCCAGAGAAGCGCTGCCGCGCCAAGCGCCGCCGCACCTACAAGGGCGACGATGCCAGCAACGAAAATTGCGCCGGTTTTGAGGTCTTGCGCTTGCAACATCACCACACCCAGCACCGCGATCACGCCCAGCAGCGCAGCGACAATACCGCCGCCCGTGGGCAGCGCCATATCGCGGCGCAGCGCGCGCACGGGCGGCGTGCTCGCCAGCGCGACGAGCGGTGGCAATGCAAAGCCAAGCAGCAACACCAGACCCGTGGCAAACGCGCGCCACAGCGGCGCCAGGCCCGCCGCCGGGAGCTCAGAAGCAAACAATCCGCGCACGGCGTAGGCGAGCCCCGCTTGCGCGACGTACGCTAGCGCGACGCCCAACGCACACGCAATCAGCGAGAGGACAAAAAATTGCCCCAAGAAATGCAACAGCGTTTGCCGTCGGGCCGCGCCGAGCGTGCGAAAAATGGTGGCGGTGTCGAGTTCGCGCTTCAGGTAACGGCGCAGCGCGAGGACAATGGCAACCACCGCAAGCAAAACCGCGAATGACGCAGCGAGGCCAAGGAATTGCTCACTTCGCTCAAGCGTGTTGCGCACTTCGGGGCGAAGTTCGCGCACGGTCTCGATACGCTGCCCGGGCCCGAGCTTGGGCTTGATTGCTGCGGCAAACTCATCAGCGCGATCGCCCGCAACTTGTAGTCGATAGCTTGCGCGCGAGCCCGGTCCCAGCAATTCGCTCGCCGCGAGGTCACTCACATTCATCAACACTTTCGGCGCGGATGACAAAAAATTGCCTGCAACTTCGGGCTCTTCAACGAACACTTTGGCAACGCGCGGTTGCAGCTTCCCAAGATCAATCGCGTCACCCGCTTTCAGGTTGAGCCGCGAGGCGAGTCGCTCGTCAATAAACACTTCGCCGGGGTTAGGCACCGATTTCAACGGATCGAGCTTTATTCGTTCGCCGCGCGGATCTGCGGCGCTCGGCTCGCCACGCACTTCGATCGCACCTCGTAGCGGATACGGCGCAGAAATGGCCTTCACATCAGACAGCGCAGCACCTGCTGTATCCGTAGTCGCCCCATTTAATCGGGGCGTGACCATGCTTCCGAATCGAATTGATTCTGTTGTTTTTAAGCCGCTAGCCCCCGCTTTTTCGAGGAATTCTTTGGAGAGCTCGCGATCACCTGAGATCATCGCATCAGCGCCCAAAAGCACATTGGCCTGGTTTGCAAACGCCGCTTTCACGCGGTCAGCGAACATGCCCACCGCACCGACGCTCGCCACCGCAACGGCGAGCGCCAGCACCAAGATGCGCGCTTCGGAGGTGCGCAGCTCGCGTTTTACAAAGCGGAGGATGAGAGAGAAATTCATGTTCGCAGTTTCTTAGCCACAGATGTACACAGATTCCAGAGATGATGCCGATGGACTCAATCTGTGTTCATCTGTGTCAATCTGTGGCAAAAATGAATCGGACGTTCCAACAATCAGACGACTTTTCCTCGAGCGAGCCGAATCTGCCGATTGCAGCGGGCGGCGAGATCGAGATCGTGAGTAACGAGAATCAAGGTCGTCTGTCGGTCACGATTCAGTTTGAACATGAGCTCAATGATTTCGTTGCCCGTATCGGTGTCCAAATTACCCGTGGGCTCGTCGGCAAACACAATCGATGGATTCGCCGCGAAGGCGCGGGCGATGGCAACGCGTTGCTGCTCGCCGCCAGAGAGCTGGCGCGGCAAGTGATCGATCCGCTCGCCCAAGCCCATGCGCCCAAGCCACTCGGTTGCACGAGATTCGGCGTCGGCGTCGGCCGCAAGTTCGAGCGGCAGCATCACGTTTTCAAGCGCGGTGAGCGCGGGTAACAACTGGAAGGATTGGAATACAAATCCCACCGTGCCTTGCCGCTTTTTCGCGAGCGCGTCTTCGGAAAGCGTGTTGATCGTTTCACCGAGCCACGACACCGTGCCCGCATTCGGCCGATCCAGTCCGGCCAAGAGCCCGAGTAGCGTGGTTTTCCCCGAACCGGACGCGCCGACAATGGCGAGCGTTTCGCCTTGCGCGACCGTTAGCGAGACATCGTCCAAAATCACCAATTCGCGATCGCCTAGGGAAACCGTTCGGTTGAGGCGGTCGGCGGTAATCGCCATCTTCGCGTTTGAGGAGGAGGCGGCGAGATTCGCGCCTTCGTTTACAGCATTCATGGAAAATTCGCTGATGTTTGTTTTTCTGAATTGTCGCCGCTTCGGGGCGAACCTACTACAGCTCGCCATTGTGACCGCGCTCATTGCTTTCAGTTCGATGGCGAACAGCTCACACGCACAAAGCGTTGCAAAGGCTGCTCACATTTTGATCGTTGGCGATAGTTTGTCAGCAGGCTACGGCCTCAATGCGGGTGAAGGTTGGGTCGATTTGCTCAGCAAAAAGCTGGTTGATCAAAAAATCAGGGCTAAAGTGACGAATGCAAGCATTAGCGGCGACACCACCGCAGGCGGCGTTGCGCGTTTACCCGCACTGCTTCAGAAGCACGCGCCGACCCATGTGGTGATTGAACTGGGTGGGAATGACGGCTTGCGCGGCGGGCCTGTCGCGAGCGCGAAAGCCAATCTGCAAAAAATGGTGGAAATGTCGAAAAAGGCTGGCGCCGAAGTGGTGGTGGTGGGCATGCGGATGCCGCCCAACTTCGGCGCGGCGTACACCACCGCGTTTGAGTCGATGTATCGCGACATTGCGAAGGAAACCAAAAGCGCGCTGGTGCCGTTTTTCCTGGAAAAGCTCGGCACCGATCTCAAATACTTCCAACCCGACCGTATTCACCCCACCAAAGACGCGCAGCCGATGCTGCTGGAAACCGTGTGGCCGGTGTTGTTGGGGGCATTGAAATGAGCTGCAGTCTGCCTCTCCCTCTGGGAGAGGCCAGCGCAACGCGCTGGGTGAGGGAGATAGCGATTCGACACAATTCGGATAGCACTCGGCAGATTACCCTCACCCGCGCCTTCGGCGCGACCTCTCCCAGAGGGAGAGGCAATACGTGAACTACAAAATCAACGTCACCGACATCGCACCCTATCTCGCCAGCGGCGACATCATCGATGCACGCTCGCCCGGTGAGTACGCCGAGGACTTTATTCCCGGCGCGGCGAACCATCCGGTGCTCGACAACGATGAGCGCGCGCAAGTGGGCACGATTAACAAGCAGCAATCCCCCTTCGAGGCGAAGCGATTTGGTGCGGCACTCGTCACCAAAAACATTGGCGAGATGATTGAGGCGCATTTCGCTGCAAAACCGAAAGACTGGTCGCCGCTCGTCTATTGCTGGCGTGGCGGTAAGCGCTCTGGCGTTTTGACCCATATCCTGCGCGAAATTGGCTTCAATGCGGCGCAGCTAGACGGCGGGTACAAGGCATTTCGCGGACGAGTGAACGACGAGCTGCCACATCTATCCAGCCGCTTCAATTACGTCACCATTTGCGGCGTGACGGGTACGGGAAAAACAGCGCTGTTGCATGCAATCGCACGCGCCGGTGGGCAGACCGTCGATCTTGAAGGGATCGCCAAGCATCGTGGATCGCTGCTGGGTGATTTGCCCAACGAGCCGCAGCCGACACAGAAGCGATTCGACACCCTGCTCTGGTCCCAGCTCTCTTCGCTCGATCCGGCGAAGCCTGTCTTTGTCGAATCAGAGAGCAAAAAAATCGGGCTAGTTCAGATGCCGGAGGCGATGCGCGCGCGCATGCAGGCGGGCGAATGTGTTTGGCTCGATGTGCCGCTAGACGCGCGCGTGGCTCATATCCGAAATGACTACGCACACTTCGTGCGCGATCCGCTCGCGCTCGTTGAAAAGTTGCAGCCGCTCAAAGCATTGCGCGGCGCGAAATTGCTCGATCAATGGAGATCACAAGCGCAAGCGGGTGATATTGATGCGCTCTTCGCGTCGCTCATGATCGATCACTACGATCCGCTTTATACGAAGGCGATTGAGCAAAATTTCGTCCGCTTGAGCGAGGCCAGACAGATTCGAATTGAGCAAATCAACATCGATTCAGTCAATATCGCAGCGCACGATCTTGTTGTCTCTAGCGAATGAAAAATGCCCCGGCGTAGCGGGGCATCAGTGACTGCAAACGATCGAAGCGCGTCGCCGCACACCAATATTGTCGCTAGAAGCGATATCTGATGCCGGCGGCGAATAAACCGTAGTTGAGTTTTCCGTTGTTGTCTGCCGTCCATGCAAACGATTTGCCGACGCCTTGCGCCTGGGTGTAATCGAGCGTCGCGTCGAGCTTGTCGTTGATTCGGTAAGACGCGCCCATGCCCCAATGCAGCTTGGTGAAATTCGCGTTCTTCGTGAACACCGTTGTGCCTTGATTCAGGAAATCCTGCACTTCGCGATAACGCAATGTGCCGCTGAACACGCCCAGTCGAGCGTTGGCAGAAAACTTAGGCGTAATCGGCAATGTGCCAACGGCATCTAGCGTTGCGCCGTCGAGTTTGAGGCGGCCCTGCGAGGTGAAAAATCGTTGTGCTGGGATTAAGCCCGTCGTCTTTTCAAATTGATAAGCGACGTCCTGCTTGCCGAAGTTGGCGTAGCCGAGCTCAACAGCGAAGTTAGGAGACAGGCTGTACCCGAGCGAAATTCGCCCTCCGGTATCCGAGCTGCCATCGCGGCCTGCAGTGATGAGCCTGAACCCTGGAAACGGTTCGCCCGCATTACGAACTTGTTCTGAGTAGTTGCCGCTGGTGTTGGTAACGCCAAGCGCCGCACCCACATAGAACTTGCTTTGCGAGCAAGCAATTGCTGGGATTGCCACAGCGCAAAACGCAGCAGCACAACGGATTTTTGAGTTCAACATGAGTAACTCCTGAATGAGTCGATCGCTCGTTGAAATGCGATCAAACGCGTAGCCCCCGCGCTCTCGTTGGCGAAAATCGGTGACCCGCTGCCAACCTGCTCATTATGTACGAAAGTGCGTTTCCGATTCGAGCAAGGCGATGCCGGACACGGCGGGCGGCTCGACTAGCATCTGAAGACTGCATTTTCGATCTGCTTCTCATATGAAACATTCGCCAATTTCTTCGTGGTTTCGGCTTTTAAGCGCGGTCGCAGCGCTTCTCACAGTGGGGGCACACGCACAAACCTCGGCTCCCGCCGCGCCCACCGCCCCTGCCGCGTCGGGGGCGTACCCCAATAAACCGATCCGCTTGATCGTTCCCTTTCCACCGGGTGGCGCAACCGACATCATCGGCCGCACCGTCGCGCAGAAATTAGTCGCGCAACTGGGGCAAACACTGATCGTTGAGAACCGTCCGGGGGCGGGCGGAACGCTTGGCAGCAGCGAACTGATGAAGGCCGCGCCGGATGGCTACACGCTGCTCCTGGGAACAACCTCAACGCATTCGATTGCGCCGTATCTCTATAAGAACTTGGGCTACGTGGCTGAGCGTGATTTCGTACCGATCAGCGAAGTCGCGACCGCGACCAATGTGCTCGTCGTTGCGCCGAACCTTCAAGTTGCCGATGTTCGCCAATTAGTCGCGCTTGCAAAAGCTCAGCCCGACAAGCTCAACTACGCATCAAGCGGTAACGGCACCATCGTGCATCTGCAGAGCGAGCTCTTCAAACAAGTATCGGCCACGCGCATCACTCACGTGCCCTACAAAGGCACCGCGCTTGCGATGCCTGATGTGATGAGCGGTCAAGTTCAGATGATTTTCGATTCGATTGTCTCCGCGCTGCCTCACATCAACGGCGGCAAAGTGCGTGCGCTCGCCGTCACCTCAGCCAAGCGCTCGCCGCTCTTGCCGAGCGTGCCCACCGTAATGGAGTCGGGGTTGCCGGGTTATGAAGTGAACACCTATTTTGGGCTCTACGCGCCCGCAAAAACACCGGCTGACATTGTTGATCGAATTCAGCGCGAAGTGGCGAAGGCCGTTCAGAGCGCAGAAGTCAAAGATCGTTTCGCAACTCAAGGCGCGGAGCCTGTTGGCGGGACACCCGCCGCGCTCGCGCAAACAATGCGTGCGGAAGCAGAAAAGTGGAAGCGCGTGATCGAAACGGCGGGCGTGAAACTTGATTAATCTGCGCTAACTTTTTGTCTGCGCCCCAGTTTTTAATGGGGTAAGACGGGTAATTACTTTTAGATTGTATGAGTCGTTTCCTAACTTTTTGCCCCGATTCTTAAAGGGTAATAGCGATTGAGCTGTTATCGATTAACGTCGACTTTGGCGACCTATCAACCGCGATTTGCGCGTCTCTCTGGCGCTTGCGTGAATCAGATTCGGCTGGCGCACTTTCCGTTGATCTCGCGTCTGTCACCGTACGACGCACTTCACGGAAGTCTGAGCAATGGAATCCGCCGCACGTATCGAGCCTCGATCATCGCCGCCGCAGTATTCGAGTGATGCCTACGCGTATAGCCTGCCCGGCGGCTTCGCGCATTCAAGTCACACTCGGGAGGAAAGCGCCACTGTCGTGTCAATGCTGCGTCCGCCGGTGCCGCGAAGTGACCGCGCGCGTACGCTGCTGATTACAGATGCTGCATGCGATCTGCCTGCGGAGTGGCTCGCGCAACATGAGGTTGCCGTGCTGCCCATCAAGATACATGTCGATGGTGAGCGATTTATCGATTCCCACGACGAGTACAGCACGCTCGAATTTTTTCGCAAAGACATTGCGCACCGAGGCATTCGCGCGCAAAGCGAGCCGTTGTCAGCGCTCGAAACGCGAGAGTTCGTACAGTCGATGCTGCGCCGAGGCACCGATTACGTGGTGGAAGTTGCCATCGCGTCCAGCCGCAGCAAGATTTATTTGAATTCTCTGGCCGCTGCGCAAAACTTGATGCTTGTGCATGGCCGCGCGCGGCGCAACATGAACATTCACGATCCGTTCAAGATGTGGGTCTTGGATTCGGAAACGGTATTCGCCGGCCAAGGCGTGGTGGTGGCGGAAGCTGTGCGCCAATTGCAAGCGGGGGTTTCAGCGGAGCGCGTGGTTCAGCAGCTCGACACGCTTCGACACTACGTGCACACGCTCGTCGTTCCGAAGGATCTTTTCTATTTGTATTCGCGAGCTAAGGCCAAGGGTGACAACTCGGTCGGCTGGCTCACCTACAACTTGGGCAAAGCGCTCGACATCAAGGCTGTTGTGCATGCGCATGCGGGTAAGACCGAGCCTTGCATGAAGGTGCGCGGGTTCGATGATGCAATTCGTCGCGTTCTCGATATCGCAACAGCGAAAGTGCGTGAGGGGCTGCTCACGCCGGCGGTTTGCGTGAGCTACGCCGGGCCCGTTGACGAAGTGCGCAATTGGATTCCATACATCGCGCTCGAAACGGTTTGCCAGCGCCGAGGAATCGCGCTTCATCTCTCCACCATGAGCTTGACTGGCGGTATCAACGTCGGCGCGGGTGCGTTTTCGGTCGCGTTCGCCACCCGTTCACTCGATCTCTGAGCTCGCGGCCAGGCGCAGCCAAAAATCGCCTGCGACAACGGCGCGGTACTGAGACAGCGAGTATTTCGCGTGAAGCCGCGAGCGGCAAGCCTACAATCGAACGTAGTTCATACTCGCGATTTCAGGAGGCTCTTATGAAACGTCACATTCTTTCCGCGCTGATCGGCGCGAGCGCACTCGCCCTGGCGGCGACGTCATCGGCCCAAACTTTTTTCCGAATTAACACGGGCGGCACCGCCGGGACGTATTACCCCATCGGTGGCTTGATTGCCAACGCGATTTCGCAACCTGCGGTGCCGAACCTCGTTGCTACAGCCGTTGCGTCAAACGGCTCAGTCGCTAACGTAAACGCGATTGCAGGCGGTGGTGCAGAGAGCGGTTTTTCGCAGGCTGACGTTGCTTACTGGGCGTTCACCGGAACGGGCACGTTTGAAGGCAAGCCGAAGGTCACCGATCTTCGCTTGATCGCGAACTTGTATCCGGAGAGTTTTCACCTCGTCGTGCGCAAAGGCGCGAACATCAAAACCATTGCTGATTTGAAAGGCAAGCGCGTTTCGCTCGACGAGCCAGGTTCTGGCACGCTCGTGAACGCGCGCGCGATCCTCGCCGCCTATGGCATCACAGAAAAAGACATCAAAGTTGAAAATCTGAAGCCAAACGCAGCGGGCGAAAAAGTGAAAGACAACTCGCTGGATGCGTTCTTCTTCGTGGGTGGCTATCCCGCGGGCGCAATCGCTGAACTTGCGGCCACGGGCGGCATCGACATCCTCTCGATCAGCGGGCCTGAAGCGGAGAAGCTCTCGAAACAGTTCGGCTTCTATGCGGTGGACAGCATTCCCGCAGACACCTACAAAGGCGTCGGCGCAGTGAAGACGCTTGCCGTCGGTGCGCAGTGGGGCACCAGCGCGAAGCAAGACGCAACGCTCGTCTACAACATCACCAAAGCACTTTGGAATGACAACACCCGCAAAGCACTCGATTCCGGTCACGCAAAAGGCAAAGCGATTCAACGCGCAGGCGCGATCGCAGGCGCGGGCATTCCGCTGCATCCGGGCGCGGAGCGGTTTTACAAAGAAGTTGGGCTGCTGAAGTAAGTCGCTGTGTTGCAGCGAAGAAATGGGCCGCTATCGTGCGGCCTTTTTCTTTTGACGCAGATTACGCTGATTTCGCGGATTGCCGCTGATTATTGAATTCGTGTTCCTTCATGAAGACCTCTGCACAACGTAGCGAGAGCCCGTCAGACGAGGAAAAAATGAGTGAAAACACCGGAGCGTACGTAGGTACGTGAGGATTTTTCACCTATTTTTGACGAAGTATCACGGGCTCGTAGTAGTTGTGCAGAGGTCTTTCACGTGCGTTGCTTTCGTGGCGGCGTTACAACTCTGCGTTGGCTAATCTGCGTAAATCCGCGAAATCAGCGTAATCTGCGTCAAAAAACGCGGCGCAGCCGCTCCTACAAATTCCGGGGATACGAATGAACACGACCGCCATCGACGAAAAAGCCGTCGCCGAACTTGAATCGAAATATGACAGCGAGATGCGCTTTCGCCCGATGGCGAATATTGCGCTCAAGACTGTGACGTTTTTGTTGATCGCGCTGTCGGTCTTTCACTATTACACGGCGGGCTTTGGGCTGCTTCGGGAGGCGACGCACCGCGGCTTGCATTTGGCGTTTGTCCTCGCGCTGATTTTTCTCGTTTTTGCGTTTAGCAAGAAAGCGCAAACGCAAGAGAAATCGAGTTGGCATCATCCGCTCGGGCTGCCGCTGTACGACTGGATTTTCGCGATTCTTGCCGCAGTCTCCGCGCTCTACATCCCCTACGTGTTCGACGATCTCGCGTTTCGCATCGGCAATCCCGATACGATGGATGTGGTGATGGGCTCGATTCTGATCGTGCTGTTGCTGGAAGCGACGCGCCGATCAATGGGCTGGCCGCTTCCGATCATTGCGTCGATTTTTTTACTCTACGCCCTCTTCGGCCCCCATTTTCCGGGCTTACTCAAACATGCGGGCAACAGTTGGTCGCAAGTGGTCAATCATCAATACCTCACGAGCCAAGGCGTGTACGGCATCGCAGTAGGTGTGGTCGCGACTTACGTGTTTCATTTCGTTTTGTTCGGCGTACTCGCGACGCGCATCGGCCTCGGACAACTCTTCCTAGACGTCGCGTCCAGTGTCGCGGGCAGGTACGCGGGCGGGCCTGCGAAGGTAAGCGTGTTTGGCTCGGCGATGTTCGGAATGCTTTCGGGTTCATCGGTTGCCAACGCGGTGACCGTGGGCTCCCTCACCATTCCCGCGATGATTCGTGTGGGCTATCCGCGCCATTTCGCAGGTGCGGTGGAGGCAGCCGCATCGACGGGTGGACAAATCACGCCGCCGATCATGGGCGCCGCCGCGTTCTTGATGATCGAGTTCTTGGCGCTTCCGTATTCGACGATTGTGCTTGCTGCAGTCTTCCCGGCGTTCATGCATTTCTTCGGCGTGTTCTGGCAGGTACATTTCGAAGCGAAACGCACCGGTTTGCGCGGGCTCACGCCGGAGGAATTGCCGAACGTGCGCGAGAGTTTCAAGAAGCGTTGGCCGACCTTAATCCCCTTGATCCTGCTCGTTGGCACCCTGATGAGCGGCTTCACGCCCTACGTGTCCGCGTTCGCTGGGATCACAAGCTGCATCATCGTGGGTTTGACGACGGGCGAGAAGAAAAATACGCCGTTCGGTTTGGGCATTATGGCGGCGCTTCACATTGCACTCGCGATTGTGATTTCAGGGCAACTGCAAGACTATGGAATCATGCTTTTCCTCGCGGGCGCGATCGCCCTTGTTGCAGCGTTGAAAATGCTTGATCTGCCCTCGCGCTTCACTCGTGACGAGTTGATTGATGCGTTCTCCACCGGCGCTAAGTACGCGCTCGCCGTGGGCGCTGCGGCGGGCACGGTGGGCCTCGTGATCGGTGTGGTCACGCTTACCGGCGTTGGCTTCAAGGTGAGCTACATCGTGAATTCATCGTCGGCGGCGCTTGCGGAATTTTTCCTGACTGTGCTGCCCGCGTGGCTCATCAGCAAACAAGCGCTTACCTTGCTCTGCGCGCTTTTCATGACCGGGCTCGTTTGCATCATCATGGGTTGCGGCATTCCAACGACCGCAAACTACATCATCATGGTGACCATCGCTGCACCTGCGCTCGTGCAAATGGGTGTGGAGCCGATCGTCGCGCACTTCTTCGTGTTTTATTACGGCGTGCTGGCCGACATTACGCCACCAGTCGCGCTTGCGGCCTATGCCTCTGCGGGAATGGCGAATTCCGATCCGTTCAAAACCGGAAATACCGCGTTCAGACTCGGCCTCGGCAAAGCCTTGGTGCCGTTCGTTTTCGTGTTCTCGCCCGCGCTCTTGCTCGTCACCAAAGGCTTCACGTGGGGCGATTTCGCCGTCGTTTTCACCGCATGTATTTGTAGCATCCTGCTGCTGGCTGCGGCGCTCTCGCGCTATCTCCTCACAGAAATGAAAGGCTGGGAGCGCGCGCTCGCAATCGTTGCGGCACTCATCATGGTGGCGCCGGGGGTGAAGATGCTGCTGATTGGCGCGCTGGTTGCAATGCCAATACTTGTGTCACAGTGGTTCGCCGCGCGTCGGCTCCGCGTTGCTTAGCGGCTTTTTACGGCGGAAGTATTTGCGGGTAAAAACTATTTCGCTTTAGTCCCATTCGTATCTGGGCTACGTGGCTGAAAGCTGCTATATCAATATTCACATAAATGTTTTCTAGCCTTTTATTTAATGGCTTGAGCGCATGATTTTTGCTTTCAATCTGCTGCTCTGCAGGTAGATCACCCACCCGGCGGAGCGCTCCTCGAATCCCCAAGAAGCGGCCAGTCCGCAGCGGTGTGTGCGCTGCACCGCTAAGCGCGCGCACATAAAAAAGCCCTGCGACGCGTTGCTGCGCAGCAGGGCTTTGAGATCGCGGCTGTAGCACCGCGCCACCGATTCAAAGCGCTCTTGATCCGATGCGATCAAAAGCGCTACGCGTCGTTTCTCTAAGGCGTGACGGTGAGCGTAATCGGCACCGCAATCGCCGGGCGAGTTGGATCGTTGGAGTCTACGCAGAGGTTCGACGTGTAGGTGCCAGCGACTAATCCGCCAGCGGTGACCAACAACGACGCATCTTGCGTGCGGCCCGGGACGATTGAGCCCGATGCTGGGAAGCGACGGGCCGCCCAAGACGCGCCGCCGCAGGGAACATTGCCGTCGATGCGCATTGATAGGCCAGGGAATGAAGGATTCGCTACCCAATTACCCGTGCCGTTCGTGGCAACAGTGATGGATGCGAAGTTCGCATTACCACTACTTTGATTTGACCCGTACTGCGCGAAGCGGTTCGCAAACGTGCCGCGTGTGTTGACCAGGAGCCAATAGCGTCCTGGCGGCAACGTGACATTCTGTCCGGCTGCTTGCAGGTTCAACGCGATCACGTTAGCGCCGGTCACCGTCACGCCGGCACCTGCCGGGGTCGTGGTGTACGTCCAGAGCGCTGCCGCTGCATTCGTTTGCGGATTCCCGGCAGGCAGGCCGCTCGCGTCCGGATAAATACTGAACGTAAGGTTCGTCGCCGCAGTAGAGAGCGCCGCTCCACTCACCACAAAACCTGTCGTGCGAATGTTGGTCAGCGTGGTCGGTTCCGCTACAACAAAATCGTCGGCAGCGTACTGAGCCTGACTAGCTGCCGTGGCCGGGTCGGTGTAGGTGGTGCTCCGGAAACCTGAGGCGATACCGACATCAGAGTTCGTCACGGCATTGCGCTCTGCGGTCCCGGTACGATCAAGCGCGAACGTCGTCGTCGCACCACCGGAATTCGAGAGCTTGAATTCTGCCGAGCCCGTACGCGTCGCTGCGACCGTTGTGGCGATACCCGTTGGTGCCGACATCGCGGGCGGCTGCACGGCAACCATAATCGGCATCGAGAGCGCGGTCGTTGCATCAAAGCTCGACGGCCCCGTCGGTTCGCGCAGCTCCAGAGATCCGAAGTTCGCAGCAGCGTTGGCAGCAATCGACGAGCTATCGATCGTGATCAAAAGCGTTTGGGTCCCACCTGCGGCAATCGTTGCACTCGCGGGCGAAACGGTTCCGGTCAGCCCTTGCAACACGAAGTTCCAAGTCGCAGAGGTGCTCCGGGTATTGCGCACCGTACGTGTAAACGTGCAGGACTGGAAGCAAGAGCGATTGGCCATCGATGCGATATTCAGCGTCGCAGGATTGCCGCCGGACGCTGGGTTGGCCGCGTTGAAATTAGTCTGAGTTTCGTTCAGAACAAGACCCGCGTTTACCGCGCGATCCACACGAATACGACCACTCCCGCGCGCAAACGGGTTGGCGGCGGTGATTTCATCTTCAAGAAGCACGGCGGTCGTAGAGCTCATCGCAAGCGCCGAGGCCACTTCCATTGCAGTCCAGGATGGGCGAACCTGGCGAACAAGCGCCGCCGCGCCCGCCTGATGAGGCGAAGCCATCGAGGTGCCGCTGTAGAGTTCGACCACATTCGGCGAGCCCGTCACTGCCGCAGTGGGGGACACTGCGGCAAGAATGTTGACGCCAGGTGCCGTCACGTTAGGTTTGAGCAGGTTGTACGTGCCAGCCGGGCCACGCGAGCTGAATGAGCCCAGCGCATCGGCAACGTTGGGTGTACTGACTGGCGGGAAAACGATCGTTGCCGTGGCAGTCGTGGAGTTGGTTTGACCGAAGTTGCGAAGCGCGTCGCCTTGGGCTTGTGTGACCGAGAACACGGGAATCGTGGTTCCCGGTACGCTCGGCAGGATCACGCCGGCCTGATTATTAGCCAAAACCATGGCGACCGCGCCTGCCGCAGAGGCATTGTTTGCCTTAATCGCAAAGCTACACGTGCCGCGACGAATAACCGCAATTGCGCCAGCGAAAGTGTTCGCGGGATACGCCGCGCAGCCATCGCTAGCAGTGTCGATCCCGGCGCTGATTCGAATGGGTGTCGTTCCTGGAATTGTTGTGCTGAAAGCGACTCCGCCTGTGCCAGCAGAAATCAAAATCGGGGCGAGATTCGCCGGTACCGGTGCAGGGCCGGTAACACTCATCGAAAGCGAAAAGCCCGCACGCCCCGTCTGCGATGCAGCGGTCGAGCTCACCCAAGGCTCGTGATGCCCCATCGTGTTCGGCAACGGTCCAGCGTTACCAGCAGAGGCTGCGACAAAAATGCCGGCGTCGACAGCACCCAAAAACGCAAGTGATGTCCCCTCAAGCCACGGATCTACGCCGCCACCGATTGAGTAGTTGATTGCGTCGACGATGCCGTCCGCGACCGTTTGGTTAATCGCGGCCGTGGTCGACACGTTCGGACACAAACCGCGACCGGTTGAAATCTCCGTATAGCAAACGTCATAGGCGATGATGTTGGCGCGCGGTGCGACGCCAGAGATACGCAGTGTGTTGCTCTGATACGCCGCATCCCGCGTATTTCCGCCCGCTGTCGAGGCAGTATGCGTGCCGTGGCCGTTGGTGTCGCCAAAGCCCGGCTCTTCGCGACTATTCGCTGCTGTGCATTGAGCCACACCGCTGAAGTTACAAACGAAGTCGTAGCCGCCGATCAATTTATCGTTGCAACGACCCGCGTCAACCTGGCCGCTCGCGCAGGTACCAAGGTAAGTTCCCGCTCCAAGCGGGTTAACATGAATATGGCCGTCCACTGGACCAGTGGCCGCGAACGAGGGGCTCTCAAAATTGATCCCGGAATCGATGATGCCAAGTACCATGCCTTCGCCGCGATACTGGCTGGTAGCTCCAGGATTTGTACCGGTCCAGACGGGCGGTGCGCCAATCAGCGCAGGGCCGAGATCAGTGTCTTGTTCGTATTCGCGATAGGCCTCAACGAAACGCACACCGGGCATCGCCCCGACTTGTCGCGCCTCATCAGCACTCAGTTCAAGCACGATTGCGTTAATCGCGTGTTGCATCCGGTGGCTCGCTACTACCGCGCGACCGAACTTGCTCGACAACTGCGCCTCAGTGCTCACCTGTTTATTGAGAATGTAGGCGGCGTAGGATTTCGCTTGTGCGCTCGCTACATCTAAGCGTCCGGCTCGCGGGGCTGTTGTTCTACGCGGAATGGCTTCGAGACCCGCGACGCCACCCCTGTAGCTCGCGACCGGCGCATCCGAAAGAATAACGATATAGCTAGTTTGCGCAGCTTGCGCGTCGACGCCCGCTTTCTGCGCGAGGGCGGCAGGTGTTCGCTTGAATCGCTCATCACGCGCGCTCGACTTCTGTGCGTCGCTGAAAACTGCTGGCTCATCGGTAGCAGGCAAACCGCCTTGCCACACCGCCACAGACAGCGGTGATGTTGACGCCGCGCTCATCGCGCAGGCTAGCGCGAAAAAGCGCTTCGCCCATTGTTTCGTTCCTGCCATGTAAATCCCCGGTACCGTTCGAACATTAGATTGAGTTAGCGATCGTGGCTCGCGCTGCCCTCGTGGCGACTAGTGCGTGAGCTCGGCATAAATGCCACCGTAGCAGCTCGAACTTGCAAGCGCTGCCCGGATTTAAAGCGGAAGTGTACGCGCTGATTGCTCGTTTGCGACTACGGGATTTTGCGTAGCGAACCCGCTCTGCGATGGTGTGTAAACACTGACAAACAAAAGTATCGTTTCTCCGTAATGTAAAACCCTAATTTAGTGGGCGGTGCCCTACCCGCCATCTCTTTTACTGGTTCACCCTAGCCACAAATTTGGGAACTCCGCATTTCCGTTTTTCAACGAACCCAGCATAATCTGGGTTGAAGCGAAACGGCGCAGCTCGATCAACCTGCGCGCCTCTTTCGTGATTACATCAATGGCGAGGTCTGGCACCTCGCCCATACAGGCCTCACTCGCCAAATAACAGAGCCAATAGTTAACCGGGGTAATCAATGTCACGTCACGAACATTTGTTCTCGCCGAACGCCGCAGCAGAGCGCGCTTCGGTTCTCGCCGCATTTGTCGCTCGGAGCGGGCGCGGCCTTGCAGCGATTGCGGCCCTGCTCGGTGTCGTTGCGGCGACACCTGCGACGGCGCAGATTTCAACTGCTGAGCGAGCTGTGTTGGTGTCGCTCTACAACGGAACGAACGGTGCGAGTTGGACCAATACGACGGCGCCAAATGCTCCGTGGACCGTGGCGGCGGCGGCTGGCGGCGAGTGCGCGTGGTTCGGTGTAGTGTGCGCACCGAGTGGTTCGAGCAATACCGTTGTCGAAATCAACCTTCCTTCCAACAATTTAGTAGGCACGTTGCCAGCTTCGCTCAATACGCTTAGCAACCTGCGCGCCCTGCGTTTTCAGTCGAACAGCCTTTCAGGTGCGTTGCCGTCGCTCGCGGGACTGAGCAGTTTGAGTTACGTTGACGTCCGAAGCAATCAGCTCACGGGCAATCTGCCCGCGCTCACTGGTCTTTCCGCACTCGAAGCATTCTCGTTTAGCAATAATCAGATCGCTGGGTCGATCCCATCGCTCTCTGGTTTGTCCGCGCTCAAAGTGTTTCAGGGCAGCAGCAACCAGCTCACCGGCAATATTCCATCGTTGACCGGTCTTTCCGCGCTTGAGTGGTTTCATGTGGATGGCAATCAGCTCAATGGTGCTGTGCCATCGCTT
The DNA here is from genome assembly GCA_013298765.1 of Betaproteobacteria bacterium. Taxonomy (GTDB): domain Bacteria; phylum Pseudomonadota; class Gammaproteobacteria; order Burkholderiales; family Casimicrobiaceae; genus Casimicrobium. The sequence continues at coordinate 67,147 of JAAFJA010000003.1, forward strand.
TCTGGGCTCACTGCACTGCAGTCGTTCTATGTCAGTAGCAACAGCCTGACAGGTTCGTTGCCGTCGCTTTCTGGGCTCACTGCGCTGCGGTTCTTCCGTGCAGACGCCAACCAGTTGACTGGCTCGCTGCCATCGCTCGCGGGACTCAATGCGCTCCAGGTATTTTTCGTAAGTAACAACCAGATATCGGGCGCGGTTGCCGCAGTACCGGCACCGACTAACGTGCTCGCGGCAGGACTCTCTGCGCTGTGTCCTAACCAGATCACTGTCGCTGCTGACGCTGCTTGGGACGCTGCCACCGGAAGCTCACCATGGAGCACGGGTTGCGTCGCGCCTCGCACTGCGCAAACGCTCGCGTTTGGCGCCGCGCCTCTCCTCTTAGTGGGCGGCACCGCAACCGTGACGGCTACCGGTTCGCCAACACCCGGATCTGTTGCGGCGATTGTCTATACCTCGCTCACGCCTCTCATCTGCTCGGTGAATTCTTCAACGGGCTTGGTGACTGCGCTGGTCGGCGGCACCGTTGGAAGCGTATGTACGATCGCCGCGGACAAAGCGGGTGATACAAGTTTCAACCCTGCTCCGCAAGTAACACAGAGCATTACTTTGGTTGTGCCGGTTAACGGCGTTTGCGGCTCAGCAAACGGCGTTGCGTCGTTTGTCGCGCCAAGCGCAAACCTTTGCGCGAGCGGGACGGCATCTGCAGTGGCCAGCACGGTATCGCAGTTCAGCTGGAGCTGTGCGGGTCTCAACACCGGTACGACCGCGTCGTGTACTGCGCCGCGTCAATACAATGTCACCGCCAGTGCGGGGGCTAACGGAACGCTGATTTGTGCAACGCCAACCATCGGCAGCAACACGTCAACCTGTACGGCGACGCCAAGCGCGGGCTACCGGACGCTAATCATCAGCGGTTGCGGCGGCACCGCTACGGCAGCGGGCGTGAACACCTACACGACGGCAGCGATCACCGCCGATTGCACAGTGGCTGCGAGCTTCGAGCAGGTGGTTGTCGGTGCTTGCGGCAGCGCGAACGGCGTCGCCACCGTACTGGCACCAAGCGCAAACCTGTGCGCAGCAGGAACGGCAAGTGCAGTCACCTCAGGCGCGAGCAGCTTCACTTGGAGCTGTGCGGGTGCGGGCGGAGGCTCCACGGCGAGTTGCGCCGCCCCGAGAAACTACACGGTCACTGCGTCGTTCGCAGGTTTGATCGGAAACGGATCGATTACTCCGACTGGGCCACAATCGGTTGCTGCAGGCTCAACTATTAGCTTTACGATTGCCGTGGGCCCTGGCCAAATTCTGCGCTCCGTAGGCGGAACTTGCGGCGGAACCTTAACCGGTACGACGTACGTAACCTCAGCCATCACGGGCGACTGTACGGTTCTGGTTGCGTTCGATGCCGCGCCGATTCCAACGATGAGCCCGGCACTTCTTGCGATGCTTGGCCTCCTGTTGGCCTCTGTTGTCGGAGTGTTTGGCCGTCGCCGGTTGAACGGGAAGTAAGCTCGTAGTACAACAGCCGATGCTCGCGGACACCTACGCATCGGCTGTTTAGCGACAGCAAAGCTCAACCATCCGCACTTATCAACGCCCGATTCACTCGGGCGTTTTTTATTTTCCTGTGGTTTATTGAGTAGCGATTTAGTAGCGTGCTATCCCTTTGCTTTTAAGCGGAAGGCGGAGAGTGTCATCGCGCTCGCATCGCTCGCAATTGCGAAAGCTCTACCATTCAAGGCTGTGCAGTGTGCGGCGCGCGTGTCTTACGAACACGGCGCTCGCTGCGTTATGAAATGCGGGGGTGTTTCGGACGTTGGTGCAACAGGATTCACGAATCCGTGTGTGCCGCGTGTCGAAACGAGCGTTTGACTAAAGGAACCTCGCGTCATGATTTTGAGTACAAATTCACGCTATCGGCTGTGGAAAATTGCGGCAATCGGCTCGCTAGCGCTGGCTTTTGACTTACCTGCAATCACTCTGCCGCCCCCGTCTCTGGCGGGCGTGTACCCAGTTGGCTGTACCAATGTCGAAGTCGACCTGAGCAAACTCAGGGCGGGCGAAACGGTTGCGCAATACGCCGACGGCACACCCGACGGCTCGCGCACGCGCTACGTGAACGACATCTTTGCTGCGCCTTCTAGTGCATTGACGTTTTCGCTGGCGGTGCCGCCCCGGTCACAAATTGATGTGTTCGAACGTTATGGCGGGCGGGCGGTGCCTTATGCCGCGATCCTTTGTTACCCGACCACCGCTGAAAACAATCGCGCGAATTACACGCTGCCGGACGGCACAGTGATTCCAAAGATGGAGCGCGCTGGCGATGCGCCGCTCATCCGCGCGAACACCGCAGCAACAAATAGCAAATGGCCGCTCATCGTTTTGAGCCATGGTCTTGGTGGCGCGCCCTCTGAGAGCACCTATCTTCAGGTAATTGCGCGCTTCGCAGCCGAGGGCTATTTGGTCTATGCGCCCTTTCATGCCGACGCGCGCTTCGCTCGCACTAAGGTCGAAGACTTTAGCGACTTTGTGTACGTGTTGAACCAATACGAAGAGATCGCCGAGATGCAGGCGATGCGCGCGATCGGGCTGAAACAAGGGCTCGACAATTTGCTTTCGCGTTCGAGCTACGCGAATGCGATCGATCAGGATCAGATCGTTGCGTTTGGCGCATCGTTGGGTGGCATGGCGACGATGCTTGTGCAAGGCGCAAAGATGACCGCAAGTTGGGGCGGTAGCGAGCGCGTCATCGTGCGCGACAACCGCTACAAGGCGCTCGTGGGCTACGTACCGTTCGCGGGCTACAACTTTTTAGCGGCGTTTGGCGATTCGAATCAGGGCGTGAAATCGGTGCGGGTGCCGTACTTAGCATTGGGCGGCACCGCCGATATCGTGGCGCCGATCAGCCGCAGTTCGCAGATGACGGAAGCGCTTTCCGGCTCGAAGTATTTCGTGACCATCGAAGGGATGCCGCACGGATTGCGAGCTGAAGACGCGCCAGAGCTTTTCGGGTGGACGTTTGCTTTTTTCAAGGCGCAGCTTTCACGCAATCAAGCTGATCGCGATCAGTTTGCCCAAATCGTGAACTTCGCGGGTAACGCTGATGATCGCGTGAAACTCCGCAAGCAGCTCGCCTGGGGGCCGCGTGACGAGCTCGAAATCGTTGAGTATCAGCTGAGCCCTTCCGGCAAATTCTTTATGACGGGTCGGCCGGACGAGATCGCGCTGCTTGACGGCTTTCCGGCGCTTTTCGCCCGCACGGGGCAGCGCTACGCGATGCTCAGACTTGACGCGCCTGCTGTTTTGGGGCCACAGGTTTGCCGCTTCTGGGGCGACGACGGTGCCGCGCTCAATACGCATTTCTTTAGCGCCTTCGAAAGTGATTGCGCGCAGGTGCGTGCGCAGTCGTGGGCACGCGACGAAGGCTATGTGATGCGAACGTTTGGCTTTCTGCCGCAGGTCGCAATCTTTCCGCCACCGCCGCCTCAGTGCCCGGAGAACACTCTGAAAGTGATTCGCATGTTCAATCAGAGCTTGATCAATCATCGCTATGTGATTGAATCACTGGCGTCGCGGATGACGCCTTCGCCGCAATGGCAGAGCGAAGGCGCCGTTTTCTGCGCGGGCGACTACGCAAACTAAGAAAAGGATTGAGAGGGGCTGGGCGATGAGAAAAAATGTCTATGCACTCGGGGCGCTATTGGGATATTTAGGCGCTTCCTTGTTGACGGTGTCCATGGCAACGGTGGCGGCACAAACCGCCTATCGCTGCGACGTTAACGGCGCGGCTGTTTACTCAGAAAAGCCCTGCGCCGACGGCAAAGCGGTTGCGCCGACGCAAGACACCGACGCCCAACGCGCACGCTCTAAAGAAGCTGCAGCACAGGTAAAGGCCGACAACCGCGCAATCGATTCGCGCATCGATAAGCGGGCCAACAACGAAGCTAAGGCGCGCGCCGCCGAGCGTCGCGCCCTCGCAAAATCAGAGCGAGCGGAAGCGGCTGCGAAAAAGAAGAAAGCCGCACAAGCTAAAGCAACAAAGGCGAAAATGAAGGTTACGCCAGTGAAGAAGCCGAAAGGCGCTTCAGCCAAGCCAGCGGCTGGCGCAAAACCGTCGTAATCGTCGCGAATTCAATTAGTTTTTTCGTTCATGCCTGTCGCACCTCATCCCGTTTCTTTTTTCACTTTGCGCACGTTCATCGCAGCACGAAACACCGCGCCGCTCTTAATTGCGCTCATCGCCGCAGGCTGCGCAACGGTTGAGCCGCAGCGAACAGGTGTTAACTATCCCGCAGAGCCGCCGCGTTCGGTGCCGCCCGCGTCGACAGGTGCGCCCGTATCTCGCGCAGATGAAGGCGATTGGCGCGCCGCCGGAAGCGGGCAAGACGCTGCGTTCGAACGCAGCGCGCTGCTTACGGACACTGTGTATCGCAACGTTGATGCCCTCTTGCAACAGGTTGAGCGATCCGGTGCGATGGGCGTAAACCGCGGCTGGGAAGCGGGAGCGCGCAAAGGCGGCGAGTGGTACATCGAAGAGCAACGCTTTGGCGACACAGTGATTGGCGCGGGCGTGAATCGAAATCGCGTCGATTTAATTGATGCGGGCTTGCGCGCGTTTGAGTGGGGCTTTCAACAACAAGCGCAGGATGGAAGTTTCGCGAGCCGCGACAATTACGTTTCAACTGCGTACTTCGTTGCTGGGGTTGCGCACGGTATTTGGCTCTTGGAAACCACGGGCTCCGCGCGTGACTTCTCGGGGCGCATCGCGACGCTGCGGCCCAAACTTGCAGCGGCCGCTCGCTGGCTCGCGAATGCGAACAACCTGAGCGCCGCTCGCCCCGCAATGGAGCAATTCAACTCGCGCTACTTTTTGACGGGCTATGCGCTCGGCGCGGCTGCACGGGTTACCAACGAGCTCTCTCTCGCCGCCGCGGGCGATCAGCTCATTCGTGAAGGAATCTCAAAACAAAACGCGGCTGGCTTCTTTACGGAACGCGGCGGATTTGATGTGAGCTTTCAAGGCGAAGCGCTGGTGTATCTGCTTCGCTATCACGACCATGTTGCCAATGCCGACGCGCGACGCGTCATCGAGCCATCGCTGCGTCGAGCGCTCGCGTGGACGGAATCGCGCGTCAATCCTGCTGGCGTGATTCAAGTGGCAAACAACACGCGCACAGGTGCAAACCAAGAACGTGATCGCACCGGACAGCCGCGCCGAGTGAGCGCAGTCGCCGTGTCGCGTGCGTTCGGCCTCGCCCGCTTTGTGATTGGTGAGACGCGCTACGAAACGCTCGCGCGCACCGTCGCCACCGCGCGGCAGCCCTAGCAGGGCGAGCCATCGCGCGTAACCGCTAAAGCGTGTGCATGCTAACAAACAATTTTTTGTTCAAAGCCCCTCATTTATTTGGGCTATAGCACATCTATAAGATGCGTCGATAACTTACGATAATTGATCTTTGCCCCAATTAAACTGGGGCTTGGCGCTTATTGTCACATACAAAACTTGCGCGCCTCGACATATCGATTCGTCATACGTCGCAATTGATTGGTTCGTCTGTCATCGCACGATTAACGTACGTGCGTCACGTTTATCGCGTTCCTCACCCCACGTTGCTCCCTATGAAAACTCTCCTCCGCTGGAATTTTGTTCGGTGTGTTTCGCTTGCGCTGCGCCACGCCTTCGTTGTCGTTTCCCTCGCGCTCGCACTCCCGCTCGCGATCGGCCCGATCACTGCAAACGCTTTTGACTTGCCGCGCGGCGTGGTCGCCGGCCCTTCGGTCGGCGGCATCACGGAATACAAGCTCCCCAACGGCTTAACGGTGTTGCTCTTCCCGGATGAAACGCAAGCGAAGCTCACCGTCAACATTACCTACCTCGTTGGCTCGCGCCATGAAAACTATGGTGAAACCGGTAGCGCACACCTGCTCGAACACATGTTGTTCAAGGGCTCGCCTAAAGTGGCAGACGTCAGCGCGGAATACACCAAGCGCGGCGCGCAGTGGAACGCGATCACGCGCACCGACATCACCAATTACTACGGCGTGTTCACGGCGAATGATGAAAACCTGAAGTTCGCGCTGATGCTCGAAGCGGATCGCATGGTCAATGCCTTTCTCAAGAAGGAAGAGCTCGACAAAGAAATGACCGTGGTCCGCAATGAATACGAAGCGGGCGAGAACCAGCCGATTCAGGTGATCGGCAAGCGACTGTTCGCGATTGCCTACGATTGGCACAACTACGGTCAACTGCCGATTGGCAATCGTGCTGACATCGAAAACGTAGACATTGAGCGGTTGCGCGCGTTCTACAAAACCTACTATCAACCCGATAACGCAGTGCTGTTGATCGCGGGGAAATTTAATCCCGCGCTCGCCATCGCAACTGTGGCTCAGGAATTCGGCGCAATTCCAAAGCCAACGCGTACGCTCCCGAAACTCAACACCGTCGAGCCGACGCAAGACGGTGAACGAAGCGTGACGATTCGTCGCAAGGGCGAGATCCAAATCCTTGCGGCAGCGTATCGGGTACCAGGCGCACTTCATCCCGACACACGCGCGCTCAGCTATGCGATGAACATTCTGGGGCACACGCCATCAGGCCGCTTGCATAAAAAACTTGTGGAAACGCAGAAAGCGGTGGGCACGGGCGCGCAAACACTTTCCTACGTCGATCCGCATCCGACGCTGTTGTTTGCCGTTCAAAAGGCGGGCGAAAACATCGAAAGCCTTCGCGACGACTTCGTGCGCGAAATCGAGGCGCTTGCATCCACGCCACCGACAGCCGAAGAGATGGCGCGTGCGCGCCAAATCATCGATAACGGCTTTGAGGTAACGCTGGCTCAGGCCGATCGCGTCGGTCTCGGACTTTCGAGCTTTATTGCGCTCGGCGATTGGCGATTGTTCTTTTGGGGCCGCGAGGCGATGAAAGAAGTGACCGCTGAACAAGTGCAACAAGCGGCAGCGAAGTACTTAATTCGCGACAACCGCTCGCTCGCGATCTTCGTGCCGGAAAACGATGCCAAGCGGGCAGAAGTGCCCGCCGCGCCCGACGCGAAAACGGTGCTTGCCAACTGGAAGCCCACGGTGCAAGTGGCGCAAGGTGAAGCCTTTGAAGCAAGCGCAAAGAACATCGATACGCGCACGCAATTCGCGCAAATCGGCAATGTGAAAGTGGCGCTTTTGCCAAAGAAAACGCGCGGCGAAACCGTGCAAGTTCGCATCAATTTCAAATCTGGCAATGAGCAATCACTGACCGGCAGGAACGATGATTTATCGCTTGCGCGGGGCTTGCTCACGATGGGCAGCAGCCAATTTAGTCGCGCGCAAATTGCCGACGAAATTCAGAAGCGGAAGATTCGTGGTGGCATCACCGGATTCGAAACGACCAAGCCTGAATTGCTTGGCGCACTCGAATTCGCAGCGCACGTAATGCGCGGACCGGCATTCCCCGCCAACGAGCTTGAGCAGATTCGCAAGAGCGCGCTCGCAAGCATCGAGCTTTCGAAATCCGATCCCGCCGCACGCGCTTCACAGCGTATGTCACGCCACTTCAACGCGCATCCGAAAGGCCATCCGTTTTACGTGGCGAGCAGTGAAGAGCAAGAGGAATACATCAAAACTTTCTCTCGCGACAATCTCGCAAAAGCGTATTCGGACTTCGCGGGTGCGAGCGCGGGTGAGATCGTGATCGTGGGCGATTTCGATCCGAAAGAAGTCATCGGCGCGCTCAACAAGGCGTTTGCCACATGGCCGAGCAAAGCGCCGTACACCCGCATTCCGCAGCGCCTTGCACAACCAGCGGCGATCAACGAATGGATCGACACGCCCGATAAGGAAAACGCAACGATTCAAATGCGCACGGCCTTCGCGTTGAAACGTGACGATCCCGACTACCCTGCGCTTTGGGTGGCCAATGAAATCATGGGCTCCGGCGCCATCGATTCGCGCTTGATGGCGCGCTTACGCGGCAAAGACGGGCTGACTTACGGCATCGGATCCTCATTCACCGCAGGCATCTACGACGCGGTGGGTTCGTGGGGCGTGAACGGCATCGCTGCGCCGCAAAACGTAGAGAAAGCAGTCGCCGCGATCCTTGAAGAAATCAACAAAGCACGCGATACAGGTTTCACCGCAGAGGAAGTCGCGCGAATTAAATCGGGCGTTCGCGCGAGCTACGATCAGCAATACGCAAGCGATGGCTCGGTCGCCTCAATGTGGCTTGATCGCCTTGATCGCGGATTGAAATTTGCCGACTACGAGACTTTCATCGCGAAAGTACAAGCGGTCACCCCCGAGCAAGCGCGCGATGCGTTTCGTAAATTCGTTGATCCCGCGAAGCTCTCGATTGTGAAAGCGGGGGATAGGAAGAAAGCTACGGCGAAGTAATTCAAGCGGGTGTTTCGATAGCCGGTGAGCTGCATAAGGCTCACCCGTTGTCACGACGCAATGCTTTGACTTCGAGAGTCGATCGCCCGTTGAAATAAACTGCGCCGTGCGTGATTAACGACGCTGGATTGCAGCGTTAGCGATGAAGAAGTGACGCGCGATAAATCGTCGTTGTAGCGCACTGCAAGCGGCGCTGAATTGCGGAAATCGCAACGAACAGCCAGTGTCGGATGCAACCCTAAAGAACCGGCACCTGTCCAGTCATGACCGCAAGTTCCTCGTGACATCTGGCGAGCTCACGCGCGAGCGCTTGCTGCTCCGTATCGAAATCCGCTTGACTGACTTTGCCTGCATTTTTGTGTCGTCGAAGAGTTCGCAACTTAACCTCTATTGACTTGGCATCAGACTGGGCGCGCTTGATAAGGCTAACCATAAGAGCTCTAGTCTTCGCCAGAACAGGATCATTGAGGTTCAGTCGGCGTATCGCGTATTCCCCGTGCTTGGTACGAGCCCTGACGGTACCGTCGACAACGCGCAAGTGATCCGTCATGATGTGGTCACAAGGGTTCGGAATGTATGGCTTTTCGGGGTCAGCGGGCCAGTACGACGCTTTACGCCGATTGCACTTTGAGCAACAGTGATACAGGTTGGAATAGGTCGATGACAGTCCGGGGAAGATTGACTTCGGACGGTAGTGATCGATGCTGAAATCGCCGAAGAGCGTATCCGGGTGGCGACAATAGGCGCAAATTCTCGCAAAGTCGCGCTGCAGGTAAGGCCGGTAGCGTTGGTAGTCGGAGAACTGCGGTGGTGACTCGCGTCGGTTGTGCTTGGCGCGCGGGTAGGTGAACGCGTTCATTCTCAGAACCCGAATCGCTCCTCAAATCTTCTAAGATTTTGCTGCCGTTGTTCGGCGCTTCGAACCAGCTGATCGATTAAATCAAGATGAGCGACTGTTACGCGAGCGTCGAGCTTCTCCAATCGTTCCGTGAGTAAATCCAAGCGTGCTTGCAACTCGACCGAGTCTTTCCCGGAATCTTGGAGCGCGAACAGCCGAGCTCGTTGATCGGCGACACGCTCAATGTCCCCGGATACATGCGAACTAGCACCGCCGTGTTGAGCAGCGTGTGTAACGGCAGGCGTTACTTCGACCGGCTGAGTCATGTCAAGCGCGGCACCGGCTTCGAACACCAAAAGCGACGCAGCGGCCGACACTGCAAGTTGCCTGCCAAGTTCTGGGCGGTTCCGCTTCCCGATAGATGCTCGAGATGTTTCGAGAGGCACGAGGGCGCGCGGCTGCTCGCTGTTGGTGAAATCAATGTCGATGTTTGTCAACATCTTTACTTCCTTGTCTTCGCCAGCGCATCCCTGCCCTTATCGCCAAGCGACCAATAAAACAGGTTATAAGCGTGTTGGTTCAATCTCGGGAGCAGCTCGCGCACTTCCGCGATCGGCACGTTGGGCCGGCTCATGTCGCAGTCGATCGCATACGCAGGCTTATGCAGGAATTCTTCATCGACTTTAAACCCATGCTGTAGCACATAGGAGCCATCAACGGTCCTGCCAACAATGCGCCCAACATGTTCGGTCGGCGCGCCGAAGGCTCCGTCCGAAAGCGCTCCAACCAACGCGCGATTGATTAAGCCGATGATGCGCCCATCTTCGAAAGGGATGCGGTTCGAATAACGAAGGCCAACGCGAGTGAAAAACGGCGCATCAATCACCGGTTCAGCCGCTTCGACGATCACTACGAGACGGGCAAGGAAGTCATCGAACGTGGTGTAGTTGGTGGTCTGCAGGACAACAGCCTCCTGGCGAAGGGACACTGTCCAGTCGCCATTTGGGGACCGGAACTCGTGTTGCCGGGTAGGCGTTGCGTCACCCGCCCCTAGCGCGTACGTCTGAGCCGCCTGATGATGAGGATACGTGTGTCGGACGGCCTTTAGAAACGATGGCGGCGGACGCGCATCGTCAAGGTCCGGCAACGTCGGGAACCGGAGTTCACAAACCGCAAACTTGATATAGCCCCGCCCAAAATGACCAATTTCGGCGTGCGGCACGTTCAACGGCGCGAGCTGCTCGTCCTCTTGTGTGGCGTCCATAGACAAATGGTGGGATGCGGTCGCTCGCGTCGAAGCCAGCCGGGAAGACCTAAAGATGAGAGTCTAGCAGTAGTGTGCTACGTGCACCACTACAGCGCCCATTGCACAACTACTCCACGCAAGGTCACAGTTCATCCCGGTTGATCCCGCCCGCTCATTCCGGTTTGCTATGAATTTATCTGGATCGGGTTCACGATGACGGCGGTTTAGGGCGCGCGGCCTCTCTATCTCGTTGCTGAGCGACGCGGCACGAGCAGCGGACAGAGTAGTTGACACTTTCATCAACGGCCCATTTAAATAAGGGTCGTAAGTTTATTAGGTGCTTAGTTGAAACGACAGCTAATGAAGCGCGTTGCCCAGTTTAACTGGGCGACTAACAACATATATCGTTTCAACGCTTCGGTATTTTCTGGGGACGTTTCCAGTTCGGAATGGAAAGCTGCTTCCCGCGCGCCACCGTGAGCGCGCCGGGTTCGGTGCTTTTGGTGATGGTGCTACCGCCGCCGACGGTGCCGCCCGCGCCGATGGTGACTGGTGCGACCAAAACGCAGTTGCTGCCAACGTGCACATCGGCCTCGATGGTCGTGCGGTGTTTGTTTGCGCCGTCGTAATTTGCGGTGATTGCGCCCGCGCCGTAGTTCACGCGCTCGCCGACCGTGGCGTCGCCCAAGTACGCAAGATGATTGGCCTTCGCGCCTTTGGCGAGCGTTGAATTTTTCACCTCGACAAAGTTTCCGATGTGAACTTCTGATCCGAGCTCGGCACCGGGGCGAAGCCTTGCGAACGGGCCGATCAATGCGCCCTCGCCCACGTTTGCGCCTTCGATGTGGCACATGGGATGGATCACCGCATTAGCGGCAATCGTTGCATTTTTGACTACGCAGTTCGCTCCGATTTTCACGTTGTCGCCGAGCGTGACATCGCCTTCAAACACGCAGTTCACATCAATTTCGACGTCGCTGCCGCACCTGAGCGTGCCGCGAATGTCGATGCGGTGTGGATCGATCACGGTGACGCCATCACGCATCAGTGTCTCGGCTTGTTGATGCTGAAACGCGCATTCAAGCGCAGCAAGCTGAATCTTGTCATTCACACCCGCGATCTCCGTTTCGCCGCCATCGGGTTGAGTCGTTGCGATTGCTAGGCCGTCGACAGAGGCCATCGCGATCACGTCAGTCAGATAAAGCTCGCCTTGCGCGTTTTTTGGTTCGAGTTGGGTGAGCGCGCGGCGCAGCCACGCGGTGGGTGCGCACATGATCGCGGTGTTCATTTCATGAATCGCGAGCATGGCCTGATCGTTCGCCGCAAGCGCGTCTTTATGCTCAACGATCTTGATGACCTCGCCCGCATCGTTTCTCACGATGCGCCCATACCCCGTTGGGTCAGCCACGTGGCAGGTCAGCAGTGCAAAGGTCTTGTCGTTAGCGAGCGCCACGAGTTTTTTGAGCGTTTCCGTTTGAATGAGCGGCGTGTCGCCCGACAGGATCATCGTGACGCCGCCATCGGCGATCGGTGCGATGCCCACGGCGGTTGCGTGACCCGTGCCGTTTTGTGGCGATTGGATCGTGAATTCAAGTTCGCTCCGCCCGGCAAACGCCACCTTTACCTCCTCCGCGCCGTGGCCAATGACGACCACGGTTTTCTTCGGTCGCAGCGCGGCAACGCTCGCCAGAGAGTGCTCGAGAAGCGGCCGGCCTGCCAACGGCTGCAACACTTTCGGAAGGCGCGATTTCATTCGCGTACCCTTTCCGGCGGCTAAAACAATGACTGAAATGTCCATGCAACGACTCTTGGCTACAAACGAAGATTGTTCGACTCGCTCGGGATTGTACGAAGCGTACGCCGCGCGAAAAATGCCTATACTGGACGACAAATTATCAGATGTGCGCAGCCATTCGCGCACCGATCAAAGGAGAGATCATGAAAACGATGTTTCGCTTGCTGGGCGTCGCCGCAGCAGCCTCACTACTGAGCGGCGCCGTTACTGCGCAGGCGGCCTGCAAAAACCGCGGTGAACTCGACACCAATTACTGCGACGAAAACGGCGATTTGGTCGCCGATTTGCCGAAAGATCAAAAGAAGTGGAAAAACCCATCGACCTTGGTCTGGGCGTACACGCCGGTTGAAGACCCTGCCGTTTACGAAAAAATCTTCGCGCCGTTTACCGCTCACTTGGCGAAATGCACCGACAAAAAAGTCGTGTTCTTCCAGGTGCAATCAAACGCTGCTGAAATCGAAGCGATGCGCTCGGGGCGCTTGCATGTTGCGGGGTTCTCAACGGGGCCAACCGCGTTTGCGGTAAACGTTGCCGGTGCGGTCCCGTTTGCGGTGAAAGGCTACGAGAAAGATTTTCAGGGCTACAACCTGATCGTCGTGACCAAAGCTTCGGGCAATATTCGCACGATGGCCGATTTGAAGGGCAAGAAGGTCGCGCACACCTCGCCATCGTCGAACAGCGGCAACATGGCGCCGCGCGCGCTCTTCCCGAAAGAGGGCGTCACTCCCGAGAAAGACTACACGGTGGTTTATTCCGGCAAACACGATCAGTCGATTCTCGGCGTGCTCAAAGGCGACTATGACGCAGCACCCGTTGCGAGCGATGTGTACGAACGCATGGTGCGTCGTGGGCAGGTGAAAGACAGCGATTTCCGCATTGTTTACCGAAGCAAGAAGTTCCCCACATCGAGCTTTGCGCATGCGCACGATCTCGATCCGAAACTCGCTGACAAAGTGCTTTCGTGCTTCTATGACTATCGCTTCAATGACGAGATGAAAAAAGCCTTCGACGGCGCAGATCGCTTCTTCCCGATTAACTACAAAACGACTTGGGCTCCTGTGCGCGACGTCGCGGCTGCAGGCGGCGAGTCATTCGGCAAAGCGGCTTATCAGAAGGAAGCTGAGCGCGAGGCGGCGGCGAAGAAGAAGTAACGGGCTAGAGGCTTTGTCTCTTGTAGGCGCGGGCTCGACCGCGCTCCTCCTTCCATGAAAGCGACGCCAAGTCGTCGCTCACCGCACTGAGAAGGCAACGTCAAGCCGTCGCCTCGTGATCGACCGTCCAAAAGACTACTTCGGTCGCATCAATCGCTTTGTCGCATCAATCTCACCCCAGGCCCGATGTCATCTCTTTCCATACGCAAGCTCGCCAAAGAGTACGTCCCCGGCAAACCGGTGTTGCGCGACATTTCTCTCGATATCGGTGGCACTGGCATCACGGCCATCATCGGGCCTTCTGGCACCGGTAAATCGACGCTGATTCGCTGCATCAATCGGCTAATTGATCCAACGAGCGGCGAGATTCTTTTTGAAGGGAAAGATCTCGCCAAGCTGGCGGGCGGTGAACTGCGCGCCGCGCGTCGACGCATCGGCATGGTGTTTCAGGAATACAACCTGGTTGAGCGGCTGACCGTGATGGAAAACCTGCTTTCTGGGCGCTTGGGCTACGTAAGCGCATGGCAAGCGTTTCGCCGCAAGTTTTCTGATGCAGATATTCAACGCGCGTTTAGTTTGCTGCAACGTGTCGGCCTCGCAGATTTCGCCAACCGCCGCGCTGATGAGCTCTCCGGCGGTCAGCGCCAACGCGTCGGCATTTGCCGCGCGGTGATGCAATCGCCGGGCCTCTTGCTCGCGGATGAGCCGACCTCATCGCTCGACCCGAAAACCTCCGTCGAAATCATGGAGCTGATGCGCGACCTCGCGCGCGAAAACAACGTACCGGTCGTTATCAATATCCACCAAGTGCAGCTTGCGCAGCGCTTCGCCGAGCGGATCATTGGCATGAGCGGTGGCCATGTTGTGTATGACGGCGCGCCTGACGGTTTAACGCAGGAGATTCTGCAGAAAATTTATGGCGGAGAGGATTGGTTGGCGACGTGATTGCACAGCGCTCTTCCCGATTGTCTAACCGTCTCGCCATTTGCTGTCATCCCCGCGGAGGCGGGGACCCAGACAGGGCAACGCGTATTGAAGAACGTAATTACAGTTCCGCAATTTTTCTCGGCCTGGGTCCCCGCCTTCGCGGGGATGACAAAAAATGACTAACGTCGAAACCTCGATGGTCACTCGCGCCGATTTCTTCCGTCCATCCATCTGGACTCGGCTGGGCTATGCGCTCTTGATTGTTTACGTGATCTATGCGGCAGCAACGCTCGGGCTTTCGTGGGAGCGCATTGAGCGGGGCGTGGGCTACGGCGCGAAGTTCCTTGCGGGCTTTTTCCCGCCAAATTTCACGAAGAGCGATTTAATTCCTGGATTATTGGAATCGCTCCAAATCGCTTTCTTGGCCTCATTGTTCGGGACCTTGATCGCTATTCCTTTATCTGTTCTTTCGGCGCGCAATCTGATGCCTTCATTCGTGACGTGGCCGGTGCGCATCATCATCATTTTGTGCCGCACGTTTCACCCCGTGATCGTTGCCATCATCGCAGTAAAGGCCGTGGGCTTCGGTGCAATGGCCGGCGTGATTGCGCTTACGGTCGCGAGCGTTGGCTTCGTCGGCAAGTTGCTTGCGGAGGCGATTGAAGAGATCAGCAAGAAGCAAATCGAAGCGATTCGCGCCACCGGTGCATCGTTCATGAACACGATCATTTTTGGCGTCGTGCCGCAGGTGATGAATCGCTTTATCGGCTTCGTTGCCTATGAGACGGATTCGAATTTGCGTCATTCAACCATCGTTGGCGTCGTCGGTGCCGGTGGCATAGGCGGCACGCTCTTTTCCGCATTTCAGCGCTACGACTACGACTTTGTTGCCGGCATCAGCATTGCGATCATCGCGCTCGTCATGCTCGGTGAAGTGATTCAGATTTACGTGAAGCGGGTGTTTCGATGAGTCCTTCGCGGTTCACGACGAATTTTTCTTTGCCGCGGATTCACGCGGATTTCACGCGGATTTACACAGATTTTCTTTCTGGCCTTTCCAGTAGTTTCTGCGTAGTGCAATCAAATAATCTGCGTTCATCTGCGTTAAATCCGCGTGAATCTGCGTCAAAAATTCGGGGCGCTCGATGACCTCCGCCACCACCGAGCTCAACCAATGGATTCGCTTCACGCCCGCGCAACGCTTAGCGCGGTTCGCGGTGTATTTGGGCATGGTGGCCGCCGTTGTTTGGGCGCTCAAAACCATCGAGATCATCCCCGAGTTCTTGTACGACGCGCCTGAGCAAGTGCTTGATATGGGCTCACGCATGTGGCCGATCGATTGGGCGAATTTTTGGCCGGGCGTATGGCCCGCGTTGATCGAGACTTTGCACATCGCCGCAATGGCAACGATTCTCGGGCTTTGTATGGGCGTGCCGGTAGGGTTCCTAGCGGCGCGGAACGCTACACCGTTTCCGTGGGTCAATCACATCGCACGCTTCATCCTCGTTGCCACGCGCTCCATCTCAACGTTGCTGTGGGCGCTTTTTTTTGTTGCGATGTTCGGGCCCGGACCGCTCGCAGGCGCACTCGCGATTGCTTTTCACTCCATTGGCTTCATCGGCAAGATGTTCTCCGAAGGCGTCGAGGAATCGAACAAACGCTCCATCGAGGCACTGCAAGCAGCGGGTGCAACGCGCATGCAGCTTATCGTGATGGGGTTTTGGCCGCAGGTAAAGCCCACGTTTTGGTCGGTCGCCCTCTTCCGCTGGGATATCAACGTGCGCGAATCAGCGATCTTGGGGCTCGTCGGTGCAGGCGGCATCGGTGTTGCACTCAACGCGGCGATTGATCTTTTGCAATGGGATCGCGTCGCGCTAATCCTGATCACAATCTTCGTCGTCGTGATTCTGATTGAGATGATGGTGATGTGGATTCGCAAGCGAGTGATCTAGCGGAGCGCTGCGCCACCTGTGCGCCACACAGCATTTCGGTAAGCATCCGCAGGTTGGCGTGAATATTCAATACGCGGAGCCTTTCCTTGTGCGAGAGTTGTACCCCTTTTTTGTGGGTCGCAATGATGTTCCTCAAGGTAAATGGTCGCACGCGCGATGTGGCCAACGAGTGGTGTGACGAATCTTTGTTGTGGGTGCTGCGCGAGCACCTCGGCCTCGCTGGCGCAAAGTTCGGTTGTGGTGCGGGTGTTTGTGGCGCCTGTACAGTGTTGCTCGACGGTAAGGCTGCGCGTAGCTGCTTGTTTGCAGCTCGTGAGGTGGAAAGTGTTGAGATCACCACGATTGAGGGACTCTCGATATCGGGCTCGTTGCATCCCGTCCAACGCGCTTGGCTTGAAGAGTCGGTGTCTCAATGCGGCTATTGCCAGGCGGGGCAAATCATGTCGGCCGTCGCCCTGCTCCAGTCCAATCCCAATCCGACCGACCGCGAAATCGATGCTGCGTTGGACGGAAACCTCTGCCGCTGCGGAACCCAGCAACGCATTCGCAGCGCTATCCACACGGCCGCAAAACTCGCGCGAGGCGGCGCATGAACCGGCGCAAATTTTTGCTGGCCGCCGCTGGGGGCCTGACCGTCACGTTTTCCTTCGGCTGTGCGTTGCCCGTCATTCCAAAACGGCCCAGGCCCGATCTATCGGATGCTGCGTCGTGGATTCGATACGCATCGGGTCGATACCTTCTTACCGTTCCCCGCGTCGAAATGGGCCAGAATGTTTTGACGGCAATGAAGCAAATTGCTTGCGAAGAGCTCGCAATCGAACCAAACGCGCTAGCGGTCGAAATGCATTCGACGGCCGCGATTCGGCGCGCACGCGCAACGGTTGGGAGCGAATCGATCAAGGATTTCGCGTTACCGCTCGCGCAGGCATGCGCGACGCTACGAGAGGCCATCGAAAGCGGCGCAGGCACTGGGATGATCGTGGCCCGCGCCATTCCTCAGGAAGCGCTGCGAAGTTTCGCTCGAACCGCTCGTTTCGTGGGCAAGGCGGTTGCGGTCGAGCAAGCCCGCGAGATTGTGACTGGAAAGCCGCTCTACGCGAGCGACGTACGACGCTCAAACATGCATTTCGGTCGAGTGCTGCGAGCCAACGCGTCTCCTGAGCTCAGGTCGACAGCAATATCGATGGATGAGCTCGCGGCAGCCAAAGTCCCCGGCTTCGTAGCAATTGTGCGCGATGCGCTGCTCACGCAAGGTAGGTCGGAAGGTATTGGGATTGTCTCGCGCACACCGGGTGCGCTTGAGCGGATCGAAGCCGCGCTCGCGATTCGTTGGCAAACCGAAACTGAGTTTGATCAATCGACCATCCATCAGGCGATCGACATTGATCGGCGCACGATCAACGGCGGACTCTCAAACAAGGTGCACCGAGAAACGCTAGATCTGACGCGACCCTGGGATGTTGATATCCGAATCGACGTTCCGCTCGCCGCTCACGCACCGATAGAGCCACGGGTGGCGGTTGCTGAGCTTTCCGGCGAGGGCAGACTAGAAATGTGGGTCGGCTCGCAAGACGTGTTCTATCAACGCGATGTGATTGCAAAACGGTTAGGTCTGGGCGAGCAGAACGTAGTGGTTCACGGCATGCGTGTCGGCGGTGCCTTCGGTGGCAAAACGATTTGCACCGTCGAACTCGAAGCTGCGGCGCTGGCACGCGCGAGCAAACTGCCAATCAAGGTGCAGTGGACGCGTGCGCAAGAGTTTCGCCACGCGTTTCATCGACCACCCTCATCGCATCGGCTGCGAGCTCGTGTTCGCAACGGCAGTATCGAAGATTGGTCACATCAATTCGCAAGTAGTCATATCCTCTTTACAAATGCCGTGCTACCGCCTTGGTTACAGCGGCTCACGGATTTCATCGGCGACGATGGTGTCGCCCGCGGGTCGACCCTGCCATACAGGGCCCTCAACAAACGAGTCGAATTCGACCTCGCACGATTGCCTGTGTTCACGGGTCCGTGGCGTGGGCTCGGCGCCGGACCGAACGTGTTTGCTATTGAGTCGGCGATAGATGAATGTGCGCGCGCAGCGAACGTCGATGCTGTTGCGTTTCGGTTACGCCATAGCGTTGTGCCGCGCATGAGCCGTGCGCTGGAGCGAGTGGCAAGCGCAGCGAACTGGGGCCGTGCGTTGCAATCATCCGATCCCGCAATTCAACGCGGTCGGGGTGTGGCGTGTGGCGTCTACAAAGCGATGAGCTACGCTGCGGTCGTCGCCGATGTCACGATCGATCACGGCAGGCGGACGATCCGTGTCGACAAACTCTGGTGTGCGCACGATTGCGGCCGGATCATCAATCCGGATCAGGTGCGCGCGCAGTGCGAGGGCAACCTTGTGTGGGGGCTCGGCATGGTGTTGATCGAAGAATTGCGCGTTGCACAATCGCAGATCGCCGCTACCACGTTTCTCGATTCCCCTATCCCGCGCATATCAGACGTACCGCCGATGGAAATCGTGCTCGTTGATGAGGGCGAGCCGCCCACAGGTGCAGGCGAAACCGCGATTGTCGCGGCCGGTGCCGCCATCGCGAACGCGATTCGCAATGCAACTGGCGTGCGCCCAACGAAGCTACCGTTACGCTACGAATACTTACCGCCCCGCACGTAACCGATGAGCGATTTTGCCGCCACTGCGATGATGCGATTGATCCAGGCTGGACTCAAGCGGCAGTCTATTGCGCTTGCACAGCCGCGAATCGAAGCACGCGGAATCGATGCACACCTACCGCTCGACGACAAACGCGCCGCGCTCGTAGCGCTGCATTCAGCTTACGGCATCGACTGCTTACTGCGCATCGGTGAGGCAGTCGACGATGTTGTCGACGAGCCCGCACTGACTGCACTCTTGCTTGCGCAGGACCCCGTCGAATTACTGACGCGTTGGCAACGGCTAGAGCGCTTCATTCACTCGCGTCATCGCATTGCATTGACAATACGCAGTGAGTACAGTGTGTTGGTACGGCACTACTCAATTCGTACAGGTGCACCGCCGCTGCCCGCAGAAGATGCATTGGTATTCGGATTGCTCGTTCGTCTGATCGAGCGAATTGGCGGAAACACGTTGCGTGCTCGGCCCGAGGGTTCGCATGCGTGGGCGCGCGCCGATGAGCGC
Organism: Betaproteobacteria bacterium; assembly: GCA_013298765.1. Lineage (GTDB taxonomy): Bacteria > Pseudomonadota > Gammaproteobacteria > Burkholderiales > Casimicrobiaceae > Casimicrobium. The sequence goes on from JAAFJA010000003.1 coordinate 86,607, forward strand.
TGGCGCCCGCTGCCGAAGACACAATCACTTGCGGATCTCGCGGTCTGGGAATTCATGTGGTCTGGCGGCTCGCACTGTGCACCGAACCCCACAACATTAAATGACGCTGAATCGATCGCAGCACAACTCACGCGACTCATGACCAGCGATCCGAATCGAATCTGGACAGTTTCGAGCGCGGCAAACACACTCTTAACGTCATCGCGAACGCTTCAACGTCGGTTGCATGCCGAGGGAGCTTCGTTCCAGCGCTTGTTGCGCGAGTCTCGAATCGCGGTCGCGGCGAAGTTGCTTGCAACGAATCAGTCGTCGCTCGCTGAGGTTGGGTACCGTTCGGGATTCGCCGATCAATCGCACTTTCAACGCGAGTTTCGAACAGCAACCGCGATGACGCCCGCTCAGTATCGGGAATCGTTTCTAGAGAAGCGTGGGCATAGCCGCAACGCTACACTTCACGAATGACACTCAGTATCTACGGCATCCCCAATTGCGATAGCGTGAAGAAGGCGCGAGCGCTCCTCGACGAACGCGGCATCGCCTACGAATTTCACGACTACAAAAAGCTGGGCGTGCCCGAAACCGAGTTGCGCCGCTGGGTCAAAGCAAAAGGTCGCGACGTCGTTCTGAATCGCAAAGGCACCACCTGGCGCGCGCTGGATGAAGCCACGAAAGAAAGCGTTGTCGACGACGACTCTGCCGTTCGCGTGATGCTTGCGAATCCGTCGACCATCAAGCGGCCGGTGATCGCGCGAGGAGACCACATCATCGTCGGCGTTGATGCGGATTTGATTGCAAAGTTGTAGGGCGCAATCTCATTGCGCTGTCGGACGACGCAGGGCTGTCGTGCGGATTGCGCTACGAATTACGCTGGCACCGCTTCTCGAACACCCAACGCCCGCGTCGAGACGCTGATGCCATTCACAACGACGGCCGTATTCGGCGCGACGGCCACCCACTCGGGGCATTTCGGGCAGTTGCGATCTTGCAGCGGCTCGGAGGCGACGATGGTGCCGTTGTCGCAGCGGTTGAGGTAGAGCGTGGGCGGCTTTTCGTCGGTGGAGTATCGAAACGCGTAAATGCGCTCGCCATCAGAGATCGCGGCGGCGAATCGAAGCGGCGCAGTGACGCCCTTTTCTTCCATCGCTTGCTGCACATTTGAGAGCATCGCTTCAACCGCAGCAATTACTGTCTCGCCCCGATTTAATTGGGCCAAGGCGAGTAAAAACATGAGTTCCGAATCCGTGGCGCCTTTGCGTGAAGCGTAGAGTTCATCGGGCAATTCAGCTTCAAGTTGGCGACGTACTTTTTCGTAACCGCCGATCTGTCCGTTGTGAATGAAGAGATAGTTGCCGTAGCGGAACGGGTGGCAGTTTTGCCGCGCAACTGCGGTGCCCGTCGTGGCGCGTACGTGGGCGAAGAAAAGTGGCGAGCGCACAGCGCTGCAAAGCGCGAGCAGGTTTTCATCCGACCAGGCGGGCGTGACTTCTCGGTAAAGCCCCGGCTCGGGGCGATCAGCCATGCCGGTGTACCAGCCGATGCCGAAGCCATCGCCATTGGTGGTCACCTTCGCTTCGTCGGCTTGCATCGATTGCCGCACCAACGAATGTTGTGGTTTGCAGATCAGTTCTTCCAGGAAAATCGGTTCGCCTGAATAGGCGAGAAGGCGACACATACGGTGCGTTTCGGCAATGCAGATGCCAAATTATCGGCGGGCGAACGTACTTTTGCTACAGATTCAAGCCCACGAATAGAGACCTCTTTCTTCGACCGAAGTTTTTTGACGCAGATTACGCAGATTTACACTGATTTTTCCGTGGCGTTGCGGCTAGCGCCATGGCTACGCGTTGCTCTCGGGCCGCAGCTCAATGGCTAATCTGCGTTAATCTGTGTAATCAGCGTAATCTGCGTCAAAGGTTTTTAGTGTCCGCCCCAACCACCTGGCTTCACGCCGCAATCGAAAAAATTGAAGCTGATTTTCAGCGCTCCGCTGACACGCATTTGATTGCGTTGCCAATTCAGAAATTCGCTGACGCTGGCATCGACATCTACTTTAAGGACGAATCGACGCATCCGACGGGATCGCTCAAGCATCGCCTTGCGCGCTCGCTGTTTCTCTACGCGCTATGCAACGGCTGGATTCGCGAGGGGCAAACGATTATCGAGGCATCGAGCGGCTCCACCGCCGTCAGCGAGGCTTACTTCGCTCGCTTGCTGGGCTTGCCGTTTATCGCCGTGATGCCTAAAAGTACGTCACCCGAGAAGATTGCGCTGATCGAGTTCTACGGTGGGCGCTGCCATTTCGTCGAGAAGGCGGCGGACGTTTACGACGCGTCACGCACGCTTGCACGCGAGACGCAGGGCCACTACATGGATCAGTTCACCTATGCCGAGCGCGCCACTGATTGGCGCGGCAACAACAACATCGCCGAGAGCATCTTTACGCAGATGGCGCGTGAGCGTCACGCGGTGCCGACATGGATCGTGGTCGGCGCAGGAACGGGCGGCACGAGCGCGACGATTGGTCGCTATGTACGCTATCACCGCTACGAATCGAAACTATGTGTGGCGGATCCTGAAGGTTCCGTCTTCACAAAATACTACGAGACGGGCGACGCGACGCTCACCTCTAGCGGCTCAAAGATCGAAGGGATCGGGCGCCCCCAAGTGGAGCCGAGTTTTATTCGGTCGTTAGTTGATCGCATGATCGAGGTGAAAAACACGGAATCGATTGCGGCGATGCGGGCGCTGACACGCGAGCTCGGTCGGAAAGTGGGTCCCTCAACCGGAACTAATTTCTTCGCCGTCATAGCCCTTGCTGAAGAGATGCGTGCGCGAGGTGAACGCGGATCGATTCTGTCCCTGCTTTGCGATTCGGGTGAGCGGTATTTGCCGACTTATCACCACGATGGATGGGTTCGCGATGCCATGGGTGATTGCGACGCGGTGGATTCGTTTTTCAGGGGCCGGATCGCGTAGTGACGCGCATCGCACCAAAAACGAAGCGGGCTGAGTAAGCGCAAGTTATCCGCTTACGCTCGCTCAGTCCGCTTTGCGGGATGGCGCTTATGGCGTCGTTGCGTTTGGTGGCACGATCGGGAAACCGCCGCTTACGATTTCAATGTCGTCCAAAGCAAGCTCGACTACTTCGAACGTTTGCTCAACTGCTTTGTCGTTTTCCATGTTGCACTCCGAGGATTCTTGCCAACGCGATATTGCGTTGAGTGCATTTCATCGAAACTTTTCATTGCTCGTAACTCCAAGAATTGGGAGTTGTGGAGGTCGATTTGTGTAGGTGAAAATGGAAGGTTTGTCTAGCTATCTAAATTGGGAGGTAGCGCCGGAGTGCGAACGCAAAGCTACTCCTTGTCACGCGCATGCGCAACTGCTCTGATCGCTTCAAAAAAAGATGCGCTAGTTGATGAGTCCGCGCTCTACGGCCACCATCACTGCGTGTGTTTTATTGGACGCTTCAAGCTTAGCAACCGCATTTCTCATATGAAAAATGGACGTTGCCTGCGAGATGCCGAGAATCTTTGCGATCTCCCAGCTTGTTTTGCCTTCGCGTGCCCACTGCAAGCATTCGACCTCACGAGGCGTGAGGCGCGGCTGATCAGATAGCAATTGAAGTTTTCGTTTTTCATCCTCCGTCACGCGATTAAACATCGCCGTCGCGGATAGATAGAGTGCGCCCATCTGCTCAACCGGACTGGCGCCACGCACATTGGCATGCTCGGCGTTGCTGAAACCAACGCTCAACATCTCACCGTTGGTGCCTCTGACTGCGAGCGCGATGCCTGACCCCAAACCATGATCACGAAATCGCTCGTAGAGCGAAGATAAGCCGTGGCGTTCGTAGTTCTCGCGGCTCCAAAAAATCGGCTCAACGCGTGAATTCAAGTGGCTCACGATTGGATCTTGAAGGGCTTGCTCGACCGGAATTTCGTTCTGTTCCGTCATCCATTTTTGAGAATAGGTGCTCGCCAAAAAAGTGCCACCACGTTGGCCTGTTTTCGCAGCATACGCAGCAATCGCATGGTCATACCCCAGCGCACGACCGATGCGTTTGAGCACTTCGAACGCGCGCGCAGGATCTCCCTCTGCGGCAGAGAACTCGCTCAATATGCTGTCGAGGTCAATGTTCAATACTTACTTTCTTTGCCGCGTCACGCGAGTAGAGCGCGAGCCTAGGCTCACCCTCGCGCGCTCGATTTTCACTCCGGACTTCATTGCTACGATCATGACACGTTCGCTCGAAATTGCCGCGCTAGGTTTGCCTTAAACAAAGCGCCCACAAACCGATTGCAAAAACAGTGTTGTGGAAACGCAATTAGTCCTATGTCGAACGGTGTTTCGCGGGGGTGGTGACGTATGGCATTTTGGGGCTCCGGTCTTGATGTTGGGGGCGGTTTTCCGCTTCTATTTTTTGTTGCGAAAGGCGCGAGAAACAAAGCTGCGCGTGCTCAGTTTATACCGATGAAAGGTTAAGAATTTTCGTCTTACGCGCCGCCTCATCGTTTCCCTAGTACGTGTGTACGCCCTGCTCCGGAAATTGCTTTTCCTTGACCGCGCGCACATACCCGCGGATTGCCGTATCGAGAGACGATGCGTCAGCCATAAAATTTCTAACGAATCGAGGCAATTTGCCGCGCGTCGCGCCCAGCATGTCATGCAAAACCAGTACCTGACCACTGCACTCGGCGCTCGCGCCGATCCCAATCGTGGGGATGGGTAGCGACTGGGTCAGCGATTCCGCGAGCGCAGAAGGAATCAATTCAAGCACCAGCATCGCGGCACCCGCGTCTGCGAGCTCCCGCGCGTGGGACTTCAATGTAGTGGCTTGTTCATCCGTCTTCCCCTGCACGCGGTATCCCCCCAGCGCGTGCACGCTCTGCGGCGTGAGCCCGAGATGTGCGCAAACGGGGATGCCGCGCTGCGTCAGGTAGTGAACGATCTCCGTTGTCCAGCCGCCGCCTTCGAGTTTCACCATATGTGCCCCCGCCTGCATGAGTAGCGTGGCGCTTGCGATGGCTTGCGCGGCGCTTTGCTGGTAGCTGCCGTAAGGCAAATCACCGATCACCCATGCCGTTTTGTTGCCGCGCACCACGCATTGGGTGTGATAAACCATTTGCTCCAGCGTCACAGGAACGGTACTCGCGTGGCCTTGAATCAACATGCCAAGCGAATCGCCGACCAAGATGCAGTCAACACCCGCTTCGTCCGCGAGCGCAGCGAAAGTGGAGTCGTATGCGGTGAGCATCACGATCTTTTCTCGGCTCGCGTGCATCTCACGAATGCGGTGCAAGTTCATCGCCTTGCGCGGGCTGGGCGCAGACAGGTTCGTTGACGTCGACGATGCCGGTGGCGATGCAGAAGTTGAAGCGGCGTTACCGTAAACCATGGGTAGATTGCGAAGAGGTTAGACGAGGGGTTTGAGCGCTGAACGGCGGCTAGCAGCCATGTTGCCGAGCGGGCGCGTGGTTGGCGAGCGCGCCTGGGCGTTGCCGCGAGATTGTGCCTCACGGGCTTTCGTCGCGACAGCGCGTTTGGCGCGTTTAGAGCGTCTCTTCGCTACGTTTCGCAGCGGGCTGCAGTGCAAACCGCGCCCGCCATTCTTTCGCTCAGCTACCGGGAGCGCTCAAAGGCAACATACCGAATCGCGCTTGAGCGAGCAGCGCTTATAAATCCAACGATAAATATGCGGCTAGTGGGGGGCGAGGAACTATTTTCAGCGCTATTTAACCTAGAAGAAAAAACGCCTTACGTCCCGCATTTATCGGCGTTTCAGCAAACTTCCCAAAAATCTTACAACGCCGGTATCTTCCTTCACAGGTGCGGGCTCGACTTTGCCAAGCACGTGCCGATTCTGTGGCATCGCTACGGTATTGGCTGGCAACTTTGACGGGATGCCCTGGGCAATCTTCGGAACCATCGTGCCATCGTCGCGCAGGTGGTAGAGCTTCTCTCCAATCCAGCGAATGATCGGCCGCCATTGTTCGCGATCAGCTTCTGACACTGCAAGCGGCATGTCGAAGATCGATAAACCATTCTCAACCGAGCGAACGTAGAGCTGCGTGGTGCGCAGTGAGGTGATGTAGTCGAGCTGAATTGAGGCCGCCCAATCGCGTGTAACCATCTCTGCATGGGTGCGTGCATCCAGGCGCATGCCGACGGCGGCAACGAGGCAGCGCTTACTTTTCACGCGAGGGTGCTGGCGCAGTTCTGCCCAGCAATCGGAGGCGGATTCACGATCAAACACACTGCCGCAGATGGGAATCAAGATCGCATCTGAGAGCATGACCGTCTTTGCGAGCGCGAGTCCGGTGAGGCCGCCCGGCGTGTCGAGCACCAAGTTCTGCGCACCGGCCGGTGGACGCGTGAGCGTGGCCGCATCCGCGACCCAACTGCCAATCGCGGGCGCGGCGCTGGGGCGTCTCGTGAGCCAGACGCGCATCGACTGCTGATTATCGAGATCGCCGAGCGTAATCGGCATATTGTGAAGCGCGAAGTAAGCCGCAAGGTTCGAGGCGAGCGTGCTCTTGCCGCTGCCGCCTTTGCGACCAATGACTGCGATGGTTGGCATAGTTGTTTTCCCTCGCAGCGAATCTGCTGCAAGCCCCGGAACCGGGGAGTTTGGCTGATCGCCGCCGCTACGTCAATGCGCAGCGAACCGTAGATTGCGCGCCAGCCGCTGAGCGTTGTTGCGCGTCGCCAGGAAATCGCTGTACCAGCCCGCGTGATGCAGCGCGCGTCAGCTGGAGTTTCAGATCGCCCAAGCCCGATGACGTGATGCACACGTAGGGTTTGTTCAGCGTCTCTCTCGCTTCGTCGGCTGCCATTCGTTACGCAGAAGGCCGTAAAACGCGGTACCGCTGCGAACGCTGTCCTTGAACCAATCTTCGCGCGCCGTGCCCTCGTAGGTGAAGCCGAGTTTTTCGAGCACGCGGGCTGAGCCGCGATTGCGGGTGTCGAGTTTCGCGCCCAGTCGGTGGCAGCCCATCCGATCAAATGCGAAATCAATCAAGGGCTGCATCGCTTCGACGACATAGCCTTTTCCCCAGTGAGCACGCCCGATGACGTAGCCCACTTCGGCAACCTCGTGCTCCATGCCAAACCCAAACAGCAGCACGGTGCCGATTAATTCGTTGGAGGGCTGCACACGCACCGCAAACTGCATTCCTTCGCGCGCGGCCGCTCGCTTTTCTAGCCGCGCGTGCCAAGCCTCGGCATCTTCCGGCGTTTGCCACGTTGGATAAGGCAAATACTGAGTGACCTCGGGATCTTCGTTCACCGCACGAAGCTCGCTCAAATCCGATCGCACGTACGCTTTGATCGTCAGGCGCTGCGTTACGAACTCAGGGCTCGCGGTGAAGAGCGGCTCAATGATGAGTGCCATCATTGCCTCCCGATCGGATCGTTGATGTTTCGAAGCCGTGTCAGTAGAGCGCTCAGAGGCCGCGCGGCAGCACTCACACGAATAAGAGCAGCGCGAGCGCGACCACGGCGGGAAGCGCTTGCACGTAAAGGATCTTCTTGTTTGCGGTGGCGGCGCCGAACACACCGGCAACGATCACGCAGCCTAAGAAAAAGATCGCGATGGAGCGGCCAGCGGCGCCAAGATACACCGACCAGAGAAGCCCCGCTGCGAGAAAGCCGTTGTATAGCCCTTGGTTGGCGGCGAGCGTTTTGGTCGCCTCAGCGAATTCCGGTGTGAGACCAAAGGCGCGCCGTCCGAGCGGCTTGGTCCAATAAAACATCTCAATGACGAGAAAGTAAGCGTGCAATAGTGCAATAACGACTACGGCAATCGCTGCGATGGTGCTCATTTGAACCTCCTAAAGAGGGTGTACTCTACCCCAGCCGCTTCGTTTTCGCGAGCCGCTCTACGCGGTGGACGCGCCGTCCCGCAGGCGATCCGATGTGCGCTAGGTCGGTTTTAGTGCGAGTTCGCGAAGGACTTCAACTTGCCGCGCGTGCACTTCGTCAAAAGACGAGGAGTCTTTCACCGCATACGCGCCATAGTTGTAAACCGTGGCATACGCTGCGTAGTCGGCGGCATCAAGCGCTCGCCCAGCAAGCGCCTTGGCGACCGCGAAGGTCGCGGACACATATGCGTGTGCGCTGCCGTCGATCGACGACGAGCCGTGGTGATGCTGCGCAATCTGCGCGACGCTAGCCGCAGCCGCTTCGCGCTCGGTCTCAGTAGCGTCGTCATTAACGTATCGCGCGAGCACATCGAGCGCAGCAAGCGCTCCTACATGTTCGACCAAGTGCCGTACGTGGCTCGCGCAAGCGTAAGCGAACGCCCAGCGAAGCTTGTCATTGAGCGGCGCTTCGAGTCGAAGTTCTCTTGCGAGTTCGTGAAGCGCCGCGTTCATAAAGACAAATGACTAAGCGCCGAGCCGTGCCTCGATCTTCGCTTTCGTGGTCAACAGAGCTGCGGGAAGATTGGTGAGCTGCGCGAAAAGATCGTCGTGCAATTTGAGTTCGGCTCTCCAAGCGTCGTGATCGGTGCTCACTACGCTTTCGAACTGGGCTTCGGTGAACGCAAGACCGTTCCAGTTGAGATCGGTGAAATTTGGCGTGGTGCCAAAAGCGTGCTCGCTGCCGCCCGCGCTACCTTCGATTCGCTCCAACATCCAGGCCATCACCCGCATGTTGTCGCCGAAGCCGGGCCACACGAATTTGCCGTCGGCATCTTTTCTGAACCAGTTCACGGTGAAAATCTTTGGCAACGTCGCGCCCGATTTTTGGAGCTTGTCCCCCAGCGCGAGCCAGTGCGCGAAATAGTCCGCCATGTTGTAGCCGGCAAACGGCAACATTGCGAACGGATCGCGGCGCACGACGCCTTGCGCGCCCGCCTGCGCGGCGGTGGTTTCGGTGCCCATGGTGGCGGCCATGTAGACGCCTTCAACCCAATCGCGCGCCTCGGTGACAAGCGGCACCGTGGTTGCACGACGGCCGCCGAAAATGAAGGCATCAATTGCCACGCCCTTCGGATCATCCCAAGCGCTGTCAAGCGCAGGATTATTGGTTGCGGCGACGGTAAAGCGCGCATTCGGGTGAGCGGCTTTTGCGCCGGTTGCCCCAGCAATTTCAGACGTCCAGTCGTTTCCCTGCCAATCGATCAAGTGCGCGGGCGGCGTCTTGGTCATGCCTTCCCACCACACATCGCCGTCGTCGGTGAGCGCAACGTTCGTAAAGATCACGTCGCGGTTCAACGAGGCCATGCAGTTGGCGTTCGATTGCTCGTTCGTTCCGGGCGCGACGCCAAAATAGCCCGCTTCCGGATTGATCGCGTACAAACGACCGTCGGCACCGGGCTTAATCCACGCGATATCGTCGCCAATGGTCGTGACTTTCCAGCCTTCGAAGCCTTTCGGCGGAATAAGCATTGCGAAGTTGGTTTTGCCGCACGCCGACGGGAACGCAGCGGCGACGTGATACTTCTTGCCTTGGGGATTGGTGACGCCCAAGATCAGCATGTGTTCGGCGAGCCACCCTAAGCCATCCTTGGCGTCCTGCGCCGCGCGGCGGCCCATCGTAGACGCAATGCGAAGCGCGAAACACTTCTTGCCGAGCAAGGCATTGCCGCCGTAGCCTGAGCCGTAGCTCCAGATTTCGCGCGACTCGGGATAGTGAACGATGTACTTCGTTTTGTTGCACGGCCACGCGACGTCTTTCTGACCGTTCAGCAGCGGCGCACCGACCGTGTGAACACAGGGCACGAACTCGCCGTCGGTTCCGAGTACGTCCAGCGCCCCCTTTCCCATACGCGTCATGATTTTCATGTTGACCGCGACGTAGGGCGAATCGGAAAGCTCCACGCCAATGTGCGCGATCTTTGATCCGAGCGGCCCCATCGAGAACGGTACGACATACATCGTGCGGCCACGCATCGAGCCGGTGAAAAGCGGCGTGAGCGTTTGGCGCATCTCGGCGGGTGCCATCCAGTTATTCGTGGGGCCCGCGTCTTCCTTTTTCTCGCAACAGATAAACGTGCGATCTTCCACGCGCGCCACGTCGGTCGGATCGCTGCACGCGAGGTAAGAATTCGGTCGCTTCGCCTCGTTCAGCTTCTTGAACGTGCCCGCTTTCACGAGCTCACCGCAAAGACGGTCGTACTCGTCCTGCGAACCGTCGCACCAGTAAATCGAATCAGGCTGCGTGAGCGAGGCAATCTCCCTCACCCAGGCGAGCAGACGCACATGCTTCACATGCGCAGGCGCGTGGACGGAGGCTTGAAGGGAGGCGAGCGTTTCGGGTTGATTCATCACATTCGCTGACGCTCAAACTGCTCGAACCAGTTGCACGTCATTTAGAAGAGTTACCTCGATTTAGAGGCGAACGCGGATTCTATTCGGCGACTACCGGCGACTACATGGCGTTTCAATGCAGGATTTGCATACAGAAATGCGTGGAGCGAAGAAAGGCTGTTTTTCCTAGGAAAACTACAGCTTAGCCGCTCCCTTTTTTATTTAACTGAATCGCTCAACCATTGATTTAGCTTGGGCTAAAGGCTATTTAGCTATGTGTTCGGTTGTAACGTTTTATGCGATGCAGCCCCATGTTAGAGGGCTTTTTGTGGAACGCGCTGCGTGCAGACGAGAACTGGCGTATGGGGTGGAATTTCCGTGTTGAGATAGTTTTCTGTAGTTTTAATGGCCACGCTGCGAGCCGCTGAAATCTCGCATTTCTAATGCGATTCTCGTTCCATTTTTAGCTTTGTTGGGCGGTCAGCGCGACGCCTCGCGTGTCGCCGGAGCGTGCGCTGACCAATTCAACGACGACGGTTGAGCTTAGCAAGCGACGTCTAGGCGCGACGAGTGGCGAACGCTCAACCCAACGACGGTAACCCCAACTCAGCTCGTAGTTCATTGTGAGGTTTTCGAGCCTGCTTTCGCGGCAAGCTCAGCACGATGCCCGGCGCGGCCAGCGCCATTTCGCCGTTACCGCCGAATCCGGTAGCGCGCACCCAAGTTTGTAACTCGAATTGATCGTCGACCCGCTCCACTCGAAGAAACACCAAAATTCCGCCGAGTTTCGAGGCGTACTGGTAGGTGCGGCTGCCATCGGGTTCGGTCGTGAGCGCATAGCCATGTCGGGCGGCCCAACCATCGATGACGGATAACACGCGCTCCTCCGCTGCAATTCGAACCCGATCACGATTGAGCCCACTTGAAGCCGCGGAGGCGGTGGATCGACGAATGACGTAAGCGCCGAGAACGACGATCAGGACAACGATAACAGTGATGTACAAAAACATGGGGGCTTCCTAACAAAAAACGATTTAGGTGGATAACGGCGATTGGAAGCATCGCTTCAACCATTCGCGCGTTACGGCGCACGCATCTATCACTGCGGCCTACCCCAAGTGCTTACCGGCCACCGCTATTGCACGTCTATGTGTTGCAAAATTCTACGATGGAAGAAAAGGTAATTGCATCGGGTGCGGCCTTCGCGTTTGTCACGATACTCGTCTTGTCGTCCGCGTTGATTTCGAGACGACGGTGGCGTCGCGAGCGCGAGCAAACATGGTTCCCCACGCTCGACGGTTTGCCAGACAACCCCACACTGAATCGCCAATTGGCGGTGGGCGCAGTGCTCGGTCAAAACAACATGTTTCCGTTTAACGCGCTCGATCCGCGTAAATCAAAATCCGAAATGCGGGCCTGGCTTTCTGGGTCGTGGCAGGTCAACAGCCGCGAACAAGCGCAAGAGGCCCTTGAGACGCTGCTAAATGACGGTCACTCAGTGATTTTCGACAGGCTCATCGCATACTCGACCGCTCGCCCGCACGAAACGGGCAACGCCTCCGAAGCGGAGAACGACCCCGAGACGGATGACAACGACGAGTACGCATACACCGATCTCGCGGGCGGCGAATACGCCGCGAATTTGCCCGGCGCGTTAGCGTGGATTCAGAAGTTTGACCCAACGGTGACGTCCGCTGACCTCCAACGCGGCACGATCGCTTATGACCTTGGGCGCGCCACCACCGTTGCGCGGGTGGCCTTTGGTGCGGGCTACCTGAAGCGCGCCGAGGCCGTCGCCTATGTCAACGCCGCTGCAATCGCGAGTGAGCGGCGCTTTGGATCATGGCGGGAATTCGGGATCAGCTATCTGTTGGGTCGCGCGATCTGGGGCGGCGTGAACGACCCTGACTTTGAAGGCATGGCGCTGATCGTCACCGAGTTGCAGCGCAATCCGCGCAGCCCGTGGTTGCGCTACGGTTGGCTTCCGAAGGGCGCTTGAATCTCAAGCGCGAGGACGGCGCCGCTGGTTCGACTGAAATCCATCAGCCAGCAACCCTGATCGGGTTTCGGAATCTTTCGAGTCTCGACGGCTTTCACGCGATTAACGCGCAACAAAAAGCCGCCTACAGAGGGCGGCTTTTTCCACGAGACGTGCAGCGAATTACTTCGGCTTGAACTCTTTCGGGCACTCGGTCGCTTTCACGTCTTTCATGATCCAGTCGACGATTTTTACGAGCTCGGCATTCTTCGCGCCGTCTTTGAGCTGCGGATGCGCAGGCATTGGGATTTGACCGAATACGCCAGCGCCGCCATCAATCACGTGCTTGACGAGTTTCGCCTTGTTGTCAACAAGTTTCTTCGCGTCTTTCGTTGCGTAGCACGCAGACACTTGACCGTACGCAGGGCCAATCACTTTTTTGTCGAGTTGGTGACACGCGGTGCAACCATTGGCCTTCGCGAGATCTTCGCTGGCGACAGCGGGCAATGAGATCGCAGCAACACAGGTTGCAGCGAGCAGAGAGACTAACTTGAGTTTCATAAATTCCTAAGTACAGAGAAAAGCGTATTCAGTCCTAGACACGCAATTGTCGCTAAATTTCGGGGCGCCGTTGACGTTTCAATCCGATTTCTTGAACAGTAACGCGCCAAAGGCAATCGCGTTTACCACGTACATGCGGTCGAAAAGGATGCGGGGCAGTGCGGTGCCACCTACATTGCAGTTTTCGCGGAGCCCGCGCTATTTTCGGTGCGCTCGGCGGGCGGAGCGAACGCCTCCACGCACGGCGCCACCGTTGAGCATTAGACCATAATTTTCCCATTTGTATGGGTTACGAGCGATAAATTACTAGTATCGATTAGCTTATTATTTGGTTTTCAGCCCTTGTATATTAGACTGTTTCGGTTGATACTTTATCGTCGGTTGTGGTGCGGTTTGCTTCGAGATCTCATCGATCACTTGCTGCAGAACGCGGTGAATTAGCTGCTCAACCTGACGATACGAAGGGCCACGCTCTCGCGTGCCCTCGTCCATATAAAGCGCGCGGTTGATTTCGATTTGCACGCTGTGACATCGTTCGAGTGGCCGCCCGATTGCCCGAACGATTTCGACCCCTTGATACGGGTCGTTTCGCTTCACTTGCAGGCCATGCGCTTGAAACGCCGTGGCTAGCGCGTCGATCACCCACGGCGCGCACGTGCTACCGCCACGATCGCCGAGCACGACGTCTGCGTGAGGCGTTCCGTGCGGAAGTGCCGACGCGCGCGTTGCGCGCGAGGGCATCGAGTGGCAATTAAAGTGAATAAGCAAACCAAATTCTTGACGCAGCCGCTTTACCTCATCGGTGAGTGCTCGCCAATACGGTCGATAAACCTGATCGATTCGACGCTGGACTTCTTCTGCGGTGAGACGCCGCGAATAGATATCACTGCCATCATCAAGTTTTCGCCAGATCAAACCGTAGCCGAGTTTTGTTTTCTCCGACGCCTCGACTACGCTGTTCCACGTATCGGAAATGATTGAAATATCGATATCGCGTTCACCGCGATTGCAATCGATGTAAGCGCGCGGATAGTTGGCGCAAAGCAGCGTCGCACCCAGATCGACGGCGCTTGCGAAGAGCGTGTCGACGTGCGTGTCTTCTGCAGTGCGCAAATTTGTGAGCGTCGCTTTCGCTGCGAAGTCGCCTGGGTAAAACGTGCCGGAATGCGGTGAGTCGATCAACAAAGGGAGTGCGGATTGCGTCGGTCTCAAGAGAGTAAACGGCGACGGCTTCATTCGATTGCGATCCGTGCGCGTTGCGCCACGGCGCGATAGTCAGCAATCTCTTTCGCGATGTGTTGCGCGAATTGCGATGGTGTGTCGAGCATCGGCTCGGCACCGAGTTTCTCGAAACGAGCACGAAGGTCGGGTTGTTTCATGACCGTATCAATGGCGCTTTGCAATTTCGCGAGCACTGCGGGCGCCGTGGCAATTGGCGCGACAATGCCGAACCACGCAGGCTCATTGACGGCGGGTAACTTTGCCTCGGCGAATGTGGGCACCTCAGGCAGCGTTGCGCTGCGCTTCTCGGACGCGACCGCAAGCGCGCGCAGCTTTCCCGTCTGAATGTGCGGCAGCGACGTTGGCAAATTGTCATAGAGCACTTGCACCTGCCCGCCGATGGTGTCGTTAAGCGCTGGCCCCGCGCCTTTGTACGGAATGTGCACCATATCCACCTGCGCTGCAGACTTGAAAAGCTCGCCCACCAGATGACCGACACTGCCCGAACCGGGCGAGGCAAAAGACATTTTTCCGGGTTCTTTCTTTGCGAGCGCGATGAATTCAGCAATCGTTTTCGCGTTCACGCCCGGGTGCACCACCATCACATTCGCCACGGTTGCGATGCGCGCGATCGGCGCGAAATCTCTTTGCGCGTCGTAGGCGATTTTCTTTTGCACGGCGGGATTCACGCCGTGAGTGCTCGCCGTGGCCATGCCGATCGTGTAACCATCCGGCGCAGATTTCGCGAGCGCCTCGGTGCCTAGCATGCCGCCGGCGCCGGCGCGATTGTCAACAACCACGGGTCGACCGAGCACGCTGGGCAAGCGTTCCGCAACAATGCGCGCAAGCAAATCCGTGGTGCCGCCTGGCGGGAACGGAACGATTAATTTGATCGGTTTGCTTGGATACGAATCTGCGTGAGCGGCGTTCATCATCGCCGCACTTGCCGTAGCGACAAAAGCTGCGATCAGCGTTCGGCGGGTATCAAAACTTCGAGCCATCGTGTTCTCCGGAATGAATATTGGGAATGGGTAGGACGCATTGTTTCTGCCCATGCCCTCTGTATCAATCGAATAAGCGGCACGTTGACATGCGAAAACTTCATGTCGTACTGGTTCGCCAGTGATACATTGAATCGGTCGCGATTGTTTGGAATCCCCAATGACTGTGCGCAGAATTTGCCCGTCGATTACTGAGTTACAGGCGTTCGAAGCCGCGGCACGACATGGTTCGTTCACGCAGGCCGCCGTTGAAATGCATTGCACGCAAGGCGCGGTGAGCCGACAAATTGCGAGCCTCGAACAAACAGTGGGCGTGGCGCTGTTTGATCGCACGCGACAGGGCTTGGTGTTGAGCGAAGCGGGTGCCTCGTACTTGCAAACCGTGAAGAGCGCGCTCACACAACTGGAAGCGGCAACGGTGCAACTGTTGAGCCACGGCGGTCGCGGTGGGACATTGCACGTCGCCGCGTTGCCGACGATCGCTGCGAAATGGTTGATTCCGCGTTTACCGCGCTTTCATGCAACGCATCCAGAAATCACGCTGTCGTTTCTTCCGTACACGCAGTCCTACGACTTTGCGCGCACTGAGCTCGATGCGGCCATTCGATTTGGTGAAGGCGTGTGGCCGGGCGCTCAGTCTGACTACTTGGTCGGTCGCGAAGCAATTGTGATCGTCCCGCCACAGCACGCGCATGGGAAAACGCGCCTCGCCGTACTTGATGTGCTGAAAATTGGGCTACTGCATCATGTAACTGTGCCGCATGCGTGGGCAAACTGGTTCGACGCGGTAGGTGTGAAGGTAGACAATGCGCACATCGGTCAGCGCTTCGACCAATTTACCTTGCTCATTCAAGCGGTGAGCGCCGGAATTGGCGCGGCGATTGTGCCGAGCTGTCTCGTCGATGATGAAATTCGGGCGCGACGAGTTCGCGCGCCGTTTGCACAGGGTGTGACGCTTTCTCAAGGCTACTACGTCTGCGTGCCAGAGGCGAAAGCGGGTTTGCCTCGCATTCGCACGCTTCGTGATTGGTTGATCGCCGAAGCGCAGAGCGCATCCAGCTAGAAAAGCCTAGCGTGTCGACAATGACATGAGAAATTCTCATGTCAGGATGCTGCAAATTCGGTTGCTCGTAAGCGCCGTGCGGCGCAAGATGGAACTTCGAAATACAACACTGATTCGAGGGATCCATGAAGCTCACA
Organism: Betaproteobacteria bacterium; assembly: GCA_013298765.1. Taxonomy (GTDB): domain Bacteria; phylum Pseudomonadota; class Gammaproteobacteria; order Burkholderiales; family Casimicrobiaceae; genus Casimicrobium. Next base: position 102,821 of record JAAFJA010000003.1, read on the forward strand.
CTTTTCTTCGCGGGCGCTGTAGCGCTCGCCGCTACACCCGTCGGTGCGCAAACGAGCGCTTCGGAGTCACAGATTCTGCAGCGGCTCAAGCGCGGGGAGCCTATCGTCGTCGGGCATCGGACGAATTCGCCGCCACTATCCGCTACTGGAGAGAACGGGCCAGAAGGGTACTCTGTCGATATTTGCCGCGCGGCAGTCGCGAGGCTCGCAAGACAACTGCAACGACGCGAAATCGAGATCGTCTACAAGCCGGTGACGCTTGAGGATCGCTTGACCAAAGTCTCGGGCGGCGAGATTGACATGGAGTGCGGTCTCACCACAAACACGACATCGCGGGCTCGTAGCGTGAACTTCTCGCCGACGATTCTGGTGACCGGCACTAGATTCGTCGTACCCGCGAGCTCGTCGGTGCAACAGGCGCGAGAGTTATCTGGCCGCACGGTCAGCGCGGGCAAAGGTAGCACCAATGTGAAGAGTGCGCGGCGATTTGCACAGGAGCGAAACATTGCGCTGCAATTTCGCGAAACCACTGATACCAAAGCCGCTTTCGTCGAGATGGTGAACGGCAAAGCCGACGCAGCGGCACTCAATGAAATCTCTGCGCGCGGCTGGTCACGCGAAGACACCAAATACTCGGTGCGCTTTCTTGATCGCTATTTGTCGACCGAACCCGTCGCGATTGCTTTGCCAAAAAGCGATGTGGCATTTACCAACGCGTTTAGTGCAGCGGTGTCCGAGGTGTTGATCAGTGGTGAAGGTGAAAAAATCTACGAGCGCTGGCTAGGGCGATTTGGCTTGGGGCTACCCATCAATCAGTACACCCGCGAAGCGCATCGCATGCCGATTGCATTCAGCATGCCCGACGAGCTGCTTTGAGCCATCAGAGGCTACGATAGTAGATTGAATGTGCGTGCGTCGCGGGCTGCGGTAACGTGTCGTTCAACCAGACGCGGGCGCGTTTTGATGCTGCACCGAGCGTGCAAGGAATGAGCGCGAGCGACGCCTTGGGGTCGGCTTACCTTCGAAGTGTGAATTACGCCGCCACCTGGAGGGTCAATCCAATCCGCGTCACGCCGTTTTCGCTGGACGCGAGCGGTTTTCCACCGTGCATGCGCGCAATGGCGCTCACGATGGCAAGCCCGAGGCCGTGATGCGATTCACTGTCGCAGCGGGCGCAATCGACACGGAAGAAGCGATCAAAGAGTCGCGGCAGCGTGGCGGCGTCAATCGCCTCGCCTCGATTTTCAACAATGAGTTGAATCTCGCTCGGCGTCGCCTCTTCGATCAACACGCGCACGGCGGTGCCACGCTCACCAAATCGCGTTGCATTTCCAATCAAATTTGAGAGTGCGCGCTGAAGCAGCGGCGCATCCACTGAGGCCACTGCAGTTCCGTGTACCTCTGCGGTGAGCCCTGCATCTTCCAGCGCGAACTCATGGAACTCGACCACTTGCTTCGCAATGTGACAGATACGCGTAGGTTCGCCCCGTCGCGCGAGCGCGCCGCGATCCGCGCCGGAGAGGAAGAGCATGTCGTTCACCATCGACGATAGATCGCGCACTTGCTCAAGCGAAACAATCATCGTTTCGCGTAGCTCCTCGACTGGGCGCTCACGCGCAAGCGCGACTTCCGTGTTGCCCATCAAGGCGGCGAGCGGTGTGCGAAGTTCATGCGCAACATCTGCATTGAACGCTTCCAACTGTTCAATCGCGTTCTGCAAGCGGTCCATCAACGCATTGAATTGATTCACCCACGGCGCTAACTCTTCCGAGAGCACCGGCAGCGCGAGCCGCGCATCGAGATGTTGCGGCGAGATGCGTTTGGTTTGATTCGCGAGCGCGTGCAGTGGCCGCAGCTCACGGCGCACGCGCCATGCGGTGAGCACCCAAACAAGCGCGCCGCCCAAAATCGGCGTTGAGATCAGCGCCCAGAAAAAATCGTCCATCAAATGTTCGTCATCTTCAACATCGATGGTGAACGTGCCATTGAGCACGCCGATTTGATAGCGCGTCAGGTCTACGCTGAAGCGCTCGCTGCGCGTGTGCTTTGACAGTGTGAAGCTCGCTGTCTGCGGATCGCGATAGATGAGCGTGCCGTCAGCTTTTGAAACATCAAGGCGAGTGCCTGGACGGCGCGGCGCCATCATTTCCGCTGTCTTCGCAAGCTGCGCGAAGCCGCCCTCCGCAACCGCTTCCTTGATGATGGATTCAATGGTGCTGATCTTCTTTTGCATTTCTGTGGATTGCTTTCGCTCCATCAGCATGTGCGCGGCGCAATAGATCAGCACGCCGATCACGGCAAGCGTGATCGTCACTAAAAGTGCGATTTGGTGAGAAAGCTTTTTCTCAATCGAATAGCTGGGTTGAATCGGGGGCTTCACGACTACGCTCATGATCCGCGATCCTCAAGCACATAGCCCATGCCGCGCTCGGTGTGCAGTAGTTTGTGATCGAAGGGATCGTCGAGCTTTGTGCGAAGGCGACGCACGGCGACCTCCACGATATTGGTTTCCGAATCGAAGTGCATGTCCCACACCTGCTCTGCGATCGTGGTGCGCGAAAGAATTTGTCCGCGACGGCGCAGCAGCAATACCAACAGCGCAAACTCTTTCGCAGTGAGATCAAGCCGCTGCTTCGCGCGCGTGGCGCGACGCGCGACCAGATCCACTTCTAAATCTGCGAGCGTGAGTGTGGTGGCTTGCGCGCCGTTTTGATTGCTTGATGAGCGACGCGTGATGGCATTAACGCGCGCCAGAAGTTCGGTGAACGCAAAGGGCTTCACCAAATAATCATCCGCGCCCTCTTCGAGACCACGCACGCGATCGTCTAACTTGTCGCGTGCTGTGAGCATCAACACGGGCGTGCTTTTTTGCGGCTCGCCCGCTGCGCGCAGCGCCTTCAACACGCCGAACCCATCAACACCGGGCAGCATCACATCAAGCAACACCGCATCGTATTCTCCATACACGGCGAGACGTTTGCCTTCGATACCGTCGGGGGCAACGTCCACCACATGGCCGTGCTCAGTGAGGCCCTTGACCAAATAGTCAGAGAGCCTTTTTTCATCTTCAACAACGAGCATTCTCATGTGATTGATACCCCTGCGATATAGCGTGTTAACGCCTTTCTATAAGGACGCTATGTTGTCAGAAAGCGCGGGGTGAGGCGATTACAAATTTGTAATTTCACTGACGGCTTGGTGCGAAATTGGGCTTCTACATTGCATCCTGTCGGCGATGTAAATCACATCACGAACGCACAAGACGCAGTGAAAAAGTTCGATGACAAATTTGTAATCCTCATGACAGTTGATCACAAATTTAGGCCTCTACATTGCAATCTGTGACGACACAAAACGTTCACAACCTCTAAAGAAAAACCAAGACTCCTCTCCTCCTCCACTTATAGGAAACAACTCATGAAAACTTTGAATGCAACCCTCCTCGCCGCTTTGATCACAATCCCTGCTGTGTCGTTTGCTGATGGCGGCGCAGAGCCGTTCGTGAATATCCACAGCGCAGCAACCACGAGCGAAGTGCGTGCACAACTCGCAGGCGCGCGCCTCGGTGTGAACGACATCGATGCCGGTTTGGTGATCGCTATCGACAATGCGCCGAAAACCCGCGCTCAAGTGCTCGCTGAATTGGCTGAAGCAAAACGAATTGGTGCAGTTCAGCGCGGCGACGTCACGTTCGTTGAAACGCCTGAGCAAACCGCGCAAATCGTCGCTGCGGGTGTTCGTGCGCTGAATGCGGACCGCGTGGCGAGCAATGCATCGGTTGCCGCACTGATCGCTAGCCCCAGCGTCGCTCAATAACGATTAACTAGTCGATGAACTGTGAACGGCGTTGTCGCGGGAATCGCTCTCGACAACGTCGCGTTCACGAGAGCCCGTCGCGCGGCGGCGCGGTTGTCGTGAACGAAACCATTTTCAGATAACAGAAATATTCGCTAAACGTCCTTTTTATTAGGGCTAGCAGCGATAATCGTTGTTAGTAAATAACTAATTCTTTTGCTCGCTTGCCCTGATTTAATTTGGGCAAATCAGTGGAAGCTACGTTACTTCCGAAGCTTCTCCAGGATGCCATCAAGCTGCTCCAGGCTTGCGTATCGCACGATAAGCTCGCCTTTGCCATCTTTCGCGTGAACGATTTCAACGTAGGTGCCGAGCGCATCAGCGATATCTGTTTCAAGTCGGTCTAGATCGCTATCGCGCACCGCATCTTCCGGAGCGATGCGCCGTCCTTTGGCCGGTTTGCCGGTTTTTGATTTGGCCGACGCACCTTCTTTCGCTTCGAGCGCATCCTTCACCATCGCTTCGGTCGCTCGCACTGATAGCGCGTTGATCGCGATGTTTTCCGCGAGCATGATTTGCTTGTCTTTCGGCAAACTCGCGAGCGCCCGCGCGTGACCCATCTCAAGCGTTCCAGCAACCACGCGATCTTGCACTGGCTGCGCGAGCTCCAAGAGACGTAGCAAATTGCTCACCGCGCTTCGCGATTTGCCTACCGCCTCGGCCGCTTGCTCATGCGTGAACTTGAATTCATCGATCAAGCGCTGCAAGCCAATCGCTTCTTCAATCGCGTTCAAATCTTGCCGCTGCAAGTTTTCGATCAACGCTAGTGTCAGCGCGGTCTTGTCATCGACGTCTTTCACGATCACCGGCACTTCGGTCAAGCCCGCCAGCTGCGCCGCGCGGAAGCGGCGTTCGCCCGCGATGATTTCGCATTTGCCGGACGACGCGCCCAAAGGGCCGGCCGCTTTGCGCACCACAATCGGCTGCATGATGCCCTGCGTCTTGATCGACGCAGCCAATTCGGCAAGCGACGCATCATCGAAACGCTTGCGCGGCTGATATTTGCCTGCGTGCAAATCGCTGACTTTCATCGAAGCGATGCCGCCTTCCGCGTTTTCCGCCGGCGCGTTTAGCTTTGCCGGTGCCGGCATCAACAGTGCATCAAGTCCACGGCCGAGGCCTTTGAGTTTGGTTGCCATAACTATCTCTTACTTAAAACGCCCTCCCCTGGAAGGGGGGGGCTATTACCGATGCGCTGCGCACTCTGCGCGGTAACGCGAAACATTCAATCGAAAAAACGGAAGCGCTTCGCCTTTTCGTTTCAACACGCCATCTCTCACAAAGCCGCATCGCGCGAGCACGCAATGTGACGCGAAGTTGTCGGCCTGCGCGGTCGCCGTGATCTCGTTCAATCGTGCGACGTTAAATCCGTAATCCAACACCGCGCGCGTCGCTTCCGTTGCATAACCTTTTCCCCAGCGACTCGGCGCTAAGCGATAACCCACCGCGACGTGTTCAGTGCCGCGCAACGACCGCAGCATCACGCGTCCCAGCACGTCATCGCAGCTCGGTTCGCGGATCGTCCAGATGTGGAAATGCTCGCCAATACCGTCTGCAAACCGCGCGCGCTCAGCATCGCGATACTGCTCGAACGTGCGCGATTCGGGTTGACCATCGCCTACGTAAGGCGTGACTCGCGCATCCAAATCAATCGCGTAATACGCCGCGAAATCGTCATCCACCAGATCCGTGAGCACAAGTCGCTCCGTGCGCAAGGGATACGGCGCGGGATGAACATACTCACCCATGTTGCACGCCTCGACGTTCTCTCGCGATCCGAAAGAATGGAATCTCGCCGCCGCCGTTGTAATTGAGTGTTCCATCGCGCACGAGGCCACTCTTCGTGAGCACGTGCTGTGACGCGACGTTTTCAGGATGCGTGACCGCCGTGGTCTCTTCGAGATTCAATACGTTGAATGCGTAATCGAGTATCGCGCGCGTGGCTTCTGTTGCGTAGCCCTTGCCCCAACTCGATTGCGGCATGCGATAGCCCACTTCCACATGCGGCGTGTTTCGAATCGGCTTCAACATCGCCCAGCCGAGAAATTCATCGCGACCGTGTTCGCGCATCGCCCAAATGTGGAAGCGTTCGCTTGTCCACAGTCCGATTCGTTCGCGAAAAAACGCGCTGAATTCTTCGAAGCTGCGCGTTTCTGCTTTGCCATCGCCGATGTAGCGCATCACCATCGGATCGCGATCCATGGCGTACAAATGCGGCAGCTCGTCGGCGGTGAGATCGGTCAACAGCAAACGCTCGCTGCGCAACATGACGGGTTGCGCGTTCAACGCTACATCGCGTTCCATTGAAATCTCGTCACTCGTCACGTGTGGCTCATCACTGCGCCTTCGGCGCCTCATGCTTCGCCACCAACTCTTCGGCGAGCTCCATGTACGCTTTCGCGCCTTTGCTCGCTTTATCAAGCAACAACACCGGCAGCCCATGCGACGGCGCTTCGGCGAGTCGCACGTTGCGCGGAATAATCGTTCTGAAAAGTTTGTCGCCGAAGTGTTGTTCGAGCTGCGCGGCGACTTGTTGCGACAGGCTCATGCGGTTGTCGTACATGGTGCGCAACAAACCTTCGATCTGCAAATCGGGATTCAGATGCTGTTGCAACTTGCGCAGCGTTTGCACAAGGTCTGATAAACCTTCGAGCGCGTAGTACTCACATTGCATCGGAATCAACACGCTGTCGGCCGCGCAGAGCGCGTTCAACGTGAGCAAATTCAACGTCGGCGGACAATCGATCAGGATGTAATCGTATTGATCGGCGACCGCTTCAATTGCGGCCTTCAACGTATGAATCGCGTCTTTCAATTTCGTTTCGCGATCCGGCATGTTGACCATTTCGATTTCCGCGCCCGCGAGTTCGCGATTGGCTGGAATCACGTCGAAACCGCCCTCTGCCCGCGCACGCGATTCGAGCAACCCCGCCTCACCCAAGAGCACGGTGTACACGCTCTTCTCCACCTCGTTTTTATTGATGCCGCAACCCATCGTTGCGTTACCTTGAGGATCAACATCGATCAAGAGCACACGACGCTTCAACGCAGCAAGTGATGCGGCAAGGTTGACTGCGGTGGTGGTTTTGCCGACGCCGCCTTTTTGGTTTGCGATTGCGATAGTGCGAATCATTTTTTCGTTTCTCTTTTTGTTGCCTTATTGCGCAACGGCGTCACGATCTGTCATCCCCGCGAAGGCGGGGACCCAGACCCGGAAAAGCTTGATTTCGAATCTAGGTTTCAATTTGAAAAGGTGCCCGGTCTGGGTCCCCGCCTTCGCGGGGATGACAGCACTAACAGCAAGATCGCTCCTCATTTCTGAATCGCAAATTTCACACTGAACCCAATCAACGCCGTCCCCGCAATGCGTTTCAGCCACATCGGCGCATTGGGCACGCGCACGAACACTTTCTTCGCCACTGAAGCAATCGCGATCAACCACATGCAATACAGAAAACAAATCGCGAGCACGATGGCAATCATTCGCAGATACGTGGCAATGCCGTCGAACGTTTTCTGATCGATGAAGAGCGGAAAGAACGCGACGTAGAAGCCGATCACTTTCGGATTTGAAAGTGAGACCAACATCGATTCGACGAACCACTGCTTTGCGCCACGCACTTTCTGCACCTCTCCCTTTGGGACCAGCCCAACGGGCGCAGGACGCAACGAAGTTGCGGTCCCGAGCGAAGCGAGGGATGTGCCGTCGGCACACAGAGGTAACGACGAAGTCGTTGGTGAGGGAGTGCCCGAAGGGCGGGTGAGGGAAAGCATTTCCTCTCCCGCTGGGAGAGGTCGCAGCGAAGCTGCGGGTGAGGGATCGCCACCCAACGACTGCTTCGCATTCTTAATCAGCGAGAACCCAACCCACGCCAAGTAGAGCGCCCCGGCATAACGCAACCCATCGAACGCGCGCGGATACGCCGCCGCGAGCGCCGCCACACCCGAGAGCGCGAGCACCATCCACACCGTGTCACCCGCCATCAATCCCAGCGTCGACCACACGCCCGCGCGAGCACCACCATTCTTCTCCGCCATCGAAGCGAAGAGTTTGATCGTGCCAGGGCCGGGGATCGCGAGGAAGATGATCGTTGCGATGACGAGCGCCCAGAGGTCGTTGATGCCGGTCACTCATCGCCTCCGTCTTCACGCTGACGATTGCGCATCGCGCCGTCCTGCACGTTTTCTTCGCGAATGTGATGACGATCTGGTTTCGGTTCTTTCGATTGCATCGCAAGATACATGAAATGAACAACTAGCGCGCCAACGATTGGCAAAACAAACGCAAGTGCTGATTGGAAAAGCAGTTGCCGTTGCTCGTACTGTCCGCTTCGCCGAATGAGAAATGCGACGTAGGTGGCGTACGCAAACCAGAGGAATACAAACACCCAAACGTAGTTGACGCCAGTCATGCGTTCATTCCGCAAACGTTTAAACAGCGAAAGACCAATAACAAGCGAAGACGGGTTCGTGTGAAGATCATTTCTTATCCGCCGCGAGTTTCTTTCGCAAAATTTCAGCGACGTCTCTTTTCGTATGCATCACAGCGAAATTCCTCTCGTAGACCGACTTCAAGTCTTTCGACAGAAACACCATCGCGACGTCCCCACGCCGAAAACTTTCAATGATGTGATCACAGCCGTATGCCTCTTGTGTGAACGCTCCTCGCTCGGGCAAGTTGCCTTTATACGAGTTGATCCGGTCGTACAGAATACTCCGGAGGTAACTCGTCTGATCAAACGTCACGGTAATGACACGTACATCAGCAACGTATTCCGCCCCGTCGTAGTTCCTGCTGGAAAAATCCTCGAGCGAAACCTCCGGATCGTTGCTCGTTGCCAGTCTCGAGCACCCGTTTGCCGCGCTCGACAACGCAATAGTCAAGATCGCAAATGCAGCCGCAATCAGACTTTGCTTTGTATCACTCGTCATTGGTCATTCGTCCTTGGCGTTGAACGCGATTAAGCGCGTTCAAGCCACAACAAACACCGATCCGCGTCAAGGAACGGCACCTTGATCTCGCGTTTCCGATCGACGACCCAACCGGTCCCTGCGAGCTCGGCAACTTCGTCATCCGGAAACTTGCCTTTCATCGCGAGCATGAGGCCGTCTTCTTCGGGGACGACGCATTCGCCAGCAGTTTTCACGAAGTCTTTGAGCGAGGCGTAGGCGCGCGAGATCACGACGTCGTAGGTCACCAAATGTTCTTCGACGCGCTGATGCACGGCAGAGAGATTGCCGAGCTTCAAGTGCTCTGCGGCTTTTTCGATGTAATCCGTTTTCTTCCGAACGGCGTCGATGGAGACGACTTCGAGATCGGGTCGCATGACCGCAATCGGCAGCGCTGGGAAGCCACCACCAGAGCCGACATCAAGCAGCGTCGTCGCTTCTTGCGGAATGCAATAGAGGATCGAGAGCGAATCAAGAATGTGTTGCACGAGCATGTCGTGCGGGTCGCGAATCGCGGTTAAGTTGATCACCGCATTCCATTCGGAGAGAAACGCGAGCGATTCGATCAACGTGTCTTTTTGTTTGCCGCTGGCGGTGAGGCGCAGCGTTTTCAAACCTTCGGAGAGCTTTTCGTAGAGCGCAGCGCGGAGCTCGGGCGTATAGTCAATCAACTCGCGACCTTCTTTCAATGGGCGATCAATAACGGGACGTAAACCGGCGGATGTGGTCATGCCTTGGCCTTGTGGATTGATGTTTTTATGGACGACAGGACGAGTGCCGAGGGTGGGTTTGAGCGGTTTATTCATGCAGCGCGCTCCGCGTGCAATGTGAATCGATGCGACGTAGCCGGGATGCTCGCACCCGAGTTCGTGTGACGAAATGACTTTGTGCTGCGCTGATTCATACCGCCTCCAAACTTTTGGCGGCAACGCCCCGTTTAATATGGACTAGAAGTAGGGAAACAGCTGCTGGCGTAATGCCTGATATTCGACCCGCTTGCCCAAGTGTTTCAGGGCGAGCGGCATTTAGCTTTTGCTGAACTTCTTTGGAGAGGCCACGAACTTGGGTGTAGTCGAGGCTCGCTGGCAGCCGCAAGTTTTCATTGGCGAGCTGGCGCTCAATCTCGTCGTTTTGGCGATCGATGTAGCCGGCGTATTTGGCGGCGATTTCAATTTGTTCGGTCACCGATTCGTCGAGCGTGAGTGTATTTCCCTCACCCACCCTTCGGGCACCCTCTACCAGCGGGAGAGGCGTCGAGAGTGCCTCTCCCTCGGGGAGAGGTCGCGCCAAAGGCGCGGGTGAGGGAACACCACCTCGGCACGCAAACCAAATTGAATCAAGAACGCCTTCTAAATTTTGATAGAGCTCGTTATTCAATATTCGCAGCACGCGAATTCCGCTTGCGTTGAGCGCCGCATCGCGCGCAACGTCGTACTCTGAATCGAGATGTTGCGAACCGTCGAGCTCAACTGCAACGTTTGCTTCGTGGCAAAAGAAGTCGAGGATGTAGCGCTGTTTACCCAGCTCAATGGGGTGTTGACGGCGGAATTTCAGATCATCGAGTCGGCGATCACGCAGAAGTGACCACAGGTAGCCTTCGGGATCGGTCTGATCCGCTCGAAGTGTTCTTGCGTATTCGAGGAGTTGGGGATCGGTGATGTGCTTCTTCTCGCCACCGCTTTTTCCCTCACCCGCAGCCTCGCTGCGACCTCTCCCAGCGGGAGAGGAGGAGCCCTCACCCGCCCTTCGGGCACCCTCTCCCAGAGGGAGAGGGGCATCGATCGCCTTAGGCGCAAGCGGTTCGATCGTCGGGTCGCTCTTCGCTTTCAACCCAAATTCCTGCCGCAACCCATCAACCGTGGCATACGTCACCCCCGGTCGGCGGAGTAGATCGAACAGGTTGTATTCCCGTTCAATAGGCGTTCCGAGCGTAGCGAGCGCTCGCTCACTGGAGAGAATTTGCGGATTGATCCAGGTCGATTTGAGCCGCTCTGTCTCGGCGGCGATGGCGTCGCGTTTGCGGTTGAACGCGTCCCAGCGTTCGTCATCAACCAGGCCGAGCGCCCTTCCCTGTTCGGTCAGACGCATGTCGGCGTTATCTTCTCGCAGTTGCAAGCGGTACTCGGCGCGGCTCGTGAACATGCGATACGGCTCGGACACGCCGCGCGTGATGAGATCATCGACCAACACGCCGAGATACGCTTCGTCGCGGCGTGGGCACCAGCCGTCTTTGCCTTGCGACTTGAGTGCGGCGTTCACACCAGCAAGTAGCCCTTGCGCGGCGGCTTCTTCGTAACCTGTCGTGCCGTTGATTTGGCCGGCCATGAACAGGCCATCCAGATACTTGGTCTCGAGCGTTTGTTTGAGTTGGCGCGGATCGAAATAGTCGTACTCAATCGCGTAGCCTGGACGCAGGATGTGCGCATTTTCCAAACCAGCCATCGATCGAATCAGCGCGAGCTGAATATCGAACGGAAGACTCGTCGACACGCCCGCCGGATACACCTCTTGCGTGGTCAAACCTTCCGGTTCAAGAAAGATTTGATGACTCGATTTGTCCGCGAAGCGATGAATCTTGTCTTCAATGCTTGGGCAATAGCGCGGCCCCACACCTTCGATCACACCAGTAAACATTGGGCTTCGGTCCAGGCCCGAGCGAATGATGTCGTGGGTGCGCTCGTTCGTATGCGTGATCCAGCACGGCACTTGGCGCGGATGCATCGCGCGCGCGCCCATGAAACTGAACACAGGCTCGGGATCGTCGCCCGGCTGGATGCCGACTTTTGAATAGTCGATGGTTTTGCCATCGATACGTGGCGGCGTTCCGGTTTTGAGGCGGCCTTGCGGCAGCTTCATTTCCTTGAGCCGCGCACCGAGCGTGGTCGCCGCCGGATCGCCCGCGCGACCGGCTGTGTAATTCTGAAGACCGATGTGGATCAAACCCGATAGAAACGTCCCCGCCGTCAGCACCACGGTTTCGCTCTCGAACACGAGACCCATCTGGGTTTTAACGCCGGTGACTTTGTTGCCCGAGGTGAGTACATCGTCGACCGGTTGCTGAAAGAGCGTCAGGTTCGGCTGGTTTTCGAGGCGTTTGCGGATGGCCGCACGGTAGAGCACGCGGTCGTTTTGAGCGCGCGTGGCTCTAACCGCCGGGCCCTTCGAGGAATTAAGGATGCGGAATTGAATGCCCGCTTCGTCGGTAGCGATTGCCATCGCGCCACCCAACGCGTCCACTTCCTTGACCAGATGACCTTTTCCGATGCCGCCGATCGACGGATTGCAACTCATCTGGCCGAGCGTTTCGATGCTGTGCGTCAGCAACAGCGTCTTCGCACCCGCACGTGCAGCCGCAAGCGCTGCCTCGCTACCTGCGTGGCCGCCGCCAACGACGATGACATCGAAACGGGTGGGAAAAATCATCCTGTGATTTTATCGGGCGGGGTGGTTGTGGGAGCGCGCTTGCGCGCGAAAGAATGCAGCTTTGTGATCTCGAATTGCTATTTGACGCCCGACATCGAATGTTTCACGTGAGACATGGTGCGCTCGTGCATACGCACTCACCCACCGAGCAGACCGCTTCGCGGGCGAACGTCTGGTTACAACACCATTGGCACTAACTCAACGAGCAAAGCGTTCGCCACGCGAATGAGGTTGCGACCGCGCTGTTCGCGCATAACTGATGTCAGACCAAATCAGCCCGGGGGGCTGATTCGTTCCACGTGGAACATCATTCGTTCCATAGGTCGATGATCGTTCGTGCGTATGCACGAATGATGTTTCACGTGAAACAAAAAAAGGGGCCGAAGCCCCTCCCCTTCGAAGCGCGCCTGCGGCTACTGCACTGCAGTCGCTTCGACGTTCGACACCGATGTCACACTGATCCCGAAGACAGTGCTCGTGTCGGTAATCTCCGACTTCACCATGCCAACACCCGGCGCGATCCATGTAGTCGTCGCGGTAGATGATGTGGAGCCTATCGAAGGATAGGTCGTCGTGGTGTTAATCGTGAACTTACACGCATTCGCATAGCTACCCGCAGGAACGGTCACCGACTCGCGGGCGGTATACACAATCGTGCCGGTCTGATTGCCGTTGCCCGTCGAGGTAGCCGGATTGAAAACAACCGTACGGTTAACTGCGATGGACTGGCCGATGCTCATCACTTTCGGGAACACGATGGGCGGGTTGAAATAAGTGTCCTGCGTGACGTTATTAGACGTCGAGCGCCCACCCAACTCGCGCCAACTCGTCACACCATCATCAATCATCGTATAACTTGGCTGGCCTGTGCTCGGGGTATCAACGATTCGCGTGGCAGATTGACCGTTAAACGTGACCGGTGTGGGGTCATACGTTCGGGTGAACGTCGACTGTGACGCTGCAGCACCTGAAGCGGTGCTCGTATACGTGATTCGTTTACCGGGGAAGTAGAACGTTCCACAGTCGCTAGCAGAGGCTGGCGGTGTCACGGGCGCACTCGACGCTGGCGTTGCGCTCGCGACGCAAAACACCGCGCCTTCGCCCGCAAACCCCGCAGTGATCGCGCTCTGATACGTGGCCTCACTTGCGGAATAGCGATGATTTGGCGTTTTGCCATTGGCGGCCGCACGGAATCCGCGCTTAATGGTTACCGTCCCCGCAGGGCATGAGCCGTTGACTGGTGACGGCGTGGCAAAGTCATAGCCCTCCCAAGTGAAGCCCGCTGGTTTGGCATCCAGCAAAAAAGGGCAATCGGTGTCTGCGCGGCCATAAAAATGGGAGCTCGCGTAGGGGCTCGCCGTAGAAATGTAAAAGCGGCAAATCGACGTCTGAGAAGCGGTTGCGCTCGCCGCCGCCGTCGCTTGAAACGTCATACCTGTCCTGGAAAAATCAGCAACGGTATCCAGAAGCGCTTGTTCAGCCGCACGTCCGGTAATGAAGTACGCATCGACCGCACGGTTGTAAAACTCCACTACGGTGACAGACTGAGCGCTACACACAGAGGCAATCGCAAATACAGCCCCCGCTAAAGCTTGACGTAAGAACACCCTCGATCTCATATAACTCCTAAGTTTTTTCTTAATGACTAACTCAAAATAATAGAGCTACTTCCTTGTGTATTGCTGACGCGGATCAAGCTAGCGTAAACACGTTCACGTGGAAAGGGAGCACCCTTGCGCGAGAGCCAGTTACTTCGAACGCTCAGCGAGGTGCTGGGAGACGTGTGCGATCAACCCCTCACTCGCCGCCTCCACCAAATCCAGGACATACTCAAAATCGCCCCGCTCACCGTAATACGGATCGGGCACTTCGCGCACATTGAACTGCGGCGCAAACTCCATAAATCGCCGAATCTTCGGGCGATATGCAGGCTCAGCGCGGTGAAGCAGGGTTGAGTAGTTGAGCGAATCCATCGCAAGCAACCAATCGAATTGTTCGAAATCGATATCTTGCACGGCGCGAGCGCGCAACATGGAAAGGTCGTAGCCACGCTTCAACGCATGCACTTGGGTTCTTGCGTCAGGCGGCTCACCGGGGTGATAGTTATTGGTTCCTGCCGAATCAACCGTCAGGCGATCCAAAATCCCGGCATCAGCTGCCTTTTTACGGAACACGCCTTCCGCAGTGGGGCTTCGACAAATGTTGCCGAGGCACACAAACAGTATCTTCATAGTCTCCGAATTTCTACTTTTTTTGCATCGCGATAAGGGATCAAACGCCCCTGTCTTCCTATAAAAAACCTGGAAAACAGTCTTGGTGTGATCGGCCAAGGAGCGAGCTCTTCTGCTGAATTCTTTCTGCTGCGCTTTGATCGCGCAGAGAAGGCAAACGATTGAGACCGCAAGCTGTGTGCCCATCGCAGGGCGGGCTCACGCAAGCGAGACAGTGCGCTTCGGCAAAGTTGTGATTCGTCGACAATGAGTGATGCGGTTGGGTGTTGCATCGCTTGTACCCGCCGAACTTCAAAGGTCATCATGTCACAACCAGGCTCGCGCGCCCTCTCAGGCATCGCGTTTGCATCGCTTCTTTTAATCGCGGTCTTGATGGGTGCGAACCATGTGGCCGCCCGAGTTGGCTTTAACCACGGGCTCGATGTCGCCACAGCGGTGGTCGCCCGCAGCTTGGTCACCGCGAGCCTGCTCTTCGTATTGATCCGTTTCTCAGCAGTTTCAATGCGATTCGATCCGCGCCAACGACGATTCGTCCCGCTGGTGGGGCTTCTGATTGGCATTCAAAGTCTCTGCCTGTACTCCGCCGTTGCTCGAATCCCCGTCGCGCTGGCGCTCCTTGCGTTCAACACCTATCCGCTGTGGACAGCGCTCGCCGACTGGCTTTTCTATCGACGCAAGCCAGAGCGAGCAACATTAATTGCGATGCCGATGATCTTGGTTGGCTTGGCGCTCGCGCTCGATGTTTTTGGTGCTGCATCTGGCTTGGGCGCAAAAGCCCAGTGGCAACAGATCGGCGTGGATGTTGCTTTCGCAACCGTAGCGGCGGCGGTGTTCGGCGGCGCGCTGGTGTTCACTCAACACGAACTGAGTTCGCTCGATCCGCGCGTGCGCACGGCATGCACACTCGCGCTTGCTGGCGTGATCGCACTCATCGCAGGCAGCGTAAATCTGTTTGGATCGGTGCACGGCGGATTTGGCCTACCGAACTCAACCACGGGCTGGATCGGCTTAGCACTCCTCACCTTGCTCTACGGCACTGGCTTCACGCTGATGTTCACCGTGCTCCCGAAACTCGGCGTTGCTGGCAATTCCGCCATCATGAATGTAGAGCCGGTGTTTGCGCTCACTCTCGCTTGGCTCTTTCTGCAGCAAGCGATTGCGCCGATTCAGGTGGCGGGCGCACTGATCGTGGTGGCGACCGTTGTAGCGCTTGGATTACGTCGCGGGAAGTAGCTGTCCTCACGCCGCTGGCGTTGTGGCTATTTCACCAGGCCCCCAATTTAATTGGGACTAGATTAAATAAAAGCGATATAGCCTATTATTATATTTCTAATCGTTTGCCCTCGTTAAATAAGGACTTCAAGTAAATTTATGCTTGAGAAGCCAGTTCCGTAGAACGAGCCGCACGTGCGAGTGAGGTTTTTTTCATCGACGAAAAGTCTCGCGTTCGTCATCAAGGCGGATCGCAACTTCAATAGCGCAGCCTCTTCAGGTGTGTCAGCGATCGCGTCCCAGACGCTTTTGAAGGTTTGCGAATTTATATCCACGGTAGGCGCGTATTCGCGCGACTCGTGAGGTGCGATCCTTTCGCACCGTGTAGCCGATACGGGCGAAGCGCCGCTCTTCAATCTACGCGAGCTGCAATCAATTTGGGTGCGATGGGATCGCACCTTACGTCTCTAGGAAGCGCGGTCAAGCCCGCGCCTACAGAAAACGTCAACGCGCAGTCGACGATGGAGTCTCGTCTACGCAGAAAATTCTTCGTAATAAAGTTGGGTTGCCTGACGTAAATTGGCGAGTGCTTCTGCAATCGATTCGCCCTGCGTCGCTGTACCGGTCTCAGGATTCAACGCGGCAAAACCACCTTCTTCGGCGGGGGTCAACACGGCTGTTGACTCGATGGTCGCTTTTTTGTGATGGTCGTAAGCTGCGACCCTATCGCGCCACGATTGATACAAATCGCGACCACAGGAGCGATTTGGTCAAACTCAAATCGAACTAAAGGCTGCAACGCAGTCCGCGTTGCGGACGCAGCCATCGCACCTAACCCCAACGTGAGTTGCAATCGGAAATCAGCGAGCGGCACGCGAGCAAATCAAATCGTGAGCGCGTAGGCGCGAGCGATCCTTCGAACGGAATTGTTGGGTGCGTTGAAAACGCACCTTACAAATCATCGCACGCGATAGTAGATACGCACCTTACGCGTTACACCTTTGCAGCGGGTGGCATCTCTTCAATATATTTTTTTGTGAGATATTCGTTCTGTATCCAGTTTACGGTTAGTTGAATGAGAGTCTTCAGATCGCCGATGTCTCTGCTCTCCCACTTACGCACAACGTGGGTTTCATCATTGCCCAGCCAAGCTGCCCGCTTTGCGCACTGCTTGATGTTCGCATCCTCAACGAATGTATCTATACACGGTCCAAGTTGCTTCTGCCGAATTTCATTTATCTTCTCAAAGTCGTCATTGTTCTTCTCTGTCGCGTAGTCTTTGATCAAAAATTCCAGCGCCTTGCGAAGCCCGATACCAACCAATTGATCTAAACCCTGAGCCTCTGCATGGATCGCCTGGTTAAAGACGGTCACGAACATTGGTGAAATTTTTGCTACTGCCTCTGGAAATTCGTTTGCTATTGCTGCGACCGGCGAGACACTCTCCAGGAAATAAGTGTGACGCGATCCGTCAATCAAGTTCGTGCGTAAATAGCTAGCAATAAACAACTCTTGGCAATTCTGATTGGTGCATCGAAAGATCGCCTGTCCCGTCCCCATCGAGCCTGCCACGGTCCTAGTGGCCAAATAAAATTTCGGCTGGACATGCACGTCGCAACGAGGACACTTATCTGGAATGCCCTGAAGCTTCGCATTTTCAGATGTACCGTCTAGTGCTTCACATTGCACGTCGCGGGACATTTGATCCTTCTTCATTTATCCGCCCTACACATCCAAATTCCGCACACCCAAAGCATTACCTTCGATGAAAGCCCTCCGCGGCTCCACCTCTTCACCCATCAGCGTCGTAAAGATCTCGTCCGCTGCGATAGCGTCTTCGATCTGAACCTTCAACAAACGACGGACTTTCGGGTCCATGGTGGTTTCCCACAGTTGCTCGGCGTTCATTTCGCCCAGGCCTTTGTAGCGCTGGATGGTTAAGTTGGCGCGGGCTTTGTCGAGTAGCCAATCAAGGGCTTGTTTGAAGCCGAGTGCGGCGTGTTCTTCTTTGTTGCCTTTGCTGTCGGTGCGGGAGACGATCGCGCCTTGGCCGACCATCGATTGCAGCTCGGCCGCTTTCTTGATTTGTTGATAGTCGCCGCTGTTAATGAAGTGTTCTTCCAACACGGTCTGCGTGGTGCGATTGTTGTGCGTGCGTTTGAGCAAGAGCACATGCGCTTCGTTTTTCTCGTCATAGAACGGCTCGATCACGAGTTCGGGATCAGTAATCAGCGCCTGCATTGACTTCGCGCTTGCAACCGCTTCGTCTGCACTGGCAAGCGATACCTGTGCGCCCAACAAGAGCGCATCCAGCGCGCGGCGATCAATGGTGCGGGCGTTGCGATCAATCACGGCGTCAGCCAACAAGTATTGCCGCGCCAGATCAGAGAGCGCTTTTTCCGAAAGCGGTTCACCATCAGCAGACGGTTTGAACTCCGCGCCTTTGAGCGAGATGCGCAACAGAAATTGCTTCAACTCGAGCTCGTCTTTCAGATACTGTTCTTCTTTGCCGATCTTGGCTTTGTAGAGCGGCGGCTGCGCGATGTAGATGTGACCGCGCTCAACGAGATCGGTCATCTGGCGATAGAAGAACGTTAAGAGCAGCGTGCGGATATGCGCGCCGTCGACGTCAGCATCGGTCATGATGATGATGCGGTGATAGCGAAGTTTTTCGTAGTTGTAATCGTCTTTGCCAAAGCCCGTACCCATTGCAGTGATGAGCGTGACGATTTGTTCTGACGAAATCACTTTGTCAAAACGCGCTTTTTCGACGTTCAACACTTTTCCGCGCAACGGCAGAATTGCCTGGAATTTGCGATCACGGCCTTGCTTCGCGGTACCGCCTGCGGAGTCACCCTCCACGAGATACAGCTCAGATTGCGCGGGATCTTTTTCTTGACAATCGGCGAGCTTGCCCGGCAAGCCCATCGAATCGAGCACCCCTTTCCGGCGCGTCATCTCACGCGCTTTGCGCGCAGCCTCGCGGGCGCGCGCAGCGTCCACGATCTTGCCGCAAATTGTTTTCGCGTCGGTTGGATATTCGAGCAGGAAATCCGCAAGTTTTTCAGCGGCGATTTCTTCCACGACAGGGCGCACTTCAGACGAGACGAGTTTGTCCTTCGTCTGCGAGCTGAATTTCGGATCAGGCACTTTCACCGACAAGATGCAAGTTAAGCCTTCGCGCGAATCGTCGCCTGCGACTTCTACTTTGGCTTTCTTGTCGAGCTCGTTGGAAGTGATGTATTTGGTGATCGTGCGCGTCATCGCGGCGCGCAAGCCCGTTAAGTGCGTGCCGCCGTCGCGTTGCGGAATATTGTTGGTAAACACTTGCAGTGTTTCGCCATACGAATCATTCCATTGCATCGCAACTTCGACGGTGATGCCGTTCTTCTCACCAATCGCGTAGAAGATATTTTTGTGCAGCACCGATTTGGATTTGTTGATGTATTCAACGAAGCCTTTGATCCCGCCTGAATGCGCAAAGTTTTCGCTCTTGCCGGTGCGCTGATCGATCAGCTCGATCTTCACGCCGTGGTTCAAGAATGAGAGTTCACGAATGCGCTTGGCGAGAATTTCAAAGTGAAACTCGACCAACTGGAAAGTTTCCACTGAGGCCATGAAATGCACTTCGGTGCCGCGACGATTACGCGTTTCACCCGTGACCTTGAGCGGTGCAACGGGCACGCCTCGACGGAATTCCATCTCATGCACTTCGCCTTCGCGCCAAATTTTGAGCTTCAACCAATCGGAGAGCGCGTTCACCACGGATACGCCCACGCCGTGCAAACCGCCGGAGACTTTGTACGAGTTTTGATCGAACTTGCCACCCGCGTGCAGCTCGGTCATCACGATTTCAGCAGCAGAACGCTTTTTCTTGTCGTCTTGTTTGATGGCGGTAGGAATGCCGCGACCGTTATCGGTGACCGAAATTGAGTTGTCTGGGTGGATCACGACTTTGATGTCGTCGCAATAGCCGCCGAGCGCTTCGTCGATGGCGTTATCGAGCACTTCGAACACCATGTGATGCAAGCCGGTGCCGTCGCCGGTGTCGCCGATGTACATGCCGGGACGTTTGCGCACTGCTTCCAGGCCCTCAAGGATGCGAATCGAATCCTCGTTGTAATCCTGGGATTGCTGAGCTTTTTTGTCGTTCTCTGCCATGGTGTTCTAACTTTTCTTACGAGCGCCCAATTTACTTGGGCTAGAGTGAAATTAAACGTAACTATTGAAGTTTGTATTTTTGAGGTGCTTGTCCCAATTGAATTGGGCAATCATGCAAGTTAATGACTTTTGACGCTGATTACGCAGATTTCAATGATTGACGCTGATTAGTTTTTCTTCTATTCGAACGTTAACAAGCGCGGAAAATAGTCTGTGTAAATCCGCGAAATCAGCGAAATCTGCGTCAAGAAATGCAGGGCCCCTCGCACTAAATCCGCATCGGCATCACCACGTATTTGAAATCGGTGCGGCCGGGCATGGTGAAGAGTGCGCTGGCTGCGCTGTCTTGCAGCGAGAGCGTCACTTCGGTGGAGCCGACGGTCGCGAGTGCGTCGAGCAAGTAGTTGATGTTGAAACCGATATCGACCGCGCCGCCGTCGTAGGCGACTTCGAGCTCTTCATCCGCCTCTTCCTGTTCGTTGTTCGTACACGCGATCTTCAAGGTTTGTGGAGAGAGCGCGAGTCGCACGCCTCGGAAGCGTTCGTTCGACAAAATCGCTGCGCGTTGCAGCGTTTGCAGGAGCAGCGTGCGATCAATCGTGACGTGCTTCGTGTGTGCGGTCGGGATCACGCGGTTGTAATCGGGGAATTTGCCATCGATCACTTTGCTCGTGAGCTCGACATTGCCGAACGAGAAGCGCACTTGGTTCGCCAAGATGTCGATTCTGATCGGCTCATCGGTGTCCGCCAGAAGCTTCGAAAGCTCCATGATGGTTTTGCGCGGCACGATGATTTCTTGCTTTGAGAAATCTCCCTCAACGGGCATCGTTGCATAGCTCAAGCGATGACCGTCGGTGGCCACACACACTAAATGATCTTTTTCGAGCACGAAGAGCATGCCGTTCAAATAAAAACGGATGTCTTGTTGCGCCATCGCGAATTCGACCAATCGCAGCGTTGACTTCAACAATTTTTGCGGCACAGAGAAGCTTTGCAGTTTCTCTTGGCTCATCGTCAGGCGCGGGTAGTCGGCCGCCGGCAGCGTTTGCAACGAGAAACGGCTTTTTGCAGCCTTCACCGCCATCTTGCCGTCTTTGGCATCGAGCGATAGGGTGGAGGCCTCTGGCAGCGCGCGCAAGAGGTCCTGGAGCTTCCTGGCGGCCACGGTGATGGCTTGCTCGCCCGCTTGCTCAACCTCCACCGAGGCCGAGATCTGCAATTCGAGATCGGTGGCAATGGTGGTGAGTTTGGTGCCTTTGTGTTCCAAGAGCACGTTGGCAAGGATAGGTAAGGTCTGGCGTCGCTCCACGATCCCCGAGACTGCAGAGAGCGGCTTCAGCACCAGATCACGAGGAATAGACTTTAATTGCATATATATACCTAACCCTAATAATAATGTGAGCGAATTTTGTGGATAAGTAGAAAAATGATAGTTGTTTCAATCAGTTAGCTGACTATTTTTGTCCGTATCATCGACCTAAGCCGCTGTGGGCGAGTGGGGACAAAAATTCTGACGTGAGCAAAAAAGTGACTTATCAACAATCCATCCTGTGAACATACCGAGTGATGAGTGGGTGCTAACTACGCAGATTACCGGACTTTTTTGACGCTGATTTCACTGATTACGCAGATTGACGCAGATTATTTTCTGCACCTATTTAGTGTGAGATACAAGCTAAGACTAATCAGTGTTAATCAGCGAAATCTGCGTAATCAGCGTCAAAAAATTCGTTGAATCTCCTCAAAACTAACTTCTTAGCAACTGCAACAAAAACGAATAATCATGCTGAATCTGCGGTGTGCCCTCGCGTAGCGACGCAATTTGTCTGCACGCGTGAAGCACGGTTGTGTGGTCCCTGCCCCCAAAGTTCTGGCCGATTTCGGGCAAAGATAATGAGGTGAGTTCTTTCGCGAGTGCCATCGCCATCTGCCGCGGCCGCGCGACAACGCGAGAGCGGTTCTTCGAATGCATGTCGCTCACTTTCACTTTGTAATAGTCAGCGACCACCTTTTGAATGTTGTCCACCGAAATTTGTCGCGATTGCACCGCGAGCAAATCGCGCAAGGCTTCTTTGGCCACCTGTGGCGAGATCTCTACATTGTGAAAACCGGCGTATGCAATCACGCGCTTCAAACCGCCTTCGAGTTCGCGAACGTTCGAACGAATGTGTTTTGCAATGAAGAACGCCGTGTTCTCGTCCAGTGCCGCGCCGACCTGTTTCGCTTTCGCAAGCAAAATCGCAACCCGCATCTCCGTCTCAGGCGGCTCGACTTGCACCGTCAAGCCCCAACTGAAACGGCTCTTCAAGCGATCTTCAATCCCTTCGATTTCTTTGGGATAGGTGTCGCACGTGATGATGACTTGCTTCTTCGCTTCGATCAGCGTGTTGAACAGATAGAAGAACTGTTCTTGCGTTGAACCTTTGTTGTTGAAAAACTGAATGTCATCAATTAAGAGCAGATCGAGCGAGTTGTAACTGGCTTTGAATGCGTCCCAGGCTTTGTGTTGATAGGCTTTCACCACGTCCGACACATAGCGCTCGGCATGGATGTATCGCACGCGCGCATTCGGGCGATGGCGCAGCAGTTCATTGCCGATGGCTTGCACCAAATGAGTTTTGCCGAGGCCCACACCGCCGTAAATGAAGAGCGGGTTGTAAGCATCACCCGGATCGCTTGCGACTTTTTGCGCGGCGGCACGTGCAAGCTGGTTGGCTTTTCCAGTGACGAACGAATCAAATGTGAACGTCGGATTAAGCGCCGCGTCTTTCTGAATGGATTCGTTAGAAGGGAACGACACGCCGTTGGCGGCCGCGGGAAGTATTTCGCCGCTTTGATTCGTGTGGGATCTGAAAAACGTTGTCGGCACCGCTTCCGCAGCGACAAATGCATTGGTTTGTGGACGCGTAGGGTTCGTCACCACGGTCACCGGGCGAAGGCCCTGCGCACGAGGCGCAAAGTTAGCGGTAGACGGCGCAGTCGTTGCTGGTGAAGGATTCGATGCAGTGGCAGCCAGTGCACTATCAACGCGCACCTCAATGCTCATTGGCTTATCGAAATACTGATTTGCTTGCTCTTTGATGGAGTTCAAAAAACGGTCGCGCACCCACTTGCCCACGAACGAGTTGGGGGCCAACACAATCACCTGCGCCTCGTTTTCCACAGCCGCCAGAGGTCGCAACCAGGTGGTGAACTGTTGCGCCGATAACTCGCGTTCAAAGTGCGACAAACAGTGTGACCAGAAACTCGACATAACGGGGTGGCACGATCAACACTCACACGAGGTGGAGGGTGTCGCGAAAACTCTCTCAAAAAAGCCGTTACCGGCGAGGATTTACGGTGCAAAAGCGCTCGCACACAAGTCCGCAATTTTACCGCGAAAACGGTTCAAAAACTGAACTTATCCACAGGGGTTTTGACGCCCGTCGCAGCTTTCTATTCTTAAGCCCAATATCCCGCGGTTCCGCATCAGAAAAAAGCCAAATCAGGCCAAATCGAGACACTCTATTCAAGTCGACTTCCCGCGCAATGTATAGAACGCGCCGGCCAGAGCGAAACCGATCCCGGCCCACGCCAAGGCGTCTAAGCGCAGGCCTTCTAGCGCGATGGAGACAAGTAGCGCACCGACGGGCGACAAGACGCCGATATACATTGCTCTGGCCGAGCCCTCGCGACGCATGAGCTCAAGGTAGCAAAGAAACGTGATCACTGTGCCGAGCACCGCAAGGTAGACGAACGCAAGCCAAAAAGAAAGGCGAGTTTCAAGCGCAAAGGGTGGCGCAAACAAGAGGGCATAGATGATCGCAGCGCCGCCACCGTAGGCCATGGACCACGCGGTGTAGGTGGCTACTGGCACTCTTCGCTCGTTAAGTTTCATCGACACCACGGCAGCAATCGAGGACGCCACCGCCGCAATCAGCATCGCAAACACGGCCCAAAGCGCGAGCTTTCCTTCGCTTTGCAACAACGCGCCTGGCAAGAAACAAAGGATCACACCGAGCACGCCCAAACTGCCACCCACCCACGTGGTGCGGGTAATTGCGTGGCCGTATGCCACCCGCGCAAACGCTGGCG
The DNA here is from genome assembly GCA_013298765.1 of Betaproteobacteria bacterium. Taxonomy (GTDB): domain Bacteria; phylum Pseudomonadota; class Gammaproteobacteria; order Burkholderiales; family Casimicrobiaceae; genus Casimicrobium. The sequence goes on from JAAFJA010000003.1 coordinate 126,727, forward strand.
TTAGAAACACCATCAATGTGAACGCAATCGCGACAAGACCCGACGGGATGGCAAGTTCTGAGACGTAAGTGAGCACGTAGCTCACGGCATAGGAAAAAACACCTGAAACCGCCGCAAGTCCATGATCATATTTACTCAGCGAGACTTTACTTTTCGTGGACAGCAGATAGATAAAGACTATGAGTGAAGCGACTAAAAATCTCACTCCAACTGAATAAGGTTCGGGCGTCGCGCTATTAAGCTGAAAAGTAATGGCGTAGAACGTGGTGGACCAGATCACGACCGGTACGAGAAACAAAATCCAACTGCTGCGCGGCATGGCAAACGAAAAGAAATTGGGGGGGGTGATCGTGGCGCTATTCCTGCGAGTCGCCGTGAGCGAACTGTCGGGTTGGATCAGTTTTTCACGTGTTCAACTCGGCGTAAACCCAAATCAGCGCTTGTTGGGTTCGCCTCTTAGGTTCAGGGCGAGTCACGCGAAATCAACGATAGCGAAATCGCGTCAAAAAAGCGGCTACTCCGCGCTGGCACGCCGTGGGAAGCGAATATTTAGCTGTTTTAGCTTGCGATAAAGATGCGTGCGCTCGAGACCGGCTTTATCTGCGACGCGACTCATATTGCTTGATTCGCGGCCCAACAAGTTTTCGAAATAAACGCGTTCAAACGCTTCCCTTGCCTCGCGCAGCGGCAGCTCAAAAAACTCAGGCGGCAGTTGTGGCAACTGCGGCGCGCTGGGTTCCTGCAAATCGCCAAGAATCGCTTGCAAATGATCAATGGTGATGGTGTCGTTGTTTGACAAAAGCAAACTCGACAACACGCTTTGCAACTGAATCAAATTGCCGGGCCACGGCGCAGCTTCAAGCAGCGCGCGCACATCGGGTGTGAGTCGGGTGGGTGCATCGAGCGAAAAGGCAAGCGCACACCGCTCAATCAAACCCGACAAATCAGCACGTCGCGCACGAAGCGGCGGCACGACCACCGTCGTGGCCGAAAGCGCCGAGTAAAGCGCCGGATCAAAACGCCCTTCACCCGAGAGCTGCCCTAGCGGCTCCGAACTCGCGCATACGATGCGAACACCGTAGTGCGTCATCTTGCCCAACATGAAGGCGAGCGAGCGCTGCTCACTGCGTGAAAGCAAAGCCACTTCGCTGCAAAACAGCGTGCCGCCTCTAGCGCTTTCAAGAATCTCAAGAGGATTGCTGATTAAACGCTGGCCACTTTCGAGCAGAATCCACGGCGTGTTGGGTTCGTGAAGTGCGCGTGCACATTCGGTGAAACCCACGCCGACTTCGCCAGTAAGCAAGATTGGGCGCAGATCGCTCATCAACGCTTCGAGGCGACCACGCAGCTCAACGATCACCGCGCTCGCACCCAGCTCTGACAAATCGATTGACGCTTTCGGTTTGGCGCGCACATGCTTCAGCGCGCGCTGAACAGTGGCTAAAAGCTTCTGCAGACCGATTGGTTTTTCTAGGAAATCAAACGCGCCAATGCGCGTGGCTTCAACAGCCGTTTCAATGGTTGCGTGCCCTGAGAGCATCACCACCGGCATCGTGAGTTGCCCAGCAAGCTTCCACTCTTTAAGCAGCGTCACGCCGTCGGAATCGGGCATCCAAATATCAAGGAGTACGAGCGCAGGATTGTGCTTCGCGCGCAGCTCGCGCGCGGTCTGCGCATTCTCCGCTAAGCGAACTTGAAAACCTTCGTCTTCGAGGATTTCACTCAACAGTTCGCGGATGCCGACTTCATCGTCGACTACAAGAATCTCGGTTGGCGTAATCAACTAACTACTACCCTTTTTCCTGACTGCTCGATGGCGCTGAGGCAAGCGGTAACGTGACAGTCACCACGGCACCTCCGGAAGGCGAATTCTCTAGCGAGATCCGCCCCTTATGCTCATCGACGATTTTTTTAACGATCGCGAGGCCAAGACCCGTCCCTTTCGGTTTGGTGGTCACGTACGGCTCGAACGCACGAGCACGCACGGTTTCATCAAAACCGTTGCCATTGTCGCAGAATCGCACACAGAGCTCGCCGCTACCGTCAGCGGCCTGGCGATTGAGCACCTCAATACGCACTCGACCATCGCTGCGATGAGTGCTCGCATCCACGGCGTTTTGCAACAAGTTGTGGATCACTTGGCGCAGCCGTGTGGCCTCGCCGCGCACCGTAGCATCTTCGGCTCGCCAATCCAGATCAACCGCAACCTCATAGGATTGGTAGAGCTCGAGCGTTTCGCGCAGGAGCGCCCCCACGTCGAGCGTTTGCAAACTTCCAGGGCGCGGCTTACGCGCGTAGATCGCGAAGTCGTTCACCATGTTCTTCATCGCCGTGACTTGATTGACGATGGTTTGTGTGCCCTTGCGGAGCGCTTCTGCTTCGGTGGGCGCGAGTCTGTCTGCGAGCTTCATCTCCAGCCGCTCAGCGGAAAGCTGGATCGGCGTGAGCGGGTTCTTGATTTCATGGGCAAGCCGTCGAGCCACTTCGGCCCATGCGGTATCGCGCTGCGCTTGCAGCACTTCTGTGATGTCATCAAACACAACAATTCGTGCGGCCACATCTGCGACCACGCGGCGCGAACCGCGCACAATCAGCGTACGCGCATTGCCGCCAATCATGATCTCCTGCTCATGCTGCCAATCGCTATCAGCCGCGCGCTCAAATTGACGGGTGATGAGCTCAGAGAATTGTTTGAGCGAGGGCTCGCTGGTATCTAGATCGCGCCAGGTCGAAACACCCGTATCCACATGCGCATCCAAGCGCGCTTGCAAAATGACAGAGGCGGCCGCGTTGGCAACGCGAAGCACGTACTCATCGGTAAACACCAAAACACCGGCATTTAAATTACGGAGCACGTTTTCAAGATAAAGATTGCTGGTCTCAATCTCTAGACGATTTACAGCTTCGCGCTCTCGAGCGTCGGCGAGCTGCAACGTCATGAGATTAAACGAGCGGGCCAGTACCGAAAGTTCATCACGCCCGGCCACTGGTTGACGTCGCGAGAAATCACCCGCCGCAACCGCGCGCGTCCCCGCTGCGAGTCCGGCGAGCGGCCCCGCCAGGCGCTCTGAAAACACGCTCGCGAGCGACAGCGCCGTGAGTAGTGCAAGCAGCAAAAGTAATGTGAGGGTGAAGGCGAACAACCGCTTTAACGCGCTTCTCTGAAACGAGACCTCTTGATAATCGCGAAAGCCTGCATCGACTCGCTCGGTTTGCTCGCGTAGCGCAGGCGCGACCAACTGCCCAACCAAGAGCAACCGCGGCGGCGCTAACGACGTGGACGCCACGGGCACAATCGCTCGCAACACGAGTCCGGCTTCACCTTGAGATTCAATATTCGCCACCGGCTGCATTGAGCGAACACTACGCAGCTCAAGCGCCGTCGGCGGTGCCGGCGCGAGCACATCGCGCGCCTCGGTGGCGAGCGCGATGGTGCTGCCATTGGTGCTCAGCAGTGCGGCGTAACTCACGCCTGAGTTTTCGCGGGCGAGCGCGAGTGCGGCGCGTGCTTGCGTAGGCTCCGCTGCGGAAATTGCGCCCGCCATCGATTCTGCTTTCCGCGAGAGATCTTTCAGTGGGGTGGCGAGCGCGGTGCGCCCGAGCTGCAAGCCCGCATCGAGCGCTTTTTCAATCCGAGTGTCGAAAAAGCTTTCAATAGACGAGGATAAAAACGCGACCGACACGGAATAAACAACCGCGCCGGGTAGAACCGCCACCACCGCGAAAAACATCATCATTCGCGTTGTGATCTTGGCGCCGAACACATTGCGCCGCCGTGCTCGGAGCAACACTGCCACCTGGTAAACCACCATGCCCGCCAAACCAATCACGATCACACCTGTTGCGATGAGAATGGTGGTGTAGTGACGGGTGAGCAGCTCTGAATTGGCAGAGGCGCTTGCCAACAGCGTAACGAGGATCGCGCCTGCAATTGCGAAGACCCAACGAGTCCAGCGGATGAATCGCGGCGGCGAGAGCGACAAAATCAAATCATTTGGATCGTCAGAAGGCGCGGCACTTCCTGGCCCAATGGTGGGCGGATCGCGCGACTCGCTCGCGGTGTTGAGTGAGCTTGGTGCGCTCATGGTGTGAGCACCACGCGGTACCAATCAGACACCAAAGTCCATTCACGCGAAACCAGCGTGTTCACCTGCAACGGCTTCGGCAATTGCGCGGTGTCGAGACGAAGGCGAAGCGACACGTCGTAGCGTTCGCCGTTTCGCAACGCCCGCCGCTCGACTAACTCGCGGCCTCTGAGCGTTCGGATTTGGCGAAGCGCCTCATCGAGCGAGGAATAGCTCGCGCCACCGCCGACGGTGCCGCCCGCGTCGACGCGGTAGGTGCTGGTCAGTGGAACGTAGGTTAGGCGGCGTACCGACGGTCGCGTGGTGACGGCTTCATCAAACCAAAACGAGCGAGAGCGCGTGATCTCGGTATCGAGCACGAAATAGAGCGGCGTGCCGCGAAGTAGCGCCGTTTCAAGCGGCGTGGTGAGCGTGAAATCAAACTCCGCGTCGATAACCCACGCCTCATCACTTTGGCGCACGATCGCACTTTTCGTATTTATCGATTCAGCAAAAATCGGCGCGTTGCCCAACAGTAATTGGGCGAAGAGAGCAAAAGCTAGATAAAAGCCCACTCCCACGCGACTCACGCGCTGGAGATTTCGCCAAACAGGACGTGAGGCACACCGCAGCTTCATACGGCAATCTTCTCTAGCAGCGCGTAGAAGAAGCCGTCGTGGTTGTGAGTTTTCTTGTTGCCCCCCGGCAAGAGTTGGCCGCCGATCGAGGCTGGATCACCCGGCAGCGCGATACGCAGCCGTTTCATGTTGGTGTGTCGTGCCAGCGCCGCCTCGATCTGCAGCGCATTTTCTTCGCGAAAGATTGAGCAGGTGCAGTAGAGCATGCGGCCGCCCACGGCGAGCGTGCTCCACAATCGATCAATCAAAGCTGCCTGAATCTTTGCGAGCTGAGCAATGTCTGATTCCCGCTTTAACCACTTCCCATCGGGGTGGCGACGCACCACGCCCGAGCCCGTGCAAGGCGCGTCGAGCAAGATTCGATCAAACAGCCGCTGATCCCACCAAGTGGCAAGCTCCAGCGCATCCGCCGCGCGCACGTCGGCGTGTAAGCCCAGTCGCGTTAAGTTTTCGCTAATCTTTTTGACGCGCTCGGCGTCAACATCTAGCGCGAGCAATTGGCAATCGCTTTGTTCGAGCAAATGCGCGGTCTTTCCGCCGGGCGCCGCACACGCGTCAAGCACGCGCATATTCGGCTTGGGATTGAGGAGTGGCGCGGCGAGCTGCGCCCCGGCATCCTGAACAGAAAACCAACCCTCTTGAAAGCCGGGCATGCGGTGCACAGGTCGCGGACGCTTCACTACGATCATCGATTCACCAAGCGCCTCGGCCTCGATCTTTTTTTGCTCCAAGGCGCTCAAAACGTCGGCCTGCGTTGCGCGCCGCCGGTTGACTCGGAGTGTGAGCGGACCTTGGCCGTTGCCGCCACGAAGAATCGCTTCCCACCATTCGCCATGATCATGCCGCACACGATCAATCCACCACTGCGGATGATTCCATTGCCCTTCGTCTGAGAGCAGCGCGTTGGCTTTAGCCTCCTCAGGCGCGCGAAGCACGTTGCGAAGCACGGCGTTCACAAAGCCTTTCGCGCCGCGGTCCATCATCTGCGCAGCTTCGACCGCTTGCGACACGATCACATGCGATGCCGTGCGCGAATACAAAAGCTGATAAATCGCGACCCAAAGCAACGCCTCAATCAGCGCATCCGGCTTTGCGCGCACAAACGCGCGCACGATCACTCGGAGTTCGCCCAAATGACGCAAACTGCCTAGTGTTAAATCGGCAAGCGCCCCGCGTGCCGCGCCGTCGAAACCGCTGGTATCTTGTTTCGCGAGCGCGTTATCCGCGTTGACGCCCGCCAGGACTGCGAGCACTGCACGCGCGGCGGCAGATTGCACGCGGGCGAGCGAGGTGACGCCTTCACTCGAAGGCGCTTTTCCGGGCGACGCAGGCGGCGCGGCCGATTTTGCGCGCGCACCCGCGTTCGCAGCCGGTTTGGTGCGCGCAGAGGGGGAGGAAGGGGAATCGATGGCCACGGTACAAACTATCGCGGGAAGGTATATGCGCTGTGACCGAGCCGTCGCAAGCGCCGAAAAATGAAAGTGACGCGAGTGTAGCGCAGGCTATTGGCGATTCGAGAGGATGTCCGATTTTATTGGGCGACAGCCCTGTTTTTGTGTGGATTCGATACAACACATAACGGCGGTTTCGCCCAGTTAAATTAGCGGTGCGAAGCGATTGCTTTTTGAAAAAAACATGTTCGCGTCATCTCGATAAGATGCGCGCTTCATCAAAAAGTTGCTCTCAATCGCCATGGTTGCTCTTGCCGCCGCTTCTCAGTATCAAGAACTCGCCGCACTCTTTACGCGTCTTTACCGGTTTAGGCATCTCGGCTCGATCGTTGGCTGGGATCACTCCGCGATCATGCCCAAAAAAGGCAACGAAGCGCGCGCTGCTGCTCTGGCCGAGCTCGGTGTTTTGATGCACAACCTTCTCACAGATGCGAGCCTAAAAGGCAAGCTCGCAGCCGCTGAGCAAGAAGATCTCAAACCCGTCGAGCGTGCCAATCTTCGCGAAATGCGTCGAAGCTGGGAAAGCGCGAATCTGCTGCCTGCCAAACTCGTTGAAGCGATGTCGTTGGCAAGTTCAAAGTGTGAGCATGCTTGGCGCGAACAACGCCCCGCAAACGATTGGAGAGGCCTCGCATCAAATTTGAAAGAAGTCGTTCGCCTCTCGCGCGAACAGGCACGATTGCTGGCCGCAGAAAAATCCTCTTCGCCGTATGACGCGCTGATGGATCAGTATGAGCCGGGGATGACCTCCAAAAAAGTGGAGGCCATTTTTGCCGACGTGAAGACATGGCTTCCCGCGTTGATTGCCAAAGCGCAGCATAAACAGGCGAGCGAATCCGTTATCAAACCCGTTGGCCCGTTTGCAACCGAGAAGCAAAAGGCACTCGGCCTCGCCGTTATGCAACATCTGCAGTTTGATTTTGATGGCGGCCGCCTTGATGTAAGCGCGCATCCCTTCTGTGGCGGCGTACCGGAAGACGTGCGCATTACCACACGCTATCGCGAAGATGATTTCGCGCAATCGCTCATGGGCATCGTGCATGAAACGGGACATGCGCGCTACGAACAGAATTTGCCGCGTCACCTGGTTGATCAGCCGGTGGGTGTTGCGCGATCGATGGGGATTCACGAAAGCCAATCACTTTCATTCGAGATGCAGCTCGGGCGTTCTAAGCCGTTTCTCTCGCTCATCGCGCCGCTCGTGCGCGAGCATTTAGGCGATCAGCCCGCGTTCTCAGCAGACAACCTCGCCCTCCTCTACACCCGAGTGAAACCAGGCTTTATCCGTGTTGATGCCGATGAAGCCTGCTATCCGGCGCACATCATCCTTCGATTTGAAATCGAGCGCGCACTGATTGATGGAGAAATCGAAGTCGAAGACATCCCATCGCTTTGGGATGAAAAGATGACGCGCTATCTAGGCGTTGAAACCAAAGGTAACTTCACCGATGGACCGATGCAGGACATTCATTGGCCAGCCGGGCTGTTTGGCTATTTCCCGAGCTACACGTTAGGCGCAATGTACGCTGCGCAATACTTTGCAAACATTCGCAAGCAGCATCCTAATCTTGATGAACGCATCGCAAAGGGCGATCTTGCGCCGATCTTTGACTGGCTGCGCGACAACATCTGGAGCAAGGCAAGCGAGCTCGAAACCGATGAGCTCGTGATGCAAGCGACGGGCGAAGCGCTCAATCCGGCGCATTTCCGCGCTCATCTAGAGGCGCGCTATCTCAGCTAGCGCGGGTGCGGAGGAAAGCCTCGACACGCGCATCACTACTACAAGCTGAACCGCGGTTCAGCTCGGTTCAGCCTAGCCGCCGTGCCGTGGGTCTTTCCCTTGAACGATGTGAATCACGTATTCGCTGAGGTTCTTGGTGTGATCAGCAACGCGCTCGGCGGCTTTTGCTAAGAACGCGATCTCAATGCCTGCGCCAATGGTGCGCGGGTCTTCAAGGGTGTAGGTCACGATGAGGCGCATGATGCGTTCAAACTCTTCGTCGACCGCCTTGTCCCGTCCAATCACCTCGCCTGCGGCAATCACATCGAGTCGAGCAAACGCGTTAAGCGTTTCTTTGAGCATGTCCTGAACCAAGACGCCGATGTGTTTCACCTCGTTCAAGCGCAGCGATTGGAATCGCTCATTGGCTTGGAATTGCTTGGCGCGTTCTGCGATTTTCTTGATCTCATCGCCAATCCGCTCGATATCGCCTGCGGCTTGCATCGTGCAAAGAATCTGGCGCAGGTCAACGGCCGCGGGCTGGCGCTTGGCGATGATTTCCATGCCTTTGCGATCAATATCCATCTGCAGCGAATTGACCTTTTTGTCTTCGCGCGAGACCGCCTCAACTAGCTCAGAATCATTCGTTGCGATGGCACGCATGGCGCGCTCCATTTGCGCCTCCACAATGCCACCCATCGCGAGCAAACTGCTGCGCAAATCTTCTAGTTCGAGTTCGAATTGCTTGGAGGTGTGTTCCATAAAAACTTTCTAATCGATTCGGTTTCGTTTGAATCGAGCTATATCAACCAAAGCGACCGGTGATGTAATCCTCGGTGCGCTTGTCTTTGGGTTTCACGAAAATTTCAGCCGTTGGCGTGAATTCGATCAATTCGCCGAGATACATGTACGCCGTGTGCTGTGAAACACGTGCGGCTTGCTGCATGTTGTGTGTGACGATGACGATGGTGTAATCATCGCGTAATTCGCTGATGAGTTCTTCGATTCGAGCGGTTGAGATCGGATCGAGCGCCGATGTGGGCTCATCGAGTAGCAGCACCTCAGGCTTAACCGCGATGCCGCGCGCAATACACAGACGCTGTTGTTGGCCACCAGAGAGCGACAACCCGCTTTGCGAGAGCTTGTCTTTGACTTCGCCCCAAAGCGCCGCTTTTTTCAGCGCCCATTCCACGCGGTCATCCATGTCGCTTTTTGAAAGCTTTTCGTAGAGCTTCACACCGAAGGCGATGTTGTCGTAGATCGACATCGGAAACGGTGTTGGCTTCTGGAACACCATTCCGATCTGCCCGCGAAGTGCGTTTAAGTCTTGTTTCGGATCGAGTACGTTCGCGCCATTGAAGATGATCTCGCCCTCTGCGCGCTGCCCAGGATAGAGCGAGTACATGCGGTTGAGCGTTCGCAGTAGTGTGGATTTTCCGCACCCCGAAGGTCCGATGTAGGCGGTCACCTGACGCTCGGGAATTTCCATCGAAATGTTGCGCAATCCCTGGAATGATCCATAGAAGAAGTTGAGATTCTTAATCGCAATCTTCGTCACCGCGTTTGTTTTTGGCGCCTCTTTCGCTGCGTCGCCAAGGCTTACTTGAAAAGACATATGCAATCCTGTTGTTACTTATTCTTCTGCCGGAATACCGTGCGCGCCAGAATGTTGAGGGCAAGCACGACGAGCGTGATTAAAAGTGCTCCGGCCCACGCGAGCCGTTGCCACTCTTCATAAGGGCTCATCGCAAACTGGAAAATCACCACGGGTAGGTTGGCCATCGGCGCGCTCATATCAGTGCTCCAGAACTGATTGTTCAAAGAGGTGAACAGCAGAGGCGCTGTTTCGCCGGAAACGCGTGCCAGCGCCAAAAGAACTCCAGTGATTACGCCACCCTTTACAGCACGGAGCGTAACCATCGTGACCACACGCCACTGCGGTGCCCCGAGCGCAATTGCGGCTTCGCGCATGCTGTTCGGCACGAGTAACAGCATCGTTTCGGTAGTTCGAACAACTACAGGCACCGCAATGATTGCGAGCGCAACAGCACCGGCCCAGCCGGAGTATTGCTTGAAGCGCGCGACGATCAACGCGTAAACGAAAAGGCCAATGACAATTGAGGGCGCCGAGAGAAGAATGTCATTCACAAAGCGCGTCACCTTTGCGATCGCACTCTCACGACCAATCTCGGCGAGATAAATGCCGGCCATGATTCCGATGGGCGTCGCGATAAAGATCGCAGCACCCACAATCATCACGGAGCCAAATATCGCGTTTGCCAAGCCTCCATCGGAGCCCGGTGGGGGCGTCATTTGCGTGAAGAGTGCTGGACCAAACGCAGCAAGGCCTTTGCTGGCTAGCGTAAAGAGAATCCAAAGCAAGAACACCATGCCAAACGCCATTGCGGCGATCGAAACAGCCAGGTTAAATCTATTGACCCATACTCGACGTCGGTAGATTGGATTGTCTGGTGTTGCAAGCGATTGGGTTGGAATCGATGAGGGGGCTTCTCGGGTGCTCATGTGCGACTGCCTTCTTTTTTCGAGAGGCTGGTAAGCATCCAGCGTGAAAGTGCGAGAACGAGGAACGAAAGAAAGAAGAGCATCAGCCCAAGCGTGATCAGCGCGGACAGGTGATTTGGGTCAGACGCCTCGTTGAATTCGTTGGCGAGAGAAGACGCGATCGAGTTACCCGCGTCAAACAACTGTAGCGAAATGTTGTAAGCGTTACCAATCACAAATGTGACTGCCATGGTCTCTCCCAATGCACGTCCCAGCCCCAGCATGATGCCGCCGATGACGCCAGCTTTTGTGTAAGGCAACACAACATTCCACATGACCTCCCACGTAGTAGCGCCGAGGCCATAAGCCGACTCTTTCAAAATCGGTGGTGTCGTTTCGAAGACGTCACGCATGACCGATGCGATGAAAGGGATCACCATGATGGAAAGAATCAAGCCAGCCGTGAAGACACCGATGCCCATTGGGGGCCCCTGAAAGATCGTGCCAATGATGGGAAGCTTTCCCAAAGTCGCCGAAATGCTCGGTTGAAGTTCAGCGAGGATCGGTGAAAGGATAAATAAGCCCCACATGCCGTAGATGATCGATGGGATCGCTGCTAACAGCTCTACCGCTGTACCGAGCGGTCGCTTGAGCACCGGAGGGCACATTTCAGTAAGAAAGATCGCGATACCAAAGCTCACCGGCACGCCGATTACAAGCGCAATAGTGGCCGTAATGAGTGTGCCCCAAAGCGGCGCCATTCCGCCGTACAGGTTTCGCACCGGATCCCAAACATCGGTGACGAAGAAACGGGGGCCCGATTGTGTCAACGTCAGCCAAGAGCCGATGAAAAGCGAGGCGATGATGCCAGCAAGCGTAGCCAGAACCAGGAGTGCAAAAAACTGGGTGCTCCGATGGAAAAGCGCGTCTTGAAACGCGAAGCTCGATGCACTGGCGGACTTCTTTGCAGCAATCGTCGTTGGTGACGTTGCTTCGTGGGTGGTAGAGAGCCCTGTCATTTCTTCTATTTCCTACAAATGAGAAGGCGCGACACGATGGTCGCGCCCGAGTCGTCGAGCCTAGCTCAGAACTCTAGAAAACCGCTTTGCCGGAGGCGTCAGTGATCTTTTTCCATTCTGCTTGGATCAGCGCGACGGTTGCAGGAGGAAGTGCAACGTAGTCAAGATCAGCCGCGAACTTTTGACCATTCTTGAGCGCCCATTCGAAGAAGCGCAGGGTTTGCTTGCCGTTTTCTGGTTTGTCTTGCTTTGTGTGCATCAGGATGAACGAAGCCCCAGTCATTGGCCAGCTCTTCGCGCCAGCTTGATCGGTAAGGATCAGCCCCATTCCAGGCACGCTCTTCCAATCTGCGCCAGCCGATGCAGCGGCGAACGAAGAATCATCGGGCTGCACGAACTGACCGTCTTTGTTTCGCATTGCTATGTGGTCGAGCTTGTTCTTCTTTGCGTAAGCGTACTCAACGTAGCCGATCGAACCCTTAATGCGTTGCACATATTGTGCAACGCCTTCGTTACCTTTGCCGCCCACGCCTTCCGGCCAGCTCACTGCAGTGCCACTTCCTACTTTTGATTTCCATTCAGGCGAAATCTTCGAGAGGTAGTCAGTAAAGAGGAAAGTCGTGCCGGAGCCGTCAGAGCGGCGAACTACGGTAATAGGACCGTCGAGCTTTAACCCAGGATTCAGGTCAGTAATCGCTTTATCGTTCCATGACTTAACTTTGCCAAGAAAAATGTCGGCAAGTACGGTACCGGTAAGTTTGAGCTCGCCGGGTTTCACAGCGTCAAGGTTGGTTACCGGAACTACACCGCCGATGATGGCTGGGAACTGTACAAGGCCGTCTTTAGCGAGGTCTTCTGCCTTCAATGGCATGTCGGTTGCGCCGAAGTCAACCGTTTTTGCCTGAATTTGTTTGATGCCACCCCCGGAGCCGATCGATTGATAGTTCATCGATACGCCGGTTGATTTCTTGTATTCATCAGCCCACTTGGAGTAGAGGGGGAACGGGAATGTCGCACCAGCGCCCGTAATCGTTTGTGCGGAGGCAGACACTGCCATACCCGCCATCAACACTGTTGCCAGTGTCGCAAGAGAATTCTTTACAGCATTCATAATTATTCCAGTCGTATTTGTCGGAGGAGTTGTTGCCTTGGCCTGCAGTCAACGCGCAATGCCCCGGTTTCCTGTTCGTAACTATCTCAACGTTTCATTACAGGAATATTTCTTTCTCCCGCTCACGACTCGCGCGTAGCGCTCTCCCCGAGATGAAACGTAGAAGATGTAGGGTAAACCCTTTTCTGACGCTTCTTCCGCATGCGAAGTCACAAAGCCCGTCGTCCGATGAACAGCGCTACAGAGCACAAGTTTCTGCCCTATTCACAATTCGTATAAATCGTATAAACTATTTATTCCAATTTATTCTAGGCAGGCATCATGAAAAAAATACCTCTTGCTGCGGCTCCCGCAAAGAAATCACGCGTTTCCCCAGTGGCAAAGCCCGTAGCGGCGCAAAAGCCCGCAAAAAAGCCAGCAGCGTCGATTCCTAAGAAAGCTGCACCACCCGCGCAGCCACCGAAAAAGCCGGCCGCCGCAACGTTAGAGAAAGTGAAACTGGTGCGAGACAGCTTTACGCTGCCAGAAGTTGATCACGAGTTAATCAAGCGTTGTAAAAAAGCGGCTGTGGCGAGTGGGCGAGAGACAAAGAAGAGTGAAGTCGTTAGAGCGGCGATTCAAACGTTTAACGCACTCCCGCTTGAGCAGCAGCTAAAGGCTTATCAGGCGTTGTCACTGATCGCGGTGGGCCGCCCCAAATCAAAGTAGATCCTTGCCGCTACTAAGCGAGAGACTTTTCACAAAACCTCATCGCGACAGAGTGCCCAATTCGCTCCACAGAGCGGGCATAAATAACGGCGCGTAAATTCGCATCGATAATAAGCGGCTGGTCCATTGCTAGCGTGCATTCGATCACCGCCTCCAGGCCGTATTCGATGACTCTTTCCACAACTTCATCTTTAAGCGGGGTTAAACCTAGCTCAAGGATCGATTCGCGCACGGCGGCGATGGTGAGCATTTCAGAACTCTGAGTCGTCATAGATTTCGCTCCGTGCGTTGCGTGTGGGATGGACTGATTCGACCTAATCGTCATGCGCTCGTGTGACACTGCAATGACATCAATTTCACGACGCTGCAATACCTGAGTCGCACACTGCGCCCATCGCCGTTAGTCATGGGCCGTCGATGGTCGTGCATCAGTATGTTGAGCGGGTTCGCCGCAAAGCGAGTAACGAAACGCTTCTTGCGGATCAGGTCATCAATTTTCTTTACCACCCCTCGCGCGAGGAGCCCGGCTTCCTCCTGAACGCCTTGGCGAGCGGGACCGTTACCAATGCGCTCGCGTACTGGCAATTCGACCGCACCCTGGTCAATGCCCAGCGCTGTATTGAATACGCGGCTCACCGAATGTTGATACGCGAATCCGAGACGCTGACGGGCTACGCCGCAATGCGAACGCTACGCGATCTCTTCGAGCGAAAAATTCGCTATTGGGATGTGCGTCCGCTACCTGATGACGTCAGCTCAATCGTCTCACCCGCGGACGGGAAGTTGCTGCCATTCGCTGCCTTTGAACGTGACATGTTGCCGGTCAAGTCAAAGTTCATTCGGATCGATGATCTCCTCGGCGCCGCGAATCCATGGCGTGAAAGGTTCGCGAGCACGTTGAGTCACGAGTCTCATGTAAACCACCTCGCGGGCGTAATTGTGCGGCTCACACCCGACGTCTATCACTACACCCACGCACCGGTTTCCGGCCGAATCATTGCGCGACAAACAATTGAGGGACGTTTTCATTCCTGCAACCCTACGGCGCTTGTGCGCTTCCCGGGTTCGTATGCGCTGAACCGACGCGTGGTTACGGTATACGACACTGATGTGGATTGCGGCACCAGTGTAGGTAAGGTCGTGCAGGTGGACGTCGCAGCAATGATGATCGGCGAAATCCAGTCACGCTATAGCGAGCGGCGGTACGAGGCACCTCGCTCGTTGAATGCAGGTGATTTCGTAGTCCGTGGCTCCCCCGTATCCATGTTCAGGCCAGGCAGCAGTACGAGCATCGTGCTCTGGGACGGCACGCGAGCATCGCTTTCCTGCGAGCTGATCGCAAACGCTGCCCGGTCCGATCTGCGCAGTCGATTTTCGGATTGGCTCGGGAAGCCTTGGGTCGAGACGCAAGTCTTGGTTCGACAGTCCATAGCCGAGCGAACTTAATTTCTATGTAGGGAGATGCTTATGAACGAACTGTTCACCATCGAGCTGGGAATCGTGCTGCTGGCCTTTCTCGGCATCTCGATCTTTCGTTGGGCGTTCAAAACGCTTACGCGTGAGGGCTGGCAGATTGCCCTCGCGGTTCCGCTACGCACCTCATCACAGATGAATCGTTTTTGGCCCGCCATTAACTTCACGTTCTATGGTGTGATCTCGGGCTTAGCGTACGGGATTGCGGTCGCCTTGTTCATTTTTCTCGTAGGCGCCTACAAGCAACCTGTGGCAAGTGCCGCGCTTTTCGCAACTCTCTTGCTCGCTGTAGGAATTCCCGCTTCAAAATGGGTCGCACGTTGGGTTGAAGGCATCCCGGGCCACACCATTGGCGGCGCGCTATTTGCGGTACTCGTGAGCGCAATTCCTGCGCTAAGCATCACGAAGTGGCTCACTGAAGCGCTTGCATGGCCAGCATTCGACGCAGGCGTCGTAATCGCTGCCGCATGTATTGCTTATGTGTTGGGTGAAGCCATTGGCCGCCTCGCGTGTTTGTCGTTTGGATGCTGTTACGGGCGACCCCTCTCGCAATGCACCTCGTTGCAGAAAGCCCTTTACTCGCGCTTCACTGACACCTATCGCGGCCGCTTCAAAAAAATCGCTTACGCCGGCGGCCTAAACGATCAGCCAGTCATTGCGGTTCAGTCGATCGCATGCGCGGTTTTATTTGTGCTTTTCCTGCTCGCCCTATGGATGTTTTGGAAGGGTCATATCGCTGCCAGTATCGTGACTGCCCTGGGCGGCTCGCAGCTTTGGCGGGTGTATTCCGAGCAACTGCGCGCTGATTTTCGTGGTCGCGATGGATTCACCCATTATCAGGCCATGGCAATCGTAGGCGCACTTTTATCCACTGCGTTTGCTTGGTTTTACGGCCAAGCTGCGCCATCCGCGTTTGCATCCGCTTATGCCGGGTGGCGTGCCGTGACCCAGAGCGAAGTCATCGTTGCTTCGCAGTTGTTGGCTGTGCTTATCGTCCTCTTCATGGGGCGTAGCTCGGTGACCTCCTCCCGCTTAGAAATGTTGCTGCATGAACCCCAAAAAAGATAGCTCACTCCTTATCCAATTCATTTACTGGTGCCTTACTGCCATCGCAGCGTTTGTATTGCTCGCGCTTACCTCGCCAAATAGCGCGCGCGCCCGTGAAATCGTCATCGTGCAGTCGCTTGATTTATCGGGTCAATCAAATCTGGGAAAAGACTTCTCGAATGGCATTCGTACGTATATCGATGCGGTGAACGCACGGGGCGGCGTGCGCGGCCGCAAAATTTCGCTGCTGCAGCTTGATGACAGCGGAGACCCAAAACAAACAATTGCCAATCTTCAGCAGTTGATCAAAGAGAACCAAGTCGACGGCCTCATCGGGCCAACCAGCGCGCGGAGTTATCTCGAAGTGGCTGCGTCGGACCTGCTGCGCACCACTGGCCTCACAATGCTTGGTGCGCCTACTGGCGCCCGCGCAAGCGGTGCTGGAAACAGTAGAGCGCTCCCGATTCGCGCAAGCTATGCTGATGAGGCGAGGCAGCTTCTGAGCCACATTGCAACGATGCAGATTAAACGAGTCGCGCTCGTCCGCGGTGAAGGCGAGGAAGCAGAGTTTGCGGCGACCGCTTTGCGAGACGAGGCGAAACGGCGAAATCTCATACTTGATTTTGATGGCGACACCCCCTCTTGGCAAAAACGCAACACGATCAATGCAAACATAGAAGCCGTGGTAATCGCTGGGGATGCGGTCGGTGTGTCCACGGCGTTGGCGCACACCAAGCAGACGGCGCGAAACGCGAACGTGTTTGGCTTCTCCACCATCGACCACCGCACGTTATTGGAGATCGCAAAACAAGCCGCAATTGGTGTGGTGATTAGCCAAGCGATGCCATCTGCGGAGAAAAATGTCTTCCCGTTCCAGCGAGAGCATCGAGATCTGATGAAGCGATATCGTGACGAACCGCCCTCGCTTCACACGCTCGAAGGTTACGTCGTGGCCCGAGTTCTTATCGCTGCCCTGGAAACGATTCCGGGCGAACCGACCGCCGCAAACGTTACGGCGGCACTGCGATCGGCACGTGATCTTGATTTAGGGGCCATCAACGTGTCAACCCGAATTCCTGAGAACGCAATGCGCTTCGTAAATCTCTCTGCTGTGTCCAAGAAGGGCGCTTTAATCGAATAGTGATTCAAAGGAACGCGTATAAAACTTAATCTCGATATCCCTTACTAATATAAGACTAAAGCAGTATTTTGGTAATACTTGCTTTCTACATAATTGGCGCGTAACTTATGTCAAATTAGGAGAATATGCGCTTATCTGTAATGTGTCTTGAAGCTGTAACACGACCGCACGATATTCAGAGGAATATCTAGAGGAACAATCGTGCTGCCGCTAATCAATCGCGAGCGAAGCCTGCTCGCATTCAACGAACGCGTCCTCGCGCAATGTGAACTGCCATGGACGCCGCCGCTGGAGAAGCTGCGCTACATGACAATCGTCAGCTCAAATATCGATGAGCTGTTCGAGGTAAGAATCGCAGAGCTCAATCAGAAGCTCGACGCGCTGGAAGCCGAGGGATCAAGCGCAGCGCCGAAGCTTCGGCAAGATTTGCTTGAAGTCGCCGACCACGCGCATAAGTTGGTGGCCAAGCAATCGCACATCCTCGGCGAAAAAGTTCTACCGGAGCTGGCCACGCACGGCATCGTGCTCGTCCGTGACGCGCAACTCACGCTCGCGCAGCGCCGCTGGGTCGCCGCAACGTTTAAGCGCGAAGTCGCGCCTGTGCTCACCCCAATTGGGCTTGATTCAGCGCATCCGTTCCCGACGGTTGCCAACAAGGGGCTGCACTACATCGTCGAATTAATCGCTAACCGTCGCAAGGGTGAACACTCGGTCGCAATTGTCAAAGTTCCGCGCACCCTGCCCCGTGTGTTGGAAATGCCGCGCCAGGGCCAAACGCGTAATTTCGTTTTGCTCTCAACCGTCATGCAATCGCAACTAGCGACGCTGTTTCCAGGCCGCTCGATCGCCGAGTTCTCGCAATTTCGCGTTACCCGCGATAGCGATTTGTGGGTTGACGAGGAAGAAACCGATTTGCGCCGCGCACTCACCGGGCAGCTGAGAAGGCGGCCTTTCGGTCAGCCAGTTCGGCTTGAAATCAATGCTGACTGCAGCGCATCGATGGTGGAGCTCTTGCGCTTGCAGTTCAAGATCGAGCAGCACGAGGTGTACCGCATCGATGGGCCGGTAAATTTAGCTCGTCTACAAGCGCTTTACGATTTGGCCGAAGTTCCTGCGCTTCGCTTCCCACCAGTCAGTCCATCTCGCTCCGGCCCGCCGCTAAGAGCGGACGCGCCCGCTGCTGCGTTCTTCGAGGCAATGCAGCGCGAGGACATGCTCCTGCATCATCCGTATCAATCGTTCGACGCAGTCGTCGACTTCCTGCGCGCAGCCGTGAACGATCCGGATGTCATCGCAATCAAGCAGACCATTTATCGAACCGGCAGTAAATCGGTGCTGATGGATTTGCTTCTAGAGGCAGTGCGACGCGGCAAGGAAGTTACGGTTGTACTCGAACTAAAAGCGCGATTCGATGAAGAAACCAATATCAACTGGGCAGAAAAACTCGAGCTGGCCGGCGCACATGTGGTTTATGGATTGGTGGGTCTCAAAACCCACGCAAAAATGCTGTTGGTGTTGCGACGCGAGCGCGCTGGAAGAATCCGCGCCTACGCGCATATCGGAACAGGCAACTACAACCCAGGGACCGCGCGCTTCTACACCGACTTCGGACTGTTAACCTCAAAATCAGCGCTGACTGATGAAGTTGCGGCGATCTTTCATCATCTCACGAGCCTCACACATCCTCCGAAGCTGAAACACCTTTGGTGGTCGCCGCACACGATGCGCAGTGAGCTGCTCGCGGCGATTGATCGTGAGGCTGCAAATGCCCGCAGCGGATTGCCTGCGCGGATCATGGCAAAGATCAACACGCTATCCGACGAGGCCGTGATCGAAGCACTCTATCGCGCCTCGGAAGCGGGCGTAAAGATTGATCTCATCGTACGCGGCGCGTGCTGCCTTGCGCCCGATCAGCCGGGCGTGTCATCGAATGTACGCGTGCGCTCAATTGTGGGACGCTATCTTGAGCATTCCCGTGTTTACTACTTCGAGAATAATGGCGATGCGAAAGTCTACCTTTCGAGCGCTGATTGGATGAGTCGGAACCTGGATCGCCGCGTCGAAGTGGCAACACCTGTGCTTGATCCGGTATTGCGCGCACGTGTCGTTCGTGAGGCGTTCGAATTGGCGCTCAAAGACACTCGCGATGCGTGGGAGCTTCTACGAAGCGGCGCATTTAAGCTGCTGCGAGCCCGCGCCAGTGAGCCGCCCGTCTCGATGCAAGCGATTCTTACGCAGCAGTGGGCGGCCCCGGCGAGCCATCTCGAGGAAAACGGCGAATGAGCGACATCATTTTCTGGCGACACGCGGAAGCAAATGAGGCCGTCGAAGGCCAATCCGATCTGGAACGCAAACTTACCGTCAAGGGTCAGCGTAACGCGGAACGCGTAGCGCACTGGTTAGATCGAAACTTGCCTAGCCAATGTCGTGTTTACATGAGCGAAGCCAAGCGCTCGCAGCAGACAGCGCGCACGCTCCCAAGAAAAACGAAATTGCTTGCTGCGATCAACCCCGATGCAACGGCCTCTGATGTTCTTGAAGCCGTTGGATGGAAAGACGGGCGGGGCGCGGACGAACTCGTTGTCGTGGTCGGTCATCAGCCCTGGATGGGCGAATGCATCAGTCAGCTGCTCGGAATTCAATCCGCTGCACCACTGAGCATCAAAAAATCTGCCGCTTGGTGGCTGCAGCAACGAACCCGCGAAGAGCGGGTGGAAACCATTTTGCGTGCGGTGATCACGCCCGAGTTTCTGTAGTCTTAAGCGACGTCGTGCAGCCTGCCTAGTGCGCCGCCGCGTATCTCTAATGCGTCACCGACGTGCCCAAAAAATGTCGCGCGTAGCGGGGCGCAATGCGCTGAACGTCGAGTAAAACGAAGAAGTCCGCACAGTCGAACGCTGGATCCCACGCCGCTTCTCCCCCCACCCACGCGCCGAGTCGCAGATAGCCTTGGAGTAGGGCAGGTAGCGCAGGGGTCGCGAGTTGAGGATCGCCAAGCGATGGAACGCCGCGAATCGGTTCGACCCGATACTCTTCCGGAGCGAGATGCTTTGCTAGGAGCAGCGCGCGGAGCGCTCCAAAATTTAACGCGCCGTTTTCAAAAGGCACACTCGCACAGCCAGCGAGAAAGCGCACGTTTCGTTCGCGAACATAGGCACCAAGTCCTGACCACAATCGCGCTAACACGATGCCACCCTCCGCCGCACGGTAGGCGGGGTGTACGCATGCGCGGCCCACTTCAAACAACTCACTTTGAATCGCTCGCAAGCTGTCAATTCGAAACTCGCTTTCCGAGTATCGTTTACCCAAGCGCTCTGCGTTCCAAGGCGAAAGAATCCGATAGGTGCCAACGACCTTATCGCGCCACTCATCAATCACCACTAAGTGCTCGCAATACGGATCAAACTCGTCGACATCCCGGCCGTCATGGCGCTGAATATCTGCGCCGATTTCTTCGCAAAACACTTTGTAGCGAAGCCGCAGCGCCGCTTCAATCAGTGCGCGGTCATCGGCGAGTCGCACACTAAAGCGGCTTGACCGATCAGGAGCGGCCGACTTGGAAATAGAAACCGACGAATCAATCGAGAATGTCCGCATAGTCAAAAAGGAAATTGAGCGCCCACAAACTGTAGGAACGCTCGATGACTTGTGCGTGACGGTTCAGTGACAAGATCGCGACACGATATCGCTGTATCGTCATCGAGTCGTCATATACGTCGAAGAAAATTTGATTCGTGGTCGTAGTGAGAGGCAGCGTTGCCTCCGAGCACCGATCGTTGTTCGGATACACATTGCCTATCCGTTTGCTCGAGCGTTCGAGCGAATGCGAAACCTGCGCAATCGCGCTGCAGGGATTCGCTTTGACCACAACCCTGCACCTCTACGTAACGGCCAATTGACTCGATCTCATTAGCCATGAGCAGGGTGCAGCGCTACAGTGATCTTAAAATCCTCCACCTTGTGAGCGCGCTGCCGCTCATTTTTTTACTTAGCCTACTGCGCGCATTTACTCGCGGATCGCTAACTCGATTCCCCATTTGACACAGCGCTCAAGCTCCTCCTCGAGCAGCGCAGCAGTGAGTGGTCGATCAGTGCGTATCGAAGATTCGATGGTGAGCACGTAGCCCCCGTTTTTTCGCATCAGATGCGCTGCGCCAGCGCTCGCGCTTCGTCCGTGAGAAAAGATTGCCGCGATGCGCAGGCAGAGCAGTCGCTCGGTGAGCGATCGATCAAATGCGTCGCGATCCAGTTTTTTGAGCGATCCTGTATGGCCGAGCACTAACTGCGCGATCGCGTATCGCTCACGCTCAGCAAACCCCGGTAAATCGGAATGTTCGATGATGTAGGCAGAATGGCGGTGATAGTCCTCATGCGATATCGCCATGCCGATTTCATGGAGACTTGCCGCCCAGGATAAAAGGGCGTCGTGTTGATTGCTGCCAAGCGTTTGCCAGAGGTGTTGCGCGCCCTCATCGACGCGTGCTGATTGGGCCGCGTCTGCATCGT
Source organism: Betaproteobacteria bacterium (assembly GCA_013298765.1). Lineage (GTDB taxonomy): Bacteria > Pseudomonadota > Gammaproteobacteria > Burkholderiales > Casimicrobiaceae > Casimicrobium. Next base: position 148,107 of record JAAFJA010000003.1, read on the forward strand.
AGCGGCGTGTGAGGCGATCTATGGTGCGCTCACGAATATCAGTGCCATCGCGTGCACGAGCGGTGCGCGAACCCACGCTTGTTTCGCGCGCGAGCAAATCATAGACCGCGCCGAGACGCAGTGCACCATCGGCAGGATCAATGCGCTCAATGTTGAGTTCGTGCACGATCCCCAACAGGATGGCGAGCCCGCCTGGCAGCACGGGTGCACGCGACGCCTTGAGTGCATTTAGCGTGAGCCGATCCATGCGGCCCACCATAATGAGTTCGTCCCTGAGCGCGAGCAGAGAAGAATCGTTGACCACGCTACCGAAATCGTTTTCGGTCACGATCTCAAACAGCGCGCGAACTGTCCCAGAGGATCCGTAGGCGACATCCCAACCGCGCTTGTATTCGCTACGAAGCACCTCCAGGCGCGAGCGAACAAATACTTCCGCTTTACGAAATGCGGCAGCCGTGACAACACCGTCAGGAAAAAAGTTTTTGGAAAGTGTGACCGCACCCAATGGGAATGACTCCATTGCCGAAGGCTCGTAGCCTCGTCCGATCACAAACTCAGTAGATCCGCCGCCAATATCGAAGATAAGTCGATCGCTCTCGCTCCATGGCAATGAATGCGCGCAGCCCAGATAAATGAGACGCGCCTCTTCGTTGCCAGAAATCACATCGATGGGCATGCCGAGCGCAGCCTCTGATCGCGCCAGTAACTGAGACGCATTTTTTGCAACGCGATAGGTGCTCGTTGCTACCGCGCGAACCCGCTCGGGATTGACCGCCGCGAGTCGTTCGCGAAAGCGTGTCAGTGCTGCAACGGCCTCTTCGATCTTCGACTCAGAGAGTGCTGATTTTTCGTCTAAGCCACCGGCGAGTCGAACGCCTTCGCGCCATGTGCTGACCGGAACAATTTGTTCGCCGTCGAGTTTGCCGATCATCAGTCGAAAACTATTCGAACCGAGATCGACCGCTGCTATGAGTCCTTCATTCAACGCGATACCTGCTTGTTAGTCGTCAATCAAAGCGAATAAGGATAGACGACTCGTGTGACGCCAAGAGGCATATCGTCCAACCAATAGCAAAGCTGATTCATCCCCAATTAATTGGGGGTTAAATCGAGTATTTGCATAAAGCGAATAATAAAAAAATGCACTGCTCTCCCTTATTTAACAGGGAGGAAGTGACTATTCGTGTTTAAGCTCTGCGCGAGAAGAATGTGCTCAGCAACAATGCGGCTAACGCGCCGACGATCTGTGCAGCGATGAACGCGGGCACGCTCTCTGGCGCAACGCCAGCAAACGTATCGCTGAGCGAACGCGCGATGCTGATTGCCGGATTCGCGAACGACGTGGAAGACGTGAACCAATACCCCGCGGTAATCGCTGCTGGTACTGCGAACACCGGTGCAAGCGATGAGCGGTTTGCGGAAAATAAAATAGCGAACAGCAGCCAAAACGTAGCTACGAATTCGCCAATGCCCTCGCCCAAAGAGCCTCGTACCTTTTGCGACGTTTGGACAAGCGTCAGCCCGAACATCGCGTGCGCAAGCATCGCACCAGCGATCATCGCTGCGATTTGCGTTGGCACATAAAGCGCGAATTCGCGCCACGATAAATCACGACGAAGCGCCATCACCAAACTCACGGCTGGATTGAAGTGCGCCCCTGAAATCGGGCCAAGCGCGTAAATCAAGACGCCAAGCGCGGCGATAGTTGCAAGGGTATTGCCGATGAGCGCAACGCCTGCGTTCCCGGCGCTCAACTTTTCCGCAAGTACGCCGCTACCAATGACAACGCAGGCAAGCAATAACGAGCCGAGCGCCTCAGCGCCCAGCTTCTGCGACAACGAATAATTCATCTTGAAAGACTAAGCTGGCGTCTGCCCGATTTTCTTAACTTCATGTTGAATTGCGTTGGCATCCAAAATGTGCAGCGGCAGATGGGCAAACAGTGACACCCGTTGACCGATTTGTCTTGCGACTTTGCTAAACGCTGCACGCTTTTCTTCGTCGCTGCCCTCAACGGCTGCGGGGTCTTCGAAACCCCAATGCGCGGAAGTTGGGTAGCCCGGCCAAATCGGGCAGACTTCACCGGCGGCGTTGTCACACACCGTGATGATGAAATCCATTTTGGGCGCATCTGGCAGTGCGAATTCGTCCCACGATTTGCTGCGCAGTCGCTCTGCGGGGTAGCCCGTTGAAGCGATCTGTTCAACTGCAAACGGGTTGACGCGGCCCGTTGGGTGCGAGCCCGCGCTGAACGTATTGAAGCGCCCCTTGCCCGCCGCCCAGGTGAAGGCTTCTGCCATCACGCTGCGCGCGGAGTTGCCGGTACACAAAAAGAGAATGTTGTAAGTTTTTTCCATAAGAAAATTGTTGCGCGTGTTGTCGTTACTTGTCGTGACAAAACGATGACAACGCGCGTCATCAAGAATTAGCGGGAATTAAGCTGCACACGAAGCGCCGCACGAAGCCTTTTTCTCTTCGGAGACTTTTTTCGATGCTGGCGGCGAAAGGGTTACTGATGCGGGTGCGCAACATGCGCTCGCCGATTCAGTTTCCTTTTCGCCCATGTACGTTTTTGCTTCGCCCATGGTGTGATACATCTCCCACACGACGCCCTGTGGATCAGCGAGCCAGTGCTTCGTGCTCTTCGCGTAGCAGCATGATGTTGCTCCCTCGTGATCGAGTGAGAGTTCGGCGGCAGCGTGATTGATTCGCATCACGTCGAGTTCCGCTTCGGTATCGGTTTGAAAACCTAAGTGGTTAATGCCAGGCTCGTGACCACGCTTGGAGATCGCGAAGTTGATGCGTGGGTCGTCGAGCATCCATTTTGCGTAGTCGGCCTTTTCGATAGAAGGCAAAGTGCCGAAGAGCGCGCTGTAAAAGCGCGTGCTTTGTGCGATGTCATCGACGGAGACGTGAACGTGAAAACGCTTCATGATGCGGTCCTTGAGGAGCAAATTTGGAAATCAGTATGGGCGAACGCAGCATGCGTTGTTCGCATACGTTGGGTAGCTCCGACGGCAATCGACAGCACACCATTGGCTGAGCGATGTCACTTCTGTCGTAGCAATACGAAATCGTGGGAGCCAAGCGAGAAAAGCACTCAGGTATTTCATTGAAACTATCCTTTAAGTAGACGATGTTGACGACGAGCCGCGCCTTGATTTCCTTTGAACCGCGGGCGGGCAGCAAGCCGCGTTCATTGATGACTCAGAAGCTGCAGCACAGCAGTTTTCGGTAAGGAATGAGAGCAGCGCGTTCATCGTGTCGAAGCGCGCGCTGTAAATCACGTAGCGGCCTTGCTGCTCGCTATCTACAAGCTGTGCGAATCGCAGCTCCTTAAGGTGAAACGACAGCGCGGTGGGCGCCACACCCAATGCATTGGCGAGCGCGCCTGCTGGTAAGCCCGCGGGCCCAGCGACCACAAGCGCGCGAAAGATATCGAGGCGCGTGGGCTGCGCGAGTGAAGCGAGGATTGGAGCGGCGTCTATCGTTTTCATAATTCAATTGTTATTGAAATATTAAAGCGTGTCAAGCCCCGATGCGTGAATACCCCCTGTCACATTCCTGCAATGCGTCCGTCATGTCGCCGAAACATGCCGCGCAGATAGTTCGCGGCTGTATCGGGCGAGTTCGGCCAAAGCATTGGTTGAGCGCCCTTAGCAGCACCCAACTACGAGGAATTTTTATGGCGCAGTCCATTCTCGACGACGATGGCGTTTCTAATCCATCGACACGAATCACGTTCGCACAAATGGTTGAGCAGATCAACCCGAGCCGTCGCACACTTCTCAAATCCGGCGTCGGGATTGCCACGATTCCCTTCTTTGGCGGCCTCATGGGATGCGGCAGCGATAGCGATGCTGCGGTTACGCCGCCGGCTAGCTCGGAAAAAATGCTCGGCTTTACGAGCGTTCCCATTTCAACGGGTGACGCAATCGTGGTGCCTGCTGGATACGTTGCCTCGACGATTCTGCCGTGGGGCACACCGATTCGCGCAGGCGCACCTGCATGGAAATCCGATGCCAGTAACACCGCCGCTGAGCAAGAGCAGCAAGTGGGCGACAACCACGACGGGATGCATTTCTTCCCGTTCAACGCAAATGCGAACGGCCTCGGCACGCGTAGCGACGAGGGGCTACTGGTGATGAATCATGAATACATCAACCCAGAGTATTTCTATACCCCCGACACCGACGCCACCAACTGGTTACTTCCGTTTACGCTCGAAAAAGCCCGCAAGGGCCAGGCCGGTCACGGCGTGTCAGTCAATCATGTTCGCCGCGCGGCAGACGGCAGCTTTGAACATGTCGCAAATTCGAACTTTAATCGTCGCATCACAGCCAATACGCCGATGCGGTTGAGCGGCCCAGCGGCTGGTAGCGATTTGCTCAAAACCGCAGCTGACCCAACGGGCACGCAAGTCCTTGGCACCGCTAACAACTGCGCCAATGGCTTCACGCCGTGGGGCACGTACCTCACATGTGAAGAAAATTTCAACGGCTACTTTGGCTGGAACGGTGCCCGCACAGCCTCGGCGCTTGAGAGTCGCTACGGCTTGTCGCAAGGTGGCTTTGGCTACCTCTGGCATACGGTCGATTCGCGCTTCGATGTAAACGCCAATCCGAACGAAGCCAACCGTTTTGGCTGGGTCGTTGAAATCGATCCATTCGATGGGTCATCCACGCCCGTAAAACGCACAGCGCTCGGTCGCTTCAAACACGAGAACGCAGAGCTTGTGATCGCGCCGAACAACAAAGTCGTCGTCTACATGGGTGATGATGAGCGTAACGAGTACATCTACAAGTTTGTTTCGAGTGGAACCTTCGATGCCGCAAACCCCACCAGCGCCGCAAACCGTACGCTGCTTGATAGCGGCACGCTCTACGTCGCGCGCTTCGACGCGGGTGCGACCACGGGTGATCGCGCGGGGGTTGGCACGTGGATTCCGCTGGTCTTCGGTAAGAATGGTTTGACCACCGAGAATGGGTTCACCAGCCAAGCCGACGTGTTGATTCGCGCGCGTCAAGCGGCCGATCGCGTAGGTGCAACGATGATGGATCGTCCCGAATGGGTTGCTGCCAATCCGAAGAAAGCGGGCGAGGTTTTCGTTACGCTTACGAACAACAACCGTCGCGGCACCACAACAGCCTCGTCAAACAACCCGAACGGATCAACGGTTGCTGGCTCTGCGCGTCCTGCGGTTGATGAAGCCAATCCGCGAGATAACAACGTTTGGGGTCACATCGTTCGTTGGAACGAAACGGGTGGCGATGGCACAGCGCTCACGTTTACCTGGGATGTGTTTGTGATGGCCGGTCAACCAACCGTTACAGGCACGCGCTCGCCAAGCAGCAACGTGACCGTAGACAACCTCTTCAACAGCCCCGATGGCCTTGCGTTTGATAGCTACGGTCGGTTGTGGATTCAAACCGACGGCAGCTTTGCTAACGCGGGCGACTTCGCGAACATGGGCAATAACCAAATGCTCGCGGCAGATCCGGCAACGAAAGAGATCCGCCGTTTCCTGGTCGGCCCCTCCGGCTGTGAGATTACCGGCTTGAGCTTCACGCCGGATCGCAAAACGATGTTTGTAAACGTTCAACATCCGGGTGAAGTAAGTAACCATCCGCGCGCGCCGAAAAACGCGCAAGGCAACACGGTTACCGACAACGAAACCGCACGCGCTGCCACCGCATTCTCGCAGTGGCCAACCGCAGGTGCGCGTCCACGCTCGGCAACGGTTGTTGTGCGGCGAGTTGATGGTGGCGTTGTCGGCGGCTAGTCGAAAACAGTCAACGCATTATCGAAACGCGGTGTCGTAGCCGCGACACCGCTCGAACGACGGGTCTCGTCGTTCGTCGCAAAGCCCGCCTCGCGCGGGCTTTTGTATTTTCGCCTTCGCTACCATCGCAGCAACGATCAAAAAGCAGACGGGGTAGGCCAGGTGAAATCACGCCGACAATTCTTAACCAACTATATATATGCAACCGTTTCACAATCGGGGCTAGTTACTGTAGAACGCGGAAACAGTGTATTTATTAAATCTTCTCTTAGCCCCGTTATAGCGTGGGTTAGCAAGATTTAGCTGATATGTCTTTTCAACGTGCACCGCAATCGCTTTTCGTTGACGCGAACGCCGCGATTGAGCACAAACTGCGTAGGCTGCGCTGGCTCTTCGTCACGTTGCCGCTGGCGCTCGCCGGTGCGATGCTGGCTGCGTATCTGGTGCCGGATATCGCCTTCTTTGAGGCGTGGCCCGCGCTCAACGTCGCTTTTTTGCTGATCGGATTCGCCATCATTCCGGTGTTGTCGCCAGCTGCCTCGCTCGCGCGAAAGCTTGCGCATATCGCAGTGTTCGCGCCGCTCGCCGCGTGGTTCATCGCAGTGTTGATTGGCGCGGCGTTTGATCGCTACTACGGCAATGATTTGCTGCAGACGTTTTATTTGCGCTTTCGCGTCACCTTGATCGCCGGGCTCTCGGCGGGCGTTCTTTATGCCGCAATCGTCGGCGCGATTGTGTATCTGCGTGCGCAGCACGTGAGCATTGCCAATCGCAAACTCTCCGAAGAAAAAAACGAAAGCGATATCGCGCGGCAGCTCACGGAAACCAAGCTTCGCATGCTGCAAGCGCAGATCGAACCGCATTTCCTATTCAACACGCTGGCTAGCGCGCAGCAGCTGGCCAGCAAAGGCGCACCGGAAGCGGCAAAACTCATCGGGCATTTGGTGCGCTTTCTGCGCATCGCGATCCCGCTCATGCGCGATGAACGCGGCGCGCTTCAACGCGAGTTTGAGCAGATCGGCGCATTCCTCGCCATCATGCAAACACGGATGGGTGAGCGCCTTCGCTTTAGCGTTTATGCACCGCCGGAGCTCGCTGATTTTTCTCTGCCGCCCGCGCTCGCAATGACGCTCGTTGAAAACGCGATCAAGCATGGCATCGAGCCAGCCCGCGATGGTGGCGAGGTTTCGGTGAGCGCTGCACGTGTTGGGCAGCAGCTCATCGTCACCGTGGCCGATACGGGCGTGGGGCTACTCGCTACGCCTGAAAAAGAGGTGGGCTCGGGGCTCGGGCTCGCCAACATCACACAACGCCTGCAAGCGATCTACGGCGGCGCAGCAAAGCTCGCCCTGCGAGAGAACTCACCGCACGGCTGCATTGCAACGCTGAGTCTGCCATTTGATTCCTCCGATCCCAAGCCGTCCCAATTTTCAACTTCAACTCACGAGCAAACGCCATGACTCCGATTCGTTGTTTGATTGCCGATGATGAACCTCTGATGCGCGAGCGAATGCGTGAGCTCCTCGCGGAACACAGCAATTGCATCGAAATCGTCGCCGAGGCCACCAATGGCGACGATGCGCTCAACAAATTCAACGAAACGCGGCCTGACGTTTGTTTTCTAGACATCAAGATGCCGGTGATGACGGGTCTTCAAGTCGCCGCCGAAATTGGCGATCAAGCGAAAATCGTGTTTTGCACGGCGTACGATCAATTCGCCATCCAAGCGTTTGAGCGCGGCGCAGTCGACTATCTGCTCAAGCCCATCGAATCAGATCGTTTGAAGACGACGATTGATCGATTGATCGATCAAGTCGCGATGCCGCCGGAAGATGTCACACCCGTTGTGCATCTGATCAATAGTCGCGAGCCGCGTACCGCAGAGCGACTACGCTGGATCAAAGCGCTCGTTGGCCATGATGTGAAGATGTTTCCGATCGACGACGTGATTTTTTTTCAGTCAGACACCAAATACACCCGCGTCGTCACTGAAGAGGAAGACGTGTTGATTCGCACATCGCTGAAGGAACTACTCGATGGGCTCGATCCCGAAGTGTTCTGGCAAGTTCATCGCGGTGCCATTGTGAACGTAAATCGCATCACAAAGATCACTCGTGAAGGCGTAGAAAAGCATTCACTCGTGCTTCGTGGGAGTGATGAGCGAATCGGCGTGAGCCGACACTTCTTTCATCTCTTCAAACAAATGTAAGGCTATAAGCGCTAGCCCTGTTTTTATATGGGGTAGGGCTAAGTAACTAAAAAAACCGATAAATTACGAAAATACGAGTTAGCCCCGACTAAATTGCGGCTAGCTCATAGTTACCAATAAGAAAACAAGGGAATCACTCGAACTCGTGGCTCGTCGCTTTTGACGCGACAGCGCCCGTGCGAGCCGACACAATCACACGAATGATGGGCTATTTCGGCACGTCCGCACGCTGCGGATTTCTCGCGTTTCGCGCTCTCGCACGGGGTTGCGAGGTGCGCGCACGCGCCGTGGCGGCGCTTATTGCGATCAGCGTCATCTTCGTCGCCGCATTTTCGGTTCATTCACAACCGCAGCTGCAACCGCCCGCCAGCAGCCCCACGATCACGCCGCCCTCTCTCCTATTTCGTAACCCCGATGTGCTCGCGCCCGCGCTCTCGCCTGATGGCACGCACATGGCGGTACTCGCGCGGCGCGGCGACAAGCGTGACCGGCTCAATATCGCGGTCATCAATCTCGATACCAATCGATCAAGCTTTGTAACGCCGTTTGACGATAGTGACGTCGTTGAAGTGCATTGGGTCAACAACTCGCGCCTCATTTTCACCACCGGAAATCTGCTCGATGCCGCGGGCAACACAGTGCCGTGGCGTCAAGGCGGCATGTTCGCCATTGATCGCGATGGCGGCAATGCGCGCAGACTCGTTAGCCCGCTTGGGACGGGCGATGCCATCGTATTGCGCCCTCGCTACTCGATCTTCATGCAATCGATCAACGATGGGTCTGACGATGTGGTGGTCGCAGCAAACGATAGTAATTTCGATGCGCTTGACGTTTATCGACTCAATACTCGCTCGGCTCGCAAAACGCTGCTTTCCGCGGGCTCGCCCGGCGACACACAGCGTTGGACGCTTGATCGCAGCGGAGCGCCCCGCGCAGCGGTGTCGCAAACACGCTCACGCGTGGCGAGCTATTGGCGAAGCAGTGATAGCAGCCGCTGGCAAAAAATGTTCGAAGGCGAGTTCACAGAACAAGGCAGCGCCGTCGCTGCGGTTGACTACGATGGTTCACTCATCGTGTCGACTTACCAAGGCGCGCGCGCACTCCCTACCGCCGCGGGCGGTGTTTTCGCCAACTCTGTCGCGCCGGGCAACCCAGCACTTCGTGACACCGCGGGGCTCGCTCGTGCGGATCCCCAAACCGGGCAACTGCGCGAGTGGATTTTTGCGCATGGTCGCGTTGATCATGGCGATGTGATCTTCGATCCGTTGAAGAAGAAACTCGTGGGCGTGCGCTATATCGACGAGCGCATTCAAACCCATTGGCTCGATGATGACTGGCGCGCTATTCAGCGAGCGATTGACCAAGCACTACCAGGGCAAACCAATCTAATCACGCCGCCGCAACAAAACAAACGCATGCTCGTAGTCAGTACCAGCGCGAAGCATCTGGGCAGTGTTTATGAATATGAGTTCGCGACGCGAAAGCTCAAGTTTTTGCTCGACTTCAGAGCTGGCCTCGGATCACAGGCGTTTGTTGACCTGCGCTATGTCAAATTCCCAGCCCGTGATCGCTTGCCGCTTGCTGCTGTGATTGCGCAACCTAGCGGGCCTTCATCGCGTCCAGCGCCAACGGTCGTGTTGGTGCCGGGCGGACCGTGGGCGCAATCGCCGTGTGTGTGCTGGTCGCCCGATGTTCAGTATTTTGCGCAGCGCGGTTTCGCAGTCATCGTGCCGGTGTTTCGCGGGCAACTCGGGCTCGGTCACCGTCATTGGGTGGCAAGCGCGAAGCAGTGGGGCCTCGCCATGCAGGACGATATCGCCGATGCGGTGGACTATGCTGTTAAGCAAGGTATCACCGATCCAAGCCGCGTTGCCATCATGGGCGCAAGCTATGGCGGATATGCGGCGCTTCAAGGTGCGGTCAAAACGCCTTCGCTTTACAAAGCAGCCGTTGCAATCGTCGCACCCACGGACCTTCAACTCTTCCAATCGATCACCTGGGCCGACTATAGCGACAGCAACTTCCAGCGCTTTCTCGCGCCTATTTTGATCGGCGATGAGACGAAAGATGCCGAGCAGCTGCGCACGACCTCGCCGACAACAAACGCAGAAAAAATACTCGCCTCAGTGTTGCTCGCCTATGGCGGTGAAGATCGCCGTGTGCCGCAGCAGCATGGCGCACGTATGCGCGATGCGCTCGAGCGCGCGGGCAAGCCTGTTGAATGGATTTACAAGGTGGACGAAGGTCACGGTTTCGCGAAGTTGGAGAACCGTGTTGAACTCTTCACGCGCTCAGAAGCGCTGATCCGCAGCGCATTCGGCATGCGGTGATTATTGATCTGGCGAGAGATTCGTGCGCTCTTGACCAACCTGCATTTCCGGCTGCGTTGATCTCACTCAGTCTTTTCGCGCAAAGAGGTATCGCGCGTCATCGAAGGTCGAAATCCACTGCGGTTTGTAAACAACGCCAATCGTGATCAGCATGCCAGTGAGTACGGCTTCTGCGAATCCGAGCTGAATTGCAATGGGCAGATAGTCGCCCATCACGCGGAGGAACGAACGATCCGAAAACTGCGACCAAGTTAACAGCGAGATCGGTACAACGACTGCGATTGACAATCCGGCACCCGCAAAAGCCGCGCCGAAGAGATAGACAAACATGTGCGGCGGCAGTCGCGCTTCAACGAACCAAAGCACCAATCGCCCGACGGTCAACGCGGGCGCAACCAAAATAAAGAACGTCGGCGCGATATTCACGAACGCCGCTTGTTGGATGATCGCCAACACAAACAGCGATAGCACTGCGCTGGTAATGGCAAGTGGCAAACCAAGCGCGAGAAATGTAGCGACGATGCCGAGCAAATGAAACGTAAACCCATCGCGCAGACTGGCTTTCAAGCTCCACAGCAACACCACGAACGCGATCGCCCCATGCCACACACGGCCAAAACCCCAATCGGCGATCCGCTCCCACTTCACACGCCAAATAGCCCAGGCGAGTACCAACAGCAGTGCCGCCCAAGATACGGCGAGCGCGCCAGTTCCAAACTGTAGATGTAGCGGGTTCACTGCGTAGTTCTAATCGAGAGACTTGGCGCAGATGTTGATATGGAGCAACAAATAGCGGCACGCCCCACGTCGCGGGAAGCGCTGAATGTGGAGATGCGAAGTCTCGTGCGGCAGTTTGCGGTAAGCGGTGAGTTCAAAATCACGAGGCACAGCGGAACCATGTTGAACAATTTTGGGCTCACAGATCGCCCAAATCCTAGGATGACTCGCCGCGCATCCGCAAGTTTGCTTAAGGCGCGTGAAACTTAGTCAGCGTCTGCCTAGTGCTCCCCGTAAGCCGCCGAGTATGTACTCGATGTATCTTCCGTCCTCACCTTGTGCGAACAAAACGCCTCGGCCGTCAAGCTGCCAATCGAAACTTGGCTTGGTGGCGCGAATCTCTTGTTCCGATGTCTGTGTCACCATGTAGCCGCGAATGGGAACTGCGAGTTGCCACGAAGGCACCTCCTCGGCAAGCAAGCGGATTTTGTCCGCAGGCCACACAAGCCGTAGGCCTTTTGGTTCAACGAACGCCAGCGCCTGTGTCGGCGCTTCGCCTTCAGCGCCATGCTTGATGAGCCACAGCAAAAAGTCGGGCTTGAAGCCTTCACTACCGAAGATACCCACGCCCGCGCTTGCCAGGTTGCGCAAGATTGCAACGCTATGCCCTTGCCATTCGGATGTTGCGTGTAAGCGTTCCCAGATGCGACGCAGGTCCCAGACGAAGCGTGCTTCGCTTTCCTCGAGCGGCGGTGGTGAAATGCGAAGCTCGGCGGCCGGTTCGTCGAACAGTGAAAGCTGATCGCTTGCGCCGATGTTGATCGGCGCTTTTACAAGCAGCGGACGATACAAATGTTCGGGAATATGGAGGCGCGGAAGCGGGCGACTGAACTCGTCGATTTCTCTCGACACGTCGACGCCTGAGAGCAAATCAGCGAGCGGCGCCTCGCCGATCTCCTCCGAAATCAACGATAGCACTCGCTCTGCACCACCTTCACGAAAGCGAACCTTCGCCAGTACGTCACTCACTTTTCTGAGCGCCTCTTCTGCCTCTTTGCTCGGCGCGAGTGTCTCGATCAGATAGCCCGCTTGAAGCATGCCGTCGCTCGCCTTCTGCACCGGGAAGTTCGCATGTGACTCGTCAAGCAAATCAAGTTTCAGGCGATTACTGAGAAAGCGCAAGCGCGCACGTCGAACCGAGCGAACCAGCGCCGCTTCCAACGCCATCAAAATGTCTTCGCGTACGCGCTCGCGCAGCGCACGGCTCACGCCTTCGCTCGCGAGCATACGGATCGACACACGGTCGCGACACCACTTGCTTACTTGCGCTTTGGTTACCCAAAGAAGTTGTGCATCTTGCTGCTTGAGTGCGGCGATTGCGTGCTGAAACAAGGTTTCGTCTGAAAGCGTATTGCCGAACATATCCGCTACGCGATACGTTTTGACATCGCCGTCAGCGAGCGTTTGCACCACCCCCGTGCCTGACTGAGCCGAAATTCGCGGCGTCAAGTCAATCACAACGTCGCTTGCATCAGTGCTGGAAAATTCGACGGGAAGTGCTGCGAACGCGGCTTCCTGCGCGTCATCGAAGCCCGGCACTTGCAACTTCAGTTCGGCCAGATTGCTACGAATCGAAATCGGAATGATTTCACGCTGGCCCGACATGCCCTCATGCTTCATCGTATCGAGCCAGGTCTGCACGTAATCGGCTTTCACACCGAACACATAGAGCGTTTCATTCGCCGCGACCTGCGCCGGATGCGGCCCGAGATGCGGCAAAAAGTTTGCTCGTTTGAGTCGACCCTGAATGCCGCGCAAGCGCACACCGCGCCCGAACAATTGAATGACTTGCGTGCCCGCGTTCTTTCCGAGATTGATGAGCCCAAGCGCGCCCACCCGAAAGCTCGACCAGCCTTCGATGAACTTACGCGAACCGATCAAAAAGCGCACATCGGGCAAGTGATCGAGCCGCGCGAAAAGCGAACCGTTTACTTTGTCTTCGTCTTCGATCGTGATCGTGCCTAGCGCGCGAAGTTTTGCTTCAAGCTTCGCCGCATCGCCCACGAATACGCTGCCGCACCAACGATCATTGGCCGCGCCCGGCAATCGCAATCCCAACTCGTCTTTCGAAAGTTTGCGCACCGCCAACCGCCCCGAACCGCCGAAGAGCGTTTCGCAGATGAGCGCGTGCAAGGCGCTCGCATCCATCTCGCGCTCGGCTTGAAGATCGAGATCGGCATCGAAAATCGCCTGCTGCACCGGGCTCTTCGGTGCGAGCACTGTCGTAAGTTGCTGCGTTGCGTAGTCCACGTCGCTCGTAAATCTCGCTAGAAACGCAAGCAGCGTCACTACATCTTCGCTCTTCGCGCTCACGGTGTTGCCAACGAACACGGCAAGCGGTTCGGCCAATCGGTATCTCGCGGCGCGATTTGCATCCTCGGCGAAGCGTTTGCATTGCTGCCAAAACGCGAGCATCGCCGTGGTGAGCACTAAATCGCGCGCATCATCGTCTTTGGCGACGAGGCTCTTGGGCGTTTTGCCGAACCCATCTTCGTGAAACCGCCGATAGCCGTAATCGAACACGGTGCAGCGCGCGTATTCATTGAAGCGATCGCTATCCATCGCCGCCACTTGAGCGAAGGTCGCCGAATATTCAAACTCAAATCCGGGCACACCTTCCACGGGATACGCCTCATGGGTGCCTACGAGCGCTTGCCTGCGCGCGCGAAACGCGCTCTCGCCATCATTGCCGCCGTCGCTGCCTTTGTGGCCTTCGTCGACCAGCAACAAATTCGGCCCCGCATATTGATCGGTACACACGGAAACGCCCTCTTTCGGGCGCTTAGCCAGTGGGTCAGGCAGATAGAGCTTCGTAATCTCGGTGATTTCAAGATCAACGCCCAAGCTGATCGGATCAATGCCAGAGCAGGCAAACTCATCGCGATGCTGTGCAGAGAGGACCGCGTTGGGCGTGAGCAGCAACACGCGCTCTGGCATTCGCCCAAGCAGCTTTTTTGCATGACGCAAAAACTGCCGCAGATTCAAATGCATCATCAGCGTTTTGCCGCTGCCGGTCGCCATCCACAGCGCAAGACGATTCAGCTCGTTGGGTGCCACCGCAGGAAGGCTTGGCAACTCACGTTCGCGATAAACGTTTAAGGCATCACACAGCGCACGGCGATCCCGCGCCAACAGCATCAAATAAAGCTCAACGAAGAGCGCCGCAAGCCACTGGAAATGCGTCAATTCCCAGCGCGTTTGCGTGAGCGATTCGCGCGCCGCTGCAATCTCCGCCCAATCGCGCGTGAAGCTTCGCGCGGCGCGCTCAATGTCCTCAGCGGGAAGGCGAATGCCTTGCAACGAGAGCACTGCGGCAAGCCGCGCGCTCGCCCCGCCATCGAGCGCCTCGTCTGATTCCTTCACCCGCGTGAGCAAGCGATCAAACGATCCGCCCAGCAAATGCGAGAGATAGCGAACCACGAGCAAGTGACGATCAAATCGCCGCGCCGCAAGTTGCGCCTTGTTCGGCTTCGCGGAAGCTACAGCTCGCGCCATTACTGCGCCCGCTCCATCATCCGATCACGCAACAGCGAATCGAGCGATTCGCCGCGCTCGCCCGGAAGCCATAGCGCGCTTCGGTTGTGAAAAATGGTGGCGTAATCCGCGAGTGATCGCTTGAACTCGCGCTTCACGGTCGCTTGAAGCCAATCCCGCTCTGTCTTGGCCGCTTCCATATCGCAATCATCGTTCGCATTCCTCAACCAAACGAGCACTGGCGCGGGGTTGCTCACACCCTTCGCCGCATCGCTCGCAAGCGTTGCCTCCATCAATTCATGGCGATTCCCAGCCTCATCGCGGATCGCCCGAATTCGCTGGGGCAAGAGGCCGATGAGTAATCGTATTGTTTCCATCATTTCTATCGCGCTTGCCCCGTTTAAATCGGGCGTTAACGTAGAAAGCCGATATTCAAACGGCGTTTTCAATGCCTCGGTGGAAAGCAACACGGGCGAGCCCTCGCTCGCGTCCGTCAGCGCGTATCGAATCAGCGTGTCATCAGCGGTTTCCGCGAGCGGCAACGCGTTTTGTGGCGCGTCGTTTGCGGCGCTGGCTGAAAGATCGAGCGCATCCAAACTGTCTTCGTAATGCTCTAAGCGCAGCACACGAACAATCGGCAAGGTGCGGCGCGACCAATGCTCCGCGGCCTCATCCGCAGTCGCTGCATCGTGATTCACGCCCTCTTTCGGCTTGCCGTCTTTCCACTCAGGCGAGGCCATCACTTTTGCAATGCGCGGCAAGGTCACCGTATCGAAATACTCGCCCTGCTCCACCAAAATGAACTTGCGCGCACCGCCGTCTTCACGATTCAAGTTGATGACCGCGTGACCGGTGGTGCCAGAACCGGCGAAGAAGTCGAGGACTGGATCGTTACGTCTTGAGACTTGCGAACTGAGTCTCGCCGCTAAGGTTGTTGGCTTTGGATTGGGAAAGCTGTTCGTGGCTCCCATCAATGAGGTCAGTTCTTTTTCTCCAGCTGTGTAGTCGTGCAACACAGACTTCGCAACATTTGACTCAACTTCGTTCAGAAATTTTTTCAAACGCGGAGACTTACGTTCGTTTTCACCGAAGATGATGCGATTTTGCGCAGCCAACTTTTGAAACGATGGCCGCTGTGGGTCAGATGGATCTGGCGCAAACGGAAATGACCAGCCCTGTTTCGGTGGCGAGCACGGCTGTTTTGTTATTGGATGTAACGGTCGATAAAACCGAAAATTGAAATGGGCGGGATCACGCGTGGAGGCCGCCTGTTTGTTTGCGGGCATGGAGGGTTTGTCGTCGCTCCATAGCCAAATCCTGGCATTGGCCTCACGCGCTTTTTCGTGGGGAACAAAGTTACCTTCAGCGTCGCGGTACTCAGCATGCGAGTAGCTATACACGCTTCGCCAAGTATCAAGCGCACGGTCAAACTCGATGCCGTCCGCCTCAAGTGATTCGATAAGCGAGCTTTCGTGTTGCTTGAATAACTCAGCGACTTTTTCTTCGATCAGTTCGGGCGACGGGAAATCCGGCCCTAGCTCGGACAAAAGCTCATTGACTTCAGTGAGCCCAGGCTTCTTTTCCCGAAACGACAACGCATCCAGCTCCACAGCGGATTTGTCCCGAGCGAACGCCTGTACATACTCGTGATTTGTTGAGTACGTAGGCGATTGGCTGTAGGTTGTGTGCTGAACCCAGATGAGCTCTTCAACACGGTTTTCGATCCCGAAAGCGTGGGCTAGCGACTCGACCAGATTTCGTTGCTCCAGTAAAGAAATGTGCGAGAAGAGCATGCCCGTCGGTGCCATAAGCTCGCGCGCTAACTGCACACGCCCACCGATCATCGAAATCCATGTTGCGCGTTGAAGTTGATCTTTGTACAAAAAGCCATCGCTACCCGTGTTGTACGGCGGATCAATGTAGATGCACTTCACGCGGTTTTTGTATGCGGGCTCCATGGTGCGCAGCGCCGCGTAGTTGTCGGCATGGAAGAGCTCGCCGCCGGTGGCGGCTTCGATATCACTGAAACAGGCGAGCAGTCGGTCGCGAAAGGCGCGATCGAAGTGTTTCGTGTGGATCGGGAGATGCGGGAAGCGGGAAAGGAGCGCGGTGCCAACTTCTTTTTCCTCACCCGCCGCTTTGCGGCGACCTCTCCCCCGGGGAGAGGCGACCGAACCCTGCGCCGCGTTTTCCGCGAGTGGTTTCTCGCCCACCCATTGCAGCCATTCGTTGACCTGCGCAGCGTCCGCCGCCGCTTCATCAATGAGCGCTTGGGCGTCTGCATGTTGCGTGCGCAAGAGGCCGCTGACTTGCACGAGATAGTCGGCGCGCGTCACGAACTTGCGCTTTTCAAAGAGCGTGGCTTGGAAGCGCTCGATTTGATCGAGGAAGGCAATTAAATCGAGCGCGATGGCGCGAACGAGTGCGAATTTGCTGCGAATGCGCGGAAGCTCTTCGTCTTTAGCGTCCCACACTTGCACGAATTCGTGCTTTAAGTACACATCGAGCTCGCCTTCAAGAAAGGCTTTGAGCTGGGGGTGAACAAAAAAATCGCTGGTGTGTTTGCGTACGAAGCGGCGAACATGTTTTTCTAGGAGCGCGGCATCCATTGATGCGGGCGGGAGAGCCGTTGCGAAGCCTTGCCCGCCCAACCATGCGTTGATGACTTTTTCTTGGAGGCCGTTCCCTTCAACTGCTTCTACCGTTTCGATTGCGTCGCTGTCGTTGTCTGCGTCAGCGCTGTCGTCGGCGTCTTCATCCGTACGTTTTGCGGCCTTTGTTTTCTTGTCTCCGTAGCGTTTGTTTTCGTCCGGCGTTGCCGTGCGCCATTGCCAAAAGATAGTAAGACTTTGCCCCTGTTTTTCAAGGCGATGCGGGAAGAAATGCCGCTTCTCACCTTTGGCATTCGTTTTCTCAGTGTCCGCGCGATCAATGGCGAAGATGACGGTGGTTGACGCGTCGCCAGCGCCTTGGGTGTAGGCGTAGCGCGAGAAGAATTCGCCACTTTTGATGTAGTGCGAACCTTTGGTGGCCCAATGAAAATAGGTGTCTTCGCCACGATAGGGTACGGCATACGCCGCTGATCCGCCGCGTCGCGCGCGCGGGATGAAATCGCCCTCATCCCAATAGCGTGAAAAGAATGTGTGAAGGTGGTAATAGACGTTGGCTTCTTCCTCGGTAGCCAATTCGCGTCCGTGCGCTGCGGCGAGCGCGTCTGTTTGCACGCGGATGCGCGCGGGGAGCGTAACGTCTAGAAACTTGAGTACCTCCGCCCGACGGAAATTCAGAATTCGGTAAATCCCAAAATCCAAATCAGCGAGATCGATTTTGAGAACGTCGCGGCGGAGCAGTTCGAGGAAGCGTGTTTGTGGCGAAGGCGAGTTTATTGGACTCATGGCATCTGCTCTAAATGGCGGCTAGTGGCGTTTGCGAGTTTCTCATCGAAGGTCGCAAGCGGCGCCTTGAGCTCTGCCGCGAGCCAGAGATAGGCGGCATCGTAAGCGGAAAGATCGTAGCGCATTGCGAGCGCGGCGACTTCGTTGGCATCAATCGGATGCAAATCGATTTGCAATTCAGTAGCAAGGCGCAACCCGTCCGCGGCGTGGGATTCGCCCCGTCGCATTTTCTTAACTGCAACGCTCGCGATTTCGGCTTGCAGAAGGTTCGGCGCATGAAGCTCACGCCCGTCGAGGCGATGCGCGGCTTCATTGAACCAGGGTTCGCGGAATACCAATCCGGCGAGCGCGCTGCAATCAACCACGAGCGGCGGGCGCACCAAATATTCGCCGCGCGGTTCGGCCACGCGTAGCGCAGGTAAGCGATCACTCATCGCGAATCTCTCAGTTCACGGAGGATTTCGAGGCTTGAAGATTGTGCGCTGATGGGTTCGGGGTGGCGGGATTTCAGTTCGCGAGCGATGTCGCTGATGCCGCGCGAGCCCTGGCGAATGATCGGCTGACCTAGTTTGCTGTATCCCGCGATACGTTCAAGCGACTTAGAGCGCTGCGGTTGTACGCCCTTACCGCTTAGCACTAGCGGTAGATTTTCATCATTTGCTGCTGCCTCAAGAATCGCCATCAACTCCCCTTGTAATGATCGATGATTGCGATTTGCTCGCGCGTGTAGCGCCGCAGCGATGGGTTCGGGGACGTTTTTGATGGAAATATTGGACATAATGCATCCGAAGTCGATTTGCATCCAAAATGGACGCAGACCAGATGCTATCCGGGCGTTGTTCGTTTCGCAAGCGGCGTTCTGTGCAGTGCTTCTCTACGCTTAGCGCCGCCACACCCGAGGCCCGCGCAATTCCTGCATCGCGACGAAGTCGCGATCATTGTGCAAAACGCATGATGATGTTCGATGAAAAACGTCGCTCGAATGAGATCGACAGGGCTCGCGATTGTGTAACCCTGAGGCCGCAGAAAGCAATAGCGTTGCGCCGCGCTTCGAGCAATCGCTTCGCCGCCGATTGCGACTAAATCAATCGCACGCAACGCTTGGCTTGCGGCGAGAAAGTCGCGCTCGTGGCTAAAAGCTCGCAGCACTTCGAAGAGCACGAGATCGGCAATGGCGAGCGGTGCCGCTCCTTCTTCAAGTAAGGCCGCGAGCGTGTCGAAGGATTCGTTGGCGCGACCGTTGAAGAAGTCGATCCAAACGCTCGAATCGACGAGCATCATTTACGGGGTGAACGCGTTGTGGTGGCTTTGCTCGTAGCGATCGTGCTCCCGTAAGGTAGTGGTAGCTGGCTTTGCAGATCATGTTGCCGCTGTGGTGGTTCGATTGGATCGTCCGACCACGCCAGTTGCCCGCGAAGTCCTAATAAATAGCGATAGGCTGCTTTTTTGTAAGAAGTTGCAACCCAGCTTCAACGGCCTCGCGCTTGGTCGAATAGGGGCTAGCGCGCATTGCGTCGGTCATCGATGTCAATGTTAGTGCGCACTTTTACATACTGCGTACAGTACGCCCACACCAAGCACATCAGTTACCTAACAAGTAATGTTCACTAAGCAATGAGACGGTTGGATTCTTTTGGTCGTTGACCGATCAATATGAAAGAAACTCTGCGAGCACTCGCCCGGTGTGCGACTTTTCTTTCGCCTTCAGCAACGTGGGTACGTCGCCTTGCGCAACGATAGCGCCACCGCCGGTACCGCCCTCGGGGCCCATATCGATGATCCAATCGGCCTCGGCGATGAGATCAAGATTGTGTTCGATGAGCACCACGGTGTTGCCCGCTTCCACCAGGCGATGCAACACGTGGATGAGTTTTTCCACATCCGCCATGTGCAACCCCACCGTGGGTTCATCGAGCACATACAGCGTATGCGGATTCAGCGAACGCCGCCCTCCGCCCGCTGCCTTTACGGCGAGCGTTGGAGCGGTGCTCTTCGCGAGCTTCTGCGCCTTTTTCGAAAGAACGGGCGCGTCCTTCGGATCAGTGCTTTCAGTAAGCACGATCGGCGCTTTTACTTTCGCGAGCTCGGTAACCAGCTTAATGCGTTGCGCCTCACCGCCCGAAAGTGTTGGGCTTTGCTGACCTAAGGTGAGGTAGCCCAAGCCAACATCCTGCATCAGCTTCAGCGGATGATGAATCGAGGGCATCGATGCGAAGAATTCCACCGCATCGTCAACATCCATTTTCAGCACATCGCCAATCGATTTTTCGCGCCACTTCACCGAAAGCGTTTCGCTGTTGAAGCGTGCGCCGTTGCATACGTCACAAGGCAATTTCACATCGGGCAAGAAGTTCATCTCGATGGTCTTTACGCCCGCGCCATCACACGCATCACATCGTCCGCCCGATGTGTTGAATGAGAAACGGCCAGCGGTGTAGCCGCGCATCTTGGCTTCGGTGGTTTCGGCGTAGAGTTTGCGGATGTTGTCCCAGAAACCGATGTAGGTTGCCGGGCAAGAACGCGGCGTTTTGCCAATCGGCGTTTGATCGACTTCGAGCACACGATCAACGATGTCCCATCCGTCAATGGCTTTGCAACCGTAGAGCGCTGGCAATTTCTTGCGCGTATTTTTCGCGCTGACCAGTGCTGCCAGATTCGCATGCAGCACTTCGCGAGCGAGCGTCGATTTGCCCGAACCCGAGACACCCGTGATCACGTTGAGTCGCTTGAGTGGAATGCGTGCGTCTACGCTGCGCAAGTTGTTGGCTGACGCAGCTTTAATCTCAATGGATTCAGCGTCCTTTGCAATCGGCGCACGCTGATGCACGGGATGCTGGAGCGGCTTCTTGAGGAACTTTCCAGTGATCGATTTCGGATTCGCCTTTAGTTCAGCCGCTGTGCCCTGCGCAACGATTTCGCCGCCGCGAACGCCCGCGCCAGGGCCAAGATCAATGATATGGTGCGCCCGCCGGATGGTGTCTTCGTCATGCTCGACTACCACCAACGTGTTGCCCTTCGCCTGCAGCTTTTCGAGCACATCAAGCAAGATGCGGTTATCGCGCGGATGCAAACCAATCGTGGGCTCATCAAGCACGTAAGCAACGCCTTGTAAATTGGAGCCAAGCTGGGCCGCCAAACGAATTCTCTGCGCCTCGCCGCCAGAAAGCGTGGGCGCGCTTCGATCAAGTGTGAGATAGCCAAGCCCCACCTCTTTCAAGAACGCAAGACGGGATTTCACCTCGGCAACGATGTCGCGCGCGATCTCTTCTTCGCGGCCGCTCAGCTTGAGCGCGTGAACAAACTGCTCAACGTCAATCACCGATTGCGCAACCAATTTTTGAATGCCCGCTTCGCGGAAGCGCACGTTGCGCGCAATCGGGTTCAAACGCGCACCTTCACACGAAGTGCAGAGCTCAAACGCTTCTTTCGCGTCGAGGAAGGCATCAAGCTCGCGATCCGCGAACTCTTCGCTCACGCGCTCATCGCGACTAAATCCCTTCACGCTCTCGCCTGTGCCCTGGCAACTCGCGCACCAACCATGCTTGCTGTTAAACGAAAAGAGCCGTGGATCAAGCTCAGCAAAGCTCGTGCCGCAGCTCGGGCATGCGCGCTTGGTTGAGAACACTACAAGTTGACTCCCCTCTACCTCTGGGAGAGGGGTTGGGGGTGAGGGGCTGCGCGCGCTTTCTTTCTTGTTTGGCGCGCGCGCAGCCCAAGCTAGCACGTGAACCACGCCCTTGCCGTAATCGAGCCCCTGTGTGAGCGCAGCGCGGATGGTCTTTTCGTTCTTCGCTGCAACATCATTGGTGCCAATGGGCAATTCAATCGTGTGCTCGATAAACCGATCCAGCCGAGGCCACGGCGCGACGGCGATCATTTCTCCGTCAACGCGCAGATGCGTGAAGCCCTTGCCTTTCGCCCATTTCGCAAGATCGGTGTAGAGCCCTTTGCGGTTGATCACGAGCGGGGCGAGGATCGTTGCCTGTTTGCCTTTGAAATCGCGCATCACTCGCGCAACAATTGAATCAAGCGATTGCGGCTCGATGGCCACATCACACGTTGGGCAATATTGCGTGCCCAGTTTCATCCACAAGAGACGAAGGAAGTGATAAATCTCGGTGAGCGTGGCGACGGTTGATTTGCGGCCGCCGCGTGACACGCGCTGCTCAATGGCAACCGTCGGTGGAATGCCATAGATCGCGTCTACGTCAGGGCGTGCGGAGGGCTGCACGAACTGCCGCGCGTAGGCATTGAGCGATTCCAGATAGCGGCGCTGGCCTTCGTTGAAGATGATGTCAAACGCGAGCGTTGATTTACCTGAGCCTGAAGGCCCGGTGATGACTGTGAAGCCCTTCGCCGGAATCTCCACGCTCACGTTTTTCAGATTGTGTTCACGCGCATGCAGCACGCGGATGGAGCGCGAGGTGCTGCGCGCTAGGTAGCTTCCACGCGCCTCTTGCACGCTGTACGTCGTGCGCTGCGTGCTTTCCACAAGCGCTTGCAAATCGCGCTCGTAATCGTTGAGCGCTTTGCCAGTGTGTGAGGTTGCGTGTTTGCGAATGTCACTCGGTGTGCCTTCAAACACTACTTCGCCGCCCGCATCGCCGCCCTCGGGGCCGAGATCAATCAACCAGTCGCTCGCGGCGATCACATCGAGATTGTGTTCAATCACGATAAGCGAATGTCCGCTATGAAGCAGTTTGTCAAACGCACGCAAGAGCTTGGCAATGTCTTCGAAGTGCAAACCCGTGGTCGGCTCATCAAACACGAAAAGTTTCCCGCGCGGCGCGGCTGAATCGCCTTTCACGCGCTTAGGTAGCGCAGCGATGGCGCGGCCATCGACCGATTCCGCGAGGTGGCCCGCGAGCTTGAGCCTTTGCGCTTCGCCGCCTGAGAGCGTGGGCACCGGTTGGCCTAAGCGAACGTATTCAAGCCCAACGTCAGCAAGTGGCTGCAAGGTGCGCAACACTTCCGCGCCGCCCTTGATATCGGCGAAAAAGACGAGCGCTTCCGAAACCGTCAGGTCGAGCACATCGCTGATGCTCTTCTCATTCACTTTAACTTCGCGAATTTCTGCGCGGAAGCGCGTGCCGTCGCAATCAGGGCAGCGCAAATACACGTCTGACAAAAACTGCATCTCGACGTGTTCAAAGCCCGAGCCCGAGCATGTGGGGCAACGGCCGTTGCCAGCGTTGAAGCTGAATGTGCCCGCGGTGTAGCCGCGCTCAACGGACGCTGCGGCTTTCGCAAAAATCGCGCGAATCGCATCAAACGCACCAACGAAGCTCGCGGGATTCGAGCGCGACGATTTGCCGATGGGTGACTGATCGACGAACACCACGTCGTCAACATTTTGGTGACCGTAAAGCGTGTCGTAGAGGCCGGGCGCGTCGGTGGTTTTGCCTTTGGCTTTGTAGAGCGCGGGGACGAGGATGTCTTGAATCAGCGTGGATTTCCCGGAACCCGAAACGCCGGTGATCGTGGTGAGTGCGCGCAGCGGAAAGCGAACCGAGATGTTCTTTAGGTTGTTTTCACGAGCGCCGACGATGGCAATCGTATCAAGAGCTACATCGCTGTAATCTTTATTGGATCGGGGCGAGCGCGCAGATAAATTATTGACCGATTCTCTAGAAATACGCCGCTTTCCCAGCAGATACTGGGCGGTGGAAGAATTACTTGTTTGCGATAGGGTGCGCGGTGCGCCGTCAAACACGATATTGCCGCCACGCTCGCCGGGCCCCGGGCCAATGTCAAGCAAACGGTCTGCGGCGAACATGATTTGCGGATCATGCTCCACCACCACCAGCGTATTTCCCGCGCTTTTCAAGCGCTGCATCACGCCGATGATGCGAGTCATGTCGCGCGGGTGAAGACCAATCGAAGGCTCATCCAAAACGAAAAGCGTGTTGGTGAGCGAGGTGCCAAGTGCTGTGGTGAGATTGATCCGTTGCACTTCGCCGCCCGAGAGCGTGCGCGACTGTCGATCCAGCGTGAGATAGCCAAGCCCCACGTCGCAGAGGTAGCCCAGGCGTGAGCGAATTTCACCGAGCACGAGCTCGCCCGCCTCGTCGATCACCGCACCTTCTGCGGAAAAATCAAGCTCATTGAAAAACGTGCGCAGCTTCTCGATGGACGAAAGCATCACATCATGAATCGTGAGGCCGGGCAAGGCCTCAAGCGTTTCGCGAGAGAACTTGAAATGACGCGGTGAAAATCGCTTCGCGGCGGGAAGCACTTGATCCGCATTTGCTTTCGAGCCCAATCTGAAATTGAGCGAACTCGGCTTCAGGCGCGCGCCCTCACACGCGGTGCATGCGGTGTACGCGCGATACTTCGAAAGCAATACGCGAATGTGCATCTTGTACGCCTTCGATTCGAGCCAATCGAAAAAGCGCATCACGCCGTACCACTTGCGACTGCCGTCTTTCTCCCATGAGCGCCAGCTGTCATCACCTTCAATCACATAGCGGCGATCATTCGGCCCCATCTCGCGAAACGGCACATTCATCGGAATGTTGCGTGCCTTCATGTACTTCGCGAGATCGTCTTGGCACTCTTTGAAGCTGGGTGTTTGCCAAGGCTTCACCGCGCCCTCCGCGAGCGTTTTGCCTTCGTCTGGGATCACCAATCCCAGATCAACCCCGATCACACGACCGAAGCCTCGGCAGGTGTCGCAAGCCCCCAGCGGATTATTAAACGAGAAGCTCGACGGATTCGGCTCGCTATACGTGATGTCGCACGCCGCGCAGTGCAGCTCGGATGAGTAGCGCCAGACCGCCGCCTCCCCTTCAAGCGGAGGGTTGGGGCGGGGATGGGGTTCGGTTGATTGAGCTGAAGAATCTAATCCCTCGCCCGTCAACGTACTTGCCGACAAGCTTTTCGAAATCTTCCTTGAAGGGGCAGGAACATTCTCCGTTGCTGAAGAGAGATCCAACACAAACACATTCACTCGCCCCTTGCCAAGCAAGAGCGCCGCTTCAAGCGCTTCCATCACGCGCGCTTTCTCGGCGGCGCCAATGCGCATTCGATCCTGAATCACATGAAGCGTTGCGCCCTCGCGCGAATGCGTGCGTGTGTAGCCCTGCGCTGAGAGAAACTGCTCGACCTCTGCCTCTGTGAAATTCTCAGGAATCGTGACCGGGAACGTAATCGCAATACGTGGATCATCATGTTTCGCGGCACGAAGTTTTAGATCAACATAGATTGAATCGGAGGTGTCGCGCGAGACTCGCGTGCCGCAACCTTGGCAATGCAAACTCGAAAGCCGCGCGAAGAGCAGCTTCAGATGATCGTTCACCTCAGTCATGGTGCCAACCGTAGAGCGCGAGGTGCGTACCGGATTGGTTTGATCAATCGCAATCGCAGGCGGGATGCCTTCAATGCGATCCACCTGCGGTTTATCCATGCGATCAAGAAACTGCCGCGCGTATGGCGAAAACGTTTCTACATAACGGCGCTGACCCTCGGCGTAGAGCGTGTCAAACACGAGCGAGGATTTCCCAGAACCAGACACACCGGTCACGACCGTTAATTCGCCGGTGTGAATATCGAGATCGAGGTTCTTGAGATTGTTTTGCCGCGCCCCGCGAATGCGGATGTCAGTGATCGTCGGTGCGGGTGGGGTGGGGGCTACTGATTTGGGGGTGCGCTTACTGGCCATGGATACAACACTTTGATTCGAAACGCAGCCTCCCAACTGCAAGTCACTAGTGTAAATCCATTCAGTGGTAGACGTGGGTCAGTTCCGGGGGATTTCGCCAGTCCCCCGGAATTACACAACCAGAATGCTGCTAGTGGGTAGACGTACTAGACGGCGCACGGCCGCCACCGCCAGATTGCGCGAAGGTGGCTGCCGAAGGCGTGACGCGATCCAGCAGCAAAGCGCATATGGCGAGTACCGCTTGAAGCGCGATTGCCGTCGGGATGATCGCTTTCACGCCAATCTGCTCAACCAACGCAGCGTAGGCAAGCGGCATCAGCGCACCAGCTAAATACGCGCCGGTCATTTGTCGGGCCACCATGCGCTGCGTCCAGGCCGCGTTGAAGCGACGCGTGGTCTCGTGCATCAGTGCGGGAAAAAGCGGGGCAGAGCCCAGCCCCATCAGCCCCAAGCCGATAGCGCCTAAGATCGTTGCGCCGAAGAACCAGAAGACGAACGCGCCTGCCATCGCTGCGGCGATACCGATTCGTACTTGTCGCCGATTTCCGATTCGTTCACCGACTGCGCCGAGCGCAAAACGCCCTACCGTCAAGGCGGCAAAGAATAAAGTCGCCCATTGACTGGCTTGGGCCGGGGTCAAGCCGTGTTGTTCAGTCATGATTGACGGCACCCAGATCGCGGTTGCGAACTCGGCGGCGACCACCAAGAAGAAGCAGATCGGGCTGAGCCAGCGCGCGGCAAGCGCTGGCGGGTTCTCAACGGCTACGGCGGCGCTCGCGGCCGCTAGCGCGCTGCTTGATTTAGACACCTCCTCGGCATCATCTGGCCATAAACGACGCGACAACCAAAACGCGAGCGCAAGCGAACCCATAATGAGCGCTAGCGCAGCAAATCCAACACGCCAACTGCCGCTCCACGCGAGCGCGCCTGCAAGAATCAACGGACCAGACGCCGCGCCGATGCCCCAGCAACCGTGTAGCCAACTCATGTGCCGCGCCGAAAAGCGCTTCGCGGCAAAGTGATTCAACTGAATGTCGATTCCGCCGCCGCAAAGTCCCCAGACAACGCACAGCGCGATCACCGCCCACCATGAATCGATGAACGCAAATGTGATCATCGAGCCGCTCATCAACGCAACGCTCGCCACCAAAATCACCCATGGCTCTGGCTTTCGCTTCAACCATCCGTAGATCAAGCTCGACGTAACTGCTGCGAGCGCGCCCGTGAGACCGAGCACGCCGAGCGAACCTAAACTAACGCCGAAATCGCGATGCATCACTGGCCACGCAGCGCCGAGCACGGTGTCAGGTAACCCAAGCGCAACGAACGCGGCGTAAACAACGACTAAAAGCCACACGCTTGTACGCGCCATGAAGATCGCCAGCCAGGATTACAGAGACTCGGGAACATTATCATCCGACACTCAACAACGACACGTCACAGCTGACATCGACACATGAAAAATATGTTGCTGCTTTCCAATTCGCGCATGCCGGGCCGCGAATATCTTGAACATGCCGTGGAGGCGATTCGCGAAACGCTCGGGGGTGCGAAGAAAGTGGTGTTGATCCCCTACGCGAGCGTGACGATTGTTTGGGACTCGACGGCGAAAAACGTTCGCAACGGCTTGCAAGTTTTGCGCGATGAAGGCGTAGAAATCACTGCGATTCATCATTTCAAAGACCCGATTGCCGCGCTCAAAGAAGCCGATGCAATCATGGTGAACGGTGGCAACACGTTCAACTTGTTGCACCACTTGCGGCGGAAGGAACTGATCGTGCCGCTGCGCAACGAAATTCTCAAAGGGAAGCCTTACCTCGGCTGGAGCGCGGGCAGCGGCATCTGCGCGCCCACGATTCGCACTACGAACGACATGCCGATTATTGACGCGGGCGGCATGGACGCGCTGGGTGTGATCGATTTTCAGTTGAACGCGCACTACACGAACGCCGTACCTGAAGGTTGGATGGGCGAAACGCGAGATCAGCGCCTCGCGGAGTTTCTGCACGCGAATCCTTCCATGCCTGTATTCGGGTTACCCGAAGGCGATTGGCTGCGCGTTCGCGGCGATGACATCACCTTGCACGGCGCGTTCGATGGCAAATGGTTTCGTGCGGGGCAAGAGCCGCAATCAGTGTCGCCGGGTACGCGACTCTAGCCAAGGATGCGGACTCGCCTTTCTCGGTTGCAGAGCCCCCGTCTAACGCCGCAAAAGCATTAACACCGACACCGTAGCAACCGCCGCGCTCACTGCGAAAGCGACCATGGGTGAGGTTGCGCCCCAAATGAGCCCGAACGCCGCCGTGCCCGGAAAGATCGCGAGCCCGCGTACCAGGTGAAACCAACCGAACGCCGTGCCGAGCTGTGCCTTGGAGACGAGCGAGGCAACCACGGCTTTTTCTACGCCTTCGCTCGCCGCGATCACGATGGCATAGAGCGCGAAGAGAAACACGATGTTGAGCGGTGTTGCCGGTAAGATCGCGAAGAGGAGCGCCACTGCCACGTAACTCACCCGTCCGACTGCCACCCAGCGCCAGTGCGAAAAGCGATCACCGAGCGAGGAAAGCTTGGGCGACAAGAGCATCGCCCCCGCTGAAAACGCCGCCCACAAAAGCGGCATCTGCGCATCGGTCACGCCTGCGTCCTTTGCGCGCAACAGCATGAACATGTTGCTCACATGCGCGATGGCGAATAAGCCTGTCGCAAGTAGAAACTGCCGAAACGGGATCGGCAGCGTGCGCCAACGCCAGTCAATCGCGGGCGCATTCGCCGCAGTGCTGATATGCCCCTCTTCCTTCACCCAAAGCGTGAGCAACACGCAGAGAACGCCAGGAACGAGCGTTGTGATCAATACTTCGCGGATGCTCCACCCCGCAGCGATCAAGGCAGCGGCAACGAGTGGGCCGACCACCGCACCCGCATGATCCGCACTGCGATGCACGCCAAACGCGTACCCGCGCTTCTCGGGCGCGACACTCGCGGCGAGTAGCGCATCGCGCGGCGCAGAACGCAGCCCTTTGCCGATCCGATCCAATACCCGCAGCGCGAGCACGAGCGGCCACAACGATGTCAGCGCAATGAGCGGGCGTGACAGCGCTGGCAGCGTGTAGCCCGCAATCATCCAAGGCTTTGCCCGCCCGGTCTTATCGTAGAGCCGCCCAGAGACAAGCTGCATGAGCGCCGCTGTCGCATTCGCCGCGCCTTCGATCAAGCCGAGCAGTTGCGGCCCGCTCGCAAATGTCGCGGCAAAGAAAAGTGGCAACAACGGATACACCGCATCACTCGCGGCGTCGTTCAAAAAGCTCACCGCACCGAGGATGAACACGGTCTGCGGCAATCCGAAATAGGTTCGCATGAATCTCGCGAGTGATGGTTAGCGAGTCGAAATCGATGATCGATCAAGACAATAGAAAAACAGATCTAGGTCTTTTTTAATTGGGGCTAGCAGACAAATACGTAAATTACAAAGAAATAGTTAAACGAGGCGCTAGCCCCTATTTAATATGGACAAAAGCTAAAAAGTTATCGCTGCAATCGCGCTTCATCTACGCGCCGCCAGCGCGGCTTCGCCGATTCGTTTCACAATTTCTTCTGCGGGCAGGGCTTCGCAGAGTGGCGCGTTTTGCCCCGCCCAAAGTGGTGTGAAATCCGCTGAGCCTGCGGCCTCAGCGGCGGCGCGCAACGGCGCAGACTGCCGCGTCGCGAGTGGGAACGCGGGTGCGTCGGCATTGAGCGGGCCGTACTCGCGCATGAAGCGATTGACGATGCCGCGCGCGGGCCGACCAGTGAACAAATTGGTGAGCGCGGTGTGGGTCGCCGCCTTGCTCGCTAACGCATTGCGATAAAGCTTTGAAATCGTGCTCTCCGGTGTGCGCAAAAACGCGGTGCCGACTTGTACCGCTGCTGCGCCTGCGCTCATCGCGGCGCTTGCACTTTGCGAATCCACGATTCCGCCCGCCGCGATCACAGGCGTGGCGACCGCGCGGCTGATTTGCTGGGTGAGCGGCAGCATCGGAAGCTGCATCGAGAGATCGTCGGAGAGAAAGTGTCCGCGATGCCCGCCCGCTTCAAGCCCCTGCGCGATGATCGCATCGACGCCGCGCTCAGCAAGCCAGCGCGCCTCCGCAACCGTGGTGGCGGACGACCAAATTTGTGCGCCCCATGCACGGCAGCGCGCGACGAGCGCCTCACTCGGTAATCCAAAATGAAAGCTCACAACCGGCGGCGCGAAGGGCGCAATCGCCTCCGCCGCCGCCTCCGAAAACGGCAGTCGCCCCGGTCCTGCGGCAATGCTCGCCGGATCAATGCCGAATTCGCCGTACGCGGGTGCGAGCTTCGTGAACCACGCACGATCCACCGCCTCGTCGGCAGCAGGCGATTGATGGCAAAAGAAGTTCACATTGAAAAGCGCATCGTCCGGAAGGCTTTCGCGAATCGTCGCCAGCTCTTTCGCTAGCGCATCAGGCGTGAGCATTGCGCCAGGCAGTGAGCCGATGCCTCCCGCGCGACACACAGCAACGGCAAGTGCGGAGCCTTGCGCGCCCGCCATCGGCGCTTGCACGAGCGGAAAGCGAACACGGTCAAAGAGAGAACTCATCACACGGCCCCGTTGTCTGCAGATGCGAGTCGTTTCATATCGCTGGTTCGATCCACTTCGATCACGCTCTGGCTAAAGCTCAACTGCGGCGCTTTCGCACCGAAGGATTGCGCAAGCGGCACGAGCGTTGCGCGTGCACTGGCCTCCACTTCACCACGCAGTTGTTCGATCAACGTGTGAGCATGCGATTTCGCATGTGCGCAAGCACCATCGAGCAGGCGATTCTTGTCCTCTTCGTTGAATCCGGGACCGAACGCGCCGTTCAGCAAATCTGGCAAAAGCCACGGCATCAGCTTGCTGCGTTGCTCGTCGTAGAAGCGCAAGCTGCGCACGCTGATTTCCGCTTTCACCGGGGGCAGCTGAATCCGCGTGTGCTCACCGCTGGTGTCGATCTGGAATTGTGGCGAGCGCAAGTCATAGCGAAAATCGATTTGAAATTCGAAGATCATCGCGAGCTTCTTTTGCGAGAACGCCCAGCGCAGATATTTGCGCCCGAATTCGCCAAACGAATAGTCAGTCTCGGTGACGATCTCTTTGGTGATCGCTTTGAAGACCGAGAGTTCGCCCACAGCGCGCAAACCTTCTAGCGACACATGCGAAATCGTTTCGTTGGCCCGCGAAGCGCGACCCCGCCAAGAAAGAAACCAGCCAACACCCGCGCCGATCACGAGTGCGAGCAATAGCGCAATCAAAGTAAAGAACGAATCCATCAGCGAATTGTGACGCAACTAGCGCGAAATCGAACCACAGACACGCCGTATGTAGGCGACGACTTGGCGTCGCTTCGGGGCATGGGTTTGGCCGGCAACGGCAGCGACGCCAAGTCGTCGCCTACAAAAAAGCGCGGTCAAGCCCGCGCCTACAAAAGCACAATATCGTATTGCTCTTGCGAATACGCAGGTTCAGGCTGCAACGACACGGGCCGCTCAATATCTTGCGAAATCTGCGCGAGCGTTGCCGATTCATCCTCAAGAAACAAATCGATCACCGACGGCGCGGCAAGAATTCGCATTTCTTTTGGATTGAACTGCTTTGCTTCGCGCACCACTTCGCGAAGAATCTCATAGCACATGGTTTGCGCCGTCTTGATTTCGCCGCGCCCCTGACACGTCGGACACGGCTCGCAAAGCACATGCGCAAGCGACTCGCGGGTGCGTTTACGAGTCATCTCCACTAATCCGAGATGAGTAAATCCATTCACCGTCAGCCGCGTACGATCGCTTGAAATCGCTTGCTTCAGCGCTTCGAGTACAGCGT
This sequence comes from Betaproteobacteria bacterium, assembly GCA_013298765.1. Taxonomy (GTDB): domain Bacteria; phylum Pseudomonadota; class Gammaproteobacteria; order Burkholderiales; family Casimicrobiaceae; genus Casimicrobium. Next base: position 179,588 of record JAAFJA010000003.1, read on the forward strand.
CGCGATGCTCGGCCAAATCCATGTCGATGAAATCGATGATGATGATGCCGCCGAGATTTCGCAGGCGAAGCTGACGTGCGATCGCCTGCGCAGCTTCGAGATTCGTTTTGAAAATCGTTTCGTCGAATGACCGTCCGCCGACGAAGCCGCCGGTGTTCACATCGATCGTGGTGAGCGCTTCGGTTTGATCGAAGATCAGATAACCGCCGCTTTTGAGATCAACGCGCCGATGCAGCGCGCGCTCAATCTCTTGCTCCGCGCCATACATGTCAAACAGCGGTCGCGCGCCTTGGTGCAGTTGCACGCGCTCGGCAAGCGCTGGCGAATAGCGCGTCGCGAAATCAAGCAGCGCGCCGCGCACATCCTCTGAATCAACAATCACGCGCTGCGTCTCGTCGTTCGCGAAATCGCGCAACACGCGCTCTGCCAGTGAGAGATCTTGATGCAAGAGCGTGCCCGATTTCGCCGTTTTGCTGCGCGCTTGAATCTCGCTCCATAGCTTAGTGAGGTATTCCACATCGCGCGCAAGCTCGCGCTCGGTGGCTTTCTCAGCGAGCGTGCGAATGATGAAGCCGCCATGTGGCGTGTCAGGCGGAAAGAGTTTGGTGAGCGAATCTTTCAGAAACGCGCGCTCAGTTTCATCCTCGATCCGCTGCGATATGCCGATATGCGAATCTTGCGGCAGATGAACCAGCAAGCGCCCGGCCAAAGAGATTTGCGTGGATAACCGCGCCCCTTTGGTGCCGATCGGATCTTTGATCACTTGCACCATGATCGCTTGCCCTTCGTGCAGCAGCGATTCAATGGTCATCACATTATTTTTTTGCGGATCGGTAAGGTGCTGGGAATTTTTATATTCCCAAATATCGGCGACATGCAAAAACGCCGCGCGATCCAGCCCTACCTCGACGAACGCGGATTGCATGCCGGGAAGCACGCGCGCAATGCGGCCGAGATAAATATTGCCCACAAGCCCGCGATGGCTTGCGCGCTCGATATGAAGCTCCTCAATCACACCGTGATCGAGCACTGCCACACGCGTTTCCTGCGGCGTCACGTTCAAAAGAATTTCTTCCGTCACAGACTTACCTCGGAAGAGTATTTGTTGCGTTTACTCGTTTTGGCTCAATCGCCAACGAGCAAACTCACCAAACGCTCAAATCACTTGAATACCGAATCGTGAAAGCAAAACGGAGGTTTCGTATATCGGCAATCCCATCACACCCGAATACGAGCCTTCGATGCGCTCCACAAACACACCGCCCACGCCTTGAATCGCATAAGAGCCCGCCTTGCCCATCGGCTCACCGCTCGCGATGTAATTCTTGATCTCGGCATCCGTCAGATCGCGAAAGCGAACGCGCGTAATGGAAGTATCGTGCAGCATCCGATTGCCGTTGGTAACGGCTACTGCGGTTAACACTTCATGCGTGTTGCCCGAGAGCATTTTGAGCATTCGCGCCGCATCTTCCGCATTTTTTGGCTTGCCGAGAATTTGGCCGTTGAACACGACAGTGGTGTCAGCGCCGATCAGCGGCATCGGTGGCAGCGCCCGCTGCTTCGCCCGCAGGACGCCGATATCGGCCTTCATTTTCGCCATCCGTTCAACGTAAACGAACGGATTTTCGGATGTAAGCGGCTCTTCATCGATATCGCGCATGCGACCGCCATCTTCGCGCAGAAGAATCATCTTGCAGGCCACGCCAATTTGCTGGAGCAGCTCAAGACGGCGGGGCGATTTTGAAGCCAGGTAGATTTCGTTCATGAGATGGACGGCGATCAGTACAAAACGCGATCAATCGCGATGATAGGGATGACCCGACAACAAGCTTACAGCACGATAGAGCTGTTCAATCAGCAGAACCCGAGCCATACCGTGGGGAAGCGTTAATTTTGACAGGCCCAAGCGATGTTGTGCAGATTGTTTGAGCGTGGCGTCGAGCCCATCGGCGCTGCCGATTAAGAAACATGCACAGGCCGCTTTCCGCTGCCATATCTCCATGTGCGCGGCGAGCTCCCGCGTCGTCAGTTGCTGGCCGCGCTCATCAAGCGCAATCAGAAGCGCTTGCTTGGGCACTTGCGCCCGGATTCGCAGCGCTTCATCGGCGAGCACCGCTTCCACCGATTTGCTTGCTGTGCGCCGCTCTGGCTTGAGCTCAGCGAGCTCGAAGGGCCACTCGGCGGGGAAGCGCTTGGCGTATTCCTCAGTGCCCTCGCTGACCCAGCGCGGCTGATTGTGCCCCAGCGCAATCAGCTTTAGCCGCACGCCCGCCCTCGTAGCTCATGAAGCGCCACGCCCCGCTCGCTACGCGCGCGCACGCTTGGCGGCTGGCTTTTTCGCAGCCGCTTTTTTAGCGACAGGTTTCTTGGCCACCGGCTTCTTCGTGGCTGGCTTTTTGCTCGCCGCTTTTGCCACTGGCTTCTTCGCTGCGACCTTTTTCACCGCAAGCTTCTTAGCGGCGGGCTTCTTCACCGCTGCGCTTTTCGTTGCTGGTTTCTTCGCCGCTGCCTTTTTCGCTGCGATCTTCTTTGCCGCAACGGGGGCCGCGCGCTTAGCTGCCGGTTTCTTCACCGCGACTTTCTTTGCTGCGACTTTCTTCGCAGCTACTTTCTTTACGGCGGGTTTCTTCGTGGCGACTGCCTTTTTCACCGCCTTCGCCGCTTTCGCTGACACGGCGGTTTTGGCGGTCACCACCGCTTTCTTCACAGCCACTTTCTTAGCAGTCGGCTTTTTAGCGGCGACTTTTTTCACGCTCGCCGCCTTGGTTACTGGCTTCTTCACCGCTGGCTTTTTAGCCGCGACTTTCTTTGCCGCCGTCTTCGCGATCACCGGTTTTGCTGCGGCCTTCACTGCCGCCTTCTTCGCTGGCGCTTTCTTGCTGCTCGCTACAGTCGCTGCCTTGCCTACTTTTTTGGCAGCTGCCGTTTTCGCCGCAGGCTTCTTCGCGGCAGGCTTCTTCACAGCAGGCTTTTTCGCCGCAGGCTTTGCTTTGGGCGCAGCAATCGGTGTCGCGTCCGTCGTTGCGGGCGTCGCCGAAACCGCTGCCGCTGCCGCTGCCGCCGTGCGCGTGCGTGCCGCAGTCTTCTTAGGCGTTGTGGCCGCTGCGGGCGCGTTCACCTCAGGCGCTGCCTTCGCAGGCTCAGCGCGGGTGTCAGGTGCAGCGATTGCGTCAATAGCCCTATCAAGCGATGCCCCAACGAATTGGGCCTTGGTGACCTTTTCTTTTGATTTAGAGCCCGCCTTTTTCGGCGCTTTAGCCCCAAGCAAATCAGGGGCAGGCGACCAAATCTCTTCCAGGTTATAAAGTGTTCGCGTCGCCGGCAGCATGATGTGAACCACCAAATCGCTGCAATCCACCAACACCCATTCGCCGCTTTGCTCGCCCTCGATGGAGCGCACGGTGCCGCCCACCGCGCGAACCTTGTCTTGCACGTTTCGCGCGAGCGCTCGCGTTTGCCGGCCGCTCTCGGCGGTAGCGATGATGACGGCATCGTAGAGTGAAGTGAGTTCGCGGGTGTCGAGCGCGACGATGTCGGTGGCTTTGATGTCTTCAAGCGCTTCGACGGCGGCTTGCTGAATGGCATTGAGTTGCAACGAGATGATTTCCTATCGTGTCTGTAAGCGGCTTCCGGGAAGCCAAAAGGATGAAGGAAGCGCGGAAGAATCCGCGTTTCGCTAGTGCTTTGCGCAAAGCGCGTATCGAAATGCAGGGCGCAAACGCTGCGCCGATCCCGCCAATCCGTTTAGGCGGCGCGCGGCGCGGCGTAAAGCCGATGCGCACGAATATAGGCGAGCACAGGCCCCGGAAGCAACGCGGCAAGCGCTTGATCGTTCGGGTTGCGCTGCAGCAATGCGCGAATTTCGGTGGAAGACACCGCCTGCGGGGCTACCGTATGAAGATAAATGGAACCCGCGAGCGATTCCCGCAACTGCGTTGGCGAATTGGCAATCCGCCCCTGCCACACATCGCTCATCGCCGCTGAAAACACATTCGCCGTCGCAAACCCCGGCCGGTTTAACACCACGAAATGCGCGAAATCAAAAAGCTCCCTCGCCCGATGCCAGGATTGAATGCGCAAAAACGCATCCACCCCGATCAACCACACCAGCGGCCGCAACGGATACGCCGCGCGGAAATGTTCAAGCGTCGCGATCGTGTAACTCGGCGTCGTGCGCCGAAGCTCGCAATCATCCACACTCAACCCCGGCGCATCGCGCGCATCCGAAACCGCCAACTGCAACATCGCCAAGCGATCCGCCGCACTCGCCCCCGGCCGATCGCGAAGCACATTCTGCTGCGCCGGAATCAAACGCACCTCCGGCAGCTTGAGCGCAGCAGCCGTATCCCGCGCCACGCGCAAATGCCCAAAATGAACAGGATCAAACGTCCCGCCGAAGAGCACGAGCGGCGAAGCGGCGGACGCGTCTGGCGCGCTGGGGTTAGAAGCTGCGGGGGATGGGGTCACAGGGGGGAAGTCTAGGGGACGCGTGCAGCGTACTGAGTGATGGCTATCAACTACGAGGTGACTTACAGCGTGCTCTCCACAGTAAGTGAAGGTTTCTAGGCGGAAAAGCTGAATAGCAACCTTTTGCTAAATTCGTAGCTTACCCCGACAAATTGTTTCTATCACGGTAACACTTGATCGCAATTGCTTCAGCGTCTACCGATGCTTCGTGAAGCGCCGCAAATCATTTCGTTGTTTGCGTACCTACCAAAATTGGTAGTTCCGGAGCGGTTGACGGGGCGCGAAATTCGAGCAGAATGGTGTTGGCTGCACCGCGCGAATCGTTCTACGTGCGAGATATGTGCTGCGGTTACATCTTGACGAAACGCAACCTAACTATTTTTAGCGAGATATATCAATGGAGTATTTTCGAGATTCACATCGGGCGAACTGTGGTGATACAGAGTTAAACGTGTGACGTTTGATAAACAACGTTAGGCGTCACAAACAAGGGAGCGTCCATGCCGAGCGTCCTGGAAGTCCTTAGCGCTGCGATCCGCGATGCAGCAACCGTTTCCATTGTCTACAACGGCGGCAGTCGGCCTGGCCAATCACGCATCCTGATTCCGCTCTCGGTTTCCTCGGACGAGTTAGTTGCGCGAGAGCCTACAGCAAGAGTGGCCAAGACCTTCAAGCTTTACAAGGTTGCGTCCGCAACTCTGGCGAATGGAGACGCCGCACAGAATGAAGCAGTGGTGCCTCCGCCCATCGCACTTGCACCAGTCTTTGGCTCGTTTTCAGAGTACTGCGTCTTTTTTCGCCAGTTTGTCGGTAGCGCTAGATTCAACATCACCGAGGGCGAGAACTACTTCGCCATCACTGGATTCTTCAGGAATGGCAAGCCACGAAAGACTCCGGCGGCTTCGATTCAATACATGGACCGAACGGTTGAGACCGTCCTCAATATCGAATCTGGCGAGATTGAGGAGGTAAAAAGGGAACTCACTGGCCGGGAGCGTCCGTGGCGGGTCGACAGCGCATTACTCAGCGAAGGCAAGTCTTTCGCCCAACTGCCGAGAGCAGCAGAGTTTTTCCTAGAGCAGGTTCAGGCCTGCGACCGGAACACGCGTGACGCCGAACCCCTTGCTCAAGCTGACCCGCTACGCCACACGCCTACGCGGGCAGCTTAGCTCGAACGTTGCGCCGCATAGAAACGAGCGTGCCACCATGCATACCGCGCGAACAGTCACGACGCTCGGACCAAGCAAGCTTCTGTTCTCGGACGGTATCCATTGGCGCACGCTCAGCGAAGACGCCAGTGGGAACCTTTGGCTCACGGACTACCCTGACGCTGAATATCACGGTGGCGGCACTCCGCGGATACGTGCCCTAAACGCGCCGCGCGTGCTCTTGGATTCGTTTCGTGAGCTGCTCGGCGCGCTCGGAAGTAACACCGAATCTCTCCACAAGCACGTATCCATCTGCGCCCCACATCTGGACTCGATAGGAAAGATTGCTGAGGCGTTGGCGGAGGGAAGAAGTGCGGAACCAGAAATCGCCTCCGCAGTAAGAACGTTCGGCTGGTCGTATCTACCGGACGCTTGGGGCGAAGCCGTTGAGTCAGCTTGGGCAAACTTCTCGCGGGCAACGCGCGGTGCGGCATGACACTTCGCTCAAGCCGACCCGCTCTGGCGGCTTTCGCTTGGGTGCGCCAGGGGCGAGTGACATCATCCCTTCCGCGGCCAAGCGCCGTGTGCCTTCGCGGGCTGCTTAGCTCAATCGTTACCGCCTTTACACGCCATGCCAATTGAGTCGAAGCGAGAGAAGGACTGGGAGGCACCTGTGAGCCGGGTGAGTAATTTTGCACCCGCCAAACAACTAGGTGTCGAGTACCCAAGAGTCGCTGAGGAACAGCTAACGCAGGAACCAGAGCGCTTGCCAAAATCAGGTCAAACCAACGTCTTGTTCGTGTGCAGCCGAAATCAATGGCGAAGCCCGACCGCTGAGCAGGTTTGGCGTAAGCACCCTTCCCTATCCGTTCGCTCTGGGGGAACCAGTGCGAATGCACGGCATCCTGTTTCCGCTGATGATGTTGCGTGGGCACACGTCATCTTCGTCATGGAAGAGAAGCACAAATCTCGACTGCTTGCTGAATACAGGCGGTTGCTGGAAAACAAGCCTATTCACGTCCTAGATATTCCAGACGAGTACAAATTCATGGAGCCAGAGTTGGTCGATCTACTTCGCCGATCGGTAGGAGACATTCTTGGCCTTGAGTAGCTTTCACGAAGCAGTCTGGCGCATCCAAGCGCCTAACTCTTCGACCGAGCGGAGCCTCCAAGGGCGATCAGTTTCGGTCGCCTCTGATATCAAACGTTAGGCGGCGCATGAGCACCTTGTCAGCAGACATTGCTGATCTCATCTCCAAAGCCGAGACGCTTCTCTTGTCCCCGCCGATTTCGCCTCTGATCTACGAAGATATGCAAGACCTCAGAAACAACGTGCTGCCAACGGACTACGAGAGCAGGTCGATCAACCTCTATGCGCTTTGGATACGAAGCGGCCCGAGCGAGGCTTGGCAGTGCATGTATATAGGCCAAAGGCAACAGAAAAAGGGATGGTCTAGGGTGCGAGAGCATCTCTTCTACACCCCGAAGGGAACTCAATCAAAACTTGCGCAGCTTACTGAATGTTTGCGCAAGGGTTGCCAGGTTGGCGTTACTGGCGTACTTGTAGAACCTGACTCAATTCGACTGGCCATAGAAGAAGAACTCATCTACCGAAACACGCTGTCCGCGTGCGCTTTGCCGTGGAACAACAAAGGTCGGAAAAAGCCGCTGAAAAAAGAGCAGCCTAACTCTTCTGCTGAGAAGACGCATTCCGGGCGATTGCCTTCACGCACCTTGCACACCATACCCTAGAAATTTCCATGCGCATAGAAGGCAAGCTCACCAGGTGGAACGACGACCGAGGCTTCGGGTTCATCACTCCGCTCCATGGCGGACAGGAGATTTTTGTCCACATTTCTGCATTCCCGAAAGATGGCGTAAGACCTTCCATCGGAGAAAAGCTCTCGTTTGAGATTGAAACCGACGTCAGCGGAAAGAAGCAGGCGAAGTATGTTTTTTGTCCAGAGCGTCCGGCCGTTAAAAGTCCTAGCCCTGCACCTTCCCGTAGACCTGTGTCCTATCAGCGCAAAGAGCGTCCAGGCTTTTTTGCTCGGGCCATTCCGTTGCTAGTCGTGGTCGGGTTAGGTGTCTATGGTTACAACGAGTACAACCGCCGCGCCGCACCATCGCCCCAAAATTTCGCCATGCCAGAAGCTCAGGCATCGTCGCAGCGCTATACGTGCGACGGCCGCACGCACTGCTCACAAATGACGTCCTGCGCTGAAGCCACGTACTTTCTCCGCAACTGCCCCGGCGTGAAAATGGACGGTAACAATGATGGCGTGCCCTGCGAGCAGCAGTGGTGTGCGAGCGGCTTCGCAAAGTGATAGCGCCGACATTTATTTTTTGTTGCACGCTGCCGTAACCGCGAAGCTGCGCGTTCGTATCGCGCCTCTGCGTGATGCAAAATAATCATTCGATGACGTAAGCGTTTGAAGTTTGTGCAACGCCGCCCTCAAAACACCGCAGCAAATTTGAATGTGAATCCGCAGCCATGAACCCCGATCAACTTCATCGCGATGGCTATGCGCTGCTGCGCAATCTGGTGCCTGCGACCTGGTTGGATGATCTTCGCGCTGCGTTTGATGCGTGCGAAACGCCGTCTGCCCAATGGCGGGTGCCGCGCGGGCCGGATTGGCGTCATTCGATGCTCGATCTTGATCCGACGATCCAAGCGGTGTGTCGCTTGCCTGCGCTCTTGGCGGTGGTCGGCGAATTGATCGGTGAGCGGTTTTTTCTGGCTCAGGTAGAGGGGCGCGAGCCTTTGATGGGCGGCGGTCATCAGGGTCTGCACAGAGATTTCTCTGCGCGCCGACCGGGCGACACGGTGAACGTGCTCGTCTTCTTCGATGATTACGGCCCGAGCAACGGCGCAACGCGCTACGTTGCGGGAAGTCATCGCGACGGCGCAGTCACCGCGCCCGCTACGCCTGAAGACGAAGCGCGCAGCGTGCAAATCTCAGGCAAGGCGGGCGATGCGCTGGTGTTCGACGCCAATCTGCTGCACGGGGCGAGTCTCAATCCCAGCGGTGAGCGCCGCCGCAGCATTCTGATCGGCTATTTCGCGGAGCCGCTTTACAGCACACATCTGGAAACGGCGCCGCTGCGCAGTGTGCGCATGGATACGAGCGAGCGGTTTGATCCGCCGAGCGCGGCTTTCGTAACGCAATAGAAAGCCAGAATAAAAAAACGCGCCGAAGCGCGTTTTTTGTGCGCCCAAGTTAACGGGCGTTGCTGCGGCAATTCTTTAGAACGCGCCTACCGTTTGCGCGCGGGCTGCGCGGCCTTCAGGCGAATTGAGCCATGCGCGGGTTTCTTCGCGCACTTGCGCGCGGGTGCGGCCGTCGTTCCCGCTCGAGCAAACGATCATCGAAGTCGCATCGTTGTAGGTGCTCGCGCATGATGCGGAGGCTGCATTGCTACCGGCGCGCGCAGTGGGCGCGATGTTGCGCATACGGGTGTTAGCTTGCGCCACTTGTACGGCTTCGGCATTCTGCGCAGCGGGCGCTGCGTCTGCGGCGGGGGTTACGTCAGCGGCGAATGCAACGCTGGTTGCTGCAGCAAAAAGGGTAGCGATCAAAACAGATTTCGTATTCATGATGTTTTCCTAAAGGAGGAGGTTGAGAAGTCAGTGTCTGGCGGCTTTTGCCGCTCTGTTTCGCCGAGGCTTCGTTGCCGCCGTCGTCGATGGAATGAATGCTAGGTATTGCTAGAACATGAATAAATGGGGATTCGATCAATTCTTTATTGCAAAATACGCAATAATCAAACGCTTGAAATTCGCCGCGCTGTGCTGGCGAAGCGCTTCAGTGCATGGGCGGGCGGATCGCGATGCAGTCCCGATTTTTTCGACGCAGATTGCGCTGATTTCGCTGATTTACGCAGATTATTTTTTTGTGGATTTGTGAGTGCCTGATGTTTCAATCGGTGGGGCGCGAATGGTCGCGCGATTTTTTTGACACAGATTACACAGATGATGTCAGTTGATTTACACAGATTCCTTTAGGAGATTCATCGCAGCTCCGAACTCCAAAACAATTTGCGTGAATCAGCGAAATCAGCGTCAAAAAATAGTGCCCCTCACTTACCCACCAGCGATTGAAGTACCAAGCCTCATAGCAAGCAAAAAATGATCTGCGCAAATCAGCGAAATCAGCGCAATCTGTGTCAAAAAGAACCCCCGCACTTCACGAACCCCCGACTGAAAGACTGACGATCTCATGGATCAACTTCGCGCCATGCGCGCCTTCGCTAAAGTCGTAGAACTTGGCAGCTTCACCAAAGCGGCGGATGCGTTTGACATGACGCCTGCGGTGATGACGCGGCTCGTCGCGGATTTGGAAGCGCACTTGAAAGTGCGGCTCTTAAATCGCACGACCCGACGCGTCACGCTCACGCAAGCGGGCGAGCGCTACCTTGAGCACGTGCAGCGAATCCTTGTTGACGTTGAAGAAGCGCAAACGGTCGCAACCCTTGAAACCGCAGAGCCCGAGGGCACGATTCGCGTGCTCTGCTCGCCTGGTTTCGCCACGCATCAGCTTGCAAAGTACTTACCGCGCTTTCGCGATCGCCACCCAAAGCTCGTGATCGAGCTCACAGTTCAAAACTCAGTCGGCTCGGCGGACGAAAGTCATGATGTGTCGATTCTTACGATGAACAAACCGCTCGCGAGCGGCAGCTTCGTTGCGCGCATCCTCGCCCAAAGCGAAGTCACGCTCTGTGCGAGCAAAAGCTATCTCGACCGTCGCGGGCGCCCCACGCACCCGAGCGAGCTGACACAGCATGAAATGCTGTTGCCGTTCACGCCGCAAAGCCGGAGCGAAACGCTGTTCACGCCGCGCGATCCGAAAAGCAAGGCAAAGCCCTATCTCACGCCGCCGCCGTCGATGGCTTTGGCGACCTCGCATTTCGAGGTGCTTCATCATGCCGCGATTCATGGCATGGGAATCGGCGCGCTTGCCACGTTCATGGCGCATGATGCGCTCGTGCGCGGCGAGGTTGAGTTGGTGTTGCCCGAGTGGCGAATCGTGACGTTGCACATCTATGCCGCGATGCCTTCGCGCAAATACATTCCAGCGAGAACCCGCGCGTTCGTCGATTTCCTCGTTGAGTCGTTCGGCGGAAAAGAGAATGACCCGTGGTTCGATGAAGCGATGAGTGCGGCGAAAGTAAAGCCCGTGCCCCGCAACGCACCGAAAGCGAGAGCACCGCGCGCGTAGCCGCACCTCTCTGTAGGCGCGGGCTTGACCGCGCTGGTAGCGTGTGCAGCGCTGTGTTTTTCGTCTACCAAAGCGACGTCAAGCCGTCGCCTACAGATTGGCTGAGTCGACGTTGATTGAAGAAGTGCGCTTCGCGCGTATGCGCACAAGGTGCGATAGGATCGCACCCTACCCACCACGATCGAACGCCGCCATGAACCCACAACGCATACTCCAATTCTGGTTCAGCGAACTCACGCCGAAGCAACACTTCGCGAAAGACGCCGCGCTTGACGCGATGATTGCAGATCGCTTCGGCGCCGCCCTTGAAGCCGCGTCGCGTTGTGAATTGTTCGCATGGCGCAATGCGCCGGAAGGCCGCCTCGCAGAAATCATCGTGCTTGATCAGTTTTCACGAAACGTGTTTCGTGATTCGCCGCGCGCGTTTGCGCAGGACGCGCTTTCCCTCGCGCTCGCGCAAGAGCTGGTTGCCGATGGTAGCGACGCGACGCTACCGGTCGAGCAACGCAAGTTTGCCTACATGCCTTACATGCACAGCGAATCGCTGATCGTGCATCAAGAGGCGCTACGGCTCTTCGCGCAGCCTGGGCTAGAAAGCAACCTCGATTTTGAGCGCCGCCATCTCGCGATCATCGAACGCTTCGGCCGCTACCCCCATCGAAACGCAATTCTCGGCCGTGAATCGACGGCGGAAGAACAAGCGTTTTTGCAGGAGGTGGGGTCGGGGTTTTAGTGCAGTTGTGCGATCGCGGCTCGCTGATCGACTGGCAAAATTTCGAGACACACTAACGCTCCGATAGAGCTATGGACATCGTCAGTCACAATCGAGAAGCATGGAATCGCGAGTCGCGCGCGGGTAGCGAGTGGAGCCGCCCGGTGGATGCGCAAGCCATCGCAGCTGCGCGCACAGGCGAGTTTTCAGTGATCCTTACACCCAGTAAGCCTGTGCCGGCGGATTGGCTAGGAGACGTTCGCGGGAAACGCGTACTCTGTCTTGCCTCTGGCGGTGGCCAGCAAGCGCCGTTGCTTGCTGCCGCAGGCGCGCACGTCACCAGCTTTGATCTCTCAGACGAGCAACTCCGCAAGGACCAAGACGTCGCTGATCGCAACGGTCTACGCTTGAGCTGTGTTCAAGGCAATATGTCTGATCTATCGAAGTTTTCTGACGAGAGTTTCGATGTGGTCTTTCATCCGGTATCGAACGTCTTTGTCCCAGATGTGCGGCCTGTTTGGCGCGAGTGCTACCGCGTTTTGTGTTCAAACGGAGTTTTGCTGGTGGGATTCATGAACCCGAGTCTCTTCCTCTTCAATCATGATGAGGTTGAGCGAACGGGCTCCTTAGTCGTGAAGTACGCGCTGCCCTACAGCGAGCCGGAGAGCTTGGCGGCGGCCGAGCAAGCGCTTTGGCGCGATAGCGGTCGCGCTGCTGAGTTCAGTCATTCGCTGGAGACGCAAATTGGTGGCCAACTCAACGCTGGCTTTGTGCTCACCGGGTTGTACGAAGATAGCTGGTCGGATGAGGCGACGCTCTTCAACCGATTCTCCCCGGTTGCGATAGCAACGCGTGCGGTTAAGAGCCGCCTATCGCTCAAGTAAGTTGAAATGAAGACACTGCGCCCCTGACGTTCAGCAAGCGCAAGACGTCGGGTGCAATCTCATTGCACCTCGTGCCGACATGCGCGAAGCGCACTTTTCCAATCCGCGTTGGCTCGTACCAATTAAGGTGCGATGGGATCGCACCCTACGGATCACGATTCCTGCTTGAGGATTTCGTAATGCGGCGTGAAGTCTGGCGCAGTATCGTCTCGGAGCTGCTGAAACGATTCGAGGATGAAGTAAATGGACTGTACGTCGTCAATCAATACGGGGGTGCGCATTGAATGCATCACATCGAAGGGGACGTGTTGCGGCGCGCTGGATTCCAGTGCATAGATCAGCTCTTTCGGCGACGAAAGAATGCCAGCGCCGTAGGCTTTGACCGCGCCGCTTTCACGAATCAGACCGAATTCAATCGTGTACCAGTAGAGGCGCGCGAGCCAGTCCAGCCCGCCGAGCCGCTTCGCTTTGAGCGCGCCCTCGCCATACGCCTGCAAATGATCGGCGTAAATCGGTGTGAACAGCATCGGCACGTGGCCGAAGAAATCGTGAAAGAGATCCGGCTCGACGATGTAATCGAATTCGCTCTCCTCGCGCAGCCACACGGTGACCGGAAAGCGGCGATTGGCGAGATGGGTGAAGAACACGTCGTCGGGCAAAAGGCCGGGCACGCCGACCAGCGTCCAATTTGTTGCGGCCTTGAGCGCGACGTTCACGTCCGCGAAGTTCGGGATACCGCGCCGCATGTCGAGCGCTGTTAATCCGTTGATGGCGTCAAGAAATTCTTTACACGCGCGCGAGGGAATCAGCGCCATTTGCCGCTCCACCAAGCGCAGCCAGCGCGCTTGTTGTTCAGCGGTGTAATCGCTCACCGATTGCGCAACGGTGTAATCCGCTGCCATGCGCGAATAATTACCGCGCAAACCGGGATTGCCTTCGCGCGTTTTGTGAGAAATGTCGAAGTCCGCGGGTGGCGCGGCATCTTGATGAGTGGCTGTGTTCATGCCGCTATTTTGGCGCGATGCGGAGCAATTTTGTTGCGAAGACAGCGCAGAGCGACTGTGAGATAGTCAAGCCATGAAGTGGAAAGTCACTCTCGCAGCGGTCGCGCCGTTCGTCGTCGGAAGTCTGTTCTATGCCACACCGCATTTCACGCTGTGGCGAATGAAGACCGCCGCGGAGGCGGGCGACTACGAAAAGTTCTCGCAATTCGTGGACTATCCCAAGCTTCGGGAAAGCGCGCGGCAAAGTTTGATTGAAAGCGGCGTGATTGATCGCGCGCTTGAGCGGGGTACTGGCAACCGCGCACTTGATTTGATTGCGGGCGCAATCGCCTCGCCGGCGATGAACGCCGCGATCGATGCCGCGATTTCGCCACAGAGCTTGGCGCTTTTGATGCAAGGCAAATCATGGGCAGAAGCGCGGTCCGGCAGGCGCGCTCGTAGCGACGCGAACTCGCCGAGCGCAACGAGTGAGCCGCCGAAAGTCGAAATCGAGATGGGCTATGAAAGCTTGAACGAATTCAGATTGCGCGTGAAAAAGCGTGACAGCACCGGCGAACCTTCGCAGTTCATGCTCACGCGAAGTGGTCTGCTTTCGTGGAAACTTTCCTCGGTTCGCTTGCCGTTACGCTAGTTTTCCAACCGCCACATTTGATACGCCAGCGCCGCGCGACAGCCGGCAACAATGGCTGCGACCGTAATCACCGAGCCGAGTGCGAGCGTGCTCATGCCGCTCAAGCCCTGGCCCACTGTGCAGCCCAGCGCGAGCACACCGCCGAAGCCCATGAGCGCTGCGCCGACGAGATGGTTTGTCAGATCTTCGGTCGAGGCGAAGCCCTCCCAGCGGAAAGTCTTGGTGATGAGCGCCATCGCGCATGCGCCCACGATCACGCCGAGGACGCTCGCAACGCCGAAGGTGACGAACTTGCTCTTATCGCTCCAGAACGCCAAGAGTTCGAGCAAATAGGCGGGTGGCGCAGTGAAGGTGAGCGATTCAGGGCGGCCCGAATTGGTGGCAACCCAGGCCGCTTCGAGCGTTTCAGGATGTTCGGCGATGAAGCCCACTTTACCGGTGGCATACCAGCCTGCGATGACGGTTGCGCCAACGATCAGGCCGCCGATCCAATTCCATTTGTCAGCCCGAAATTCTTTTCCTATGAACGCAAAGACAAGTAGCGCGATGCCGATGGCAATGGCGAAATAGCTCGCGTTGGCGCCGCTGAGGCCGATGATCGATGGAATATCTTGCGCGCTCGACAAGGTGACGGCGACTTGATCGAGCGTGTTCACGCGCAGCACGCCCAATATCCCGCGCAACGTGAACCATGCGAACAGCCCCATTACGAGCAAGGTGACGAGCGCGCGAAGGCTTCCCGCGCCGACGCGAATCAGCGTTTTGCTGCCGCAGCCGGAGGCAAGCGTCATGCCGAAACCAAAGGCAAGTCCGCCCACGATGTGCGAAAGCCAGACCAACTTCGGCGCAACATAAAACGACTTTGCGATATCGACGGTAGCCGTCATTTTCAGGATCGCCACGCCAATGATCGCGAGCCCGACGGAGGCGAGCGCCATTCGCGCGCGCGTCCAGTCGCCAAAGTTGGCGATGTCAGAAATCGCGCCCATCGTGCAATAGTTGCTACGCTGCGTCACAGCGCCGAACACGAAAGACAGCGCGAACGCCCACCAGGCGGCGGCGTGTTGAAGGGAGACGATTTCGGCGGGCATAGGCTTTATGTTTTAGGAATGGCGGACGCGCAGAAACGCAGATTATCGCGGTCGCGGCCTGGCCCGCGTCTGCTGAACGCGGAATTACTTTATTCTGAAGGAACAAGCGATGAATCTGAACACAGTGGAAATCAAGGCGTTTATTCCCGCCAAAGACTTTGCGCTCGCAAAGGCTTTTTATGAAGCGGTAGGCTTCACGTGCAAGTTTTCAGATCGAGAAATTGCGTATTTCAACCGTGGAGATTGCAGTTTTCTGCTGCAAAACTTTCAACCGGCCGCATTTCCCGATGAGATCATGATGCATTTGCTCGTGGAAAACGTGGATGATTGGCATCGTCACCTAGTGCGCGAACGGATCACCGAGCGCTTCAACGTTCGCATGGGCGAGCCGCGCGATCAGCCGTGGGGCATGCGAGATTTCGAGCTTTTCGACCCGAGCAAGGTGCTTTGGCGAATTGCGCAGAACATCTAGGGAAACGCTGATCAAATACCCATCGAGCATCGCATCCTTGGACTTGGGTCGATTGCTGCATCGAAAATGCTCACCATAGCCCCGCTATGCCTCGCATTTGTCGATTTCGCACTCGATCCCAATCCAAGGCGCGCTGCTCGCGGGATTTAATCAGCGTTTCCCTAGGGAAATGCTGAATTCGGGTGGAAAAGTAATAGCTTTAAAGCGTGAACCCACATTCAATTGGGGCTAGAAGGTGTATTTACAAATTCACAATAAGCGTATTGGATTACCTTTAGCCCTTTTTAATTTGGGGGTTAAAGGCTAGAGTTGCTGTGATTTAACGAGCTCGCTTAGTAGCGTTTTGATCGGTTTTGGGAGCGCTGCGCGTTCAAGTTCGCCCAGCGCAATCCACATCGAACCGCCCTCTTCCAATCGCTTTCCCACGCGCGAAACGTCAACTTTAAGCGGTTGAAGCGTGAGCTTGAAATGAGTGAAGCTGTGATCAAAGCTCGCGAGCTCCGCGGCGTTTTCGATTCGTTCGATCGCAAACTTTGCTTTGCTCGCGGCATCCATCTCGCCGTGCGGCACATCGTTAGCAAGCTCAGGCAAACACCAGAGCCCGCCCCAGATGCCCTGCGGCGGACGCTTCACCAGAAGCACCGTATCGGCGTGTAGCGCAAGCAAATAGCGCTGCGTTTTGTGCGGCAGCGCTTTGGAGGGTTTCGGCGCGGGAATTTCATCGGTTTTGCCGTCGATGCGTGCTTTGCAATCGGCTGCAACGGGGCAAAGCATGCATGTAGGCGATGCTTTCGTGCACACCGTTGCACCCAAATCCATGAGCCCTTGCGTGTAGGCGACCATGTCCTCCCGCGCATGCGGAAGCCGCACCTCTGCTTCCGCCCACAGTTTCTTCTCCACCGCGCTTGCGCCCGGAAAGCCTTCGATGCCCGCGTGGCGTGCGAGCACACGCTTCACATTGCCATCCAGAATGGGCGCGATCGTGTCGTAGGCAAATGCGGCGATTGCAGCCGCAGTGCTGCGCCCGATACCTGGCAACTCAGCCAGCGCGTTCACATCGTTCGGAAACACACCGCCGTGTTTTTCAACAACGAGCTTCGCCGCTTTGTGCAAATTGCGGGCTCGTGAGTAGTAGCCTAGGCCTGCCCATAATGTCATCACCGCGTCGTCGCTCGCTGCAGCGAGATCGCGCACGGTCGGACAGGTTGCGAGAAACCGCTCGTAGTAGCCAAGCACCGTGGCCACCTGCGTTTGCTGCAGCATGATCTCGGAGAGCCAAATGCGATACGCGTCGCGCGTGTTCTGCCACGGCAAAGTGTTGCGGCCGTGTTCGCGTTGCCATTGCGCAATTCGCGTTGAAAAGATTTGAGGCGAACGCCGCATATCCAAGGTATCCGTGGATTGCACTAAACCGAAACAATGACGTGTCGAAGGAGCGCCACTCCAGCGATACCAAACAAGACAAATACGATCATCAGTGGCACCGCGATCAAAACGCGCGTGATCGAGTTCAGTCGACTAAAAACGCGTGACCCGAGAAGACGCTCTCCGAGCCGCTCAAGCAGCAACCACCCTGCACTGCCAATAAAAAACAATAGTACCCAGCCTGCCGCAGATTTCGGCGTCCCAAATGCAAGCAGAAGAACCGCGAGGAAACTTGCCGCAACTGCTAGCGCGGCAACGATCCGCATAGCCATTGACTAGCGAATCCCCAACCGCTGCCGAGCCTTAACGCCCGCTTCCGTGTTTGGATACTTGGTGGCCACTTCTTGCAGCGTGCCGCGCGCGGCTTGAATCTCACCCAGCTCCGCTTGCGACGTTGCGATATTCAGGAGCGCGTCAGAGGCTTTGTTTGAGTCAGGATACTGAGCAAGGAGCTGTCGCTGTGCGGCAATCGCGCCCCGGAAATCACGTGCGGCATAGAGCGAATTGCCAATCCAATATTGCGCAGACGATGCGAGCGGTGATCGGGGATAGTTGCGAATAAAGATTTGAAACGCGGTGACCGATTCGCTGTAGCGAGCGGCTCGAAAGTGTTCGAGCCCTTGATCGTAGCTTCGCTGCTCTTGCGCGGGGTCAGCCACGGGCGCGCTCGTGGCGGGCGAGACTGCTGAGGCAATGGGCTGCAGCGGCGCGGCTGCCTGCCCGGCAACCGCCGGGGGCGCGCTTCGCAGCGGATCACCGGAGAGCGGCGGCTGCGGGAGTGGCCCGCCGCTTCCCGGCGGCGTTTGTGAGGCTAGGGCGGCGCGTGCGGCTTCTTGCTGCTGCTCAATTTTTCGCAGGCGCCCATCAAGATCCACATACAGATCGCGCTGGCGCTTTTGCGCATTCTCCAATTCGTTTTGCAGCAATTCGAGCTGTCCGCGAAGGCGGGCGAATTCGCTGCGCAGCGTTTCAACTTGATTAAACAGATCGATGATGCTGCGATTACGTGCTTGCGCTTCCAGTTCGCCGAGCCGCTGATCGATCACGCGTTGTTGCTCAGCCACCTGATTGCGAAGCTGCACAATCTGTTTGCGCGCTTCCTCATCGTCGAACAGTCCCGCATGGGCGGCATGAATGAACGATGCAACGCATCCTGCAGCGATCAGGGAGCGAACAAGTGCCTTAGCGCGCATAGAAACTTACTCTCCAACGTAGCGAATATCAGCGCGGCGATTTTCAGCAAACGCAGATTCAGTGCTCGCGCTGTTGCGTGGCTTTTCTTCGCCGAAGCTCACCGTTTCAACTTGCGCTTCGTTCACGCCCAAGAGTGCCATCACGCGCTTCACCGCTTCCGAACGCTTCTGCCCGAGCGCTAAGTTGTATTCGCGGCTGCCGCGCTCATCCGTATTGCCTTCAACCACGATGCGAGCACGAGGCGTGCGTTTCAAATAAGCCGCATGCGCTTCGACCGTTGCTTTGTAGTCATCCTTTACTACAAAACTATCGTAGTCAAAAAAGATGCTGCGTTTCGATAGTGGGCTGCTTGGATCGCGAAGGGCGGGATCAAGCCCGCTCGCGTCGGTGGCCTGTCCGACAGTTCCGGCACTGGTGACCGCACCCGGCGAGGTTGTCGCACCTTGCTGCAAGCCTTGCGTCGAAGGCGGCTGTGTCGTGGTGGCTGTGCGATTTTCTACAGGTGCCGCTTGCTCAGGCGTGGAAGAGCAACCAGCAAGCAAGGCCAAAGCGCCTGCGGTAACCACGCTCGCCCAAAGGCTGCGCTTGACGAAGGATTGCTGCATAACTGACTCCCGTTCTGTTGAAAGTGAAAACACATCAAGTCGAGGCGAAACGACGCACTCGATAGTAGCCGCATTTCGACGCCTTGGGGAAACGCGAAACACGCTCGCTCCGCGATACTCCCTGCGCTATCGTGGTAGCGGCCCCCACGCAGGCTCGCGCACATCCGCGCCGGAAGACGCCAATCGTTGCTTTACCCGACCATCCGCAGACACGGCAGCAAGTACGCCGCGCCCGTTGTAAATAGACGCATACACAATGAGTTTCCCATTGGGTGCGAAGCTTGGCGATTCATCCACCGGCCCCTGAGTGAGCACCTGAACCTGCCGCGATGCGAAGTCTTGAATAGCAAGCGCATAGCGAGAGCCCTCGCGCTTCACAAACACCATGCTTTTGCCGTCGGCCGCCACTTTCGGATTCGCGTTTTCGCCACCTTCGAAAGTGACACGCTCGGCGTTGCCGCCGTTGGGGTCGATGCGATACACCTGCGGCGATCCGCCGCGATCACTCATGAAATAAATCTTCCCATCGCTTGCCCAGTTCGGAGCGGTATCGATCACATTCGCATTGGTGGTGAGTCTTCGAGAGCCGGTGCCGTCCGCGCCCACGATGAAGAGTTGTGTGCCTCCGGCCTGAGACGATGCGAACACGATGCTGCGTCCATCGGGAGACCATGCAGGCGCGGATTGATTGCCGCGCGCATTCACCAAAAGTTGGCGGGTGCCCGTGCTCACGTTTTGCACGTAAATGCTGGGCTTACGATTTTCGAATGACACATACGCGAGGCGCACGCCATCGGGCGCCCACGCGGGCGAGATGATCGGTTCATTCGAAGATACGATAGAGATTGCATTCACGCCGTCGCTATCAGCCACGATCAATTGGAAACGCGGCCCGGTTTTCGATACGTAGGCGAGCCGCGTGCTGAACACGCCACGATCGCCCGTGAGCTTTTCGTAGATCACGTCAGAAATGCGGTGCGCCGTTGCGCGCATCTCGGCCGCGCTCACGTTGTAGACCAGACCGGCGAGTTGTGTTCTCTTCGGAACGTCAAGCAGCCGAAACGTCACTTGAAATTGCCCGTTAGCCGATGGTGTGACTGAGCCAACGACAGCCGCGTCGGCATTGCGTGTTGCGTAGGCAGCGTAGCCCTCGGCTGTGGCCTCCGCGGTGCGCGGCAAGCCGGCATTGGGCACGTTCTTAATCACGCCGCTTCGCGCTAAATTGGCTTGAATGACACTGCTGAGCAGTTCCGCATTTTTGGCCTCTCCCACGAACTCAGAGGTTACGACGGGGATTTGCTGCGCTCCCACTCCAACGATATCGATCGTGAGCTGCGCCTCTGCGCGCGCGCACGCGAGCAACAGCAGAGCGCTGAAAAACAACGTGCGAAGAAAAGAAGGTTGGTGAGGCTGCATGCGCGGGCTACTCATGGCGAAGGTTCGGTGATGATAGGCAGGAGGCCGCCGCCGGGGCTCACGCGCGCTTGCGCTGCATCGCGCGCGGCACGCGCGTCGGCCTCGCTTGCGAAAGGACCCAGTTGAACGCGGAACAAACCAGCTACCTGGCGCACGATGGGTGTGCTCCCCAAATCATTATTCATCCGAGATTGGAACGCTTGGGCATTGCCAAAGTTTCCAAAAGCGCCGAGTTGTACGAAAAATTGACGCTCGCCCCGATTCAATGGGGCGGATGGAGGTAGCGTTGTAGCGCGTGAATCGTCGTTGATTGCCGACACCGAAGGTCGTGCAGCTGGCGCGGCCGCCACCGTAGCGCTGCTGCTCGCCGTGGCTGCGAAGTTCGGCGGTATGAGCAATTCGAAGATCACTTCGCCACTTCCGGCCTGCGCAATACCGATCCGGTGCGCGGCGGCATAGGAAAGATCAACGATTCGCCCGCTGTGGAAAGGGCCACGATCATTGATGCGAACTACCACTGATCGGTTGTTGCGCGGATTGGTGACACGCGCGTAGCTTGGGATGGGGGCGGTGGGGTGCGCGGCGGTCATCGCCAACATATCGTAGGTTTCGCCGATCGCTGTTTTTTGACCGTGAAACTTGCGTCCGTACCACGATGCGACGCCACGTTGGATAAGTGGCGCATGTAATGTGAGCGGCGTGTAATTCACCCCGAAAACGTTATATGGGCGATTGGCAAACCGGTGAAGCGGCTCATCGCGCGGTTGCGCGTCTGGAACGCGATCAAGATCGCTCGGCAGCGACGATGGCGGACCATCGTCTTTGTAGTATGCACCACTTCTCGCGCTGCCGGATGAGGGTGGTTTGCTTGCACACCCCGTCAGAAAGAGAGCGCCTATCAGTGAGGCTAGCGCAAACAGGCGCATGCGAAACGACCCTGCGTCACTCATGTTGCGAGCAACTTTCGATGCGTTGCAATGCTCATCAACATGCCCACAGCGATAAACAGCGTCATCATCGCGGTTCCACCGAAGCTCACGAACGGGAGCGGTACGCCGACGACCGGGAGCATGCCCGTGACCATGCCGATGTTCACGAACGTGTAGGTGAAAAACATCAACCCGAAGGTGCCCGCGATCAGTCGACCAAACAAGGTTTGCGCACGCATTGCAATCAACATGCAACGACCGATCAGCAACACGTAAATGACCAGCAACACCAACACGCCAATCAAACCGAACTCTTCACCGTAAACCGCGACGATAAAGTCCGTGTGCTTCTCAGGCAAGAATTCAAGATGGGTTTGTGTGCCTGAGAGCCAGCCTTTACCAATCAAACCGCCCGAGCCAATCGCGATGGCGGCTTGAATCGTGTGCCAGCCGGCATCTTGCGCATCGAGGCTCGGATTAAAAACGGTCATCACCCGCTCTTTTTGGTAGTCGTGCAGCCAGTTGAATTCCCACGCCGCGGCGAAAGAAATAGCCGCGATGAGTCCGCCGCCGACGATGATGCGCCAATCCAGACCTGCAAGGTAGAGGATGTAAAAGCCGCACGCACCCACCAAGAGCGCGGTGCCTAAATCAGGCTGGCGCACAATCAGCGCGAACGGGATCGCGACGAGCAGTCCGGCAACAAGGAAGTTTTTCCAGTTGATTGCGCCTTCGTGCTTATCGAAATACCACGCCAGGATTAGAGGCACGGCGATCTTCATGATTTCCGAGGGCTGAATGTTTCCAATCAGCGGCAGCTTTAGCCAACGGCGAGCGCCCTTAATTACTTCCCCGCCAATGGCAACGCCCAGCAGGAGCACAATACCGATCAGGTAAAGTGGCACGGCAAAACGCGCGATGAAAGTCGGCGATAGATTCGCGAGCACGAACATCACAACGACAGCGACCATCACCTTTTGGCTCTGACCGACCACCCGCCCCATGGCCTCATTGGCTGCGCTGTAGAGAACCATCAAGCCCAGCACCGTAATCAGCGTCACGAGTGCGAAGAGCACCGGATCGATATGGTCAGTGAGCTTGTTCCACAGCTGCTGAATCATGGCTCGGCTTTCGTGTCACGCTTTTGCGCCAAGAAGCCTTTCCAGTTCGCATCAAGCGCGGCCTGATCGAAGTAGGCGTCCAACACTTTTCGCGCGATCGGAGCCGCCGCGCGCGCGCCAAAACCACCGTTCTCAACGAACACTGCCATCGCGATCTGCGGTTTATCGAGCGGCGCAAACGTGATGTACCAAGAGTGATCACGCGAGCGCTCGTCGACTTGGCTCTCAACGTATTTCTGGCCGCGCAAGTTAAACGCTTGCGCCGTCCCCGTTTTTCCACCGCTCGTGTACTTCGCACCCTTGAACACGCTGGCTGATGTACCTTCGAGCACAACACCCTGCAAGCCCTCTTTTACTGCCTGGATATGCTCAGGCTTCAGCTTGATCGTATACGCGGGCTCGGGCTGCGTGAGTTGGCTGTCGCCCGACTTTGCATCTTGCACCCGCTTCACGAGGTGCGGGCGGAACGCCACGCCATTGTTGGCAAGGACCGCTGTCGCATAGGCGAGCTGAAGCGGCGTAAACGCGTTAAAGCCCTGACCGATACCGAGTGAAACCTGATCGCCAACGTGCACTTTTGGATCTTTCGGGAATCGTTTCGCTTTCCATTCGCGAGTCGGCAGTGTGCCGGTGAGCTCGCCATCAATGTCGACACCGGTTTTTTGTCCGAAACCGAATTGCCGCATAAACCCCGACCACTCATCGATATCGAGCTCCGCGCCGAGCTGGTAGTAGTACGTATTGCAGGAAACTGCGATCGATTTAGGCAGGTTCACCATGCCATGCCCACCGACCTTGTCGTCGCGCCAATAACCGTTGCCGAGACGGAAGAAACCGGGATCGGCAATCGCCTGCTCGCGCGTGCGAATACCGAACTCTTGCGCCATCAGCGCCATGAATGGCTTATAGGTCGAACCCGGCGGATACGCGCCCTGCAGCGGGCGATTGAGCATCGGTTTGTCGAGCGAATCGCGCAGCGCTTCCCACGATTGCGGATCGATGCCATCTACGAAAAGATTGGGGTCAAAGCCCGGCTTACTTACAAACGCGAGGATGTCGCCGGTCGAAGGCTCAATGGCGACCAGCGCACCGCGGCGATCAGTGAACGCCTCTTCAGCAAGCCGCTGCAAGCGAATGTCGAGCGAAAGTTGGAGGTTATTCCCAGAGATCGAGGCTTTTCGCGAGAGCTGCCGCATCACGCGTCGCGATGCGTCCACTTCGACTTCTACGGCGCCCGCCGTGCCGCGAAGATCTTTCTCGTAGGTGAGCTCGATACCCGATTTGCCGATGTAGTCTGAGCCTTTGTATTCCGCCGCGAGCCCCTGCGCTTCGATACGCTCTTTTTCGCGCTGACTGATTCGGCCGATGTAGCCGATCACATGCGAGGCAACTTCCCCCATCGGATATTGGCGGAATAAGCGCGCCTTGATCTCAACGCCTGGCAATTGAAAACGGTTCGCTGCGATACGAGCCACTTCTTCGTCACTCAACCGCGACTTGAGTGGCAGCGATTCTGCGCTGCGAAACTCCTCATAGAGACGTTTGAAGCGACGCCGATCGCGTTGTGAAATGTCGACGAGAGTTGCCAAACGCTCGATTGTGGCGTCAAGATTGGGAATTTTTTGTGGGTTGAGCTCGAGCGTGTAAGCCGAAAAGTTCGACGCCAACACAATCCCGTTGCGATCGGTGATGATGCCTCGATTGGGCACTTCGGGCTGAACATCGATACGGTTGGCTTCCGCCAAGCGTTCAAAATGCTCGTGCTTTACTAATTGAAGGTAAATGAATCGGCCAAGCAGCAGCGCAAAACAGAGCAGCATGAACACCGCGGCCACAAACACCCGGCGCTGAAACCAGAAGACTTCCTGTTCGCGGTTTCGAAGTTCTTTCATTGCCGAGATCAATCAACCAGAGAGCGAACGCGCTGCGGCCACTGCAAAAACGCGGAGAGCGCGGGCCACAAGAGCGTGCTGCTCACGGTGGATAACAAAAACATCGGATTCGGCGGCGCCGCGCCGCTCATCAGCCGCAGCACCAAAACCACGATTTGCGTAAACAACAAGAGCCCGAACACGTGCAAAGACTGTTGCCAAAGCGGAAACCGCAATACCCGACGGTGAAAATATTCGGCTGAGAACGCAAGAATCGCGTAGGCAAGCGCATGCTGGCCAAACAAATTGGCTTCAACCACATCGGTGAGTAAGCCGCAAAACCATCCCGCCGCGACGCCGATCCAGCGCGGTTGATGAATGGCCCAGTAGAGGAGCACGAGGGCAAAAAAATCAGGCCGCAGCGCGAGCGCCATCCCTGACAGGGGCAGTAGGTTCGCGGCGAAAGCGACAAACAGGGTGATGAGTACAAACCAGAGTTTTGGCGGCAGCAGAATGTCTTCTGGTCTTGCCACCTTCATCAAAGGCGAGTCAGGAAGTCGGAACATGGCGCTACGAACCCTTCCGTTTGACAGCCGTTTTTGCAGCCGCTTCTTCCACCGGGCGCGGCGGAATTTCTGCGGGACGGTCGAGCACGAGCACGTCTTCCGCGCTCGCCACACCTGCAAACGGTAAGCATTCGATCTTCGCAAAATCGTTTTCGCGCGCGCGCGTGATTTTTCCGACGCGGCAGACACGGATATTCGCGGGAAACATGCCATCGATGCTCGAACTCAGGGCAACATCACCTTCCACCAAATCAGCGTTCGCCGCGACAAAGCTTAGCTCGGGCGCTGAAAGTGGCCCGCGACCGCGCAAGATTGCACGGACACCGTTGCGCTCAATCCGAATCGGAACGACGGATTCCTTGTCCGTGATCAGCGTCACCTCCGCGATCAGCGGATGCACACGTGTGAGCTGTCCCAATAGTCCCGATCCGTCTATCACCGCCGATCCGGGTGAGAATGACTGTGACACGCTGCGATCAATGAAAAACTTTTGCGAATAGGGATCGCGCCCGAGGTAGAGCACGCGCGAGGTCTGTGACTTCACGGTAAGTGTTTGCGTTGCTCCGGCGAGCGCGCGCCAGCGCTGCGCATCAAGCTGCGCTGCGCGGCTGGCTTGTTCCATCTGCGCGTTGTCGAGCAGCTGGCGGCGCAGTTCCTCGTTTTCTGTACGAAGCGCGTCGCGCGTTTCAAAGAACGCCTGCGTTGATTCAATGGCGGCACCTGGCAACAGTGCGAGCTGTTGAACGGGATAGACGACGGTTGCAATCGATTTGCGGACGAATTCGAGGGTTTGAAATTTCGCATCGATAAACATCAACGCAAATGAGGCCACCCCAAAAAACGTGAGGCGTGCGAGCGTCGAAGGGCCACGCTTAAAAAAGCGCGGCGGCTCTTTCGGGAGCGATGTGACGTTACTCAACACGCGAGGCGTTCCTCAGCTCAATTCGCGAAGCGATCTGACTTGTTGCGACCAAAATGATTCCTCGCAGGTGGAGAACGCTCACCAACCGCGGGTGAGGATGCCTTAGTCAGTCGTAAAGATCGAAGACAAGCGATCAATGTTTTCAAGCGCCTTTCCGCAACCCCGCACCACGCACGTAAGCGGATCTTCGGCGACCACCACTGGCAGCCCAGTTTCTTCCATCAGCAAACGATCCAGGTCGCGCAACAGCGCGCCGCCGCCGGTGAGCACCATGCCTTTTTCTGCGATGTCCGAGCCCAGTTCTGGCGGTGTACGTTCGAGCGCTTGCTTCACCGCGCTCACAATCGCGTTCAGCGGATCGGTGAGCGCTTCCAGAATTTCGTTTGACGACACGGTGAAGGCGCGCGGGATGCCTTCGGCCAAATTGCGGCCTTTGATTTCCATGTCGCGCACTTCGCTGCCGGGGAATGCAGAACCGATCGTTTTCTTGATCGTTTCTGCAGTGGTTTCGCCGATCAGCATGCCGTAGTTGCGGCGGATGTAATTGATGATCGCTTCATCGAATTTGTCGCCGCCGACGCGGACCGAGCCCGCGTAGACCATGCCGCCCAATGAGATCACGCCGACTTCGGTGGTACCGCCGCCGATGTCAACCACCATCGATCCGGTTGCATCCGAAATCGGAAGATCAGCGCCGATTGCGGCGGCCATCGGCTCTTCAATGAGAAACACTTTCGACGCGCCTGCACCAAGCGCTGATTCGCGAATGGCACGACGCTCCACCTGTGTTGAGCCGCATGGCACGCAAATGATGATGCGCGGGCTCGGCGAAAACATTTTCGAATCGAGCACTTTGCGAATGAACTGCTTCAACATCTGTTCGGTGACGTTGAAGTCGGCGATCACGCCGTCTTTCATCGGGCGGATTGCGGTGATGTTGCCCGGCGTACGACCGAGCATCTGTTTTGCGGACAAGCCAACGTCTTGGATGACGCGCTTGCCGTTGGGTCCGCCTTCTTGGCGGATTGCGACGACCGACGGCTCATCGAGAACGATGCCTTTGCCGCGGACATAAATCAATGTGTTTGCGGTGCCGAGATCGATGGCGATGTCGGTCGAGAGATAGCTACTGAGGAACTTGAACATGACGGGAAGCTAGCGGGGCCTTTGATCGATCGTGTGCGATTGTGTGCGGCGTTGAGTTGCGCCAACCGGTTTGGCCGTTTGCGGTGTTAGCTGCGAACGACGCGAATCCCCCGAAATGACGATTCGATGCGGCTTTGCGACGAACGAACTGCCGCGCTTTCGCCTCACACGAATAGCCCGATATGTTACCCTACACCCTTGAAAATGCTCGACCACTTGCGCCTTTAGCCGAAGTCGAGTCACTCTAAAACTCTTCTCCTCGTGTCATGAGCCTGTCCGCCCAAGATATCGAGCGGATCGCGCATCTTGCCCGCATCCGCGTGACCCCCGATGAAGTGGGTCAAGTCCAAGCCAAACTCGAAGGCATCTTTAAATTGATCGACGATATGCAGTCGGTCAATACGAAGGGCGTGGAGCCAATGTCGCACGGCCTCGACATGGTGCTGCGCTTGCGCGATGATGCCGTCACCGAAAAAAATGATCGGGAGAACCTTCAGCGCAATGCGCCGCAGGCGGCCGAGGGCTATTTCCTCGTGCCAAAGGTGATCGAATGAGTTGGAACACCTTTGCCACCGTCGCCGAGACGAAGGCTGCGCTCGAAGCAAAGCAGGTCAGCGCCGTTGAATTGGCGAAACACTACTTAGACCGCGCAGCCCAACTTAATCCAGGGCTCAATGCCTATATCACGCTTAACCCGGAAAAGACGCTTTCTGAAGCTTTGTCTACGGATAACAAGCGCTCGAAGGGCGAAGTAGCTCCACTTCTCGGCGTGCCGATTGCGCACAAAGACATCTATCTGATCGATGGTTGGCGCACCACCTGCGGCTCGAAAATGCTCGAGAACTTCGTGGCACCCTACACCTCGACTGTCGTGAAATACATGGCCGATGCGGGCATGGTCACGCTCGGCAAATTGAACATGGACGAGTTCGCCATGGGCTCGTCTAATGAAACCTCGTTCTTCGGCCCGGTAAAAAATCCGTGGGACACCTCGCGCGTGCCGGGCGGTTCGTCGGGCGGTTCCGCCGCAGCGGTGGCCGCCGGCCTCGCGCCAGCGAGCACGGGCACGGACACCGGCGGCTCGATTCGCCAACCCGCGATGTTCTGCAATCTGACGGGTTTGAAGCCGACTTACGGCATCTGTTCGCGCTACGGCATCATCGCGTTTGCCTCGTCGCTCGATCAGGCCGGCCCGTTCGCGCAAACCGCTGAAGACTGCGCCCTGCTCTTGAACGCGATGGCCGGGTTCGATCCGCGCGATGCGACCTCGCTCGATCGGGCGAAGGAAGACTACACCCGCGATTTGGCGAAGCCGCTCAAGGGCCTTCGCATCGGTTTGCCCAAAGAGTTCTTCGGCGAAGGCAATGAGCCCGGCGTGTTGAAAGCGGTCGAAGCCGCGCTCGACGTGTATCGAAAGCTTGGCGCAACCACCGTGGAAATAACGCTGCCGAACGTGAAGTATTCGGTCCCCGCGTACTACGTGGTCGCGCCTGCAGAAGCGTCTTCGAACCTGTCGCGTTTTGACGGCGCACGTTTTGGTCACCGCGCGAAGGAGTACGACGACATCGTCGACATGTACAAACGCTCACGCGCGGAAGGCTTCGGCGCGGAAGTGAAGCGCCGCATTTTGATCGGCACGTACGTCTTGTCGCACGGCTATTACGACGCGTATTACCTGCAAGCCGGAAAACTCCGCCGCCTGATCGCGGAAGACTTCAAAAAAGCCTACGAAGTGTGTGATGTGGTGATGGGGCCAACGGCGCCTGAGCCCTCATTCCAGTTCGGCGCCAAGGCAGACGATCCGGTCAAGATGTACTTGAACGACATCTACACCATTTGCGCGAACCTCACCGGCCAGCCCGCGATGAGTCATCCCTGCGGCGTCGATGAAAACGGCCTACACGTCGGCATGCAAATCATCGGCAACTATCTCGATGAGGCGCGTATGTTGAACGTTGCTCATCAGTACCAATTGGCGACCGATTGGCACAAGAAGCATCCAAACATTTAACTGTTGTCATCCCCGCGAAGGCGGGGACCCAGACCGGGCGCTCGGACTAGGCTCCCGCCTTCGCGGGAATGACAGAGTGAAACACTGACGGGAAGAGAGCTATGGCTCAATGGGAAATCGTAATCGGCTTAGAAACGCACGTCCAGCTCACGACGGCGTCGAAAATATTTTCGGGCGCATCGACCGCCTTCGGCGCTGAGCCGAACACGCAGGCCTCGATCGTGGATCTGGCGATGCCAGGCGCGTTGCCGGTGATGAATAAAGGCGCGGCGGAGCGTGCGGTGAAATTCGGCCTCGCGGTTGGTGCGAACATCAATCGCCGCTCCATCTTCGCGCGCAAAAATTACTTCTATCCCGATCTACCGAAGGGCTATCAGATTTCGCAGTTTGAGACGCCGATCGTTCAAGGCGGTGGCTTGACCATCACGCTCGACGACGGCACGACGAAATTCATCGAACTCACTCGCGCGCATCTCGAAGAAGACGCCGGAAAAAGCGTGCACGATCAGTTTGATCGCGAATCGGGCGTCGATCTAAATCGCGCTGGTACGCCGCTGTTGGAAATCGTCACTGAGCCCGTGATGCGCTCGGCGAAAGAAGCGGTCGCGTATGCGAAAGCGCTGCACGGCCTCGTTCGCTACCTGGACATTTGCGATGGCAACATGCAGGAAGGCTCGTTCCGTTGCGACGTGAACGTGTCGGTGCGAAAGCCAGGTGAACCCTTCGGCACGCGCCGCGAAATCAAGAACTTGAACAGCTTCAAGTTCATGCAGCAGGCGATTGATTACGAGGTGCGCTGGCAGATCGAGCAGATTGAAGACGGCAAGAAAATCGTGCAAGCGACCGTGCTCTTTAATCCCGATTCCGGCGAAACACGCGCGATGCGCACCAAGGAAGATGCGATGGACTATCGCTACTTCCCCGACCCTGATTTGCCGCCGCTTGTGATTGATGATGCGATGTTTGATCGCATCAAGGCCTCGATGCCGGAATTGCCGGAGGCGAAATGTGCGCGATTCCAGAGCGAATTCAAGCTGCCGGAATACGATGCGCGTTTGCTTTCGCAAGACAGCGCGACGGCAAAATATTTTGAAGTCGCGGTGAAGACGGGCGCGGATGCGAAGCTCGTCGCGAACTGGATCATCGGGGAACTCTCGGCCACGCTCAATCGCGAAGAAAAATCGATTGAGCAAAGCCCCGTTTCCTCAGTGCAACTCGCGAGCGTCGTTGCACGAATCTCGGACGGCACGATTAGCAACAAGATCGCGAAGACGGTCTTCGAAGCGCTGTGGAGCGGCGAAGGCAAAACGGCGGATGATGTGATCGCTGCCAAAGGCTTGAAACAAATCAGCGACGTCGGCGCGATCGAAAAGATCGTCGACGAGGTGCTTGCCAAGAGCGCCGCGCAGATTGCCGATTACAAATCGGGCAAAGAAAAAGCACTGATGAGCATCGTCGGCATGGTGATGAAAGCCTCGCAGGGCAAAGCAAATCCCGCGCAGGTAAACGAGATCATCAAACGCAAAATCAGCTAATCGGCGAAATCGACGATTCAATGAGGGCAAGAAGACGGTTTAAATTAAATACATATTTAAACTAAATCGTCGCCTAGCCCTTGTTAAATCGGGATGAGCGCATCATAGCTAACCGCTGAATGCAAGGGCTAAATCACCGCCCTGCACGCGATTGACTTGCATCAATGCGATAGCGCGCGCGGGAGCACACACTCACGCTTCCCCTCTTTCATTCCTTCTGAACGAAGGCGTGCGCATGGCTACAAGCTCGAAACGAAAAGTCACGGTCAATACGACGGCGAAGAAGTCTGCTTCGAGCGCTTCGAAGCCCGCTCGGCGCTCGACTCCAACACGTTCGCGGCGCGTTGTAGACGGCGACATCGCGCCGAAAGACACCAAAAAATCGCTCGAACGCTACGTCGCGGGCGAGGCAGAACTCGCGGCGCAGGCGGTGCAAATCGCCACCGTTCAATCCGTTCTAGACAGTCCGACCACCGCGCGCGATAAAGCGGCGACGTTGCGCACGCTCCTGGAAGGCGCATCGAAAGATGATCGCCGCGCGATTCAGAAACATTTGTTTAGTAACCAGAGTCGCGCTGCCGACCGGCTTGATCCCGATGAAGAGCTCGCCGATCACTGGCGAGATGGCGGTTACCCCTACAAAAACTTGATGCTTCGTCGCAATTACGAGCAGCAAAAGTACCGATTGCAGGTGGAGTTGCTCAAACTGCAAGCATGGGTGAAAAACACGGGTCAGCGCGTGATCATCTTGTTTGAAGGGCGCGACGCGGCGGGTAAGGGCGGTGCCATCAAGCGTTTCATGGAACACCTGAATCCTCGCGGCGCGCGTGTGGTTGCGCTCGAAAAACCGACGCCGACCGAAGCGGGGCAGTGGTACTTTCAGCGCTACGTGCAACATCTTCCCACGGAAGGCGAAATCGTTCTCTTCGATCGCAGTTGGTACAACCGAGCAGGCGTGGAAAAGGTGATGGGTTTTTGCAGCGACGCGCAATACGACGAATTCATCCGCGACGCGCCCGATTTTGAGCGGCAGCTGGTGCGCTCGGGCATTCACCTCTTCAAGTTTTGGTTCTCGGTGAGCCAGAACGAGCAGCGTCGTCGCTTCAAAGAGCGAGAAAAGCATCCGCTCAAGCAGTGGAAGTTGTCGCCCATTGATAAAGCCTCGCTCGATAAGTGGGACGACTACACCCGCGCCAAAGAGGCCATGTTTCATGAAACCGACACGGCCGATGCGCCGTGGACCGTGATCAAAAGCGATTGCAAAAAACGCGCGCGTTTGAACGCGATGCGCTACGTGCTCACCAAGCTGCCGTATTCAAACAAAAACCAAGAAGCCATCGGAAAAGTCGACAGCCTTGTAGTTGGTCGGGCGCATGTGGTCTACGAGCGAGGGGAGCGAACACCCGCATCGCCAGACACACGTGACTAGGGCTACTTTTGCGAACGCGCGGTGCGCACAAGCGAAAATAGCGGGCTATGACAACGATGAATGTGAAAGAACCGCCTTTCTTGCTCTTCGGCGGCGAAACAGGTGTGCGAAAGCTGGTCGATGCGTTCTACGACCGCATGGATTTCGAGCCCGAGTTTGCAACGATTCGGGCGCTCCATCCCACCACGCTCGACGAATCGCGCAACAAACTCTACTGGTTCCTCTGCGGCTGGCTCGGCGGACCGAATCATTACATCGAGCGCTTTGGACACCCGCGCTTGCGGGCGAGGCATTTGCCGTTTTCAATCGGCACGGTTGAGCGCGATCAGTGGATGGCTTGCATGACGCTTGCCCTTGCTGACTGTGAAACCGATGAAAAACTCTCGCAGTGGTTGTTGCAGCAGCTCTACGGAACCGCTGACTGGATGAGAAACCGCGAAGGTTAGTCCGTCAATCTGTGGCGATATGGGGCGGCGCGCGAAAACGATGTTTTCTACAGCGGGATCAGCAGAATTTCCGCCCAACAACCGCCGCGTCATGGAGCGCGACGTCACCGAATGAGATTTTGCGTAATGTCGCAATATTGGTGCTATTCTCGTCTTCCTACTTAGAGCACAAGCAATTTGGGTCACGCGTGAGCGCGTCCTGCCGTAAGGGGCCGTAGTCAAGCGGGGCTGCTCAATGCATCGTGCGCGTTGACCTATTTTGCGGCGGGGAGAGTTAGCATGAAACACGGTGTTTGCGCGATAGCGGCGATTATTGCGACGCTCGCTTTTTTCACAGAATCCGCCCATGCGGCAGGCGGCGCGCCGGGCGAGGGCGTGCCACAGCCAGCGGTCACACCACAAACCATTGGCGCACTGGGCAACGATCTGGTCTATACACCGGTAGCCGCTTGTCGGATCGTTGACACTCGAAGCACTGCAGCGGGCGCGATCGCAGCGGGCGCAACGCGAAGTTTTGTCGGTATCAATGCAAGCAGCTTCGTAAGCCAGGGTGGAAGCTCCACCAACTGCGGGACGCTAGGTCTGAGCGCGACCGCGATTTCCATTGTCGTGACAGCGATTACACCTTCAGTGCCTGGGCACGCGGTTGTGTACCCGTTCGGCACATCGCAACCGGCAACGTTCAGCATGACCTACGCCGCTGGTGCCGTGATCTCAAACAGCATGACAGTGCAAATTCCGAACCCCTTATCGAGCTTTGATTTCACGATTTACAGTGCCGCGCAAGCGCATTACACCGTGGACATCGTTGGGTATCTTGCACCACCCGTAGCCACAGCGCTCCAGTGCCTTGAAACAGCAAACACCGATCTCTCGCTTTCGGCTAACGGCGGCACCGGCAACGCGGTTGCGCCCGCTTGTCCGGTGGGTTACACGCAGACAGCCACCAATTGCGAGACTACTTCATGGTTGATGCCCATCGTGTACTTCCAGTCGGGCACCTGTTCCGCGCGAAACGGCGATAGCTCTGCCCAGACGCTTCGCTCCTCGCGCACGTGTTGCCGCATTCCTGGTCGCTAGCGAAGCAAAGCGCGTCCAATGAATATCTTTCCTTCGCCACACGCGGCTCGGCGCGCGATTCGGCGCGCGGCGGCAGCGCTGGCGTGCGCGAGCGCAGTGGCTGCATTGACCCACGCCGCACCGTTTGCCTACATCGGCAACCACGGCTCAAACACTGTCACCGTCGTTGACATGGCGAGTGGTTCGGCCGCCACGACGATCGTGGTCGGTGCCGCACCGTATGGCGTTGCCGCCGCACCGAGTGGTACCTTCGTCTACGTTACCGATCACCGTGGCAATACTGTCTCAGTCATCAATGCGGTCACCAACAGGCTGATTGCCACTATTCCCGTCGGTGCCCAGCCCGCAGGCATTGCGTTCAACGCAAGCGGAAGTCGCGCGTACGTCGCCAACTTTGGCGCGAACACGTTGTCAGTGATCGATACGGCAACGAAATCACAGCTCAGTGCAATCAATGTCGGGGCGCAACCGACGGGCGTTGCCGTCACGCCGAGCGGCGCGTTTGCGTACGTCAGTAACGCTGCGGCGCGTAGCGTCTCAGTGGTGAATCTCGCAACGAATACCACGACCAGCACGATTAGCGTTGAAAACAATCCGCTCGGTGTTGCCATCTCGCCGTCGGGCGACCGCGCGTATGTTGCCAATAGTGGCGGCGCGAGCTTGAGCGTGATTGACACGGCTGGCAATTCGGTCGTCGCAAACGTTCGCGTCGGAGGATTTCCAAGCGGTGTCGCGGTGGGCCCGGACGGCAGCAAGGTGTATGTGAGTAATCTATTCGACAAGACCGTGTCGGTAGTGCGCACATCGGATAATGTGGTGACCAACACCATTGCGATCGGCAACACGCCAGTAGGCGTTGCCATCACGCGGACTGGCAGCCAAGCGATCGTTGCCAACATTGAAGGCGACAATGTCACTCGAATCGATACGCTGGGTAACAGCACGGTCGGCAGTACCGCCGTGGGGAACGCGCCCGTCAGCCTCGGAAACTTTGTGGCCTATCCACCGTTTTGTTCGCTCGATGCAGACGGCGACGGTGCGCTGACTGCAGCCACCGATGGGTTGTTGATCGTGCGCTATTTGCTCGGTTTTCGCGGCGCTCCACTGGTGAACAACGCGGTGGGCCCGACAGCGCCTCTTACCATGGCACAGATTGAAGGCAATGTCGGCGCGCTTAACCTAGACATTGACGGCGATAGCGCGATGCGGGCACCTACCGATGGCTTGATGCTGCTGCGCGCGATGTTGCAATTGCCAACGTCCACCTGGACGAACGGCGTGAGTAACGGCACTTTCACCACTGCTCAGGCGCTCAGCTGGATTGCGGCTGAACATGGGGCAAATTGCTTGCCGCCGTGATCGACACAACGATGCTCGCAGTTGCTTGCTTCGAGAACACCGTTGCCATGCAACGCGCATCGGCGCGAGAGACGACCGTGGGGCCGTGGGTGCTCGACATCGCGACTGTTTTCCATTGAAATGGAGGCGCAATTTCGCCCGCACATTCAAAACAAGCGATGCACTCCTCCCCCTCCGAAGCCACTGTACCCGTCAATAGCCGAATCGCAAATCGATTAAGCGGCGCAAGTTTTTACGACGCCTGGCGCGTTACCTCTAGTCAGCACGAGCGCTCAGCGCTGGAACATTTTCTAGCCGCCGCTCAGAAAACGCCGCGCTGGGTGAATCTGGCTATGACCGCTCGCAACCGTCTCGTGCAACTTGCGGGGCTGAAGAATCTTGGCACCTTAAGCGCGGTTGATCGCGCGCGACCGCTTGATAGCTATTCACCCGGCGATCGGGTGGGGATATTTACGCTTTTTGAAAATTCGTTTGACGAGGTTTTGCTTGGTGATTGCGACAAACATCTCGATGTCGTGCTGAGTGTGCACCGCCGCCCACTTGAGGATCAATCTGCGGTTGAAATCACACTCACGACCGTTGTCCACGTTAAAAATTGGCTGGGGCGGCTCTACATGTTGCCGGTGACACCAGCGCATCGACGGATCGCGCCGGCCGTACTCGCGTCGATTGCCAGTCCGCGCGAAAGCGTTCTCGGCGTCTAGGGAGGCGCAGAAGCGTCGCACACCGTTTTAGGCGTTTCCCTAGCACTCGCTTGCCCGACTTTACGCCGTCGGCGTGTGAGCAGACAATCTCGCCGTGAGCACTTACAGCGTCGGCAATCGAGTCACTCTGCTGCGCAACGGGACGGAATACTTCCCGGCGCTGATCACGGCTATTGAGGCGGCCGAGCGATCCGTTTACGTAGAGGCCTACATCCTGGCCGATGACGCATCGGGCGCGGTGGTGGCTGACGCCTTGGCCGCCGCCGCTGAACGCGGGGTGAGTGTGCGGGTGGTGGTGGATGGCTTTGGCAGTAAGGCCTATCTCACTGCGCGCCTTCGCGACGCGCTCCTGCGCGCAGGCGCATGGATCGTGTTGTATCGTGCGGATGTATTTCCCAATACGTGGCGCTTGGCGCGTTTGCGCCGGCTGCATCGAAAGCTCGTGGTGATCGACGGCACCTCCGCCTTCGTCGGCGGCATCAATCTGATTGATGACATGAATACCCCCGGCCACACGCCGCCACGAATCGATTTTGCGGTGCGCGTTGAAGGGCCGATCCTTGAGCCCATTGTTGACGCCGCGCATCGGCTCTGGCGGGTACTGCGTGTGGTGAATCTGGACCCACGCCGACTGCCAACGCTTGAACTTATCGCGAATGCAGCGAACGCCGGGCCCACTACCGCCAAGTTTCTGGTGCGCGATAACTTTCGCTATCGCCGCCATATCGAGCACGCGTACTTGGCGGCGATTCGCTCGGCGCGCGAGGAAGTAATCATCGCGTGCGCCTACTTTTTCCCTGGGATTCGATTCCGGCGGGAATTGATCGCCGCCGCAGCGCGCGGGGTCAAAGTAACGCTTCTTTTGCAGGGGCGCGTTGAATACGCCGTACTTCACCACGGCAGCAAAGCGCTTTACGGTCAATTGCTCGAGGGCGGTGTTGGCATCGTTGAATACGAGAAGAGCTTTTTGCACGCCAAGGTCGCGGTCGTGGATCGTCGCTGGGCGACTGTGGGCTCGTCCAATATTGATCCGTTTTCGCTGTTGCTCGCGCGCGAGGCAAATGTGTTCGTGCGGGATCGCGATTTCGCGACTGAACTCACGCAAGAACTCGGATCGCTAATCGCTACTGGCGGGAGGAAGGTGGACCCTGATCGCTGGCGTGAGCGCGGTTGGTTCGCGCGCGTACTCGACTGGGCAGCATACGGCTTTATCCGCGCAGCCATCGGCTTCGTCGGATCGCGAGGCAAAAGATGGTGATCGAGTGAGTAAAAAACACACTGCGAGCCCTTTATAAGTCTTCGCTAAGATGATAATGCAGTGGCAATGAAACTGATTCCTATAATGGCCCGATGACAGACGACTCGGCTCCCGAAACCGCGCAAACTGGTGAACCAGTGATGCTCGCGACCGCGCGCTTGGTCGGTTTCAGCCCGCGCGATAACGAGCTATTGCGCGCTTTCTTGCGTCGACCGAGTAGCGCTGGCACGTCGCTTGAGGTGACCGACGCGCTCGATGCCGACGTGTTGATCGCCAACATGTCGCAGCCGGAATCCGTGATGGCCGTGCGCCGTTTTAAGCAACCGGGGCGAACGATAGGATTGGTGCAGCAATTCGCCTCTGATGCGGCCTATTACCAAGTTCAGCAAAATTCCCAGCTGCTTTATTCCTTGGCGCAGGGCATCAATCGATTGCGCGAAGGCTGGTATCCGCCACACCTCTTGCAGCACACTGCGACGCCCGCCCCCGCGCTGCCGCCCGCTGAAGAATCCTCGCCGTCAGCCAACACCGAATTCACGAGCGCGGATGAAGTGCCCGCACAGTTAAACAGCGAACCGGCGGTTGCAACGCCCGCGCCGAGCGAGGCCGCCGCCGCGCTACCGTCTGTTGAAATGAAGGCCGCGCCCCGCGACAACCAGGAATCGCTACCGTGGCAGCGCAAACTCTCGATCCTGGTGATTGATGATTCGAAGTTTTCGCGGGTCTCGATTCAAGAGGCGCTGGTAAAGATTGGCTTCAACGTTGATACGGCCATTGACGGCGAAGAAGGTGTTCGCATGGCGGGCGAGAAGATCTATGACGTCGCATTGATCGATTTCGAGATGCCAGGTATCAAGGGCCCGGAGACGATCCGCCGCCTGCGATTACTCGGTATGAACACGCCACAGTTGTTGATCATGTTGACGTCGCGAACTGGCGCAGTGGATCGATTGCGCGCGAAACTTGCTGGTTGCGACGCCTACCTCACCAAGCCAACGAAGATGAGCGAATTTGTCGCCGTGCTCACTCAGTTTGCCTCACAAGGAAAGCTTAAGCGCGGGTGATTGATCGCTCACAGCCAGCTTCGAGCGCCATGAATTCCCCCGCTGACGATTTACGCTCGCCCATTCGCCTGCTTTGGCCGTACCTCGCGCAACACAAGCCGCGAATCGCAGTTGCATTGAGCTGTCTGCTGCTCGCGAAGATCGCGAACGTGATGGTGCCGGTGACGCTCAAGTGGATCGTGGACCGAATGAGTGTTGAAAAGGCGCTGCTTGCCGCACCATTCGCGCTCTTGATCGCTTACGGCTTTGCGCGGCTGTCCGTTACCTTTTTTACCGAGCTGCGCGAATTCTTTTTCGCCAAGGTCACCCAACGCTCGATCCGCCGCGTAGCGCTGGAAACCTTCGAGCATCTGCATCGACTTTCGCTCAGATTTCATCTGGCGCGACAAACCGGCGGGCTCACCCGCGACATTGAGCGCGGCACACGTGGCATCTCGTCCTTGCTCTCTTACATGCTGTTTTCAATCGTGCCCACGCTCATTGAGCTCGCGCTCGTTGCAGGCATCTTGGCGTGGAATTACGACTGGAGTTTCGTGACCATCACGTTGGTGACGCTCGGCCTCTACATTGCGTACACAATTTTCGTGACGGAATGGCGAACTGCATTTCGTAAGGAAATGAACGAGCTCGATTCCAAAGCGAACTCGAAAGCCATCGATTCGCTCTTGAACTACGAGACGGTCAAGTATTTCGGCAACGAGCGATTCGAAGCGGATCGCTACGATCAAAGTTTGCAGCGCTGGGAGCGCGCCGCCGTGCGCTCGCAAACCTCGCTGTCGCTACTCAATCTGGGCCAGAGTTTTTTTATTGCCGCGGGCGCGAGCCTCGTCATGTGGCGTGCGATCGATGGCGTCATGGTCGGCAAGATGACAATTGGCGATCTGGTGATGGTCAACGCCTTTTTGATTCAGCTTTACGCGCCGCTTAATTTTTTGGGTGTCATTTATCGCGAGATTCGCCAAGCGGTCACCGACATGGGGCGCATGTTCGGCTTGCTTCGTGAAAATCAGGAAGTGGCAGATCGACCTAACGCCATTATTTATCAGGGCAAAGGCGATAAAAGTGGCTTTGTTGAATTCGATAAAGTCAGCTTCCGATACGAGGAAAATAGACCGATTTTGCAAGAAATCAGCTTCGAAATTCCTGCGGGCAAAACGCTTGCGGTGGTTGGCGCAAGCGGCGGCGGCAAGAGCACGCTCGCACGGCTGCTGTTTCGTTTCTACGATGTCACCGACGGCGCAATCCGCGTCGATGGCACCGATATCCGCGACATGACGCAGCCCTCGCTACGCGCTGCGATCGCCATCGTCCCGCAAGACACCGTGTTGTTCAACGACACGCTCGAATACAACTTGCGCTATGGCCGCCCCGAAGCGAGTGACGAAGCGTTAGCGCAAGCCATTCGCCAGGCGCGGCTCGACCAGTTCATTGCGAAACTGCCAGATGGGTTGCAAACGTCGGTTGGCGAGCGCGGACTGAAGCTCTCGGGCGGCGAAAAACAGCGCGTCGCCATTGCCCGCGCGCTGCTTAAAAATCCTACGATTTTGATATTCGACGAAGCAACCTCAGCGCTCGATAGCGAAAGCGAAAAGGCGATTCAGGCAGAGATTGCAGCGGTGAGTCGCGAACGCACCACGATGATCATCGCGCACCGTCTTTCCACCATCGTCGAGGCCGATCAGATCATTGTGATGGACTCGGGCCGCATTGTTGAACGCGGCACGCATAGTGAACTGCTCGCGAGCGGCGGAGTCTATGCACGCTTATGGTCGCTGCAGGCCGATGCGACGAATGACGTTCAGTCGGTTTCACAACCCCACTAAACTCGCCGAGTCGAAGCGAGCTTGTCGCCCGGATTTCTCCTCCTCGTATGAAAAACTACATTAAACACACTCTTCTGGCATCGGTCTTCGTTGCCTTCACAGTGAGCACGCTTGCGTTTGCGCAAACAAGCGCGAGCCCCCCGACTGCCGCCAAGCCGACTCTATCCAGTCCAGCGCAAGCGTGGGATCGTGGCCCGAGCGTCGCCGGGCTCACTGAATACACCTTGCGCGCGAATGGGCTGCGCGTGCTGCTCTTCCCAGACGCATCCACGCCGAAAACAACGGTCAACATCACTTATTTAGTGGGCTCTCGCCACGAAGGCTATGGCGAAACCGGCATGGCGCACTTGCTTGAACACATGCTCTTCAAGGCTTCGGGGAAGTATCCGAATCTTTGGAAAGAGATGAACGATCGAGGGTTCATCAACAACGGCACCACATGGACCGATCGCACCAACTATTTCGAAACCTTTAACGCAACCGATGACAATTTGCGTTGGGCGCTCGAAATGGAAGCGGATCGCATGGTCAATTCGAAGATCTTGCGCGAAGAGCTTGATACCGAAATGACCGTCGTGCGAAATGAATTCGAACGCGGCGAAAACAATCCGCAATGGGCCTTATCAGAACGTGTGCGATCCGCGCAGTTCAATTGGCATAACTACGGCAATTCAACGATTGGCAATCGCAGCGATATTGAAAACGTCGGCATCGAGAATTTGCGCGCGTTCTATCGCAACTATTACCAGCCTGACAACGCCGTGCTGTTGGTTGCAGGAAAGTTTGATACCGACAAGACGCTCGCCTGGATTGAACAGTTTTTTGGTGCAATTCCAAAGCCAACGCGGCAGCTGCAAAAGCTCTGGACAGTGGAGCCCTCGCAAGACGGAGAGCGCGAAGTCACGGTGCGCCGCGTCGGCGACTCGCAATACTTGTTTGCCTCCTATCGCGCGCCGTCTGCACTTCATCCTGATCACGCAGCGCTGCAAGTGCTGTCGCGGCTCATGACCACGGAGCCCGCTGGGCGACTCTATAAAGCGATGGTTGAAAGCAAGCTCGCCGTGGCCGTGGAGGGCGACCATGATTCGATGTTTGATCCCGCCGCGACGGGGTTTTGGGCGACGCTCAACAAGAATCAAGCGCTGGACCGAGCGCGTGATGCGTTCTTGCGTGTGATCGAAGTTGAAGCAGCAAAACCATTTTCTGCGGCTGAGCTCACCCGCGTGAAACTGCAGTTCGAAAAGGAAAACGAACAAGTGCTCGCCAATTCAGGTCGATTCGCCGTCGCGCTTTCGGAGGCGATTGCCCTGGGTGATTGGCGTACGTTCTTTCTGCAACGTGATCGCTTGCAAACAGTGAGCCTTGCCGATGTGGAGCGAGTGGCAAAAACGTACTTCAAGCCGCAGAACCGAACGTTGGGCCGATTCATCCCCACAGCAAAGCCTGATCGCAGCGAGATGCCGGTAACGCCAACGATTACAGCGTTGATGAAAGACTTCAAAGGCGGTGACGCGCTCGGTGACGGTGAACAGTTTGAGCCGACGCCTGCCAACATCGAAAAACGCGTAGAGCGACTGACTTTGGCAAACGGCCTACGCGTGAATCTGCTTCCAAAGAAAACACGCGGTAATACGGTGAACATTGCGCTCACCATTGGGTTCGGCGATGAAGCCTCGCGCACCGGCAAATCCGCAATTGAAACTCTGGCTAGCGCGACGATGATGCGCGGGGCAAAAGGCCTTGATCGTCAGGCGATTCGTGATCGCATGGATCAACTGCGCGCGAGCGGCTCGATTGGTTTGAGCGGCGGAAACTTCCAAACCAAGCGCGAGTTTGTTCCCGATTTACTTGCACTCGTGTCCAATGTTTACGCCACGGCGAGCTTCCCCGCGAGCGAAATTGAGCTGGTGAAGAAGGAAATCATCACCTCCATCGAAGAGTCTTCGAAGGATCCGGAGAGTGTCGCCTTCAATGCGATTGAGCGCCATTTCGCGCCGTTTGCGAAAAACAACTTCCGCTACGTTGAAACGCCTGCAGAGCGAATCGCTTCGCTTCGTGCGGTGACGCGTGAACAGGTGCTTAGTTATGTCTCGCAGATGCGTGGCCTCTCTGCGGCAGAGTTTTCGATTGTGGGTGAATTCGATGCGGCCGCAGTGAAATCTGCGCTGC
The DNA here is from genome assembly GCA_013298765.1 of Betaproteobacteria bacterium. Classification (GTDB taxonomy): domain Bacteria; phylum Pseudomonadota; class Gammaproteobacteria; order Burkholderiales; family Casimicrobiaceae; genus Casimicrobium. Next base: position 221,289 of record JAAFJA010000003.1, read on the forward strand.
AAAAGAATTTTGCGTCGTTGAAATTGCAGAAGCCCTTCCGTCGCATCGTGACAGAGCATCAAAACATCGCAAAGAAATCGGAGCGCTTGCAAACGCCCGACAAAGAAAATGCAACGTTTGTGGCGCGAGTTGCCTTCCCGTTGCAAGACAAAGCGACCGACTACCCGTCGTTGTTGCTCGCCGATTTCATTGTCGGCGGCTCAGCGGGCGCTCGACTCTTCACCCGTGTTCGTGAAAAAGAGGGGCTCTCCTACGATGTGTTTAGTTACACCACGGTGCCGACCTTCTCAAGCAATGCAAGCTGGACCTTTGGCTTCATCGCCAACCCACAAAACGCGGCGAAGGCGGAGGCCTCCTTGCGTGATGAATTGAAGCGTTTGACCAATGACGAGCTCACCGAAGCCGAGTTTGAAGCGCAGAAGAAATCATTCCTGGATCAGCGCTTGGTTCGTCGTACGAGCGATGCGGCACTTGCCTCGCAGCTCACGCTTTTGACCGATACGGAGCGCACGTTTGCGTTCGTCGACTCGGTGGAATCAAAGATTCGATCGCTCAAAAAAGCAGACTTTGACGCAACGGTGAAGAAGTTCATCGATGTCGATGCGCTCTCTTCATTCGTGGCCGGTGATTTCAGCAAAGTGAAATAACTCAAATCCGAAGGCCTGCGTTTCGTTCGCAGTCGCCAAAGCCCGTAAAATCGGGCATCGCATCGCACCCTCACGCGCAAGCACTCTCGTTTGCGCTGCAATGAATCCTGGGGCCCTGCGCCCCGTTTTTCATGCCCCTTACCTTCGCAGACATCGTCGCCAACCCGCGCAAAGAGCGCCAATTCCTTTGGTTGATCGCGATCATGAATTTCACGAACATCGTGGATTTCATGGTGATGATGCCGCTGTCCGCCTACTTGATGCGCGACTTTGGTATCAGCTCGGCTCAGTTCGGCGTGCTGGTCTCGGCCTACGCACTCTCCGCAGCCGCATCAAGCCTGATGCTCACCTCAATTGCAGATCGCTTTGATCGCAAGACCGCGCTCCTCCTGAGCTACGCCGGGCTGATCATCGGCACGATTGGGTGCGCGATTGCCCCCAACTATTCGACGCTTTTGATTGCGCGCGCCGTGGCAGGATTTTTCGGCGGCGTGCAAGGCTCGATCACGATGGCGATGCTCGGGGACGTGATCCCGGATGCGCGTCGTGGGCGAGCGATGTCGCTTGTGATGTTGGCGTTTTCGTTTTCGGCGGTGATCGGTGTGCCGTTGTCGCTCTACGTTGCGGGCCATTCAACGTGGCGCGCACCTTTCATCGGGCTCTCGGTGTTGTGCATTGCGCTTTGGTTCGTTGCGCACTGGGCGCTTCCCGCGATGCGCACGCACATTCGTGAAGGCAAGCCGACGGGCGTGTGGCGCTCGTACATGGAAGTGCTCTCGAACCGAAATCACTTTTGGGCGATGACGATGTCTGCGCTCCTCACACTCTCGGGCATGATCGTGATTCCCTACATCGCACCGACCCGAATCGTGAATGAGGGCCTCACCGAATCGCAGCTCGCGCTTTTCTACATCGTCGGCGGTGCGATGACGTTTTTCACGCGTCCGCTGTTCGGCTCGATGTCTGACAAATATTTCCGCCCGGCGGTGTATTACTGGCTCGTGATGCTCTCGGGCATTCCGATTTTGCTCATCACCCATCAATTGGGTGGCGGCATGCCGATGCAAATCGCGATCTCGGTGTTGTTCTTTATTTTTGTGAGCGGCCGGTTCGTGCCAGCCACGGCGATGGTGACCGCCGCGACCACGCCGCAAATGCGCGGGCGACTCATGTCACTCAATGCCGCCGTGCAAAACCTTTTCCTGGGCATTGCCGCCATGTTGGGCGGCGCGATGCTGACAACGCTTCCCGATGGCCGGATCGTCGGCTACGAAGCCGTTGGCTGCGTCGCCGTCTTGTTTGGGCTCGCCTCGATTTGGGCGGGCTACAAAGTGCGAAGCGTGTCATGACCGAGCTATCGGTGAGTGCGGTCACGATTGAGCGTGGTGAGCGCCCACTTTTTGCACCGCTCACGTTCAGCGCGGATGCGGGCGCTCTGGTTCGAGTGACTGGCGAAAACGGCGCGGGTAAAACAACGCTGCTTCGCGCGCTCGCGGGGCTCACGTCCGTTGCGAGTGGTTCGATTCAATGGCTAAACGCGCCAAGTGCACACTATAACGGGGCTAAACGCGTTTTCATCGGCCATTCAAATGCAATGAACGAGTCGCTCTCGCCTTACGAGAATCTAGTATTCGATTCAGGTGTTGCTGGAAATTCGGTCACTCGCGTAGAGGTTCGCGCAGCCCTGGCGCGCACCGGCGTGGCGGCGCTCATTGATCGCCGAGTCGGCAGTTTGTCGCAAGGCCAAAAGAAGCGTGTCGCTCTTGCGCGGCTTTTTTTGCCGGGCAACGAAACCGCCGCGTGGTTGCTCGATGAGCCGTTTGTGGCGCTTGATGTGGCGACGCAAGCGCTGCTGGCGAGCCACATTGAAGCGGCCCTAGCGGAGGGGCGAATCGTGGTGCTGACCTCTCACCAGCGGGTTGATATTCGTGCCGCGAACGCCATCGAGGTGACGCTCTCAGCGATCAAAGCGCCAGAGCGTCTGGTCGCAAACGAGGCGCAGGCATGAGCCTTCGCATCGCCGCTCAAGCCGTGTTTCGCCGCGAAATAACTTTATTCGCAAGACGCAAGAGCGATTGGGCCAACCCGCTCATGTTCTTTCTGATCGTAACTTCTATTTTTCCGTTTGCAGTCGGCAGCGAATCAGAGCGTTTGCGTTTAATCGGTATCGGCGTACTCTTTGTCGGCGCGCTGCTGGCGGCGATGCTCGCGCTACCGCGCCTTTTTGATGAAGATGCGAAAGACGGCTCGCTGGAACACTTGCTCACATCACCCGAGCCACTCGCCGTGTTGATCCTCGCGCGGGTAGCCGCGATTAGCCTCGCGCTTGCCCTGCCGCTCGCGCTGGCAACCCCCGCGTTCGCCCTCTTCTACGCGCTTCCCAGCGAAGTGGCAGGTATCCTCGCGCTCACGGTTGTGCTCGCGGTACCGACACTGATTTTGATCGGCGCAATTGCCTCGGCGCTCCTCGTTGCCGCGCGCGGCGGCGCGATCCTCACGGCAGTCTTGGTGTTGCCGTTAACGATCCCCACGCTCATCTTCGGCGCAGGCGCGGCGCTTAAAGTGCTCTCCGGCGAATCACCCGCCGCAGAACTTGCGCTGCAAGTGGCCTATTTCCTCTTTGCTCTAGCATTGTGTCCGCTCGCAGCAGCGGCTGCGTTGCGGATTTCAACTGACTAAAGTTTGACGCAGATTAACGCAGATTGCGCTGATGAACGCAGATTAGCTGCAGCTCAATCACGACAGCCCTGAATCAAGAAAATCACTAATCTGCGTAATCCGTGAAATCAGCGTAATCTGCGTCGAAAAGTGTGAAATCGTTGTGAATAATTTCTCTTCGATTCAGCACCCGTACTTCCGATTGCGTACGTTACGCGCCTGACTCAACAACGAATGCCACGCACTGAACAACAATCTAACGACCGCTTTAACGGCAAATGGTTTTGGCGCTATGCCTCGCCGGCCGCGTTCTATCCGGTCGCCGGTACGATTGAAAAGTTGTGTTGGTTTTTGGCGATTTCGCTCACGATCATTGGGCTCTATATCGGCTTTTTCCGCGCGCCGACGGATGCGACACAAGGCGAGGTCTATCGCGTCATCTATATCCACGTGCCCGCTGCTTGGATGGCGATGGTCATCTATTTGGCGATGGCGTTTTGGTGCGCGATTGGGCTTGCGTTTGGCACGCGGCTCTCGTTCATGATGTCGCATGCGCTCGCGCCCACGGGCGCGATCATGGCGGCGATTTCGCTCTGGACCGGTGCGCTCTGGGGCCGCCCCACGTGGGGCACGTATTGGGTGTGGGACGCGCGGCTCACCTCGACGCTGATTCTGTTTTTCCTCTACGTGGGCTACATCGCGCTCGCCGCTGCATTTGATGACAAGAAAAAAGGGGATCGCGCCAGCGCCTTGATCGCGTTAGTCGGCGCGGTGAACGTGCCGATCATCTATTTCAGCGTGCAATGGTGGAACACGCTGCATCAAGGCGCATCGGTGCGCCCTGGCGGCTCTTCGATGGCAACGATCATGCTGACTGCAATGATGATCATGGCCTTTGCTTTCTGGGCGTACTGCATTGCCGTCGCGATGAACCGTCTGCGCACGCAGATCATCGAGCGCGAGCGTAGCGCCGCTTGGATTCAGTCGAGCGTGCGCAAGTGAGACCATCAGCACGCTCGACCCCTCACCCCCCGCCCCTCTCCCACAGGGCGACGGAAGAAGTGCGACTATCGTCGGAGGTTGGAGCATGATCTGGGAATCCTGGAGCGCGTTTTGGAGCATGGGTGGACGCGGCTTTTTCGTTTGGGGTAGCTACGGCGCGCTCTTGATTGCCGTCATCGCGGAACTCATCGCGCTCAAACGTGCTCGAAACCGCGCACTCGCCAGTGCAGAGGATTCACATGACGCTTAAACAAAAACGCCTCGGACTCATCGCAGCAGGCTTGCTCTTGCTCTCATCAGCTGTGGGCCTCGTGCTTTATGCGCTGCAAGACAATTTACAGTTTTTCTATACGCCAACCCAAGTTAAATCAGGAGAAGCGCCGCAAAGTCGCGCTTTTCGCGTCGGCGGCTTGGTCGAAGCCGGAAGCGTCAAACGCACCGGGCTTGATGTGAGTTTTCAGGTCACCGACACCGCGCAAATCGTCCCCGTCACCTACACCGGCATCCTTCCGGATTTGTTCAAAGAAGGCAAAGGTGTGGTCGCCCAAGGCACACTCGGCCCTGACGGCGTGTTCCGAGCCAAAGAAGTGCTCGCCAAACACGACGAGAACTACATGCCGCCGGAAGCACAAGCCGCGGTCGACAAAGCGCATCAAGCGCGTGAGCGGGCGCAGAAGACGCTTAAGTAGCGCGCCACATGGAACAAACGGTCATCCCGCAACTGCGAATCACTGACGCCAAGCGCAGTCTGCAGTTCTATGTAGACGGCCTGGGCTTCGAAATTGATTGGCAGCACCAGTTCGAACCGGGTTTCCCGCTGTTTCTCTCGCTCACGCGAAGCGGACAAACGATTTTCCTGACCGAGCATCGCGAAGACTGTGAGGTGGGCGGCGCGGTGTACTTCTTGGTGCCCGATACCGACGTGTGCCACGCCGCGTTTGTCAGTCGCGGCGTTAACGCGCCAACGCCCGAGGACACGCCGTGGGGCACGCGCGAATTCCAATTGAGAGATCCTGATGGCAACCGTTTGCGCTTTGCATGTGACCGCGAAGAAGCGCCGTAGGCGATGAACAAAAAACTTCTCATTCCCCTCGCCTTCGTCGCGCTCGCCGGTGTTCTGTTTTGGGGACTCTTTCGCGATCCGCGCGAGGTGCCATCGCCATTGATCGGCAAGCCCGCGCCGGCCTTCACGCTACCGCAACTTGCCAACTCGTCCGCGCCGTTCTCCCCGGAGCAAATGAAAGGCAAGGTGTGGCTCTTCAACGTCTGGGCGAGTTGGTGTCCGCCGTGCAAAGAAGAGCATCCCGTGCTGGTTGATCTCGCGAAAAAGGGTAGCGTTCCGATCATCGGTTTGAATTACAAAGACAAGCGAGAGGCCGCGCTCGAAGCGCTTCGCAGCACGGGCAATCCATACGCGTTTGTCGCCTACGATGAGCAAGGAAAAACCGCGCTCGATTGGGGTGTGTACGGTGCGCCAGAAACGTTTTTGATTGATGCGCAAGGCATCGTTCGCGCCAAATTCGTAGGCCCGGTGACGCCCGAAGTCATTGCTCAAAAGTTCGCGCCTTTTTTCGCAAAGTAGCCCCGTGAACGACCAACAGCTCCTTCGCTACTCACGCCACATTCTGCTCGACGAATTGGGTGTGGATGGGCAAGAGCGTTTGCTTGCATCGAGCGCGCTCGTGGTGGGTGCAGGCGGGCTCGGTTCTCCTGTGGCGCTCTATTTGGCAAGCGCTGGCGTGGGCAAGATCGTGATTGCGGATGACGACGTGGTTGATCTCACCAATCTGCAGCGGCAGATCGCGCACGACACAACCACCATTGGTATCGCGAAAGTTGATTCCGCAGCCAAGCGGATGCAGGCGATCAATCCTGAAATTGAAATCGTGCCGCTGAAAGCGCGTTTGCTCGGTGAGGCGCTTGATGCCGCAGTCGCCGCCTCTGATGTGGTGATCGATTGCAGTGATCGATTTGCAACGCGTCATGCGGTGAACCGCGCGTGCGTGGCGCACAAAAAGCCGCTCGTTTCGGGGGCTGCAATTCGCATGGATGGCCAGCTTTCGGTCTATGATGTGCGCCGCGAAGAATCGCCCTGCTACGCGTGTTTGTTCCCCGAAGGCGAGCTGCCCGAAGAAGAGCGCTGTGCCACGATGGGCGTATTCGCGCCGCTCGTTGGCATCATCGGTGCAATGCAAGCGGCCGAGGCGATCAAGGTGCTCGCGGGCGCTGGCGAGCCACTGGTTGGGCAGCTGCTCACGCTCGATGCACGGCGCATGGAATTTTTCACGGTGCGCATGTCACGTAACACCGAATGCAAAACCTGCGCAGCGGGCCGTTAGCACGCAGTCTGCCTCGCGATCTCATGCGATTGTTAGCGCTCCTCCGCCGTTACGGCATCAGCCGAGAGATTCTGTTTTCGATGTCGGTTGCCGAAAGCGTACCTAGCGGTATGTTGGCAACAAGTGATGCGCCGCGCAGGCCGAGCATGTAGCGAACGATGAGCGCCCCATCGGTGGTGGCCATCCTGTTCCCATCGCCGTTAACGTCAAGCACGGCTTGAACGCTCTGCAAGTGGGCGGCGATTTGCGCACTGTCTCTCGTCGCGCTTGAGCCAGTAGCGTTTGCTGTGATCGCAGTGCCGGTGTAGCCCAAAAGATAGCGCAGCACCATCATGCCGTCGGTGGCCGCGTCGTACTTCGTTCCCGCCGCCACGGACGCCGCACTTGCATCAATGTCAAGTAGCGCTGGCGCGTTGTTCACGGTGACCGCTTGCGTGAGTTGCGCCGCAGCGGCGTAATTGGCACTGCCCGCTTGATTCGCAGCGATCATGCAGCTTCCTGGAGCGCTCGCGGTAACGGTATTACCGCTAAGCGTGCATGGACCAGAAAGCACGGAGTAGATTATCGATAACCCGGAACTAGCGTTGGCAGACAGGGATGCCGATCCCTGGTACCACGAGAAAGCGCTAATCGATGGAAAAGTGATCGTTTGACTCGCGACATTGATCGTGATGCTCTGCGTCACGTCTGGCGCGACGTCGAAGTCGCTGTCGCCAGCTTGTGATGCCGTGATCGAGCACGTACCGGCGGAGACAATGCTGACGGTCGTTCCGGCGACAGCGCACACGTTCGTGCTGTTCGATGCGAAGCTCACTGGTAGGCCAGACGTGGAAGCTGCGGCGAGGGTAAAAGTCCCTCCTGGTGAATAGGTCTGAGCTACCGGCGGTGTGAAACTGATTGTCTGCGACGTATAGATGTTGTTGAGTGAGAACGGGACGGGGGTCGCTACACCGGGCACCGAGGCCGTTACGTTAAACGTCCCTTTTTGGCCATTCGCTATCGCATTAACCGTGGCGATTCCGTTGAAATTGGTAATCGCGGTAAGTTGATTGAGGTTCGCGGAAGGCCCGCTTTGCGGAACAGAAAATGTGACCTGAACCCCGCCTGCCGGAGTGCCAACGTCATCTTGCACGCGCACCTGAAGTGGGATTGCGAACGGCTTAAAGATGGTTGCTGATTGCGACGTTCCTGAGACTGCGCTAATCCCGCTTACAGAGCCGAAATTTCGCAGGTTGAATGTTGTGGACCGGCTGGAGCCCCGGATTGTTGCAACCACCGCATGCTCACCGCTATAGCCGTTAGCACTCGCAGAAATTCGCGCCACACCCATGTTGTCCGTGACGGCTGTTGAGGTCGCTAACACCGCGTTAGCAGAGTAGTTAGGCGGCAGATACACAGTCGTAAAGTCGACATTGACCCCCGTAGCTGGCGTACCAACGTCGTCGGTAACAAATACTTCGAGCGGCGCAGAAAATGCCGTTAACAACCTCGCTGACTGTTGATTGCCGCTTTTCACCGAGATAAGTGCGCCGGCGCCGTGATTGGACAGATTGAATTCCGGCGCTTCGTTGACTCCCGGCGCTGAAACACCAACCGAGTGAAAGCCGCTATAGCCATTGGCGCTAGCCGTCACGCTCGCAACGCCGTTCGAATCCGTCGTAGCGGTTGCGGAGGACAACAGAGCAATTGCAGAGTAGTTTGGCGGCCCATACCGTGGCGTGAATGAAACTTGAACCCCACTGACTGGATTTCCAGCATCATCGGTGACGCGCGCTTGCAAGGGTTGCGCAAAGTTTGTGAGGAATGGTGCAGACTGTCCTGAGCCAGCGTAGATCGATAGGTGAGCCGGCGAGCCTGAATTGGAGAGCGAAAAAGTCACCGGGCCGGAAGCGCCTGGCGCATTGGCGATGATGCTGTAGCTGCCGCCGTAGCCATTGGCTGTTGCTGTAACGCTAGCGACGCCCTGAGCATTTGTCACAGCCGTTTCGCTGCTGAGATTGGCCATCGCATAGAACGGCGCAGCGTATTGCTTGGTGAAGGTGACGGTTGTGTTCGCCAACGGCTGACCATCGTTCTTTTTCACTGTTACTTGCAGCGGTTGAGCAAAGGCCTGCAAAACCTGCGCGCTCTGTGGCGTGCCGCTCGTCGCCGTTAAATTGGCGCGCTCGAATACGTCAAAATAAATTGTTGAGACGTAATCCCACGGCGGGTTTGCAGATGAAGGAAGCGAATAAAAGGGAACCCACAATCTGCGAATGCTGATGCTGTGACGGCCAGCGCTAAATGGCACAGTAGAAGAAAACGTAACAGGCGTTGCCCATCGCCGTGCGCCAAGTGGCCCGTTGAAAAAGAAATACTCTTTTGTTGTGCAGACATTAGCTGCCACCCGCCTCGCTAGATTGAGCGCCGTGGGATCATCCGCATATACGTCGTAACAGACCGGATTGACATCCCCACGAACCAAGATGAAAACTTGGGTTTCGGCAAGCCCTATTGTTCCTAAAGGGCCATCGGCGCTATTTTGTCCAATGCTGTCGGTGAAGAACACCCTGACTGGGTTTTGTGTTGTGCAGTTGCTGCCGCAATCCAGCGACATGGCCATGTAGGGATCGGCGTTGGCTGGGGGCGAGGCGCTGCCCAGAACCACAACGCAGGCGAAAAGCATGGCAAGAAGCCTCGCGCCTCTCTGGCGCATGCGATCCCATGATGCAGCGATTGACTCCCACCATTGGAGTGAAAACGAATGAAAAAGGGACGACGTGCGTCGCTCGCGATCTTGGTTCAATTCCCCCCCCGGGCAGCTCGGAATCCGAACAGCGAGCAAAGCGCTCGTTGCAGCGCTTATTCTCGTTGACTTAGCGTCGCATCATAAATCGACATGCCGAAAAAAGCCGCAGAAATTTTGTTTTCACTTAGCGCTTCGGGATTGAGGCTGACAGGAAATTGAAATCCATAGTTTGGACGTAGATTGTCAAAACTCCCCTAGTTTCCCTTCACAAACCCGCCTTAGGGCGGGAAGTGGCCAAATCGCTATTGCTCGCACACGCGGCATGAACTTCCATGGACTTCGAATGCTCCGCAAGGCCGTCCAACTTGTCGATAGCGCCGTAGAGGCGTTGAGACCGCATTAACTGTGCGCTGCCACTCAGCGCGCAAGCTCAATCACGAAATTTCTAGCCCTGCTTCGTGCGATTCGTGAAATAAACTGCGCCTGACTGCGCGAGACAATCAACCGATTGTTCACCGTGCGATGGTCCTCGACGTTCTCGCACACGCAGCGCTTTCATCTGCTGCCCACCCCACAAGTCCGCCCATGCCCACATCTCTTGATACCTATTTCGATCAATTTCGCCGTGAGTTCGCGCTGCCGGAAGGCGTGATCTATCTTGATGGTAATTCGCTCGGCGCATTGCCGAGGCTTTCAAGTGTGCGCGTGGCCGATGCCGTCAAGCGTGAGTGGGGCAATGATTTGATTCGCTCTTGGAATTCAGCGGATTGGATCAACGCGCCTGAGCGGGTTGGCAACAAACTTGCGAAACTCATCGGCGCAAATGATGGCGAAGTCGTCGCGTGTGACAGCACGTCAATCAACCTCTTCAAAGCGCTATTGAGTGCGCTTGCGCTGATCCCGGCTGATCCCGCGCGCAATGTGATCGTGAGCGATATCGATAACTTTCCCACCGATCTCTACATCGCTCAGGGGTTACGTGAACTGCTGCGCGATCGCAAGCTCGAATTGCGTTTTGTGAAGCGCACTGAGATTCCCGCGAACATCAGCGCCCAAACCGCGATCGTGATGTTGACAGAAGTGGATTACCGCACTGGCGAGCGCTACAACATGAAAGAAATCACCGAGCACGCGCATCGTCACGGCGCGATGATGATTTGGGATCTCGCCCATTCCGCAGGCGCGTTTCCCGTAGCGCTCAATGAATGCAACGCCGATTTCGCCGTGGGCTGCGGCTACAAATACTTGAACGGCGGACCCGGCGCGCCTGCGTTTATTTTCGGTGCCAAGCGTCATCTCGATGCGCTTGATGCGATGAACGCGCCCGCGCCGATTTCTGGGTGGTTTGCGCATGCCGCACCCTTCGCGTTTGACCCGGTGTTTCGCGTGGTTCGCGGCGCGAAGCGCTTCCTTGTGGGCACGCCACCGATTCTGCAGCTCGCGTCTCTCGAAGCTTCGCTCGATCTTTGGTTGAACGTGGATCTACAGCGCATTCGCGAGCAATCCCTCGCGCTCACGGATTTGTTTATCGCGGAAGTGGAAACTCATTGCGGCGACGCGCTCTCGCTCGCAACCCCGCGCGAACATGCGTTGCGCGGCAGCCAAGTGTCGTTCCGGCACGTTGAAGGTTACGCAATCATGCAAAACTTGATTGCGCGCGGCGTGATCGGTGATTTCCGTGCGCCAGACATTCTGCGATTTGGCTTCACGCCGCTTTACGTCACACGCGAAGATGTGGTGAATGCAGCCAAACACTTGGCGGACATCCTCGCGACACGCGAATGGGATCAACCGAAGTATCAGCAGAAACACGCGGTCACTTGATGCGCTCTGGCTCGCGCCGGCTCAATATCCGATCATTCACGCACGCTCGTACTCACCATGCAAGAAAACCGTCCCTCCCTTGATGAAGCCACGCGCGATGCTCATGCCTCGTTCAAGGATAGTTTCAGTTACTCAAGCTACCTTCGGCTTGAACAGTTGCTCGCCGCGCAAGCGCCGCTCACCGATGCCCATGATGAAACGCTCTTCATCACGATCCATCATGTGCAAGAAGTGTGGATGAGCCTCATCATCAAAGAGCTCTCGGGTGCGACTGCTTGTTTATCGCGGCGGGAGTTTGATCCAGCCATGAAAATGCTCGCTCGCGTGTCGCGCGCGCAAGAGCAGATGGGCAACGCGTGGGAAGTGTTGAAGACGATGACGCCTGCGGACTATCTTGAATTCCGTCATGCCTTTGGTAAGGCGAGCGGATTTCAAAGTTGGCAATATCGAACCGTTGAATTCCTGCTTGGCAATCGTCAACGCTACATGCTGAAGCCGTTTGTTGAGCAACCCGACGAGCACGCCAAGCTGAGCGCGCTCATCGATTCGCCCTCAATCTATGACGTGGCGCTCGCGGTGCTCGCAGAGCGCGGCTTGCTCGATGCGCGCGAGTTACGAACTCAGTTTGACGAGGTGCCGAGCGCCAACGCGCATGTGCTCGGTGCATGGGTGTCCGTGTATCGCAACACCGCAGCGCACTGGGATCTTTACTATCTCGCGGAAAAACTGGTCGACGTCGAAGACAACTTCCGCCGCTGGCGGTTTAACCATGTCACGACGGTTGAACGCTTGATTGGCTACAAGATCGGCTCAGGTGGCACCGCGGGCGTTGCGTACTTGCGCCGCGCGCTTGATGTGGTTTTATTCCCCGAGCTTTGGCAAGTTCGTACTGAGCTTTAGGCCGCGCTGAACATTCACGCTTCGCACGTGACCGCTTCGCGAATCGTAGCAGCCTTACTAATTAAACGCCTGATCGAAATGGGGCAAGCGGTTAGAAACGGTCAAAGCTGAGAGCTAGCTATTCGCTTCGCTTGCCCATATAAACCGCGCTTCCGAGCGAAGCGTTGCTACTGCTTAGGCGAGCGCCGCAATTCCGGCCTTTGCGATTTGCAAGTCCTCTGACGATTTCACGCCCGAGACGCCCACTGCACCGAGGGTGTGACCTTCGACCACGATCGGCGCGCCACCTTCGAGCGGAGTCACCGCATCCACCGACAAGAACGACACTCGGCCCTCATTCACCATCTTTTCGTACACGCCACTCTCGCGGCGTCCGATCGCGGAAGTAATCGCCTTGCGCGGTGCAATGGTTGCCGACACAGGTGCCGCGCCATCAAGGCGCTGCAGCCAGAGCAAATGCCCGCCATCGTCGCAAATCGCAATAGTTACCGCCCAATTGTTTTTGATCGCCTCTGCTTCACAGGCAGCAGCAATTTTCTTCACATCATCGGCGGTCAACATGGGGCGAGTTTTCATCGATTTCTTTCATTTCCCCTCTCCCACTGGGAGAGGGTGCCCGAGAGGGCGGGTGAGGGAAAAACACTTCAGATTCTCTCCCACTGGGAGAGGGTGCCCCTGAGCTTGACGAAGGGGCGGGTGAGGGTCGGGGGGGCCATCTCCCCGGAGGAGAGGGCTAGGGTGAGGGTACGTGCGTTTTACGAATGAGTGCTTCGTACTTCAAAAACAAAACTTCTTTCGTTTCAACGTGTTCCGGATTCAATGGAATGCAATCAACGGGACACACTTCGCGACACTGCGGCGTATCAAAGTGGCCGACACATTCCGTGCATTTTGAAGGCTCGATCACATAGAACTCGGCTCCCATGCTGATCGCAGCATTGGGACATTCGGGTTCGCAGACGTCGCAGTTAATGCATTCGTCGGTGATCATGAGCGCCATGGGCAGATTTTAGGCCGCACAGCTTGCACGGACGATGGCTGGGCTCGTTTATTCTTGATCTTACGAACACAAGGAACAACGCGATGCTTACAACCCTACTCACAATCATGATTCTGCATTGGGTCGTGTTAGTCACCCCGGGCGCGAACCTAATTCTCGTTACGCAACTCGCCGCAAGTGGACACAAGCGCGGGGCAATGTTTGCGAGTCTTGGCGTGTGTACTGTGACTCTCGTATGGGCATCGCTCGCAATTCTCGGATTGAGCGCTGTGTTTACCGCCGTGCCGCAGTTGCGATTCGCAGTTCAAATCATCGGCGGCGCGTACTTGATTTACGTCGCAATCAAACTGTGGCGCTCTGGTCACTCTACTAGCGACAACCTTGCGGCATCCATGGACAGGTGGGCTGCCTATCGGCTCGGGTTCCTCACCAACATCACCAATCCGAAGTCAGCACTTTTCTTTGGTAGCGTGTTCGCAACGTCATTACCGCACGCACCGGGTGCGGCGATGTTGATTAGTGCCGTCGCGCTCGTTGTCGCCAATGCGCTTCTTTGGCATTGCTTCCTTGCGCTCGCGTTTTCCCACCCGCGCATGCAAGCGGGCTACGCGAAGCAACGCATGCGCCTTAACCGTATTGCGGGCGCAATAGTTGGAGTCATCGGCGCAAAACTACTGGTTGCATCGCTCGTGGAAGCGAAGCAACCGTAATCGCTACCCGCCCAAATACGCCTCTTTCACGCGCGGATCGGCAAGCAACGATTTGGCTTCGCCTTGCATTTTCATTTCGCCCGATTCGAGTACGTAGCCGCGGTGCGCGTTTTCGAGCGCGAGTTGCGCGTTTTGCTCAATGAGCAGAATGGTCGTGCCGCGCTTTGCGATCAAGCGGATGATTTCGAAGATCTTCTCCACCATGAGCGGCGCGAGCCCCATCGATGGTTCGTCGAGCATCAGAAGCTTCGGCTGCGCAAGCATCGCGCGTCCGATGGCAAGCATTTGCTGCTCGCCCCCCGAAAGCGTTCCCGCCATCTGTTTGGTGCGCTCTTTCAAACGGGGGATGAGCGTGTAGATCTCATCGACCTCGCGCATGATCTGCGCGGTGTCTTTTCGAGCAAACGCGCCCATCAGTAGGTTTTCGTGTACATCGAGACGCTTGAACACGCCACGCCCTTCCGGACACAGCGCGATGCCAAGCCCCACCAATTCATGCGATTCAACGCCAGTGATGTCCTGACCACGATAGCGCACGGTGCCGCCCACTGGCTTCACCAGCCCGGATAGCGCGCGCAGCGTTGACGATTTGCCCGCACCGTTAGCACCAATCAAGGTGACCAGTTCGCCCTCGTTCACATAAAAGTCAATTTTCTTGATCGCTTTAATGCCGCCGTAGGCAACTTCGAGCTGTTTGACCTCAAGCATCGCAGTCATTTACTGTCTCCCGTGTCTGCGTGCGCGCCGCCCAAGTAAGCCTTGATCACCGCTGAATCCTTTTGAATTTGCGACGGTGTGCCGTCTGCGATTTTTTTGCCGTAATCGAGCACAACGATGTGGTGACAGACATTCATCACGAGCCGCATATCGTGTTCGATCAGAAGCACAGTTTTTCCATCGCGCGCGATTCGCTCAATCAGCTTTCGCAATTCGAGCGTTTCTGTCGCGTTCATGCCTGCCGCTGGTTCGTCGAGGGCGATGAGCTTTGGATCGGTTGCCAGCGCGCGAGCGATCTCCAGGCGGCGCTGCTCTCCGTATGCCAGAGTGCGCGACTTCTCGCCAGCGCGCTTTTCAAGACCTACATACGCCAGTAATTCGCGAGAACGCGCTTCGATTTCACGCTCTTCGCGGCGGACAGACGGCGGCCGAAAGATCGCGCCGAATGCGCCCGCCTTGGTGCGCACATGCCGCCCCACCATCACGTTTTCGAGTACCGTCATCTCGCCGAAAAGACGGATGTTTTGAAAGGTACGCGCGATGCCCACTTGCGCCACCTCGTGCGGCGCTTTCACGTTGAGCGGTTGATCGTCGAAGGTGAACTTGCCTTCGTCGACTTGATAGAGCCCGGTCAGGGTATTGAAAAACGTTGTTTTCCCCGCGCCGTTGGGGCCGATCAAACCGAAGATCGAATCGCGCGGGATCGACATGGAAACGCTATCGAGCGCGGTCACACCACCGAATCGTTTGGTAACACCCTCGGCAACAAAAATCATTTTGCTCATTTTGCAGAACCTCCTGCATCAGACTTGCGGTCAGGCGACGGCCACAAACCGCGCGGACGATAGAGCATGATCAAAATCATCGCGAGCGAGAAGATGAGATTGCGTAACACTTCAGGGGCAATCACCACCAAACCGAATACCTTTTGTTGAACGTTTTCATCGGCAACGTAGCGAATCACTTCTGGCATCGCCGCAAGCAATACTGCGCCTAAGATCACGCCTGGAATGTGCCCCATACCGCCCAAAACAACCATCGCGAGAATCATCACTGATTCAAGCAAGCCGAATGATTCGGGGCTCACGAATCCCTGCATCGCTGCAAACAAGCCACCCGCAAGACCGCCCGTTAGAGCGCCGAACGCGAATGCGGCGAGCTTGACGTTTCGGACATTGATGCCCATCGCTTTCGCCGCGATCTCATCTTCACGAAGCGCCTGCCACGCACGACCTAGACGCGAATGCTGAAGGTTGTAGACCATCCAAACCGAGAGGATGGCGATTGCGAGAAATACGAAGTAGTAGAGCTGCAAACCAGTGATCTGAAATCCGAAGACTTCGATGCCTTGTCGTACCTTGAAGCCGAAGAAGTTCAGGCCATCGATGCCCGTCACCCCGCGCGGGCCATTGGTTAGGTTGTAAACCGTATCGCTGCCAGGCAGCGAGACCTTGTCTAAATTGTTCATGAGGATTCGAATGATTTCACCGAATCCAAGCGTCACAATCGCCAAGTAGTCGCCTCGCAACTTGAGCACCGGCGCACCGAGCATGAGGCCCGCCAGCGCAGCCAGGAACGCACCGAGCGGCAGTAGCACCCAGAACGGGTAGCTCAAATCGAAGTGGTTCGATGCCAGCAGCGCCCACGTGTAGGCTCCGACCGCGTAGAACGCGACGTAACCCAGATCAAGCAATCCGGCGACGCCGACCACAACGTTTAGCCCGAGTGCGAGCATGACGTAGAGCAGTGTGATGTTCAAAATCCGAACCCATGCTTGCCCGATCATGCCAGCAAGAAACGGAAGGATCAGCAGGAAGATACCCAACGCCACGAAGGCGATGATTTGATTGCGTTTGTTTTCGAGTAAAGCGCTCATCTTGAGTTTTCCCTAGGTTCTACGCGCGCTCGGCGACTTTTTCGCCGATCAAGCCTTGTGGGCGGAAGATCAGCACCAGAACTAGCACGACGAATGCGAAGATGTCTTTGTAGTCTCCGCGCACGAACATCAGTCCGACGTTTTCAACCAACCCGAGAATCAGGCCGCCGACCATCGCGCCCCACAGATTGCCGATGCCGCCCATCACTGCTGCGGTAAATGCCTTCAAGCCGAGCATGAAGCCCATGAAATAGTGCGCCTGTCCGTAGTTGGAGGCCACCATCACGCCTGCAATTGCACCTAAGCCAGAGCCAATAGCAAAGGTGAATGCGATGATTTTGTTGATATCGATGCCCATCAGGCCGGCGACCTTTTGATCTTCGGCGGTGGCGCGCATCGCGGTGCCAATCTTTGTTTTGTTGACCAGGAATAAGAGTCCGGCCATCAAAAGGAGCGATGTCACAAAGATCACGATTTCGTTGGGCGTGACAATCACCGCACCAAACTGCATCGGCGTTTTGGGAATGATTTCGGGGAAGGTGAAGTAGTTACGCCCGAACACCAGAATTGCGATCTGCTGGAGAAAAATCGAAACGCCGATCGCGGTGATCAAGGGCGCAAGCCGCGGCGCGGTGCGCAGCGGTCGATACGCTATTCGTTCGACGGACACGCCCACAATCGCACAAATGATCATCGCCGCCAGAATTGCGATGACGAGCGCGAGCGCAGGCGGAACGCCCACAGCGATCAGTGCATTGGTGACAAACAATGCCGCCAAGGCACCAATCATCACAATTTCGCCGTGCGCGAAGTTAATGAGCTGCAAAATCCCGTAGACCATCGTGTAGCCGAGCGCGACGAGCGCGTACACGCTGCCTACCACCAGACCGTTGACGATCTGCTGCAGCAAGACGTCGATTGACATGAATTTCCCCAGTTAACAAATGTGACGAGGATTCGCTGCGCTTCCGACCACGCGCTCATCCTGGAACGAATTTCGGATTTTGCCTGCAAACCCCTTACAGACAATGCGGGTTACGCATGGGAGACTGAAAATTTTGCAGGTTGATCGAAGCAGTAAATGCGGTGAAGCGCCGTGTTAGCTGGTCATAAGCGCAACATTGCCGCCCGCCGCCACAGTATTCACGGTAATGGTTTGTTCAGCGCAGAAGCGATACAAGTAATGCGGACCACCTGCTTTCGGGCCCGTTCCGCTGAGGCCTTCGCCACCGAACGGCTGAACGCCCACCACCGCGCCAATGATGTTGCGATTGATGTAGACGTTACCCACGTGCGCACGCGACGCAAGTGATTGCGCGCGGCGATCGATTCGGGTGTGAATGCCAAGCGTGAGTCCGAAGCCAAGCGCGTTCACTTGATCGATGATCGCTTCAGGTTCGCCACGCCAGCGGACGAGTTGAAGCACAGGCCCGAAGATTTCTTCCTTGATGTCTGTGAGTGAGCCCACCTCAAACAAATGTGGCACTACTGTATTGGCAAGTGCGTCCTGCGAGCGCTCGCCTTTCGCGAGCAACGTTGTCGTGGTGCTCAGGCGCTCAATATGCTTTTGTATGCCCGCGAATGCCTCTGCATCGATGAGCGGGCCAACATCGGTGGTGAGCTCTCTCGGCGCGGCAACACGTAGCTCAGCGATCGCCCCTTTGAGCATTTCAATCACGCCGTCGGCAATCGCTTCGTGCACACACAACACGCGCAGCGCCGAGCAGCGCTGTCCGGCCGAGCGAAACGCGGATTGCACAACGGCATCCACCACATGCTCGGGCAGCGCGGTTGAATCGACAAGCATGGCATTGATACCGCCAGTCTCCGCGATCAGCGGCACGATCGGCCCGTCTTTCTGGGCGAGCGTGCGCTGAATGATCTTGGCAACCGCCGTGGAGCCTGTGAACACCACACCGGCGGCATTTGGATGCGAAACAAGTGCCGCGCCCACGGTGTGCCCCAAGCCAAACACAAGTTGCAATACGTCTTTAGGCACGCCTGCGCCGTGCAGGATGGCGGCCATTTCGTTGGCAATCACCGGCGTCTGCTCAGCCGGTTTGGCGATCACGGTGTTGCCTGTAGCGAGTGCGGCGGCGATTTGCCCAACGAAAATTGCGAGCGGGAAATTCCACGGCGAGATCGCCACCCAGGTGCCGCGACCGCGCAGATAGAGCGTGTTTCTCTCGCCAGTAGGCCCAGGCAGCTCAATGGGCGTCGCGATCCGCTCAGCCTCGTCGGCGTAGTAACGCAGGAAATCGATCGCCTCGCGGACTTCAGCCACCGTGTCGCCCCAAGTTTTGTAGGCCTCCAAAACGAGCAATCCGCAGAAGCGTGGCAAATCTTGCTCAAGTGCGTCGGCCGCCGTGCGTAACGCGCGAGCGCGAGTTTCAACCGGCGTATCGCGCCAGCCAATTTGCGCGCTCGCCGCCCGTGAAAACGCAGCGTTCACCTCTGCAACCGAAGTCTCAGTAATTGGATACAGCTGTATCGTTGATAAAACTTCTTTAATTGGGCTACGTGCGCTTTCAATGGATAAGTCAATTCCACTACTATTCACCCGTTTGCCTAGAATTTCTTTGGGCAAAACAAGTGAAGTTTCCTTAAAAACACGAAGCGGAGATTCGAGCAAGGTTTCGATCCCCACATCATCGTCCGCCAACTGGTGAACGAACGAAGAATTCGCGCCGTTTTCCAGCAGGCGCCGCACCAGATAGGCAAGCAAATCTCGATGCGACCCAACGGGCGCGTAGACGCGGATGGTGCGATCCTTTGCCGCCGTCTTCAAATACTCGCGATACACGCCGCCGCCCATGCCGTGCAAACGCTGGAGCTCGAAAGGTGCATCCAAGCGCTGCGCGATTTGTTCGATGGCCGCAATCGTGCCCGCGTTGTGCGTCGCGAACTGTGGAAAGTACACATCCTTACGCTCTAAAAGCACCGTCGCGCAGGCAAGATAACTCGAATCCGAGTGCTGCTTCTCGGTGAACACGGGATAGTGCGATAGCCCGAGCTCCTGGGCGCGTTTGATCTCGCTATCCCAGTACGCGCCTTTGACGAGTCGGCACATCACGCGGACACCCGCCCGTTTCGCCATGTCTGCGACGCATTCCACCAAATCCACAGAACGCGTTTGGTAGGCCTGCAGCGCCAATCCAAAGCCGGTCCAGCTCGGATGATGATTTGCAATGCGCTTGAGCACGGCGTCAAACACGTCGAGCGAGAGTTCGAGGCGATCAACTTCCTCGGCATCGACGGTCAGATTGATGTTTGCACTTGCCGCGAGATCGGCGAGCGACCAAACACGCGGCACAAGCTCGGACATTACTCGATCTTTTTGCAGTTCCTCGTAGCGCGGATGCAGCGCGGAAAGTTTGATCGAAATGCCATCAGAGTTTCGCGGATCATCGCTCGCACCGCCGAATTTTTTCTTGGAGACGATGATGGCGCGAATCGCGTGTTCGTACGCTGCAAAGTAGCGAGTGGCATCCTCGCTCGTGCGCGCGCCCTCGCCCAACATGTCAAAACTGAAGCGAAGCTGTGGCGTGTGTTTTCTCTCTTTGGCGGATTCTTGTAACGCTTCTTCGATGTTCTGGCCAAGCACGAACTGCTTGGCTAAGAGCTGCACTGCGCGGGCCGTTGCGGCAACGATGGTTTTTGCGCCGAGCTTCGCGAACACGCCTTGCGGCTGATCATCGTCGGGGAGCGTTCGCTTTGAAAGCGCGATCACCGTGTTGGAAAGGCGCGCCAGCGATGAATCACTTGATCCGTCGAAATTTGCCCGTGAGAGTTGATCAGCTGTTAACTCGATGGCGGTTGCCGAATCGGGAACTCGCAACAGCGCTTCGGCCAAACGCATCAAGGCCAGACCCTCTGGTTTCGAGATCGGATACTCCTTGAGCAGCGATTCCATCGCCCAAAACGGTGGCGGGTCACGGCGCACGCCTTCCACCCACGGACGCGCGGTCTCGATCACGCGCTCCCAGGCAAGATGCGCGGCTGCGCGTGCAATGTTCGCCTCAACAATCGGTTGTTCGGCGCGGTACGGCTCCGGAAGTCGCATAGATTCCCCTAAAAACGAATTCTGTGCATGATAGGGAGAAAGCCGATGAATAATTCACCATTTTCGGTAGCTTTTGTAGTCAATAATTCATCAAAGCGAGGGTAGGCATTCAATGGGCGAAGAACTGGATTCAATTGACCGAAAGATTCTCAGTCAGCTGCAGCAAGATGGCAGGATCAGCAATACCCGGCTCGCCGAGGTGGTCGCGCTCTCGCCGACAGCCGTCCTCGCACGCTCGCAGCGCTTGTATCGTGAGGGCTATGTAGATAGCGTCGAAGCACGGCTCAACGCTCGCAAACTGGGTCTGGCAACGCTTATCTTCGTCGAGGTGCGTTTGGATCGCACCACGCCGAACGTGCTTGATGCATTCAGCGCCTCAGTACAGGTTCATCCCGAAATCCTGGAATGCCATATGGTGGCTGGCGGCTTTGACTACTTGCTAAAGATCCGTGTGCGAGACATGGATCACTTCCATCATTTCGCCAACACTCGACTCTGGACGCTCCCGGGCGTGCGCGAAACACGAACGTACACGGTGATGCACGAGGTAAAAAACTCAACGCGGCTCGCGGTTTAGAGGGCGCATCTAGTTGATGATGCACCGTTCGCTACTGTAAATCTGTGTCGCGGGTTGTCATCGCTTGAGCCTAGCGATTTCCCTCGGCGATTCGGCGATCTTTGTCACATCGCCGCAAGGCGGTCACTCAATTGCATTCACGCCATCCCGCACCAGATCAGGTCGTAGCGAAGGAGAACAGAGCTCGATGAATCGATACGCATAACCGCGCAAAAAATACCCGCGCCGCACGCCGATTTTGGTGACGTTCTGCGGGAATAGTTGTGGCGCCTTGATGAGCGTGAGGTCCTGATCCCGCACGGAGTCGAACGCGCCTTCTGCAACGATGCCGATTCCAAGACCCAGTTCAACGTAGGTCTTGATTACATCCGCATCGAGTGCAGACATCGCGATGGTGGGCTTCACGCCCGCGCTCGCAAACATTTGGTCGATGCGTGATCGTCCTGTAAATCCCTCGTGATACGTAATGATGGGGTATTTCGCGACTTCGTCTAGCGTGATTGCTGGGATCTGTTCAAGTGGGTGACCGCGCGGGACCACCACCGCGTGATGCCACGCGTAGTAGGGAAACGCTGCAATGTCGGGCTCTCCTCCGAGCGCTTCCGTAGCAATCGCAATATCGGCCTTGCCTTCGAGCAAGAGATTTTGAATCTCCTCGGGGCTTCCTTGAATCAGCGCCAGATGCACCTTCGGAAATTCTTTACGAAACGCCGAAATCACGCGCGGCAGCGCATAACGCGCTTGGGTGTGCGTTGTCGCAATCGTGAGCTTTCCTTCGTCAACTTGGGTGTAATGCGCCGCGAGCTCTTTGATGTTTTGCGCGTCTAGCAAAAGTCGGTCAACGATGCGGGCCAAGTCCGCTCCCGGTTCGGTGAGCCCAGTAAGACGCTTGCCTTTTCTTACAAAGAGTTCGACCCCGAGTTCATCCTCGAGATCCTTAATGTGCTTACTGACACCCGACTGCGACGTGTAGAGGGCAGCACCAACTTCAGTTAAATTGAAATTTTGACGAACGGTTTCGCGAACAATTCTAAGCTGCTGAAAGTTCATGACGCAGCGCCCGCGCTTTGGGCGATTTGCCGATCAAACACATGGAGCCTTGTTGGCCTCACGTGAACCACCTTACCTTCAAAAAGATCGAGCGAGCCCACGGCAACTAGAGGTAGTTCAATCTCAAAATAGCGATGATCACTCTTCGGCCCAGACCTGACCTGCTCAAGCGCTTCGATACGCGTTGTAGCGCCACGGTGCTGCACCCGGCTTACAGTGACAGCGACCGTGTCATGACATGCGCTTAGCGCTAGCTCGGTTTCGTGCGGCCGCGCATAACCGTAGCCTTGCGCCGCGTCACTAATCTCAAAGCGATTCGCGGTCCCCAAGAAGTCGAACACGAAGGCCGAAGCGGGCTTTTGGTACACCTCGGTGGGTGCGCCCACTTGCTCAATACGCCCATGGTTGATCAGCACGATACGATCTGAAACTTCGACGGCTTCGTCTTGATCGTGAGTGACGAACACCGAGGTGACGTGCAACTCATCGTGCAGACGGCGCAGCCACCGACGCAACTCTTTTCTTACTTTTGCATCGAGTGCGCCAAAGGGCTCGTCTAACAAGAGTACGCGCGGCTCGACCGCGAGCGCGCGTGCTAGTGCGATGCGTTGGCGCTGCCCGCCTGAAAGCTGGGCTGGGAAACGGTTTGCAGCCCAATCCAGCTGCACCAGCTCAAGTAGCTGGTGTACTTTCTGCGCAATTGCGGCATCTGTAGGTCGCGTTTTCTTGGAGCGCGCACGCAAGCCGAACGCGACATTCTCAAACACTGTCATGTGTTTAAACAGCGCGTAGTGCTGAAACACAAATCCAACTTGGCGCTCGCGGACGTGGGTATCCGATGCGTCGTCGCCGTCGAGCAAAACGCGACCGCTATCAGCGTTTTCCAAACCGGCGATGATTCGAAGCAATGTTGTTTTTCCGCAGCCCGATGGCCCGAGAAGCGCGACTAATTCGCCACTCGGCACGTCTAGCGTGACGTTATCGAGCGCCTTGAACCCGCCAAATTGCTTACTAATGTTTTCAACTCTGATGCTCATGATTGCAGTTCCTTCAATACGCTTTTCTGACGCCACTCGATCAACGACTTCGCCCCAAGCGTCACAAGGGCCAACATCGCAAGCAATGATGCGACCGCAAAGGCAGCGGTAAATTGGTATTCGTTGTAAAGAATTTCGATATGCAGCGGCAGCGTGTTGGTCTGGCCGCGAATATGTCCCGAGACCACTGAGACAGCGCCAAACTCACCCATTGCACGGGCGTTGGTGAGAATCACACCGTACAAGAGCGCCCACTTTACGTTGGGTAACGTGACACTCCAAAATACGCGCCAGCCAGACGCCCCCAGCACGACCGCCGCCTCTTCTTCTTCGCGCCCTTGGGCCTGCATCAGCGGGATCAGCTCTCGCGCAACAAAAGGCACCGTGACAAACATCGTCGCTAGGACGATGCCTGGCACGGCGAAGATGATCTTCAGATCGTTCTCCTTGAGCCACGGACCAAACCAGCCATGCGCACCGAAGAGCAGCACGTAGATGAGCCCCGCAATCACTGGGGACACAGAAAACGGCAAATCGATGAGGGTCAGCAGAATCTGTTTCCCGCGAAATTCAAACTTTGCAATAGCCCACGCGGCCGCAACCCCGAAAACAAGATTGAGCGGAACCGATATCGCAGCCGCAATCAACGTGAGTTTGATCGCTGACCATGCATCAGCCTCGGTCACGGCATCTTTGTAAAGCGACCAGCCCTTCGCAAACGCCTCGACGAACACGACCACCAGAGGCAACAGCAGGAAGAGTGAAAAAAATGCAATCGAGACTGCGATCAAACTCCACTTGGCCCACGCGGGTTCTGACGTAGCGGCCCGGGTTTCGAAGATTGCAGGGGAGCGCTCTAGTGTGCCGACGATATTGACGACACTCATAGCGTCCGTCCTGAGCGGCGCGCAGTCCACGCTTGCAATAGATTGATCGCCAGTAGAAGCACGAACGAGATCACAAGCATGACGCTCGCGACGGCGGTTGCCCCGGCATAGTCGTACTGCTCGAGCTTCGTGATGATGATGAGCGGCGTAATCTCTGACACGTAGGGCACGTTGCCAGCGATGAAAATAATCGATCCATACTCGCCGACTGCGCGCGCAAACGCGAGTGCGAAGCCGGTCAAGAGCGCCGGGATCATCGCCGGCAAAATTACACGAATGATCGTCCGCAGTCGTGATGCGCCGAGACTGGCGGCTGCTTCTTCAAACTCGATTTCATGGTCTTGTAATACGGGTTGAAGGGTGCGAACAACAAAGGGTAGACCGATAAATACCATCGCGACGTAAATCCCAATCGGTGTGAAGGCAACCTTCAAACCGAGCGCTTCGAGCGGCGCACCGAGCACACCGTTCTTCGCGTAGATCGCCGTGAGCGCGATACCCGCTACCGCTGTCGGCAACGCAAACGGAAGATCAATCAATGTGTCCACAAGCTTGCGCCCGGGGAACGAATAGCGCACGAGCACCCACGCGAGAATCCCCCCAAACACGACGTTCGTCACGGCAGCAAGCAACGCAGCACCGAAGCTCACGAGATAGGTAGCAACAACGCGTGGCGCAAACACAGCGTCGATGAACGCGTCAAAGGTCAGCGAAAAGGTTCGCGCGAAGAGCGCTACGAGCGGTAACAAAACAACAATTGAGAGGTAGGTGAGCGATACGCCAAGACTTAATGGCAGCCCTGGTAGCACTCGGCGACCAGGTCGCGTTCGAAGTGCGGTCTGAGTTTCTGGAGGGCGTCGATGGATAGCTTCTGCTGGGTACGGCGGTGTACCAAAGCCCGCATTCGCGGGGGTCGTAGTGGCTGTCATGATGGGTACGGAATGTGATGCAAACTTCAGCTGCAATGAATCGAGGAAAGGCTAAACCGGCCCGCGGTTTCATTGTTTGTACGATTAGTAATGTGAGTATTCTTTTTTGGCATGTATGAGCGTAGCTACGCAAACCAATGTCGCTCAATAGCGCGCAGCGCATAGCGCTCGCGTGTGGTGTGCGGTGCATACCGTTCATCGAACTCCCCGAGCGGACAAAGGTGATGCGCCTCGCGCAGACCGTTGAAGAGATCGAGCCCTTGTTGCCACGGCCCAAAGCCCGCTTCCGCGTTGATATGTCCCGCCGCGCCGAGGTTCACGAGCCTAGCGCCCCAGCGCTCTGCCCAGACATTTGCCGTGGTGAAGCGCATCCACGGATCGTTGGTGCTGGCGACGACAACCGCCGGAAACCCGAGCGCCGTGTGCGGAAGTTGCGATGAGATCGAACGAATAGTTGTCCGCGGCTCCAATCCGTGAACGCTGAAACGTTTGGGATTGGCCGGGGCAACAAGCATCGCGCCGCGTATTCGATTGGCGCGCGACTGAGCGGCGGCTGCCGTTACCAAGCAGCCAAAACTGTGCGCAATGATCCACACTGGCGTCGCACTTTCGTCGATTGCCGTGGCGAGCGCGTCGGACCATTCGTCGAGGCGCGCCGAATTCCAGTCGCGCTGTTCAACGCGACGCGCGCCGTCGATCTGGCGCTCCATCCAAGTCTGCCAGTGCAACTCCCCGCTCCCGTAGAGCCCAGGTACGATCAACGTGGTCGCAGACATACATCCTCCCGAATACGCGCGTTGACAATTACTTGCGTACAGCGATTTGGTCGAACACGCCGCCATCCGCGAAGTGCTCTTTCTGTGCTTTTTGCCAGCCCCCAAACACCGTGTCGATCGAAACCAGTTTTACTGGCGCAAATTGCTTTGAGAACTCGGAGGCGATTTTGGAATCACGAGGACGGTAGAAGTGCTTTCCGGCGAGACGTTGCCCTTCTGGTGTGTACAAAAACTCCAGGTACGCCTGGGCTACTTTACGCGTGCCGCGTTTGTCGACCACCTTATCGACGATAGCGACTGGCGGTTCCGCCAAAATTGAAAGCGAAGGCACAACCACTTCGAGCTTGTCAGGGCCGAGCTCCTTGATCGCAAGTAAGGCTTCGTTTTCCCAAGCAATCAGTACATCGCCGATGCCACGTTCGACAAAAGTGGTCGTTGATCCGCGCGCACCGGTGTCGAGTACTTTTACGTTGTCGTACACGGATTTAGTGAAGCTACGTGCGGTAGTTGCGCTACCGCCCGGTTGCGCGAGCGAGTACGCCCACGCAGCGAGGTAGTTCCAGCGCGCGCCGCCTGACGTCTTGGGATTTGGCGTTATCACTTCTACGCCAGCGCGCGCGAGATCATTCCAATCTTTGATCTTTTTTGGATTGCCTTTGCGCACGAGAAAGACGATGGTCGAGGTGTAAGGCGCAGCGTTATTTGGCAAACGCTTCTGCCAGTCTTTCGGCAAAAGACCGCCGTTTTCGTGAATGGCATCGATATCGTAGGCAAGAGCGAGCGTGACCACGTCTGCTTCAAGCCCATCAATCACGGCTCGTGCTTGCTTGGCGGAGCCGCCATGCGATTGCTTAACGCTCAAGCTTTCACCGGATTTCGCTTTCCATTGTTTCGCGAATGCAGCATTGAACTCGCTGTAGAACTCGCGCGTCGGGTCGTAGGACACGTTTAGCAGTGTCGTTTGCGCGGCAACGGAAGAAGCGAAAATGAGACCGAGGCTAGAGCCGAGCGCGAGGAGGAGTTTTCTTGATTGCATACAGCGTTGTCATCCAAAAACGTAAGGGATGCAACGTTAGAAGTAAGCACCGCTGAAGTGAACCAAGAAAAATTCACTTCGTTATGAATTTCAACGATATACAGCTGGCTTGAGCACAGAAGGAGCACGCCCATTGCGCGCCTCAAGCCTTGTCTGCGCGTTGCGTCTTTGACCTGCTAGTTGTGCCGGCCTTAACTGCCCCGGTTGTCGCGAAGAAAGATGCGTAGCAAAAAAAAACGGCACCCGAAGGTGCCGTTTTGCTTAGAGCCGTCGCTGAATCGCGATTAAGGCTTCTTCGCGTCAGCGGGTGCTGGAGCTGCTGCGGGCGCTGCTGCTGGAGCAGGAGCCGCTGCTGGAGCTGCTGCAGCGACCGGGCCACCGATCACTTCAACTGCTTCCCACTTGCCGCCTTTAACTTGGAACACGGTGATCGCGCCATTCTTCATGTCGCCTTTGTCATCGTACTCGTAGGTGCCAGCAACGCCGGTGAACTTACCGGTTTTGATTGCGTCGATTGCAGCTGCGCCGTTGCCCTTAGCTTTAACGAGCGCTTCGACCATGATCATCGTCGCGTCATAGGTGAATGGCGAGTAAGCCTGAACGTCTGCGTTGAACTTCGCCTTGAAGCGATCGTAGAACTCAGCGCCCTTAGGCATTTTCTCTTTCGGCAAACCTGCGAGCGTGCCGTAAGCGCCTTCAGCTGCGTCTGCGCCGAGCTTGACGAATTCGCCAGTCTGCATGCCGTCGCCGCCGATGAACTTAGCCTTGATGCCAAGCGCTTTCATTTGCTTGGTCATTGGGCCAGCTTGAGCATCCATACCACCGAAGATGATGACGTCAGGTGCTTTTGCTTTAACTTTGGTCAACACGCCTTTGAAGTCTTGCTCTTTCTCGTTAGCAAGTGCTTCGCGGATTACGATGTTGCCGCCCGCTGCTTTGATCGCCTTTTCAGCTTCGTCAGCGATACCAACGCCGTAAGCCGTTTTGTCGTCGATCAGAGCGATCTTCTTGCCGCCCATGCCCTTGATTGCGAAGGTGCCGATTGCGCCACCTTGTGCAACGTCGTTAGCAACGGTACGGAACACACCTTTGAAGCCCTGTGCAGTCAACTTAGGATTGGTTGCCGATGGCGTGATTTGTGGGATGCCTGCGGTGTTGTAGATCGCCGAAGCTGGGATCGAGGTACCCGAGTTCAGGTGACCAACGACGCCTGCAACTTTCGCGTCAACAAGCTTCTGCGCAACAACGGTTGCTTGCTTAGGATCAGCTGCGTCGTCTTCAACGAGCAACTCGAATTTGACTTTCTTGCCGTCGATCGTGAGACCTTTAGCGTTAGCGTCTTCGATTGCGAGGCGTGCGCCGTTCTCGTTGTCCTTACCGAGGTGGGCGATCTGACCAGACGTTGGACCAACGTGGCCAATCTTAATAACCATTTCTTGTGGAGCCGCAGGTGCAGCAGCTGCTGCCTCTTTCTTTGGCTCTTCTTTTTTGCCGCAAGCTGCGAGTGTTGCAACTGCGACGAGCGAGATCGCGGCGAGCGCGAACTTGTTCGAACGTGACATTGGGGAGACCCTCCGTGGAAAAAACCTGCGAATTATGGGCAAAGCCCCCCTGCCTGTCAAACGCGGTAACCCGCGAAAGCCCCGAATTTCAACGGCTTGCGAGAAATTAACGGAGCGCCATACGAAACGAGCTTATATGTTTTAAACCATTTTGGAATGAGGCTATACGATCAAAATGTGCTTAATCAATAAAATTGATATCGCCTACTAGCCCCAACAAAGTCTAAGCATTGATAAAAAGGCTGATACTAAGTGTTGAGTCTATCCACGCCCCACAAACGGCATTTTTGTCGCCATGATGTTCATGAAAAGCACGTTGGCTTCGAGTGGCAGGTTTGCGATGTGCACCACTGCGTTCGCCACGTGGGAGACGTCCATGCGCGGCTCAATCGCCATGCTGCCATTGGCCTGCATGATGCCGGCCGCCATCCGCTCTGTCATTTCGGTGGCCGCGTTGCCGATGTCAATTTGCGAACACGCGATATCGTATTTGCGGCCATCGAGCGCAATCGATTTTGTAAGCCCGGAGACAGCGTGTTTGGTCGAGGTGTACGGCGCGCTGTTCGGACGTGGGGCGTAGGCTGAGATCGAGCCGTTGTTGATAATGCGCCCACCACGCGGCGTTTGTTGCTTCATCGCTCGAAATGCTTCACGCGCACACAAAAACGTGCCGGTGAGATTGGTATCGACAACCGCTTTCCACTGCTCAAACGAAAGCTCGTCAATGTCCACCGGTGGCGCGCCGATTCCGGCGTTGTTGAAAAGCACGTCAACTCGGCCAAACGCAGCAATTGTCTGGGCAAAAAGTGCTCTCACGGACGCTTCGCTGCCCACGTCCGCGACAACGGCGATGCCGCGTTCGGCATCATTGCCTGCGCTTGCGACCGCCGCCTTGAGCTCGGCCTCTCGTCGCCCCGCGAATGCCACACAGTAGCCTGCGCGCAATAGCGCGAGCGCGGAGGCTTTACCAATACCGGCCGAGGCACCGGTGACGATCGCGACTTTGTTTTGTTGAGCGTTCATAGCTATTCCTTCGTTTGATTTTGGCCCGAAAATCGGTACGTTCGACTGCCTGCATTTACGTTTGCGCAAATAGGGCGTGCAGCTTCGCCTCAGCCAAGTTGAGCACGGGCGTGACACAGCAATCGATGGGTTCGAAAAAGTTGATCCACTCCGCGAGCGGTTTGGACAGGAAATGATCCGCAAGCTCCTTGCGCACGCGAAGGCCAACAACGCCTTCGCTCCAGCCCAAAGGCTTCAGGTGTGCTTTGCCGAGCGCATCGCAAAGAAGATTCCAAAACTTCGCTTCGAGCGCGCCTACTGCCACAAAGCGCTGATCGGCCGTCGCGTAGACCCCGTAACAAGGCCAGCCGCCAGTGAGCCAATCCTCGCCGCGCGGTTTTGCCGCGCCGAGCTCAAGGCCGTGTTCGGCAATGATGTTGAGCGAAGCCACTTCGTGCGCCATCGAAACATCCACAAACGCGCCGTGCCCCGTGGTTTTTGCGCCTACGAGTGCGGCGCATATCCGCATTGCCGCCGCCAGCGCGCCGCCCGCCAAATCGGCTATTTGCCAGTTGGAGATTGTTGGTGGACGACCGCGCTCGCCAATTTGATCGAGCACACCGCTCATCGCCAAATAATTAATGTCGTGCCCGGCGCGGTGCGACCAGATTGAATTGCTTCCGTAACCAGTAATTGCGCAGAAAACCAGCCGCGGATTGACTGCGCTCAGCGTCTCGAAGTCGAGCCCTAGCTTCTTCATCACGCCGGGTCGAAACCCTTCGATCAAGGCGTCGGCTTGCGCAACATGTTTGAACAGTGCCTCACGTCCCTCGGGGGCTTTAAGGTCAATTCGTTCGACCCGCTTTCCTCGGTTTACCAGCGTGTAGAGTGGCGCGACCTGCGTAGGCGGAGCATCGGCGGGCAGTCCCAATCGTTGAGCATAGTCACCCTCCGGCGGTTCGATTTTGATGACTTCAGCGCCCATTTCCGCAAGCATTCGCGCGCAGGCGGGCCCCGGCAGCAGGCGTGTCAGGTCAAGAATGCGGATGCCCGCGAGGGGCTTTCGAGCATTCATGGCGCGCTGCGCTTTCGCTGCATTCCCTGGGGAAGGGAGCGCGCCGCTCGCAATAAGTCAGATTGGAAGAACGGGTCGTTGGCGCAGAAGGCGGCCAAGACTTCCATTGAGTCCTCTCCCCAGAAAATCTCATCATCAACCGCAGTGGTTGGTACGCCAAACACGCCGCGACGGATCGCTTCCTGCCCAAAATCAAGCAAAGCTTGCTTGACAGGCGTGGCGTTGATTTGCTCGCCAGTTAGGCCAAATTGAGTGAGTAGCGCCGCGAAATCTTCGGGATGGGAAGTCGGCAGCTTGCCCTCCTGCCAGACAAAGCGAAAAGCCGCGTGAACGGCTGATCTTGTGCAGCCACTCGCGATCACGAAGCGCAACAGCGGAATCGGATTAAACGGGTGTTCGCTGGGAAACTGAAGCGTAACGCCCTTTCGTGTCGCGACCCAGGCTACGCGCTCGAAGGTAACGCGGCGCTTTTCGGCGAATTCCGCAGGCCCCACATTGCGGAAATGGCTGAGCAACCCTGCAAAGAGAACGGGTTTACAGCGCAGCTCGCCAAATTGCGCCAGTTCGTCAAGCTGCTCACTCTGCAAGTAAGCAAACGGCGAAATGATGTCGAAATACCAATCGAGTTTGCGCATAAGCAGACGGCCCGAGCCCGACAAAGCCAACGATATTAGCAACTCATTTGCGCTTGTTCTCACAAGCGACGAAAATTTGAAATTCTTCTTTGTGGTTGCAACGCTTTGGGCGCACCCGTTTCACTCTCTCTCGAACCGATCGATAACAACACACTCGCAACCGTGTGCGGCGCGCTCGATGCCAACGTTCGTCGCCTTGAAAGCGAATTCAACGTCAAGATTCGGCGGCGCGGCGCAAAGTTCTCAATCGAGACGACGCCCGCTGCCACCCCTGCAAGCGCCGGTGCGACGAAAAAAGCACTTGAACGCTTTCGCTACATCGCCACCAGCGCCCGCAAGGACCTCACCGACGAAGATCTCGAGCTAACGATCGCGGAATTGAAAGTATCCATTGCGCCCAAGGCCAACACGGTTGAGACAACACTCACTCCCGCGGCGCAGTTTTCCGACAGCGACGCAACGCTGCAATTTGATCGCGCACAATTTGAGGCGCTCGAGGCGGCCGCTGGCTCAATCCCGCTTAAGGTGAAGCGCGCCGACCTCGCCGCGCGCACGCCCATGCAGCTCGAATATCTGAGAAATATTCAGCAATACGACATCACGTTCGGAATCGGCCCCGCCGGAACGGGCAAAACGTATTTGGCCGTCGCCTGCGCCGTGGACGCGTTTGAAAGGGAACAGATTAAGCGCATCGTGCTGGTCCGCCCCGCGGTCGAGGCGGGCGAGCGGCTCGGCTTTTTGCCTGGCGATTTGATTCAGAAGGTCGATCCGTACCTGCGGCCGCTCTACGATGCGCTTTTCGATTTGATGGGGCTTGAGAAAACGACCAAACTGATGGAGCGCGGCACCATTGAAGTCGCGCCGCTTGCCTTCATGCGCGGACGCACGCTCAACGGCGCGTTCATCATCCTGGACGAGGCACAAAACACAACGCCTGAGCAGATGAAAATGTTTCTCACGCGCATTGGCTTCGGAACGAAAACAGTGGTCACCGGCGACCCCACCCAGATCGATCTGCAAAAAAATCAAAAAAGTGGCCTCTTCGATGCGCAGCAGGTGCTTTCGCGCGTCGAGGGGATCGCGTTTACGCACTTCACAAGCCGTGACGTTGTGCGCCATCCGCTCGTGCAGAAAATCGTGAACGCGTACGAACGCGCAACGCCGAAGGCAAAGTAGTCGATGTCACTCTCGCTCGCGATTCAATACGCCACCGACGACACTGCGCTGCCTTCGCGCGCGCAAGTTCGCCGCTGGGTGAAAAGCGCGTGTGAGCTTGCCTCTGAAGCGCTCGAACAAGAGAAAATTCAGCTCCAACTCACCATTCGTTATGTCGATCAACGCGAAGGCCGTGAACTCAATCGCCAATTCCGGCACAAGGATTACGCAACGAATGTGCTGACATTCGCTGAAAGTAGCGAGCCGCTCGCTCAGCCGAAATCGCGTTCAAGGCAGCCGCATCGAGAACGCTCCGTGATTGCAGACATTGCCATTTGCGCCCCAGTGGTGGCCAAGGAAGCAAAAGCGCAGAAGAAGTTGGCGCTTGCACATCACGCGCACATGGTGGTTCATGGCACGCTCCATGCGCTCGGCTTTGATCACGAGAATGAAGCCGACGCGTTGCATATGGAAACCCTAGAGACACAAGTTTTGCATCGGTTTCGTATAAAAAATCCCTATGCCTGAGCAATCGGCAACAACTAAAGCGTGCTTGCCCAGTTCGAATCGGGGCACCGCTCGAAAAATAAACATGACCGAAAGAGTCTTAAATCAAGTGCTAGCCCCCTTCAAATTAGGTCGTGGCTTATTTTGCTGGAGTGTTCTTCGATGAGCGACGAAGACGCAAAACCGAAGCCGTCGCTCTTTGAGCGCTTATCGACGATGCTGTCCGGCGCGCCGGAAGACCGCGAAGATTTGCTCGACATGCTTCGCGATGCGCACGAACGCAAATTGCTTGATGCAGACGCGCTCTCTATCTTCGAAGGCGCGTTGGATGTCGCCGAGATGACGGTGAGCGATGTGATGGTGCCGCGCTCGCAAATGGATGTGATCGAGATCGACGACGCGCCCTCTGATGTGATCGCCGAAATGGTTGAAACGCGCCACTCGCGCTATCCAGTGATTGGTGAAACGCGCGATGAAGTGATCGGCGTCTTGCTCGCCAAAGATCTGCTCGCCTATGTGACCAATCCTGACGCGTTTTCGTTGAAGAATGTGTTGCGCCCTGCGGTGTTTGTTCCCGAAACAAAGCGCTTGAATGTGCTTTTGCGTGAATTCCGCTCGCAGCGCAACCACATGGCGATTGTGATCGACGAACACGGCTCGGTCGCCGGGTTGGTCACCATCGAAGACGTGCTCGAACAGATCGTCGGCGAAATCATCGACGAATACGATTACGACGAAGAAGCCGACAACATCATTGCGGAATCAGCAACGAAGTGGCGCGTAAAAGCGTCAACCGAGGTGGATGCCTTCAACGAAAAGTTCGGTACCGAATTCGGCACCGACGACGCTGATACTGTGGGCGGCTTACTGATGCACGCGTTTGCCCGTGTGCCGCATCGTGGTGAGACTATCGAGCTCTCAGGATTCAAGTTCACCGTTCTGCGAGCCGATGGGCGGCGCGTTTGGCTGGCGACGGTGGAGCGAGTTTGAAGAAGTCGCTATCGATTGCGCTCGCACTTGGCGCGGGCGCGCTCACCGCCTATTTGAGTTTCGCCCCAGTCGGTTGGTGGTGGTTTGCGTTTATCGGCATGGGCGCGCTGGCGCATTTAGTGCGCAAAGCAACGAGCTTTAGGGCGGGCGCACTGATCGGATTCACGTTTGGGCTCGCGTACTTCATCGTCGGCGTTTCGTGGGTGCGCATCAGCATGCACGAGTTCGGAAACATGCCGCTCGCCCTCGCCTGGTTTTCTGCCGTCCTCTTCTGCAGCTACCTCGCGATTTATCCCATGCTTGCTTGTGCGTTCACTGCTTGGGCGAAACCAAAGTCTCGTTTCTTCTTCGCGTTTGTGTTCGCGAGCGCCTGGGCGTTCAGCGAGTATTTGCGAGCTTTTTTATTTACAGGGTTCGAGTGGTTGAGCATTGGCGCGACTCAGACCAATGGCGTTTTCAGCTTCCAGGGTTTTGTGCCGATCGTAGGAGCCACGGGGGTCGGCTGGTTGATTGTGTTTGCAAGCGCGCTGACGCTGAGCGCTCTCAAGCTCAAAGACGACCACTTAGAAAAAGCACTGCCTTCGACGCCCAAACTCATCATCGGCTTTGGAAATATCGTCGGCTGGGCCCAGATGGTGGGCTGGATGGTGGCGTGGGCCGCGCTTGCCGCGCTTGCGCTCAACGTAACGACCTGGGGCGAGCCGACCGGCAAGCCCACTCGCCTCTCTCTTCTCCAAGGAAACATCGAACAGTCATTGAAGTGGGACCCGGCGCGATTCCAAGCAACCCTTGCGACCTACGAGAAACTCGTCCGCGATGCGAAAGGTGAGCTCATCATCCTGCCGGAAACTGCGATTCCCAATCTGCTGGACCGGGTACCGCGCGATTATGTTGAGCGCTTGCAGTCAATCGCGAAGGAAAAACGCGCCAATCTGGTCATCGGCGTTCCGATCGAAGACAACGGCAAGTATTACAACGCGGCGGTTTCGTTCGGGATCGATCCGCCGCAGCAGTATCGTAAGGTCCATCTCGTGCCGTTTGGCGAGTACATGCCATTGCAAGGCGTGCTCGGTTGGTTCTATCGGAATCTGCAAATCCCCATGAGCAATTTCGCTGCCGGCGATCCCAATCAACCGCTGATGACGCTCAATGGCCAGACGCTTGGCATTTCGATTTGCTACGAAGATGCCTTTGCTCGCGATGTGCACCGCACCTTGCCTGACGCGACCTTGCTCGTAAACATTTCAAACGATGCCTGGTTTGGCAAGAGCGCGGCGGCAGAACAGCACTTGCAGCTCGCGCAGCTTCGCGCGATTGAACAAGCGCGCCCCATGGTTCGCGCCAACAATACCGGCATCACTGCAGTGATCGATGCCAAAGGCCGTGTGGTGGATCGTATCCCCTCGTGGCAAACCGGCATTCTCGAAGCGACTGTTCAAGGCGCAAAGGGCTACACACCGTACATGGTGTGGGGCGACTTGCCGCTCTTGATCGTGTGCCTTGCGGGGCTCGGCATCGCCGCTGCGCAGCGCCCTCGGCGCGAGCGGGCGAACGGAGATGCGCCGAAAGCCGCATAAAATCGAGAAAGCTCTCGAATAATGTAGCGAGTTTTGCATACGGCACGCAGATGAGCCTATCGCTCGTTGCTTGTACTTTGTCACTCGACACCCATCAATGATTACCTTTCAAGAAGCGATTCTTCGCTTACAAACTTATTGGAACGCGCAAGGTTGCGCGCTCTTGCAGCCTATCGATCTCGAAGTCGGTGCAGGCACGTCACACACGGCAACCTTCCTTCGCGCGCTCGGGCCTGAGCCTTGGCGCGCTGCGTACGTGCAACCTTCGCGCCGCCCAAAAGACGGGCGTTACGGCGAAAACCCGAATCGCTTGCATCAGCATCATCAGTATCAGGTGGTGTTGAAGCCCTCGCCGCCAAACATTCTCGATTTGTATCTGGGCTCGCTCACTGCGCTTGGATTTGATCTCTCGCAAAACGATGTGCGCTTCGTGGAAGACGATTGGGAAAACCCAACGCTCGGCGCATGGGGTTTGGGTTGGGAAGTGTGGATGAACGGGATGGAAATCACCCAGTTCACCTATTTCCAGCAGGTCGGCGGCTTGAATTGCAAACCGATCACTGGCGAAATTACTTACGGCCTTGAACGCTTGTGCATGTATTTGCAGGGCGTTGAAAACGTGTATGACCTCGTTTATTCGAAGAGCGTGGTCGATGGCGTGGAAAACATCATCACTTACCGCGATGTGTGGCATCAAAACGAAGTGGAACAAGCAACGTATAGCTTCGAGCAGAGCGATGCCAGCGTGTTGCTGGGCCAATTCAATACGTTTGAAGCAGAAGCTAAGCGTTTGATGGAAGCAAAGCTCGCACTGCCAGCTTATGAGATGGTGCTCAAAGCAGGTAACGTCTTCAATTTGCTTGATGCGCGCGGCGCGATTTCGGTGACTGAGCGAGCAGCCTACATTGCGCGCATTCGCAACATCTCGCGGAGCGTTGCGCAGAGCTACTACGAGTCGCGCGAGCGACTCGGCTTTCCGATGCTCAAAGGCGCAACGCGTGATGCCTTGCTTGCGCAGCTTCCAAAAAAGGAGGTTGCCGCATGAGCACGAAACCTCTCCTGATCGAGCTCTTCACCGAAGAATTGCCACCAAAAGCGCTCAAGAAATTGGGCGACGCGTTTGCTGCGGGTGTCGAGGCAAGCCTCAAGAACGATGGATTGCTTGGGGCCAACTCATCTATCGAATCGTTTGCGACGCCGCGTCGTCTGGCGGTTCGCATCGGCGCAGTGCTGTCGGCCGCGCCGCCAAAAGCGATCAAAGAAAAACTCATGCCGCTGGCCGTTGCCAAAGATGCGAGCGGCGCGGCGTCGCCCGCGCTCAAAAAGAAACTCGCCGCTTCTGGTAGCGAAGCGCTCGCAGAAAACTTTCCGAACGCCTCCGTCAACGGCAAAAAGCTGCTCATCGAAAGCGATGGCAAAGCGGACTACGTTTATCTCGTTGGTGAAGCGGCGGGCGCCACACTCGCAGAGCGCGCGCAAAGCGCCGTTGACGCGACGCTTGCCAAACTGCCCATCCCGAAAGTGATGAACTATCAACTCGCGGATGGTGTTACTGAAGCGAACTTTGTGCGTCCTGCGCACGGCCTAGTTCTGATGCACGGCTCAGACGTGCTCGCGGCGTCAACGCTCGGGCTCACCTCGTCAAACATTACGCACGGCCATCGCTTCCAGGGTGCGAACAACATCGAGATCGATGACGCGTCGCGCTATGAAGCGCTATTGCGTGAGTTTGGCAAAGTGGAGCCGGTGTTCGCGACGCGACGCGAAATGATCCTCTCGCAACTCGAAGCGAAGGCGAAGTCGCTCGGGGCGAGTCTTGGCTCGACTGAGAGTTATGCCGATCTCCTCGATGAAGTGACATCGCTCGTCGAATGGCCGACGGTGTATGTCTGCCAGTTCGAGGAGGAATTCCTTGCGGTGCCGCAGGAATGCCTGATTCTCACGATGAAGACGAATCAGAAGTATTTCCCGCTCTTTGACGCGAATGGAAAGCTCAAGAATCAGTTCTTGATCGTCTCGAACATGGAGCCCGCGGACGCTTCGCGCATCATCACGGGCAACGAGCGCGTGGTCCGCCCGCGCTTGGCCGATGCGCGATTTTTCTTTGAGACGGATAAGAAAACGAAGCTCGCCGATCGCGTGCCGCAACTGGCGAACGTCGTCTATCACAATAA
The DNA here is from genome assembly GCA_013298765.1 of Betaproteobacteria bacterium. Lineage (GTDB taxonomy): Bacteria > Pseudomonadota > Gammaproteobacteria > Burkholderiales > Casimicrobiaceae > Casimicrobium. The sequence goes on from JAAFJA010000003.1 coordinate 258,722, forward strand.
GCTTGGCACGCAGGGCGAACGCGTTCAGCGTCTCTCACATCTCGCGGGCGAAATCGCGACGATGATCAGCGCGGACAAAGCAAAGGCTGAGCGCGCCGCGTTGCTCGCCAAGGCTGATTTACCAACGCTGATGGTGGGCGAATTCCCGGAGCTGCAAGGCATTATGGGACGCTACTACGCAAGCGCGGACGGTGAAGCGGCTGACGTTGCCGCGGCGTGCGAGCAGCATTACATGCCGCGCTTCGCGGGTGATCGCTTACCGGATGCGGGCGTGCCGACTGCTGTCGCGTTGGCGGACAAGTTGGAAACGCTTGTAGGTCTTTTTGCGATTAAGCAAGAGCCGACAGGTGACAAAGATCCATTCGCCCTGCGGAGGCATGCGCTCGGCGTTGTTCGGATATTGGTTGAACAAAAGCTTTCCGTTGAATTGGACGCGCTCCTTGAAGCTGCCGGCGATCTTTTCCGAGATCACGGGGGCGAAACGCTGACTTGGCAGCTTGGCTTGCTGCGACTTTTCATTCTCGAACGCCTGCGCGGCTATTGCAAAGACCTTGGATTTGAAACCGCCCAAGTTATGTCTGTTATGGACGGGAGACTGCGGAGCCTCGACGTTATCCCCGGGCGGCTAACTGCAGTTCGTGAGTTCGCAAAACTGCCCGAGGCCGAAAGCCTGAGTGCCGCCAACAAGCGCGTCGCAAACATTCTGAAGAAAGCCGAAGAAGCGAAAGAGGCAATCATCGCCAACAACGCGCCGCAGGAGGCCGCCGAAGCGGCGCTTCGCAATGCGTTGAACGCAATTGCGCCGAGCGCGGATGCGCTTTTCAAATCCGGCGATTTCACGGGCTATCTGAAATCGTTCGCCGCGTTGAAAGTGCCCGTGGATGCGTTCTTCGACAACGTCATGGTGATGGCAGAAGACAAAGCGGTGCGCGCGAATCGCCTCGCGCTGTTGCGCGATTTGCGTGACGCAATGAACAAGGTGGCGGATCTCTCGAAGCTTGCGAGCTAAGTTCGACAGCTAACTATTCACACGTGCAACACAATTAAACGGGACTAAAGATTGCTTATTTCTACTTTTGATAACGTATCAAAAGAAACGCTAGCCACAATTAAATCGGGGCCAGAAGCTTTTAGTCGCTCGCCAATTTGCCGTGCGACGAGTCGTTGTCGAGGGGTGGTTTCGTGAAGCTCGTAATTCTTGATCGTGATGGCGTGATCAATGTTGATAGTGATCGCTTCATCAAATCGCCCGAAGAGTGGAAGCCGATTCCTGGCTCACTCGAAGCAATCGCGCGCCTCAATGGCGCAGGTTTTCACGTCGCAGTGGCCACCAATCAATCGGGCATCGAGCGCGGCTTGCTCGACATGAATACGCTCAACGCAATTCATGCAAAGATGCTCAAAGCGGTTCAACAGGCCGGGGGGCATATCGACGTGATTTACTACTGTCCGCACTCGGGCGACGCTGGCTGCCGCTGCAGGAAGCCTGAGCCCGGGATGTTGATCGATATCGGACAGCGCTTGAATGTGGATCTGAAAGACGTGGTTTGTATCGGCGATTCGCCGCGCGATCTTGAAGCGGCGGCGCGCGTTGGCGGCATCCCTTATCTGGTTCTCACTGGCAAAGGCGAGAAAACAAATGCGGCAGGTGGGCTTCCCGAGGGCACACGAGTATTTGCCGATCTCGACGCCGCTGTTGATGCGCTTCTTGCGACTCAGGCGTGAAAGCTATGTTCCAGGCTACTAAAAACATCCTCTTTGTTATCACGCAGCTCATCGTCACCCCGATTTATCTCGTGATTGGTGCGCTTACATTCTGGCTTCCGGCGCGACAGCGAAATCTCTACTACTCGGGCTACACCGGCTTTTTCATCTGGCTCGCGAAAGTGCTCTGCGGTATCCGCTACGAAATTCGCGGCTGGGAAAATGTGCCGAAGGAACCGTGTGTTGTCCTCTCCAAACACTCGTCTACCTGGGAGACACTCGCGCTAGAAACCTGGTTTGCGCCCGGAAGTTTTGTCGCGAAGAAGGAATTGCTTTGGGTGCCGTTTTTCGGTTGGGGCTTTGCGTTGAGCTCGCCGATCACGATCGATCGAAAAGCCGGTGCGCAGGCGATGGAGAAGATGATTGAGCAAGGCAAAGAGCGCTTGCTGAAGCGCCGTTTCAACATTGTCGTTTTTCCGGAAGGCACGCGTATTAAGGCCGGGCAGCGCGGTAAATACAAAACAGGCGGCGTGCGACTTGCCATCGGTTGCGAGGCGATTGTCCTGCCCGTCGCTCACAACGCGGGCTACTGCTGGCCTCGACATCCGTGGAAGAAATACCCAGGCACCGTTACGCTTTCAATCCTTCCGCCGATTGATACACGCGGCCGCGTGATGGCTGAGCTCAATGCTGAAATCGAGCAAATCATTGAAGACGAAGTTGCGCGACTCGGCGATGGTAGAGACAAGCTTCAAGATTGAATGCCCAACAGAGTCGATCAAACGCGTTTCGCTACGCCCGCGTTAGCTCCTCCGAAGTACATCGTCGCGAATGCACCGCAAGCAGCGATCCCGTTGGATTTATCCCGCCGCCGCCGAGTCTGAGAGACAATGCGCGCATGCATGTTTTGCCGAAACTCATGAGCAGCCGCGAATTTCGAAGTAACGCCTCGCAATCTCGATGAGTTTTTTTCGTGACCTTATTGATGGCATCGGAAACTTAGGCGGAGTAACCCCGCGCGCGGGGAAGATCGCCACGGATTCGGTGAACCCTAAAGTCACCTATCGAAACAGCCAAACGGGTGTTACTTATCGCCTGGAGCGCGGACGCCGCCGATCAATCGGACTTGTCATCACTACCGATGGCCTGGTGATACGTGCGCCGCACTGGACCCCAATTTACGAGATCGACGCCGCAATCGACGAGCGGCGCGAATGGGTTGCAACCGCATTAGAAAAACAAAGAGCGCGGCTTTCGCAACTGGCGGAGTTGAAAGACGGCGGTCATCTTCTATTTAGAGGGAAGCGACTGCGCGTTGAAGTGCGCCAAGGTCTTTTCGAAGAAATCGATCTCTCTGATGCCCGCTGTGTCGTAACGACGGCGACGGGCTCGATTGACCGCGCTCGACTTGATCGCGAGCTCTGGGCGCTCGCCGCGCAGGAATTGCCGGAACTCGCCGTTGCGATGGCAGCTGCCGCAGATCTACCGCTTACCGCCGTCAAACTTTCTCGGGCGCGGACGCTCTGGGGGAGTTGCACGATTGACGGCGTGATTCGACTTAACTTCCGCCTTGTTCAACTGCCGAAAGAGCTTATGCGGCACGTTGTTGCGCACGAATTGGCGCACTTGGTAGAGTTCAATCACTCGCCGCGCTTCTGGAAGATTGTTGAATCACTCGATCCGCTCTGCAAACGAAATCGCCGCGCAGTTAAGGCTTACTCGGTCTTACTCGAGCTTTAACTCGCAGAATAAATCGACCTGCGCCCAGGTGAAGCCGCTTGGCTAGCCAAAAGTAAGTGTCGCCCCAGATTGCGCGGCCACCACTCTCTGCAGCGTCGCCGCGAGCGAGTCTCCGCTCCGAGTATCGACCCATGACGCGCCATTCCACTTGAAGTGGAACCCGCCACTTTTCGCTGCGACCCAGATTTCTCGGTTGAGCTCGTGCTTGTTCACGATGATCTTTGAATCGTCTTCGCAGGTCACCGTGAGCACGTTTTCGTTGATTTCGATATCGAAATCCGCATCGCTTGCGTCCAGTGTGTCGACGATCCGATCAAAGAGTAAATCGGCATGAGTGTTGAATTCGCTAGCGTCAAGCATGTTGAATCCGGGAAAATATCGGAATGAAAACGATTCTCCCACGCTTGGTTTGTCTTCTTGGTCTTGTTGTGCTCAGCAGCCTGATGAGCGGGTGCGGCAATAAAGGACCGCTTGTTCCACCGAAAGCAGCGCTGTCTCTCGCTCAGCCATTAGGCGTTGACGCGAAGGAGCCACAATCATGCTGATGCAACAACTCGCTCGGCAAGACGGTCAGCTGTTCTACGAAGGCGTCTCCCTTGAGGCGATTGCGCAAAAGTTTGGAACGCCAACATTTGTCTATTCGCGTGCGGCGATAGTCGCCAACTATCAGGCCTACAGAGACGCGTTTAGTGATTTGTCGCCCCTCATTTGTTATGCAGTCAAAGCGAATTCGTCTCTCAGCGTGCTTTCGCTGCTCGCGGAAATGGGCGCGGGCTTCGATATCGTTTCGATGGGTGAGCTTCAGCGCGTGATTGCTGCAGGGGGCGATCCCGGCAAAGTGATCTTCTCGGGTGTTGCTAAGCGGGCGGAAGAAATTGAGTTCGCACTTCGCCAAGGCATTTACTGCTTCAACATCGAATCCGAATCAGAACTGCACCGCGTGAACGCTGTTGCAAGCGAAGTAGGCACGCGTGCACGTATTACGTTCCGGATCAATCCTGATGTAGATCCGAAAACGCATCCGTACATCTCGACCGGCTTGAAATCGAATAAGTTTGGCGTTGCCCACTCAGAAGCACTACGGCTTTATCGGCTAGCTGCCGACATGCCAGGCATTCAGATTCACGGGATTGAGTGCCACATCGGCTCGCAAATCACCAAGCTGTCGCCGTTTGTAGACGCACTTCGCCGCTTACTCACCTTGGTAGATCAGTTGGCCGATCGCGGGATTGAGATTGAGCACATTGATATCGGCGGTGGTCGTGGCATTGTTTACGCAGACGAGAAATTGGTTCCGATGTCTGTGTTCGCCGAAGCAATCAAGCGCGAACTCGGTGAGAGAGGGCTGCAGCTTTTGCTTGAGCCGGGTCGCTCTATCGTTGGTGATGCAGGGCTCCTTCTTACGCGCGTTGAGTTTCTCAAGCCAGGCGAAACCAAGAACTTCGCCATCGTGGATGCGGGTATGAATGATCTGATTCGTCCGACGCTCTACGACGCATTTCACGGGGTGGTCGCGGTGGCAGAGCGAGAGCGCGGTGCGCGCGTATACGACGTAGTAGGCCCAGTGTGCGAGAGCGGTGACTGGTTAGCGAAGGAGCGAGAGCTCGCTGTTCTCGAAGGCGACACGCTTGCGATTCTTTGCGTCGGTGCCTACGGTATGGCGATGGCATCGAACTACAACTCGCGTAATCGTCCAGCAGAAGTTCTCGTTGATGGCGATGCGATGCACTTGATACGCGAACGCGAACGCTTCGAAGATCAAATCGCGCGTGAACGAATCGTGCGATGAAGATTCGCGCGAGAAATCACTGCGTAGATTCTGTGCAATAAAAACAACATCGCATTAGCGCGTGCTTAACGAATCGCGCGCGGATAACGTTGTTTTGCAAAAAAATCAAGCTAGAATTTGCATCATCAGATGCGTGTGTTGTAAACAAGTTTCGTGTGCCTTGAAGCAGTTACGACATCCTCTGACACTGTGAGCGAGTTGCTTTTTTTGTCTCACGCGCGACCCAAAATTTGTCGAGCGTGCGTCTTCGAAGAAAAGATCATCAACGTCGTCCCACAGTGATTTTTAACTGTGAGAGTCAACCTTTAGGAGACCACAATGAGCGACATGATGACTATGGCTGCACCTGCTGCAGCGGCGGCGCCAGCAAAGAAAAAAGCTCCGGCGAAGAAAAAGCCAGCAGCAAAGAAAGCGGCTGCGAAAAAGCCTGCGAAGAAAGTAGCCGCTAAGAAGCCAGCTAAGAAAGCAGCAGCTAAAAAGCCAGCCGCTAAAAAGCCTGCGAAGAAAGTAGCCGCTAAGAAGCCAGCTAAGAAAGCAGCCGCTAAAAAGCCAGCCGCTAAAAAGCCAGCCAAGAAAGCAGCAGCTAAAAAGCCAGCCGCTAAAAAGCCAGCCAAGAAAGCAGCAGCTAAAAAGCCAGCCGCTAAGAAGCCAGTAGCTAAGAAAGCAGCCGCTAAAAAGCCGGCTAAGAAAGCAGCAGCAAAGAAGAAGTAATCAGCCCGCTCGCGATGCGAGTTGTCTGAATAAAAACGGCGCGTATATCGCGCCGTTTTTTTATGCAAATCGGTTCGTATTCACAAACGATCAAGCTAGAGACTATGTAACACTGCCCTCATACCAGCAAGCGTCGGCGCGCGAGCGATGTGAATGAGTGCCCCCAATACGCCTGCGAACCCTAAGTTACGTACAGGATCAGCATTCGCTCCGATCAACCCGAGCTTGAACTATCGAAGGCAGTAGCCATGAAGAAAAGTACGACACTACCGCCCGCTCTGCCCAGCGCAGCTTCGACGTTGAAAGTCCCAAGTCTCACGCCGCGAAATCCAGTCGCGATTAATCCACTGCTCAAGAAGTCAGGCGCACACCACGATAAGCGTCGCAAAGCGATTGTTGCGGATGCGGCATCACAAGCACAAAGCGCTAAGCGACGGCCACGATCAATCGAGGATGAGTAGCCAGAGTCCTCGCCCGCATGTTTCATGAACGACGAGATGCAGTGGCGAGTGAAGATCGCACGCAGTTTGTGATGGTGCGACGAAGCGCCGATAGCGGGCGCTTTCGGCCAAGCTGACCGCCACAAAAGCGCCGATCGTTAACGCCAATGCGCGCGTAGCTTGAAACGCGATAGACGCGCAGCACGGACCCGATTGACTCGGAACAAAACAAAGCGTGCAGCCTTGTTTTATAGGCGACTTTGCGAGGTTCGCGGGCTACGCACAGCTTCGGCTAACGCCGCTTTTTCGCAGGGGCGCGCTTAACGCCCTTCACTGATTTCTTGCCGACTGCTTTGCTAGCGACCCGCTTTCCAGCTGCGCCACTTTTTGAACTTGCGCGGACCGTCTTCGCTTGCGAGCGAGTTGGCGCAGGCCCACTTACATAGAGTAGCTGCCCAGCGCGCGCACTTTGTTTTCCCATGCGGTTCCATTTGGCGAGGGTCGCTGGCGCGATGCCGTAGCGCTTGGCGATGCCAGCAAAGGTTTCACCCTTGCGCACACGATGCGCGCGGGGCGCAGTGGATTCGGGGAACTTGGTGAAGACCGCGTTTTGCAGGCTCCCGAGCGCGTCGTCAGACGGCCCGTCGGACGGCACGAGCAAGTGGTATCCCGCCGGGAGCGTTGCGCCAGCCGTGCGAATTCCGTTCACCGACTTCAGAGCGGCGACGCTGGTGCCAAAGCGTTGAGCGATTGCGTCGATGCGGTCACCCGCACGTGTTTTGTATGCACGCCAAGAGACTTTGGGGTTCTCGTAGGTCTCAAGGCGTGAAATGAAGAGATCGGCTTTTGCCGCGGGCAGGAGTATTTGGAACTCATTGCGTCCCGCGATCACTGGCCGGTGGTGCGCGGGGTTGAGCGCGACAAATTCTGCTTCGCTCATGTCGGCGAATTGAGCGGCCTTCTTCAAATCAATCGCGTGCGCGAGCGTCACGGTTTTAAAGTATGGTTCGTTCGGAACACTTGCGATCACTAGTCCAAAGCGGGCCGGGTCACGAATGATGTTCTTAACCGCCTGCAGCTTTGGAAGATAGTTTCGAGTCTCCGCCGGCATATTCAGCGTGAGATAGGTTCCGTCGCGGCCCGCTGCCTTTGACCGCGATACGGCGCGGCCCACTGAGCCTTCGCCCCAGTTGTAAGACGCGAGCGCGAGCTGCCAGTCGCCAAACATGCCGTGCAACTTCTGAAGATAGTCCAGCGCGCCGTTGGTTGCTGCCACAATGTCACGCCGCGAGTCTGCCCACCAGTCTTGCTTCATGCCAAACTGGGTGCCTGTCGAAGGGATGAACTGCCAAATGCCAGAGGCCTTCGCGCTTGAGTGCGCGATTGGGTTGAATGCGCTCTCGATCATCGGCAGGAGCGCAATTTCAAGCGGCATATCGCGACGCTCTAGCTCAGTAACAATGTAGAACAAATACTTGCTTGATCGGTCCACGATCCGCGCAACATAGTCTGGACGGTCCGCGTAATACTTCTCCCACTTGCCGACTAGATCGTCTTCAAGGTCTACCATCGAATACCCAGCGCGAATTCGATCCCACAAATCAGTGGGCGGGGCGGATACATAAACAATCGTGTTCGCTGAACTCTCAGCGCCGCGAGTTGCACTCGATGTGTCAGGTGATTCGACCACTGAACCCGCAACATTTGAAGCGGGATTTGCCACAGCAGGCGCGCTTTCTTTCACGCCCGTGATCGAACTTCCGTCCGTTGTTGAGGTTTGCCCTCGGACGACTGCGTTAGGCGCGGTATCGGCCGATCCTACTGGCAGTTCTCGAGCGGTGTTGGGCGCAGCAGAGACCACGCTCACTTTCGCACCTAGAATTGGCGCGTCGGTAGCGGCAGCGGATACTGGGGCTGCTGCAAGTGGCGCGACGGGGTCGGATTTTGCGACGTCCTGCGACACCTTGGCGTCAGCTTTGCTTTCAACAAGCGTTGAGCGACCGGTAAGAAGCTGGGCAGGCAATGCTTCGTGCTCTGGTGCGCTCTGCGCGCACAGATGCGCGTTGAGCCCGAGCGCGATCGCGCAGGCGAGCGCATGACGTGAAAAGTAGATTGAGGGCGAGCGTGGGTCGGAACTCAGCGACTGTGAATGCGCGACCGCGTCGAGCGATCTGCGTAGCGTGTTTCGTGGATTTTTTTTGTGAAAACTCACGCAAACTCCGTAACAAAATTTCGCGCGATGCTACTCAGATAGCTTACGCGCGTCAAACGACAAGCTCGTCTCTCGCCTGAATTTGGGCTAGCGAAACTCGTTCTTCCACCGACGAAGCGCGGCGAAAACGTCCACTTCAGTAGCGAGCGGCGATCCGGCGAAACGCTCGGCACTCGCGAGAATCTCCGAACTATGACAGCGCAGATAGGGATTGGTTTCGAGCTCTTCAGCGACAGTCGTTGGCACCGTCGGTAAGCCTGAGGCTCGTGTTTCAGTAACGGCGAAGGCTCTACGCTGTAGCGCTTCGTTCGATGGCTCGACGGTTAGCGCGAACTTGAGATTGCTGAGCGTGTATTCATGTGCGCAAAAAAGCTGAGTCGTTGCAGGGAGCGATGCGATCCGTTGCAGAGATGCATGGAGCTGGGCGGGCGTGCCTTCAAAGAGCCTGCCGCATCCCATGACGAATAGCGTGTCGCCACAAAAAAGATGATCTTCGACGAGGTAGGCGATATGCCCAGCGGTATGCCCTGGCACATCAATCACCGAAAAGGAACACGAAAACTCACCAGGGAGCATGTGGCAATCGCCGTCGCCCACACGATGAGTGAGTAGGTCAATCGCCTCATTCGCTGGGCCAAACACGGGAATATCACGGTTAGCGCGAAGTGCTGCGACGCCGCCAACGTGGTCGCCATGATGGTGTGTAATCAGAATGCCCGAGAGTGTGAGCCGCTCTTTGGTGAGAAACGCTTCCACGGGCGACGCATCGCCTGGATCGACAACCACGGCTGTACCCGCATCGCGATTGATGAGCGCCCAGATATAGTTATCTTCAAATGCGGGAATGGGAGTGATCTCGAGCATGTCGTCAGCGAATGAAAAGCCAAAATCGAATACGGAGGCACCGATCAGGGTGCCACGCAATTCGCATGACGATACCACGCCAGCGCCGCAGCCTGACGGGCCGAAATCTGACGCCCGTCGTACTGAGAGCACCTTTGACGAATGGCTTGCAAGCCCACTCGGACGGTATGTAGCCTATCGCGAGCAACGTATCTTTGATCGCGCAGTGCCTGATCTTTTTGGCTTCTACGCGTTGCAGATGGGAGCGGCTTCGTTGCCGCTACTGTCGGCGAGTCGAGTGGTAAATCGCTGGACGGTCGCGTGGGATACGGAGGGCGATTTTGTCGCCGAGCCTGACCAGCTGCCCTTCCCTGATAACCAATTCGATTTGATTGTGATGCCCCACGTTCTTGAGTTTCAGTCGCTACCGCACGAGACGCTGAGAGAGGTGTTTCGCGTTTTGCGTCCAGAGGGCAGACTTCTGCTGACGGGCTTCAATCCCTATTCGCTCTACGGAACGAAGCGATTTTTCGGTCGCGAGCGTGAGGGCGTGTGGGCCGCAGAATTCATTGCGCTCTCGCGAGTAAAAGATTGGTTGACATTGCTTGGCTTCGATCTGGTGGATGGTGAGCTCACCTGTTACAACGTTCCGACGCGTCGCGAACGCAGCCTCGAGCGGCTTGAGTGGGTGGCGCGTGCGGGGGATCGTTGGTGGCCTTTTGCCGGCGGGGTCTATTACCTGCACGCAGTTAAGCGAGTTGCGGGCGTTCGTTTGATGAAGCCGGATTGGGCGCGCGTGAAGCGTCGGCGCGCGGCAGTTGCAGCGTCGTCCCGCGATGCGGGAGCACACGCGGAGCACGCCGAGCGCATGTCTGAGGGGCCAAGTGCATGAGTTCTGAGGGTAAGCCAGATTCGGCCGCTGTCACTATTTACACCGATGGCGCGTGTAAAGGGAATCCTGGCGTAGGCGGCTGGGGCGCGCTTTTGATTGCGGGCGAGCGGCGAAAGGAAATTTTCGGCGGCGAGCGAGAGACCACCAATAACCGTATGGAACTAACCGCAGCCATCGAAGCGTTGCGCGCCTTGAAACGCTGTAGCGAGGTGACGCTCTACACCGATTCAAACTATGTGAAGCAAGGTATCGAGAGCTGGATTCACGGCTGGAAAAGAAACGGCTGGCGTACGGCCGACAAAAAACCCGTCAAGAACACCGAGCTCTGGCAGGCGCTCGATGAGCTCGCCGCGCAGCATCAGGTAACGTGGAAGTGGGTCAAGGGCCATGCCAATGATCCAGGCAATGAGCGTGCGGATTGGCTTGCCAACGAAGGCGTGAAGGAAGCGCTTCAAGCTCGCACAAAGTAATGGACCAGACTTTGCCTCGTCATTTGCAGCTAACTCTGCCTAGCCTCGTGATTCGTAGGGCTACAAGCGATTAAGATTAAAAATCACTACGATAGTTAATCGAGCTTGAGCCCTAACTTAAATTAGTCTAGCAAGCATATGCCGAATTGATTCTCAACCCAACGGTGTACTGCAGCGCTTTCAGTTCCGAACCGCAGCCTGCGATGGCTAAAGCTCGCCCATCAAGGCCATCGAGCGCACGCCAAGGCTGACCCCTGAGCCGCCGGGGAGCGCACCTGCGAATGGCCCGCCGACGATGCAATGATCAATGACGTTTACATCCACCAGCGCTAGCGCCTGCTTGAGCCGCTGCGTGAGCGCCCGATCAGCCGCGCTCGGTTCGGTGTTACCCGTCGGGTGGTTATGCGCAAGGATCACGTTTTCCGCCTGCTTTTCGATTGCCGCGCGTACAACCTCGCGAGGGTAGACGCTGGTCTGCGTCAAAGTGCCGCGTGAAAGCGTTTGCATTTCAATGAGGCGAAAACGTGCGTCTAGCCACAGCGCGACAAACACTTCGACTCGTTCATGGCCAATCGAAAGCCGGAGAAAGTCGCTCACAGTTTCTGCCGAGTTGAGCACTGGCATCTCCCGCATCTTCGCCGCCAGTGCGCGCCGGGCTATCTCGACACTTGCCTGAAGCTGAACGTACTTCGCCTCGCCCATCCCGTGCACTTCACAGAATCGATCTCGTGGCGCATGCACGACATCAGCGATGGTACCGAATCGGTTAAGGAGCTCGCGAGCCAGCTCGACAGCACTTTTGCCCACCACGCCGACGCGAAGAAAGATTGCCAGCAGCTCGGCATCGGTGAGCGCGTCAGCGCCGCGCTCGATCAGTTTCTCGCGCGGTCTGTCGTCGGCGGGCCAATGCTTAATGCTCATGAAACGCTAGAAAACTGTTATTTTGTACAGTATACGAGCATTCGCTTTCGCCTCACCATCTGAACGTGACTTTTCAAGACTTGGAGGGCTCGATGATGACTGCTATTCGTCTTGCGACGCTGCGTAATCCGGCGGGAAACGAAATGCGAATCGTTCAATGCACGTAGTCGCGAACGACGCCGTACCTATCGCGCGCCACCGGGCTTCGCGAAATCAACCGCGTCCGCAGTTGCCGTGCCATTCACGCGACCCGGATACTCTAACCATCGCATCGCGATGTTCAAATCAGTGACGATATTGGAAGCCTCTATCTTTGAACCATTGCCGAGATCGATATCGGCCGTGGTGTGCGCATCTTTGATGAGCGTGAGGTCATAACCGCGATCGAGCGCGCTATACGCAGTCGCGCGGATACACCAGTTCGTCATCGCGCCTGCGAGTGTGATGTGAGTGATCCCAAAATTGGTGAGGTGGCTTTCCAGATCCGTGTTTTCGAACGAGGAATTGAATTTTTTATACACCCGTACCTCGTTCGCGGCAGGTTGTAGCTCAGGCACCCACTGCCACTGGGCGCTGCCGCGCGGCATGTCTTCGTTTTCATGTTGCACCCATATCACTGGTACGCCGCATGCTCGCGCTCTCTTGACCACGTGCGCGGCGTTGCCAGCGACGCGGGTCGCGTCCCAGGCTTCCGCCATCACGCCGACTTGCATGTCGACAATCACGAGCGCCGCCTTGTTGCCTTCGCGTAGGGTTGCCATACGAAACGCCTCTTTAATAATCGGGTCGCTATCGCTTCACGTACTTACCCAACTCACTCTTCGCGATCGCATTGCGATGCACTTCGTCCGGGCCGTCTGCAAAACGCAATGTGCGCGAAATTGTGTAGGCGTAGGCGAGCGGAAAATCGTCGCACATGCCACCACCGCCGTGAGCCTGCATTGCCCAATCGATGACTTTGCACGCAACGTTTGGCGCGACCACTTTGATCATAGCAATCTGCTGTTTCGCGACTTTGTTGCCTGCAACATCCATCATCCAAGCGGCGTTCAACGTTAAGAATCGCGCCTGATCAATCATGCAGCGCGCCTCCGCGATACGCTCATGCCACACACTTTGTGCAGCAACGGGCTTACCAAATGCAACGCGCTGCGTGATTCGCTTGCACATCAGTTCGAGCGCACGCTCTGACAAACCGATCAAGCGCATGCAGTGATGAATTCTTCCCGGCCCCAGACGGCCCTGTGCGATTTCAAAGCCACGTCCCTCGCCAAGCAGCATGTTTTCTTTTGGGACGCGGACATTTTCAAACACCATTTCACAGTGTCCGTGTGGCGCATCGTCATAACCAAACACATTGAGCGGGCGGATCACCTTTACACCTGGCGCATTAGCCGGCACCAGAATCATCGACTGTTGCAAGTGCGTTTGCGCAGTCAGATCGCTCTTTCCCATCACGATGTAGACCGCACAGCGCGGATCGCCCGCCCCTGAAATCCACCACTTCCGCCCATTGACTACATAGTCATCGCCATCTCGGATGATCGATGTTTCAATATTCGTCGCGTCGCTTGAAGCGACAGCTGGCTCCGTCATCGCAAATGCAGATCGAATTTCGCCATTGAGCAAGCGCGGCAACCACTCCGCCTTTTTCTCGGCGCTAGCGTATTGAATGATGGTCTCCATGTTGCCCGTATCTGGGGCAGAGCAATTGAATACTTCGCTCGCCCAAGGCACTCGACCCATAATTTCAGCGAGTGGCGCGTATTCCAAATTGTTTAAGCCCGCACCATATTGCTCATGCGGGCAAAACAGGTTCCACAGCCCTTGTTTCTTAGCAATCGGCTTTAAGTCTTCAATCAGCGAGAGTGGCGTCCAGCGCTTTCCGGCTTTTGTATTCGCATCAATCTCTTCAGCGAATTTGTGTTCGTTCGGATAAATGTGCTCATCGAAGAACTTGAGGAGCTGAGCTTGATAGTGTTTAACTTTGTCGCTGTGTTGGAAGTGCATAGTTTCGCCTTCGGCGAGTGAGTAATTACGATTGAGCGGTGACGAGTGCGGAGTCGCAGGCGCGACCTAGCCGAGCTTACTGATTGATGCGTTTGGCTACCTGCCAGCCCGACTCTGCAATCGGTCGCGTTGCCTTGCCCATGGCAACGGCTTGGGCAGAGGCCGCCGTACCGTCGACCACGCGCTTCATGATGCCTTGCAGGATACCCGCCATACGGAACATGTTGTAGGCCATGTAGAAATCGAAGTGCTCAATACCATCGCTACGACCGGTGCGCTCGCAATAGCGTGCGATGTAATCTTTAACTTTAGGGATCCCAGTGCCAGCGAGATCGATTCCCGCGAGGCCGCGCCCTGCCCCTGGCGGCAGATACCAGGTCATGCAGTGATACGCGAAGTCGGCCAAAGGATGCCCAAGCGTGGATAGCTCCCAATCAAGCACCGCGAGAATGCGCGGCTCAGTAGGATGGAAGATCACGTTATCCAGGCGGTAGTCACCGTGCACGATGCTCGTCTCTTCGCCCGGAGGGATATGCGCGGGAAGCCACTCGATGAGCGCATCCATGGCGGGAATCGATTCTGTCTCCGAGGCTTTGTATTGCTTGGTCCAGCGGCTGATTTGCCGGGCCAGATAACTGTCATGCTTACCGTAGGTGGAGAGCCCCACTGCGCTGAAATCAACTTGGTGGAGCGCTGCAATTACCCGGTTCAACTCGTCGAAAATTGCGGCTCGTTCACCCGGCACGAGCGCCGGAAGTTGCGGCTCCCAAAGAACGCGCCCGTCGACAAAATCCATTACGTAAAAAGCACGCCCGATCACACTTTCGTCTTCGCAAAGCAGATGCATTTGCGCGACGGGAACATCGCTTCCGTAGAGAGCTTTCATCACGCGGAATTCGCGATCGATCGCATGTGCCGATTGCAAAAGCCTCGCCGCAGGCCCCGGCTTCGCTCGCATCACATAGGTCTTGCGCGGCGTAATGAGCTTAAACGTAGGGTTGGATTGACCGCCCTTGAATTGCTCTACCGTGAGTGGCCCCGCATAGTCGGCGATGTTTGCGCGCAGATACGACTCAAGCGCGGCAACATCAAAAAGCTGGTTTTCCGCCACGGGCTTCGTGCCAGTGAAAAGGTCAGTTCGGCTCACGTCAGCGCTCATTCGAGATCCTCGTGCGCTGCGCGGCGTTGGTCGTGCACACGACGGCGATAAGCAATGAATTTTTCTAGTAGTTCTTCCATCGTAGTTTTACGTGTCGCGGTTTGTAGCCGATCCAGCGGTGCGTAATTGACAACACGCAGAATCGCATCGTGCCGATCTTCGCCAACATCGATGGCGTTAATGCAGCCGGGGTCTTGTGCGAAGCCGCCATGTAATTTCGATTCGCCGGTAAGTAAATATGACAGCAGCGCTCGATTTACGCCGCCGTGTAGCACAAGCAACACGCAGTCCCAGGATTTGTCTGCGCGAAGCGCATCGAGCGACGGCAACACGCGTGCCAGAAAGTGTCCCACTTTTTCTCCGCCCAAAAATTGAGCATCGACATCCGCCGTTGACGCGAATGCACCCAGGAATGCCTTTTCAGCAAGCTGCGGTTTGATGTCGGCGAGCTTTCCGCCTTCGATTTCGCGAAGCTCAGCATGGGTTTCGAGGCGTGCCGATGGTGAGAGTCGTGACAAGGCAAGTGTTGCCGTCTCTACCGTACGGGGTAGCCCGCTCACGATCACGCGATCAAACCTCAAGTGGAGCGCGGCAAACTCGTCACCCGCTGCGAGCGCTTGCTGTCGCCCTCGCTCCGAAAGAGGAACAGATTCTGCGCGGACAGGCTGCCCATCATCGTCAAAATAATCCACGCTGCCATGCCGCATCAGAAAAATGCGGCGGCGATTCGCGTCTTTAGGAAGAACGAGACTCACCTGTAGCTTACTTCACGTATTGCGCTTGGTAGTCGCGAACAATATCGTCGAACGACGCGTCGGCGGTCATACCAAGACTTTTCGCAAAATCGCCTGCACATGCTTTTGGCCACGATGTCACCAGGCGGTCAATCGCGGGATCGAGTTGCCAGCTGATCCGTGATGCCACCGCATCGCCCGCGACGCGGCGCAGACTCTCCACCATCTCTTTCACCGTCACCGTAATGCCCGGTAACGTGATGGTTCGGTTGAATTTGAATGCCGATTGCGGCGCATCGTGAGCGATCAGGATGTTGTCAATCACGCGATTCGGCGACATCAGCCAGACCTTGGTGTCGGGGCTGGTCGGGCAGACTGCAGCCACACCTGCAAGCGGCTCTCGAATGATGCCGCTTGCAAAACTCGAAGCCGCTTTGTTAGGCTTTCCGGGGCGAACAGTGATCGTTGGCAGCCGAACAGAGCGGCCGTCGATCATGCCGCGGCGTGACATATCGGAGACGAGTTGTTCGCCGATATATTTTTGAATGCCATATGAGCCCTGCGGTTTGGGCAGATGATCGTCGGCCAGCATCTCAGGGAGATCACCACCAAATACCGCGCACGAGCTTGTGAACAAAAACTTTGGCGGGGTCGGCAACTTACGACATAGCTCAAGCAGCGTTCGTGTGGCATCAATATTGACTTTCATGCCGATGTCGAAATCGGCTTCGGCATGCCCGCTCACAACGGCTGCGAGGTGAAAGACGCTTCCCGCGCTTCCCGCAAGGGCTTCTTCAAGCAATGCGCTGTCGCCAATGTCGCCCGCAAGTTGGCGCACTCGAGGATCGCTTAGCCACGCTTCACCTGTTGCGGGCGCGAGATCCACCAACACCACATCCGATACCGGCTGAGATTCGCCACGCGCATTGGTTAGCACGCCGCGTGTAAGGAGCTTTTGAGCGAGCAATTTGCCAAGAAAACCGGCACCACCGGTGATGACTACTCGCATGGGTTCGCTCCTTTTGTTTATGCATTCACGTTGAACGTACCGTATGCCCTCTACCGCCGCGAGTGTCGCTGACAACAAGCGCTCGGCTACGGTGTCGCCAAGTCACGCCCGATTCTAGAATCGATTGATGCAGGAGAGTTTCGAAAACATCATTGATGCGCTCGCCGGACAGGGCCTCTATGTGGGCACATCCATTCTGCCAGCATTGCTCACATCGCAACTTTACGAGCGCGTGCTCGCGCTAAGTTCGACCGCGCAACTGCAATCGGCACGAATCGGGCGCGATGCACGGGCTGCAGAAGTTTCCGCGATTCGCAGCGATCAAACGCGCTGGCTTGATGAGATGCCAATCGATCCCGCAGAGCGCGAAGCGCGGGCAAAGATCGAAGACCTACGTGCTGCGCTAAATGAAACGCTCTTTCTCGGGGCACGAAGCGCGGAGCTTCATTTTGCGCACTACACGCCGGGCGCATCCTACAAGACCCATCGCGATCAGTTCGGCGATCACGATGCGCGCGTTGTCTCGTTGGTGTTTTACTTAAATCCTGTTTGGCAGGGCGCTTACGGTGGCGAGCTCGTGATCTACGACAACGAGCGAGCGCCGCCGCCGACGTCCCGCGCGAGCCCGCAACTGGCACGTGTGTTGCCTGTCGCAGGAACGATGGTTGCGTTTCGGAGTGAGATGTTTCCACACGAAGTGCTAGCGGCGACGAGGCATCGCTTTTCGCTCACTGGATGGTTGCGACGCGACGGTTGAATGACGCGTATTCCGGGCCGAAGCTGCGCTTCGTGGAGGTCACATGCATGGGCGCTAACCGGCGAAAGAAAGATTTATCTTAACAATTCATCTGTAACGCCAAGTTAATGAGGGCTAAATCGAATTCAGATGATAAAGTAATATCATCACTAATAGTTTTCTAGTCCCTATTAAACTTGGGTAAGAGCTAAAAAGATATACGCTTAAAAGGAGGCGTCGTCGGGCACGTGCAGAAGTTATCTGCGCGTTTTCATTGAACTTGTTTGAGGCGCGCGCATCTTGTGGGCCTCTTCCGCGCTTCATTGAGCACCGACAAGCGCCCTCATCTCGGGCGCGAGTTCAAGAAAGAGACTCTCTTTTGCGGTTAAAAGTAGTCATTCCTGGGAAGCGCGGTAGCAAACGACTCGCGCGTGCAGTCGCCCGCGATCTCCAATCCCAGATCAAGCGTTTTCAACACCGTTTAGCGGCGCTGCACGCGAATCAGGCCGCGCAGGCGAGTGTTGCTCGCACGCGGCAAAACGCCCGCACCAGTCGCGCGAAAGTGATCGAGGGCTCTGCGTATTCGAGCGAGGGCTTCGTTGCGCCCTGGCTGATGCTCAAGCCCGAGCGGCGCTTTCGATTGTTTGTGCCGGAACATCGCGTCGGCGAACGCTTGCCGCTATTGGTGATGATTCATGGTTGTCGCCAATCGCGCGACGATTTCGAGCACGGCACCCGCATGAGCGAAATTGCAGAGCGCGAGCACTTCGCCGTGCTTTATCCCGAACAAACAGGCTTCGCGAACTTGCGTCGCTGCTGGAATTGGTTTGATCCAAATACCGCAAGCGGTAAAGGCGAATGCGCAATCATCCGCGAAATGATTGAGCGCGCGTTCGACGCAGCAGCCTGTGACCGATCTCGGATCTACGTTGCCGGCCTGTCTTCAGGCGCTGCACTCGCTGGCTTGCTTGCATTCCACTACCCAGCGCAATTTGCGGCGGTGGCTATGCATTCGGGATTGCCGCCGCTCGCCTCGCCAACCATTGCGAGCGCGGTCGCCGCAATGAAGCGCGGGGTACGCGTCGACCGCGAAGCCCTGGCCAAAGCGTACTGGTCACGAGAGAAGGTCGCGCCTGCGCCACTCTTGGTGTTGCATGGCGACGAAGACGAGCGCGTCGACGAGCGCAATGGCACGGCGCTCATCAAGACATGGGAAGCGCTTTTCGAAGCCGAACCTGGTGCGCCAGCACTTGAGCGGCGTTCTTCGCGCATCGAAGCGGCCGAGGGCGTACGTGCTTATACGCGCACTGAGCTGCTACGCGACGGGGAAATTGTCGTGTGCGGTGTTCGAATCCACGGCCTAGCGCACGCCTGGAGCGGCGGCGATGCGGAATTCCCGTTTAACGACGCAAAGGGCCCCAATGCCAGCGAGATGATTTGGGAATTCGTCAAACGCTTTTCGCGCACAAACGAGTGAGTACGCTTAACCGAGGGAAACGCTGAACAAGTCTCTCACGTCCGTCGCATCGTCGGGCTTGGGCGATCTGAAAGCCCAAAATTCTTCAAGATAGCCCCGCTATGCATCAGGATTTCTGGCCTCCGGCTCATCCCAATTCGCCGCGCGCCGAATCGCGGACACTTATTCATCGTTTCCCTAGGCTGATGTAGTGCAACCGCAGAGAATGCGGGCCAAAAAAAAGCCCGCTCAAGGCGGGCAGGGGATCACGAGAGAAGCACGTAGGGGTGACCGGGGGAGGAAAACACCCCTACGTGGTCAGGCAATGAGACGCGCCGCAGATACGCGGTCGCCCAATGCAGCAAGTTCGCGAAGCGCCTTGTTCTCGCCGTCATCGGCTAGAACGCCGGATGCGCGAACAACGGGCTGCTGAACTTGGGTCTGAGAAAACTCAGCTGCGTTTGGGAACATCATATCCATGGTTTACCTCACTGTGACGAACGTATTAAGCGGCAATCGTGCCAGATAGGAAATCACTTGAATTTTCAATGAGTTAAGTTACGTCTTCGTGACTAAAACCTCATTTATCACCCTAAATTCGCCGAACTAGCGCTTGGTTTGTCGCGCGATCACGACGCTCGGTTCAAACAAAAACGTAAGTCATTGAAAACAAAAAGAAATTTGTGTCGGGCATCGACGACACGAAATGAGAGAGCTTTTGCCTGTGCGCACTCGCTGATACATCTCCTTACAAAGGCGAGCTTGCTGCTCGTCGGCGATCAGCGCGAACATTTCGTTGTCCGAACATCAACGTTGAATCACTTTCACTTCAACCCAAGGACAACACAATGAAACTTACACTCACCCTCGTTACCCTTTCGCTGGCCGCTGTAATGGCCGCCTCTTCTCAGGCTGCGACGGACGCGACGCCGCGTGTCGATGCTCACCAGGCATCGCAAGCCGGGCGCATCCAACAAGGTGTCGCTTCGGGCGCTCTCACGCGTAAAGAGGCGGCTCGTTTGCGCGCGGAGCAACGCGGCATTCGCGCTGAAGAGCGCGCGTTTAAGGCGGACGGTGTTGTTACTTCGGCGGAGCGCAAGCAACTTCGTCAGGATCAGCGCCAAGCGAGTCGCCACATTTACAAAAAGAAACACAACGCACGCACCGTGGGATAGGTTAGTGTCCGATGGGGCGAGCATGACGTTGAACTTCGCACAGATTCACAAAGTGTTTCTGTTTGAATTGACGACAAGCGCGCCCCGCACTCGTCAAAATAGTGTTAACACGCCCTAGTCTGAGGTTTTCATGCAATCGCCCCCTTCTCCGCAAGCTTCTTTGTTGCGTTATGCCCTTTGGGTTGTCGCAGCAGCAATCGCCTGGGCGCTCATCGTTTCTCAGGTAAACGCACAAGCGGTTTCTCCTGCAATGGGCTTTGATGAAGCGAGACATCTGCTGGGGAGAACAAGTTTCGCGGCCCAGCCGAGCGAGATCGCAGATTTTGCAAAGCTCACGCGAGCGCAGGCGGTCGACCGTCTGCTCGCTGAGACGAGGCGAACAGTTGCGTATCCAGCGCCTCTGTGGGCCACATCGTACGAGCGGATTTATCGTCCTGAAATGAGCCAGGAGGAGCGGCAAAAAGCGCAGCGCCGCGAGCAGGTCGAGCGCGCGCTTGAGCTTCGTGCATGGTGGACCGCTGAGATGCTCTCTACGCCGTCGCCGCTCACGGAAAAGATGACGCTTTTCTGGCACAACCACTTTGCAACCTCGCAAGTGAAAGTGCGCGTGGCGCAACTCATGTATAGGCAGAATGTGTTGTTGCGCCAGTACGCGCTGGGAAACTTCGGCGCACTGCTCAGAGAGATTTCCAAAGACCCCGCAATGCTCATCTACCTTGACGGTGCGCAAAATCGAAAAGGCATGCCTAACGAAAATTTCGCGCGCGAGGTGATGGAGCTCTTCACCTTGGGCGAGGGGAACTACGGTGAGCAAGACATCAAAGAAGTGGCTCGTGCGTTCAGCGGCTGGTCGATCGATTTAGACGTAGGCGAATTTCGGTTTCGTCGTCCCCAACACGACGACGGTGAGAAAACCATCTTCGGACAGCGCGGTCGGTTCAACGGCGATGATGTTGTAACGCTGCTCCTGAAGCACGAGAAAACCGCAGAATTCATCGTGGGTAAGCTATGGCTCGAATTCGTGTCGCCCCAGCCGAATTCGGCGGAAACAAGGCGGCTCGCGAAAGTTTTCCGCGAGGGCGGCTACGAAATCAAGCCGCTACTGCGCGCCATGCTGCTTTCGGACGAATTTTGGATGCCAACCCATCGTGCAGTGCTTGTGAAATCGCCCGTTGAGCTGGTGATCGGCTCCCTTCGGCAATTTCGATTCGAAGTGGAGGACCCGGCGCCTTTTTCAGTGGTTATGCGTCAGCTCGGACAAGATTTGTTTGGCCCGCCGAACGTGAAAGGCTGGCCGGGTGGCGAAACCTGGCTCAACACAAGCACATTGCTTGCGCGTAAAAGTTTTTTGAACCGGCTGTTCCGGGTTGACGAAATGGGCTCGCCTGAGCTTGCCGGGACAACGACCGCGCTCATTGATCGCGATCTGATGGGCGAGCGACGTCAACGCGCACAAACGAGGCTCGCGCTAAACGGTGGCGGCTCAATGGCCGGCGAATCGATGATGGCGGCAGGCGCAAATGCCACTCCCTTTGGTGTGAACAACCAAATGAAGGGCCAATATCACTTCGATGCAAACAAGTGGTTCGCGCAATATCCGAATGAATCGGATTCAAGCTTGCTATGGAAAACGCTGCTCGCTGGGCCGCCTGTGCAGGCAACCGAGCTTAAGTATGACCTCGCGGGTGTGCGCGCCATTGCGCTTGATCCGATGTATCAGTTGAAGTGAGTAAGCCATGAAACGAAGAGATTTTCTTTCGGCCTTAGGCGCAAGCGTTGGCGTGTTGACGCTGCCGAATGCATTTGCGCAGACTGCGCCAGGCACGAACGCTGCGTACAAAAAGCTTCTCATCCTGATTGAGTTGAAAGGGGCTAACGATGGCCTCAATACGCTCGTTCCGTACGCCGATCCGGCCTATGCCTCGCTTCGACCCAGTGTGCAGATCAAGCGCGATCAAGTGCTGCAACTCTCGGACCGCTTTGGCTTGCATCCATCGCTCGCGCCGCTGATGCCGATGTGGCAATCAGGCGAGATGGCGGCGCTCATGGGTTTAGGCTACCCGCAGCCGAATCTTTCACATTTCCGCTCCATCGAGATTTGGGATACAGCCTCAAAGTCGAATGAATATCTCAATGAAGGATGGCTCGCGCGAGCCTTTGCGCAAGTCGCACCACCGAAGAGCTTTTTGGCGGACGGCGTCGCGGTCGGAGGTGGCAATCTCGGCCCCCTCACCAACGGCTCACGCGCGCTTTCCATCGCTTCGACTGAGGCCTTCTTGCGCAACGCTCGACTCGCTGATCCGCATGGCCGCGCGTATAACAAAGCCTTGCAACACATCTTGCGTTTGGAAGGTGATGCACGCTTCGCAGGCAACCAGCTCAAACCGAAGACCGATTGGAAGACCGATTTCCCAAACCATTCGCTCGGCCAGCAAGTAAAAACCGCAATGCAAGTTGTATCGGCATCAAGCGGCGTTGCTGCAGTGCATATCGGCTTGGGCTCGTTTGATACACACGGCGGGCAACTGGGCACTCATCAAGCGCTTCTGACGCAGCTCGCGGAAAGCATCACGACGATTAAGCGGGCAAGCGAAGAGCTCGGACGCTGGAACGATACGCTGGCACTGACCTATTGCGAATTCGGACGCCGCGCGAAAGAAAACGCGAGCGGTGGCACCGATCACGGCACGGCGAACGTTCAATTCGCATTTGGTGGCGCGGTGAAGGGTGGGCTCAAAGGCGAATACCAATCGCTCACCGCGCTCACCGGCGATGGCAATTTCATCCACACCGCTGACTTCCGCTCGGTCTACGCGACAGTACTCAACGACTGGTGGGGATTGCCAAAAGACACCACGCAATCGATTTTGGGCGGCACGTATCCATCACTCGGTTTCGTTTGATCGAGTCGCACCGCGGATGATCTACAGGTAAAAACAATTTAGCCTTATTTATATAGGGCTAGCGGCTAATTATTATTTAACTAGGTATCTCGCTAAGATCGGCACTTGCCCTGTTCAATAAAAGGCTTAAACAAAATAGCTACTTGATTGTTTCCGAAGCAGATTCATCCGCGAGCGCGCTGAGCGGCAGCCTCACCCGTGCCACGTTTCCGCCGCCCGCTCTGCGACCGATGTCGAAATAGCCTCCGTGCCAGCGAGT
This sequence comes from Betaproteobacteria bacterium, assembly GCA_013298765.1. Classification (GTDB taxonomy): domain Bacteria; phylum Pseudomonadota; class Gammaproteobacteria; order Burkholderiales; family Casimicrobiaceae; genus Casimicrobium. Next base: position 281,885 of record JAAFJA010000003.1, read on the forward strand.
GAGTCGCTCAACGATTGCGAGCCCCAAACCCGCCCCCATTGCGCCACCGCGCGCACTATCGCCGCGAACGAACGGTTGCTTCAAACGCTCCGCGTCTTCGGATGAAACACCCGCACCCTGATCGATGATGTTGAACTCAATCATGTCGCCATCGCGGGTGACCGATAGCTCCACAGGCGGCTTGCCGTATCGATGCGCGTTTTCGATGAGGTTCATGAAGATCCGTTCGAACGCCGCCGGATGCACTTCGATTTCTAGCGCATCAAGCGATGGTTCTTCGCGCACGCGCACAAGCGGGTGCCCGCTTGTATGCGCACGAGCGAGCAAGTGCGCGACGGCCTCATCCACACGAATGCGCGATCGCGCTTCACCCGGCTCACCCCGCGCGAATTCCAGGAACTGCGTGACGATGCGATCAATCTCGTTGATGTCCTCAATCATTGCGCCACGTTGCTTCGAATCACTCACTGAGATTTCACTCGCAAGACGCAGCCGCGTGAGCGGCGTGCGGATGTCATGCGAAATGCCTGCGAGCATGGTGCGTCGATCTGTTTCGAGTTGGTCCAAACTCGCCGCCATTTTGTTGACGTTTTTTGCAACCTCCGCAATCTCGCTCGGGCCATCCTCCGGTAATGGTTTCGGATGCTTGCCTTGCGCAACCGTGGCTACGGCGCGTGACAACTCCGAGAGCGGTCGCGTCAGTCGCCTGGCGAACCAAAAGGCGCTCACCAGTAGCAGGAGCAGCACGGCGGCCAACGCGTAGGCAAAGCGCGCTGGTAGCGCTTGATCAAGCTCAGCGCCGCGCAGCGGAAACCCTGCCCAGACAAAGCGCGAGGTGTCGCTCGTCACCTGCATTCGAATCCAAACGATGGCTTGATCGAAGCGCATGCCCCAACGAATTTCAGCGTCCTTTCCGATGCGATCTTGCAGTCGATCAACGATTCGCTTGAAGGCTGGCCCAGGCGGCTGCCCGATATCGGGACGGCGGTCATACGGCACGACGATCACACGATACTCGCGCGCCACGCGCTGTATGCTCATTCCGCGATCATCAGGCAGCGCAATGAATGCCGCGCGAAGCGCTTCAATCTGAGCCACCTTCGCTTCGGTGAAATTGCGCTCAACAAGGGCGGTACGGTCTTGACGAAAGATGAGTCCGAACGAAACAAGCCCGATCACCATGGCCGCTACTAGCAACAACGCGAGCCGCGCAAAAAGACTTGAAGGAAGGAACGCTTTCATTCTGGTGCGCGTGACGTCTATGCGCTGCTTTCGCCGCGATCAGGCGCAAATACGTAGCCACGGCCCCACACCGTTTGGATGTAGCGCGGCTTGACGGGATCGGGCTCAATCAGTTTGCGCAATCGCGAGACTTGCACATCCACTGCACGGTCAAACACGTCGTGCTCTTTGCCGCGGGCAAGCATCGACAAGCGTTCGCGCGAAAGCGGTTCGTGCGGGTGCGTGATGAATACGTTGAGCATCGCGAATTCGCTCGTCGTGAGCTCTTGCTCGACACCATTTTTCGCGAGCGTCCGAAGCGCAAGGTTCACCTCGCAGGCGCCGATACTCACAATAGTATCCGTCGGAATCGGCGCGCCAGGCGCGCGCTCACTCGCCCGGCGTAACACCGCCTGAATGCGCGACACCAACTCGCGCGGGTTAAAGGGCTTCGGCAGGTAATCGTCGGCCCCGGAGTCAAGCCCTTCGATACGCTCGTCGTCATCGCCCTTTGCGGTGAGCATAATGATCGGCGTTCGGTCGCCCTGCCTGCGCAAACGTTTACACACCTCAATCCCAGGCTCGTGCGGCATCATCCAATCAAGCACGATGAGGTGCGGCGGATCGCGCTCAGTTTTCTTCGTGAGTTCGCGCGCGTCAGCCAGCGAGGTAACGCGAAAGCCATTTTGCGCGAGAAATTGTTGTAGCAATTCGCGCAGTCGCTGGTCGTCATCGATTACTAATATGTGCTGCATCGCTTGAATCATTTGGCTTCGCCACAACGATAGCAGACCAACCGCGTACCGTTTCGACCCTGTTACAAGCGCTTACAACCCCAGCGCCCCCAACACGGAATTTACGCGTCAAATCTCGACTCATAGATACACCTTCATCACATACCGGAGTTTCTCCATGAAATCTCGCTTTAGTTCAAAATTCTCTAGCGCTGCACTCATCGCATCGCTCGCCCTGGGTTCCGCGTTTGCTGTTGCCCAACCTGCAGGTCCTGGCATGCAGGGCGCGCGCATGGGCGCGCACGGTGGTCACGGCCACGCAGGCAAAGGCGAGGAGCATTTTGCAAAGCGCATGGAAGCGCTCAAAAGCAAACTGAACCTCAACGCAACGCAAGAGGCGCAATTCAGCGCCGCGCAAGCCGCCACGCGTAGTGCGATGGATGCTGGCAGAGACGCACGGATGAAAGCCCGCGACACGGCGCGCGCCGAGCTGCAAAAAGCTGATCCTGATCTGGCAATGCTCTTGACTCAGCGCGAATCGCTACGCGACGCGAATGCAGCGCAGCGCAAAGCGGCGATTGCAGAATGGTCGAAGTTCTTAGGGTTACTCACTACGGAACAAAAAGCCGTAGTGAAGAGTCAACTCGTTAACCGTATGCAACGCATGGGCGGCTCCGGATCGTAAGAAACGGTCTCGCGCGTGTGAGGCGTTGCGGTCAATGGGAAGGAATGCTGAGCGAAAGGCATTTCTTTCTAGGTCACTGACGAATGTTCATGTTCCCTTAAGCCCGCCCATGCGGGCTTCTTTTATTGCGGCTTTCGCTTCGACACCTAAATGCCGCGAAAACCACGCATTGCAGTAGACGAAGCCGCGTCCCAGCATCGCGACCGCAACCGCAAACATTGTGCGCCGCAGCATTGCTGCAACGTTTCATTTCGCCTAGGTTGGTAGGCAAAATAGCGATCAGCCTGCTCTCATTTCTCTGAACTTTACGCAGGATTTCGTCAGATCACTTGACATGACAATGGAATATTCGTAAAGTTGATCCTGCACGCAGATTGAGTATTTGATGCCGATCTGCTTGTACCCTTAACGCCACCCCTCGATACACCTCCGGTCTTATCAGGCGTTTTGGGACTAGCCCGCCGTCTTCGGCGGGTTTTTTTTGCCCCAAAGAAGTAAAAGCAAAATTACGCAGGGCCTTATTAAACTGGGGCTAGATGACGATATAAAATTGAGTCGCGTAAACGAATAAACGGGCTTTAGCCCTTATTCAAAAGAGGTTAGCAAGCTAACGCCGATCAGAATTGAGCTGCGCAAGTTCGCGCTTTACTTCGCGCGCCCGAGCCTCAACAAAGCTTGCTTGGTAGTAATCACCATCGTTTGCCTTGGATGCAAGGTCGAACTGATCGATCGCCGCCCGTAACGCACCCTGCAGGTAGTACTGCTCACCTAGGTTTTTGTGTTGCTTTTGCTTCAGCCCCAAATCGGCGCTCGCCCGCGCTGCAAGCGCATAGAGCTGCGGATCGGTAGGAAACTTCGACAGAGTGGATTCGAGCAACGAAAGCGCGCGCTTCGGGTTCTTCGCGCGAATTAGCGCTTCCGGTAAATCGTACGCCAGCTGCATGTGGTTGGGATAGCGTTGGAATGCGCGCTCCAGCTGCGCCACCGCCCCTGAGACGTCGTCACTTTGCAAGTAGAGCTGACCGAGCAGCGCTTCCACCATTGGGTGATCGACGCCCTTCGCGCGAATCGTTGCGATTTCACGTTTGGCGCGCTCGAAATCTCGCGTGCGCAACAGCGACGCCGCGAGCCCATAGCGCGCCACCGCTTCACTCGTGAATTTCCGATCAATAAGAACGGCCTCAAAATGTTTGACCGCATCGGCGCTGTCGCCCACGTAGCTGCGCAGCAGCGCGCGAACGTAGTGATAGTCCTCACTCTCGCGCGCGAGCCGAGGTGCAACATTCGAGGCCAGCGCTTTGGCTTCACCCACGCGATCAATCGTCAGCGGATGGGTGCGCAGATAGCCAGGCACACTGCCGGAATCATTCAGCGTGGTGGTTCGCTGTAGCCGCTCCATGAAGCTACCCATCGCTCCACCGTCAAATCCCGCACGCATGAGGTATTGAAACCCAATGCGATCAGCTTCGCGTTCGTTATCGCGGGAAAAATTCAAGTAGCTCTGCACTTGCGCGGCTTGAGAGCCCAAAATCGCGCCCTGTACCGCATCCCCGTTTCCTGATCGCGCGGCAAGGATCGCGGCCGCCAGCCCCGCAATCGACATCCAAGAATTTTTGCGCTGATCGTCAAGCTGGCGGGCATAGTGTTTCTGTGTGACGTGCGCAATTTCGTGCGCTAAAACGGCCGCTAGCTCGCTCTCGGTTTGGGTCAGCAACACCAAACCCATATTGACGCCGATGTAGCCGCCTGGCATCGCAAAGGCGTTTACCGTGTTGTCGCCCACCGCAAAAAACTCGAACGATTGCCGAAGCTCGGGGTTCGCTTTCAAAATTCGGCGTCCGAGCTCATTTAAGTATGCGTTGACTTCAGGATCATTGAGTACAGCACCGACCGCGCGTAACTCGCGCATCGCCTCAGATCCAAGCCGCTTTTCTTGCGCGCTCGTAACCAATGCGCCAGAGCTGTCGCCCAACTCCGGTAGGCGTGTTTGCGCAGACAGCTGAAACGAAGGGCCTGCGACGAGGCAAATCATTGCCAGCGCGCCACCGCGGCGGAGAAAACCGATGGAAGGATTCATATTGCTAAGATAGCCCATTTCCCGAATCGGTTCCTGCTTAATCCCACCATGAGCGATGCCCCTCAGCTTTCGTCCCTGACTCATTTTGATGAAAGCGGGCAGGCGCACATGGTCGATGTCGGCGCCAAACTCGAAACACACCGCGTGGCGCGTGCCCGTGGCAGCATTTTCATGAAGCCCGAGACACGCGCGCTCATCGAAGCTGGAACGCACAAAAAAGGCGATGTACTCGGCATTGCCCGAATCGCGGCAATTCAGGGCGCAAAGCGCTCTGCCGAATTAATTCCCCTGGCCCACCCCATTCCGCTAACGAAAGTTACCGTTGAGTTCTCGATTGATGCGCATGAAAACGCAGTTCACATCGCGGTAACGGCGGAAACGGTTGGCCGCACAGGCGTCGAAATGGAGGCCCTAACCGCTGCGAGTGTTGGCTTACTCACCATTTACGACATGTGCAAAGCGGTAGATCGCGGCATGTGTGTGCGTGAAGTTCGTTTGCTTGAAAAGAGTGGCGGAAAATCGGGTCATTGGGTTGCAAGCGCCCGCGCAACCGACGATTGAGCGTTAGCGTTGACACTCGTCTCGGCGTGCACAGAGCACTTATTAAAGTACGGGCGATGACTTACAAGCCTTGCCAGCGAAACAAAAGCCGCACCCGCGCGTGCTGAAAGAGATCGGCAATCTATTGCTCCGCTGGCGCACCGAGTGCGCTCTGATCGCGTTTGTAATAGCCACAGCGATGGCACAACTGCTGCCAACCCTGCCCGCGCGCGGCGTTAGTTTCACTGTCCTCGCACTCAGCGCTGCTGCGCTGCTGGCAATAAGGCTTTTGCCGATAAGGCGCCCCCTATACGGTTTGGTACTTGCCGCGCTTTCAATCGCTACTCTGGCTGCGAGTTTGACATGGCTTCGCGCTGACTTCAGGCTCGCAGACGAGCTGCCGCGAGATTGGGAAGGGCGCGACATTGAAATCATTGGCGTGGTCGATGAGATGCCGCAACGAACTGAGCGCAGTGTTCGTTTTGCGTTTCGAGTGGAGCAGGTGCTCACCGAAAACGCACGGGTGCCCTCGCGAATCGCAATCGGTTGGTATAGGCCAAGCATTAAGGAGCTTGCCGGAGAAGCGCTGCCTGAGATCCGCGCCGGGGAGCGTTGGCGATGGACTGTCCGACTCAAACGGCCGCACGGCTACGTAAATCCTGCCGGGTTTGATCTTGAGGCCTGGCTCTTAGAGCGAAATATTCGAGCGCAAGGAAACATTCAAGCGGATTCGTTGGCAAAACGCCTCGATGAAAACGCCGGACGCTTCACGGATTACGTTGAGCGAGCTCGCCAGACCCTACGCGCGCGGATGCAGGAAGCGCTCAAAGACCAACGCTTTGCAGGCGTGCTCATCGCCTTGGCGATCGGCGATCAACAGGCAATTTCCGACGCCGACTGGGCGTTGTTTAACGCGACCGGTGTATCGCATTTGCTTTCAATCAGCGGCGCGCACGTAACACTTTTTGCCTCATGGATCGCGCTCGCAGTGTTCTTCGTCTGGCGCCGATCACCCATGCTGATTCGCGTCATTCCTGCCCAAAAGGCCGCCGCGCTCGCCGCCGCCCTCGTGGCATGCGCTTACGCCATGCTCACCGGATTCGCAGTCCCCGCACAGCGCACGTGCTACATGCTGCTCGTGGCCGCACTTGCGTTGTGGCTCAATCGACAGGTATCGCCTTGGCTCATTCTGTTGTGGGCGGCGACGGCCGTCCTTCTGATTGACCCCTGGGCAGGGCTTGCGGTGGGATTTTGGTTCTCGTTCGTCGCGGTGTTTTTGCTGCTCTACGTGACTCAATTTCGTGTGATGCCCGAAAGTGCTACCCGCATTGTTTTGAAGACACAGGCAGCGGTCACGCTGGGTCTAGCGCCAATATCGCTTGCCTTTTTTCAGCAGGTTTCACTGATTGGTCCGATCGCCAACGCGGTGGCGATTCCTCTCATCACGCTGCTGGTGGTTCCGCTCACCCTGCTCTGGCTCATCTTGCCGCTTGATCCGCTTCTTTATCTAGCTCATTGGCTGATAGATTTGCTAGCTACAGGACTACAGGGCGCGATAACACTTTGGCCGGCACTGTGGTCGCAGCATGCCCCGCCGTACTGGGCGGTGCTACTTGCCCTCGCTGGCGTTGCGTGGCTATTGGCACCTAAACTCACACCGCATCGCTGGCTCGGGGCGCTTTGGTGCGCTCCGTTGTTCACCGTGTCGCCTATATCCCCGGCTCGAGGCGAATTTCGTGTCACAGTGCTCGACGTTGGGCAGGGTACGGCAGTGGTTGTTCGTACTCACTTGCATACACTGGTTTATGACGCAGGGCCGCGCTGGACCGACGATAGCGACGCAGGCTCGCGAGTCGTCGCGCCCTATTTGCGCGCAAGCGGATCGAAGCAAATCGACGGGCTCGTCATCAGCCATCTTGATCTTGACCACAGCGGCGGCGCAAACTCGCTACTTCGCGGCATGCCCGTGGCTTGGATGCTCACCTCGGTATTCAACGACGCTGAAATCGTGCAAACAGCGAAACAGAAAAATGTCGCTGCCATCGGCTGTCACGCGCGCCAGACTTGGTCGTGGGATGGCGTCGACTTCGAAGTGCTTCATCCACCCCTCGAAAACTACGAGAACGCGCGGTTGAAGACAAACGATCGCTCATGTGTAATCAAAATATCGAGCAACAGCGCAAGCTTTTTGCTGACGGGCGACATCGAATCCTTGAGCGAAGCGGCGCTCGTGCGCGATGCGGCCAAGACGCTTGCCGCAGATGCCCTGCTCATCCCGCATCACGGAAGCACAACCTCGTCGACTGCCGCATTTCTAGACGCCGTTTCTCCAAAACAGGCCTTCATCAACGCCGGATATCGCAACCGTTTCGGTCATCCGCGCGACATAGTGCTCGCTCGATATGCGGCTCGCAATATCGCCGTTCATCGAACTGACTGGCACGGCGCGATCACGGTTGAATCGCAGGATCAATTCCAGAACGTGCGACGCGAAAGAAACGAACGCCGTCGCTATTGGATTGATCGGGCTGATCCGGACGACACCCGAGCGCTTGAATGATTGCGGCTGAGTCGAAAAATAGCGACTGCCCGCCCGAAGAAAACCCCTGTGAGTGTGCCCATAATGATGGCGCTACCTACTTGCCAAACAATCGACGTCGCTTTCGTTGGATCAATCGCGAACATGACTTGAGTCACGTAGTTAATCAAGAAAATCGTGATCATGAAAAACAAGGGCATCGCGCTGCCGGGAATGTGAATCAGCCCTGATTGCGCCTCGTAGCGGATGTTGCCACCACGGGGCCGTGCGGCCGCAATGAACGCAGACACAAGCGCAGCCACAGTCCACGCCACAAAAGCTGCACCATGTCGCCCCGAAGATAAAACACCAATCGCTAAGAAAACGACCGGTGCAACAAACACCACCCATGGCTTGATTGATCGCGCCCGCAGCTGTCTCAAGCCTACGCTGACGAGCGCGGCGAGGATTGCCCATACCCAGACTGGGGTTCCGCGAAGCACATTCACGAGGAAAATCAACATTTCGTTTCCTTTACGGCGACTTGATGAAGTGAATTGTGTGCAAACCGCGTGTCAATCGCAACGCGCTTGCGACTGCGAGCAAAAATCATTCGCGAATCGACCGGAGCGTTCGCGAAACAGGGCGAGTCGGCGCGAAAGGCTTGGCACGAGACTCAAAACCCCAGGTCATCCTTCAACACCCTCTTGGTGATGCTTACAGCCGCGTATCGTTCGAAAGGCTCAGCGCAAGCGACCGATTCGTACTGCTGTTTGCCCCACTTTAGGATGAGGTACAGGCATCACCATCACCGCGTCAGCATGGGCTGTTCTCACCTCACGCGCGCCATCGGTCGCGAGCAGCGTGCCCGCCTCGGCGATCACTTCGAGTCCACGCAGTGGGCGCACCCAGCTGAATTGCTCGCTCTTGAGCGTTACCACCTCTGAAATCTCCACCACACGCTGTGCCGGTAGGGGTTCGTGATCGATCAAACTGTCCAGCCACGCTCGATCAAATGTTTCGAAGTGCCGCAGGAACCGCCACATGACATTGCAGGCAACATGGCCCACATTACGCTCCCAATGCTGGCCACATTCAACAAGTAACGCGCTCTTTGGCGAGTGTGGTTCGGCGAACGCAGCATAGTCGCGAAGCCGCTTGCCCGCAGCGTGCCCAGAATCAACGAGGATGTGCGCGGGCGTGCCGATCGCTCGCGCGAGCGCAAGCCCCTTTTCGGTATCGCCGGCAAGCGCAATCGGCGGGGCAGGTTCGAGCATCGAATGCAGATCAAGCAAGTGATCGACGCTGTCGTAAAGAGAGCGTAATTCGCGAGCACGAGTTAGCTCGCGCGAATGTCGATCACCGTTGAGCGTTGATTCATTCCAGAGTCGATTGAAATCCTCTTCGACGCAGCGCGAATCGAATGGTCTTTTCGGATCAAACGATTCGTAGGCTGCAACATTCGCGAACACGGCGGTGAGTTTGCCGCGGGCGAGTTTTGCGCCATTTTCGAACGCGTTTAGTAATTCGTTCACCGCGATTGCACCGCAAACTTCATTGCCATGCACCAGCGCATTCACGCACACATGCGGACCGTCGATGCCGCTATCGAAGCTCCATACATAGGGTATGCCGGTGTTTCCTGAGGCCCAGCGCTTGAGGTTTGGGAAGGTAACTTCGAGAACAGGTTCAGTCATAAAACTCGGGCTGCAGCTTCGGGCGGTTAAACGGTTATTCTTCCACGCGGAGGCTCTCGCAATGACTACGCATTTCATCAATAACCAACGCGTCGCTGGATCAAGCGGCGAAAGGATCCCGGTGCTTGATCCGAGCGACGGGCAGGTATTCGCGCATCTGGCGCGAGGCAATGTCGAAGATATTGGCCGCGCGGTCAAGGCAGCGCGCGCCGCCGCCGATGGCGGCGCGTGGAGCAAGCTCGCGCCTTCCGAGCGGGGGCGTTTGCTGATGAAGCTGTCGAACGCGATTGCAGCCCAGCACGATGAACTCGCCACGCTCGAAATGCGTGACTGCGGCAAACCGGTCAAGCAGGCAAAAGCCGACGCGACCGCTTGCGCACGCTACTTCGAGTTCTACGCGGGCGCGTGCGACAAATTACACGGCGAAACAATTCCCTACACGCCCGGATTCGCTGTGATGTCGTTTTACGAACCCCATGGCGTTACCGGTCATATCATCCCGTGGAACTACCCGATGCAGATTTTTGGGCGCAGCGTTGGCGGCGCGCTTGCAGCGGGCAATGCCTGTGTTGTTAAGCCTGCTGAAGACGCGTGCCTTTCGTTGTTACGCATCGCAGAAATTGCTGCAGAGGTCGGCTTTCCGGAAGGCGCGTTGAACATCGTCACTGGCTATGGCCACGAAGCTGGGCAAGCCTTGGCCGACGCCGATGGAATCGATCACATTTCGTTTACGGGTTCGGCGCGGGTCGGAACGATCATCGCGCAGAGCGCAGCGAAGCGACACGTTCCGGTGACGCTTGAACTCGGCGGGAAATCACCACAGATCGTGTTTGCTGATGCCAACTTGGATGAGGCTTTGCCGGTGATCATCAACGCCATCATTCAAAACGCGGGGCAAACGTGTAGCGCGGGCTCGCGTTTGCTCGTTCAGGCGAGCGCTTACGAGCGTGTGCTTGAGCACGTCGGTGAGCGCATGCGTTCGCTTCGTGTGGGGCCAGCCACGATGGATCTAGACCTTGGCCCGCTCATTCGCGCCAATCAGCTCGAACGCGTCAATAGCTTTCTCACCAACGCTTCACACGCGGGCCTGCGCACGCTCGCAGAAGGCTCCATCTCACCCGACGCGCCAGCGGCGGGCTTTTATGCGAAACCGACCCTGATTGCGGATGTGCCGCCGGATTCCATGCTCGCGCAAGATGAGGTGTTCGGCCCCGTGCTTGCGGCGATGGCATTCGATGACGAAGCCGATGCAATCCGCATTGCGAATGCCACGCAGTACGGTTTGGTTGCAGGCGTGTGGACAGAAAATGTGGGTCGCGCCATGCGGGTTGCCAAAGCGGTGAAGAGCGGGCAAGTGTTCATCAATAACTACGGCGCGGGCGGTGGCGTCGAGCTTCCGTTCGGCGGCGTGAAGTCTTCGGGTTATGGCCGCGAAAAAGGATTCGAGGCGCTATACGGATTTAGCGTGATGAAAACGGTCGTGATCAAACACGGCTAGGCACTCTCAACAAATGCTGTAGCAGCTAAAGTCGCTTAGCCCAAATAGAATCGGGTCTACGGTTGGAATTTTTTTAAATACGGCATCGTATTTTTTATAGATTAAGCCCATATTAAAATGGCGCTATATCAACTAATAAGACACTATGCGATTGCTCATTCAGCGGGTTTCTGAAGCAAGCGTGACCGTCGGCGATCAAACGGTTGGCGCAATCGGTCCCGGCTTACTCGTTCTGGTCGGCGTAACCCATAGCGATACCGAGGCGATAGAAGATCGCATGGCAGACAAGCTCGTGAAACTGCGCATCTTCAATGACGCCGAAGGCAAGATGAACAAGAGCGTGATCGACGTGCAGGGCGACGTCTTGGCGGTGTCTCAATTCACGTTGTTCGCCGACGCGTCAAGCGGTAACCGCCCCAGCTACACCGCCGCAGCGCGCCCCGAACAGGCATCAGCTGCGTTCGACCGTTTCATCGCGAAACTCTCTGCGAAACTCGGAAGGGCTGTGCCGACGGGCGTTTTCGGGGCCGACATGAAAGTGCGTTTACTGAACGACGGACCGGTCACGATTTGGCTCGATAGCGACACGCTGTTTTCATGAGCGCATTAACCCATTTACTGCCTTTGCGCATCGAGAATACGGTCTTGCGATTAATGCAGATTGAGGACGTCATCGAATTTCAGCGCTACCGCTCTGATGTCGAACTCGCGCGATATCAAGGCTGGTCGGCAATTAGCGTCGAACAAGCACGCGAGTTCGTGACCGCGATGTCGCTCGTGAATGGTTTCAAACCGGGCGAAGGGTGCAACTTGCCATTTCCGCTTCGAAGACGAGCGCGATCATCGGTGACGTCGGCATATGTCTTGGCGAACGCGATGCCGAAGCGGAGATCGGGTTCACGCTTTGTCACGAAGCGCAAGGACATGGCCACGCGACCAACGCCGTTAACGCTACCGCGCAACTGATCTTCGCCGATTCAAATGTGAAGCGCATTCGTGCGGTCACCGATGCGCGTAACCTCGCATCGATGCGCGTGCTCGAACGAGCCACATTCCGCCGCGTTGGAGAGCAACGCGCGGAGTTCAAGGGCGAGCTGTGTACCGAGCTTCTGTACGTACGAGACCGCGAATGACGTTTTTAAGACTGTTCGAAATGAACCCACTCCGATCATGAATTCGACAGAACTTGACCACATTGTTATTGGGTGCCGCTCGCTCGACGAGGCGCGCGTTTGGTGTCAAGACGTTTTAGGCGTTGCGGCAAGCGGCGGCGGCAAACACGCAGGTATCGGTACTCACAATACCCTGCTCTCGCTCGGGCCTAACCACTATCTCGAATTCGTCGCGATCGATCCAGATGCGCAATCGCCATTGTTCCCGCGCTGGTTCGGGCTCGATACTGAGGAAGTGCAGTCGCTGATTACGCACGAGCCGAGACTCATCGGATGGGTCGCAAGAGTTAGGCGCGACGGCCCACACCACGCGATTGAAGAAATTGCCGGAGCGGCGGGGAATCCCGCGAATGTGGTGCGCGCAGCGGAGCGCGGCGATTTTCGCTGGCGTTTTGCTTTTACGAGCGACGGCACCCGCCCGCGGGGTGGCGTGTTGCCGCACTTCATCCAATGGGATGTGCCGAGTCACCCGTGTGAGCGATTGCCAGACGTAGGTGTTCGCTTGAGCTCGTTGCTGCTTGGTGATCCAGCGCCGGACGACGTGTCAGCCACACTTCAAACCGTTCATTTTGATGATGAGCGGGTACAGATCGGCCAAAGCGTTGCTTCGCAACTCATCGCAACGATCAGCACGGTAAGCGGCATGGTTGTTCTGGAATAACATCTGCGCAATTTTCGTCACTCAACGGAGTGGGTGTGCCTCGATTTTTGATCCAGTTTTTTGCGTTGACGGGTGCGATTGTCTCGCTTAGCGCCCACGCACAACTCAATATCCTTTGCTCTACCGATGCCGATTGGTGCGAATCGAAAACACGTGAGTTTTCGATTGCAACCGGCATCAAGGTGAATATGGTGCGCAAGGCGACGGGTGAGGTGTTCGCCCAGTTACGCGCCGAAGCGAACAATCCAAAAACCGATCTTTGGTATGGCGGCACGCATGATCCTCATCTGCAAGCGGCCAACGAGGGGTTGCTTGAACCCTATGTCTCGGCGAACATGAAAGATCAAGCGGCGTGGTCTTCGGATCTACTCGCGAAGTCAAAGAACCAAGTCACTGGGATCTATCGAATCACCTTGGGCTTCGGCGTCAATCGCGAGCTTCTCGCGCAAAAGAAGCTCAAGATGCCCGCCTGTTGGAGCGATCTAATGAAACCTGAATTCAAGGGCGAGGTGGAGTTATCTAACCCAACCACGAGCGGTACCGCGTATACGATCCTTGCAACGATGGTGCAGTTGATGGGCGAGGACAAAGGCTTTGAGTATCTTCGCACGCTACACAAAAACGTAAACCGCTACACCACGAGCGGAACGGCGCAAAAGCAAAGCGTTGCGCGCGGCGAATCAATGGTAGGCATTACGTTCTTGGACGAATTCATCCCGGAGCAGTTCGCCGGGGCACCCATTGAAACAGTCCTGCCGTGTGAAGGCACGGGCTACAGCGTCGGCGCAATGAGCTTGGTCAAAGGCGGGCGCAATCCCGAGAGTGCGAAGAAGTTTTTTGATTGGGCGCTGACGGCGGATGCACAAACCATTCGCGACCAAACCAAAGTGATCGCGATTCCATCGAACAAATCTGCCTTCGCCCCGGAACGCGTGCGCGCGCTGGAGCGAGCCAAGCTCATTGACTACGATTTCGTTCGCTTCGGCACCAGCGCTGAACGTCGACGCTTGATCGAAAAATGGGATGCGACCGTGCGCACCGCACCAAAGTAGCTCCGTCCGGGCGTGTGCAGCGGCTGCCATATTGCTCTTAACCCGGCTCAGATCGGGAAATTGCTCTTGCCTCTGCTTGTGTGCCGCATACACTTCGGGGCACTACGTTTTCCTTGGCCTTTCCATGAAAAAACTTTTCGCTCTTGCCGCTAGCGCTGCGATTTTCAGCGCACCCGTCGCGTTCGCACAACAACTCAATGCGTATTGCTCCACCGACCAAGCATGGTGTGAGTTGGCCGCGGCTGAATTCACCAAAGCCACGGGTATTAAAGTTCAGCAAACCCGTCTTCCAACCGGCGAAGCGCTCGCCCGCATCAAGGCTGAAGCAGCAAACCCGAAAGTGGACATTTGGTGGGGCGGCACCGGCGATCCGTTTCTGCAGGCGGCAGAAGAAAAATTGCTCGATGCCTATCGCCCGACCTACTTGAACCAGCTTCATGACTGGGCAGTACGTCAATACGATCTGTCAAACAACATGGTTGGCGGTTTCTACACGAGCGCGATCGGCTTCGGCTGGAACACCGAACTCATGAAGAAGAAAAATCTTCCAGTGCCGAAATGCTGGATGGATTTGCTCGACCCGAAATACAAGGGTGAAGTTGAGATGGCCAACCCCGGCACCTCGGGCGGCGCCTACACGATCGTTGCCGGCCTCGTGCAAACGTTCGGCGAAGAAAAAGCGTTCGACTACATGAAGCGTCTGCACAAAAACATCACGAGCTACACCCGCAGCTCGAACGCGCAGGGCAAGAGCGTAGCGCGTGGAGAGGTGGCAATCGGAATCTCGTTCATGTTCGGCTTCGATGACGAGCGCTATGCGGGTTTCCCGGTGCTCTCAGGGCCTGCCTGTGAAGGCGCGGGCTACGAAGTAGGCGGTATTGCGCTAGTGAAAGGCGCACGCAACCCAGCTGAAGCGAAGCGCTACTACGATTGGCTCATGAGCGCGGAAGGTCAAGCCACAGGTGGCAAGGCTGGCTCATTCCAATCGCCCGCAAACAAAACGTTCAAACCCGATGCGCGCATTCCTTCAATGGAAGGCGTCAAGCTCGTGAACTACGACTTCAAGAAATATGGTTCGTCCGCAGAGCGCCGCCGCATCATCGAGCGCTGGGAGCGCGAAGTAAATTCGCTGCCGCGATAACCAAACGACTTTCCGCCGCTTGCCTTTAATTGATCGGGGCAAGCGGTGAAAATTGCAATGCATTGATAATGGTATTAATCGCATTAAAAGCCCATTTAAAATGGGCTTTTCTATTTGAAGTTTAGATCCGAATCAGCCGCCCGAGGCGTTTGCCAGCGGATACAGCCCGCGCTCTCGCGCAAAGAGACGCGTAAGTCCGAAGAGCGCATCAATGTTTGGCGTGGGCACGTTCACGTGCGCCCCGATTTCGCGAACCACGTTCACCAAGGCATCGAGCTCGATGCTGCGTCCGGCTTCGACATCTTGCAACATTGATGTTTTGAACGCGCCGAGTTTGCGCGTGACGGCATGGCGATCTTCGGGTGAATCAGGAATCGCGATGCCGATGGCCTCGCCAATCGCTTTGCTTTCGATCATCACGCGTGAAGCAAACGCGCGCACCCATTCGTCATCAAGAATCTTGTCGCCCGTTGCCCCGGTGATGGCGGAGATTGGATTCATCGTCATATTGCCCCAGAGCTTGAACCAGATGTCGCGCTGAATATCGTTTGACGCAATGGCCTCAAAACCCGCCGCGCTAAACATACCTGCGAGCGAAGCGAGCCGCGTCGATGGGCCGCCCACCGCTTCTCCCAAAATCAATCGTTCGCCAAACTTGTGACGGATGACACCTGGCGCCTCAACGCTGCACGCCGCATGCACCACACAACCGAGCACTTGCGATGGCGGCATCGCGCGGAAAATTTCACCGTCAGGATCGATGGAGCAAAGCTGCGTGCCGCACAGTGGCCGATCCTGCCGCGCAAAGAACCAAGCGGGAACGCCATTCATTGCAGACACGATCAGCGTGTGAGGTGCGAGCAGCGCCGAAATTGCCGGCGCAATACTCGCAAGCGACTGCGATTTAACCGCGACAATGATGACGTCTTGTGTGCCGCGCCGTGCAATTTCTGCGGCTGAGTCGCTGACGAATACCTCGACGTGTTGCTCACCACTCGCGCTCCGCAAGCAGAGCCCCGAATGTTCGATCACGCGGCGCGTCTCGCCGCGGGCGAGCACGCTCACCTGATGCCCCGCAAGTGCGAGCTTTGCGCCCATCCATCCGCCGATGGCGCCCGCCCCCAAAATACAAATATTGCCCATCTGACCCTTTGCTCCCCATTGTTCAATCGTCGCCTGACGCTTGTATTATGCGGACACAACAATTTCTTGTCGCCGTCACCGTATGTCTTCAACCTTTGCCTTCCCCGATCCTCGCGAAACACGTTCAGCCGACGCGCGCGAAACTGACCTGATGGCCCGTCTGCCCGCCCAGATCGCGCACGCGCAGGCGAGCGCACCCGCGTTTGCGTCATCCCTCGCCGGCATCGACCCCCGCGCAGTCTCGTCGCGCGAGGCGCTTTCGCGTTTGCCAGTGATTCGCAAAAGCGAGGTGCTCGAAGCGCAAAAAGCGTCGCGCGCCGCAGGTGGCGATCCGTTCGGCGGTTTCTCCGCAGCGGGTTGGGGCCCGGCTAAGTTGCGCGCAAATAAAGTGTTCGCATCGCCCGGCCCCATCTATGAGCCCGAAGGCGAATCGCCGCTCGCCTATGCGCGCGTGGCGCGAGCGCTCTACGCGGCCGGGTTTCGGGCGGGTGAGCTGGTTCACAATACCTTCAGCTACCACATGACGCCGGGTGGCTGGATCATGGATGCAGGTGCCACGGCGCTCGGCTGCACGGTGTTTCCAGCAGGCGTCGGCAACACAGAGCAACAGATTGCAGCGATGCATGATTTGAAGCCCACAGGCTATACCGGCACACCCTCGTTTTTGCGAATTCTGCTGGAGAAAGCTGATGAACTGGGCGCGCCGATCACATCGCTAACCAAGGCGTCAGTCTCGGGTGAATTTTTCGCACCCCAGCTTCGGGAAATGCTCAAGTTGCGCGGCATTCTCGGCACGCAAACGTATGCCACCGCCGACATTGGCTTGATTGCTTACGAAGCGCCCGATGCCCAAGGACAAGTGTCGGGCATGGTGATCGATGAAGATCTCATCGTTGAAATCGTGCGCCCCGGAACAGGCGAGCCACTGACCGATGGTGAAGTGGGCGAAATTGTCGTCACCACCTTCAATCCCGAATATCCCTTGATTCGTTTTGGTACGGGCGATCTTTCAGCGATTCTCTCGGGGCCGTGCCCGAGCGGGCGAACCAATCGACGCATCAAAGGTTGGCTGGGTCGCGCCGATCAAACGGCGAAAGTAAAAGGCATGTTTGTGCATCCTTCGCAAGTGGATCAAGTCGCGAAGAAATTTCCCGAGCTCGGCCGCGTGCGGTTGGTGCTCACCAATCCCGATCAGCGCGATGCGATGACACTTCACGCAGAGTGTGCCGCGCCAAGCGATGCGTTGAAAGCGAAGCTCGTCGACGCGCTTCGAGATGTCACGAAACTCGGCGGTGAGGTTAACTTCGCCGCGCCCGGATCGCTTGCCAACGATGGCAAAGTGATCGACGACGCTCGCAAATACGATTGAGCACAATTTCCCAAACTTCACGGAGCCCAGGATGACTCAGCAACGTTCACTCGAAACGCAGCGGGAAGAGTTCGGACGACGCCGTTTTCTCGCGATGCCGCTCGCGGGCACGATCGCATGGCTCGCCTGCGCGGTAGCGGGGGCACTGATGGACAGTCGCAACGCAGCAATTTTCATTTTCATTGCAACCGGGATGATTGTTTACCTCGGCATATTTCTCTCAAAGCTCACGGGCGAGAACTTCACGGACAAGAATCGACCGAAGAACGAGTTTGATCGCTTGTTTTTCTACGGCGCAGCGATGGCGATTCTGGTGTATTCGATTGCGATTCCTTTCTTTCTGAAGGATCACACGTCGTTACCGTTGACCGTCGGCATTCTCACTGGGCTCATGTGGATGCCGCTTTCCTGGATCATTCAACACTGGATTGGTCTCTTTCACACGCTTGTGCGCACCGCGCTCGTGGTCGTCACTTGGTACGCGCTGCCTGACCACCGCTTCATCGCTGTACCACTTGTCATTGTTGTTATCTACATCGTGACCATCGCCGTGCTCGAATCACGCTGGCGGAAAGTGAATTCAGCAACATGACAGCGCAGTGGCCACCAGCCGTCATTCTTGAGCGCAACGGCATTCGCTTAGAACCGCTCGCACTCGCGCATGAGGCGGGCTTGCGCGAAGCCGCTGCTGATGGCGAGCTTTGGAACCTTCGGGTGACCTCCGTTCCGGAGCCCGAGAAAACGCGCGCCTACATTGAGCAAGCGCTCAAACAATGTGAAGAGGGCAATCGCCTCGCATTCGCCGTGATCGATGTTGATCGCAATGTGGTGCTCGGCAGCACGAGTTATCACGACATCATCGAACCGGTAAAGCGCGTAGAAATTGGCTACACCTGGTATCGAAAAAGCGTACAACGCTCGCACGTGAACACCACGTGTAAATTGATGCTGATGCAGCATGCGTTCGAAACGCTTGGCTGCCCGGTCGTTGGTTGGCGCACCGACATCTTTAACTTCGCATCACAGCGCGCCATTGAAAAGCTCGGCGCCAAACGCGATGGCGTCATCCGACATCACGCGCTTCGCCGCGATGGTAGCGTTCGCGATACCGTGATGTACTCCATGCTCGCAACCGAATGGCCCGAGGCGAAGGCGAAGCTCGGAGCGCGGCTTGCAACTGGCGGTTACGAGCCAGCGACGCAACGTGTAACTGCGCGTCTTGTAGAAGTGAGCGCGGACAATTTCGTTGCGCTTCACCGATTGAATGCGGGCGCTGTTGGCATCAATATGGTGGCGCCAAATGCAGCATCCGTTGCGCAAGGCCTTATGAGCCCAAACGCTTGGATGCGAGGGGTATTTGCGGGTGATGTGGCTGTCGGATTTGTGATGCTATTTGACCCGACGCTCGATCCGGCGAATGCCGAAAAAGAAGCGCTGCCAATCGATTCGCTTTACGTATGGCGTTTGATGATCGATTTCAAACATCAGGGCAGAGGCTATGGCGAAGACGTGCTCAATGCCGTGATTGCCGAAGCTCGGTCGCGGGGCGTGTTTAAGCGCGTCACCTTGAGCTATGTTCCGAGCGAGGGAAATGCGAAACTCTTCTATGAAAAATTCGGGTTTCGCGAGACAGGAAACGTCGATGATGGCGAAATTGAAATGGCTCTAGCGCTTTAGGGAAACTCCGGAGACATGCCACCTTCAATTTGTTGCATCATGCAACAAATTGGTTAAATGAGTAGGAACCCGATAAGCGGCTTGTGTCGCGCGCTGATAATTAAGGAAACACTGAACAAGTCCCACGTGCCGGAGGCAATCTTGCCGATTCGCGGCAAGGCATCGACGGAGTTGGGCGATCTGAAACCCCAAAATTCTTCAACATAGCCCCGCTATGCCTCAGAATTTTGGGCTTCCAGCTCATCCCAATCCGCCGCGCGCTGCATCACGCGGACTTATTCAGTGTTTCCTTAAGCAATTCCAAGTAGGAGGCCCCATGAATTTCAATCGTCGTCAGTTCACTCAGTCTGCCGCAGCACTCGCAACGCTCGCTTCGCTCGGCATTTCCTCGCGAAGCTCTGCGCAAGCAGGCGCAGTGGAATCGCTCAAAGTAGTCGTCGGTTTCGCCGCCGGAGGCACCGCTGATGCGACATCGCGCCGCATCTCCACGCGCATGACGCCCGGCTACGCAAAGAATGCGATTGTTGAGAATCGCACCGGCGCTGGCGGTCAGATCGCCGTGCAAGCGCTCAAGGGTCAGCCCGCCGATGGATCGCTGATGGTGCTCACACCGATGTCGATTCTGGGTATTTACCCACACACCTACAAAAAGCTTCCGTACGATCCGGTTGCTGATTGTCTGCCCGTGTCGATCGGTGCGGTGTTCGAATATGGCTTGGCAGTCGGCCCTGCGGTGCCCGCGAGCGTGACAAACCTCGAGCAATTTGCTGCGTGGTGTAAGGCCAATCCCGACAAAGCGAATTACGGCTCACCCGCTGCAGGTTCGCAGCCACATTTCGTTGCGGCACTCTGGGGCCGTGCGAAAGGGCTTGATTACAAACACATTCCTTATCGCGGCACGCAGCCCGCGGTCGTTGATTTGCTCGGCGGGAACATTTCGAGCGTGAGCGGCCCCGTGGGCGACTTCTTGCAACATCTGCCAACGGGACGCATTCGCATCCTCGCGACTTCTGGCAAAGTGCGCAATCGCTTCGTGCCAAATGTGCCGACCTATATCGAGCAAGGCAACAAAGACTTCGATTTCACCGAATGGTTTGGCTTTTTCACCGTTGCTGGAACGCCTGCGCCGATTGTGCAACGCATGAGTGCCGCCGTGCGCGAAGCGGTTGGTTCAAAAGAAGTCGCGGACGGCTTGGCCACCTTTGGCTTGGAAGCGCGCGGCTCAACGCCCGAGCAATTGGCCGCCGCGCTCAAGGCCGACACGGAGAAATGGGCGCCGCTGGTGAAGCAGATTGGCTTCACGGCAGACGCCTAACTCAAAGCCACAAGTGTTTCGATCAATACATCGAAACGCATGGGCTAGATCGCCGAAAAGAATATTTTCGATAGATAGCGTTGAATCTGTTTAAGCCCAAGATAATTGGGCTTGAGCAGGTTGTGCTATCAATGGCTTTCTAACCCATCGGTTACTCGCAGGATCGCTGGTAGCGGCACTACGGGCCGCTCAACTTGCCACTCCCAACGTGGCCAAATTAGCGCGCAATTCTTCGATCGATCGCCACGGAAGAATCGGCGAATTTTCGCGTTCGTCTGGCGGATTTCCGGGTAGCTCCTCTGACCAGCCGCCGCAACCCACGAGCGGCAGCAAGGGGCGCTTGTGTAGCCATGCCAAATGAACTTCGGACTTCGTGCCCGCACGACCGCCGATAACAATGCACGCATCCCCCGCGAGCGCCATCAATAAATTCCGGGCATCGCCCATGCCGCACGGCACGACGATCGTCGCAGGCCAATCGGGCGGCGGCATCTGAGCTGGAGGCACGATACTCAAGACCAGCCCTTTCGCGAGAACAGCACGCTCCGCAGCCACACGCGTTGCCGGACTTCCGCAACCACTGACGAGCGTGATCCCGAGCTGCGCCAACAACTCGCCTGCAAGCCCCGCGAGATCATAGGCGCGTGATCCAGGCTCGGCGCTGCCGAGGACACAGACTTGAGGTTTGCGATACGAAGTGTTCATGGCGTTCGATATTAGCAATCTGCCTCGCCACAACAGAAAGTTGCGAGTTAGCCCGAGCTCACATCAAAGCCCAAGATCGCTCAGCCCGGGATGATCATCCGGCCGTCTGCCCTGCGGCCAATGAAATTTGCGCCCACCTGCTTCAATCGGCAAATCGTTGATGCTCGCAATGCGGCGGCGCATGTAGCCGAGCTCATCGAATTCCCAGTTTTCGTTGCCATAGGAGCGAAACCACTGCCCCGAATCGTCACGCCACTCGTAGGCGAAGCGCACCGCGATGCGATTCTCGGTAAACGCCCACAGCTCCTTAATGAGTCGGTATTCGATTTCCTTCACCCACTTTCGGCGTAGGAACTCGACAATCGCGTTACGCCCTGCGAGAAATTCCGCGCGATTGCGCCATACGCTGTCGAGCGTATAGGCGAGCGAAACACGTTCGGGATCACGCGCGTTCCATGCATCTTCCGCCGCGCGGACTTTTTGAATTGCTGTCTCGCGTGTGAACGGCGGTAGCGGCGGACGTGGGGCTTCAGTGCTCATGAGCGGACTCCGAGGGCCGTTCCATTTTTTTGACGCAGATTAACGCTGATTTAACGCAGATTTACGCAGCTTTTTTTGCCACAGATTCACACAGATGAACACAGATTTACTGCGCGAAGCGCCCGTGAGAAATCTGCGTAAATCAACTAAACAATCTGCGTAATCTGCGTCAAAAAATACTACGTTTGCGGATTCTGAATCGCTGTCTCGCGCGTGAGCGGTGGCAGCTGTGGACGCTGCGCTTCAATGCTCATGAACGGACTCCGATGGCTGTTCTATTTTTTCGACGCAGATTAACGCTGATTTAACGCAGATAGCCGCAGATTTCTTGTTGAGATCGACACAGAGTTTCTGCGCGAAGCGCTCGTGAAAAATCTGCGTAAATCAACTGAACAATCTGCGTAATCTGCGTCAAAAAACACAACGTCTGCGGAACTAGTAAGTCTTGTACGGCAAAAATTTGCCAGAGAGCACGACGTTCACACGATCGCCCTTTTCATTGGGCTCGCGTTGAATGTCCATACTGAAATCGATCGCGCTCATGATGCCGTCGCCAAATTCTTCGTGGATCAGCTCTTTGATTGTGGTGCCGTACACGCTCACGATTTCATACCAGCGATAGATGAGCGGATCGGTGGGCACAGGCGTTGGCAACGAGCCTTTGTAAGGCACCACTTGCAACCATTGCTGCTCTTCTTCGTTGAGCCCGAAAATTTTTCCGACCGCTTTCGCTTGTGCGGCGGTGAGCGTCATTTGCCCGAGACATGCGGCGGTGACCCACTCTTTCGACTCGCCCACTTTCTTGGCGACATCGGTCCATTTGATGTTCTTCTTCACTTTCACCGTCATGATCTTTTCGGTGACATCGTTGCGATTCATGATGAGTCTCCTTTGAGTTAGCAAATGCAAGTTGATTCGTCATTCGCGGTCACGAACGACGGTGTATATCGCCCCTCGCCCTCTGGGAGAGGGGAAGGGGGTGAGGGATTGAGTGTTCACATCTTTTCAATCGGCGAACGCTCAATGATGTTTGGCGCGCGTGACTAAAAAGTCCACGATGTTGTTGCGCAGTTCGTAGTAACCGTCGAGGTGATGAAGCGTCTGGCGGCTACGATCTTTTGGCAGCGTGTTCACAACCACTTCGGCAACGCCGCCAGGCACGTATCCGGAAGACGTCTCGCCGCCGTTCTTCATCAGCAAGATGCGATCAGCAAGCAAGATCGCTTCGTCCACATCGTGCGTAATCATGAACACCGTTTGCTGTGTTTTGCGCACGATGGAGATGAGCTCTTCCTGAATCGTGCCGCGCGTGAGCGCATCGAGCGCGCCGAACGGCTCGTCGAGCAACAGCATCTTGGGCTGAATCGCGAACGCGCGCGCAATACCTACGCGTTGCTTCATGCCGCCGGAAAGTTGCGAAGGCAGTTTATCGATGGCAGGCGTGAGTCCGACTAACTCAACCGCCGCGCGTACCGCTTCATCGATTTGCGCTGCGCTCTTCTCGGGCCAGCGCGATTCAACGGCGAAGGCGATGTTTTTACGTACTGTGAGCCACGGCATCAATGCATGGCTTTGAAACACGACACCGCGCTCCAAGCTCGGCCCCGCCACTTCGCGGCCATCCATGAAAACGTGCCCCGTGCTCGCGGTGTCGAGTCCAGCGATTACGTTGAGAATCGTCGTCTTGCCGCAGCCCGAATGACCAATGATGCAAACAAACTCGCCACGGTCGAGCTTGAACGAAACGTCGCTAAACACCGGCTTGTCGGCGACGAACGCCTTGCCAAGTTTTTCTACGCGTAAGAATCCTTCCACGATCTGATCCCTATTCCACGTAGGTCACGGCGCGTTGCAATCGCGCAAACAACAGATCCAGCAACATCCCGACAACGCCGATCACCAAGATCGCGAAGATCACGTTGGTGAGTGACAAGTTGTTCCACTCGTTCCACACGAAATAGCCGATGCCGGTGCCGCCGACCAACATCTCCGCCGCGACGATCACGAGCCACGCGATCCCCATCGAAATCCGCATGCCGGTGAGAATGGTTGGTGCCGCAGCAGGAAGAATCACTTTCAAGGCTTTGCGCAGCGGCTTGACTTCAAGCGTGCTCGCCACGTTGAGCCACTCGCGCTTGACGGACGCAACGCCGAACGCGGTATTCAAAAGCATCGGCCACACCGAGCAGATGAAGATCACGAATACGCCACTGATCGACGAATCCTTGATCGTGTAGAGCGCGAGCGGCATCCACGCGAGCGGTGAAATCGGCTTCAAGACTTGAATGTATGGATCAAGCGCACGCCGCAACAAGGGCGACATGCCGATCAAAAACCCCAACGGAATCGCAACCGCGCACGCGATCAAAAAACCCAGCCCCACGCGTGCGAGCGAATACGCGAGCTGAATCGCGATGCCTTTATCGTTCGGGCCGTTGTCGTAAAACGGGTTGCTCAGCTGCTTCACGATCGTGTCGCCCATCTGCGCGAGCGTAGGGAAGCCCGTTGTTTTCGCGGCTTCACCGGCGGCGGGCGCGCTCTTGCCCATCAGCTTGTCGTATTCGGCTTGCTCAGCGGATACCGCCGTCGTCGGTGCGGCAGCGGGCCTGCTCGGAAGCGTCGCCGCATGCCACGCGGCAAGGATGAAAACAAAGATCAAGACCGAGACCAGTCCCGCTCGGAAGCCGAGAGATTTGAAGAGAGAGGGATTCATTGAATGAAGAGGTGTGGATTTCCCTCCCCTTCAAGGGGAGGGCTAGGGTGGGGATGGTGTTCTTTTCCACCTATCTGGCGAAACCCATCCCCCTCCTAACCTCCCCCTTGAAGGGGGAGGAATCGAGGTTAGGCGAGCTTATTGATCTTGAAACTCTTCACGTACTCATCTGGCTTCATCGGATCAAACTCGCGCCCCATCACTTTGAAGCGCTTGTAGTTGCTGGTCTCGGTTTTCCAGTTCGCCTCTGCCATGTATTTCTTGGCGTCGGTAATCATGAACACTTTTTCAGCTATCTGTTTGTAGTTCACATCACCCTTGATGTAGCCCCAGCGCTTCATCTGCGTGAGAATCCAAACGGCCATGCTGTGCCACGGCACTGGATCGAAGTTCGCGCGGTCTGGCACGTTTTTCACACCACCCAAACCATCGGCGAATTTGCCCGTTAACACCTGCGCGACAACGGTTTCTGGTTGATTCAAATACGCCGTTGGCGAAATCGACTTAGCAATCAGCGCACGATTAGCAGGTTCGCTCGCCATGTAGGCTGCAGCGATGAGCGAGCGATAGAGCGCCGCGAACGTGTTGGGGTTCTGTTTGATGAATTCGTCGCTGACGCCAAACGCGCAGCAAGGATGGCCATCCCAAATCTCTTTCGACAGGATGTGAATGAAACCCACTTCGTCGTACACCGCGCGCTGGTTGAACGGATCGGGGCCAAGGAAGCCATCGATGTTTCCCGCACGCAAGTTCGCCACCATCTCCGGCGGCGGCGTTACACGAATCTGCACATCGGTGTCGGGGTTCACGCCGTTTTCTGCGAGGTAGTAGCGCAGCAAGAAGTTATGCATGCTGTACTCAAACGGCACGGCAAACTTAAAGCCTTTCCAGTCTTTGGGGTTCCTCTTGTCTTTGTGTTTCACGTGCAGCGTGATCGCCTGACCGTTGGTGTTCTGAATGGTCGCCACATTCATGTTCACCTGGTTTGAACCGAGGCCCATCGTCATCGCAATCGGCATCGGTGCCAAGAAGTGCGATGCATCATGTTCTTTGTTGATCATCTTGTCGCGAATGAGCGCCCAGCCTGCTGTTTTGTTGAGCGAGACATTGAGACCTTGCCGCTTATAGAACCCGAGCGGATCGGCCATGATGATTGGGGACGCGCAGGTAATCGCGATAAAACCGATTTTGAGGTCTTTCTTCTCTAGCGCCCCACTTGATTGGGCCATCGCTTCAAGGGCTGACATTGGAAACACCGAAGCGATCGCCGCACGCGCGGTGTTCGCGCCCACGGCTTTCAAGAATCCGCGACGCACGCTGTCGACTGGGAAGAGCGCTTTCATCACGCTCGCCTCGATCACGTTGCGCGACATGTCCTCTTCGTTGTGCAATTGCTGCGCGGCGATCTCGTTATGTTGATCGGGCGCATGATCATCGCCGCAGCTGCAACGTACGAAGAGCGATTTCTCCGCGTTGTACGGGTCGTAGAGCGCTGAAATTCCGGGCTTACTGGTCGACATGGTTCACCTCGTGAGTGGGTTATGTCCTATCTATGCAAGCGACGCGCCCGATTTCCTGTTTGTGGTCGATTGGATGAAGATCGTGAAGAATTCTTCGCGGTCTTGTAGTGGCAGCACTACAAACGATTCGTTTCAGCGGGCGATGCTGTGTCGCGTTGCGTAAATCGCAAGCTCAACATCATTCTTGGTGCCCGTCTTTTCGAGGATGCGCGCGCGGTAGGTGCTCACCGTATTGGGGGCCAATTGCAACTGCGCACCAATTTCACTCACCGAATGCCCCAAAGTGAGGAGCCGGAAGACTTGATGCTCGCGATGCGAGAGTGATTCCGCACCGCGCTTGTTCGCTACCGCATCGGCAAGCGCTTCAGCGGTGACTGGATTGATCCATACGCCGCCGCTCGCCGCTTTACGCACGGCCGCACACAAATCATCCGGGTCGGTGCTTTTGGTGAGATAGCCCGATGCGCCAAGCTTGATGCAGCGCGCCGCGTATTGCCGTTCAGGATAGGTGGAGAGCATCAATACGGGCAAGTTCGAATGCGCCTTTTTGATGGCTTGCAACACATCAAGCCCGTCGCGTCCGGGCAAGGCAATATCCATCAAGACCACATGCAACTCGTCGCGCCGAGTGGAGACGCATGAAAGCGCCGCTTCGCCATCGCCCGCTTCGGCGATCACACAAATATCGGCCGCTTCCGAAAGCATTTGTGTAATGCCCTGTCGAACCACGCGATGATCGTCGCAGATGAGTACGTTAATCATGCGGCCACTTCGATGAGCGATTGCTGTGCCGTGAGGGTGAACGGCAAAGTGAGCCGAAACGTCGTGCCGCGTCCCAGCTCGCTCTCTATCGCGAGCGTGCCGCCGAACGGGCGCGCGCGTTCGCGCATGCCCATGACGCCGTAGGCCGTGTTTGATTCGAATGCGCTTGCGGGTGCGCCAATGCCGTTGTCTGCCACCGACATGGCGAGCGACGCGTCGTTAGCAACGATACGAATGCTGACGGCAGTTGCACGTGAATGGCGCCCGACGTTGGAGAGCATTTCCTGAAAAATGCGAAACACCGCAATAGCCATCGCATCGTTGGGGCTCGGCGCTTGGCTCGTGTTCATGTGCCAATCGCAAGCGAGTTCCGCGCCCTCCGCGCTCGCAGCGAACTCCTGTACCTGCCATTCAAGCGCCGCCCACAGCCCTTGATGATCGAGAATACTTGGCCGCAAATCGGTGATGATGCGCCCCACGTTATCAACGGCTGTTTCGATCAAGCGGCTCATGTTTTTGCACTTGCCGCGCATCGTTTCGCGCATCGCATTCGCCTCGTGAACCTCGCGATTGGATTGCTCGGAAAGGCGCTTGTCGAGCCAGTTCACATCCATCTTGAGCGCCACCAACAAACTGCCCAGTTCGTCATGCACTTCGCGCGCGATGCGGGTGCGCTCGTCCTCGCGCACGGCGTGTGTGTAGGCGGAGAGCTCTCGCAGTTGCGTGAGCGCCGTTTGCAATTCATGCGTGCGCTCAGCAACTCGTTGTTCCAATTGCTCTTTCGCTTCACGCAAGGCATCCGCCGCGCGCTTTCGCTCGGTGATGTCGACGAAGGTAATCACCGCACCACGCACCACGCCGCGATCCATGATCGGGTAACTCGAATACTCCACCGGAAACGAACTGCCATCGCCTCGCCAAAACACTTCGGTATCGATGCGACACGAATCGCCACGCCGAAACGCGTTGAAGATCGGGCAATCGCGATCTGCGTAGCGCGATCCGTCGGCATGCGAGTGATGGGTCAGCCAATGCATGTTTTCGCCGAGAACGCTGTCGCGCTCGTGCCCAAGCAACTCCGCCCCTGCGCGGTTGATGAACACACAATGCCCGGCCAAATCAATCCCGAAAATGCCCTCGCCAGTGGATTCCAGCAATAGTTCAAGCTGACGTTGCCACACCGCCTCGTCGGCGACGGCGCGCGCCAGATCACCCTTGTACAGACCGGTGAGATCGCGAGAGGCGGGACGTTGCAAAGTCTCGTTCATACCGCTTCAATAGCAAACCCGATGCCAATGGCGGCCTCGGGCTCGGCAGGTAGTTGCGCAGAGATCGCAACCAACGGGAGAATGATTGTTGTTTTCGCAAGCCAAATGCGTGGCGAACAAACGAAGTCAAAAAATAGCCCGCTTTTGGCGGTATCTACCTATTTGCATGGGCTAAACCGAATAAATGCGTATTTTCTTTAGCAAATAAAAATCGCATGTTGCCCCCAATAAATCGTATTTTGCCGGAGATGGCTATTAAATGGAATGAACTGAATTGGCGCTGATTTCCGTCTCTTAAACATCCAATCAAACGTCTCGCGCCCCCTGATCATGGCCTTCGTTCTCTCCCTTATTTATGCGTTTCTGATGCTCGCGCTGCCGCTCGCGGAGGCGATTTACAACCAGCGCTCGCCCGGCGCGCTGCTCTATCTGTATTGGATTGAGTCGTGCACGCTCTTGATCCTGCATCCGATTCGCATTTGGCTGCATCAACGCTGGACGAACGCAACGGGGCATCGCTACCCTTCGGTGCTCGAAGCCGATTCAAACAAACTTGGTCGGAAACGGCGTGCCGTACAAGCGGGCGCTTCGCCGTTTACGTTTTTGAAGAGTTACATGTTGCCCGTCGCGATTTTCACTGTCGCACACGGCGCTTTCATTCTGTTGCTGGTGTTCGTGTTCAAGATCGCCGGCCCGGTCAACCCGAATGACGTTCGCGCCGCAACGGTGTGGGGCGCGGGCGTGCCGCTGGGCGTGTTTGTCGTGGATCTGTTTTTGTTGCGCCGCTGGACGTTTGCGCGGTTGCAATATTCGGTGGGCAACCTGGCGTTGCGATTGCTCGTCACGCAGTTCGGCATTATTTTTGGAATGCTGCTCACTGCGCTCACCAAATCGCCTTGGGGCATCGTCGCGGTGTTCTTCGTGTTCCGAGTGTTGACCGATGGGCTCGTCGATTGGTCGAAGCGCAAAAAAGGGAAGCTCGGGCTGTCGGATTCGATTGCGCGCTGGGTCGCGAAGAAGGAAAACAAATCGATTGAGCAAGTGCGCGCCGAGTTCGAAGCATCGATGAAACGCGACGACGAGCATGAAGCCCTGCTCAATCAACCGTTCGATCCGAACGTCAAGAAACGAACCGGATAGACGCTTCGCGCGAGCGCTGATCGCGCGCTACCATACGCGCATGCTGCTCGATTTTTTCTATCACCTTCGGCATCGTGGCGTGAAGCCTTCGACGCGTGAATTCTTGACGCTGCTCGAAGCGCTCAAAGCCGATGTAATTTCGCCATCGATTGACGATTTCTACTTCCTATCGAAGGCCACGCTCGTCAAAGACGAAACGAAGTTTGATCGCTTCGATTTCGCGTTCGCCGAATACTTCAAAGGCGTCTCCGAACTCGTCGATTTGAAAACGGCGATTCCGGAAGACTGGCTCAAGAAGATTGTCGAGAAAATGCTCTCGCCGGAAGAGCGAGCGAAGCTCGAAGCGATGGATTTCGAAACCTTGATGGAAACGCTTAAGAAGCGGCTCGAAGAACAGCAAGGCCGTCATCAAGGCGGCAACAAATGGATCGGCACGGGCGGCACCTCGCCCTTCGGCGCGTACGGCGATAACCCTGCGGGCATTCGCATTGGTCAGAAAGAAAGCCGTATGCGAAGCGCCGTGAAAGTGTGGGACGAGCGGCAGTTTCGCGATTACGACGACAACGTCGACTTCAACACGCGCAATGTGAAAGTGGCGCTGCGTCGCCTGCGTAAGTTTGCACGCGAAGGCGCGGTCGATGAGCTTGACTTGCCGCACACGCTTGAAGAAACCGGCAAAAACGCCGGCATGCTCTCAATTCAAATGCGCCCCGAGCGAAGGAACGCCGTGAAGGTGTTACTACTGCTCGACATCGGCGGATCAATGGATGATCACATCGAGCAAGTCGAAGCGTTATTCAGCGCCGCGAAAAGCGAATTCAAACGGCTCGAACATTTTTACTTTCATAACTGCCTCTACGACTTCGTCTGGAAAACCAATCGCCGTCGCAGCACTGAGCGCACACTCACGATGGATTTGCTGCACAAATACGGCCCCGACTATCGCGTGATCTTCGTTGGTGATGCCGCGATGAGCCCCTACGAAATTGAAATGGACGGCGGCAGCGTCGAATACATGAATAGCGAATCCGGCCGCGTGTGGCTCGGCCGTGTCGTCAATCATTTCAAGCGCGTCGCGTGGCTAAACCCAATGCCGCAGCGCACATGGGAGTACACCTACTCGACCGACCTGATCAAGAAAATCATCGGAGACCGCATGTATCCGACGACGGTGAATGGGTTGACGGATGCGATGAAGGCGTTGGCGAAGTAACTCTGTATGCAGCTCATGGACGTGGTTCTCGCGATCTTCGGGCTTGCCACGCCTTGGCTTGTGCTCTCCTTAACTGACTTTCCGTATCGGTGGCAGTCATCTTTTATTGCGCTGGCAACTTCACTTTTTGCCCCGTTTCTCTCGATTGTCTTGATGGCAAAACTCGAGGGCGATCGATTGGTTGAGGCGCTCGCGACGTTCGACCTCGATGGCATCGGATCATTTTCGGGAGCCGAACTCACGCCCACCGCGTTGGAGGCGATGCAGCGGTACTCGAATGACACTGGGCTCGCAATGGCTCCAATAACTGGTTTTATCGTCTCCCTCGTCTATGTTGCTGCCGTCGGTTTTCTTGTCTTTGGTTTCAAAGAAATACGAAATTCCTCGTCGAAGCGCGAATCTGGGCAGCGCAACTCGTAGCCTCGATGCTTGCATCGAGGCTCCTGAAATTAAATCGCGAAGCGATCAAATCCTGTAGGCGACGACTTGGCGTCGCTTCGTTGAATGAGGTGTTAAGTCACCTAAGCGCGGTCAAGCCCGCGCCTACATATTGAGGAATCCGGATGCTCGCATCCGATCTACGGCTTCAGGGAGATAGAAGTTTGATATGAGCGACCTCCTCGCGTACAAAAGCTATCGCGCTCGCGTTGAATTCGACGCCGAAGATCGCATTTTTGTCGGTCGGATCGCAGGTATTCGCGACGTAGTCTCGTTTCATGCGGAAACAGTATCGGGGCTTGAAAGGGCATTTAAGGAATCGGTCAACGATTACCTGAAGGCGTGTGAAGCGTTAGGGCAGTCGCCTAATAAACCCGTAAGCGGCAACTTGATGCTGCGCGTGCCGACCGATGTACATGCGATGGCGCTTGAAGCGGCGGAGCTATCGGGGCAAAGCCTGAATGTGCGGGCCACGGAAGCGCTACGTCGAGCAACCGCAAACCAATTGGCAATGTAATGTAGGCGACGACTTGGCGTCGCTTCGTTGAGTGAGGCGTTAAGTCACCTAAGCGCGGCCAAGTCCGCGCCTACACCGTAGCGCGGTTGATCCCCGCCTGCGCGGGGACGCGCCTACAGCGTGCGTGCCGCGTTGCACTTAGGCGATTTCGCGTCGCCGATTTAGTTTTCCATAATGCGTTTTGCCATGTGACGCGCTAGTATCGCGCCACAACAAGGAGGCTTTATGTTTAAACGTTTCGTTTCTGTCGCTGCGGCGACGCTCGTCACTGCAACCGCATTCGCGCAATTCCCCGACAAAAACGTCAACTACATCATCCCGTTCCCTGCGGGGGGCGAATCCGATGTCGCGGCGCGGCAGCAAGGCATCATCGCGAAGAAGCTCACGGGGAAGGACTTCATCGTTGTCAACAAAGCGGGCGCTGGCGGTGCGCTGGTTTGGGGCACACTAAACCGCGAACCAGCGGATGGCTACACCGTCGCCGGGATCAACTTGCCGCACATCGTATTGCAGCCGATGGAAGGCAACGTGCAATACAAAACTGAGGACATGGCGAGCGTGTACTGGTTTCATTTCACGCCTGACGCGATCGTCGTGCCCAATGAGAGCAAGTACAAAACGCTTGCCGACTTGATTGCCGATGCGAAAGCCAATCCCAGCAAGATCAACATGGGTGGCAGCGCACTCAATTCCGCGAATCACGCCGCGACCGCGCGTTTCGAATCACTCGCGGGCGTGAAATTCACCTACGTACCGTTCAAAGGCACCGCCGATATGGCAACTGCGATTCTGGGCAAACACGTGGACGCGGCGATGAGCTACACGACGTTTGCCATCGCGCAGAAGGAGAAGGTTCGCGTGCTCGCAGTCGCGACTGACAAGCGCCACCCACTCTTCCCGAATGTGCCGACCTTCAAAGAGGCGGGGTTCAACTG
The DNA here is from genome assembly GCA_013298765.1 of Betaproteobacteria bacterium. Lineage (GTDB taxonomy): Bacteria > Pseudomonadota > Gammaproteobacteria > Burkholderiales > Casimicrobiaceae > Casimicrobium. Next base: position 314,136 of record JAAFJA010000003.1, read on the forward strand.
GGTTGATGGCGCATATCGCGGTGTCGCGGTGCCGAAGTCAACGCCTGACGCAGTGAAGAAGCAAGTGAGCGACTTGTTCCAGCGCATCAACAACGACGAGACTATGAAAAAGCAGATGGCCGACGGTGGCTTCGAGTGGATCGATGTGCCGTTCGAACGTGTGCCCGCGTTCATGCAGGAGCGCACGAAGGCTTATGGCGAGGCGGCAAAGTTGCTGGGGCTAGTCAAGTAGGCGAGGTAAGGCGAAGTTTTCTTTTTGACGCAGATTTCGCAGATTATCCAGTTGATTTACGCAGATTTCTTTACGAAGTTTTCTTTGATTCGCTGCGGAAAAAATCTGCGGTCATCTGCAGAAAATCTGCGTCAAGAACTAGTCGTGACCGCGAAGAGCGCACAGCGATTTGAAGTACGCGGCGCACAAAACAAAAAAGGGCCTCGCGGCCCTTTTTCTGTATTCGAACAAAAGCAATCAGCGGCGTTTTTTAGGCACGATTTTTTTGCCGCTCGCTTTCGCGCCGCGCTTCGCCTTCGATTTTTTGAACACGACTGGCTTCGGAATTTCGAGCACTTCACCCGTTTCCATCCACGTTTTGATTCGGTTGGCGTCACCGATACGCGAAAACTTTCCGACCGAATCGAGCAACACCATGATCACGGGGCGCTGCGCAATCTTCGCGAGCATCACCACGCAGCGACCCGCCTCGCTGATGAAGCCTGTTTTCTGCAGGCTGATGTCCCAGCCGTCGGTTTTTACCAGGCCGTTAGAGTTGCCGAAATGGTACGTGCGACCCGTTTCATCGCTGGTGAGCAGTTGCTCGCGCTGGGTGCTCAAGCTCGAAATCAACGGATATTGGTTCGCGGCCGTTACGAGCACCGCCAAATCTTTTGCCGTCGAGACATTTTGCGGCGAGAGGCCGGTGGTATCGACGAAATGGGTTTGCTCCATCCCGAGCGCTTTGGCTTTTGCGTTCATCGCACGAACCGCAGCAGCGTAGCCGCCGGGGTAGTAGCGCCCAAGTGCGTTTGCTGCACGGTTTTCGGACGACATCAATGCGAGTGAAAGCATCTCGCGGCGAGTAAATGTTTCGCCGATCGAGAGCTTTGAGCGTGAACCCTTGAGGAAATCCAGGTCTTCAAGGCCAATCGCGAGTTTTTCGTCGAGAAATTGATCCGCCTCTACCACCACAATCGCGGTCATCAACTTAGTGATGCTGGCGATGGGCGTAACGTGCGATGAATTCTTGGCGAAGATCGGCTCGCCCGTTTTGGCGTCGATGATGAGCGCGGCCTGCGAAACTAGGTTCGGACCGGTTGCCATCGCGCTTGGCGCGCCAGCAAGCGCGCTCGCGGCAGCTAACGCTGTCGCAAAAAATCGTGAAAAATCAATCACTCCGGTCAACATCTTCAAATTCAATCTCAGATTGTAAAGAGCTTCGCCCCAGTAATCAAAACAAAAGCGAGGCGGTCTTTAACTTAACTGCATAAGGCCCAAAAATTTGGGGCAAGCATAAGAAAACACCAAGTATCCAGTAAATAATTAAACCGTCCCTATCCCAAATTTAATCTGGCCTATAGCGTAAATGCCGCTATCTCTCCTGTTACAGCACCGAGCGCTTTTTTCGGCGCATGGTGACGCGCTACGTCGGACTTCGCTCGTTGCTTCCAAACTCAGTCACGCCCGCGACCGGCCTGCTTTCTGCGTCGCAGCAATCGCTGGGAGCCACACGCGGTCGCGGTTTTCCCGCAGCACACACCCCTTGATCGTCGGACCACAACGACCCACTTTCGCGAACCGTGCCATCCGAAAATTTCACGGCTCGCTCGTGCTCATTGCAAAAAGCGTGACAGGCCGGGCTTCGATGACCATCAAAAAGCGTCCGCTAGGCGAGATGCAGGTTCTCGCGCCGCGCGGCGGAACTCAGAAAGCGCGCCATTTCGCGCCGCCTCGCGCCTAGGGCGCGAGTTTTTGCCGTGCTTTATCCAACCAGTGAGACAGGGCGTTGTGCAATTCCCCTTGGCTAAACGAGCAGCTTTCCGCCGAAAAGAGCGCCGAGGATTGGAATCGAGTCACGATATCGTGCATCGCGCGGGCGTAGGGCGGCGGAAGCGCCGCTAGCAACGCGGCACACGCCTCAACTTGCGACGCGAACGCGGCAACAGCAATGTCGCCCTTGCGCAGCGCCGCCACCGAGACCGCGAGCGTCGCGAGTTCGCTTCTTGCGGTCTGCGCAGCGTCTTCAGTCAACTTTCGCGCCCGAATCTTTGACGATTTTTGCGTACTTAGGGAGCTCTTTCGCGATGAACGCGGCGAACGCTTCTGGCGTGGTCGGCGAGGGCTCGGCACCGCTTGCGAGCCATTTCTCTTTGAGATCAGGCGCTGCGAGCGCCTTATTCACTTCGGTATTGAGGCGTTTCACAACGTCGGGCGGCGTACCTGCGGGCGCGAACAATCCCCACCACGTAAAGACATCGAAGTCTTTGACGCCCACCTGCGCCATCGTCGGTAAATCGGGCGCGAGTGCGCTGCGAGTGGGGGTGGTGACCGCGTAGGCTTTGAGTTTGCCGGCTTTGATTTGCGGCATCGCGCTTGCCATGTTGTCGAACATCATTTGCACTTGCCCGCCGAGCAGATCAGTCATCGCTGGGCCTCCGCCCTTGTACGGCACGTGCTGAACCGGCGCACCCGTTGCTGATTTGAAGAGCTCGCAGGCCAAGTGCCCTGCGCTGCCATTGCTGCCGCTTGCACAATTCGCTTTACCGGGATTTTTCTTTGCGAAATCAACGATGTCGGCGACGTTATTGGCGGGAAGCGCAGTCGGGTTCACGACCAACACATTCGGCGTGACGACCACCAGCGAAATAGGCGCAAAATCTTTTTGTGGATCAAACGGCATCTTGCCACCGCTTGCGGCAACGAGCGCCGGGTTGACGGCATGCGTCGAAAGTGCGCCCATGCCGAGTGTGTAGCCGTCCGCTGCCGATTTGGCGAGCGCATCCATGCCGATATTGCCGCCCGCACCGGCTCGGTTTTCAACGACGACTTGCTGACCGAGTTGTTCCGAGAGCTTTTGCGCGAGCGCGCGCGACGTAGCGTCGACTGAGCCCCCGGCAGGGAACGGCACGATCAGCTTGATAGGTTTTGCCGGGTAAGGCTGCGCGGACGCCACACCAAAACACAGCGTTCCGAAAATCAGTGCAAGTAGTTTGTTAGATGACATCACGATGACGCTTTCAAAGTTTTGTGCGGGCTCGAATGAACTCATTGCGAAGTTTACGGTCTGGCAATGAAACCGCTGAGCGGTGAAGCCCAAGCATCCTTGCGCGGCAACGGCGATAATCAAACAAAACTCGTGATCGCACATCGGCTAAGCCACTACGGCGCAAAGCGCAATAGTGATCAGGTCATGTTTCCTAATGCGGTTGCGCAACTCGAAATACGCAAAGCAATGAAAAAATCGATCTTTGGCCTGGTGGTAGCAGCACTCGGCGCCATCGTGGGGGCCGGCGCTGTTTATCTCTTCGGGCTGTTTAAGCCTGCGCCATCGCCGTCGACTCCCCCGCCAGCGTCCGCTGCAGCACCTGTTGCGGCTGCGAAACCCGGCGAGGCAGCGAAACCTGCGGCGCCTGGCGCGAGCGCGGGAGCGCCTGGCGCGCCGGGGGCAAGCGGCGCGCCTGCGGGCGGACCACCGCCCACCCCCGTCGAATTGGGCAAACCGGAAAAGGCAGTGTGGCCACTTTCCGTCACTGCGGTTGGCACGCTGCGCTCTGACGAATCAGTCATGGTTCGCAGCGAGCAGGCGGGCCGCATCGTCTCGCTCAATTTTCGCGAAGGCCAGCCGGTACGCAAAGGGCAATTGTTGGTACAGCTCGACGACAGCGTGACCCGCGCTGAGTTGGAGCAAGCCAAAGCAAACCTTAAACTCGCTAAAGCAAACTTTGATCGAGCCACTGAGTTGCGCGATAAGAATTTCGTCTCAGGGCAAGCAAAAGATCAGGCTGAGAACGCACTGAAGGTCGCTGAGGCAAATGTGCACGTGATCGACGCCCGATTGGGGCGCTTTAATATCGAAGCGCCGTTCTCTGGCACGATTGGTTTACGCACCGCGAGTATTGGCGACTACGTTAAAGATGGCCAAGACATCGTCAATCTCGAGAAAACCGATCCAATCAAAGTGGATTTCAAGGTGCCGGAGTTGTTTCAGTCGAAGGTTCGCGTGGGGCAGTCGCTTGCGGTCACGCTCGATTCGCTGCCGAACCAGCGCTTCACCGGCACACTCTACGCCGTAAATCCGCAGCTAGATGCAAGTGGTCGCGCGGTGGTGTTACGCGCTCAGATGAGTAACCGCGAAGCGTTGCTTAAGCCTGGCATGTTTGCCCGTGTGCGTCTTGCACTTTCGGAATCGGTAGAAACACTCGTAGTGCCCGAACAAGCGGTTTTCATGCAGGGCGAAGATCAACTGATGTATCGCGTTGTTGATGGCAGAGCCTCTCGAACAAAAGTTGAAATCGGGCAGCGTCGCGATGCCAAGGTTGAAATCGTGCAAGGCGTCACGGCTGGCGATACGATCGTGCTTGCGGGCTGGCAGCGCTTGCGTGAAGGTGCCGCAGTGCGGCCAGCAGGCGGTGGTGCGGGCGCAGCGAAGGGGCCAGACGCCGCTAAAGCGCCACCTGCTGTCGCCCCCGCGACTGACGGCAAGCCTGCAACGGCTAAAAATTCAGACGGCGTGAAAGCAGAATCTGGCAAACCTGCGGCGAGCGCATCACCCGTTGCGCCGTCGAAACCTTAAAGACATGTCAGCGACGGTTTCTCAGTTCTGGTTGGCGACGTCTGATCGCGCTCATCGGGACGAACCGTCATCGTCGATTAGGCCTACGCGGGATAGGGATCGATTTCGCGTTTGTAGATCGTTGCGGTCGCGCGCCGAAAGCAGAGGACTGCTGAAAGCGACCTACGGCGTTAGGGCTTATCTTTCACTTTGTTGAACGAAGTCGATGTGAAAGTGTTCGTTTAACGCCGATTTAATCTGGGCTATAGACTAATTTTCCATCTATTCGATCAACTCTTAATATGAACGCTCGCCCCGTTAAAAATAAGATTTAATTGAAATAGTTGGCAGGTTAAGCGGTAAGCGAAGCCTCTACGAGCGCATGTCGATGACGATCCAATCTGCTCGCGGTTGGCGCAGCGACAAAGAGAATTTCTGAAAGAGCACGTGTCATGAAACTTTTCGATTTGTGTATCAAGCGTCCGGTGCTCGCCACCGTGCTCTCGTTGATCGTGGTGTTGCTTGGCTTAATTAGCTACCAACGCCTCTCGGTTCGCGAATACCCAAAGATCGACGAGCCAATCGTGTCGGTGTCTACCGGCTACAAGGGCGCGTCACCCGAGGTCATCGAATCCCAGATTACCAAGACGCTCGAAGATTCGCTCTCTGGGATCGAAGGGGTGAGTCTGATCACATCCAATTCGCGCTCTGAGCGAAGTGATATCACCGTTTCTTTCAACATCTCGAAAGATCCTGACGTTGCTGCCGCTGAAGTACGCGACAAAGTGGCTCGCGTGCGTGCACGCTTGCCCGAGGCCGCCGATGAACCGGTCATTGCGAAGCAAGAGGCTGATTCGTTCCCGGTGATGTGGTTCGCACTCACCTCTGATAAACACTCACAGCTCGAACTCTCCGACACAGTCAATCGCGTAATTAAGCCGCGCCTATTGGTGCTTCCTGGTGCGGCCGACTTGCGGGTTTTTGGTGAGCGCCGGATTTCGATGCGAATCTTCCTTGACCCGCAAAAGCTCGCCGCTTACCGACTGACGCCCGCCGACGTTGAGGCAGCACTTCGCTCGCAGAACGTCGAAATCCCCTCAGGACGTATCGAATCGCGTTTGCGCGAATTCAACGTCCTCACCCAAACAGATTTGCAAACGCCCGAGCAGTTTGGCAATGTGGTGATCGCTCAATCGAGCGGCTATTCCGTGCGAATCCGAGATGTTGCCAAGGTAGAAATTGCTGCCGCAGAGGAACGCGGTTTCCAGCGCTTCATGGGCAAAACCGCTATTGGTTTCGGCATCATCCGGCAATCGACAGGCAATCCGCTTGATCTGTCGAACGCGGTTAAGCGCGAGATCCCGATCATTCAGGAAAACTTGCCTAAGGGCATGAAGATCGAGCTCAATTTCGATAGCTCTGTGTTTATCGCGCAGTCGATCAAGGCGGTGTTTACGACGATCGGCGAAGCGGTCTTACTCGTCGCGCTCGTCATCTTCTTTTTCTTGCGCAGCTTCCGCGCCACCATCATTCCGCTCATCACAATTCCAGTCTCGCTGATCGGCGCGTTTTTCGTGATGTACGCATTCGGCTTCACGATCAACACGCTCACCTTGCTTGCCATGGTGCTGGCGGTGGGCTTGGTGGTTGATGACGCGATCGTGGTGCTTGAGAACATCTATCGAAACATTGAAAACGGGATGGATCGAATCCAGGCGGCGCTGGTAGGCACGCGAGAAATTGGCTTTGCGGTTATTGCGATGACACTCACGCTCGCCGCCGTGTTTGCGCCGCTCGCGTTTGCAACGGGCCGAACGGGTCGGCTCTTTATCGAATTCGCCCTAGCGCTGGCGGGCGCGGTGTTGGTTTCAGGCTTCGTCGCGCTAACGCTCTCTCCAATGATGTGTTCGGTGCTCTTGAAGAATCAACCCACACACTCAAAACTCTACAACGCCATTGAACGGTTGTTTGAGGCGATGAATCGCGGCTACCGGCGCTCACTGGGGCTTGCGCTCGATAATCGTATCGTCATCATTTTGATTGCAGTGATCGTCGCGGGTGTCGCCGCTGTTCAATTCAAGTTAATCAAGACTGAGCTTTCGCCTCTTGAGGATCGCGGTGTCATCTTTGGCTTCGTCTCAGCGCCAGAAGGCTCAACCTCCGATTACTTGGTGAAGTATGTGCAACAAGTCGAAGGCATTTATCAGCAACTTCCAGAAATGCAGGCCTACGGCGGTAACGGTGGGTTTCCGAACGTGGCCGATGGCACAGCGATTCTTCGATTGAAGGATTGGAGTGCACGCGAGCGCTCCCAAGCGGAAGTGGCCAAAGAACTTTTCCCCAAATTTCAATCGCTGGCGGGCGTCTCCGCATTTCCTTCACAACCCGGCTCGCTCGGGCAATCGCCGCGCGCAAAGCCCATTGAGTTCGTAATCATGGCCCCGGTGCCGTACGACCAGATGCAAGGCTTCGTGCAGCGTATGCAAGAAGAAATGCGCAAGAACCCAGGCTTCACCAATATCGATACCGATCTGCGCATGAATACGCCTGAGCTTCGGGTTCGAGTAGACCGTGATCGTGTATTGGATGTTGGGGCAAGCGTTGACACGGTTGGCCGCACACTTGAAACGATGCTGGGCGGTCGTCTAGTGACTCGCTTCAAGCAAGATGGCGAGCAATATGATGTGATCGTGCAAGTGGCGCGCGATGGCCGCGATACGCCAGATCGAATCAAAGAGATCAACGTACGAAATCGCGCCGGAGAGATGGTGCCGCTGTCGAACTTACTCACCCTTCGCGAAGGCGTGAGCCCGCGCTCAATCGCGCACTTCCAGCGCGTGCGATCGGCAACAGTCAATGCAAACTTGCAGCCCGGCTATACGCAAGGCGAAGCGATTAAGTACATGCAAGACGCCGCGAAGCGAGTGTTGCCTGCCACGGCGCAAACTGATCTGGCCGGTCAATCGCGCGAATTCCGCGATTCATCGAGCGACATTTACTTCGTTTTCTTGCTCGCGCTCGGATTCATTTATCTCGTGCTCGCCGCGCAGTTTGAGAGCTTCATTGATCCGCTCATCATCATGCTGACCGTGCCGCTCTCGATTACCGGCGCGCTGCTGGCGTTGCAATGGACGGGTAGTACGCTCAACATCTACTCTCAGATTGGTCTCATCACGCTAGTGGGGCTCATTACCAAACACGGCATTTTGATCGTGGAATTTGCCAATCAGTTGCGTGATCGTGGGCACAACGTGCGCGATGCCGTTGTTGAAGCTGCGGAGCTGCGTCTCAGACCTATTTTGATGACGACGGGTGCGATGGTGCTCGGCGCGATCCCGCTAGCGCTGGCAACCGGTGCCGGCGCCGAAAGTCGTTCGGTCATCGGATGGGTGATTGTGGGTGGAATGACGCTCGGGACGCTGCTCACGCTCTACGTCGTGCCTACCGCGTACACCTTGCTCGCACGGAGAAACCGAGGCGAGCGTGACCGCGCATTTGACCGCGCAGAGAACGCAACGCACCAAGGCGCGCCAATTGCTGCAGAATAGAGACTATAAAAAGATGTGCCGGAGCCCATCAGAAGAAGGCGATGAACATGAATGTCGACGCAGGCATGGCAATCAAGGAAATCAAAGCGAGCGAAGCGGGGATTTACCGTGCGCTCATGCTGAGAGGTTATAGCGAGCATCCGGACGCGTTCACCTCCACCTTTGAAGAGCGCGCGACCAAACCCATTGAATGGTGGGCCCGCCGGCTGCAAGATCCCACCAGCCTGACCTTGGGGGCGTTCGACGCGAACGACGCCCTGATCGGCACGCTTCGACTCGAGCAGTTCCAGCGCTTGCGTGAGCGCCACAAAATCAACCTCGCCGCGATGTACGTGATGCGTGATTTCGCGGGACGCGGCATCGGCCGGAAATTGATTGATGAAGCGCTGATCTCATGCCGCAAATTGGGTGGGATTGAAATGGTCAATCTGACCGTTACGTCTGACAACCTTGCTGCCCTTCGTCTTTACGGCAAAGTGGGCTTCCAGGAGTTCGGTCGGGAAAAGCGCGCGGTCAAAGGTAACGCAATGTATCTAGACAAGCTCTATATGTGGCGGCCAGTGAGCGCGGATTACGTCGCGCCGATCTAGCGCAGCGGAGGGCGTGCTGACACGCGCCCTGGAGCGCGAGAATTGCTCAGAGCGCATCTGGACCCCGCTCCCCAACGATCAGTGATTTTGGATGACCGTAGTTGCCATTCGTCTCGCCATAGACGCCGACGCTAAACGCATCGCAACGCTTGCAACGCAAGTGTATTTAGATACCTATGCGACGGGTGGCGTGTGGAACACGATCGCCGATGAGATTGCGGAGTATTTCTCTCTTGCCGCCATGCAGAGAACGCTTGACCATCCAGATCGTCGCGTTCTCATCGCTGAACGTGGCGATCGGCTGCTCGGATTTATTCAATTCTGTTCGGGGAGCGCTCAACCGCTTGTGGCTGCCCGGAGCCCTGCCGAGATTGAGCGCCTATACGTGCAGCGCGCGCAGGCCAACACGGGAATCGGTAGCCAGCTTCTCAGCCGCGCGGAATCGATGCTAAGCGCCGATGGATGCGATCGCGTGTGGCTCACCGCGTGGGCAGAAAATGCGCGCGCAATCGATTTTTATTCACGCCGTGGTTATCTCGACGTGGGACAGTCGTTTTATGAATTTCAGGGCGAGCGATACGAAAATCGCGTGTTCGCCAAGCCACTCTAGGGCGTGTTAACACGCCCTAGGCGTAAGCGACTGCCGCCTCTGGGCTAGCGTTCATCCATGAGACGCTTCAACGCCTCTCGATACTTTGAAGCGGTTCCTTCGATCACTTCTAGCGGCAACGCGGGCGCAGGCGCTTTCTTGCCCCACGGCTTGCCATCGACACGCACCGCCTCTAGCCAATCGCGAAGATATTGCTTGTCGTAGCTCGGCGGATTGGATCCCATCTTGAGTGCAGCTTCATAGCCATCAATAGGCCAGTAGCGTGACGAATCCGGCGTGAGTACCTCGTCCATCAAGGTGAGCGTGCCCGCTTCATCGAGCCCAAACTCAAACTTTGTATCGGCGATGATGATGCCCTTGGTGATCGCGTAATTTGCTGCCTTGGTATAGAGCGCTATGGCTGCAGAGCGCACGCGATCTGCCATTTCGGAGCCAATAATCTCGCTCATCCGGGCGAACGAAATGTTTTCGTCGTGCTCGCCCATTTCTGCTTTGGTGGCGGGCGTAAAAATAGGCTCGGGAAGCTTGCTCGCGTTGGTGAGCCCGGGAGGTAGAGCGACCCCGCACACCGATTGCGATTGCTGATACTCGGCCCATCCAGAGCCCGCGAGATATCCGCGCACCACAGCCTCCACAGGCAGTGGCTTCAAGCGCTTCACCAGCATCGAGCGACCGACCACCTGTGATTTTTCCTCTGCACTCACCACGCTTTCCGGCGCATCTCCCGTCAAATGGTTGGGCACAATACCGTTGAGCTTCTCAAACCAGAAAAGCGCCATCCGTGTTAGCAACTCACCCTTGCCCGGAATCGGCTCGTTCATGATGACATCGAACGCGCTGATTCGATCACTCGCGACCATTAGGATACGGTCGGTGCCAACCGCGTAGTTATCGCGAACTTTTCCGCGAGCGAGCAGCGGCAATGAGCGAAGCGAGGAGGTGTGCAGTGCATTCATTCGTTTTGGGTGTTGACAACGCTACGAGCGTGAAGGGCGTGTCGCGCACGTTGCGACTGTTTTTTGAGCGGGGAGATCAACCCAGAATTATCGCCGCTGCTCCGGATAAAAGCACCGCTCACTTAGCAATATTGTTGTTAACAAAAAATACTGAAAATGCACGTTTTAAATGAGGCTGACGACACATTTACATAAAAAACAACAATTTCTAGAAAGCACCGTTATTCCTGTTGTAATAAGGATTACACGTTGAGTGCTAATGCCTATTGATGCGCACGGGCTATGTGTCTCGCCATCGAAATCAATCCGTCCCATGCTCAATCTGCGCGAGTGGCGCAATGCGTGTAGGCCCAAACTGAAGCCAGGCAGAAGAAGCTCGTTCCACAAGCTATGGGAAACGCGGGGTCGTTGTCACGAGGAACGCCGTGTCGCTGAGGCGCAAAGCCGCGCCCGCAAGATTACAAATTTGTAATCTGCTTGCGTTTGCGCAGATCGGCTTCTAGCATCGGCGTCTTATCGCGGCTGCCTGTCGAACGCTCCAAGAGGAATCCGTTGGCGCATGCGTTTGCCCTCCTCTTCGTTAGAAAAAAGGTTTCTCTGAATGGTACGTTTTGAATTAAACGGCAAGGCCGTCAGCGTTGATGCCGACCCAAGCACGCCTTTGCTCTGGGCGCTGCGCGACAACTTGAACCTTACAGGAACGAAATTCGGCTGCGGCATGGCGCTTTGTGGCGCGTGCACCGTGCATTTGAATGGCGATGCCATTCGTTCTTGCACAACGCCGATTTCCGCAGTTGCGAATCAAAAGATCACTACCATCGAAGCGCAATCGACTGATCGTATCGGTCGAGCGGTGACTGATGCATGGGTGAAACATGATGTGGCGCAATGCGGCTATTGTCAAAGCGGGCAGATCATGTCGGCGGTGAGCCTGCTTAAAGGCAAAAAGAACCCAAGCGACACCGACATAGATGCAGCTATGGCAGGCAATGTATGCCGCTGCGGGACCTACACGCGAGTGCGTGAGGCCATCAAAGACGCAGCGAAAGCCATCGCTTAAGGAGCGGCAGTATGTATCTCGAAAAAGCTCTGGCTCAGCACGGCATCAATATCGAAGCGCTTGCGCTCGGCTCGCAAGCAAGCGCATCGCGCCGTAACTTCATGAAATTTAGCGTCGGCGGTGTGGCTGGCATCGCGATTGTGCCGTCGCTCGTGAGCGCGCAAGCGCCGCAAGGTGCGCCTGCGCCGAAAGCGGGACAGAAGCCCACCGAGCAACCGGCCGCGTTTGTCACGATCGCGAAAGACGGCACCACCACGATTCTTTGCAATCGGATGGACATGGGGCAAGGCATCGAAACAGCGCTCGCTATGATCTGCGCAGAAGAGCTTGATGCCGATTGGTCGAAAGTGAAAACGGCGTTCGGCAATCAAAAAGGCAACTACGTGGACCCGATGATGGGAATGCATCTTACGGGTGGGTCAAATTCCGTAAAAAACAGCTATACGCAATATCGCGAGCTTGGCGCGCGCACCAGGACGATGTTGCTCGCCGCTGCAGCGAAGCAATGGAAGGTGGACGCCGCCACATTGCGCGCTGAAAACAGCGTCGTGATCGGCGGAACTCGTCGCGCGAGTTACGGCGAACTCTTCGATGCGGCGATGAAAGAGCCGATCCCCGAGGCCGTGACGCTGAAAGATCCGAAGTCATTCAAGTTAATCGGCAAACCGACCGGACTCAAAGTTTCGCGCGCGAAATCGACTGGCACTCAGCAGTACGGTATTGACGTGAAGCTGCCGGGGATGTTGACCGCGGTAGTCATGCGCCCGCCCGTGTTCGGCGGCAAAGTGAAATCACTCGATACCAGCGCGGCGCTTAAAGTGAAGGGCGTGCGCGCAGTGTTACCTGTTGATCTTGATCGCGGCGCTAAAGGCGTTGCTGTCATTGCTGACGGTTATTGGCCTGCAAAGCTCGGCCGCGATGCAGTGAAAGTGGAGTGGGACAGCACAGGCGTTGCCAGGGCCGACACCGCAAAAATGCTCACGCAGTATCGCGATTTAGCGAAGAACCCAGGGCGTCAAGCGCCAGGCGCAGCATTCAAGGCAGATATTTCTGCGCTTGCAAGTGCGCCCAATAAGCTCAGTGCAGAGTTCGTGTTCCCGTATTTGAATCATGCGCAGATGGAGCCGCTCGCTTGCACGGTTGATCTGAAAGCAAACGAGTGTCATGTCTATACGGCGTCGCAAATGCCGGGCGTTGATACAGGAGCAATTGCGCGGATCACGGGGCTCAAGCCAGACCAAATCAACATTCATGTGCAAATGGCGGGCGGCGGATTTGGTCGCCGCGCTGTGCCCACGAGCGAATATCTGGTCGAGGCCACCAACGTTGCGAAAGCCTACGTCGCCACAGGGAAACGTGCACCGATCAAGGTGATCCACTCTCGCGAAGACGATGTGAAAGCGGGCTACTACCGTCCGTACACGCTTCACCGCGCTGAGATTGGGTACGACAGTGACGGCAAGATCACCGCATGGGATCACCGCATCGTGTCGCAAAGCATTCTGAAAGGGTCACCGTTCGAAGCGTTTTTGGTGAAAGACGGTATTGACGGCACCACGACCGAAGGCATGAGAGAGCCGTACACAATTCCGATGCAACTTTCGGTGCATCATCCAGAGATCAACGTACCCACGCTCTGGTGGCGCTCTGTCGGATCAACGCACACGGCATTTGTGATGGAAACGCTGCTCGACGAAATTGCCGTGGCAACCAGGAAAGACCCCGTTGACTACCGCATGAGCCTGCTTGCAGACGATGCGCGCGGCAAGCGGCACAAAGCGGCGCTTCAGCTCGCTGTCGACAAAGCGGGTTACGGCAAGAAAACGCTCGCACCCGGCATGCACTGGGGCATAGCGATGCACGAGAGCTTCGAATCCGTCGTCGCGTTCGTGCTGGAGGCGGGCGTTAAAGATGGCAAGCCTGTGATCGGTGAGGTCACGGCGGCGGTGCATTGCAACTTCTGCGTCAATCCGCGCACGGTGGAAACGCAAGTTCAGGGCTCAGCCTTGATGGCGCTCGCCACCACGATGGAAAACCACGCGATCACCTTCAAGGATGGGGTCGTCGAGCAGAGCAATTTCCACGATTTTCCGATGCCGCGCATCACCGATATGCCAAAGATTGCGGTGCATATCGTGCCATCAAACGATCCGCCCAAGGGAATCGGCGAACCGGGCTTGCCGCCCTTCGCCCCAGCGCTCGCCAACGCGCTTCGTCGCGCTACCGGGAAGCCGCTGCGAGAGATGCCGTTCAAGCTTGCTTGAGCGCCACAACAAAACGCCGCGTATTACGCGGCGTTTTTCTCGTCCCTGTCACGCCGCCTACTAAGCCGCGTTTTTATTTCTGGTTCACCAACGCCGAGATGCGCTCACGTAGCCACCGCACCGCCGTGCTCTCGTGGGTACGCTCATGCCAGAGCTGATAGAAGCGAAGTGGCGGGAAATCAAGCGGTGCAGGCAACACTTTGAGTGGCAGGATGCGTGCAAATGGCTCGGCAAATCGACGGCCCGTCGTGAAAATCAAATCTGTGGTGGTGAGCACATACGGTGCGACATGGAAATAGGGTAGCGACACGCGGATATCGCGTCGTTGTCCGAGCTGATAGACGTGCTCATCAATCGCACCGCGAATGCCGCCCGCGTACGGCACGGGTGCAAGGTGTTGCGCTTTCAGATAGTCCTCCGCCGTGATCTCCCCCTTTTTTGCAAGCGGATGTCGCTCGGAGACGATGCACACGACTTCATCATCAAAGAGCGGTGATGTGCGCAAGTAATCCGGCGGGTGGGGCCAATTGCCGATAACGACATCAATATCGCCCTCTTCCAGCAAGCGCTCGAAATCGATATCGAGCGAAAGAGAGCGCACGTTGAGCCGCGCATTGGGCGCTTCCTGGCGCAGCGTTGCGCTCAGATTCGAGAGGAAAAACGCATCGAAGTAGTCAGGTGCGCCCACACCGAATTCGCGCAACGTCGTTTTTGCTTCAAACGTATCAGCCAAGTCGAGCACGCGATCAATGCCGTCAATGGCTTGCTTGAGCGGCTCCATGAACGAAAGCGCGCGCTCTGTGGCCGCCATACCATTGCGGGTGCGCACGATCAGCTGATCGCCCGTGAGATCGCGCAGGCGTTTGAGCGCGCTGCTCACTGCCGGTTGGGTGATGCCAAGCCGGTCGGCAGCGCGCGAAACGCTTTGCTCTTTCAACACCAAATACAGCACGCGAAGTAGCTGAACATCGATTCGATTGCTGCGTTCCTGTGCCTCGCTCATGGCCGCGCCGAGTGCTTTCCGCATCGCCGCAAAATAAGCGCGGTCGATGCTCGAAATAAAGAAAGTGAAGTCTGCTTTATACCGTGTTGGCGTAAAGTGCGGCAATGAGGCATTCCATTGAGTTTTTGCTAAACGGCGAGCGCATCGCTGTTGACGATCTTGACCCGCACACCACCGTGCTGCAGTTCTTGCGCGAACGGCGCGGTCTTACCGGCACTAAGGAAGGTTGTGCGGAGGGCGATTGCGGCGCCTGCACGGTCGCAATCGCTGAGCTGTCAGCGGAGCGGCGCATTGAAGTGAAGCCGATTAACGCCTGTATTCGTCTGCTCGCGACGATCGATGGCAAAGCGCTTTTTACGGTCGAGGCGCTATCAAACGCGAATTCGCAAGCGCCGCTTCATCCAGTGCAGGCGGCGATGGTCGACGCGCACGCCTCGCAATGCGGATTTTGTACGCCCGGGTTCGTGATGAGCCTGTTTGCACTGTTCAAAAACGAATGCTCGCCAAGCAGAGACCGGGTGATCGAGGCGATTTCGGGCAATCTTTGCCGATGCACCGGATACCGCCCCATTATTGAAGCAGGAATAAAGGCGACTTCAACTATTTGTTCGCCATCGGAATGGGGCAAGAGCAAAGAAAAATTAGAAACCAAGAATGATGCGAACCGAGCTTTAGCCCCAATAGATAAGGGAGCGGCTAGAGAAAGTCAGAAAATCGTTTGGCTCAATACACCGGGACGCAGCGGAGCACTCGAATCTGCTGAGCGAGCAATGATCGAAGCGCTCGCCGCGCTGCCAGCCAATGCATCGAGTGAATCGCTGCACTATCGATTCGGCGGACAGCAATTCTTCGCGCCGCGCTCGATTGACGAGCTCTCCAGCCTCATCGCTGATCATCCGAACGCCTGGATTCTCGCGGGTGGCACTGATATCGGCTTGTGGATCACAAAAGCCTTGCAGAACAACTCAACGCTGATCTACACAGGCGAGGTTAGTGCGCTGCGCGACATTTGCGAATCAGACGCCGCACTTGAAATCGGCGCTGCCGTTCCGCTCGAAGACGCGTTTCGCGCGATGAACCGACACTATCCCGAGCTCGCGCAAGTGTGGACGCGGTTTGCAAGCTGGCCGATTCGTTCCAGCGGCACCTTAGGCGGGAACGTTGCCAACGGCTCCCCGATTGGCGATTCAATGCCCGCGTTGATCGCGCTGGGGGCGACCGTCGGCCTTCGCCATCGCGAGCGCGTGCGCACAATCCCGCTTGAGGCGCTCTACTTGGACTACAAAAAACAATCTCGTGCGAGCGGCGAGTGGATCGAAAAAATCACGATACCGCGTCGAATCCCGAATGTGCAAATTGGGTTCTACAAAAATTCGAAGCGTAATGAACAAGACATCTCTGCAGTATGCGCGGCGATTTCAATGGTGATCGACCGGGGCGTTGTGCAACATGTGCGCATTGCTTATGGCGGTATGGCCGGTGTTCCGAAGCGCGCGGTTAACGCTGAGATTGAATTAACAGAAAAAGTATGGAGCGAAACGCAAGTGCGCGCGGCCATGCAGGCCATGCACGCAGATTTTTCACCGATGAGCGATATGCGGGCGAGCGCCGCCTATCGAATGCAAGTGGCCCAAAACCTCCTTTTGCGCTTTTGGCTTGAATCTCAGAGCGCAACGGCCGAAGTGAGGGTGATCTGATGAGCGCAACATTTCGGGCCCAAGAGGTGGCCGCAGGCGTAGACGGCGAGCGACACGGCGCTGTCGGCAAATCGGTGGCTCATGACAGCGCGCACTTGCATGTGCGCGGCGCTGCGACCTATATCGACGACATCCTTGAGCCGCGCGGCACGGTGTACGCCGCATTGGCTACCAGCCCGATGGCGCATGGGCTACTCAAGCACATTGATCTAAACGCTGCGCTCGCATCTGAGGGCGTGATCGCGGCCTACACGGCAGCCGATATTCCCGGCGTGAACCAATACGGCGCGATCACGCATGATGAGCCTTTTCTAGCCGAAGGAAAGGTTGAGTTTGTTGGGCAACCCGTGGCGGTGGTGGTCGCACGCTCAATGCGCGAAGCACGCGTCGCCGCGCGCAAGGTCCGTTGTGAAATCGAAGCATTGCCGCCGATTCTTTCGATTGATGCGGCATTGGCAGCAAATTCGCTTTTCAAGAAACTCGAAGTGGTGCGCGGTGAGCCCGGCTCCGCTTTTGCGAATGCCGCGCATCGCACCTCAGGCGCGGGTGTGATCGGCGCACAAGAACACTTCTATCTTGAGGGCCAAATTGCTCTCGCGGTGCCGCTTGAAGATGGTCAGATGCATGTGTTCGTATCCACACAGCATCCCACCGAGATGCAACAAGTTACCGCGACGATTCTCGGGATCGACTGGAAAGACGTGATCTCAGAGTGTCGCCGTCTTGGCGGTGGCTTTGGCGGGAAAGAAGTGCAGCCCGCGCAATTTGTGGCGCTTGCCGCGCTTGCAGCGCGTTTGTCGAATCGCCCGGTAAAGCTGCGGCTTGATCGAGACGATGATTTCATGATCACCGGCAAGCGCCACGATTTCGCGTTTGATTACGACATTGCTTTCGACGATGGCGGACGAATCGAAGCTTACGATCTGACGCTTTCATCGCGATGTGGCTTCTCCACCGATTATTCGCATCAGGTGAATGATCGTGCGATGTGTCACATCGATAACGGCTATTCGCTCACCCAACTTCGGCTTCGTAACTATCGTTGCAAAACGAACACGCAGTCTGCCACTGCCTTTCGTGGCTTCGGTGCGCCGCAGGGTGCGTTTGCCACGGAGCATGCGATCGAATCCATCGCGCGCGCCCTTGGCAAAGATCCGCTCGATGTGCGAAAGGCGAATTTCTATTCGCCCGAGCGCGGAATGAAAACGCACTACGGGCAAGCGGTGGAAGGTTTTTGGCTGCCCGATATTGTGAATCGCTTGGAAGCCAGTTGCGACTACCGTGCACGCCGCGAAGCGATCCGGGAACACAACGCGAAAAATCCCATCGTGAAACGCGGCCTCGCGCTCACGCCCGTGATGTTCGGGATATCGTTCAACGCCTCTTTTTTAAATCGCGGCAGCGCGCTAGTGTCGCTCTATCTTGACGGCAGCCTGCTCGTAAATCATGCCGGCACCGAGATGGGACAGGGGCTTTTCATCAAAGTGCAGCAGGTCGTCGCCCATGAATTTGGCGTGGCGGCAAACGCCGTCCGCTCGACTTCGACCAACACGGCGAAACTCCCGAATACATCGCCAACGGCCGCGTCCTCCGGCAGCGATTTGAACGGGATGGCCGCGCTTGATGCCTGCACAAAGTTGAAAGAGCGCTTGATCCCGCTGGCGGCGAAATTGCTCGAATGCGCACCCACCGATGTAGTGTTTCGAAATGGCGGCGCGAGCACGGCATCGGGGATCAAAACAATCGATCTCAAAACACTCGCCACTCGAGCAACCTTCGCAAAAATTCCGCTCACAGCGCAAGGTTTCTATTACACACCGAATATCGCCTGGAATGGCGACACCTTCGAAGGCACGCCCGCGTATTACTTTGCCTACGGCGCAGCGTGTTCTGAAGTGATGATCGACACCTTAACCGGCGAACACAAAACGGTACGCGTCGATATCTTGCACGACGTGGGCAACTCTCTGAACCCCGCGATTGATCGCGGACAAATCGAAGGTGGCTTCGTGCAAGGCATGGGCTATCTCACCAGCGAGGAATTGGTGTGGGACGATCACGGGCGCCTTCGAACCCACGCGCCGTCAACCTACAAAATTCCAACCGCCGCCGACGTACCAGAAATCTTCAACGTCGCACTCTACGATGAGCCCAATCACGTGCCAACGATTCATCGGAGTAAAGCGGTGGGCGAGCCGCCGTTAACGCTCGCGTTTAGCGTGTGGTTTGCGATTGCCGATGCAATCTCATCAATCTCTGATCGTCGCCAGATGCCAGCGCTCACAGCGCCTGCGACGCCAGAGGCGGTGCTGCGCGCTATCAACGCTCTAAAGCAATAGCGCAAGGCGGGTTTCACACGATGCTTCTCTCCGCGCGCCTCGAACTCTTGTTGTCTCTCCCGCAAAGCGTTTGGGTCATCGTTGCCAGTGCGAAGGGTTCGACGCCGCGCGATGTCGGCGCATCGATGATTGTTACGCCAGACCAGGTGTTCGACACAATTGGCGGCGGGCATCTGGAGTTGAAAGCGATCGAGTTTGCGCGCGAGCAACTCGCGAATGAAAGGTGTGAGGCGACTGTTCGCCACTTTCCGCTCGGCCCATCGCTCGGGCAGTGTTGCGGCGGCCATACGAGCTTGCTATTTGCGCCGTGCGGCAAAGAGAAACGAGCGATGCTTGAAGCCATGCGAGTTCAAGCCGCACAGGGGGAAGCCGTCGCGTTTTCGACTTCGCTTGATACTGGCGAGCCGATCAGCGTGCCGCTCGCAAACGATGCCTGGCACATCGCAATTTTTGGCGCGGGGCACGTTGGCAAAGCCTTGGTCAACGTGCTTGCGAACTTGCCCTGCCAAATTACGTGGATTGATGCGCGCGAAGCGGAATTTCCTGCGATGCTTCCCCACAACGTCACGGCACTTGCCTCCGATGATCCGGCGAGCGAGGTATCGCGCCTGCCCGCGAACTCGCAAGTGCTCGTGCTCACGCATTCACATGCGATTGACCTCGAAATCTGCTTCGCCCTGTTGAAGCGTGACGATTTCGCCTACTGCGGGCTGATTGGCTCACACACCAAAGCGGCAACATTTCGTAGGCGCTTCGAGCAACGCGCTGTTCCAGACGCTGCGATTGCCCGTATTATTTGCCCTATCGGATCGATCAGTTCGGCGGCCGAACATCGCAAACATCCCGGCGTGATCGCCATTAGCGTGGCAGCCGATCTGGTGGCGCGACGTGGCGCGAGCGCGAAACAGAATTCGTCTGCTACCCCATAATTTATTGGGGCTAGCGGCTTTTTAGTTAAAAATGCAAATATCAGAATAATTGATCGCTCACCCCAATTAAATTGACGTTTAAGAGCTAGAGTTTTTATCTGGAAGGTCATGAGCGCAACCGCCCCCCCGCCCCGTCTCGCGTTGCGCCACATTACAAAGCGCTATCCGAGTGTTGTTGCCAATGATGATGTGAGCCTGAGCGTCGCGCCGGGCGAAATTCATGCCGTGCTCGGCGAAAACGGTGCGGGCAAATCGACGCTGATGAAAATCATCTACGGCGCGGTCAAGCCCGATTCTGGGGAAATGCTGTTCGAAGGCCGCCCGTTTTTCGCGAAGAATCCGCGTGATGCGCGATCGCACGGCATCAGCATGGTGTTTCAGCACTTCTCGCTCTTCGATACGCTGTCGGTGGCGGAAAACATTTGGCTTGGGCTCGATCAATCGATTCGGCTCGACCAAGTGCGCGAGCAAATTGCGGCCACCGCCGAAAAGTTTGGCTTGCCGCTCGAAGCGGATCGTCCCGTTCACACGCTCTCCGTCGGCGAGCGGCAGCGGGTTGAGATCATGCGATCCCTGCTTACGCAGCCCAAACTTTTGATTCTGGATGAGCCAACCTCCGTGCTCACGCCGCAAGCGGTGGATAAGCTTTTCGCCACACTCCGCCAGCTCGCCGCGAGTGGCTGCAGCATTCTCTACATCAGCCACAAGCTGGATGAAATTCGCTCACTCTGCACGAATTGCACCGTCTTGCGCGGTGGTCGCGTTACCGGAAAGGTTGATCCGCGAGAAGAAAGTAACGCATCGCTTTCTCGTCTCATGATCGGCGCTGAGCCGCCCCTGCTGCTGCATCGCGATGCCAAGCTCGGCGCGGTGGCGCTCGACGTGAAACAACTCACGCTTAAGAGTGATGCCATGTTTGGCACAAACCTAGACCACATTTCGCTTCACGTTCGTGAAGGTGAAATTGTTGGCATCGCAGGTGTATCGGGCAATGGGCAACAGGAATTGCTGGCCGCACTTTCCGGCGAAAACCCGCGTGCGCCCTCGCAAAGTGTGCAGCTCTTTGGTGCCGATATCGCCAGCGCGCCGCCGAATCGGCGACGCTCGCTCGGCCTTTTCTTCGTGCCGGAAGAGCGGCTCGGCCGTGGCGCAGTTCCCGTGCATTCGCTTGCCATGAATAACTTGCTCACGCGGCATCATGAACTTGCCTCGCGCAATGCGCTGGCGTGGGTGTCGCCCGCCCGCTCGCGCTCGCTCGCGAAGGACATCATCGCACGCTTCAACGTGAAGGCGGGTGGCGACAGTGCCGCCGCCAAATCGCTTTCGGGCGGAAATTTGCAAAAGTACATCGTGGGCCGCGAAATCAGCGCAAAGCCAAAAGTGTTGATCGTGGCTCAACCCACCTGGGGCGTTGATGTTGGCGCGGCCGCGCAAATTCGTGCTGAGCTATTGAAATTGCGAGACGAAGGCTGTGCGGTGTTGGTGGTGAGTGAGGAACTTGAAGAGCTGTTTGAGTTGTGTGATCGTATGCACGTGATCGCGAAAGGCAAACTCTCGCCCTCTATTGCAACGCGCGATGCAAGCGTTGAGTTGATCGGCGAATGGATGAGCGGACTTTGGACAACCTCGGTAGCCGCAGAAAGCACCACCGCATGATTCGGCTTGAGCCCCGGCCCCAACCCTCGATCCTTTGGACCTATGCGTCCCCGGCGCTCGCGCTCGCGATTACCGTCTTTGTTGCCGTTTTTATTTTTATCGCGTTCGGCAAAGACCCGGTTCGCGGCCTCTCGATTTTCTTCTGGGAGCCGATCAAATCGCCGTACGCATTGACTGAGCTCATCTTGAAGGCAACGCCGCTGATGGTGATCGCCCTCGGCTTGATTCTTTCGTTTCGCGCCAACGTTTGGAACATTGGGGCGGAAGGCCAGTTTCTGCTCGGCGCAATCGTCGCGGGCGGGCTCGCGGTGTGGGTGACAGAAAACCAAATTGCTACTCAGCGCTGGGCGTTTGCGCCGATTGTCTTGCTTGCTGGCGCGGTCGGCGGCGCGCTGTGGGCCTCTATCGCCGCGCTTTGCAAAGATAAGTTCAACGCGAACGAGATTTTGGTCACGCTGATGCTGGTCTACGTTGCCAATCTGCTTTTGAGTTATCTCGTATTTGGGCCCTGGAAAGACCCCAAAGGATTTAACTTCCCGCAATCGATTCGTTTTTCCGATGACACGCTCTTACCGCGCTTGTTCGCCACAGGACGCGCGCATGTCGGCTTCGCGCTCTCGATTCTGCTTTCGGCTTTGATGTGGATTTTCATGTTCCGCATGCTGCGTGGCTATCAGCTTCAAGTGGGCGGCATCGCGCCACTCGCCGCACGCTACGCAGGCTTCTCACCAAGGGGCGCGCTGTGGACAGCGCTCCTGGTGTCTGGCGCGTTTGCTGGCATGGCAGGCGCGATGGAAGTGGCCGGACCGATGGGGCAGCTCACGCCCTACGTCTCTAACGGCTATGGCTTCACTGCGATCATCGTTGCATTCGTCGGGCGCCTACATCCGGTGGGCGTGGTGTTCGCCGCGTTTTTGCTGTCGATGTTTTTGATTGGCGGCGAGCTTTCGCAATCGCGACTCGGCTTGCCATCGGCGCTCTCCGGCGTATTCCAGGGCTTACTTCTCTTCGCGCTCTTAACCTGCGACACGCTTGTGAACAACCGAATCCGCTGGGTTGGCGCAAAGAAGAGCGAGGCGCACGCATGAATGAACTAGCTCTTTTGATCGCCGCCATGTTATCTGCGGGCACACCGCTCGCCATTGCTACTTTGGGTTTACTCATTAATGAGCGCGTTGGCGTGGTAAACCTTGGAGCAGAAGGCATGATGCTGATTGCTGCAGTGTGCGGCTTCGCGGTCGCCTTTGTCACCGGAAACCAGTGGTTTGGCTTTCTTGCCGGCGCGGCTGCTGGCGCGTGCGCAGCCGCGCTGTTTGGTTTGCTCGCAGTGTGGCTCAACACGAATCAATACGCGACAGGGCTTGCGCTCACGCTCTTCGGCGGCGGGCTATCGGCGTTCATCGGCATCGAATTCGTGGGCAAAAAACTCGCGGAGCAGCCAAAGTACGATTGGCCTTGGCTTTCGGATTTACCGTTCTTGGGCACGGCGTTCTTCAAGCATCATCCGATGGTCTATCTCGCAATTTTGGTAGCGATCGCGATGGTTTACCTGTTGTACAAAACACGACTAGGCTTGGTGCTTCGCGCGGTAGGCGAAAGCCCGGAATCAGCGCACGCACTCGGCTATCGCGTGCGCCTCATTCGCTTGTTCGCGTTGATGGCAGGCGGCGCGCTCTGCGGCGTCGCGGGCGCGTATCTCTCGGTGGTTTATGCGCCCCTCTGGGTCGAAGGCATGACGGCGGGCCGCGGCTGGATCGCCCTCGCACTCACCGTGTTTGCCACCTGGCGGCCGCTTCGCGCGCTGATGGGCGCATATCTCTTCGGCGGGGTCACGATGCTCCAGCTTTACCTGCAAGGCGAAGGCGTGCAAATCCCTGCGCAATTCATGTCAATGCTGCCCTACCTCGCCACCATCGTTGTGCTCGTACTCATCTCACGCAACCCCACCTGGATTCGCACCAACATGCCGGCGTCGTTGGGGAAGCCGTTTTATCCGACATGAACGGTGAGCTTTATGGTCGCCGGACTAGCGCGTTTACTTGACCTCTTTTGATCGCATCTAGGAGCGCCTGGCTGGCTTGCTGCGATGCGACTCGGTGCTCTTTAGGCAGCGCGTTGAGTACCGCTTCATCTACCGAGCTGCCCGTACACCATGCGAACCCTGAGAGGATGCACGTGTGAACGGAAATCAGCCCACCCGCTTGACAGGACTGGGGCGATTCGGCGCACATCGCCAGCGCGACGGCGCTTGCACGGACATCAGGTGGTAACGATTCCAAGACGGGTGCCTTTGAGAGCGACATGGAGCTGACGGATAGCCAACTCACGACTAGGTCTGAGTTCTTGCCTAGTTCCAACAATGCGAGACGCCCTTCGGTCTCATTGGATTGCCGCAATGTCTCGAGGCCGCGAGCAGCGGCCCACCGGGCATCGCTTGACTTTAGGTCGGAATACCGGACATTCGGCGCAGCTGCCAAACCATTAGACGCGTGCTCGCAGCTGACTTTCAGATTTTTGACCGACGCCAAAAACTGTGCCGACTGCGCTCCAAGTTCTCGGAGAATCTCTTTCTCGGCTTCGGGGCTAATCAAACCCGCCGATGCACACCACAGGTTGAGGGCGTTGGAAACAAACCAGTTTGCAGGGTCGCTGCTTTGATTCAATTGGTCAATGAGCCCGCCAATATGTCTGTCGATCACATAACGACCCAGCTTTCCGCCCTGCGGCCCAGAACTATTTGCGCGCACACCAGAATCACTGCTGTCGATGACTTGAGCTATTCCATTGTTCCTGCCCGCTTCTGGGGCATTCAACAAGCTGCTTGCTGTCAACCGAGCAGGCTGTTCGTGCTCCGGCTGAGACGAGAAATCTGGAGTCGGTCCCGGTTGTCGCTTACTGGTCAATAGCCAACCCGAGATCACGATAGCCGCGACAAAGACGCCCAAAACAATGCGATTCCTCATAAGTCAGTTCTTACACGCGCCGCTGTAGCTCCCGGACGCATAATCATTGTTCTTCACGCTGCACGCGCTTTGTAAAGCGATGCTTGCAAGGCCCGAAAGCGTAATCGCCAGGCGTGACATGGCGTTTGCTGCGTACTGCGAACAGCTAAGTGCCGCACGGTTACTCCACTGTTGATCTGTTTCACCGCTATTCTTGCAGGGTGGTTCATATCCCTCCAGCAGAGCCGCAACCTTTTCAGCGGTTGACATACTTGCTCCGCCGCCAGCGCCAATTGGCTCCGGATCCCACGGTTCCATGTATCCCGGATCATTCACCTGCGTCGGCGGTTTTTTTCCAACGACTTCGATCGGCTGACAGCACGGATTGTTAGCCAATACCTGTCCCGTACCAAACGGAAACAACAGCGCGGCCAGAAGAATAACGAATTTCATGTACGTTCCCACCGTTAATTTATGTATGACGATGGCATTCTGCCCCCCCCCGTTTATGACAATGTCAACTTCTCGAACCTATCAATTTTGATAGTTGAATGGAATCAATTTGAGCGTGGCAAGTTGAGCGAGCCATGTTTAATGGCGTGACGATGTTCCAGCTTTACCTGCAAGGTGAAGGCGCGCAGACTCCTGCGCAATTCATGCCAATGCCGCTCTACCTCGCCACCATCGTTGTGCTCGTGCTCATCTCAGGCAACCCGACATGGATTCGCACCAACATGCCCGCGTCGTTGGGGAGGCCGCTTTATCCGACGTAGGATGGATACATGCCCCCGCATGTGCGTCAAAAAGTGCAGTGAGCGTCGAGCCATAACGCGGCCTATCAGTTGGTAGAAACCCATCCCCAACAACGACACAACTTGCACACCTGTAGCAATCGCCGTTGGCTAAAATTTGACCAATCCGCGCGGCACGGTTTGTGCACAGAGTTGCGCGCCAGTTTCCACATTTCATTCCTCGTAACGGAGACATTCATGTTCCAAACATCCAAGCGCAGCTTTGCGAAAGCAGCCGCGTTGTCATTGATCGCGGCGGGCTTGCTCGTCGCTTGCGGCAAAAAAGAAGAGCCGAAGAAAGAAGCGGCGGCTGCTGCGCCTGCAGCGCCTGCGAAGGCGGACCCGCTCAAGATTGGCTTCATCTACGTCGGCCCGGTGGGCGACGCCGGCTGGACCTTTGCGCATGACCAAGGTCGCAAAGCGATCGAAGCCGAATTCGGCGACAAGATCAAAACCACGTTCGTTGAGAAGGTGCCCGAAGGCGCTGATGCTGAGCGCGTGATTCGCGATTTGGTATCGCAGGGCAACAAGCTCATTTTCGCGACGAGCTTTGGTTTCGGTGACGCGATGGAGAAAGTCGCGAAAGATCATCCAGATGTGAAGTTCGAACACGCGACGGGCTACAAAACGGGGCCGAATCTGCGCGTTTATGAAGCGAAGTTCTATGAAGATTCGTACCTTGCTGGCGTGATCGCGGGCGCCACCACCAAGACCAACACGCTTGGCTTCGTTGCGTCGTTCCCGATCCCTGAAGTGCTGCGCAACATCAATGCGTACACCCTTGGCGCGCAAAGCGTGAACCCGAAGGTGAAGACCAAAGTTGTGTGGGTCAACACCTGGTTTGATCCGCCGAAGGAATCGGAAGCCGCGCAAACGCTGATCAACGGCGGCGCGGACGTGCTCCTGCAAAACACCGATTCCACCGCAGTGTTGCAAACGGCCGAAAAGAACGGCAAGTTCGCCTTCGGTTGGGATAGCGACATGAGCGCATTTGCGCAGAAAGCGCACTTAGGTTCGGCCACTGTCAATTGGGCGCCGTACTACAAGAAGGCAGTCAACGACGTGCTGAACAAGACCTGGGCGACCGGCTCCACCAAGTGGGGCTACAAAGAAGGCGCGATGGAAGTAATCAAGATCACGCCAAATCTTTCAGAGGCCGCGAAGAAGCGCGTGGAAGAAGTGAAAGCAGGCTTGAAGGCGGGCACGTTTGAAGTGTTCACTGGCCCAATCGTTGCCAACGACGGCAAGGAAATGCTCGCGAAAGACGCGAAGGCGGACGACGCATGGAAAGGCGGCGTGAATTTCTACGTTAAAGGCGTGGAAGGCAAAGTGCCTGGCGGGAAGTAAGTCGTCCCCTCAGTCTGCAAAAACCGCCTTCGGGCGGTTTTTTATTTGCTTTCTCAGTGTTGCCCCAATTGATCAGGGGCGAGCAGTCGAATAAGTGAGGTTACGAAAAACAGAAAATTGACCACCTAGCCCCTATTAAATCGGGATCACGCTGTAAAGTTGACGCTCATTAGAAAAGACACCTGCACAACGTAGCGAGAGCCTGCCAGACGAGGAAAAAATGGGTGAAAACACCGGAGCGTATGTAAGTACGTGAGGATTTTTCACGCACTTTTGACGAAGTATCACAGGCTCGCAGTAGTTGTGCAGAGGTCTTTAGAAGATCGATTTTCCGGTGAGCGTGGTGAACATTTCCAGTGCAAGCGATCCGGCGTAGCTGTTTCCCGTTTCTTCAAGCGCGGGCGACCAGACGCAGATTCCGCACTCGCCAGGCAAGATCGCAACGATGCCGCCGCCCACGCCGCTCTTGGCCGGTAGCCCAACGCGATAGGCGAAGTCGCCCGCTGCATCGTAGGTGCCGCAGGTCAGCATCAAGGCCGACATTCGTTTCGCGGAACTTGCATCCAACACGGCCTCGTCGTTCCACGGATTGGTGCCGCGATTTGCGAGAAACGCCACGGCGCGGGCGAGGTCAAGCGCGCTCATCGAAATCGCGCAGGTTCGGCAGTACGCATCAAGCACCTCGCCGACTTTGTTATTCAAATTGCCGAAGCTCTTCATGAAATGCGCCATCGCCGCGTTGCGCGATGAAGTTTGCCGCTCCGACTGCGCCACGCGCGGATCGTAGGTCACGTTGCTTCGACCGCAGAGACGCCCGAGGAAGTTGGCGGTCGCGATTTCAGCGTTGGTATTTCGGCTCACCAAAATGTCAGTGACAACGAGCGCCCCCGCATTGATGAAGGGATTTCGCGGAATACCGCGTTCGCGCTCAAGCTGCACAAGCGAGTTAAACGGATTACCGGAAGGCTCGCGCCCCACGCGTGCCCACAACGAATCGCCTTCGCGCTGAAACGCAAGCGTCAGCGCAAAAAGTTTAGAAATGCTTTGAATCGAAAACGGCACGTCGGCATCGCTCACCGAAGCAACCGTGCCATCGAGCGACACCACCGCCATACCGAAGTGATCGGGCGAGACACTTGCCAGTTCGGGGATGTAGGTCGCAACTTTGCCTTGGCCAATCACCGGTTTCAATGCCGCGTGAATGCGATCAAGAATGGGTTGATAGTCCATATGAAGGTCTAATGAAGATGTCCCGCCGACCGTCGCCCGCATGCTCGCATCCGGGTTCCCCAAAGCGACGGAGCCTGTTCTGATCGCTTCGCGATGAGGAGTATGCGGACTCGGATGCGAGTATCCGCGCTACAACACTGCCGGAGTGATCAAGAAAACTCAGCTCGAATTGATGGCAAGCAAAGTTTGTAAATCAACCAGCCGTGGATCACCGTGAACACTATGGCGAACACAACCATGATGCCTTTAAACACCCACATCATGTTCTCGATCTGCTTTGCCTCAGGTCCTTCAACTCTTGGCATCGAAGTGAACATCGATTGTTGAAGAAACACTGAACTTGCTGTCCACGCAATTCCACATGCCAGCAATGCTATGAAACTAAGGCGCGCCCAATTCTTTCGCTTCAAAAGACCTATTGAGGACGCAAGAAGAATCACGCTCAATACAAAAAAGCCAAGAACGATCGCCTTGAAGTGCGTGAGGAGAAAGATAGCAAAGGCAGGCAGAATCTTGGCATCGGCCTCAGACAGCAGCCCCAAGACATCTGTCGGAAAGAACAGATTCAACATGATGTTCTGCATCGCTGAAACTAGAACCATCAAGGCAGATACAACAATGCTGAACCATGCGAGGACAGTCACAAATTGAGAGAGAGGCTGGGCCCGATTTATGTTGTTTTCGATGGTAGTCATGACTTTGGTATCCCTTCGGTTCAACCGCAGACGTATAGCTAGTACTTACCTCAAAAGCAACTGACAGAAAAGCTACGGATGCCGTAAGTTGCGTTGGACGTGCGGCAATACCGTGCCGTCAGCGAGCCCAGCGACAAACGTACTCTACCCGCGACTTACTGCCTCACGCAATCCACAAAATACCGCTCCTCGCCGTCGTACTTTTCCATCACGAGGCCGTGTACGTCGGTATCGAAGCCCGGCATGAGCGTGTTGAATTCGCGGGCGAATTTGAGGTAATCGACGATTGTTTTATTGAAGCGTTCGCCTGGGATTAAAAGCGGGATACCCGGCGGATACGGCGTCACCAACATCGCGGTAATGCGGCCTTCAAGTTCGTCAATCGGCACACGATCCACTTTGCGATGCGCGAGATGCTCGAATGCGTCCGAGGGCTTCATCGCGGGCTCCATCGGCGAGAGATACATCTCAGTGGTGACGCGCGCAACGTCGTATTTGCGATAGGCCTCGTGAATCTTCTGCGCGAGATCGCGCAGACCCACCCGCTCGTACTGCGGATAGTGCTGCACGAATTCGGGCATCACACGCCAGAGCGGTTGGTTCTGGTCGTAATCCATCTTGAACTGTTGCAGCTCGGTGACGAGCGAATTCCATCGCCCCTTGGTAATGCCAATAGTGAACATCACGAAGAACGAATAGAGTCCGGTCTTCTCGACGACCACACCATGTTCGGCCAGATACTTGGTGACCAGCGCGGCGGGAATTCCGGTATCCGCGAATTTCCCGGAGATGTCGAGCCCAGGCGTAACAATCGTCGCCTTGATCGGATCAAGCATGTTGAAGCCGGTCTCGATACCTTTACCGAAGCCGTGCCAGGTATCTGTCGGCTTTAGGAACCAGTCTTCTCGCTTGCCCGCGCCCACGTGCTCGAACTCGGTCGGTCCCCAGGTCGTGAACCACCAATCCTTACCGAACTCTCGATCGACCTTCGCCATCGCGCGACGGAAATCGAGCGCTTCGGAAATGCTCTCTTCGACGAGCGCGCCACCGCCCGGCTGCTCCATCATCGCGGCCGCTACGTCACAGCTCGCGATGATCGCGTACTGCGGCGAGGTAGACGTGTGCATCAAATACGCTTCGTTAAATCGCGTGGTATCGAGCTTCAAATTCGCGGCGTCTTGCACGAGGATCTGTGAAGCTTGCGACAAGCCCGCGAGCAGCTTGTGGGTGCTCTGCGTGGCAAACACCATTGAGTCTTTGCACGGTGTCCGACCCGGGCCGATGGCGTGCATGTCTTGATACATCGGGTGAAACGCGGCGTGCGGCAACCAAGCCTCGTCGAAGTGAAGGTTCTCAACGTAGCCCTGCAACTCGCTCTTGATGGTCTCGACGTTGTAGAGCACGCCGTCGTACGTGCTCTGCGTAATGGTCATCACGCGCGGTTTCGCGGTTTTATCTTTCACCAACGGATGCGCATCAATCTTCTTCTGGATTGATTCGCGCGAAAACTCGCTCTTCGGGATCGGGCCGATGATGCCGAAATGATTGCGCGTTGGCTGCAAAAAGATTGGCACCGTGCCGGTCATCATGATCGCATGCAGGATGCTCTTGTGGCAGTTGCGATCCACCAAAACGATGTCATCACGCGCCACGTTCGCGTGCCAGACGACTTTGTTTGACGTGCTGGTGCCGTTAGTCACGAAGAACAAATGGTCCGCGCCAAAAATACGTGCGGCGTTGCGCTCTGAAGCGGCGACTGGGCCGGTGTGATCCAGCAGTTGACCCAACTCATCTACCGCGTTGCACACGTCAGCGCGCAGCATGTTCTCACCAAAAAACTGGTGAAACATTTGGCCTACCGGACTTTTTAGAAACGCGACGCCACCCGAGTGGCCTGGGCAATGCCACGAATACGAACCATCTCGCGCATAGGCCACCAGCTCTTTAAAAAACGGTGGCGGTAGCGCGTTCAAATATTTCGTCGCTTCACGAATGATGTTTCGCGCCACGAAATCGGGCGTGTCCTCAAACATGTGAATGATGCCGTGCAGCTCTTTCAGAATGTCATTCGGAAGATGCTGAGACGTACGCGTTTCGCCAAACAAAAAGATCGGCACATCGGCGTTGCGTTTGCGCGTTTCGTGAATGAACTTTTGTAGTTCTTGCACCGCTTTCGAATAATCGCCATCGATATCAAGCTCTTCATCATCGATCGATACGATGAATGCGCCGGCGCGCGCCGATTGATTGGCCACCATGCCTACGTCGACATAGGTAAAACCACCTACAACCTCCATCCCCTGCTCTTCGAGCGCTTTAGCCACGGCGCGGATGCCTAAGCCGGACGACGACTCGGCACGCCAGTCTTCGTCGATGATGATGATGGGGAAACGGAATTTCATGGAACGCGGCCTTTCGAGCGGTCAGCAACACAAGCAGCGAATGCTACAGAAAAACGCTTCTGACAATGTGGCTTTACAAGGCTACATGCGGGTTTCAGCGATGCTGCGTCGCGGTATACTTTGACCCCATTCACTCGCGCGATGCTGACGCTCGCGTAAAGCTGTTCCCGCCTCATGAAGCATCTCTCGCTTCGCTCGCTTGCCCGATGGATTTCACCCAATGCAGTGCCGCTTTCAACCAGCGCGATACCTGCATCTGATTCCTCGCTCAGCACGGGGTCGCCACAGCGGATGAAAATTGCTGAAAAGGCCGCGCTTATTGGGCAAGCGGGCAGCGAGGGCGAGCGCCGCATTCGCGAAATTCCTTACAACTACACCAGTTTCTCCGACAAAGAAATTGTGCAGCGCTTGCTTGGCGCAGACGCCTGGGATGTGCTTCAGTCGCTTCGGGGCGAGCGAAAAACTGGACGCAGCGCGCGGATGCTGTTCGAAGTGCTAGGCGACATCTGGGTGGTTGAGCGCAATCCGTATCTACAAGACGATTTGGTTGAAAACCCAAAGCGCCGTGCGATGCTGATCGAAGCGTTGCGCCATCGTTTAGGAGAGGTTCAAAAACGACGTGTCGTCCAGTTAGTGGATGACGACGCCAAGTTCCGCGACGAAAAAGTGGGCGAACTGCTGGTGCGCGCGACGAAAGCCGTAGACGAATTCGAAAAGCAATTCCGCGACACCTACGACCTGCGCAAACGCATCACCAAAGTGCTCGGCAAGGTAACGCACAAAGACAACATTACGTTCGATGGCCTCGCGCGCGTGAGCCACGTGACCGATGCAACCGACTGGCGTGTCGAGTATCCGTTTGTTGTGTTGCATCCGGACACAGAGGCTGAGGTTATAGGTCTGGTGAAAGGCTGCATTGAGCTGGGTCTGACCATTATTCCTCGCGGCGGCGGCACCGGTTACACCGGTGGCGCGATTCCACTCACCAAGCTCTCCGCTGTTATCAACACCGAAAAGCTCGAAACGATTTCGCCGGTGAAATACGAAGTGCTGCCGGGACACACCGAGCCGTATGGCGTGATCGAGTGTGAAGCGGGCGTGGTTACCCGTCGCGGCATGGAAGCCGCGGAGCACGCGGGCCTTGTGTGGGCATGCGACCCCACGAGCGCCGATGCAAGCTGTATCGGCGGCAATATCGCGATGAATGCGGGCGGCAAGAAGGCCGTGCTTTGGGGAACTGCGCTCGATAACCTTGTGCAATGGCGCATGGTGACGCCGCAAGGCGAGTGGCTCGAAGTTACGCGCATGGATCACAACTTAGGCAAGATTCATGATGCCAATCACGCGACGTTTCGCTTGCAGTATTTCGATGAAAGCTTGAATCGAGCGAAACCGCTGCGTGAAGAAACGCTCATCATTCCCGGCCCTTCTTTCAGGAAGATTGGCCTCGGTAAAGATGTGACCGACAAATTTTTGAGTGGCCTGCCCGGCATTCAAAAAGAGGGCTGCGACGGCCTGATTACATGGTCGAAATGGATCCTGCATAAGATGCCCCCGCATACGCGTACGGTGTGCATGGAGTTCTTCGGGCAAGTGCGCGACTCCGTTCCCGCAATCGTTGAGGTGAAGGATTTCCTCGACGCGCTGCCGAAAAATGGCAACGCCCGCGTGATGCTCTCGGGGCTTGAGCACTTAGATGAGCGCTATGTAAAGGCGGTTGGATACGCCACCAAAGCCAAGCGCCATGGGCGTCCGAAGATGGTTCTGATCGGCGATATCGTCGGCGATGACGAAAATGAGGTGGCGAAGGCGGCCTCCGAGGTGGTCCGAATTTGCAATGCGCGCGGTGCCGAAGGGTTTGTCGCCGTCACCAGTGAAACGCGCAAAAAATTCTGGTTGGACCGCGCACGCACGGCCGCAATTGCGAAGCACACGAATGCGTTCAAACTCAACGAAGACGTAGTGATTCCACTTAATCGCATGGGCGACTATTGCGATGGTATTGAGCGGATCAATATCGAACTGTCGATCAAAAACAAACTCGCGTTGTGTACCGAACTCGAAAAATTCTTCGAAGGCGCGATGCCGCAGCATCGCTATGAAGAGTTTGGCGTTTCGGCGGAATTGCTCGAAGAAAAAGTGAGTGAAGCGCACGCGTTGGTGCAGTCAACGCGAAAGAAATGGTTTGACCTGCTTGAGCTTGTCGCGCCCTCGTCCATCTGCAATACGGAACCGTTGTTTGCTCGCGCGAATTTCGACGAGCAAATCGAGGCAGAAGCGCTTTTCCGAAAGCTGCAGTCGCACGAAATTCGCGTATCGTGGAAGTCGCAGATCAAAGCGCCGCTTGAAGATATCTTTGCGGGCGAAGCGTTAAAGCCGATCGTTGATCGCGTCAAAGCGATTCACAAAGAAGTTTTGCGCGGACGCGTGTGGGTGGCGCTGCATATGCACGCTGGCGACGGCAACGTGCATACGAATTTGCCCGTAAACAGCGACAACTACGAAATGTTGCAAGAGGCGAACACAGCCGTTACACGCATCATGAAACTCGCGCGAGCGCTCGATGGCGTGATTTCCGGCGAACACGGCATCGGCATTACCAAACTCGAATTTTTGACCGACAACGAGATTGGCCCCTTCCAACGCTACAAACAAAAAGTCGATCCTGAAGGTCGCTTCAACAAAGGCAAACTACTACCTGGTGGCGATTTGCGCTACGCGTATACGCCTTCGTTCGGTTTGCTTGGGAGCGAATCGCTCATTCTTGAAGCCTCCGAAATCGGCGCGATCAGCGATTCGATCAAAGATTGTTTGCGCTGCGGCAAGTGCAAGCCTGTGTGCGCGACGCATGTGCCGCGCGCGAATCTGCTTTATTCGCCACGCAACAAAATTCTCGCGACGGGTTTGCTGGTTGAAGCGTTTCTCTATGAAGAGCAAACGCGGCGTGGCGTATCGCTTCGCCATTGGGACGAGCTCACCGATGTGGCCGATCATTGCACGGTGTGTCACAAGTGTGTGAACCCTTGCCCGGTGGACATTGACTTCGGCAATGTCTCGATGGCGATGCGAAATCTGTTGCGCAAAGAAGGCAAGAAGAAATTCAATCCTGGCACCGCGATGGCAATGACCTTGCTCAACGCGCGCGATCCGGCGACGGTGAATCTCTTGAAGAGCACTGTGGTCAACATGGGCTACAAAGCGCAGCGCTTTGCTCATACGCTCGCGAAACGCTTCGGCGTGCTCGGCGATCAAACAAAGCGACCACCTTCGACCACGGGCGGTCGCCCGCCGATTAAGGCGCAGGTCATTCACTTCATCAACAAGCCAATGCCAGGTGGTTTACCCAAGCAAACGGCGCGCAAACTGCTCGATGTTGAGGACGACAAAATCGTGCCGATCATTCGCAATCCGAAGTTGAGTGCGGATGAGCAAGAAGCGGTGTTTTATTTCCCGGGCTGTGGCTCGGAGCGACTGTTCTCGCAAGTCGGGTTAGCGACGCAGGCGATGCTCTGGCATGTCGGTGCGCAAACGGTGTTGCCGCCGGGCTATCTCTGTTGCGGTTATCCGCAAACGGCAAGTGGTAACCACGATAAAGGCCAGGAAATCATCACTGATAACCGCGTGCTTTTCCATCGCATGGCGAACACGCTGAACTATCTGGATATCAAAACGGTGATCGTCTCGTGCGGCACCTGCATGGATCAATTGCAGAAGTACGAATTCGAAAAGATCTTCCCGGGATGTCGTTTGCTAGACATTCACGAATACCTGATGGAAAAGGGCGTGAAGCTCGAAAACATCACCGGTACGCGGTACATGTATCACGATCCGTGCCACACGCCCATGAAAACATACGCTCCCACTAAAGTAGTGAATGAGTTGATGGGGCAAGAAATCGATCTAAACGCCCGATGCTGTGGGGAGTCGGGCACGCTCGCCGTAACCCGACCTGACATTTCCACGCAAGTGCGCTTCCGCAAAGAAGAAGAGATGAGAAAGGGCGCCGACAAACTGCGCGCGATTCCTGTGAAATCAGCGTCTGGCGCAGAAACCAAATTCGATGGCGACGTGAAAATTCTCACTAGCTGCCCAAGCTGCCTGCAGGGCTTGTCGCGCTACGACAACGACAGCGGCACCAAAGCCGACTACATCGTCGTCGAAATCGCCAAACACGTGCTCGGCGAGAAGTGGATGCCGGAGTATGTGGAGAAGGCGCGCAATGGTGGGATTGAGCGGGTGTTGGTGTAGCGTTATTGTTTGAAATCAACTTCGCGTACTGTCCACATTGACGCTCTAGCAGGATGAAATTCCATGCTCTCCGATGTGAGATTTATTGCGAGTTGACTGGCACTCTCGTTGTCCACCTCCCACAGGCAGACTGCGGCTATAGGTTCTGATCGCCAAGCGATCTCATCATGAAGTTCAATTTCGAATCTATTCATCGTGTAGTCCTGTTGCTTCTGTTCGGGCAATTTGGCGTAAAGAACTAGGCGGCACAAGTGACGTCTCTAGGTCGTTTGTGTTGTCGACAAGCCGCGAGGCTCTTCTGGTGCGTACCAACTTTGATACGCTCGCCGCATGTCGAAACGCCTAGCGACAATCACCCCAACGTTAACGGTTCGCTTCCATGCGACGACGTCCGGCGCAGAGCCTGTTCGCGATTGGCTGCGTGAACTGCCCTCCGGGTAGCGATTATTGATTGGTGAAGACATCAAAGCCGTTCAGTTTCGATGGCCGCTCGGAATGCCGCTTGTCCGAAAGCTCACATCAAAAGTGTGGGAGGTGCGCACAAATTTGCCGAACAGGATTGCGCGCGTTTTGTTCACGATCTCCGAAAACGAGATGATTTTGTTGCACGGCTTCATCAAGAAAACACAGTCGACGCTCGCAACTGACAATCGCCTTGCCGAGCAGCGAATCGACTTTTGAGACGAAACGAATATGCCCAAAGGCTCAAACTTTGATGACTTCCTGAAAGAGGAAGGGCTCTACGAACTAGCGACTGC
The DNA here is from genome assembly GCA_013298765.1 of Betaproteobacteria bacterium. Taxonomy (GTDB): domain Bacteria; phylum Pseudomonadota; class Gammaproteobacteria; order Burkholderiales; family Casimicrobiaceae; genus Casimicrobium. The sequence continues at coordinate 349,967 of JAAFJA010000003.1, forward strand.
GGCTGCAATGAAGAAGGTTTTGGCCATTCAGATTGAAGAGGCGATGCGCGAACAAAAATTGACCAAAACAGAGATGGCCAAGCGCATGCACACGAGCCGCGCAGCGCTCAATCGATTGCTCGATGAAACTGATACGAGCCTCACCTTAACGACGCTCGCAGGTGCTGCAGCTGCGCTCGGAAAGAGGATGCGGATCGAACTTGTGCCGTCGTAGTTGGCGTAACTCGATTCAATGTGATTTGCATCAAACTCCCGCGCCGTGCATCCGACAGAATCACCATAACCCTTTTAGGAGACCACGATGAAAGTTCTACTCGCCGTTGATGGCAGCAAACACACGAAGACGATGTTGGCGTATCTCACCACGCACGAAGGCTTGCTGGGCGTGAAGCCTGAATATGTCGTATTGAATGTGCAATTGCCGATTCCGTCGCGTGCGGCGAAGGCGGTTGGGAAAGAGATCGTCGCGGAGTATCACCATGCAGAATCCGAGGCGGTGCTCGGTGCGGTGTGCAAATTTCTTGATCGCCATGAGGCGAATTACAAGACGCGCGTTACTGTCGGTAGTCCCGCCGATGAAATTCTGAAAGCGGCGGGCAAAGAGAAGGTGGATTTGATCGTCATGGGATCGCGCGGCCATGGCACGTTTGCTTCGATGATTCTTGGGTCAGTCGCGCAAAAAGTGCTCACGCATGCGGATGTGCCAGTGATGGTTGTGCGCTAACGCGAGGTGGCACACAAAAAAGGGCGCCGATGTGGCGCCCTTTTTGTTAATGGGAATTGATACTTCTGGCGTGATGCGCGGACTTAATCGGCGAGGATGAAGGTTACTTTCATCGAAACGCGGTACCCCGCAATCTTCCCTTTTTTGATCACGATTTTCTGATCCTGAACCCACGCGCCTTCGACGTTCTTCAACGTTTTGCAGGCGCGATCAATGCCGGTTTTGATGGCATCGTCGAAACTCTTCTTCGATTCCGCAGTGATTTCTGTGACACGTGCGACGCTCATGGCGCTCTCCTTCGGTTGAGTGAGTGAACAAAACTTTGGCGTGAAACGCCAAGCCTTCGTTCTACGCCTCATCCAGGCGGACGTCTAGATCAGTGGATTCTGGTTCCTTTTGGCATTATCCAACAGTCTGAACGCCTCGATTAAATGGGGCGAAGCGCAGTTTTTATGCTTTATCGACAAAGAAACTCATTAGGCTTTAGCCCCGATTTAATCTGAGCTAGATCAAGTAGGTTAATTTAGAACTCGCTACGCGGTTTGCGCGTGAGCAGCGCGCGAATCGCATCTTTCGGTGTGACATCACCATCCAAAAGCGCCGCAACCGCGCGAGTAATGGGAAGTTCGACCTGCTTCGACTCGGCGAGACGAGCCGCCAAGCCAGCGGCATACACGCCCTCTGCGACATGCCCCAGCTCGGTGAGGACGTCGGCGAGCGACTTCCCGCTTGCGAGCGCGAGCCCCACTTTGCGATTGCGCGACGCGTCACCAGTGGTGGTGAGCAAGACGTCGCCGACGCCAGCAAGCCCCATCACCGTTTCGGGCTGACCGCCGCACGCGACGACTAAGCGCATCAACTCGGCGAGCCCTCGCGTAACAAGCGCGGCTCGCGCGTTTGCGCCCAACGCTAAACCGTCGCACACGCCAGCGGCGATGGCGAACACGTTTTTGATCGCACCGCAGAGCGACACGCCGAACACGTCCGCACTCGCGTATATGCGCATCGCCTCATCTCGCAGCGAATGCACGAACTCATGCGCAAGCGCCTCATCATTCATGGCGCAGACAAGCGCGAGCGGCAGCCCGCGCGCGGTCTCGCTCGCAAAGCTCGGGCCGCTAATGACGCCTGTGGCAACGTCGCGTTCTCGACCAAATCGCTCTAACACCTGCGGCAAGAGCGCGACCTCATCGCCTTGCGCGACAAAGCCTTTTGCGAGTGATAGGACGGGCGCGTGTGAACGCTCATCAAGCTGAGCCAGCAAGGCTTCGGTCGCGGACACGGGGGCGCCAAGGATGATCAGGCTTGCAGAAGCGCTCGCGGATGCAAGTGATCCATCAAATTGCAAGCGTTCAGAAAGTCGAACGCCGGGCAGATAGTGAGCATTGACCCGCTGCTCAGCCATTGCAGCGAGCGCGATGGCATCGCGCCCCCAAAGCGTGACTTCATGGACGGGATTCGCCGCCAGACGAGAGGCGAATGCTGTTCCCCAAGCGCCGGAGCCGAGTACTGCGATTTTCATAGCTGAGTCTCACCGAACATGGAAGTGACTCCACTCGCACTTACACGGAGATACGAACCGCTAGATTCCGAACAGCGAATCGATACGGAGAAAACCGATTTGGCCGTCGCGCGTGCGTACTTCTGCATACGCGTTGGTGGGCTGCGCGACGAGCGTGAGCAATACGCCGGGCTCCGCGCGGAAAATGACTGGCGAGACCTCGTTTGCGCTGGCATGTACATCGACGGCAGCCGCCGATTTCACTTGCACCTGTGTTCGCTCGCCAAGCGCGCGACGCTCAACCCAGACAAGCCCACCCTGTGCATCGCGCACCTTGTGCCAGCCTTCGATCGTAACGAGCACCTCAAGAGGCGTGCCGCGCGAATAGATGAATTGCTTTGTTGCGCGAGTGGACGGGCCTTCAAAAGCAACCGTCGCCGCATCAATGGTTTGCTTGAAATCCTCAGCGGAGACGAGCGGAGCCGCCAACGTGAAGAGGGCGGCAAGAGCCACCCCAGTCGGCGCAAAGATGCGGCGCATGCCGAAAAACCTCTTACTGCTTGGTCGCGCCTTGTGCTTGCTCGAGCTGAGCTTGCACGCGTGCTTGATAAAGCGCGTCGAAATTGATTGGCTGGAGATACACCGCAGGGTAGCCCATGCGCTGAACGGCGTCCGAAATCACTTCGCGAACATACGGGAAGATGATGTTCGGGCAGTGCGAACCGAGCAGCGGCTGCACGTCGCTCTCGGGCACGTTACGAATCTGGAAAATGCCGCCCATCGCTGCTTCAACCAAGAACATCGTTTTGTCAGCGATCGTCGCCGTAACGGTGAGCTTTACGGTGACGTTAAAGAATCCATCTTCGATGACCGATGACTCGCTATCGATGCCCACGTTGACCGATGGGCCTTCGCGCCAAAGGTAGGCTTGTGGTGCGTTCGGGTTTTCCACGGAGAGATCTTTGAGGTAGAGCTTCTCAATCGAGAAAACGGGTGCGTTTGGATCTTGTTGTTGTGCGGGCGCGTCGGCCATGATGTGCTTTCAGTGAAATAAGACGTAACCCGCTATTTTAGGGGTTTAGCGGAAGAGAGAAATAACCCGAGCGACCTGCTCGGCGGCAAAGAAACGGCTCGTTTGCGGAGGCTTGCCAAGTTAGGCTGCGAGCAACTTATCGAGTCCGCCCGCGCGATCTAGCGCGGAAAGATCATCAAAACCGCCGACATGCGTTTCGCCGATGAAGATCTGAGGCACGGTGCGCCGCCCTGTTTTGGCAATCATCGCATCGCGCTGCTCCGGCTGGAGGTCCACGCGAATTTTCTCGATTTCGGCTACGCCCTTAGCCTTCAGCAAGCGCTCAGCCTGAATGCAATACGGACAGACTGCCGTGGAATACATCTGTACCTTCGCCATAAATCACTCCCTTCGCGCAAACGCCGACTACAGTTTTTCGACCGGTAATCCTGCTTCTGTCCAGGCTTTGAACCCGCCGTTCAGATTGAACAATTGGGTGAAACCAGCCGCTTTCAAGGTGGCCCCCGCCATGATCGCGCGTTGCCCGCGTGAGCAATAGACGATCAAGGGCTTCGCCTTGTCGCATTTGATCTCGGCGATACGGTCTTTGAGCTGCGAAAACGGGATGTGAATCGCATTCACCATCTTCGTGCCGCTCATTTCGCGCGCCTCGCGAATGTCGAGCACGGTCGCGTCTTCACGGTTCACGAGATGCGTTAAGCGAACATTACCCACTTCTTGCATGCCAGACGAGCGACGTTGAACGAGGGGAAACAGCAGAAGCGCGCCTGACATAAACATGATCAGGACGAGCATCCAGTTATTGGCTAAGAATTGCATTTGGAATCAAAGACGAGTGACGAAGGACGAGTGACGCAAAGCTTCGCGATCAGTTCCGGCCGTTCTACGAGCGCATTGCGCCCGATTGTGTTGAAGCCCGTTCGTGGTGAGCTTGGCAAACCATGAGCGCACAGAAAAACAAAGTTCCCATGCGCTACCAAGCCTAGAATTTTAGGGCTTTGTACTTATCTAGCTCTCATGTCTACCCCAACGCCGCCTTTTGCCGCTCGCCCCGTCGTACTGATCATCCTCGACGGCTTCGGTCATCGTGCGCCGGCAGCTGACAACGCTATTTCCTTGGCCAACAAACCGACCTGGGACGCGCTCTGGCGCGATTGCCCGCATGGCTTGATCGACGCGTCAGAGCAGTACGTCGGGCTGCCAGCCGGCCAATTTGGAAACTCCGAGGTGGGGCATCTCAATTTGGGCGCGGGCCGTGTCGTCTACCAAGACCTCACCCGAGTCGATCACGCCATCGAAACCGGTGAATTCAACGCAAATCCCGCGCTGCTTGGTGCCTGCGAAAAAGTGAAAGCGAGCGGCGGCACCCTGCATGTCATGGGATTGTTGTCGCCTGGCGGTGTGCATTCGCACGAGCGGCATATTCATGCGATGTTGCGGCTTGCTCGCGCGCAAGGCGTCCCTACCGTGGTTGTTCACGCGTTTCTGGATGGACGAGATACGCCTCCAAAGAGCGCATCCCAATCAATTCAGGGCCTGCAGCGTGTTTGTTTAGAAGTCAACGCAAGCATCGCCTCTGTTTCAGGCCGTTTCTACGCAATGGATCGAGACAAAAGATGGGAGCGCGTGGAGCTTGCCTACCGCGCTGTGGCGGAGGCCAGCGCCGACCAGCATGCCGCAACGGCGAGCGACGCGCTCGCGGCCGCCTACGCGCGCGACGAGAGCGACGAGTTTGTGAAGCCCACCGTGATCGGCAACGGGCGTGCAATTGCCGATGGCGATGCCGTGGTGTTCATGAATTTCCGAGCGGATCGGGCGCGTGAGCTAACCACGGCGCTCACCGATCCCGCGTTTGACGGTTTCGCCCGAACGATGCCCAAACTAGCGGATTTCGTGTGTCTATCGCACTATGGCGACGCCTACGCACATCTCTCCACCGCGTTTCGTAACGAAAAAATCGCGGACAGTTTTGGCGAGGTCGTCGCCGCCGCTGGACTCAAACAATTGCGGATCGCGGAAACTGAAAAGTATGCGCATGTCACCTACTTCTTCTCTGGCGGTCGCGAACAGCCGTTCGAAGGCGAAGATCGCGTACTCGTCCCCTCACCCAAGGTCGCAACCTACGATTTGAAACCCGAAATGAGTGCCGAAGAAGTCACTGACAAACTCGTCGCCGCGATTGAATCAAAACAGTATGCAGCGATTGTTTGCAACTACGCAAACGGCGATATGGTCGGCCACACGGGCGTGCTCTCCGCGGCGATCAAAGCAGTCGAAACGCTCGACACATGCCTTGCGCGCGTAATCGCAGCGACGAAGGCGAGCGGTGCGCAAGTGCTCATCACAGCCGACCACGGCAACTGCGAGCGAATGTTTGATCCCGAATCAAACCAAGCGCACACTCAACACACCACCGACAAAGTCCCGCTCGTCTACGTCGGCGCAGACAAGGTGTCGATTCGTGAAGGCGGCGCACTTCGCGACATCGCACCGACCTTGCTTGCGATGATGGGTGTGGCGAAACCTAACGACATGACGGGGCAAACGCTAATTCGCGATCAGCTCGTTTACTGAGTTCGCCAAAAGCCATTCGCGAAATGCCCGGAATGCGCCGCGATTGCGCGCATGTTCCGGCACGATGAGCCGATAGTCTGCTTTCGTTTTGAGCTCGAGATCGCCCAATCGCGCGAGCGCTCCTCGTCGGATGTCGTCGGCGACTAAATAGTCGGGGAGAAGCGCACTGCCCAAACCTACGAGTGCTGCTTGATGCCCCAAAGCAAGCAACTGATAGCGCGCACCGCGACGCGTCGTTCGAGCATCGATGCCGGCCAACGATAAAAACTCATCCCACGCGTGCGGCAGTGTCAGCTGGTCCAGCAGCGGATGCGAACAAAGTGCGCTGCGCCAATTCTGTTTGCGCAGCTTCTTCAATAGCACGGGAGAGACTACCGGCCATAACTTAAGCGGCATGACTTGCTCGCTTTCGCCATCAACCGCAGAGGCCTCGCAGAATGCAATCGCGCAGTCGACCCTTAGCAGGCGCAGGTCCGGAAGGCCAATCGAGGTTTGCAAGTTCAAGCGAATTTCCGGGTTGGCCGTGTAGAAAGAGGCGAGACGCGGGATGAGCCATCGATTGCAAAACGTCGGCGACACGGCGACATCCAATTGTCCGGTGAAGCCGCGCTTTGCCCGCAACCGTAGGGTTGCATCCTCGATCCGGCGCAAACTCTCTTGCACCTCAGTCAAATACTCTTCGCCCTCTGAAGTCAGTGTCATCTGTCGAGTCGTTCGCTTGAACAGTTCGCAACCAAGCAACGATTCCAACTCGCTCAGTTGCTTGCTGATTGCACTCGCTGAAAGATTGAGTTGCTCGGCTGCCCGAGCGAAAGAGAGGGTGCGCGCCACCGTAACAAAACCAACGAGGGTTTGCGTGGACGGGTATCTTTTGAGCTCATCATTATTCATGAGAAAAATTCACTAAAACAGGCAAAAGGATCGTTTGTTGAAACGAAATCTCACCCATAACATGCGATTAGTCAAGTCGTTTCTTAGAGGTAAAGATGAATCGCATTCTTCAATGGATAGGGGTATCGTGTTTCACATTGATCGCCGCAAGCGCGGCGACGGCATTCCCTGAAAAACCAATTCGAGTGATTGTTCCGTCAGCAGCAGGTGGCGCGCCCGACGCACTTACACGGTACTTGACCGGCGAGCTCGCGAAGAATTTGGGACAACCCTTTGTGGTCGATAACAAACCGGGCGCTGCGGGACAGATCGCAATGCGGGAGCTCGCAAGCGCGCCGGCCGACGGCTACACCATTGCGTACGCCAATGTGGTCACTCATGCCATCAACAAAGGGCTTCTGCCTAACCTGAATTACGACCCTGAGCGCGACACAGCCGCGATCGCGTTGGTCGCGTTTACTCAGAACGCGCTCACCGTCACCCCCTCAGTCAATGTGAAGAGCGTCCGAGAGCTGGTAGCACTCGCGAAGCAGCAGCCAGGAAAACTTACCTTTGCATCGGCCGGTAACGGCACCACAAGTCACCTCTCAGCCGAGATGTTCAAAGCTGAAACGCAAACCGATATTGTTCACGCGCCTTACCGCGGCAGCCCGCAGGCCATTACCGATCTCATGGGCGGCCAAGTGCAGCTCATGTTTGACAACTTGGCTTCCATTGGGCCACACATTCAAAGCGGGCGTGTGCGCGCACTGGCGGTGACTGGAAATAAGCGCTCCCCGCTCTTTCCTGATCTCCCCACGATGTCAGAGGCGGGGGTGAGTAACGTTGTAGCTACGGCGTGGGGTGGATTTGTCGCGCCCGCAAAGACATCCAAAGCGATCATTGATCGAGTGAACGCTGAACTCAATAAGATTCTCTCGCGAAATGATGTGAGAGCAAAGCTCGCAGGCATGGGATTCGAGCCTTTCATTGGCAAACCAGAAGACTTCACCAATTTCGCTCGCGCTGAAACCGTGAAGTGGGCGGAGATCATCAAGCGCTCCGGCGCGAAAGCCGACTAGCCGTAAGCTGCATCATTGAGTCCAGTCATGTTTGATCTTGTATTGCGCGGCGGCACTGTCCTCGACGGCACAGGGAGAGCAGGATTCAGTGCGGATATTGCCGTAAAGGACGGCCGTATCGCTGCAATTGGAAATCTGTCGCGGGCGAAGAGTCATGAGAGCGTAGATGTCGATGGGTTAGTCATTGCTCCAGGCTTCATCGATACACACTCCCACGATGATCGATACGTGCTGAGCGACCCCGATGTGCCCGCGAAGATCTCACAAGGCATCACAACAGTTGTAACGGGTAATTGCGGAATAAGTCTTGCGCCCGCTCTCGCAGGTAAACGCGCTCTCGCGCCGCTCGACATACTGGGTGATTCGCAGGACTTTCGGTTCGAGCGCTTCGTTCACTACATCGAAGCACTTGACGCCACTCCCGCTGCAGTCAACGTATACCCACTTGTCGGGCTCACAACGTTGCGTGTGCGCGAGGTGGCGACGCTCGACGCGCCCGCACAATCCACCGAGATAACCAACATGCGGAGACTCTGCGAGGAGGCGCTCAGTGCAGGCGCGCTGGGCGTGTCTATAGGCACGTTCTACCCGCCTGCGAGCGCTGCTACCGCTGATGAAATCGTCGCGGTACTTGAGCCGTTGCGGCAGTTCGGCGGCATGCTGGCCACTCACCTACGCGATGAAACCGATTACGTAATAGATTCGATCGACGAGGCGCTTGAGATCGCAAAAAAGCTAAGCGCCAGATTGATCATTTCTCACCACAAGGTGGCAGGTGTTAGCAATCACGGACGCTCGCCAGAGACGCTTGCACACATTGCGCGGGCCGCGATAAAGCAGCCTGTGGCGATGGACGTCTACCCGTATGCGGCCTCCTCAACCACGCTCAGGTACGAGCGCGTGGTTATTTCAACGGCAACATACGTAACGTCATCAGGCGCATTGCCTCAATACGACGGCTGGAATCTTATTGATATTGCGTGCGCTCTCGAATGCTCGATCAAAGAAGCAGTGGATCGACTCCAACCCGCGCGCGCGACGTACCGTTTGATGTCAGAGTCAGATGTCGATGCGATTGTTTCATCCAGTCAATCGATGATTGCTACCGACGGCCTGCCGCATGATCGCTGCCCGCATCCACGCCTTTGGGGGGCGTTTCCGCGTGTCCTCGCTGCGTATGTGCGAGAGAAGGCGGCCCTGACGCTTCCAGCGGCAATTCACAAGATGACGGGATTGTCTGCGCGACAGTTTGGTCTGAAAGACCGGGGCGAAATTGCCATTGAAAAGTGGGCCGATCTGTGTGTGTTCGATTCCGCGACCGTTGCTGATCGCGCGACCGTTGAGCATCCAACCCAGGCGGCAACCGGCATCGAGCACGTACTCGTGAACGGTGTGTTCGCATTGAAGAAAGGCAAACAAACGGGTCGACACGGTGGTCGGCGCGTGCTGCCTAGTGAGTGCGCGTTTCGAAGTCCGCCGCGCGCGAAACGTTAATACGTAAAGAGGGAGCAATGTCCTACAAGCTGACTGTATTTATCATCGTTGTCTGGGTCGGTGTGTATAGCGCTGCCGCGAATACTATGGACGGCATCACGCTCTCCACCTACGCACGCGACGGCAAGCCCATCGCTCTGGCAATCGCCCTTCAAACGCAGTATTCGTCACAAAAAGAACGAACATTACTCAATCTCCTCACGACTCCAGGTGGGGTTGACAACGTTCGCGCGATCCGAGAGCGCAAAGCACAGGCGGCTTTCGCTAATGCAGCCGTTGCGTACGAAGCGAGTTGGGGGTTTGGTGCATTTGCCAACGCCCCCATCGGAGTGCGCACCGTCGCTGCGATGTATCCGCACAATCTCCACGTCGTGGTTCTGGAAAAGTCTTCGATTCGAACGTTCTCTGATCTTCGTGGCAAGCGAATTTCTATCGGTGCGAAAGGTAGCGGCTCCGAGCAGATCGCCACCCGGCTATTTAATGCAGCTAGGATCAACCTCAGCACTGATGTGAACACTATGAACGCAAGCCTGACGGATTCAATTCGTGCGTTGATCGAGCAACGTATTGATGCCTTCATATTTGGATCGGCGGCACCGGTCGATGCGATTAGCGCGCTCGCCCAATCTACTCCCGTGCGCTTCATCGATACCGCTGCGCTGGTGGGCGAGTTGAACCGACAGCACGGACGACTCTACGCTGAGGGGGCGATTCCTGCCGGTACGTATGCAGGGCAGCAGCAACCGGTTGCAACGCTCGATGTGTGGGACCTTCTGGTGGTGAGTGAATCATTGAGCGTGGATGGAGCGTACCGGCTTGCTAAAGCGGTCCACGAAGCGCGCGAACGAATGGGCGATAGTCTCCCCAGTGCTGCCCGGGTCACTGCAAAGCAGCAAGGCGACATTAGCCCGATTGCACTTCACCTCGGCGCCCAGCTCTTTCTTGCCGAACTTGGTGTTGCGCCATTCAATAGACTTTATCGAATCAATCAAGGCATCAGCCGCGAGCCGAGCGCTTCAGCACGCATACGAAGCGCTGCAGTGATCTCCGCGAGGGGGCCTTGACGTGGGCGCACACCGAGGTGACGAGTTGCCGCTCGCAATTGTCGGTGCGGGCATCGTCGGATGCGCAACCGCATACATGCTTTCCAAGGCAGGTCATCGAGTGCTTCTCATCGATCGTGCCTCTGAACTCGCAAGCGGCGCTAGTCGCGCAAACGGTGCGCAACTGAGCTACAGCTTCGTAGAACCGCTTGCGACACCCTCCGTGCTTAGGAAACTGCCATCGATTCTCGCTGGCCGCGACTCAGCGCTTCGCGTCCGTCTCCAGGTTTCCCTCTCGCAGCTGATCTGGGGCGTGGCATTTTTGGCAGCCTGCCGCCAAAGGCAGGTTGACGATGTCACACGGAAGCTTATTGAGACTGCAGAAAGAAGCCGCGTTGAAATTCAGCAGCTACTTGCGCTAGGGGCCGATTTCAAGCACAAGAAATGCGGAAAACTTGTATTACTTAACGACGTTGACGCAATGCGTCGCGCGCAGGCTACCGTCGAACTCCAAAAGAGATTTGGAGCTGATCAAACGTTACTGAGCCGTGACAGTTGTGTCGCGATGGAACCGGCGCTAGCGGATACGGCCAGCGGGTTCGTTGGCGCAATCTGGAGTGAAAGCGATGCACTTTGTGATGCGCCATCACTCTGCCGCTGGCTAGTTGATCGCGCGAAGCGCGACAAATTGGAGTTGATGCTTGGCAGAGACGTTGTTGCCCTCTCGACGAGGAATGGTATGGTCGAACGAGTCGTAACGGACAATGGACAAATTGAAGTGTCGAAGGTCGTGCTAGCCGGCGGCACAGACGCGGTACGGCTCGCGAGAACGTGTGGAATCAGACTCCCCATTCAATCAATCAAGGGCTACAGCATCACGCTTCGCAGCCAGCATATCCGAAGCATGCCTAGCCGAAGCATTACGGATCTCGCAAAAAAGATCGTTTACGCGCCACTGGGCGACAGCCTGCGTGTAGCGGGATTCGCGGAGCTATCTTGCGAAGACACTCGAATCGACAACGAGCGTATCCATCAACTCATCGAGGCGACTAACCAGCGATTCGGCATCACGTGTGCGTCGGACACTGATGTTCGAGCGTGGGCTGGTCTGCGCCCGGCCACACCGACATCATTACCAATAGTTGGACGCACGAAAGTACCCAATCTCTACATGAATGTGGGCCACGGCGCACTCGGCTTAACGCTCGCGCTCGGGTCGGCGAGGCAACTTGAAGAAATGATTTAACCAGGCAAGGGGAAGCGGTGCTCGTGCGGACCAACTCGCTTCCTGGCTCACCGCAGAACTGCACGCTATCGCATCGGTTTGAAGACTTGTTATCCGCTTGGCAGCGCCCAAGCGATCCGAAGGACGGCGGGGGAATGCTCAACACTAATCCTCAACGCCCCGTCGTTCTTTGACATCGGACGGCGGTGCTCCCCATCGTACCCGCTGATGAGGCTCATAAACCGAGCGCGTAAGACGAATCTGGAGTTACTGAACTCTGTCGTCCTAGACGGCGATTGCTGCGCTTTTCCGCTGTACAAATCATCCCGCGCCATGAACGGTGGAGAGGCGCACGGTTTCAAACAACATTAGACAGGCGTCTGCGCGAAGTGTCGCGCTGTGAACGAGGGTAAAAATGAACAACGCAAATCTCAAAGTAGCCGTTATCGGTTTCACTGAGCCTGAGTACCGGACTTTTGACCGCTTCTTTGCGCTCGTTACGGCCCGCCGTGCCCGACCAATCTCAGTCGTCGATACGCCGAACGAGGCCTCGGTAATCCTTATCCGTTCGCGCGACACCGCATTGCTCGACAAAGTCGTACCCCGAGTTGGGCCGAATCAGCTGCTGATCTCCGTTGGCACTCGCCGCATCGCGGGCACTTGGGAGCACCTAGACCGCCGCATCAATTTGAATTCAGCACTTCGCACGATTGACGCTGCGTTCGCTGCGCTTGGCTTAGACACCGAGACGATCGAGCAGGAGAAGCGCCCGCCGAACGTCGTGCCACTGATATCTGCTCGCGCCTCGCCTCTCGTGCAGTCGGCTGCACCGACGAGTAATCCGGCGCTTCAGCAAAACATCGTTCGCATGAACGTTCAAACGCCAGTGGTCGCGCGGGCGCAGGCCGCCCACGCGAAGAAGGTGAACATACTCGTGGTTGACGACAGCGATGTCGCACTTAAATTTATTCACGCACGTTTGAGCGGATTCGGGTTTTCAGTCGATCAGTGTGCAAGCGGAGAAGAGGCACTGGTGCGCGTCGCGGAAAAGGACTACCAGTTCGTTTTTCTCGATGTAATGATGGAAGGAATTGATGGATTCCAAACTTGCAAATCAATTAAGAGCAGTAAGATCACCGGAAGAAAACCGCCTGTCGTGGTGTTGCTTTCGAGCCGTACTGGTACCGTTGATAAAGTGCGGGGAACGTTTGCGGGCTGTGATGCATACCTGATGAAGCCGCTCGACGAGGAGCAACTTCTGAAAGTGCTTCTAAAGCATGATCGAAATTTCTCGAACATGGCCTTGGCAGCAGAGACCCTTCCATCAAACATGGCAGCGTTACAAATACCGTCGCATGGAATGCGCTCTGCGCTTCGCGCCTAGGGAAACGCTGAATAAGTCTGCGTGTTGCAGCGCGCGGCAGATTGGGATGAGCTGGAAGCCCAAAATTCTGAGGCACAGCGGGGCTATGTTGATAAATTTTGGGGTTTCAGATCGCCCAACACTGACGATGCGATGCGCGCTAGACTTGTCTAGCGTTTCCCTAGACGTTTCCCAAAGTGATTAAGCACTGGGCCTGTAGCACCCATTGTCACGGATTCATCGCCGAAAAAGCCGATACACCTACACGGCCAATTGCCGCGCAAGTAAACCCATTCGACGAACCGACGCGTCCATCGTTGGATCTGTCGCAATGGTGTCTTGTTGAAACCAGCGAAGCGCGTTCGACTCCTCGCTATTGAGTGTCGTTGCGTGATTGGTTGCCAAAAACAAGAAACGAATATCGTAGTGAAAATGCATCGGCTCGCTTTCACGCGCGGGGATGCAGTGAACGTCTACGTCAAAGATTGCCGCGCCGTTCAACGATATGGGCAACAGCTCCATCAGCCCCGTTTCTTCATGCGCTTCGCGCAGCGCGGCAGCATGAACGCTTGGGTCAGCCTCATCAATGTGGCCACCGGGCTGCAGCCATTTGGCTAGCTTCTTGTGATGCACGAGTAGTGCTTCCGTTCGCGCATCGTTCACAATCCACGCTGAGGCAGTGAGATGACCTTCAAGCGTCGTGCGCCGCCAAGGCGCATCCTGCGTTCGACAGAAATCGATGATGCGCTGAGCCTGGGCCGCTTGATCGGCGCTCGCATTAAGCGCATACAAGTGGAGTGCATCGATGAGCGCTTCTGATGCTTCTGGTGATGGCATGAATCCTAGCGCCCGAGCATCAGGTGGGTCGTTTCGTCGGTAGCGTCGGCTTTCGGGTGATTGAGTTTTGGCAAACTCAGAGAAAGGATGACGAGACCGATCACGGCCGAGATGACAGACCCAGCATATACGCCAAGGCGAACCGGCGTTGCAAGCATCGGATCGGTGAACGCCAATACGCCGATGAACAAACTCATCGTAAAGCCAATCCCGGCAATGCAGCCGACGCCAGTGATCTGCACTAAGTTGCCGGGGGCAGACGCGCGCAGAAGCGTGGCTCCGATCCAGGTCATCAGCAAGATCCCGACGGGCTTTCCAAGCGCTAACCCAAAGGCAGCGCCAAGCGTGATCGGGTGTGTGAAATATTCGCTTGCGCCGCGCAGATCAACGCCCGCATTCGCAAATGCGAACACCGGCATCACGAGGAACATCACCCACGGTCGAAATGCGTGCTCGGCATCGTGAAGTGGACTCGATCCATCTTTCGCTCGAAGCGGGACGAACGCCGCGACCAACACACCTGCAATTGTTGCGCTGATACCTGATTGATACATGAATACCCAGAGCACAATACCAACGGCAAGATAGAGCGGGATGGACGCGATTCGGAAGCGATTCATCGCGAAAAGGAGCGCTGTGATCGCCGTTGCAATCACGAGCGACGTTGTATGCACGGTGTCGGTATAGAAAAACGCAACGATCAGAATCGCGCCCAAATCGTCAACCACGGCAACGGCCAGCAAGAAGGCCTTGAGCGCGGCTGGCACTCGATTGCCAAGGAGTGACAACACGCCCAATGCAAACGCGATATCGGTTGCCGCAGGAATCGCCCATCCACGACTGAACCCGCCTTCGCTCGCAAATGCGAGAAACAACAGCGCAGGCATCGCCATTCCGCCTGCAGCTGCGAGCATCGGTAAGACAGCAGCCTTTACATTCGAGAGCTGGCCTTCAAGCAATTCACGCTTCAATTCGAGGCCGACGAAGAAAAAGAACACGGCCATTAGCGCGTTCTTGATCCAATCCGACACCTTCATGTCGATGGAGAAGCCACTGGGCCCAATTCCAAACGATGACGAAAGCACCGCTTTATAGGTTGCGCCGAGCGGTGAGTTCACCACTACCATCGCAACAATGGCAGTGACGACGAGAAGCGCGCCTGGCAGAGCCGCCTCTGGCAAAACTCCGAAATATTTCCGGTCTGAATTCGAAGCAGCCATAGTCGTCAGAACCCTATTAATTAGGCGATAGAGATTAGGTAAGCGGTATACCCGATGTAGGCGATAACGAAGGCCATGCCCTCCCATCGCTGGAGCTTAAAGCCGGAACGTGCGAAGAACACTAACACCGCAGTCGCAGCGAGCATCACCCAAATGTCGAATGTCGCGATTTGCGCAGGCATTTCGATAGGCGAGATGATCGCGGTCGCGCCCAGAATAAAGAGCACGTTGTAGATGTTCGATCCGATGATGTTGCCGTAGGCCACATCCGAGTGCTTGCGGAGCGCCGCGATCACAGAGCTTACGAGTTCTGGCATCGAGGTGCCTACCGCCACAATCGTGAGTCCGATGATGGTGTCTGAAATGCCGAAGCCTTTCGCTAGCTCGATTGAGCCGCTTACCAAATATCGCGCGCCAAGGATCGTGATGGCTATGCCGCCAATTGCCATTGCGACCGAAAGCGCCATCTTGCCTGGCCCTTTTGGCGCGTCTTCCGCGCGATGCTCGGCAACGATTGCCGCTTCATCTGGCGCGCGTCTCTCGGAGCGATAGACGTAAATCACATACGCAAATAGTGCGGCGACGAAGATGAATCCGATCCAGCGATCCATGTAGCCATTGAGCACCACCAGCAAACACGCCAGCGCCGCCACGACCACCATGATCGCATCGCGCCGAAAGCCTTTTGGGTCGATCGCAAGCGGATAGATCATCGCTGCGATTCCCAAGATCAACAGGATGTTGGCGGTGTTGGAGCCGACGACGTTACCGACGGCGATGCCCGGGGAGTTATTGACTGCAGCGGTGACACTCGTTACGAGCTCAGGGGTTGACGTACCGAAACCGACCAAGGTTAAACCGATCAAAAGCGGCGACACACCGAGGGATTTCGCTGACGCCACAGCGCCACGCACCAAAAGCTCGCCACCAATCAAGAGCAGCACCAAACCGCCCAGAATCTCAAACCACATCGTCATGTAAACGCTTTCTCGTTGATGGATGTTCTCAAGCGGAACTCACCGCAATTGAACTCCAGAGGCTAAACCAAAGGCTGCGACCACGATCGCACCAAAGCGATTTCAAAGCGCGAATACGTACGGCTCCCACGCTCGAGGCCTCCGGAAGTTAGTGTGTAACGTCTGATTTAAAACTGGTGCAAACCCGCGTAGAAAAGCGCTTGAAACAGTCTTGTAATCACTCCCGCCCTCGAACGTGGCGGCGTCCTCGAACGCTTACGACAGTAGCTCTGCCACTGCACACGCCACCACTTGCGTTGCTTTGCGCAAATCCTCAAGCACCAAGTTTTCGTCTGCTCGCTTCGCATTCGATTCCATCACCGTGCGCGGGCCAGCACCGTAAAGCACCACCGGAATCCCCGCTTCGCCGTAGAGTCGGGCGTCGGTGTAGAGCGGCACGCCAACCGCGGGAATTGGCTCACCAAACACACGCTCGCCGTGCGCTTGCAATGCAGCCACGAGCTTTGCGTTACCAGGAAGGGGCTTGAGCGCATTGGCAAGCAACAGGCGTTTGATCTCAACACGAATGCCCGCGCGGCCTGCCACCGCGCCCTGGATGATCGCGCGCACTTCCGCCTCGACCGTCGCTGGATCTTCTTCAGGAATCATGCGGCGATCCATCTTGAGAACCACTTTTCCGGGCACGACGTTGGTATTGGTGCCGCCTTCGATGCGCCCGACAATCATCGTGGGCGATCCGATTCCGGCGACCTTCGATTTGATCTTTTGTAGGTCGGGCAGCTTGCCGTAAATCGCGTTCAAGATCGCGTTTGCCGCCTGCAGCGCGTCGTGTCCTGTCTCAGGCATCGAGCCGTGTGTCGCCGTGCCGTGTACGGTGACTTCGAATTGCAGGCAGCCGTTGTGTGCGGTGACAATCGCGTAACTAAAGCTCGCGCCGATCACGTAGTCGGGCTTCGTTACCTTTTGTTCAAGCAAATACCCCGGGCCAAGCAAACCGCCGAATTCTTCGTCGTATGTCAAATGCAATTCAACCGTGCCGTTTAACTTCGCCCCCGCCTTTTCGGCCGCTTTCAGCGCTTCGATGGCGTAGGTGGACGAGGCGATGTCGCTCTTACTCACGGCTACGCCGCGCGCATACATGCGACCGTCTTTGATTTCGCCGCCGTAGGGGTCGAAGCTCCAACCGTCACCCGGCGGCACGACGTCACCATGCGCGTTGAGCGCAATGGTCGGCCCCGTGCCTGCGCCGAATTTTTGGCGCACGATCAAATTCGTGATCGACTGCATCCCGTAGTCGCGCACGCGCTCGGAGGGCACGACGAACCGCTCGACGCTGAAGCCTTTCTTCGCCAGCAGCTCCGCCGCTTTCTCTGAAGCGGGCGCATTGTTGCCTGGTGGCGTGTCGGAGGGCACGCGAACGATTTCGCGGAGAAATTCGATTTGCTCCGCGTGGTGTTGGTCGATGAATTGGGCGATGGTTGATTCGGTGTTCATACGATTTGAGGTGTTTTTCTTTGACGCAGATTACGCTGATTTCGCAGATTCACGCAGATGATTCGCTGCTATGGCTCGGCGCGGCGGCGCTAAAGGCGCTGATCGTTGCTGTCATCCCCGCGAAGGCGGGGACCCAGACCGGGCAATCGTGAACGCGCAGAGTGATTTGCTTGTTTTAACTTTCTAGGACTGGGTCCCCGCCTTCGCGGGGATGACGACTAAGTGCGATCCACCCGCTGCGCGCTTTCGGGTTTGAACTCGCTTGGTTTGAAATTTTCGAAGAAGTGAAGCAACGCGCGAGTCGCAACGTCTGCATCTTCCGCCGTCATGGTCTCGGTCGGATGATGGGAAATGCCGCCGTTGCCGCAACGGACGAATAGCATCGCAATCGGGCACACGGTTGGAAACTCCATCGCATCGTGCCCCGCGCCGCTGGGCAGACGTCTTACAGGAACGCCCTGCGCAGCAATCGCATCGGCGAATTGCTTCTGCAACGCCTCATCACACGGCGCGGCGTTCAGTTCGAAATACGGATTCGCTTCCACCTTTACGTTCCGCCGTGCGGCGATTGCTGCAAATTCTTTCCTGATTGACTCTATGGCGCTTCGCCTTATTTCATTGAGGCCAGAGCGCACATCTACGCTAAATTCAACATCCTGCGGAATTACGTTGATCGCCCCAGGCAAGCAGGACAAGCGCCCCACAGTTCCTACCAAGTTTTCGTTCTCACGACAAAACTTTTCGACATACAAAATCATCTCGCTCGCCGCAGTGAGGGCATCTTGGCGAACCGGCATCGGTACCGTGCCCGCATGCCCCGCAAGCCCAGTGACTTTCACTGTCATCCGCGTCGCGCCTGCAATTGCAGTCACCACGCCGAGCGCCAAATTTTCATTGAGCAAGGTCGGCCCTTGTTCGATGTGCGATTCGACGAAGGCGACCACTTCGCCATGATGATCACCGCTGCGATCCAACTCGCGCCACGCATCTGCATTGCCGCCAAACGCATTGATCGCCTCGCGCATGGTCACGCCGTTCGCATCTTTCTTCTCAAGCCATGCGGGATCGAAGTTTCCGGCCATCGCTTTGCTGCCGATGAGTGTTACGCCGAAGCGCACACCTTCTTCGTCACCAAAACCAACGATCTCCAGCGTGTAAGGCAAACGCTTGCCTTGCGCGTTCAATGCTTTCACGCACGCAATCGGCGACAAGATGCCAAAGAGCCCATCGTACTTCCCAGCGTTCCTCACGCTATCTTGATGCGAACCGGTCATCACCACAGGCGCGAACGGCACACCCGCCTCATAGCGCCCCACGATATTGCCAAACGCATCGTAATCGGCGTTCATGCCCGCGTCGCGCATGAGTCCAATCAAATAGTCGCCCGCAAGCTTGTGCTCCTTCGAGCAATACGTACGCGTCACACGCGGCGCGTCCTCGGTGAAGGTTGCGAGGATGTCGGCTTGTTTGAGGATGTCGTGTCCGAATTTCATGTTGACTCCCTCTCCCTGGGGGAGAGGGCTGGGGTGAGGGTGCTTGAAAGAGTAAACCGAGTGGGCATGCGGTGACCCTCTCCCTAACCCTCCCCCCCGGGGGGAGGGGATGGGCGAAGGCTTGACCGCTCGCCGCTGGAGGGAGGGAACATCCCGCGCCAATGCCGCGCAATATCAATCCGCCGTGTAACCCACACCCGATCATGCTTCTCAATGTGATCGAGGAAACGAATCAAACCCGCCATGCGGCCGGGTCGTCCGAGCAGGCGGCAGTGCATGCCGATCGACATCATCTTCGGGGCGTCTTCGCCCTCGGCATAGAGCACATCGAACGTGTCGCGCAGATAGTGAAAGAAATGATCCGCCGTGTTGAAACCTTGCGGCGAGGCGAAACGCATGTCGTTGCAATCGAGCGTGTAGGGCACGATCAATTGTTGAATTGTTTCGCCGTTTGTTTTGGTCACGGGCATGTAGAACGGAAGATCATCGCCGTAGTAATCGCTGTCGTATTCAAAACCGCCATGATCAGCCACCAGGCGATGCGTATTTGGGCTATCGCGCCCGGTGTACCAACCAAACGGCCATTGTCCGCCCGTCATCTTGCGAATGATCTCGGTGCCTTTCGCAATGTGTTCCCGTTCAGTGGCTTCATCCATGTGTTGATGATGAATCCAGCGATAGCCGTGGCAGGCGATTTCGTGGCCGAGCTCGCAGAAGGCAGCGGTCAATTCGGGATGCCGTTCGAGCGCCATTGAAACACCGAACACGGTGAACGGAAGATTGCGTTTCGCGAACTCGCGCAAGATGCGCCATACGCCCGCGCGCGAGCCGTATTCGTAAATCGATTCCATCGACATATGCCGCGCCTCATACGCCGCCGCGCCGATAATTTCGGAAAGGAATTGCTCACTCGCTTTATCGCCATGGAGCACGCAGTTCTCCGCGCCTTCTTCGTAATTCAAAACGAATTGCACGGCGATCTTCGCGCGTTTGGGCCATTTTGCGTTTGGCGGATTGCGACCGTATCCAATCAGGTCGCGGGGATAGTCGTTTGAGAAAGCCATGGTCGGTTCGGTGTATTGCAAGAAGTGTATCGATGAACCCGCGCCAGCAATCGAGCGCTACTCGCCTTCGGCAGCATAGAGGTCATAAACGACGAGCTGCGCGTATTGCGGTGTGGATGTGTTTCGCCTACGAGGTTGCGCTAATTTCTTTTTTGCTGGCTGTTGCGCCGCCGCTTGACTCGCGCGCCGCGTCGCGTGAGAAAAGGCTAATCAAGTCAGACGCTGTGCTCGCGCCCGAAAACGATAGCCGTGCGCGAATGTGATCAAGGTGTTGCGCCATCAAGCGCTCGGCAAGTTTGCTGTTGCCTTCGGCGATTGCCGAGACAAGCGCGGTGTGATCGCCGATCGAACAGGACGGCACGCTGCCGCGCTCGTAGAGACTAATCACCATTGCAGTTTGCGGAACCAGTGTGCGCAGAAATTGTGCAAGCGGTTTGTTGCCCGCCACGAGCGCGATCAGCAAATGGAATTCGCCAGAAAGACGGATCTCGGTGCCGTGGTCCCCGCGCTGAGCCGCGTTTTTCTCTTCTGCGATAGAGGCGAGAAGTTCGTCGCAATCGGCGCGGCTCGCACGGCGCGCAGCGAGGCGAACGATTTCTAGTTCAACCATGCGGCGCGCGGCGAAAACGTCTTCCGCCTCTTCCGGCGAGAGCGTGGCCACTTGGCAGCCGCGGTGCCGCTCGGCCACTGCGATGCCTTCCGCCGTTAAGCGAATCAAAGCTTGCCGCACGAGAGTTCGCGACACGTTAAATGCTTCAGCGAGCGCCTCTTCCGAAAGTCGAACGCCCGGCTGCAATCGGCGCTCAAGAATCGCATCGAGGATCGCCGTGTAAACCCGCTCGCCACGCTGCTCATGAAGCACCGCTCGCAACCGCCCGGGCTCACTCGCGGGGAGCGCGGGGTCGGAGAGGAGTTTCGACGCAGGTTTTGACATGGGGGATGCGTGGTGCCAGATCAGGTTTGACTAAGCTGAAGGTCAGATTTCGAGGGTGACGGTAACACAGTTCACAAATTAGCACTATCGCCTAACCGACCGTTCTAATTGGGCTAGCTGAGTATTTAGTTTATTTGCCATACAAATACTAAATGGCCGTTAGCCCGATTTAAATCGGGCTTTCAGCTATTTTGTTGTTTTAAGAAAAGAATCAACGCTCAAGGCTTTTCTGGAGCAAATCATACTTCTCCTCAACGCCGCCGCATCAGAGTGCGAACAGATGTTTGATGCACAGCGATCTGCACGTTGTATACATCGCGGCGACATGCTCACACTTTGGCGACGCACCAAATTGGAATGCCCAATCGCTGACCAACATGGAAATTGCACGTATTTTGGGCGTTGTAAGCGCTCTAAGCGCCGCTCCAGAAGTTCATAACCATTGATTTCGGCGAAGCGTGCGCGGCCATTCCTAAGCGCTTACCCTTAGAAATCGCCGCAAAGTTGTATACAAAACGCCTGCAGACCTCGGGCGAACGCTCGGATTCACTACCCTGGCACAGCGATTGCGAATCAAACGTCATGTCGCTCGAACAAAAACCGTTCGCGCACCGTTTTCGTTTGTTTTTCAATGGGGAACTCTATGACTCAGCGATTTCACCGACGCGTCGGACTCGCCTTTGCCGGCGCACTCGCCGCCGTTGCGCTGTCTTTACCGGCGCTCGCGCAAGAGAAGGTCTTGCGCATCGCGATGACTGCGGCCGATATTCCAAAAACGCACGGCCAGCCCGATCAAGGCTTTGAAGGCAACCGCTTTACCGGTATTCCAATGTATGACGCGCTCACGCATTGGGATCTCTCCAAAGCCGACGCACCTTCAGTTTTGGTTCCAGGGCTCGCGACTTCGTGGTCGGTCGGTGCGACGGATAAAACGAAATGGACGTTTAAGCTGCGCCCCGGCGTTAAGTTTCACGACGGCTCCGCGCTGAATGCCGACGCAGTCGTGTGGAACGTTCGCAAAGTGCTCGACAAAGACGCGCCGCATTTCGATGCGAGCCAAGTGGGCGTTACCGCTTCGCGCATGCCGACGCTTCGCAGCGCACGCAAGATTGACGATTTGACGGTGGAGCTCACCACCTCTGAGCCCGACTCATTCTTGCCGCTCAACCTGACCAATCTCTTCATGGCATCGCCTGCGCATTGGGACGCAAAGCTGAAGGCCGTTCCCGCAAGCGTGACGGATGCGGCCGAGCGCGCGAAACAAGCCTGGACTGCGTTTGCCGCAGACGCATCGGGTTCCGGCCCATTCAAGATGGCGCGATTCCAAGCGCGCGAGCGTCTCGAACTCGTTGCCAACAAAGGCTATTGGGATCCGAAACGCACGCCAAGTATTGATCGCGTCGTGCTCCTGCCGATGCCTGAAGCAAACGCGCGCACAGCAGCGCTGCTCTCCGGTCAAGTTGACTGGATTGAGGCACCTGCTCCCGATGCAATGGCGCAGATTCGTAGCCGTGGCTTCACGATCTATTCCAATCCGCAGCCGCACGTTTGGCCGTGGCAGCTTTCATTCGCCGAAGGCTCGCCGTGGCTTGATAAGCGCGTGCGTCAAGCCGCAAACCTCTGCGTCGATCGCGAAGGATTGCGCACACTGCTTGGCGGCATGATGGGAATGCCGAAGGGCACGGTTCCACCCGGACATCCATGGTGGGGCAATCCAAATTTCGATATCAAGTACGACGTTAAAGCCGCTCAAACAATGATGACCGCAGCGGGGCACTCTGCTGCGAAACCGCTGAAGGTAAAGGTACAAATCTCCGCGTCTGGCTCTGGGCAAATGCAACCACTGCCAATGAACGAGTTTGTGCAACAAAGCCTGAAGCAGTGCTTCTTTGATGTGCAGTTCGACGTGATTGAATGGAACACGCTCTTCACCAACTGGCGTAAAGGCGCGAAAGATCCTTCCGCCAACGGCGCTCATGCGATTAACGTGAGCTACGCGGCAATGGATCCTTTCTTTGCGATGGTGCGTTTCACAAGCACCAAGACGTTCCCGCCGGTGTCAAACAACTGGGGCTACTTCGGTAACGCCGAATTTGACAAGCTGATCAGCGATGCTCGCAGCGCATTCGAAGATCGCGCACGCGACGCAGCGCTCGCAAAACTGCACGCCCGCATCGTGGAAGAAGCGCCGTTCGTGTGGATCGCACACGACGTAGGCCCGCGCGCAATGGCGGCAAAGGTCAAAGGCGTTGTACAGCCGCGCAGCTGGTTCATCGATCTTGCGCCGATGAGCATTCAGTAAGTCAGATTGTCACCCGTGTAGGCGCGGGCTTGACCGCGCTCGTGGCAAATAGCAGATGCTGCGCTTTAAGCGCTGTTGTGATGCGAAACGCAAACGAGCGACATCGAGCCGTCGCCTACATATCCGGTGACGCATGAAGTCCTCCGTCTAAATGATCCTCTTCATCCTCCGTCGCATCCTCTACGCCATCCCCATCATGTTTGGGGTGGCGCTGGTTTGCTTTTCTTTGGTGCACCTTGCGCCCGGTGATCCGTTGGTGTCAGTGTTGCCGCCGGATGCCTCTGCAGAATTGCAAAAGCAATTGCGTACTCTGTATGGATTTGATCGATCGCTGCCGGAGCAATTTTTCAGCTGGATTCTTCGCGCGGTGACTGGCGACTTGGGCACCTCGATTGCCTCATCGCGTTCGGTCACAGAAGAAGTGTTCAGGGCGGTAAAAAACACGCTGATTCTGGCGAGTTTCGCCACACTGATTGGGTTCTTCTTCGGATCGCTGTTCGGCTTTGTTGCGGGGTATTTCCGCGATACCTTCGTTGATAAGCTGGCCTCGTTCATTTCGGTGATGGGCGTCAGCGTCCCGCACTATTGGCTTGGCATGGTGCTCGTCATCATCTTCGCCGCACAACTGAACTGGTTACCCGCTACTGGCGCGGGGCCTGGCGGTTCCGCCGACTGGGCGTGGGATTGGGCGCACATGCGGCATCTGGTGTTGCCTGCGATCACCATGTCGGTGATTCCGATGGGCATCATCGCCCGCACGGTGCGCGCACTCGTGGCCGATACGCTCGCGCAGGAATTCATCATCGGCTTGCGGGCGATGGGCTTGACCGATTTCGGCGTGTTTCGCCACGTCGTTAAAAACGTTGCACCCACTGCGCTCGCTGTGATGGGCTTGCAGCTCGGCTATCTGCTCGGCGGCTCGATTCTCATTGAAACGGTGTTCTCGTGGCCCGGTACCGGATTTCTTCTTAATTCCGCGATCTTTCAGCGCGACTTACCGCTGTTGCAAGGCACGATTCTCGTGCTCGCCATCTTCTTCGTGCTGCTCAATGTGTTGGTGGACATATTGCAATCCACGCTTGATCCGCGCATTACGCGTCAGTAGGCAATAGCGATGAATGCATCTCTCACTATTCCCACAACGAACGTCGCTGCAATCGAGCAATCGCCCGGCTATTGGTCTGGCGTCTTCAAGCGATTCCTCCGTGATCGCGTTGCAATGTGTGCTGCCGCAGTGGTCCTGCTGCTCGTGCTGCTCGCCTTGTTCGGCGCGTTTGTCACGCCCGTCGATCCGTATCAGTCATCGATGTTGAAGCGACTCAAACCGATCGGCACCGAGGGATTTCCGCTCGGCACGGATGAACTCGGGCGCGACATGATGTCGCGCTTGATGGTGGGCGCAAGACTTTCGCTATTCATGGGCATCACCCCGGTGCTGTTCGCGTTCCTGATCGGCTCGGTGATCGGCATCATCGCTGGCTACACCGGTGGATGGCTTAACACAGCCATCATGCGAACAGTGGATGTGTTCTACGCGTTTCCGTCAGTGCTCCTCGCGATTGCGCTATCAGGCGCACTCGGTGCGGGCATCGGCAATGCGCTCATTTCACTCACCCTGGTTTTCATTCCGCCGATATGCCGCGTTGCCGAGAGCGTCACCGCACAGGTGCGCTCGCGCGACTACGTAGAAGCCGCGCGCGCATCCGGTGCAAACGCATTTGCGATCATCAGAACGCACGTGCTGGGCAACGTACTTGGCCCGATCTTTGTTTACGCCACCAGCCTGATCGCGGTATCGATGATTCTGGCGTCTGGCTTGTCGTTTCTAGGTTTGGGCGTGAAACCGCCAGAGCCTGAATGGGGTTTGATGCTCAATACGCTGCGGACCGCGATTTACACGCAGCCGTGGATTGCCGCGTTACCCGGCCTAATGATTTTCATTACTTCGATTTCGTTCAACATGCTCTCCGATGGATTGCGCTCTGCGATGGATGTGAAGCAATGAGCGCGGCCACACCTCTACTTGACGTGCGCGGACTCACCAAGCACTTCCCGCTCAAAGCTTCGCCCGGTAACAAGTCGGGCGTTGTGCGCGCGGTAGACGATGTGAATTTCTCCGTGATGCGCGGCGAAACGCTTGGCATCGTTGGCGAATCGGGTTGCGGCAAATCCACAACCGCACGCCTGCTGATGCATCTCATCAACCCAACCGCCGGCGAGGTGATCTTCGAAGGCAAAGTGGTTGGCTCGCGCGATTTGCCAATGAAGGAATTTCATCGGCAAGTGCAGATGGTGTTTCAAGATAGTTACTCGTCGCTCAATCCGCGCTTGACCGTTGAAGCCTCGATCGCATTCGGGCCGCAAGTGCATGGCGTGAGCGAGAAGGATGCGGTGAAGCGCGCTCGCGATCTGCTCTCGCGCGTTGGCTTAGAACCAGCCCGCTTTGCCGGGCGCTACCCGCATGAACTCTCCGGCGGTCAACGCCAGCGCGTCAACATCGCTCGCGCGCTCGCACTTGAGCCGCGCGTCGTCATCCTCGATGAAGCAGTTTCAGCGCTCGACAAATCAGTCGAAGCACAAGTGCTCAACTTGCTTCTCGATTTGAAACAAGCCTTCAACCTGACCTACCTATTCATCAGCCACGACTTGAATGTCGTGCGATACATCTCTGATCGGGTGATGGTGATGTATTTGGGCCAGGTCGTGGAAATGGCTTCTACCGATGCGATTTTCGCGAGCGCGAAGCATCCGTATGCCGATGCACTGCTCTCGTCCATGCCTTCCATGGACCCAGATCAACGCACGGAAGCACCGCCGATTTCAGGTGATCCGCCCAACCCGATCAACCCGCCTTCAGGCTGCCGCTTCCACACCCGCTGCACGTTCGCGGAAAGCGTGTGTAGCTCGCGCGCGCCGCAACTCACATCGATCGACGACACGCATCGCGTCGCCTGCCTGATGTATGAGGCCAATGTTGCGCATCCGCGCTCACGCGTTAACGTGCTCAAGGTGGCCGCATGAGCCAAGACGCAATCATCGAAATCAAAGACCTTGAAGTCGTCTTCGGCAGCGGAAGCGCCGCCGTTCGCGCAGTCAATGGCGTGAGTCTGTGCGTCGAGCGCGGGCAAACCGTTGCGCTCATCGGCGAATCTGGCTCCGGCAAGAGCGTCACGTTACGTTCGTTATTGCGGTTGCATGCGCCGAAGAGAACGTCGATCAAAGGAAGCATTCGCGTTGCCGGGCACGATGTCCTCTCCCTTTCATCGTCAGCGCTTTCCGATTTTCGCGGCGAAGTGTGTTCGATGATTTTCCAGGAGCCACTGCTGGCGCTTGATCCCGTGTACAGCGTTGGCGATCAGATCATTGAATCGATCCAGCGCCACAAAGGCTGCTCGCGCGCTGAGGCAAACAAGAAAGCGCTCGCGCTGTTCGAACGGGTAAAGATTCCAAGCCCTGAGCGTCGGCTCGCGGCGTATCCGCATGAAATGTCGGGCGGCATGCGCCAACGCGCCATGATCGCTCTGGCGCTGGCTTGCGATCCGCAGGTGTTGTTGGCTGATGAGCCAACCACTGCGCTGGACGCTACGGTGCAAATCCAAATCCTCCTCTTGCTGCGTGAGCTTCAAAAAACGCTCGGTCTTTCCATCGTGTTCGTAACACATGACATCGGCGCGGCCGTCGAAGTCGCTGACCGAATCGCGGTGATGTACGCGGGGCAAATCGTCGAAGAGGGCGATGTGCGCACGATCATGCGCGCCCCGCGTCATCCGTACACAAAGGCGCTCTTGCAGAGCCGCGCGCACGGCAGTCTTGATCGTGGTCAGCGGCTCGCAACGATTCCGGGCGCGCCTCCCGATCTCGCGAAATTGCCGCCCGGTTGCGCGTTCGCGCCACGTTGCGCGTACGCACAAGACGCTTGCCGCGAAGGCACGATTGCACTGGTTTCTCTTGGCGAATCCCACGGCGCGCGCTGCCGCCGCACCGACGTGACTCACCTGCCACACACCGAAAGCGTTGAGGCGTAATCGATGTCACGGCTTCTCATCGTCAATCCGAACACCTCCGATTCGGTCACTACAGCGCTCGCGGCACGCGCACGCGCGCTTGCTCCCGAAGGCGTGAGCGAAGACGATACAGTGGCAGTCACCGCCTCATTCGGCGCGCCCTACATCGTCGATGAAACATCGGTGGCAGTCGCTTCGCACGCGTTGCTTGCCGCGCTTGCAGAGCACACAGAAAAGGCTCGCCCAAGCGCAGTGCTCGTTGGCTGCTTTGGCGACCCCGGTTTGCTAGCCGCCCGTGAACGATGCAATGTGCCGGTACTTGGGCTAGCGGATGCTGCCATGCAAGAAGCATCTTCGTTGGGGCCGTTTTCTATCGTCACTGGCGGGCTTGCTTGGCCGCCCATGCTGCGCCGACTTGCTGCGTCGCTCGGCTGGCAGGATTGCCTGGTCGATGTCGTTGCGGTTGAGAAAAACGGCGGCGAACTGGCGGCCGATCCAATCGCTGCGCGCGAACTGCTCAAGCGCGCCTGCGAACAAGCGCTGCAATCGGGCAAAGCGCGATCCATCATCGTCGGTGGCGCAGCGCTTGCGGGCTTTGCCGAAGCGCTACGAGCGGATGTGCCCGTGCCGTTGATTGACAGCGTCGATAGCGGCATTCGCGCAGCGTGGCGCGCCGCATCGTCGCAAAAACCTGGCCGCTTCGATGCCCCCGAATGGTTCACCCCGCGTTGAGTTCGTCGTTCTTTTTTTGAGGTAAACACTATGTTGAAAATCACTCATTCCTTATCCCGATGGGTATCGCACACATTCACGGCAGCAGCACTTCTGGTAACCGGAATCGCCACATCAGTGCATGCGCAAGAACAAGTGCTGCGCATTGGGATGACGGCATCCGACATACCGCTCACCACCGGTCAAGCTGACCAAGGCGGCGAAGGCCAGCGCTTCATGGCGAACACCGTGTATGACCAACTCGTGATGTGGGATCTGTCAAGCGCTGATAAGCCATCAACGCTTGCGCCAGGCCTTGCCCTTTCATGGAGCGCAGACGCTGCAGATCGCAAGCGCTGGACATTCAAGATTCGCCCCGGCGTGAAATTTCATGATGGCTCTACCTTCGATGCCGCTGCTGCCGTGTGGAATTTCGAAAAGCTCTTGAACGATAAGTCGCCGCAGTTCGACGCGAAGCAAGCAGGCCAAGGCCGCACACGTATCCCATCCATCGCAAGCTATCGCGCCATTGATCCGATGACGCTTGAGATCGTCACCAAAGAACCCGATGCGTTCTTGCCGTTTCAGCTCGCCTGGATTGCAATGTCATCGCCCGCGCATTGGGAAAAAATGGGTAAAGACTGGGTGAACTATGCGAAAACGCCCTCCGGTACAGGCCCGTGGAAACTCGTTTCGTGGACCCCGCGCGAGCGCGCCGAACTCGTCCCGAATGCAAATTACTGGGACAAAGCGCGCATCCCGAAGCTGAACAAGCTGATCTTGGTGCCGCTGCCAGAAGCGAGTGCGCGTATCGCCGCACTCCGCTCTGGTCAAGTTGATTGGATTGAAGCGCCGCCGCCCGATGCAGTTGCAAGTTTGCGCAGTGCCGGTTTTCAAATCGTCACCAATGCCTACCCGCACAACTGGGTGTGGCATTTATCGATGCTCGAAGGCTCACCCTTCCGTGACCCGAAAGTGCGCCAGGCGCTTAATCTTGCCGTTGATCGCGATGGGTTGAACAAATTCTTGGGCGGTCTTTCGATTCCCGCAAAAGGCTTCATGCCGCCGGGCCACGAATGGTTCGGCAAACCCAATGAACTCACATTCGATCCCGCCGCCGCGCGCCGCCTGCTGGCAGAGGCTGGCTACACCAGTGCAAAGCCGCTCGTCATCAAAGTAGTCGTCCCTTCATCCGGCTCCGGCATGATGCAGCCGATTCCGATGAATGAATTTCTGCAGCAGAATTTGCGAGATGTCGGCGTTCGCGTCGATATCGAAGTGATGGAATGGAATGCGCTCGTTGCCGCATGGCGCGCAGGTGTGAAAGATCCCGCTAACCGCGGCGCTATCGCGATGAACTACTCGTACTTCATTCAAGATCCGTTCACAGCGTTCGTTCGTCATGCGCAATCCGATCTCGTCGCGCCGCGCGGCACCAATTGGGGCTACTACGGCGAAAAAGACATGGATGCCCTTCTTGCCGCTGCGCGCACGAGCTTCGATCCCGCCGCCCAGCGCACAGCCCTTCAGCGCATCCATGAAAAGTTCGTCAACGAACGGCTCTTCCTCATGGTCACGCACGACGTGAACGCCCGCGCCATGAGCCCGCGCGTGAAAGGCTTCGTGCAAGCGCAAAACTGGTTCCAGAATTTCTCGCCGATTACGGTGACGCGGTAGTGTCCCGATCCCCTCCCCTTCAAGGGGAGGGCTAGGGTGGGGATGGGTTTCGGATCGCAAACGATCCGCCGTCAGAACGGATCGCGCAAACTTGCGCGAACGCGGTCTACAAGACGGCGAAGGGGGATGGGGTTCTCGTCCTGTTTATCAACCGAACCCCATCCCCACCCCAACCCTCCCCTTGAAGGGGAGGGGGCCAAAACTCCGCTCCCCCCTTGAAGCGGGACGAACCCCGCACTCGGTTGCGCAACAGCTCTCATAATCGCTAGCAAATGCTCCTCCCCGCCGACCCCGCCAACGCCTTCGTCCCCTACCCCGCAGCGCCTGTCGCGAATGGGGAAAGCGGCCCTCTCTCCGGCCTAACCTTCGCGGCGAAGGATTTGTTCGACGTTACGGGCTACCCCACAGGCGGCGGCAACCCGCTGATGCTCGCCAAATCCGGCATCAAAACGAAAAACGCCGTCACCGTACAAAAGCTCTTGGACGCAGGCGCGCGCTTCGTCGGCAAAACGCACACTGACGAGCTCGCGTTTTCGATGAACGGCAAGAACGCGCATTTCGGCACACCCGTCAACGGCGGCGCACCGGATCGCATTCCCGGCGGCTCATCCAGCGGCTCCGCCTCCGCAGCATCAAACAAGCTCTGCGATTTCGCGCTTGGCACCGATACCGGCGGCTCCGTTCGCGCGCCCGCGAACCACTGCGGCCTGTTCGGCATTCGCCCCACGCACGGGCGCATCTCGCTCGCAGGCGCGCTCGATCTCGCCCCAAGCTACGACACCTGTGGCTTCTTCGCCCGCGACGCGGCAACCTTCGCCCGCGTCGCCGACGTATTGCTCGGCGCGGACGCGTCGCCTCTACCCGAAAAAGTTCGTCTACTCTGGCCCACCGACGTGTGGGCTATGCTCGACCAGCCAGTGCAGGGAGCCCTCACGCCCGCGAGCGAAAAAATTCAAAACGCATTGGGCCGCGCAACGCATTGCACCGTCGCGCCGGAGAGCTTCGATGCGATGTACTGGAATTTCCGCTACGTCCAAGGCTATGAATCCT
Source organism: Betaproteobacteria bacterium (assembly GCA_013298765.1). GTDB lineage: Bacteria > Pseudomonadota > Gammaproteobacteria > Burkholderiales > Casimicrobiaceae > Casimicrobium. Next base: position 380,639 of record JAAFJA010000003.1, read on the forward strand.
GGCAAACCGACGGCGCATTCATCACGCAACACGCAGTGCCCTTAGGCCCCGGCGTCGCCGAACGATTTGCGTGGTCAAAAACGGTCACGCGCGAACAACACGATAACGCCTGGGCATTCCGCCGCCGCTTCACCGCGCATCTCGAACAACTGCTCGGCAACGACGGCGTACTCCTCATGCCCACCATGCCCGACATCGCGCCCCTACTCACCGCCGAAGAATCCGAACTACAGCGCTACCGCGACGCCGCGATTCAAATGCTCTGCATCGCAGGCTTGAGCGGGTTCCCGCAAATCAGTTTGCCGATGGCGTCAAGGCTCGGTGCGCCGCTGGGAATCTCTTTGCTGGGTCCAGCGGGGTGCGATCGTGCACTGGTGTCGATAGCGGAACGAGTGATTCGCTAAAGAACCCGCCAGCGCAGCTAGTCCCACGGATTGATCACATTGAGCCCCGCAGCCACGAACGGAGCGGCATCGCGCGTTGCGATACTCAAGTCGTTAGCGGCGGCAGTGGCTGCGATGTAGCCATCGGCCACGCCGATGCCTTGCCCATTCGCCCTCGCGCGGGCGCGCAGCGTTGCGTACGCAGTTGCCGCATCGGCATCAAACGGCAAAATCCGCCCGCGAAACAGCGGCACGATGCGCCGCTCGATGTTTTCATGCAGCGCATCCTTGCGCCGACCCTCGGGCAGCGCCGCGATCCCGAAGCGCAACTCCGCCAAACTGATCGCTGCCAAAAAAAGCGTTTCCACATTCTGCGCATCAATCCACGCCACCACTTTCGGATCGGGCGACACGCGCAGCGGCTCCGAAATCACATTCGTATCGATCAGAATCATTCGAAGCTCATCGGCTCGGCAGGTGTTTTGTCGCGCGAAAGATCAAGCTCCACGCCGCCCGCCTCGTTGCCAATCTCAGCCAGAAGCGAGCCGAGCAACACGCGCCCGCTCGGCCGAACCGCGTTCTCCAGAATCAGCCGAACCTCCGCCTCAGCGCTGCGCCCAGCAATCGCCGCACGCACGCGAAGCGCCGTGTGCAGCTCGGGAGAGAGGTTTCTAACGGTAATCGAAGCCATGATGCAAAAGCACCGAATGATTGCAATGATTGCATTATAAGAAAATGCAATCACTTGCGGTTCGTGATGAATCGTCCGAACCAATTATTCCGAAACATCGAGAGCCCCGCATTTATTGGGGCTACAGCTACAAAAATGCATCACGCTAGTTTTAGCAAATCATCGTCCTATCCCGAATCATTGGGGCGATTCAGGCGAAAGGCATTGATAAGCGCTGAACACATCGCGCGCTTCTATGCGCAGCACGACGAAGCTTGGGGTTTCCATCGCCGCTTGATCGCTATTGAACCGTCCGCTTAACCGGCTTCTTCACAGCACGCTTCACGTCCAACTTTTCTGGAGCCTGGGGATTGACTCTCGTAAGCCGCGCTGCTGCGTCTACATAGATCGCATCGTTCTCTCGCTTGCCCACAGCAAGCACGATCACGACAATCACCTTGTCGTCCACACGATAGATGAGTCGGTAGCCCTGTTTGCGCAGCTTGATGCGGTAATACCCGGCGAGCGCACCGCGCAGCGCATCGCCTGGCACGTGAGGCGATTCAAGCCGCTTCGCGAGTGCTTTTTTTAGAGGCGCTTTAACAGAGCCGTCTAGCTGCTCCCATTCTTTGAGCGCGGCCTCCTCGAATACCAATCCGTAAGTCATCGGCGCGGCAGTCGCTTAAAGGTCTTTGAGACTGACCTTCACGAACTTGCCACGCGCTTCACGTTGCTTGATGATCGGCGCGAGTCGCACCTCATCAAGTTCGTCAAGCAGCGCTTCAAAAACCTCTGGATCGACCATGTAGAAAGCGGGCTTGTTGTGACTGAGCACAGCAACCGGGCGTTTATCCGCCTCGCGCAACACCTTCGCGGGATTGTTCTTGAAATCCGACATGCTGACGGCGAGTCCGGCAAGAAGTGTTTGCATGATGGCTTTATTTGAGGGACTAAAACAGGGATGATTTTATCCCTTTTTGGCATGATTGACTAACTTAATTGGTGAAGCAACAACTGCTCGGCGCTGACCGCGTACTCCTCATGCCCATCAAGCCTGGTATCGCCCCGTTACTCACAGCCGAAGAATCCGAACTACAACACTAACGCGACGCCGCGATTCAAATACGGTGCATAACAGGCTTGAGCGGCATCCCGCAGATTCTCTTTTCGATGGCATCGCGTCTCAGTGCGCCGATCGGGATTTCGTGCCTGGGCCGCGTGGCGCGGATCGTGGGTTGATTCGGCTCACTCTTCGATCAAGTCCGGTATCGATGCAAAGCGCGGGCGCAAGGCTATCTTTGCACAGGCAAAACGGACGTGCGGTCTCGGGAAGAAAAGATCCCACCTCGACGTTCGGGAATTCAACTACCCCGAGTATTGCGTTTCCTCGACGGCCAGAGTGCGGAAGTTGAAAGCACCTGTCTGATTCTCGCTGTTTTCTTTGTTTCGCTTGCTGGTCATCGAATTGAGATTCGGTGACTAACTACCAGGTTACCCAATGACTTGGGATAGATGTGGTGTCAAGAACTATCAGCTGATGCTCGTTCCGAGTTGCATAGCGCTCTCCGTGCGCAATTGCATCGCTTTGCGTTGCAAATACCCTTAGCGAACGGCGTCGACCGGAGCCTTGGCCCGACACATACTCTTTCACGACGGCGAAAGTGTTGGTTCTGTTTCTAGGCTCTATAAAGACCAACTTCACGTCGCTTTGCTTAAGCAATTTGCGGCCACCGAGTCCCGGGCTACTCCTCTTGTTGATAAGCGCGGCTGCGTGTGACAGCAAGAGGTCGAATGCAAGGCAAATACCAAGAGACGAGCGGAGCGAGCTTTCGAGTTCGGAGAATAGAACCTGCCCCGCTAGCGCGTGCGCTGAGGCGTGGCGGCGTTTTCTCATAGCGACAAAATCCGCTTGCGCGTCAAGGATCGCAACCCGACACCGGCTGGTTAACGACGTAACCTGACTCCACGGGGCTTCAACACCAAAAGACTTCAAAATTTCCGCGACATCTTCTTCATCGATGTTGGATGCAGCGTAACCGAAGGAGTACTCTGAAAGTTGCTGAACGTTCGATGTTGCGCCAACTATCGGAGTTAGGTTCGCGACGAGCCACGCCACGCGGTTTGTAGGTGCCTCGAACTTGAGTCGAAAGCGCACGCCTTCTAAAGCCCCTAACGTTGTCGCCTTCTGTAGAGGCACCGAGAGGTCTGTAAACGCAAGATTCGGATTTGTAAATGACCGCAACGCTTCGACTGTGCGATCCCGGATGAATGTTTCGACGGTTGCAAACACTAATACTGCGAGTCCCTGCCGCAACATCCGGGCGCGTGCGTTGTGGGTTACTTCAGCGGGCGCTTTGTCGATCAGGGCGTTATCAGAAAGACAATCACTCAGCACAACCAAGGTCTGCCGCAAAGACTCTCTCGCGTCGGCCATAGGTTCACAAGGACCTGAGCATTTTGAGCACTTCGTCCACGCGTTTTCGAACGAATGAAGGAGTGTTGGTGCCCTGTCGAACAGATTTCTCGAATTCGCTATCGCGGAAAAGTGCCGCGGTGGCCGAAACTGCCGCGCTAGAGTTTGAGATTGCTTTTGCGAGTTCAGCGTTTGTCAGCTCGCCCACTGCCAACATTTCCGCGTCGAACATTCCGCCCAAGAACTGTGAGCGCCATACCGCTCCAGTATGGCGCTTAAACGAGTGATCATTCCAGATATCACGACAACCATTCAAGGACCGAAGAAAATCCGCTCGCAGCGATTCGATTTCCTTCGTCTTGAGGTGCTGGTTTTTTGACATGTAACCGTCAAGTTCCCCTCGGAGACTCCCCGAAAAAGTCCGCCAACTTTTTCGTAGAGCGAAGTAGCGAAGGACGTACTCGGCATCTTCCATGTTTTTGTATGCGGGCGATTTATCCGATGTAATTTTCAGTTGCTCGCGAAGAAACGGTGTTTCGGAAAGCGAAAAGATGACATCACTTAGCGCGCCGCGATACGCAACCTTTCGAAGTTCTTGTGGCAGCATCGGTTCGCCGCCGCGATTTAGGCGAGTGAACACCTCGAACTTTAGAGATGGATTAGATTGCTTCAACAACGTCACAACACGCACGTAAGGGCGAATTTTCAAGGCGTTTTGTAGCGGTTCGGGAAGGTTGTCAAACGATCGATCTTCAAGCTCGGCAAAGTTTTCGAGCGCGCGCAGCTTTAGCTTTTCGACCATAAAAGATCGAATCGCAGTCAGGCGCTGCTTACCATCCACCACAGAATACTGTCCGTATTCGTCCTCTGCCAGGTAGATTGGAGGAACCGGGACGTTAAGCAGGAACGACTCGATCAATGCTGACTGTTTCTCGGCCGACCATCGTTCTCGACGCTGAAAGTCAGGATCAAGGTTGATAGCCGTAGCTCCTGTCGGGCCAGGTGTCATCATTCCGGCGAGCGAACCCAAAGAGAGGTCTGCGGCCTGGTACACCAAACTGTCCTGAGCCTCTAGGAAGCGGCGGATTATTCTCTCGATCTGAGTGCCGGTAGCACTTTGTGCTGCGGCAGCAATTCGGCCAGCCATGCTTTTCCTCTTAAAGAAACTTAACTCTATTCAAGCGATTCCTCGCAAGCAACGTTACGTCAAAATCCTATCTGATTCGGCTTGCGATGGACTTTTGCTATCTCAATCGTACTCGAGAATCGCGCTGAAGACTGCGCCGCGCCGAATCGGGATTAGTTGCAGCGGTTGCGATCAGTGCGGAAGCGACTTCGCGACCTTACAGTGTGCTCAGTCATTCTCGATTTCGTTGGCCTTTGGTGCGTATCGTTAACACCTGAAAATGTCTCCGATAAGATGAGTTCTTGACACGATCTTGAAAAACTGATCCGGAACCGCGCGCCACATTTAAAGCTGGTTCAATGCATTCGTCCGCGCCACCATCGCATTCAGCAACACATCCGCCTCCGACCCCAAAATACTCCGCTCGCGCGTCTTTGGTTTCGTTGTGCGAGATACCGTCTTTGCAGCGGATGAAAATCACTGCACTCTGCGCGGCGGGAGCGGCGTAGAGCGTATCGTGTCCGCACCTGACGATGTCCATCGCGTCAGCTCACAAAGTTCGTCCCTACGCCCCACCCCGAAAAAGCGAAAAACCCCAGGGTGTGAATTTGAACGGCAGGTGATAGTGCTGCGCTGGGTCGGCGATGTGAAATCGGTAGGGGACTTCTTCGAGGAACGCGGGCGTGGGTAGCGTGATGCGTTGGCTGCGATAGAAGTCGCCGACGGCGAACAGCACTTCGTAGCCGCCCGCGTCGATGGCGTTGCTCATGAGCACGGGGTCGTCAAGCAGGCCTTTGCTATTGATTGCGCCGCGCACGAGGGGTGAGGCTTCGCCCAGACGAAAAAGCGCGACACCCAAGCCGACGGCGACGCGGCCATTGGCCACGTCAACGCAGTGGATGGATAAGCCGCCAACGTTTGTCATGCGTTTAGTTTACGGAAAAGCTGAATAAGTGTCTTGCGCCCGAGGCAAACTTGCCGACCTTCGATCGGGCATCCTTGGATTTGGGCCCGGTCGAGGAGATCGCAGCTGCATCGAAAATGCTCAACATAGCCCCGCTATGCCTCGCATTGTTCGATTTCGCACTCGATCCCAAACCAAGGCGCGCTGCATCGCAGAACTTGTTCAGCTTTTCCTCAACTGAGTTTCGCGCCCGAGGCCTTCACGACCGGCGCCCAATCGGTGACTTGCTTGTTGACGAAGCTGCCGAATTCGGCCATCGATTTGCGCTGCATCGCAACGCCCATGTCTTCGAGGCGCTTTGCGATGTCTGGGCGCGCGAGCACGTCGGCTAAAGCCGCGTGTACCTTCGCTGCAATATCGTTTGGCAGACCGGCGGGCGCGGAAATGCCCAAAAAGTTCTCTGCCACCAGCTTCGGAAAACCCGCTTCGCCCACGGTGGGGATATCGGGCGCGAGACCGATGCGTGCGCGCGAGGTGACGGCGATGCCTTTGAGCTTGCCGTCTTTAATGTGGGGCACGTTTTGCGTGAGTGTGTCGATTGCGAATTGCAGCGTGCCGCCCAAAAGATCGGCCGCCATCGGGCCAGAGCCGCGGTAGGGCACATGCTCCATGTTCAATTTGTATTCGGTTTTGAATAGTTCGCCAACGATATGCCCGATGGAGCCCACGCCGCCAGAGCCGAAGTTCACCGGCTTCGTTTGCGCGCGAATCCACGCCACCAATTCAGTGACCGTTTTTGCGGGCACGCTCGGGTGAACCACGAACACGTTCGGCACGGCACCGATATAGCCAATGTGCGCGAAGCTTTTGATGGGGTCGTACGTGGGTTGAGCCAGCATGAAAGGCGAGATGCTGATCGGCGCAGTGTTTGATAGCAAGAAGGTATAACCATCCGCCGTCGATTTCGCGACATCAGCGCCACCAATCGTTCCGCCCGCACCGGGTTTGTTCTCCACGATCACGGGCTGCCCCAGCTTTTCTTGAAGACCCGGCTGCAACAGGCGCGCCACGATGTCTGACGAACCGCCTGGCGCGAAGGTGACCACAATCCGAATCGGCTTATTCGGCCAGGCTTGCGCAAACGCAGGCAAAGCGTGGAGCGCGGGCAGGCTCGCGGAGGCGAGCAAAAAATCGCGGCGGTTGAATGCTTTCATGACGGTTCCCTTTTTTGAACGGACGTTGCCATCGTGAAGTTTGTTCGCAAGCGGTGCAAGAGCAGAGGACGATTCGCGAGGCGCTGTTTAGATGGACTACATGCCGAACGAAGCGAGAAACATACCAATCGCGTGCGAAAAAGGTGCTTTGCGAGCAACTCGCGGCTAACTTGCCTTTGCGCCCGCCGTTTCCAGCATCGCTTGGAACAACACATTCGCGCCGAGCGCGATGTGTTCGGGCAATGCGTCTTCAATTTCGTTGTGCGAAATACCGTCTTTGCAGGGAATGAAGATCATCGCGGCGGGGCAGGTGCGCGCGGCGTAAACGGCGTCGTGGCCTGCGCCGCTGACGATCTCTTGCGAAGGCGCGTTCAAGTTGTGGGCAGCGTTTCTCACAGCGTCGACGAGCGCCGGATCGAAGGCAGTGGGGGCGAAGTAAACCGTTGGTTCGATCAAAAACTTACAGCCTGTTTCGCGCTCGGCATTGGCGACCGCCTCGCGGAGCGCAGCGTCCATTTCCATAAGCCCTTCGTCGGCGGTGTTTCGAAAGTCCACCGTGAATTTCACGCGGCCTGGAATTACGTTGCGCGAGTTCGGGAACACATCGACGAAGCCGACTGTGCCGCGCGCATGCGGCTGTCTTGCGAGTGCGATGTCTTTCACCGCTTGCATTACCGGTAGCGCAGCCTGCAGCGCATCTTTGCGAAGGCGCATCGGGGTTGGGCCTGCGTGCGCTTCCATGCCGGTGACGGTGATGTCGTACCAGCGTTGGCCGAGCGCGCCGGTCACGATGCCGATCGGAATGTCCGCATCTTCCAGAACGGGACCTTGTTCGATGTGCGCTTCGAAGTAAGCAGAAAAGCGCTGCGCGCCATCGGCAACACTTGCGGGCGTGTTGCCTTCGTAGCCGATGTTCGTGAGCGCGTCACGCACGCTGATGCCGGCGCGATCGCGCGCATCGAGCGCATGCGCGAGCGTGAACGCGCCCGCGTACACGCCCGAACCCATCATCACGGGCACGAAGCGCGAGCCTTCTTCATTCGTCCACACGCAGACTTCAATCGGCGCTTCGGTTTCGATGCCGAGATCGTTCAAGCGCCGGATGACTTCTATGCCTGCGAGGACGCCGTAGTTGCCATCGAATTTGCCGCCCGTAGGCTGGGTGTCGATATGCGAACCAGTGGCGACCGCTGCGCGCGATGGGTCGAGCCCTGCACGGCGCATGAAGATGTTGCCGATTTGATCGATGCGAACGCTGCAACCTTCCGCTTTCGCCCAACTCACGACCAGATCGCGCGCTTGTTTGTCGAGCTCGGTGAGCGCTAAGCGGCAAACGCCACCTTTCGCGGTCGCGCCGATTTGGGCGAGCGTCATCAATGAATCGTACAAACGCGTCGCGTTGATGAGGAGCGGCGCGCTTACTTCGCGCGAAGGGGTAACAACCGTATTCATGATGTGTGGCTCAAAATGGAGTCAGAGAATAATGCAATAAGCCCTATAACGCGCGGGCACTAGTTATGCTTAGTGAAGCTCCATATCATCGACGCAACTATGCCCACTCTCGCTGAAATAAACCGCCTAAACGCCGTGCAGTTCTCGCAACTTTTTGGTGCGGTGTATGAGCATTCGCCTTGGATCGCCGAGCGTGCGTTCGCGTTAAAGCCCGCGGGCGGGTTCGCGTCGCGTGCGCAGGTGCATGCGGCGCTGGTGGCGACCGTGCAATCTGCGTCAGAGGCGGAGAAAGTGGCACTCTTGAACGTGCATCCGGAGCTTGCGGGCAAAGAAGCGGCAGCGGGCACGTTGACTTCGGCGTCCACCTCCGAGCAGGCGAGCGCAGGTTTAACGGCGATGACTGCGGCGGACGTGGCGCAGCTTCGCGAATTGAATGCCGCGTATCGCGAGAAGTTCGGTTTTCCGTTCATCATTGCCGTACGTAACAACACACAGACCGCAATCTTTGGCGCGGTGAAATCGCGGCTCGTGAATTCGCGCGAGATGGAGCTCAACAATTGCATGATGCAAGTGGGCGAGATTGCGCGGTTGCGGTTGATGGATTTGATTTCGGACTGATGCGATGGGAAAACTCTCCACACACGTTCTTGACACCATGCACGGTAGCCCGGCGGCGGGCGTGGCCATTGAGCTTTTCTCGATGGAGGGCGCGGCACCACGCCTGCTCGTGAACACGACGACCAATACCGATGGCCGCACTGATGCGCCGCTCCTGAAAGACGCAGAAGTGAAGCGCGGGAAATACCGATTGGTGTTTCATGCAGGCGATTACTTTAGAAAACGCGGCGTGGCGCTGCCCGACCCCGCGTTCGTCGATGTAGTGACGATTGATTTCGGTATCGCCGAAGAAGGCGGCAGTTATCACGTGCCGCTGGTTTGTTCGCCGTGGACATATTCGACTTATCGCGGTTCGTAGTACGACTGTAGGAGCGGCTCTGCCGCGATCTTCATAAAAAGCACACGAACCCCACCCCACCCTAGCCCTCCCCTTGAAGGGGAGGGGATTTCGCGGCGTAGCCGCTCCTACAAATTAAACGATGGACGCGTATTTACTCGACTGGCTCAACCTCTTGCTTCGCTGGCTCCACGTGATCGTGGGCATTGCGTGGATCGGCGCGTCGTTCTATTTTGTTTGGCTTGATAACTCGCTCGTGAAGCCGACCGATCCGGCGCTCAAAGAAAAGGGTGTCGATGGCGAACTGTGGGCCGTGCATGGCGGCGGGTTTTACAACCCGCAGAAGTACATGGTCGCGCCGAAAGCGCTGCCGGAGCATTTGCATTGGTTTTATTGGGAGAGCTATTGGACGTGGATGAGCGGCTTCGCGCTCTTCGTAACGCTCTATCTCTTCAACGCGCAAACGTTCCTGATCGATAAAAACGTTTACGCCTGGGGCTCATCGGGCGCGGCGATTGCTGCATCGCTCGTGTATCTCGTGATGGGTTGGGTGGTGTACGACGCGATTTGCCGATTCTTCGGGCAGAAGAAAAATGGCGATGCGATTGTGGGCGTGCTCGTATTTGTCTACGTGATCGTGGCAACTTACATCGCCTGTCACTTCTTCGCAGGACGCGCCGCGTTCTTGCTCACGGGCGCGATGCTTGCGACTGCGATGAGCGCGAACGTATTGATGGTGATCATTCCGGGGCAGAAGAAAACTATCGCCGCGATGAAGGCCGGGTTGCCGCCCGATCCCGCGCACCCGATGCGCGCGAAACAGCGCAGCGTGCACAACACGTATTTCACGTTGCCTGTGCTCTTCGCGATGCTTTCGAATCACTACAGCTTCGCCTACAGCGCGAAATACAACTGGCTCGTGCTCGTGCTCATCATGCTCGCAGGCGCGTTGATTCGCCAATTCTTTGTGGTGAAACACAAAGGGCGTTGGGATTACAAATACTGGGCGATAGCGTCGGCGATTCTGATTGGCGTTGCTATCTGGCTCGCGCCCGTGCCGACGAAACCTGTCGCAGCATTGGCCAAAACGCCGACGTATACCGAGATCAAACCGATCATCGAAGCGCGCTGCGCGACGTGCCACAACGCGAATGTGCAAATGAAAAACGTCGCCTTGCACACGCCAGAATTGCTCGCGCAGCATGCGCAAAACGTGTATCAGCAAGCGGTCGTCACCCGCGCGATGCCGATGAACAACTCAACGCAGATCACCGAAGACGAACGCGCACAGTTAGCGGCGTGGTTCAAGGCGGGCGCGAAAACGCAGTAGCTGTGCAGAGGTCTTTCGTGGGCATTCATGGTTCCCCTCGACAAGCTCGGGGTGAAATTCAGCTCACCACGAATGGCTCGACAAGCCCGCCACGAACGCAGCCGGAGAATGTAGGCGCGGGCTTGACCGCGCTTCCGTTTTTCCAGCTATGACTTAATGCAACGAAGCGACGTCAAGCCGTCGCCTACCTCGAGCTAGGTAGCGCCGAATCAGAGAAAAAAATCGAGAAAAGCTCAATTTAATGAGAGCAAGCGCTCGAAAAACTCACTTTGCAAGATAAACGATTTACGTCGCTTTGCCCCTACTAAACGTGGGCGAACGCCTAAAAGCTAACGTTTATCTAAACACCACCGTCCGATGCCCATTCAACAGCACCCGATGCTCCGCATGCCACTTCACGGCGCGGGCGAGTGCGGTGCATTCGACATCGCGGCCCGCGTTGGTGAGCGCCTCAACGCTCATCGCGTGATCGACTCGGGCGACTTCTTGCTCAATGATCGGACCTTCGTCGAGATCATCGGTGACGTAATGCGCCGTCGCACCGATCAGTTTCACGCCGCGTGCGTGCGCTTGGTAATACGGTTTCGCGCCCTTGAAGCTCGGCAGAAATGAGTGATGAATGTTGATCGCGCGGCCCGAGAGATCGCGCGAGAGTTCGGGCGAGAGCACCTGCATGTAGCGCGCGAGGATGACGAGATCGATGCTCTTCTCTGCAATCACTTCGCGAATCTTCGCTTCCTGTTGCGGCTTAGTTTCCGCCGTGATCGGTAAGTGGAAGAACGGGATGTTGTAGCTCGCGGCGAGTTGGTAGTAATCCATGTGATTACTCACAATCGCGGGAATGTCGATCGGCAGCAAGCCGCTCTTCCAGCGGAACAAGAGATCGTTCAAACAATGCCCTTGCTTCGAGACCATCAGCAAGGTGCGCACACGATGCGAGGCATCAAAAATCGTTGCCTCGAACGACCACTCGCTCGCAATCGGCGCAAACGCGGTTTGCAACGCCTTCTCGCTCGTGCCTTCAGCTTCAAACTGAATGCGCATGAAGAAGCGATTGTTTGAGGTGTCATCAAACTGCGCCGCCTCCAAAATATTCGCGCCATGCTCAAGCAAAAATCCCGTGACACGATGCACGATGCCAGGACGGTCGTTGCAGGAGAGGGTGAGGACGTATTGGGGTTTCATAGTTTTTTCTTTGACGCAGATTACGCTGATTTCGCAGATGTACGCAGATTATTTCTTCATCACGCTAACCGATTTTGTAAGCCGTGTTCTCACGTGTTGTCAGTGCGGGCGGCACATCCTTGCAACCTATTCAAGAAATCAGCGTACATCTGCGAAATCAGCGTAATCTGCGTCAAAAAATCACACAATCCCCGGTCGCCGCAGCAGCTGCCAACGCATGAATGCTGACGTTGTTTTCGCGTCGGTGATTCGATTGTCGCGAATCATTTGTTCGATCTCTTCTGGCGTTGCCTGGAAGACTTCGAGAAACTCGTCTTGATCGGGCATCGCTTCGCCTTGCACGAGACCATTCGCGTGGAACACGTGAATCACCTCGTCTGAATACCCAATCGCGAGATGAATGTCGCCAAGCGTGTGCCACGAGCGTGCCCAGTAACCCGTTTCCTCTTTCAGTTCACGCTGCGCGCATACGAGCGGATTTTCTTTCGGATCAAGCTTACCCGCAGGAAATTCGATCATCACGCGGCCCGTTGCGTAACGAAACTGCCGCAGCATCAAAAGCTTTCCGTCTTCAAACTCAGCCACGATACAGGTCGCGCCCGGATGCTTGATGTACTCGCGCGAGGACGTATTGCCATTCGGCAGTTTCACCTTATCGCGAACCACGTGGAGCAATTTGCCTTTGAACACTTCTTCGCTGGAGATCTGGGTTTCGGTAAGGTGCGCGTCACCCTCAACGCTTGTTGTTGAAGTCTCGTGTGAAGTGATTCGCGCGTTCAAATCCAATCCTTTGCGCATAAGAAATCGGTGAGCAAACTCGCTTCCGGTGAACCCGCAGTCGGCGTTCGCATGTATTCCCATTTCACCAGCGGCGGCATGCTCATGAGGATCGCTTCAGTGCGGCCGTTTGATTGCAAGCCGAAGTGCGTGCCTCGATCCCACACCAAATTGAATTCGACATAGCGGCCGCGACGGTAGAGTTGCCAATCGCGATGACGTTCGTCGTAAGGCGTGTCTTTGCGGCGTTCGAGAATTGGCGCATAACCCGGAACGAAATGTTCACCGACCGAGCGCATCAGCGCAAACGACTCTTCAAATCCGAGTTCGGTGAAATCGTCGAAGAACGTACCGCCGATACCGCGTGGTTCGTTGCGGTGTTTCAAGAAAAAGTACTTGTCACATTGCGCTTTGAAACGCGGATAGAGATCGTCGCCAAACGGCTCGACGGAATGCTTCGCGGTGCGATGCCAATGAACCGCATCGTCCTCAAAACCGTAGTAGGGTGTGAGATCCATCCCGCCGCCAAACCAATAGACCGGCGCTGCGTCTTTCGGCGACGCAATGAAGAAACGCACGTTCATGTGCGTCGTCGGCGCGAAAGGATTTCTGGGATGAATCACGAGCGATACACCCATTGCCTCCCACGGCGCACCTTCAAGTTCGGGGCGTGACGCGGTCGCCGACTTCGGCATTGCCGCGCCCTTCACGTGAGAAAAATTTACGCCGCCGCGCTCGATGACAGCACCATTCTCAATCAATCGCGAAATGCCACCGCCCCCTTCAGGCCGCTGCCACTCGTCACGAATAAACGCGCCGCCGTCGACGGCTTCAAGCGCGGCGACGATCTGCGATTGCAGTCCGATCAAGAAATCGTGGACTGAAGCAACATCGTCAAAAGTTACGGACTTGCTGATGGTTTGGCGCTCGGTCATAAAGAGATTTTTTTGACGCAGATTACGCTGATTTCGCAGATTGACACAGATTTTTGTGATCGCACTCGCAGCGATTGGCGAATTCAAAGATAGACAGTTTCCTATTGCTAACAAAAGCGGGCGGAGGTGATACTGAGCGCGCAGCGCAAAAAACCAATCAGCGTAAATCTGCGAAATCAACGTAATCTGCGTCAAAGAATCACCGCTTCACCGCACGCCAGCCAATATCGCGTCGCATTTGTGCGCCGTCGAAATGAATGCGATCTGCGATTTCGTACGCGCGTTTTTGTGCGAGCTGTACTTTGTCGCCGAGCGCCGTGACACCGAGGACGCGACCACCACTGACGACGATGTTGCCATCGCTCGTTGCCGTGCCCGCGTGAAATACTTTTGCGTCATCCATCTCTTCAGTCGGAAGCCCCGTGATCGCATCACCTTTGCGCGGGGAATCAGGATAGCCATACGACGCCATCACCACGCAGAGCGCGACGCGGCGATCCCATTCCACTTCGACTTGATCGAGCGTACCTGCGATGCCATGCTCAATCAGCGAAACGAAGTCGCTCTTCAAACGCATCATCACAGGTTGCGTTTCCGGATCGCCAAATCGTGCATTGAATTCGACGACGCGCGGCGCACCGGCTTCGTCAATCATCACGCCCGCGTACAGAAATCCCGTGAACGGAACACCGTCAGCCGCCATGCCAGCGACCGTTGGGCGAACGATCTCGCGCATGATGCGTGCGTTCACCTCAGGGGTGACCACTGGTGCAGGCGAATAGGCACCCATGCCGCCCGTATTCGGGCCTTCATCATGATCACGAAGGCGCTTGTGATCCTGGCTCGTTGCCATCGGCAAAATGTTTTTGCCATCGCACATGACGATGAAGCTTGCCTCTTCGCCCTGCATGAATTCTTCGATCACCACGCGTGCGCCAGCGTCACCTAGCTTATTGTCGGCGAGCATCGCATCAATCGCGGCATGCGCTTCTTCGAGCGTCATCGCGACAACGACACCTTTGCCCGCCGCCAATCCATCCGCTTTGATCACGATCGGCGCGCCGGTGCGCTCCACGTGTGCATGCGCGAGGCGAGCGTCGGAAAACGTCATGTAGTGCGCCGTCGGAATGTGGTGCCGCTTCATGAATGACTTCGCGAAGTCTTTTGACGACTCAAGCTGCGCCGCTGCTTTAGTCGGGCCGAAAATCTTCAGCCCTTCACTGCGAAACGCATCGACCACACCCGCCGCCAACGCGGCTTCAGGACCAACGACGGTGAGCGCAACCTTTTCAGCCTTCGCGAGCGCGAGCCAAGCGGCGACATCGCTCGCCGGATGATTTTCGCAACCGCGCTCAATCGCAGATCCCGCATTGCCCGGCGCGACGATCACTTTCTGTACGCGAGGGCTCTGCGCGAGCTTCCACGCTAGCCCATGTTCGCGTCCGCCGTTGCCGATGACTAATATCTTCATTCTGAACTTTGTAGGAGCGGCTTTGCCGCGATCATCGCAAGTAACTTCTTCGCCTTTTACTGTCGAGCGGCGGTGCGAAGCGATTCACGTGATTCAAACATAGCGCATGTCGGTACCGTGTATCGCGGCAGAGCCGCTCCTACAGATTTAGCGTCAATGTCTGAAATGCCGCACACCCGTGGTCACCATCGCTACACCGCGTTCATTCGCGGCATCAATTACTTCTTGATCACGCATGCTGCCGCCGGGTTGGATCACCGCGATCGCGCCCGCATCGGCGAGCACATCGAGGCCATCGCGGAAGGGGAAGAAGGCGTCACTTGCGGCGACTGAGCCTTGCAGCGTTAAGCCGGCCGCCTCTGCCTTGATCTTGGCAATGCGCGCGGAATCAAGACGTGACATTTGGCCAGCACCGATCCCGAGCGTTCGCCCATCTTTCGCGAACACGATCGCGTTCGACTTCACAAACTGCGCCACCTTCCACACAAACTGCATATCGCGCAATTGTGTGGCGTCGGGTGCTTTCGCAGTCACCACCTTGAGGGCGCTCGAATCCAGCTGATGGGTATCCGCGCTCTGCGCGAGCACGCCACCGCCCACGCGCTTCAATTCAAGCGCATTTGCGCTGTGAGCAAGCTTCTCGATGGCCACTTTCAGCACACGAACATTCGCCTTTTTGGCCGCTAGTTCCAGGGCTTCAGCCGAATAGTCGGGCGCAATCAATACTTCAACAAATTGCTTGCTGACCGCTTCAAGCGTTTGGGCGTCAACCGCAGTGTTGAATGCGATGATGCCGCCGAACGCAGAGGTCGGATCGGTTGCAAACGCGCGTTGATAGGCCTCGAGCGCCGACGCGCCGAGCGCAACGCCGCAAGGGTTCGCATGCTTCACGATCACGCAGCAGGTTTCATCGAAACTGCGCACGCATTCCCACGCGGCATCCGCATCGGCCACGTTGTTGTACGAAAGCTCTTTGCCTTGCAATTGCGTGTAGCGCGCGAGCGTTCCTTTGGCCGGCGTTTCGTCGCGATAGAAGGCGGCACTTTGATGCGGATTCTCGCCGTAGCGCATATCTTGCGCTTTGTGCCACTGAAGCGTGAGCACATCGGGATACGCGCGCACCTCACCGTCGAGTTCGCGGCAAGTCAAGTAGTTCGAGATCGCGGCATCGTAAGAAGCGGTGTGCGAAAACGCTTTCTTCGCGAGAGCGAAACGCGTCTTGCGCGAAAGCGCGCCTGCGCTGTCGTTCATCTCAGCGGAAAGACATTCGTAATCGCCCGCGTCGACCACGATGGCCACACCTTCCCAGTTTTTCGCAGCGGCGCGCACCATCGTTGGGCCGCCGATGTCGATGTTTTCAATCGCATCTTCGAGCGAACAATTTGGCTTCGCCACCGTCTCACGGAACGGATAGAGATTGACGACGACCAAATCGATCAACGGAATCTTCGCGCCTTCAACCGCGCTCATGTGCGCGGGCAAGAGGCGATTGGCGAGGATGCCCCCGTGCACTTTCGGGTGCAGCGTTTTCACACGACCGTCGAGCATTTCAGGAAAGCCCGTGTAGTCGCCCACATCGGTCACGCTCAAACCCGCATCTCGCAGCGTTTTCGCCGAGCCGCCGGTCGATAGCAATTCAACGCCGTGTTTAGCGAGCGATTTTGCGAATTCAACCAGCCCTGTTTTGTCGGACACCGAGATCAGCGCCCGTGTGATTTTTCGATTCATGACGGCAACTTGATTTTGTATTTGTCGAGCTTCGCGCGCAGCGTGTTGCGATTGATGCCAAGCATCACCGCAGCTTCCGATTGATTGCTCTTGGTGCGCTTCATCACGTCTTCGATCAGCGTTTTCTCAACGCATCCGACCACCAGATCGTGCAAATTATCAATCGGTAGTCCGTCCATTTTTTGAATGTACTCGTCGAGCGAATGGGTGACCGCTTCGGCGATGGCCGCTTGGCCGTTTAGTTTGGGCTTCTTCATAGTGTTATTTTTTGTGTCGATTTTTCTTGACGCAGATTACGCTGATTTCGCTGATGAGCGCAGATTAAATGCACGGCCCTGTGCGCGGCCACAGCAGTGCATTTCATTTCAGTAATCAGTGTAAATCTGCGAAATCAGCGTAATCTGCGTCAAAAAATTCATCTTCAAATCAGTGAAGCACTTCACTGAACGTGTAATTCGCAACAGGCAACCGCTCATACGCGCCTGCCAATTGCGAGAAATAGGTTTCAACTGCCGCGAACTGCGCAGCGGTTGATTCAATCGTGTTGAGTTGATCGCGGAAATCCTCGCCGCCGGGCAAAGTTTCGGTGTACCAACCAATGTGTTTTCGTGCGCTACGCACACCGGTGTATTCGCCGTAAAGTGCGTAATGATCGTGAAGATGGCTCAAAAGCGCGCTCATCACTTCACGCGTCTCGGGTGCGGGCGGCAATTCGCCGTGATCGAAGTAGTGTTGCGTATCCCGAAATATCCACGGGCGGCCTTGCGCGGCACGACCAATCATCACCGCGTCCGCCTTCGTGTACTCGAGCACCGCTTTCGCCTTTTGCGGCGAATCGATGTCGCCGTTTGCAATCACGGGGATCGATACCGATGCCTTCACCGCCTTGATGCTCTCGTATTCCACTGTGCCATCTTCGAACCCGCAGGCGCGCGTGCGACCGTGCAGCGTGAGCGCGCCGATCCCGGCGTTCTCTGCGATTTGCGCGATGCGAACGGCGTTGTTGTGCTCAGGGCTCCAGCCGGTGCGTGTTTTCAACGTCACCGGCACGTCGACGGCGTTTACCACCGCTTCGAGAATTGACTGAACCAGTGCTTCGTTGCGCAAGAGCGCCGAGCCCGCGTCCACCTTGCAAACCTTTTTCTTCGGGCAACCCATGTTGATATCAATGATCTGGGCGCCGCGCGACACATTAAAGCGCGCGGCCTCCGCCATCATCATCGGATCGCTGCCTGCAATCTGCGCGGCGATGGGTGCGGCTTCGTGCGAAAAATCCATCCGCCACATCGATTTCGGTGTTTGCCAAAGCTCAGGACGCGACGCGAGCATTTCGCTCACCGCATGCCCCGCCCCAAATTCGCGACACAGTTTGCGGAACGGGCGATCGGTGACCCCAGCCATCGGCGCGATCACGAGCCGATTTTTGAGGGAATAGGGGCCGATGCGCAACATTGTGTGCAGAGAAAAAAGTTGGGGGGATTGCCAAGGAAGGAGTCGAGATTATAGCGATCTCGATGCACGAAATTTAAGCAGGAGCAGCGCGCAATTTTTTTATTTTTTTGTTGCGCCGTGATGCACTTTCACAACAAACGCCCTATGAAACGGAACCCAACGTGCCGCGTTCAAGCGTTGCGTCGTTTCGCCGCACAGCGAAGCTGGATACGAGCCAATTGTGGTTAAAACTAACGCTCGCTAGCCCACTATTGGCAAGCGCTAGCGTAAAAAAAGTATTTATGTTGAAAAAGCAATTCACTTCTCGCTTGCCCCAAATAAATTTGGGCGATAGTGGAAAAGTTATCGTTGACTAAAGCGCCATTCGACGAAGCAATTCGCGCTTCGCGGACGGCAACATTTGCAACGCCATCAAGCCGAGTCCGCGTGGTGCGTCCAGGAGCCAGCCGCCGCGATCAAACCCATACGCGAGTACACCCGAGAATCCAAACGTGGCAACGCGATCTATCGCGCGAGACTGTGCAAACCGCGAGAGCGCCGACGTGATTGATTCCTGCTCGCTACGATGATTGTTGTTTTGCAGCGCGTTCGCCAAATCTTCTGCGTCGCGTAGCCCCAAATTAAGCCCTTGCGCTGCCACTGGATGCAGCGCCTGCGCCGCATTGCCAACCGCGACGACCGCGCCATGAACACGTGGCTCAACGAATCGCCACACCAGCGGATACGACGTGCGCTTCGATGCCACAGTCAGCGCGCCCATCGCTCCGCCGAATGCGTCGTTGATCGTTTCGCAAAAGCTTGCATCATCAAGCGCGAGCAGTCGCTCCGCATCCACGCTGTCGCGCGCCCAAACGAGTGTCCACTCGGCTACACCTGCGTCGGCCGCGCGGGGAATGAGCGCGAGCGCGCCGCCTGCGGTGAACCGCTCGTACGCCACATTGAGCGTGGGTTTCGTGGCGCGCACTCTTGCAATCACCGCAACTTGCCCGCTGCTCCGCTCGAATGATTTGAATTCGGGCATCATCGAATCGGCAGAGGCCTTGGAGCCGTCTGCTAGCGCGACGCAATCGGCGACTAACGACTCGCCCGTCGCGAGCGACACGCGCGCTCGTGCGCCCTCAAGCGAGACGCGCGTAGCCTCTGCATTCCACAACACATGAATACCGCGCGCGACAACTGCATCATCGAGCGCGGATTTGAGATAGGGATACGGAACGGCCGCGCCTAATGCAGACTCCCCCAACTCTTTCGCATCGAGTTTGAGCCAACCGAACGCACCTTGTTGCGTGACTTCAACGGCGCGAATTTCTGTGCCGTGATTGGCGATAAGCCCGGCTGATTTAACGCCGATCCGCTCAAGAAAACGCCACGATGCGAGCGATAGCGCAATGTTGCGATCACTATTAATTTGCTTTTCACGCGGCGACGCTTCGAGTACCGTGATCTCGCCACCCGCATGCGCCTGTGTGAGTGCGAGGGCGGTTGCGAGCCCAACCGGACCGCCGCCAACGATGAGTGTTTTCATTGTGTAGCAGCCTCCAACACGGCGCGCGACTGATGCAACCGGATGAAGGCGTCCTTTCCATCCATGTACGCCGCCATTTCGTTTGGATGCTGAGCAGCGAGCCGCTGCTTGAGCTGGTTGTACTCCTCTGCAATGCTCGGGTGGCGATTCATGTAATCGCGAAACGCAAGATGGCGATTCGCATCGTCGCTGCCGCGTGCGAATGCGTGCAGCTGGTGGGTGCGAATACCTTCAGCATTGTTCAAACGAAAGTAGCGTCGTCCAGCAATTCCGAACTCACCCATTGCCTCGTAGCCCAAGTCCACCATCGCAGCGCTCGCACGATCAACGATTTCCATGTTAGATGCCAGAAGCAGGATATCGATCACGGGCTTTGCATGGATGCCGCGAATTGCAGTGCTCCCAATGTGGTGAAGCTCAATGTCTTGCTCACGAAAGAGCGCTACAACCCGGCTCGCTTCCTCGCAGAAGCGCTTCGGCCACGACTGATCGGGCGCGACGACGCAAACACTCGGAAGCGCCGACACGCTCTGCACTAGAACGTTTCGCCGCTTAGCGGGAGCAGGTGGCCTCAACCTCGGCCACCGTCTTCGGTGTGGTGATCGTGAGATTTTCGTTGCCGTCTGCGGTGATCAACACATCGTCTTCGATACGCACGCCGACATTCCAAAAGTGCTCGGGCACATTCGCAGCAGGTCGAATGTAGAGGCCCGGTTCATTGGTGACAACCATGCCCGGCTTCAACACTTGCGATTCGCCGTTGATGCGATACGCGCCGGCATCATGCACATCCATGCCGATCCAGTGGCCCGCGCGGTGCATGTAGAACTGCATATAGGTTTGCTCTTCTAACACTTGCGCGAGCGAGCCTTTGAGCAATCCCAAATCAATCATCGATTGTGCGAGCGATTCGGTGGCCACATCGTGATACTTGTGGAACGCATTGCCCGCTTTAAGTACGTCCATGCAGGCGTACTGCGCTTTGAGTACGGCTTCGTACACGTCCTTCTGTGGCCCCGTGAATTTGCCGTTCACTGGGAAGGTGCGCGTGATGTCACTGGCGTAGCCTTCGTACTCGCAGCCCGCATCAATCAGGAGCAAATCGCCGTCGCACATCTGGCGCGTCGAATCGTTGTAATGCAGTACGCAGGCGTTTGGGCCGCTCGCGATGATGTGGTTGTACGCGGGGGTGCGTGCGCCGTGGCGAATAAACTCGTGAGCGATCTCGGCTTCCACGTGGTATTCGTATTGCCCAGGGCGCGCCGTGCGCATGGCACGCGTGTGCGCGAGCGAAGCGATCTCGCCTGAGCGCCGCATGATGGCGATTTCATGCGCATCCTTGATAAGGCGCATTTCATCGATGAGCTTATAAACGTTCACCAGCGAATCGGGGGCCGAAAAGCCAGCGCGCGTCATGCCGCGAACAGCATTGATCGACTTATTGAGCGTCGCTTCAAACGCTGTGGCGTTCGTCGTGCCTAATGCGAGCGGCGCATATAGCGTGCCGCGATTTTTCAGGTAATCGGGCAGCAGCTCGTCGAATTTTTCGATGGGATGGGCCTCATCGAAACCAAAAATCTCGCGCGCCGCATCGGGCCCATAGCGAAAGCCATCCCAAATTTCGCGCGTTTCATCTTTTGAGCGGCAAAACAGAATCGATTTACGCTCAGCGCCGCCGAGCAATACCAATACTGATTGCGGCTCGCGAAAACCGGTGAGGTAATAAAAATAGCTATCGTGGCGATACAAATAATCGGTATCGCGGTTACGCGCGAGCTCTGGCGCGGTGGGGATCACTGCAACGCCGTCGCCGATGGAGGCAAACAAACGCTCGCGGCGGTTTACGTAGGGGGACACTTCAACGGCGGCATTCATCTGTAATGCTCCAGAAAGTCAGCGCAGCAAATGACAAAATACTGCGATGAGCTCAGAGATTGAACAAGATCACGATTATAGGTTTGCCCCCGTGCTTGAGCCGGAGCCGGAAGCGCCCGAAGTGATTCCACAGGACGCACCGCCGGTGCAAACCGACATCGTTGTCGTCGCCGAAACGCCCGCCGAGTCGGAACATTCGAAAAAAGCGCTGCGCGCGGACGTGCTCGCCAAGCGCGATGCGCTCTCGGAAAAAGAGCGACGTGCCGCAGAGCGTCGAATCAACGAAAAACTCTTCCAGCATCCGGATATTCACCGGGCGAAGACGGTATTGCTGTATGCGAGCGATGGCCATGAAGTGGCCACCGACGATCTCGCCAAAGAGTTGATGAAGCGCGGTAAGGCCGTTGCCTATCCAAAAATCACCAATGTTGCAGGCTTAATGACGCTCTGGCGCGTGCGCAGCTTGGACGCGCTCATTCCGCACAAACATGGCATCCGCGCGCCGGACGTCACCCGCTCATCGCCCACCGAGCCGCTCAACATCGATTGCGTGATTTATCCTGGGCTTGCGTTCACCAAGGGCCTCGCGCGGCTGGGGCGCGGTGGCGGTTATTACGATCGGCTCTCAGCAAAGCTCGCTGACAATTGTGCGCGCATCGGCATTTGCTACGAAGCGCAGATCACCGATCAGCTACCGCAAGAAACCCACGACGCAAAAATGCATTGGGTCGTTACCGAGCTCACGGTCTATCCGTATGTGCCCGATCCGCCCGTGATCCAAGCACCGCCCGGTTCGGTGGATGCGCCCAAAGCGGAGACTGCCGCTGCCGAAGCCGTTGCAACGGCAGAAACCGTCGTGCCGCCGGAAGCGAACTCATCGGCGGGCGGAGCTTCATCGTAGCGCTTTTTTGACGCAGATTACGCTGATTTCGCAGATCAACGCTGATTAGTTTTTGCCACAGATTTACACAGATGAACACAGATGTCGTTTGCAGTTTTGGCTAGCGCATTTCAACGATCGGACGCGCTTCAAATTTCTGAAGTTCACTCGCGCATGGGTAAGCCCTTGAATGGCAAACACCGCGAAAGAAATCAGCGTTAATCTGCGAAATCAGCGTAATCTGCGTCAAAAGAGAACGTGTAGCGCCGCTCGTCACGTTGATTCAAGAACAACCGACCCATAAAAGTCTGCGTCAAGAAAAGAGAACCCAACCATGACCGCAAAAATCATCGACGGCAAAGCACTCGCCGAAAAAGTGCGCGGACGGATTGCCGACGAGGTCGCGGCGCTTAAAGTCAAGGGCATCACGCCGGGGCTTGCTGTGGTGCTCGTGGGTGACGATCCCGCGTCGCAGGTGTACGTGCGAAACAAAGTCGCGGCGTGTGAGAAAGTCGGCATGAAAAGCGTGATGCACCGCATGCCCGCCACGGCGAGCGAAGCGGAATTGCTCTCGGTTGTGCAAACGCTCAACAACGATGCAACCATTCACGGCATCCTCGTGCAGCTCCCCTTGCCGAAACAGATCGACGAAAAGAAAGTGCTCGAAGCGATTGCCGTGGATAAAGACGTGGACGGCTTTCATGCGGAAAATGTCGGCGCGCTCACCATCGGCGAGCCGCGCTTCGTCTCCTGCACGCCCGCGGGCTGCATGGAAATGCTGGCCGATATCGGCATGAAAGATTTGCGCGGCAAACACGCCGTCGTCGTCGGGCGCAGCAATATCGTCGGCAAACCGATGGCGCTATTACTCCTTCACGCCAACGCCACCGTCACCATTTGTCATTCAGGCACGAAAGATTTGGCCGCGATCACCCGGCAAGCAGATATCCTGGTAGCCGCAGTCGGCAGGCCCCGCTTTATTAAGGGCAACATGATTAAAAGCGATGCAGTCGTGTTAGATGTAGGTATCAACCGACTCCCAATAGAACAAGGCGGCGGGCTCGTGGGCGATGTCGATTTTGAAAGCGCCAAAGAAGTCGCGAGCTACATCACCCCCGTGCCCGGCGGTGTGGGGCCGATGACGATTACGATGCTTTTGCAGAATACGTTGGTGGCGGCGCGGGCGGCGGATTATTAGCGCGATTGTGCTTTAGCTCAATCCATGTTTTATATAGAGGTTTGTAGTGAGAGGTAATGTCATCTCCTATATTGAGATGTGCCAAAGGGAACGTACCAGCCTCCAACGCGGTATGAATTTCCGACTAAAAGGGCGCCACTCGGTGATCCTTATGTCAGTGCGTCCAAACTCACCCTACCGTGATGAAGTTCAAGACGATGGCGCGGTGCTTATTTATGAAGGTCATGATGAACCGAAGCGCAAGGGAATATCTGATCCTAAGGCTCTCGATCAGCCAGGGGCACAGCCAGGCGGGGCCCTAACCGAAAATGGAAAGTTTCACACGGCCGCGCAACGATTCAAGGAAGGCGAAAAAGGCCCCGACATTGTTCAGGTTTACGAAAAAATCAAAGCTGGCATTTGGACTGACAACGGATTTTTTCATTTGGTTGATTCCTGGGTTGAGAGTGACGGCATCAGGAACGTTTTCAAGTTCAAACTCGTGGCTGTTGAAAGCGTGTCTGATGAAACAGCTCCTGAGGAAATTTCCAACAGACTTGTTGAGCGCAGCCGCATTATTCCAACCAGCGTCAAACTAGAGGTCTGGTCACGCGATGGCGGTAAATGCGTAACTTGCGGCGCTACGGATGAACTTCACTTCGATCATATTCTTCCCTTTTCAAAAGGAGGCACGTCGCTAAAGGCCGAGAATGTGCAGTTGCTATGTGCACGTCACAACCTTGCCAAAAGCGCAAAGATTCAATGAGCACAAAACATAAGCTGTTAGCCTAGCCCAGCGAAGTAGGTCGGATCGCTCGCGGATCCGACTCGTAACCCGCCGCTGCAGGCTTTCGATCGCTGTCTTTACGCGAGCTTGGATGTGTCGGAACCCCTTCGGGTGTCCGGCCTACGCCGGGACGACGCGGAGGGTTGATGCGGGAGCGAGTCGAGGTTTAGATTTGCGAGCAACTGCCCCACCGAGGCATGCTTCAATTTCGCGATTGGCCATAAGACTCAAAGTAAGCAGGGTTGGTGGAGAGGTCTTTCGGCCCACCTTCGAACACGCCAGCGTATCGTGAGTATTTGCTGGCGGAAAGTTGCGCTTGGCTTTGAGCATTGTGATGCACGAGCGGAAACAACGGATGCTCCATCGCCACCCCAGCCGCCAACTCATCCCGTAACCCCGCAAACTCCGGGGACGTTTTCCATGCGCGTGGTGCGTGCACGATGTCGTCGCCGATGTAGCGGGCGCTGAATACGCGGCGTCGCGCCTTGGAGCCTGCAGAGGCGTGTAGCGTGAGCATGTGAAAGGCGACGCAATCGCCCGGTTCGAGCGCCCAACCGATCACGCGGGATGCGTTTGCAGGTTTCGACATATCGGGCAATTCTTCGAGCGAACCCTCGGGGAACCACTTGGCTTGGCTACTCATGAACGTGCGCGGCATGAGCCAGCCGCCCAGGTGCGATCCGCTTAAAAATTCCAGCGTGCTCTCGCGCGGCACGGGATCAACCGGAATCCAAAACGACACGTTTTGTCGACCATCGATGTTGTAGTACGGCTGGTCTTGATGCCAGGGCGTCGGCTGCTGCGTGCGTGCCTCTTTCACGAGCAAATGATCGTGATAAATCCGCACGGTGTTGCTTTGCATGAGCGATGCGGCGATGCGCGGCAGCGCCGAATGCTTCATGATCGCCTCATACTCGGGAATACGCTGCCAATTGCAAAAGTCTTCGAAGAAGCGCCCAGGATCATCAGCGCGACTTGCCACTGCCGCAAGCGGGCCGGGGGCTGCGAGATTCACTTCAATCCCGCGCTCCAGCAGCGCGATTTCATCGGGCGTGAGTGCGCCGCGAATCACGCATGCGCCGAGCGTCGAAAAATCGTCGAGCGCGGATTGATTCGCAGCGAGAGACAGGGGTGACATGGATGGCATCGTTGACGAACGTAGATCTCTGAACATGTTACCGACGGTGGAACGGGCGAGCAGACGATAATTCCAGCAATGAAGTTCCGTTCGCGTTGTGTGGTTGGCGTTCTCGCGTCCCTTTGCGTGCCGTTCGCGCTCTCCGCTCCTTCGGCGGCGCACGCCAGCGCCGAGCCGCGGCCCGACATGGCGCGTCGAATGGCGGCCTGCATCAGTTGCCACGGCAAAGAAGGCAAAACGATCAACACAGAATACCTGCCGCGCATTGCCGGGAAACCTGCGGGGTATCTCTACGCGCAGCTCAAGCATTTCCAGGACGGGCGTCGCCACAACACGGCGATGAATGGCCTGCTTGAACATTTGAACGACGCCTATTTGCGCCAAATCGCAGAGTATTTCTCGCGGCTTGATGTGCTGTATCCGCCGCCTGAGTCGCCGCGCGTGCCCGCGAGCGTGTTCGCGCGTGGGCAGCAGCTCGCGCTGGATGGAGACAAGGCAACGAAGGTGCCTGCATGCGCAAGCTGCCACGGCGCAACGCTCACGGGTGTCGCGCCATCGATCCCCGGTCTGCTGGGGCTGCCCGCTGCGTACATGAGCGCGCAGTTGGGTGCGTGGCGTAACGGGCAACGCAAAGCTTACGCGCCGGATTGCATGGCCTCACACGCACGTGCGATGAGCGCGGAGGATGTGAATGCGGTGGCCGCGTGGCTTGCCGCACAACCCGTGCCGCTTAACGGGAAGCCCGCCAACGCGTTGCCTGCGCCTTTGCCAACGGAATGCGGAGGCATTCCGAAGTGAAGCGAATCGGTTGGTTAGCGTTAATCGCATGCAGCGCGCTGTTCGTTGTTTATGCAGCGCTGGTGGTGAAAGAGCTTCTCCTCCCCCTTCAAGGGGGAGGCCGGGAGGGGGAAGGTATTCCTGCCGCCTCCGCCGAAGACATCAAGCGCGGTGAATACCTCGCAAAAATTGGCAACTGCGCAGGCTGTCACACTGCGCGCGGTGGTGAGCCGTTTGCGGGTGGCCGCCGCATTCAAACGCCATTCGGATCGGTAGTCGCAACCAACATTACGCCGGACAAAGTCCACGGCATCGGCGCATGGAGCGCCAACGACTTCTACCGCGCGCTGCATGAGGGCCGCAGCAAAGACGGCCGACTGCTCTCCCCGGCGTTTCCGTTCACCAATACGACGCACATTTCGCGCGCCGATTCGGATGCGATGTATGCGTATTTCATGCGGGGCGTTGCCGCATCCTCGCGCGCGAACGAGACGGGTGAAATGAGTTGGCCTTACAACTCTCAACTCGCGATTGCCATTTGGCGCGTGCTGTTCTTTGATCGCGCGAACCCGTTAGCGGCTGCGCCCACCACAGCGCTTGAGCGCGGCGCGTATCTTGCCAACGGGCTCATGCATTGCAGCGCGTGCCACGGCGCGAGAAATGTGTTGGGCGCGCCGATCGCGGACCGCAGCTTCGCTGGCTCAATAATGCCGCTCAACGATTGGTATGCGCCATCGCTTCACTTGCGCGATGAAGGAAGTGTGACCGATTGGACGGTTGACGAAATAATTACCTGGCTACGCGTCGGCATCAACCAGAAAGCATCTGCGCTCGGGCCGATGGCCGATGTGGTGTTCAAGAGCACGCAGTTTCTTGATGACACGGATGCAAACGCGCTTGCGCTGTATCTCAAATCGTTGCCCGTGAGCCAAACATCTCAGGGGAGTCAACCAGATAAGTCGAGCACAAACGCCTCAGCGCGCGGCGGTGAACTCTACGCGACCCATTGCGAAAATTGCCACGGCAAAAATGGCGAAGGGCAGCGCGGCGCGTTTCCGGCGCTTGCAGGCAATCGCGCAGTGACCATGGCGCGGCATGAGAATCTGATTCGCATTACGCTCGAAGGCGGCTTCGCGCCCGCGACCGCAGGCAACCCCGCACCCCATGGCATGACCCCGTTCTACCACTTACTCAAAGACGACGAGATCGCCGAAGTGCTGACCTACGTGCGAAGCGCGTGGGGCAACGATGCACCGCCCGTGACACGACTCGATATGGCCAATTACCGAAACAAACAAAGGTTTAAACAATGACGATTTCCCGCAGCTTCGATGCCCTCATCTTCGATATGGACGGCACGCTTGTCGATTCCATGCCGTATCACGAGAAGGCATGGGATTTGATGCTTCCAGAGATCGGCGTGAGCGTGGATCGATTCGAGTTTTTCACATGGTCGGCGGGGCTCACTAATCGAGAAATTTTTCCTCGTTTGCTGGGGCGCGCAGTGAGCGCGGACGAGTTGGAGCATCTTGCAGACCGCAAAGAAGCGCTCTATCGCGAGAGTTACCGCGACGTGATGACGCCGATGGTGGGCGCGGTTGATTTGCTCACGCGCGCTCGAAGCGCGGGCGTTAAAACCGCGCTCGGCACCGCCGCGCCGCCAGAGAACATCACGCTCGTGATCGATGGTCTTGAATTGCGCGAACACTTTCCCGTGATCGTAGGCGGCGCCGACGTAAAGAACGGTAAACCCGATCCAGAAATTTTTCTGCGCTGCGCGGAGGCGATGGGTATTGAGCCCGCACGCTGCGTCGTGTTTGAAGATACGCCCGCAGGCGTTGAGGCGGCTTATCGCGCAGGAATGCGCTGCATTGCCATCACCACGACATTGAACGATGCACAAGTGCGCGGCCTGCCAAACACATCGCATCTCTTAGCGACGGCTCCGCATTTCGCTGCGACGCAGGTGGCGGCTTCGCTGCTTTAGGCGCTCAGGAACGGCCGTGCGAGACGCTATTCAACGATCACGTAAGTCTTCGTGATCATCTCTAACACCTCAAACGCGCCGATGAAATTCGGCGGAATGTAGAGCGATTCGCCCGTCCCCACTTCTTCGTAGTGGCCGTCGTCCGTGTGCACGCGACAGCGACCGGAGAGCACAGTGAAAACTTCATGCTTGGTTGCGCTAAACGCGATCTTCCACTTGCCGGGCTCACACCGCCAAATGCCGGTATCGATTTGCCCCGCGTTTAGCGCCGCGCTCATCGCGTTCCACGTTTCCCGCTTCGGATTTCCGATCAGACGACGCTCGACCTTAGGGAAATCGATCGCCGGTTCGCCAGCGCTGTCAGCGGAAAAACGGGTGAGTTTCATCACGTGAGCTTGAGCTTTGGGAATTGGAGAAACAATAGGGCAGTGCGAGAAATGGCGTTTACGCTAGCGCTAGATACGATTTTTAGCCAATATTGAAAAGTAACAAAAATAGATTCTTGCCCTGACGAATCAGACGTTTACTGTGCTCTGCTAATAAATCACTTCCCGTTCAACCACCGCGCTGCATCAATCGCGCCGTACGTGAGAATCGCGCTCGCGCCCGCACGGCGAAACGCCATGAGTGTTTCCAGCAAACACTTTTTGTAATCCAGCCACCCGTTCGCGCTCGCCGCCTTGAGCATCGCGAATTCGCCGCTGACCTGATACACGGCGACCGGCAATTTGAATTCGCTTTTGACTCGCGCGAGGATGTCGAGGTACGGCAAACCGGGTTTCACCATCAGCATGTCCGCGCCTTCTTCCACATCAAGCGCGCATTCGCGCATCGCTTCGATGCTATTGCCGAAATCGAGTTGATAGGTGTCTTTCGTGCTCACGCCCAGATTCGCGGCTGAGCCGACTGCATCTCTGAACGGGCCGTAGAAATTGCTCGCGAATTTCGCGCTGTAGGCAAGGATCTTCGTTTGAAAGAACCCCGCTTCGTCGAGCGCTTGGCGAATCGCGCCGATGCGGCCGTCCATCATGTCCGACGGGGCGACGAAATCAACGCCTGCCGCTGCATGCGTGAGCGATTGCTGGATCAATACCGCGATTGTTTCATCGTTCAAGATGTAGCCGGTTTCATCGATCAGCCCATCTTGCCCGTGCGAGGTATACGGGTCGAGCGCGACATCGGTGATCACGCCGATGCTCGGCACTTGTTCCTTCAAGGTGCGAACCGCACGCGGGATCAAACCGTTCGCGTTGTGCGCCTCTTCAGCGTACGGCGTCTTCTCGCCTTCGATGTAGGGAAACAAGGCGATGGCGAACACCCCCAGCGAGGCCGCTTCTCGCGCACGATCCACCAGCACATCGATCGACATCCGCTCGACGCCCGGCATCGAGGCAATCTCCATCGTGCGTTGCTCGCCTTCGACGACAAACACCGGCCAGATCAAATTGGCGGCAGACAGCGAGGTTTCGCGCATCATCGCGCGGGTGAACGCATCGCGACGCATGCGGCGCATGCGCAGGGTGGGATAGGTGGCACTCATGCGGCGATTTTACGGAGCGGCTCGTTGATGAAGCGCCGGAAGCAAACACGTTCGCAGGCAATCCGCAGAGAAAGCGCCCAAAATCGAGACACCCTATTGAACCGAAACAATTTCGTTTGATCCGCGTGATTTGTAGGCGACGACTTGGCGTCGCTTTCGTTGATTGCGCTCGCAGATCGAAGCGCGGTCAAGCCCGCGCCTACAAAACGATCAAAAGCGAAATCCGTTGTGCCGAATCAATTGATTCCTCGAGTGGCGTGCGCTTACGACCAGCGCCCCACTTGTTCGAGCGCCTGCAATTCGGAAAACGTGCGTCGCTCAGGCGGCAACTTAGCGAGGATGCGCTGCAACAGGTGCGCCGTTGCCAGTGCATCGGCGAGCGCGCGATGTTGTTTTTTAATTGGCGATTTCATCGCTTTCGTCCACTCGCCTAGTGACTTCGCCTTCACCTCGGGAAAAAGCGCTGGCGCGATGCGTTGCACATCAATGTGATGAGCGGCAAATGATTTCGCGGCCGCCTTGTTGGTTTGCGATGCAATGGCAGTTCGCAAAAATTTCACGTCGAACTCAGTAAAAAAACCAACGAATGGCGAATCGCCCACCCAAGCAATGAGCGATTCCAGCGCATCAGCGAGCGCAGCACCATCGTACTGCTCTAGCGCCGTTACGCCATGGACGATTCGATTTTCCGCGCTGATCGTGCCACTGCCGGAAAGCACGCGATGAAAATAATCGTGAAGCACGATATCGCCGCGATGAATTGCAATTGCGCCGATTTCCACGATTCGATCACGCGTCGGATCAAGACCCGTCGTTTCGAGATCCAGCGCGATCCAGCGCTCGCTCTGGGCGCTATCGGAGGTCTTGCGAAGCCAGTCGAACATAGCGCTCAGGGGTAGTCGGCTTGAAGGCGTTGCTGGAGCTTCCGCGCTTGTCGGAAGCACTCTTTCAAAATGCGCGCATCCATCGGCGAGAGTTGATCGAGCGCAATTGCATTCGGCATTTCAGTCACATGCGGTTTTTCTTGCGCACGAAGGCGCAAGCTTTGTAAGAAACCGAAGGCATCGGTCCACTCGCGCACCTCGTTGGCTTTGAGTTTTTCCCGCGAGGCGAGCGCTTGTAGTCGCTCAATCGTATTGGTTTGCGTGACTTCATGCGCGAGCGCTAAAACGCGCGCTGCATCAACAAACGGGCGCACGCCGTAGCGCTTCAAATCGATCACTTGCTTGCCATTGATTTCGGCCGTGGCGCTCAAGTTTCCGAGCCAATTGAGCGGCGGTTCCGTGACAAGCGCGTTATCTGACAACTGTTTCAAGAAACGCTGATTGTTGGCTGCGCGCTGCAGCACGCTTCGCTGCAAATCGCGCGCAAGGGCGTGATTGCCCCAAAGCGAACGCAAATCGAAAAAGATATTCGCCTGGAGCAAGCTCTCCGGATCGCCCAAATCGATCCATTCAGAAAATCGTGTGGTCCACGCGGCTACATCAAGCGCGAGCTCGGGATTGCTCGCCATGATGTTGCCTTTGCAGAGCGGAAATCCGCACTGCGCAAGCGAATCGTTTACCTCTTTCGCGAACGCTGGCAAAACGTCTCGATTCGCGCTCTCGCCGATGATGAGCGCGTTGTCTTGATCGGTGGAAATCGTTTGCTCATGCCGGCCTTCGCTGCCGAGTGCAATCCAGCACACATCGTGTTCGCGAATGCCAAACTTGGTAGCAGTCATAGCAATCAGGCGTTGCGCAATTTGATCGTTCAAGCGGGAGACAAATCGCGTCATGGTGAGCGATTCCACGCCTTGCGCGATCAGGTTGCGTGCGAGCTCGCGCGCGTCGCTCGCACATAGCGCAAGTTGCGCGGCGTTATTCGCACGGCTGATCGCCCCGCTCACGCCGGTGAGCGTGTGCCGCTGCAGCGCAAACAAATCGCGCTCCGAAACGATGCCTTTGAGCAAGCCTTCGTCATTCACGACGACGACATGGCGAAATCCACGCTCAGCCATCAGAAGTGCTGCCTCAACGGCCGTAGCGGAATCCGGAAGCGTGGCAACGGGGGAGGTCGCAACCGTGGTAATGGGCGCATCGAGATCGGCGCTCGGCAACACGATTCGTGGGATCACATCGCGCTCCGTCAGAATACCTGCGGGCTTTCCTTCAGAGTCGATAACAACAATCGATCCAATCGCCTTACTTTGCATTGACAAGAGGGCGTCTTTAACGCTTGTAGACTTATCCGCTGTTACGGGCTCTCGCCTTAGTAAATTTGAAAGCGTGCGAGGAAGTTGTATGTCTGCTGAACCCTCGGCAACGTAGCTCGCCTGCAGCGCGCGGCGGGATCGTTCCAACAAATAGGTAAGCCTGCGGTCACAGAAATCGGCCAGCGCGTGCGAGCGATCAACGGCCGCCAAAAAATCCTTTGCGGGAACGCGCAGCGCAAAGACCTCATCCTCAGCAAAAAAGTGCGAAATCACGGGGCGCGCGGTAAGCAGTGCGCCGATGGGAAACATTTCGCCGACCGTGAGCTCAAGCGCGCCGACCGATTTATCGTCGCTGCGTTCGCCACGTACCCGGCCCGAGGCGACAATCCAGCACTCTTCAACTTTGGTGTTCGCCGCGATCAACGATTCGCGCGGCGCGTGGTAGCTCACCCGCGCGTTGGCAAGCAGCGCCTCGCGCTCCGCCACCGACATTTCGGAGAACGGCTCGTGACTCGCAAGAATTTCAATGTAGGGAGCGGCGGCGGAGTGTTTCACGGCGATGGGGGCGGATGACTATCGCCCGATTGTGCACGCAAAGCGAGAAGCTCGCCTTGCTCAAAATCAAGTCGCAACAGAGCGGCGCCCCGCGCGGGTTGCAGGGCTTGCGGCGCGTGCGGCGGTTGTAAAGCGACTACGGCGATATTCCCGCAGCCAAGGTCTTTTCAATCCATTCACTCACGTTGGCTGAGAGTTTGGGCGTAGCCTGAATGCGTTTTAGTGCGCGCTCTTGCAATGAGCGCGCGTTTGGCTCAAATCGGTTCCAACGCGAAAACGCGTTACAGAACCGCGTTGCGAGCGACGGATTGTTCGCATCAAAGGCGATGATTTGATCCGCAATGAATTCGTAGCCCGAACCGTCTGCTGCGTGAAATCCGCGCCAGTGGTTCACAGCGAACTGTTGAACGACTGCGCGCACACGATTCGGATTTTTGCTGTCGAATTTTGGATGTTCGAGCAAACGCTTCGCGCAAGCAACAGCCGAGCTCGCATCGCCGATTCGCGCAGTGGCTTGCAGCGTGAACCAGCGATTGAGCGTTGTGCCTTCGCTAAGCCAGCGGTCGTGGAATGCCTGATACATCGCGTCGCGCTCGGGACACGCCACATCGCGCAGCGATCGGAGCGCGGCTTCAACGTCGGTCAAGTTGTCAGCGCTTGCGAAAAGCGCCTTCGAGGCGCTAATCGACGCGGCCGTGGGCGCAACATTGGCAAGCGAGAGGACGCACGCGGACAAAGCGCGGTGTGCCGCATCTCTTGCTTGCATCGAGTAGGTGTGGCCAGCAAGCGTGGCGCGCTCCGCGGCGTAGCGCTGCAGAAGCGCAGCATGATTTGCTCGAGCGATAGCGTTCAGCAACGCGTCACGGCGGTCCGCGATCTTCGACGCGTCGATCAGGGTTTCGCGCTCGGCAAGCTCATCTTCCGTTGGAAACTGAAGCAATTGCGCGAGCAATGCCGGGTCGGTTTGCCGATCGCGTATCAGCGCGCCTACGGCAGCTTGCAATTGATCCGCCGCGCCTCGTTGCGCCGACTCGCCAAGCGCCGCAAACGCGCGCAAGAATAAATCGCGCATTGCCTGCCAACGCACCACGCCATCACTGTCGCGAACAGCGAGCGTGAAGAGTTCGTCATCGGTGTAATTGAATTCGATTCGAACTGGCGCCGAGAAGCCGCGCAGCAGAGAAGGCGTGGGCTGGCGCTTCACGCCATCGAACACAAATCGCTGCGAGGCTTCGGTGAGCGTCAGGACGCGCTCATGAGACGGCGCGCCGTCACCTTCAATGAGCGCTACGGCGACAGGAATCACCATCGGCGATTTAGTCGGCTGACCCGGGGTTGCAGGAATGCTTTGCGTTAGCGTAAGGGTGTAGCGCTCGGCGCTCGCATCAAACGCGGCTTCGGCGCGAACGAGCGGAGTACCCGCTTGGCTATACCAGCGCTTGAATTGGCTCAGGTTTTGCCCGCTCGCCGCTTCCATCGCAGCGACAAAATCGTCACACGTGGCAGCGGTACCGTCGTGGCGCTCAAAGTAGAGATCCGAGCCTTTGCGATACGCCTCAGCGCCTAAAAGCGTGCGCAGCATTCGGATGACTTCTGCGCCCTTTTCATACACCGTGACCGTATAGAAGTTATCAATCGCTTCGTACTCATCTGGGCGAATCGGGTGCGCCATCGGCCCCGCGTCTTGCGGGAATTGATGGGCTTGCATGAACGCTGTTTCGGCGATGCGCAATACAGCCGGCGAGCCACGGTCCGCACTGTATTGCTGATCACGAAATACCGTGAAGCCTTCCTTCAGCGAGAGCTGGAACCAATCGCGACACGTGACGCGATTGCCGCTCCAGTTGTGGAAGTATTCGTGTGCGATGATGGAGTCGACCAGCTCGAAATCGTGATCGGTGGCGATGTCTTTGTCGGCCAAGAGGAAACGCGAGTTGAAGATATTCAACCCCTTGTTTTCCATCGCGCCCATGTTGAAATCATCAGCGGCGTAGATCATGAATCGATCGAGGTCATACTCGCGGCCATAAGCCTCTTCGTCCCACTTCATCGATGCTTTCAGGCATGCCATCGCCCACTCGCAACGCGGAAGATTCGCGGTGGTGGAATAGATTTCGAGCAATACCTTACGCTCTGATCTCGTGATGAAGCTGTCGCTAATTTTGTCGATATTGCCTGCGACCAGTGCGAAGAGATACGACGGCTTTTTGTGCGGATCGTGCCACACGGCTTCATGACGACCGTTATCTAAGTCGCGGGTGGAGACCAAGTTTCCGTTAGCCAACAACACAGGGTAGCGTGATTTGTCTGCGCGAATCGTGACGCGATATTCGCTCAACACATCGGGGCGATCAGGGAAGTAGGTGATCCGACGAAAGCCTTCGGCTTCGCACTGCGTGCAGAACGTGCCATTCGTAAGATAGAGCCCCTCTAGCGCGAGATTGCCTTCGGGATCAATCTCGGTCTCGATGACAACTTCGCCCGCGCTCCCGGGTGATGCGATCCTAAGCACCTGCTCGCTTACGACGTAAGCGGTAGCGTCAAGCGCCGCGTCATTGAGAGTAATGGCGATGAGCGTTTGCTTCTCGCCAAGAAGCACGAGATCGGCCGCCGTATCGCTGGTCGCGCGGAATCGGAGCGTGCTTCTCACCCGCGTTTTGCGCGGATCCAAATCGAATTCAAGCGCAATCTGGTCGATCGCAAAATCAGGCGCTCGGTAGGCGCTGCGCAGGATTGTTACCGAGCTTGCATCGCGGAACATCATTGCTTTTTCTTCTCTTCGTCTTTTGCGGGGACGTAGGCCGAGCCTTCCGTCTTAGGCTGTTGCGTTTTGCCAATCACGCCCATCAGCTCAACATCAAACACCAACGTCGCGTTAGGCGGAATCTTCGGCGGCGAGCCTTTTTCGCCGTACGCTTTGTCTGGCGGAATGATGATTGTGCGCTGCCCGCCTACTTTCATGCCGGGAATGCCTTCGTCCCAGCCTGTTATCACGCGGCCCACACCAATGAGAAAACCAAACGGGAGCGGCCGCCCAATTGAGCTATCAAATTTGTCGCCCTTATTGCCCGGTTTCGTAGGGTCCCAAAGATAGCCCGTGTAATGCACGAGGACAGGTGCGCCGCGTTCGGCGACCGCTCCAGTACCTTCAAGTCGATCCTGAATTTGAAGGCTCGTCGGCGCTTTTGACGCGTTTGGCGGAGTTGCCGCGGGCGCGGCGGCTGGTGAAGCGCTGGGCGTGGCGGTCTGTGCGTACGCCAATGTCATAAAAAGACTTGCGCTCACGACTGCGATCAGCGCGCGGCTGGGACTGGCTATCATCGAAACCCTCGGTGAAAATAACGGGCAATACTGGCGCGAAACGCCAAAAGGTATTGTATGTTTCGCCACGCTTCACCAAATACGCCCTGACAACAACTATGCTCCGGTGGCTGTCCTCTCTGACCGACCAGCGCCCTTTGGGTTCTGCCTCGGGTGCTCGAAAGTTTGCGGCATCGCTTGATCGCGATCTGTTCGCTGCCGCCGACCGTGTTTGTGATTTGTTGCGTGAATTCACCGCTGAAAATGAGGAGGCAAAGGATCTTGATCCTGCGCCGCTGATCGAGCTTGAAAAGCAAGTGGCAGAGATTTCGCAACGCCTAGAGCGCGACTTTTTGGCGGCCTCTTCGCAGGCGCATTCGCTGCGTAATCGCCTCTGGGAATCGGGCTACGAATGGGCAATGCGCTTTGCAGACGCGTATCGCGTGTTGCTCGCCTCCATTGACGTTGCACCCAATCCGAAATTTGTGGGCGGTTATGCCCGCGCAGCCCATGCGCTGATCTCATTTCGTGCAATGGGCTATCGCTACCGGCTTTATCGCCACGAAGAGTGGATACCTGGTAACTGGCGTGAGCTCAATCAGCAGTTCAAACGAATTTGTGAGCTCGGTCTCGACCATCGTCCTATTCCGGATGGCCCCGACAATACCCAAAGCTATCCGGCGCGGATGTTCGTAGCGCTAGTCCTGCTGCGCTTGGGTAACGCCGGTTCGTACATGCCGGTGCAGACGCGCCAGCTGTGGGAGAAGTTGGTCGAGCAGACGCACGATGCGCGATTAACCGCCCGCCCGTCTGCTGATGGCGGATTTGTAGTCGATTTATCGAGCGCCGAAGGCTTGCAGCCACGACACTCCGTTCCGCAGGGCGGGCACTTTTTGTTTTGCGACACGTCTGCAATCTATCAGCGCCTCATGGCCTGGCTCGACCAAGCGCAGCGTGACACCAGCGGCAGCACCGGTACGCAAGGCAGCGGCATGACGGCTTCAATCAATGCACTGCGCTCGGCTGTATTGCGCATTGATCCCGAATTTAAGCCGCTTGAGCGAGCGAGTCAGCGCAACACCGATGGCGGACGCTTAGTCGCTGTCTACGGCCTGCACAAATGCGCCATTGCGGTTGGGTTTGAGCCGCATGTGGTTTCGCCACGACTCGAGGGTGAGAGCTACGGCTATGCCGATGCGCACGAAATCCAAACGTTGGGCTTGCTTCGCGAATCAACGATGAAGCGGCTGAAACGCGATTTACCGCCAGAGGTCACCAAACTCAACCTGCAGTATTGGCATCTGCGCGACCGCAGCGATACGGGATATCGCTGCGTCATGCCGAACAGTGGCGATCAGTCAATCAAGTTGCGCGATATCGCTGCAGTTTGTGAAGAAGGCGATCATGCGGTCTGGCAAATTGCGATGATTGTGCGGCTGCTCAAGTTGCCTGCGGGCCATATCGAGCTCGGGCTTCAAGTGCTTACTCGGGAAGCCGATGCGCTCGACGTACGCTCGCTGCGCACGAAGCCCAACATGTATGGCAACACGACAACTACATCGGCGAGTTCGCTCTTTAAAGTGCTTCGCTTAAAAGGCGCATTTTTCGGCCGCCCGATCATGGACCAAAGCTGGATTGTGTCGAGCGCGGACTACAGCGCAGGCGTGATTTACGAAGCGGCGGCGACATCGCGAAAGTACGAGGCGAACACCGTCATCGCAGAGGGCTCCGATTGGATTTGGGTTCAGCCCACCGAAATCGTGCGCTGAGCGGGCGGCGTCTCACCGCGCGATAGGAGTAAGCGCTGAGTCCACATCGAATCGGGTCTCGCAGGCCGAATCATCGATTCCGGTTTTCCCGAAATGACTGAATAGCCCCGATAAAGGCGTGTTTTGCTCGCATTTGCTGAACTGCACAGTGGCGCATTTTCCCCACGACAGCCACCGCGAAAGACGCCATCACAGCGTCGCGCCCGCGTCGGCAAAGCGCTTTAATGCAGGCTCAGTGGCGCCGCTCGAGCTCGTAAACGTTGCGCGGTAGTCGTGGTGATGCCGCCTCAGCCGTTGAGCTGATCGCCGTTCTTTGGCGAGTTGTTTCCTGTACACCACGCCTGCGTCGGCAGCCGTTTAGACCCAGCTAGCTGCGTTTCGAGCAAAGTGAGCAATTGCTTACTGTTGCCCGCGCCGCACACGACGGAGAGGCGATTTGCGCCCCGCACCACGCTTCCGCTTTCGAGCGTTGTGAGCGACTGCGGCGACAGGCATGGTTCAACCTCGACCTGCGAGCGCCAGATTTTTAGCTTTTCCCCCTGCCAGGTGGTCCAC
Organism: Betaproteobacteria bacterium; assembly: GCA_013298765.1. Taxonomy (GTDB): domain Bacteria; phylum Pseudomonadota; class Gammaproteobacteria; order Burkholderiales; family Casimicrobiaceae; genus Casimicrobium. Next base: position 418,693 of record JAAFJA010000003.1, read on the forward strand.
GCGCCGGGCGCGGGATCGAATGCGCGAATGCATCGTTCGATCGCCTCGGCAGGTTGCGACCAATCGATTCGCGCCTCATCTACGGAAATCTTCTTCGCGTAGGTAACCCCAACTTCGGGTTGTGGCACCTCGGCGACTGGCTCGCCGCGTGTAAGCGCGCTCACAACCTCGACGCACGCGGATGCGCCGAGCTCGGCTAGTCGATCGTGAAGCGTTCTGCTCGTGTCGTCAGCGGTAATTACGGTGGCGCGAGCGAGGAGCACGGCGCCCGTATCAAGCCCCGCTTCCATACGCATGATGCAGACGCCCGTTTCGTGATCGCCCGCGAGTAACGCGCGCTGGATGGGGGCCGCACCGCGCCAGCGCGGCAGCAGTGAGCCATGAATATTCAGGCATCCGAGCCGAGGAATATCAAGAACAACTTGCGGAAGAATAAGCCCGTAGGCTGCAACGATCATGAGATCGGGCGCGAGCGCTCGTAGTTCATCCTGAGCCTCGATCGACTTCAAGGATTGCGGTTGGAATACGGGAATCTGATACTTGAGGGCAAGCGTCTTCACCGCGCTCGGTGTCAATTTCATGCCACGTCCAGCGGGTCGGTCTGGCTGCGTCCAAGCGCCCACGATTTGGTGCCCGGAGACGACAAGGGCTTCAAGTGCTACCGCAGCGAAATCAGGGGTTCCAGCGAAAAGGATCCGAAAGTCGGTACTCATCAAAACTCGATGTACGCCCTAATCGGCGCGATGTTCTCGGGCGCGCTTTTTAAGCTTACTCTTCACGCGCATCTGCTTCAGGGAAGACAAATACTCGACAAACACTTTGCCTTGCAGGTGATCCATTTCGTGCTGAATGCAGACCGCGAGTAGGCCGTCCGCTTCAAGCGTATAGGGCGTCCCAGAGGCGTCTTGCGCTTGCAGAGTCACACGTTCGGCGCGGGGCACACGATCATAAATTTCCGGCACCGAAAGGCAGCCCTCTTCGCCCACCGCTTGGCCACTCGCCGCCACGATTTCCGGATTGATAATGACTTTCAGGTCTGATTTATCCTGCGATACGTCGATCACGATCACCCGTTTGTGAACGTCGACCTGAGTCGCAGCCAAACCAATACCTGGTGCGGCGTACATCGTTTCCGCCATATCGTCGACCAGCCGCTTGATCGCTGAATCAAAGGCGGTAACAGGGGTAGCGATCTTTTTAAGGCGAGGATCGGGATATTCGAGAATGGGTAACAAAGCCATACTAATTCAGGAGAAAGGCGATAAGGCCAATGAATTGATTTCGTCGCTGGAGGCTCGTTTCGGCGCAGCGCGGAGTTTCCCGCTTACCGTTCGCCGCAACTGACACAAAAAGTGGTGAATTAGACAACCCAGCCAGGTGCAACACCATGTATTGCTTGCCAAATCATCGGGCTCACTGCACAATCTTCATGTACTTTCTTAAGTTTGAGGCGTGATTGACGCATGCAAGCTGCCTGCGCCGATTTTTCGGCTCCGGGCCATCCATAACCACGCAGTCATCCTCATCCGGGAATCACGAATGTTAACGAACCGAGCTTTGGCGACCCGCCCGGCGTCTGCCGCAATGAAATCCTCCGCTGATGGTGGCGCGCTGCGCCGCACGCTAGCCGCGTTAGCTGCGGTCGGGCTCATCGCGTCTGCATCTGCGCAAGCCCCTGCAGCGCCGCCCGCTGCGAGCGCAAGCGACGCGGCCCCCGCTGCGGCGTCGCCCGTGCAAATCCAGGAAAACGCGCCGGACCGCTACACGGTCGTCAAGGGCGACACCCTTTGGGCGATTTCTGCGCGCTTTTTGAAGCAGCCTTGGCGCTGGCCCGATGTGTGGCGAATGAATCGCGAGCAGATTCGTAACCCGCACCTGATTTATCCCGGCCAGGTCGTCGTACTTGATCGCAACGCACCGGGCGGACCTCGCCTGATGGTTGAAGATCCGAACGCGGCGCGTCCAACGGGCGTGGTGCGTTTATCGCCGCAAATTCGTGGCGAAGCACGCGAAGCGCAGCCCATTATCAGCATCGATCCAAAAGATGTTGAACCGTTCATGGTGCGAAATCTTGTCATTGGTGCCGAAGCGTTTGCTGATGCGCCGCAGATCGTGCGCGCTCAAGGCGAACGCGTAACCATGGCCGCGGGTGATCCGTTTTACGCGGTCGGCGTGAAACCGGAAATGGGCAAAGAATTCCAAGTGTTTCGACGCGGCCGTGAACTGCGCGACACCACTATTCCGGCGCGTCCTTGGTATCGTTGGCGTCATAACGAACCCGATCCGCAAATCATCGGCTACGAAGGCGAGTATCTGGGCGATGCGCGCGTCGTGAATGCGGGCGATGTGGCGAAGCTCGAAGTCGTCACCACGCGCCAAGAAATTCTCATTGGCGATTACTTGATCCCGACGCCGCCGGTTGAGCAGCCGCGCTACATCCCGCGGGCGCCAGACGCACAGATTGACGCGCTGGTCATGACGCTGCCCTCTGGCGTTCAGGAGGCCGCGAAAACATCGGTGGTCACGATCAATCGTGGCGCACGCCACGGCGTTGAGCTGGGGCATGTACTTGCCATCTTTAAGCAGCCCCAAACCTTTAAAAATCCGCGTTACAGTGAGCCCACACTAAACTGGGTTCCGTTCTGGCCGAAGCAACAGGCCACCGAGTCTGCAACGCTTGCGATCCCCGAGGAGCGGATCGGGCTCGTATTCATCTATAAAGTGTTTGATCACGTTTCCTACGGCATGGTGATGAACACCGGCAAAGAGCCTGTCGTCGTCGGTAACCGCTTGCGAAATCCGTAGTCCACTCGCGATTCGCGTTATCGGTCAAAGTGAAGGGCACCTGCGTGGTGCCCTTCGTGTTTCGGTCTGTCCCTTTTTCTTATGCCTCACGCCGTTGATGATCGATTGTTTCTTCGCCTTGCGCTCACGCGAGGCGTGGGTTCGCGCACGGCGCACAAATTGCTGCGCGAATTTGGCGCGGTCAGCACAATCTTTGACGCAAGCGAAGCTAGCCTCGCTGCGATTGCCGGTGAGAAGCTCGCGCGCGCACTCAAGCATGAGTCCGCCGAGACGAGTGCGCAAATCGACGCAACGCTCGCATGGCTCGACCAAAGCGATCACAACCTGCTTACGTGGGCGCATCCGTTGTACCCTCAAGCGCTTCTCGAAAGTGGCGACGCGCCCGTCGTGCTTTACGCAAACGGCAAACTCGCAACGCTCGCGAAACCGGCCATCGCAATGGTCGGCTCGCGAAACTGCTCCCAAGGCGGTAGCGACACCGCAGAGCAGTTTGCAGAGGCCTTCGCAAACTACGGCATCGCGATCGTGTCGGGCCTCGCGCTTGGCATCGACGCTGCCGCCCACACCGGCGCGCTTCGCGCGAAACAGCCCGATGTCACGATCGCCGTCGTCGGCACTGGCATCGATCGTGTTTATCCCGCGCGCAACAAAACGCTCGCACATGCAATCGCAGAGCGTGGGCTGATCGTGTCAGAGTATCCGCTTGGCACTGCGCCACTCGCTGAGAATTTTCCTCGTCGCAACCGTATTATCAGTGGACTATCGCGCGGTGTGCTGGTCGTAGAGGCGTCGATGCAGTCCGGCTCACTGATAACCGCGCGGCTCGCTGCGGAGCAGGGTCGAGATGTATTCGCGATTCCTGGCTCAATCCATTCGACATTTCACAAAGGTTGCCACCACCTCATTAAGCAAGGCGCAAAATTGGTCGAATCAGCGCACGATGTTTTGGAAGAGCTCAGCCTCGGCCGCGCTGAAGACGCACCGTCCTCGACCGTGAGCGAATCTCTGCTTGACGATGACGACGCGGCCGCGCTGTTGAAATTCATCGAACACGCGCCAATCGACGTTGATCGCCTGGTTGAGCGTAGCGGTTGGAGCGTGGATCGAGTAAGTGTTGCACTGACGCTTTTGGAGCTCAACGCTCGCGTAGAAGCGCTTCCTGGCGGGGTTTGGGCGCGACGTGGGTAGCCCGTGTTAGCGCCCGTCAACAATTTCTGGTTACACTGAAAAAATGAGCAAGACATTGGTAATCGCCGAAAAACCGTCGGTCGCAAGCGATATTGCGAAGGCGTTGGGCGTAAAAAAAGATGGCGATCACTTCGAAAGTGACGAGTACGTAATTTCGTCAGCGGTGGGCCACTTGGTGGAAATTGGCGAGCCGGAAGAGGAAGAAGTCAAGCGCGGTAAATGGACTTTCGCGAAGCTCCCGGTCATCCCATCGCACTTCGAATTGAAGCCGATTGAGAAGACGGCAGACCGCTTGCGGCTGCTCACCAAACTCATCAAACGTAAGGACGTGACGGCGTTGGTCAACGCCTGTGATGCTGGGCGCGAAGGCGAACTCATCTTCCGCTTGATTCAACAGCATGCCAAAGCGAAGCAACCGGTGAAACGGCTGTGGCTGCAATCGATGACGCCAAGCGCTATTCGCGATGGATTCGCGAAGTTGCGCCCAGATCGCGAGCTGCAAGGGCTCGCGGATGCTGCGCGCTCTCGTTCGGAAGCGGATTGGTTGGTCGGAATTAACGGCACGCGGGCCATGACCGCCTTCAACACGAAGAGCGGGGGCTTTCATCTCACGACAGTCGGACGGGTTCAAACCCCAACCCTCGCACTCATGGTCGAGCGCGAAGAAAAGATCCGCAAATTCAAATCGCGCACTTACTTCGAAGTGCACGCTACGTTTGATGCCAAGGCTGGGCAATACGCCGGCCGTTGGTACGACGAGGCCTTCAAAAAAGGTGATGACGAACACGCACGGGCCGAGCGACTGTTTGACACGCCCGACGCGAAGAAAGCCGACGCGAAGCTTCGCGCGGATGCCATCGTTGCCAAATGTTTTGGCAAACCAGGCGTGGTCGAGGAGGAAAGCAAGCCAACGACGCAGGCGCCGCCGTTGCTCTATGACTTAACGAGCTTGCAACGCGAAGCAAACTCGCGATTTGGTTTTTCGGCCAAAACGACACTTTCGCTCGCGCAAGCGCTTTACGAAAAGCACAAAGTGCTCACCTACCCCCGCACCGATTCGCGCGCGCTGCCTGAGGACTATGTAAAAACCGTCGGGCAAACGCTCGAAGTGCTGGAAGGCACTAATCGCTACTTCAGCTTTGCCAAAGAAATTCGCACGAAAAAGTATGTTCGCCCCGCGAACAAGCGCGTGTTCGATAACGCAAAAATTTCCGATCACTTCGCGATCATTCCCACGCTCGAGTTACCGAAATCGTTGAACGAGATCGAAGAGAAACTCTATGATCTGGTGGTAAAGCGCTTCCTCGCCGTCTTCTATCCGTCGGCAGAATTTCAGCAAACGACGCGGATCACCCGCGTGGAAGGCGAGGCGTTCAAGAGCGAAGGCAAAGTGCTCGTCAACGCGGGTTGGCTCGCGGTGTACGGCAAGGAAGTCGACGCCGAGGAAACAGGCAATCTCACGCCGGTGGCTGCGGGCGAAAAACCTAAAGCGACAGACGTGCTCGCGAAGGAGCTGCAGACTAAACCTCCTGCACGCTACTCTGAAGCAACGTTACTCTCGGCCATGGAAGGCGCGGGCAAATTTATCGATGATGAAGAGCTTCGCGCGGCTATGAACGAGAAGGGCCTGGGCACTCCAGCGACGCGCGCGGCAATCATTGAAGGCTTGATCCTTCAGGGCTATCTGGTGCGTGAGGAAAAGGCGCTCAAACCCACGCCACAGGCTTTTTCGCTGATCACATTGCTCAATGGCCTCAAGGTTCCGGAGCTTACGCAGCCTGAGATGACGGCGAACTGGGAAACGCAGCTCGCGCGCATGGAGCGAGGCGAGATCAGTCGCGAAAAATTCATGTCGGATATTGTCGACATGGCCAAACACATCGTGGCGCAAGCCAAAGGGTTTGAAAGCGACACGGTGCCTGGCGATTTCGCCGATTTGCAAACACCCTGTCCGAAATGTGGCTCGCAGATTAAAGAGAACTACAAGAAGTTTGCGTGTACGAAGTGCGACTTCGGATTCTGGAAAATCCTTGCCAGTCGTCAGCTTGCAGTGGAAGAAGCCGAGACGTTGATTCGCGACAAAAAAGTTGAGAACCTTGAAGGCTTCCGATCAAAGCTCGGGCGCACGTTCAATGCGAATCTGAAATTGAATGACGCATTCGAAATCGAGTTTTATTGGGATGACAGCGACAAGATCGGCGAGGGCGCTGATCCGATTGATTTCTCAACGATGACGCCAATCGGCAAATGCCCGAAATGCGGCTCTGGCGTATTCGAAACAGAAACCGCTTACATCTGTGAAGTGGCTGCGAAACGCGATAAGCCGCGCAAGTGCGATTTCCGCTCAGGTCGTACGATTCTCCAGCAGTCGATTGAGCCCGCGCAGATGAAAAAACTGCTTGAAGACGGCAAGACCGATTTGCTCACACAATTCGTATCCACGCGCACCAAGCGACCGTTCAAGGCGTTTCTGACGCTTGAGCGAAAGAAAGATGATGTTAAGGTCGGCTTTGAGTTTCCGCCTAGGGAGCCTAAAGAGAAAGTGACCAAGGCTAAATCGAGCAAGACCGCGAAGTCATGACGACAACACTTCGACGCGCGGAGATCAAAGACGCCAGTGAAATTGCTGGACTCTTCGCGCGCGAAGAAATGCTGCACTTCACCGATGTGCCGCCGCATTCCGGTGTCGGGTACTGGGAAAAGCGGCTCGCAGAGTATGCAGACGCTGCCCATCTGCCACTCGTTGCGATTGTGAAGAACGAAATTGTGGGACTCTGCTTGCTCAAAGCGTGGCCCCATCACATTCGCCGCAAGCACTCCGCAGTACTATCGCTGCTAGCGGTGAACCCGGCGCACCGAAAGCGTGGGATTGGCCGGGAACTAGTTGGCGCAATCCTGCGCGCGTGCGATGAGTGGCTCAATATTCGTCGAATTGAAGTGGCGATAGACGCGCGTAGCGCACCACTGAGGAAGTTTTACGCGAGCTTCGGCTTCGAAAGCGAAGGCATTTGCGCGAAGGCAAGAGCCCACCAAGGTGCCGCCGCCGATCTGGGCCTGATGTCGCGCATCAATTCAACGAATATGGCGGCAGGCGCTTCACCACCGCTTGCTGTCTCAAAGCGGCGAAAGCTGGCGCCAGTGAAAATTATTGTGCGCCCGGCAACGCCAGATGACGCCGAGGGTTTTGCAGCGGTGTTCGCGACGCGCGGCGCGTCGAACGGAACGCTGCAACATCCCTACACCTCGGCAGAGATTTGGCGCGCGCGACTCGCGTCCAACAACTCAACACGTGAATGCATGTTCGCTGCGGTCGTTAACGGTAAGGTGGTCGGCAACGCGGGTGTGCATCTCGCCTCTGACAGTTCGCGCGAGAAGCACGTTTGCGGAATTGGCATTTCAATTATGGATACTTACCAGGGCCGTGGCGTGGGGCGCGCGCTGATGAACGCGTGTTTGGATTACGCTGATCGCTGGGCCAACTATTCGCGCGTTCAATTAACCGTTCACGCCGACAACACGCGCGCGATCAAGCTCTACGAATCGCTCGGGTTTGAGACTGAGGGCCGACATCGCGAGTTTTCTTTTCGCGAAGGCGGTTATGTGGATGCGCTATTCATGGCGCGTTTAACAAAAGCGCTGGTCGAAGCGTGACCTTTGACGCAGATTAGCGCTGATTTTTAAGTCGCTTTCCGCAGATTGTTTCGAGTACGTTGTTGACGCAGATTACGCTGATTTCGCAGATTCACACTGATTAAACGCAGCGAAACAAGCGATCGAGCTCATGTCACGATCGCTTCAATCAGCCACTGCTGGCCGCGCTGACCCCAAGATTCCTGAGTGACGTTGGTAAGCAGTAAATAATCAGCGTCAATCTGCGAAATCAGCGTAATCTGCGTCAAGACGTTACTCGGTATCGCCTCATTCTCTCCGAGCTAAAAGACTTCATCGGCAGCAGAAAAATCTGCGTCAATCTGCGTAAAAATCAGCGTTAATCCGCGTCAAAGTAACAACCATGGAACCCTCAGTCCTCTTCACCACATCCGCCGACGGCAGCGTCGGCATCGCCACACTCAATCGCCCAAAGCAGCTCAACGCACTCACTCTAGAAATGTGCGAGCTGATGGGCCAACAATTTGGCGCCTGGGCCGAAGATGATGCGATCAGGTGCGTCGTGTTGAACGCGAATGGAGAAAAAGGCTTTTGCGCGGGTGGTGACGTCGCAGAGGTCATTCGCAATGTGCGCGCGGGCGGGCCAGATCGCTACGCCTACGGCGACGCGTTTTTCGCCACCGAGTACGCGCTGAACCTGATGATGCACACGTACTCCAAGCCCCTTGTGGTGCTCTCGCACGGCATTTGTATGGGCGGCGGCGTCGGCTTGCTTGCGGGCGCGAGCCACGGTGTGTTGGTGGCGGGGTCGAAACTTGCAATGCCTGAAATTCACATCGGCTTATTTCCCGATGTCGGCGGCGGCTATTTTTTGCAAGATTTTTTCGATGGACGCGACAAGCTGATCGCACTCACAGGCTGCCTGCTCACCGAAGGCGATGCGATCGAAGGCTACCTCGGATCGTTTGTCATTCCAAAGTCGGCGCATGAGGGATTCATCGATGCGATTTGCGCGATCGAATGGGGCGATTCACGCGAAGAAAATGATGAACTCATTTCGACCTGCATTGAAGACATGGACGACGGAACGGTTGAGCTTTCTGGCAGGCTCGCCACGTTCGATGAGGAAACAAAGAAGCTCGATCAATGCAAATCAGTGATCGAATTCCGCGATGCGCTGAATGATCTCGCACAACGCGAGCCGTATTTCGCGAACGCAGCAAAGAGTCTCTCGCAAGGTTCGCCCACCGCCGCACACGTGACATTCGAATACTTGAAGCGAACGCGGACGATGGACATCGACGAAGTGCTCGCGCTCGATTTGATCCTTGCGAAACAATTTCAGCGCCATCACGACTTCAGCGAAGGTGTTCGTGCGCTACTCATTGATAAAGACAAAGCGCCGAAGTGGTCGCCCGCGGATTGGCACGCCATTGATCGCTCGTTGATTGAGGCGCATTTCGCTGCATAGGCGAAAAATAACTTTCGCTAGCTAGCACCAATTGAAACAGGGCAGGTGCTCAGTTTGATGTAAATTCGATAAACGCAAAAAAAGGCCATTGCCCATATTCTTGATGGGCTAGTCGGATTTTTCTATGTCGCTATGCGGTGAGTACGCTGTAGAGCATCCGCAACGCGAGCAAATACAGCATCACGGCAAGGATGCGCTTCAGGGTGGCGACCGGCAGTCGATGCGCCAATCGTGCTCCAAACGGCGCAGTGAACACACTGGCGAAAGCGATTCCGATCAACGCAGGTAAGTAAACGTAGCCTAGCGACGGCTGCGGCACGTTCGGCATGTTCCAGCCGTTCCAAATGTTGCCGATGGTGGTGAACACCGCGATGGGAAATCCGAGCGCTGCGGAGGTGCCGACTGCGTTGTGAATTGGCACGTTATTCCACGTCAAAAACGGAATCGAGAAGAATCCGCCCCCTGCACCCACGAGGGCAGACAGTACACCGACCAAAACGCCCGCCGCAAACAAACCTGCGCGACCCGGTAACACGCGACTCGCCTTCGGTTTGAAATTCAAAAGCATCTGCGTGCCTGTGTAGAACAAAAAGCACGTAAAGAATACGGCTAGAAACTGCGTGGAAAGCATCGAAACGACGCGTGTGCCCACGAGCGCGCCCAGCAAAATGCCTGGCGACATGTTGAGTACCACGCTCCAATTTACCGCGCCTTTTGCGTGGTGCGCGCGAACCGAGGAGAAGGATGTGAAGATGATCGTTGCCATCGACGTTGCCAAGATCACTTGCATCTTGGTTTCGAACGGAAACCCCTGCGCTTGAAACACGAGCACTAGAAACGGCACCAAGATCATGCCGCCGCCGATGCCCAGCAAGCCCGCGAGGAAACCCACGAACGCGCCGAGCGCGAGATAGACGACGAGCCAGAGGTTTAGATATTCCACGTTAGTCCACGATAAACAGTTTGGCGCCGATTGATGTGTAGGAGCGATGCGGCTCAGCGTTGTCCGCCACTTGATAGCTCATGCCGGGCTTCAACACAAAACGTCGTCCATCGGCGAGCTCGGTGTGCAATTCGCCTTCGAGGCACAGCAGGATGTGCCCCTTGTTGCACCAATGATCCGAAACGTAGCCGGGGGTGTATTCAACCTGTCGAACGCGAATATCGCCAAACGTTTGCGTTTGCCAAAACGCCTGCCCCGTTTCGGCTGAGTGTTCTGTACGCGGAATTTGAGACCAGTCGGTAATGCCGAAGGGTATCGTATTGATTTGCATGCGAGCCTTGTCTCGACCTGGTCGCGCTACGTTAACAGCTTTGATTCAATGAACTTCCACTCTGTTTCAGACACCGGCGTGATCGACAAGCGATTACCGCGCTGAAGAATGCGCATAGATTCGAGCTGCGTTGCCGCGCGTAGCGAAGCAAGCGGGATCAACTCACACTTCTTAACAAACGCCACTTCAATACACATCCAAATCGGCTTTTCTGAAGTCGCTTTTGGATCGAAATACTTACCTGGTTCAAACTGAGTTTTATCGGGGATTGGTTTGGATGCGATCTTTGCAATACCCGCGATGCCCGGTTCCGGGCAACTGGAGTGATAGAAAAGCACGAGATCGCCCACCTTCATCTCGTCTCGCATGAAGTTGCGCGCCTGATAATTGCGAACACCAAACCACGCGCTCTTTTTGTCGCGCTTCAAATCATCGATGGAATATTCATCGGGTTCGGATTTCATCAACCAAAAGTTCATGGCGCACCTTTTTCTTGTTCCCTCTCTTTCAGGGGGAGCAGAGACATACTTGTCGTCAAGCATGACGACGGGTGGGGATAGTTTTCTGTAGCACCAAAGAAAACGGAGAGCTAGGCTCTCCGTTTCAAAATTCAGACTCCCGCTTACGCCGTAACGGCCGTCATCTTGAACCGAGGTTCAAGATTGGTTGCTTCCACCTGATCTACTAGGTACAACTGGCAAGCCCGAAAGCAGGAGTCGCGCACACGGATCAAGTAGCGAAGCATCCTTGCGACAAGCGCATTGGTTCAAAGAAATTTTCAACCGCCACGAACGCCGCAGGAGCAGTTTGATTCTACGCTTTCCCGGTCACGCCCGCAGGCGCAAGGGCGAGTGCTAATTTCGCGTGCATTGCTGCGAGGCGCGCCTCAAGACGCGGATCCATGGCGTCAGCGTCTTTGGAGGCGGCGGCCAACTCAAGCGCAGCAAGCAAAAGTACGCGCTCGATTTCAGAAGCGGGTGATTTCGTGGCAATCGTTGCGCACTTCGCCTCGACTACCGCGATGGCTTCAGCGAGTGCGCCACGTTGCGCTTCTGGCGCATTGAGTTTGAAGGTGCGACCTTTGATCGTCGCAGTCAGTGCATCGGTGGTCATTGCAACGTAGCGTCTTTCACTGCGGGAAACTTCTCGGCGAGGCCGCGCAGGCGCGCACTTGCTTGCGACATGCGCGATTCAGCATCGGCAAGCGCTTTTTTTAACAAGCCATTTTCGAGCGAAAGCGCTTCGATGCGCACTATCGCTTGATCCAAACTTGATTCGAGGTCTTCAAGAGTTTCGTTCACGAAGAAACTATAACAACTTCATGACAAAACGGTTTGGTTTTGGCGAAAAGTTCAGGAAACGCTGAAGCGAATTTCTACTGCGCTTTACCAGTATCGAGCGGTTTGTATTCCAACGTCATAATTTCAAGTTGCTCGATGCCGGACGGTGTTGGAAGGCTTACGGTGTCGCCCTCGCGATGTTTGGTGAGCACTCGAGCGATCGGACTCATCCAGCTCACATAGCCGCGTGAGGGATCGGTTTCATCGAGCCCAACAATCGAGATCGTTCGCGTTTCACCAAGCTGGTTTTCAACGGTGACGGTCGCGCCGAAAAAAATCTGATCGGTATCGCGTGTTGCAGGATCGATGACCTCGGCATCATCCAATCGTTTGATGAGGTACCGAGTACGTCGATCAATTTCGCGTAGCCGGCGCTTTCCGTAGAGATAGTCTCCGTTCTCGCTTCGATCACCGTTGCTCGCCGCCCACGAAACGACGCGGGTGACTTCTGGCCGTTCAACCTTGGTGAGATGCTCCAGCTCCGCTTTCAGCTTCGCGTGACCGCCGGGCGTCATGTAATTGCGCGTCCCTGCGGGCAGTGGCGGCATCTGGATTTCATCGTCTTCCAGCGCGTCGTCAGATTCTTTGGTGAAGGCTTTGCTCATGCGCGAATTTTCGCGCAACTCGGCTTCCCGAAACGTTGGGGCTATCGCCGCGCGCGGCTTATCGACTCACACAGGTCACGTACGGCGTCGAGGCTGCGTAGCGTTGGGCGATGCAGCCGCGCGCCATCGACAACGATCACAGGCGTGTTCGTGAGTGACGTCGCTCTCCATTGCGCAGTAACAGCGTCGCGCGCGTTTCGACTGGCGAGAACAATCAGATCTGGCTTTGCCGCGATCACGGATTCGCGCGATACCTCGGGTGCGGGAATTGAGAGCTCCCCAAAAATATTTTTCGCCCCACAAACGGTAAGCACTTCGCCGATTAAATGCTTATTCGAGAGCGTGAAAAGCCGACCGTCGCCTAATTGGTAGAAGACGCGAACGGAAGGTTTAGTGGAATACAGCTCGCGCATGGTTTGGATGTCGCGTTCGGCTTGGGAGGCGCGCTCAAGCGCGGACGGATCACTCGCCCACTGCGCAAATTCTCGCTGTGTGCGGGCGATGCCCGCGAGCGTGTCAATCTCACTTCTGTAGACGCGAATCCCCAGACGTTCAAGCGCTGCGATATCGCTCGCTTTGTTGCCGCTCGGCCATGCGATCACGATATCGGGTTTGAGCGCGATAACCGCTTCAACGTTGGTGCCTCGATAGCTCGATACTCGTGGGAGCTGCCTGGCAGCGTCGGGGAAATCACAGGATTCACTGACGCCCACGATGCGACTGCCGAGCCCCGCCGAAAACAGGAGCTCGGTGGCATGCGGCGCGAGGCTCACGATGCGCTGCGGCGGAGCAAGAAGGGAACTTGCACCGCGTTCAGCAGCGGCTGAGCGTGTGTGCAAAACATACGCCGCCAGCACCACGGCTAAATACGTCAAGGCTCGTTTTAAATGGGACAAGGTAGTCATATTCATTCAAACGGATAACTAATAATATTTAACCTAGCCCCAAATAAATCTGGGCTACACGCTAAAGGTTATTGATACTCAACGTAAGCCACGAACGCCGCCCGCCGTTCGCGTAGCCGCGTGAGAGTTGGTAATCGCGATCAAACGCATTGTCGACCCGCAAACCCAACGTCATGCCCGGCGCAAAAGCAAAGCTTGCAAACGCGTTGACGGTGCCATAGCCGCTCAGTCGCCGCGTGTTGCTCGCGTTATCAAATCGATCACCCGATGCAACAAGCTCTACGCCGCTATTGATGAGGTAAATGGTGCCAGAAATCTTGAGGGCGCCGTGCACCTTTGCGCGACGGGCGAGCCGTTTCTCAGTGGCGACGTCTTTGGGGTTAGCAAGATCAATGCTGCCCTCAACATTGAGACCCGATAGACGCGTTGAACCAGTGAGAGTCGCGCCACTTATTTCCGCGCGAGCTACGTTTTGCGGCGCGCAGTTAAAGCTCGCGTCGCAAACGAACTGAATCAAATCGCGCACTCGGTTGTCGTACACCACGAGCTTCGCGGTGCTGCTGCCACTCGCCCAAGCGACCGCGACCTCGACATTTTTTCCCTTCTCGGGCGCGAGCTTTGGACTAGAAAACCCCGGAAAATATAGATCGTTGAACGTCGGCGCTTTGAAGCTGCTCCCAGCGTTCGCAATCACGCGCCACTCTCGCGACAATGAGTAGGCAAAACCAATATTGCCCGTTGCCCGCGTGTCGTATTGAGAGGAATCATCTATGCGGATGGACGCGTTGACCTTCATTGCAGCGCTCGTGTATTCACCGCCAAGCGCCGCGCTCGCGGTACGCCGAGAATCGATTGCAAATGCATCAAGTGCCGAAATCTTTTCGCGACGCCACTCGAGTGCGCCCCAAACGCCAGTCTGTGCGTTTACGCGCCAGTTGTTTTGCCACGCGGCTTGTTCTTGCGTGGTTTTGTAATCACCTGGGAAGCTCGAAACAAACTCGGATTGATCGACGGATTGGCCGATCGAGAGCTTCGTATTCCAGTCTTTGCTCACGCGGTAGTTGAGCGTCGTGCCCAGATTTCGCATGTTCGACTTGATTCGGTCGTCGAAGTTGGCACTGCCATCGTATTGCGCGTTGCCACGTGCAACCAGTGCGCTCGCATCCAGCGTGAGCGTAGGGCTCAGCGTGAGCGAGCCAGCGAGATGAGCGCTTGAAAAGCGGTAACCGTCCCGGTCAGGATTGAAACTGAAATTACTGGGATCAACAATCGCGTTGAAACCACGCGACTCGCGATGACTCGCAGCGACCGCGAATGAATTGCCGTTGCGCGCCAATCCAGCACGTGCCGAGAATTCGCTTGAACCTTGCTCGCCTACTTTCGCGCTAGCCGCCAGAGCGCCGTCGCGGCGCGTGAAAATCTGGATGACGCCGCTCACAGCATCCGCGCCATAAAGGCTTGCCGCGGGGCCGCGAACGATTTCGATGCGATCAATCTGCGAGATGGGGACATGCTGCAGTGCCGATAGGCCGCTAAACGAGGAACCGACCCGCTGGCCGTCAATCAAGATCAGCACTTGATTGCTATTTCCACCACGGACGAAAATTGATGGCGTAGCGCCAGCGCCTTGCGCCACAACCTCAATCCCAGCCACACTTTGCAGCGCAATGGTGAGATCGGTAACGCCGGCTGATTCAAGCGCTTCGCCCCGTAAGACGGTAACGTCGCGCAGCGTTTCAGCTAGCAATTCAGCGCTTCTTGCTGCAGTAACGACAACGGGTTCTACTTTGGATACCGCGCTTTGAGCGCACACAGAGGTAGCGGCAATCGCTACCGCGACGGCCGAAAGACGAAAACAAAACAACACACTTCACTCCAGAGACAAGCCAAACCCTCCGTTCGGCGAAAAGTTCGACGACGGCGTGAAGTGGTGGGGATCCTTAAATGACTTTGCCGCGCGAAGTACACGCGAAAACGCCAAAAACGACCGGCCCGCGCCTCCCCGCGCGATCGACATAAACGCGCTTCGCTGAGGGCGCGAGCGCGTACTTGTGGCCGGTCTCCGGACTCTTCACTAGCGACTTGCGCCTTCCCAAGTTTGATCCAAACTCAGTGGCGTGATGCAAGCCGCATTCGCAAATTACCGTTGCGGGGGCAGTAGCGGAATAGGCACACATCGGTGAATGTGGCTGGCACCGTTTTCCCGTTTCACCCGCGCGCACAACTCCCACGCGCGGACACCAACAAGCATCTGCATGTTATCGGATGCACGATCACTCGCCAATCGCGTGCAACAATTCTCAAATGACTGAGTTAGCCGAAAAGCCAAGTTCATCGGACCGCGCACTAGTGGCGCGCCTGCTTTCTTATGTGCGTCCGTATCGCGGAAAGCTTACCGGCGCGGCCGCGCTGTTGGCCATGGTTTCGCTGGTGGAGCCGTTGATCCTGCTGGTTTTTGCCCGAATCGTGGATCGTGCGTTCGCGAAACCCGTTGATGGCAGCGCGAATTCGCCGCTTGCGGCACAAGGGAAACTGGCTGAAGGTGTCCTCGCGCCACTCGTTGAATGGCTCGACCGCTTTCCGGTGACGTGGTTTCCGATTTTCGTGGTCGCCATGTTTGTCTTTCGGGCGATCTGCAATTTCGCCGGCGACGTGGCGCTGCATTGGGTGTCGAGTCGGGTCGTGTTCGATGTTCGGGTCGACACGTTCAAAAAAATGTTGCGGTTGCCGATGCGATTTTTTGATCGCAACGCCGCGGCGGAATTGACCTCAAAAATTACCTTTGACGCGCAGCAAGTGGGCGCGTCCTGCTCGCAGGCGCTCACGGCGCTGGTTCAGGACTCCTTGAAACTCATCAGCAGTGTGGCGATTTTGTTGATTCTGAGTTGGCAATTAACGCTTGGCGTATTGGTGATCGCGCCGCTGGTGGCGCTGGTCATTCGCTTCGTGACCAAGCGGCTTCGTCGCGCGAGCCAGGCGATGCAATCCTCAATTGGCGAGCTAGCGCGGTTCTCTGACGAAGCGCTCACCAATCAAAAAACCGTGAAATCGTTCAATGCGTTTGCGATGATCGGTGACGCGTTTATGTTGCGCGCGAATCGTTTCCGTCAGGCTTACATGAAGCAGGAGACCGCCAACGCGGCGAGCGCGCCGCTCACGCATATTGCCGTATCGCTCGCGATTGCGGTGATTGTGTCGCTTGCAATTGCGCAAGGTCAGCGCGGTGAAATGACCGCTGGTGACTTCTCGACGTATTTCATCGCGCTCTTGGGATTGCTACCGCCTTTGAAGGCGCTGTCGTCGGTGAATGCCGTTATCCAGCGAGGACTCGCAGCCGCGGGTGGACTCTTTGCGATACAGGACGAGCCGGCCGAGCGTGAGCGCGCAAGCCTGAGCGATAGGACGTCGAGCGTCGCGCCGTCTGCGCATCGGGGACGGATCGAAATTGATAACGTGAGTTTTCGCTACGAAACTCGCGAAATTGAGGCGCTCTCTTCAATTCGTCTCACCATTGAGCCAGGCCAACATGTGGCGTTTGTCGGCGGTTCGGGAAGCGGTAAATCCACTTTGCTTTCGCTCATCTCGGGCTTTTACGAGCCAAGCGGTGGCGAGATTCGAATCGATGGTCGAGCGCTTAACGCTTGGCCGCTGGGGGCGCTTCGTGCCTCGCTTTCTCTGGTGTCGCAAGACGTCTTGCTGGTCAACGATTCAGTGGCGCGAAACATTGCGTTTGGCGATGAAGGGGACATTGATTTAGCGCGCGTGCGCGCCGCTGCGCGCGCTGCAGGCGCGGAATCGTTCATCGATGCGCTACCCAATGGCTTTTCGAGCGGCGTGGGCGAAGGCGGCGCACTACTTTCTGGCGGGCAGCGTCAGCGAATTGCGCTCGCACGAGCGTTCTACAAAGACGCGCCCATTGTGTTGTTTGATGAAGCGACCTCTGCGCTTGACACCGCAAGCGAGCGAGTGGTTCAGGAGTCGCTCGCGGCGATGGTGGGCGAGAAAACAGTAATCCAAATCGCGCATCGCTTGAGCAGCGTGAGCGACGCGGATGTGATCTACGTTTTTGATCGTGGCCGTTTAGTTGAATCGGGCACGCATACAAGCCTTCTCGCGCAGGGCGGTGTTTACGCGAGTCTCGCGAAGACGGCTTAGTGAAAAGCGCAACCCGTCTCCCTAAATCGACGGCGGTTTGAAATCGATGACCCAGCGCTGAAGCGCTTTGTGTACGTTTGGGGGGGTGTTCCCATTTAGCCAGAGCAAAAGCTCATCCAGGTCGAGCGTTGCTGGCGAATCTGTCACCACTCTTCGCACCTTTGCGTGTCGCGTGGATTCGAATCGTTCCGTTGCGCCAATGAGCTCCTCGTGCATTTTCTCGCCTAGGCGAAGGCCGGTGAAGGCAATTGGAATTGCCTCCTCATGACCTTTCGCGAGTCGGATTAACTCTTTTGCAAGGTCCACAATCTTCACGGGCTCACCCATATCGAGGACGTAGAGCGAACCTGGCGTACCGAGGAGCCCGGCCTGCAGTACGAGCTGCGCAGCCTCGGGGATAGACATGAAAAAGCGCGTCATGTCAGGATGCGTCACAGTGACCGGCCCGCCCGCATCAATCTGCTTCCTGAACTTAGGAATCACACTGCCGTTACTACCGAGCACATTTCCAAATCGAACCCCGACGAATTGGGTCGGAGAATGGGAGAAACTCATACACGCGAGTTCCGCTAAACGCTTGCTCGCGCCCATAATGCTTGAGGGGCGAACCGCTTTATCTGTTGACACCAAAACAAATTTCTCCGCGCCGATTTCTCGCGCGCACTGAGCCATTACGATTGTGCCGTAGGTGTTGTTGCGAACGGCTTCCCAAGCGTTTACGGTTTCGGTCATCGGTACGTGCTTATAGGCGGCAGCATGAAACACGATCGACGGTGATTCCGCGGCAAGAATTTGTTGAATTCGTTCACGGTTGCGCACATCGGCAACGTACACCTGAATTCGGTTCACGTCGAAAATTTGCTGGAGGTGCTCGTAAATGTCGTAAGCGGCGAATTCTGAGATGTCGAGCAGGACGATTCGCGCCGGATGAAAGCGCGCGATTTGCGCGCACAACTCGCGACCAATCGAGCCGCCTGCGCCTGTGATGAGCACCGTTTTTCCAGCAAACCACTGGTTGAGCCCCGCGGTGTCCAACTCGACGGGGTCGCGTCCCAAAAGATCTTCGAGTTCGATGGCGCGCAGTCGCGCATGGGTGTCGTTCTCGGTGAGTAGCTCGTCGTAGGCCGGGACTGTCAGTGTGTGCAACTTTGCTGCCGCCGCAAGTTGCACTGCGCGCCTGCGTTCTTGATGGGTCGCGCTTGGCATCGCGACGATGGCGTGTTGCGCACCGAAGCGTCGCGCGACGCTTCCCACGTCATCGAGTGAACCCGCGACAAAAATGTCGTGCAGCTTGATCCCGCGTTTCGAAATGTCATCATCAAGCAGAGCAACCGGCCGCCACAGATCGGAACGTTGAAGCTGCTTGATGAAATTCGCAGCCGCCGCACCCGCGCCGAGAATCACAACCGGTTCGCCGCGAATTGCAGAGAGGCCATAGAGCCGATGTTCCTTCCAGCTGCGCACCGCCATTCGCGCCCCACCCATAAGAATGATGAGGAGAAACGGCTGCGCAGCCAGCACGAAACGCGGCCAGATAAACGAATCGGGGCGCACCAACAAAAACATAAGACCAGTAATCGCTGCCGCGACGAACGCCGCACGCATGATGAGCCACATGTCAGGAAGGCTCGCAAACCGCCAAATTCCGCGATAGAGCCCCATCGAAACGAAGACGATCGCGTGAATCGGCAACACGTAGCCGAGGCTGCGAATCACGTCACTCGCCGCATAGTTCGCAGAATCGAAATTCGAATTGAAACGCACCCAGAAGAGCGCCGCCCACGCAAGCGCAACGGCTGATAAATCGTAGAGCAGCGCAGTAGGTGCGCGCGGATTGAGCATCAAGTTCACCGGCGGGCGTTTGGTTGCGATGTGAGTCACGAAAAGATAGACCGCGCCAAAGCCAAGTGCGACCAGCGTTCTGATTGCGCCCGGAATCTCGATGTTGGCGTTGAGAATCATCGCGACCACGACCGAGATCGCGCCCCACGTTGTGATCCAAACCAAAAGGCCACGATGACCGAGGCCCGCAAGCACCAGGCGCTGGTAGTAATGGTCACGGTGCGCGGTTGTCGGGCTGTGGCCCTCGTACATTCTGCGCGCTAACGTCCAGCTCGCATCTGCCCAAAATGGTGCGAATAGCGCGATGGGCACCGCAGGATGCCAAATCCCCTCAACTGCGCCGGCAATCGAAATGCTCGCCAAGACGAACCCGAGCACAGTCGAGCCGCCGTCACCCATAAAAATTCGCGCAGGCGGGAGATTCAAGAAAAGAAAGCCAATCGCTGCACCGCACAAACACGCCGCAAGCACGAAGATCTCGCTAGTAAGCGCCGAGCCTGCCGTTGAATGCGCCGCTATGTAAGCAAGCGTCCCAGCCCCCAGCGCGGCCATCGTGGCTGCGGTGCCGTCGGCCCCATCCATGAAGTTGAATAGATTCGTGCCCCAAACAATCACGAAGAGCGCAATCAGTGCGCCAACCCAGCCAAGTTCTGGCAGCCAAAAAGCAATCAAAACGAGCGCGCCAAGAACATGGATGCAGATTCGGGCTTTCGCAGCAACACCCCACCAATCATCGGCTGCAGATACAGCCCACACGAATACGACGCTCACGATGAAAGCGGTCTGGCCCCCAGAAAACAAGGACACACCAATGAAAGCTATCGCAATCCCGAGGCCGCCGCCGCGAGGGGTTGGAGAAAGGTGAAGCGAGCGCTCACTTGAATATGCCAATGGGCTTGGAATCCGACCGAGAGCGATCCCAAGCGCGACAAGCCAACTGATCACGAGCGCGGTAAGCGCCAAACTCATGTGGTATTTTCTCTTTAAATTACAACGACTTAGCGCGAGCGATGTGTGCGTCTAGCCGTTTTGTCGTGCGCCCCGCCCCCGCATTGTCGCGCGGAATGGGCGCGACTTCAATGTTGCAAATTGACAACTGGCAATTCACTTCACGTGGCGGAGACACAGGGCTGTCATGGCGCTGCAACCCCGTTTTTGGCAAAATCAAAGATAGCTTCCGGATTAATCGTTGGAAGAATCTTGCCGATTGAAACGCGACTAGGTGCGCCTGAAATCGGCCTTTGAATTACTGAGGAGAGACTGAATGAAATTGAAACTTTTGGCTCTGGCCGTTGGCGGCTTGATGGCTGGCGCGGTATCGGCGCAGTCGGCGAACGTAACGTTGTATGGCGTGCTTGATGTGTTTGTTGCTAACGAGCGCGTCAGCGGTGGTCCTGCAGGTCGCCCGAGCGCATCCGCAACAGTCGTCGAATCCGGTGGTTTGTCGGGTTCGCGTTGGGGACTCCGTGGATCTGAGTCGCTTGGCGGTGGCTTAAACGCGGTGTTCGTCGCTGAGAGCGGCTTCAATGCTGACACGGGCGCGATGGGTCAAGGCGGTCTGTTGTTTGGTCGCCAAGTTTTTGTCGGCCTGAATGGTGGCTTTGGCTCCTTCACGATGGGACGTCAATATTCGCCGATGTTTAGCGTTCTCTGCGAAGTTGATATCGATGGATGTTCAACATACTCCGTCGTGAGCAACCATTACGTGAACTTGCTCCCTGGTGCCCTGCGCGTTAACAACGCGGTTGTGTATTCCACGCCTAACATGGGCGGCTTGACCGCATCCGCAATGTGGGGTGCCGGTGAATCTGCTGTTGGCACGAACGCTGGACGTACTCTCAGCGCAAATGCACAATACAAAGCTGGTCCGCTCTATGCGGCGCTCGCTTACGTAGATGTCAAAGCAGCAGGATCTACTGCAAATGCAGGGCGCACTTGGATCGCAGCCGGCGGCTTCGATGCAGGCGTTGCAAAGTTGACAGCTTCGTACCTCGAGAACAAGTTCACGTTTGGTACTGCAAAGTTCAAGGGCTTCCAAGTCGGCGCTTCGGTTCCGTTTGGCGCGACCACGATGATCGTGAACGCGGGTCAAGGCAAAGTCGGCGCGGGAAAGAACACGATTTTCAACATCGGTGCTGACCACTCGCTTTCTAAGCGCACTACCGCTTATGCACGCTACGCCGTGTCCAACAACAACGACTCTTTGAATGTCGGCGCCTTCACTGGCGTGGTGTCTCCTACGTCGGGCGGCGCGACAGCGGCTCAATCGCTCGGACGCGACGAGCGTGTATTGGCAATCGGCGTGCGTCATCGCTTCTAAATAGTTACCGAGACGCGGTGGCGGCGAAAGCCGCTTCGCGTACGGAAAACACAACGCAATTTAGCTAAGTTTTTTTGGGGTAACTATGAAAATCACAAAAATTGCCGTTGCAGTCGCAGCGCTCGTTGGAGCAGCTTCGGTTTCTGCACAAACTGCAAACGTGACTGTGTACGGCGGTATCCGCGTAAACGTGGAAGTGGCGCAATACAGCCAACCAGGCAACTCTAAGCGAATCACGTCCGTTGACAACGTTTCTTCGCGGTTTGGCTTCCGCGGCTCCGAATCATTGGGCGGTGGGCTAAACGCCTTCTTCCAATTAGAAGCAGGATTCGCAAGTGACACCGGCGCCGCTGGCGCGTCAAGCGGCGTTACGCAGATCTTCGGTCGCGAATCGTGGGTCGGCCTGAATGGCGGATTCGGCGAACTCAAGTTTGGTTACGGCTTGACTCCTTACGATGACGTTCTCGGTTGGGCCCACCACCAAGGCGCGAACAGCTGGGAAAACCGTAATAACGGCGTTTCTGGCGGCGCAGCATTCGGCAAGTCCGGAATGTTCACCAACTACGTCAATAGCACCAGCTGTAACTCGACGGCATTTGATGCTCGCTACGGAAACTCCGTTAGCTATGCGTCTCCGAATATGAGTGGGTTCCAAGTTCGCACGCAATACGCTTTCATTGGCGAAGCGCCGACTTTGGCTGCCGGCAAGTGCTCGGGATGGGATACGGCTGTGCGTTACTCGCAAGGTCCGATCCGTGTTGGTTTGACGCACGCTCGCCACAATGACTTCACTGGCATGGACGCTGGATTCGGCGTTAATGATCAGCAAGCTACGCGTGGATACGCAAGCTTCGACGCGGGCGTTGCGCGCATCGGCGCTACGTATGAAGTCGCGAGCTACAAGCCAGTGGTCGGCGGTTCGCTGAAATACAAGTACTGGGAATTGGGCGCAGTCGTTCCGATGGGAGCGAACACGTTCGGTGTTCAGTACAGCCAGCGTGACAAAGGCCTCGGCGCATGCTGGGGCGTAGGCGCTAACGGCCCAACGTTCGCAGTGACCGCGGCTTGCCGCGGCAACTGGGATAACGGTGGCGGTAAGCATCTTGCTTTGACGCATGACTACGCGTTGTCGCGTCGTACGACTGTACGCAGCTACTACGCTGACCTCAAGAACGAGACGAGCGGCAAAGTTCGTGCGTTCTCGGTCGGTCTCTGGCACAGCTTCTAATCGAAGTCTGCTGCAAGAAAAAAGGGCGCTTCGGCGTCCTTTTTCTTGCCTGGCGTTTGCGAAAAACCCACTGGGTTTTTGCACGCGTTATGAAGCGCTCGCGAGCGGCATTGCGAGGGCGCACTTAAGATTTCGAACTGCGTCGGCAAACTAAGACGGCTGTTTTTCATCGCCAGTCCCCGACGCATGCTCAACCGCTACAACTGGTTGAAAAACGCGCGTTCGGTCTCACCTGAGTCTTTGAAGGCGTGGCGTATCCTCGCTGACGCAACGAATCTCGGAATCAATCAAAGCTTATGGCTGCAGCACAAGACGTCGCGATCCAGTCCCTTGATCGCATGTTGCGAACGCTATCTGGGGCGGCTCGCTCGGCTCGGGCCAACCCCGGCGTATCGTTCAAATCAGTTGAGACCAACCCTTCCGAATCAGCCAAGCGGGCTGCTGCGGGCGACACGTTCGAAGATGCGAGTGACGCGATGACCGACGCTGAGCGCCAGCGCTCCATCGCGCTCATGCGTGTGAACCATGCGGGCGAAGTGGCGGCGCAAGCGCTTTATCAAGGCCAGGCGTTGTTTTCACGCGATCCTAAGGTGCGGGCGACGCTGGAACACGCGGCAGACGAAGAACTCGATCACCTTGCTTGGACGCGTGAGCGTGTGCACGAGTTAGGCGGTCGCACGAGTGTGTTGGATCCCCTCTGGTACGCGGGCGCGTTCACGTTGGGCGCGGCGGCGGCGGCCGTTGGAGACAAATCCTCGCTCGCCTTCCTGGAGGCGACCGAAGAGCAGGTGGAAGCACATTTGGATTCGCATCTCTCAAAACTGCCCGCCAACGATGCAAAGAGCCGTGCGATTGTTGAGCAGATGAAGGCCGATGAGGCGAGCCATGCGCAAACCGCACGCGAGCTGGGCTCTCCCGGCATGCCTCGCCCTGTTCAGGGCCTGATGCGCGCCGCGGCGAAAGTCATGACCAGTTTGGCGGCAAAGATTTAGCGAACGCTCATTGCGGCTGACAAGCGCTTAGTTCGCACAGCAGGCTAGAAGGTCAAATCTTAGAAAACAGCACAGTAAGACCGTTTGAAAAGAACTAGCCTGCGAAAAAAAGCGTTTTCGATAATGCATAAAAAGATCGCCTTACCCCAATTGATAGGGGACGAAAGCGACCCGTCCGTAAGCAACTAATGTTGCATGCCGCGACCGAAAAAAGCGTTAGCGAGCGCTGCCTGATTCCACAAACTGAAGCGAAGCCGAGTTGATGCAATAGCGCAACCCCGTCGGGCGCGGGCCGTCGGGGAAGACGTGACCGAGGTGCGCATCACAACGCGCACAGAGCACTTCGACGCGTCGCATGAAGAAGCTGTTGTCTTCTTTTTCGGTGATGTGGGTTTTGTCTACCGGCTGAAAATAGCTCGGCCAGCCGGTGCCGGAATCGAACTTGGTGTCGCTCGCGAAGAGCGGCAAATCGCAGCACACGCAGTGATACACGCCGTTCAAATGATGATCCCAAAGGCCGCCACAAAACGCCGGTTCGGTGCCGTGTTGGCGAGTGACTTTGTACTGCTCGGGGGTGAGCTGCGCGCGCCACTCGGCTTCAGTTTTGACAATTTTTTCCATGACGATTAATTCGCTTCCAGGTTGATTCCGTTACAGCTGTGCACGGTAGCGCTAATCGTTCGACGCGAGCGCTTGCGCAGCCAGTTTGTACCAAGCCTTGTGTAAATCCTGCGTGTGCTTCGGCGCGAGACGCCCCTCTTTCACGACGGCTTCATAGAGTTCGCGTGCCTCGCGCGTGCGTCCGTTTGCTTCCAAATACTGTGCATAACGGCAGCGCGCGACCGGGCCTGTACTCGACGCCACGGCGTCTTGAAACGCTCGATCAGCGCGTTCATCATTGAGTTGCCCGAGCGCAAACGCGTAGCCTAAGTCATCATCCGCCTCGCGCACATCTCTGGAAAGCGCGGACAACCGCTCATACGACTCACGCGCATCGCGCCAGCGCTCGGCGAGCAAGTAGGTGGAGGCAAGACTTCGAACCAAGTGCGCATCGTTTGCGTAGGAACCACTGGCGGCCTCGCGATAGTGAGTAATCGCATCTTCATGCCGACCCATGTCTGAAAGCGCGGAAGCGAGCGCAACGCGATGGGCCACAGTCGGCGCGCGCTCAAAATTCGCCTCCGCCTCGCGCAGCGCACGGTTCGGATCAATCGCGTGATTCACAGCTTGAATCACTTTGCGCCCGCCGCGTGAATACTTCATGTCGGGCATGTATTCCATGAGGAAATAGACCAAGCTGCCGAGCAACGGAAATGACAGCAGGATCATGATCCAGTACATGTTTCGCCCGGTGCGCATGGCGTGCACGGCGAAGAAAATCGCGATTGCGAAATGAATGACCCCGCCGACTGCATATGGCATATAAACCTCGAGCGCTTTCTTCAATGGGCAACTAGGCTGTTGCGACCTGAACCCGACAATCGTAAAAGGTAGCGCCTTGCCCCAAATCAGTCAAGGCTTGGCTAGTTAAGTCGTTTACAAAACCTTCGGCACCCGGATGATCGCGCCAGTGGCCCCAGAGGATCGTGGTGACGCCTTCGCGGGTGTCCTCCGTTACTTTTGCAGCGAGTTTCATCTCGCCGCGACGGTTCCAAACTTTCACGCGAGCCTCGTTCGCGATGCCGCGCCGCGCCGCATCGTTCGGGTGAATTTGAAGGGTCGGCGCACCGTGAGGCTTCGCCAATTCTTCAATATTCGCGAACGTGGAATTCATGAAATTCCGAGCAGGTGGCGTATTCAACGAAAGTGGGTACTCATTCGCAAGGTCACTTTCGTCACCCTCATGCGGCGGCGTGTAGTTCGGCAAAGGATCCAGTCCGCGCGCG
The DNA here is from genome assembly GCA_013298765.1 of Betaproteobacteria bacterium. GTDB lineage: Bacteria > Pseudomonadota > Gammaproteobacteria > Burkholderiales > Casimicrobiaceae > Casimicrobium. The sequence continues at coordinate 444,313 of JAAFJA010000003.1, forward strand.
GCGAGCGTCTCCGAATAAAACTCGCACTTGCCGGACGGCGTGCCGAAACTGCCGTGCAGGAAAGGGGTGATGAAGCCGTCTTTCTTCGGGTAGTTAAGGCGAAGAAAGCCGTCGCGCTCAAGCGATTCGAATGTTTGCCCGGCAAGCATCGGGTGATTCCAATCGAAGGCGTGCGCGATCATCGACTCATCCGATTCGCTCAAACACGGATCAGACATGCCCATCAGTTTGGCGAGACGACGAAACACCTCAGTGTTGGCCAAACTCTCGCCCACGGGCTCGATCGCGCGGCGATTGAGCACGATGTCGTAGTGCCCATAACTGCGATGGATGTCGTCGTGCTCCGGCTGCGTGGTGGCGGGAAGCACGATGTCAGCAAACCGCGCTGTGTCGGTAATGAAGATGTCGTGAACGACCGTGAACAGGTCTTCGCGAGCAAGCCCGGCGAGCACTTGGTTGCCATCGGGTGCTACGGCGGCGGGATTGGAGTTGTAGACGAACATCGCTTTGATCGGCGCGACGCTCGCTTGGCCGAGCGCGTCCCCAATCGCACACATATTCACCATGCGCGGCAGCTTGCCATTCGCATCACGAGACATCAGATCCGGTCGTTCGAGGTAGGCCGTGTTCATCGGGTACGCGCCCGAGGTCGAAAGCAACAACCCTCCGCTCGCTTCAGTCCACGCACCCGTGAGCGCGGGCAGGCACGCGACGGTGCGCACCGCCATGCCGCCGCCGCCATGTCGCTGCATGCCGTAATTCAGGCGAATCGCGGCCTTCTTGGTGCTGCCATAAAGTGCGGCGAGCGCTTCGATCTCGTTCGCGGGAATGCCGCAGATCGCCGCCGCACGCTCGGGCGTCCATTCGGCAACGCGAGTTTTGAGTTCGGCAAAACCGAGTGTGTGCTTCGCGATGTATTCGTGATCGAGCGCGTGCGTACGTGAATCATCACGGATCAACACGTGCATCATCGCGAGCGCGAGCGCCGCATCCGTGCCCGGCTTAATCGCCAACCACTGATGACATTTCTCCGCCGAGAGCGAGCGATACGGATCAATCGCAATCAACTTCGCGCCGCGACGTTTGGCTTCCTGACAGCGGCTCCACAAATGCAGATTCGAAGTGATTGGATTGGTCCCCCACAGGATGATCACCTCACTGTGAGCGAACGCTTCCACATCAGTGCCCAGCCGTGCGCCGAGCGTGATTTGCAAGCCCGCCGCACCCGCGCTCGAACAGATCGTGCGATCCAGTTGCGACGCGCCGAGCGCATGGAAAAAGCGGCGATCCATCGAGGCGTATTGCAAGATCCCCATGTTGCCCGCGTAGCTGTAGGGCAGGATTGCCTCAGCGCCGTGTTCGGTGGTGATCGATTTGAATTTTGAGGCGATGGTTGCGAGCGCTTCATCCCACGAGATCGGCGCTAACTTGCCGTCGCCTTTCGCGCCAACGCGCTTGAGCGGCGTTTTGATGCGCGTCGGGTGATACGTGCGAAGCGGGTACTTCGCAACCTTCGTGCAGAGCACGCCGCCTGTCACGCTGTGTGCTGCGGAGCCTTTCACGTCGATCAGCTTGCCATCGGCGACGTGATATTCGAGCGCACAGGTGTCGGGGCAATCGTGCGGGCAGGCGCCCTTCACAATCCGAGTGGCACTCTGCGTCGCGGCGTGTTCAGCGGAAGATGGGAGCGAATTCACTACGAGATTGCCTTTTGGTAGATCGACGACTGAGCTCGAAAACTCATAAAACTTTTATTGGCTTAACCAAATTTAATTGGGGCGAGAGGCTGATTGAGCTGCATCTCACTATTCAATGATATTGATTGCTAGCCCAAATCAAATGTAGCTAAGCGAATCAAAGCTAATTTGGTTTGGACGTATGAAACTGAATCGCGCTAGAGGCTTGCGGGGCACCTGCGCCGGCATCGGCCCGCATCGCCGTCTCGATCGCCTGATCGACGTCGAACGCCGTGTCTCCGCCACCGAAGGCGTCGAGCGCATCCTCATCCACCCCGTTCGCGCGAATCGATGGAAAGTCAAAGAGTTTCGTATCCGCCAAGTGCGAGGGCACGACGTTTTGCAACGAACGAAACATCGTCTCGATTCGACCGGGATGCTTTTTGTCCCAATCTTCAAGCATGCGACCCACGACGGCGCGCTGCAAATTGGGTTGCGAGCCGCACAAGTTGCACGGAATGATTGGGAAGCCACGCTCGTTGGCGTACTTCACGATGTCTTTCTCGCGCACATACGCAAGCGGACGAATCACCACATGTTCGCCGTTATCGCTCACGAGTTTCGGCGGCATCGCCTTGAGCTTGCCACCGTAGAACATGTTCAAGAAAAACGTTTCCAGAATGTCGTCACGATGGTGTCCGAGCGCAATCTTGGTGCAGCCCAATTCCTTTGCGGTGCGATAGAGAATGCCGCGTCGCAAGCGCGAACAGAGCGAGCACATCGTTTTGCCCTCTTCCAGCACGCGCTTCACGATGGAATACGTGTCTTGTTCCACGATCTTGAATGAAACACCGGTTTTCGCGAGGTACTCCGGCAACACGTGCTCAGGAAAATCGGGCTGCTTCTGATCGAGGTTTACTGCGATCAATTCAAAGTTCACCGGTGCCACCACTTGCAGCGCCTGCAACATATCGAGCAGCGTGTAGCTATCTTTGCCGCCCGAGAGGCACACCATGATCTTGTCGCCCTCTTCGATCATGCCGAAATCGGTGACCGCCGCGCCCACCACGTTGCGCAAGCGCTTGCCTTCGCGTGAAAGCGAAAAGGGCAAGGTGCGTGGTTTGCGGCTGGTCACCGGCCGTAGGTCTGGTGCGTCGATTTCCGGAACGTCGGATGGCGTTTCCGCCGTTGCAATGTGGGCATGATCCATGCGAGATTCTCGGGTGAGGCGACTCGGCGCTTCGCGCAAAACGCAGCGTCCGTCTAAAAACCAATCCGCGCAGCAAGAAATGGCGCCTGCACGGTAAGGGATCGATTTTAGTTGTGAAGGATTCCGCGATGACCCATCTCTCAGCGTATTTCAGCTCGCAGGTTGTATGGCACGGCTGGCGTGTGGGGGTGGGCGTCGCGTGCGCAACACTCCTCTTCTCCATGGCGGCTAGCGCACAAGTTGCGTCCGACCCCTCGCCCGCAGCGCCACCGGCGCGCATGAACGAGGCAGCCATTGAGCGCGCACTCACCGGCCTGGTGAAGTTAAAGTCAGTGGCCTCGCCGCGCGCACGCAGCAACGCGACGCTCGGCAAAGAGCGCGAGGGCAATGGCATTCTCATTTCGCCGCGTTTGGTGCTCACCATTGGGTATTTGGTGATCGAGGCCGACGAAATTGAAATCACCGATCACAAAGACCGCAAGCTGCCCGGCCGCTTGGTTGGCTTTGATCACGACACCGGGTTCGGCCTTGTTCGCCTGTTTGCCCCGGCGGAGGGCGAGCCGATTTCGCTCGGCGACGCGGGCGCGGTGAAAGAGCGCGATCCGGTGTTGGCTGCAGGCGCGCGCGGCAACGTGTCGCCTGCGTTTGTGGTGTCGCGCCGCGAATTTACTGCGGCGTGGGAATACATGCTGGATCGTGCGATTTTCACGTCGCCGCCGATTCCCGAATGGGGTGGCGCAGCGCTCTTTGAGCCAAGTGGAAAGCTCGTCGGCGTGGGCTCGCTCTACGTGCGCGATGCAGGTGGCGCGGGCCGTACGCTCCCAGGCAACATGTTTGTTCCCGTCGACATTTTGCGTCCCATCTTGGATGACTTGATTGCGAAGGGGCAGCGTACCGGTGCGCAGCGACCGTGGCTTGGCATCTCAACCTTTGAAGACGAGGATGGCGTCAACGTGGGCCGCACGTCGCCTGAGGGGCCGGGCGATAACGCTGGACTCGAACGAGGCGACATCATCACAGCCGTTGCCAATCGAAGCGTCAAAACGCTCGCCGAGTTTTATCGCGCGGTGTGGGCGCGGGGCGAAGCCGGGGTGTCGATCCCCCTCACGATTACGCGGGGAAAAGAAGAGCTCAGGGTGAACGTGAAATCGGTCGCGCGCAATAGCTATTTCGCCCGCGCTTCGCAGTTTTGAGAATTGAGCGGTTAGGGCGCTACACCTGAGTGGCACGCTCTCTGCGCTACGCAGAGATCCTCTCCACGCGGATACATGCCATCGCGTGAAAAAGAAACGGGTTCTCGGCAATGCCGGAACCCGTTTTTGTTTTGCGTATTGGTCGCTGCAGCGGAAACAACACCCGCGCAGCACGCCCTAGCGAATTAATCGCTATTGGTGAGGCCGAGCAAGCTCAAGAGATTGCTAAAAATCGCGAACAGATTCATGTAAATCGACATCGTGGCGCTGATGTAATTAGTCTCGCCGCCCGTGATGATTTGATTCAGGTCGTAGACCGTCCATGCTGCAAAAAGGCCGATGAACAACACAGAGCACGCAATCATCAGCGCTGGCATTTGGAACACGATTGCACCAATGGCCGCAGCGAAAATCACAAAAAAACCAACCCACAGAAACTTGCCCATGCCGGTGAGCGATTGCTTGATCGTGCTCGCAATGAACGCCATTGACGCAAAGATCGCCGCGGTGCCGCCGAAGGCGTACATCACCAGCATCGCGCCATCTTTCATCGGCAGAATCCGGCCGATCAACTTCGATAACCAGAAGCCCATAAAGAGCGTGAAGGCGAGTAACACGACAACGCCAACCGACGAATTTTTGGTGCGCTCAACGGCATAGCTAAACGCCATCACGGCGCCAAAGAGCACGAGCAGATTCATCCACCACGCGCCGAAGCCGCGGAAGTTAAGACTCAATCCAAGTGCGGCACCGATGACGGTGGGTACGAGTGAAATGGCAAGCAAGACGAGCGTGTTGCGCAAGACTCGGTTTTGTGTGCCAGAAAGCGAACCTGCGCGGTCAAGCGTAGAAACATTGTTGTGGTCCATGGCTGCGAAACTCCTTTTTTGCAGTCGTCGGGAAGATGCGCGAACTGTAGGTGTAACTCGCGGTAATATCAACTCGGTAGAGCCCTTGGTTAACCCAAACAAATTGGGGTAAAACGCCTAAAAACCGTGGTTTTTGGGTATTCCTATCGTTTTTTTTGATTTTTTTTGACGTTCTGACGAAAAACCATCGAAATTTGTGGCATCCTCCTAAAACGTCGAGTTAATGCGGTTTTTGCGTTACTCCGACGCGATCGCGAGTTTCCTGGTTCCCGAAGTGGTGTGCGCGTAGCTACAGTCTCCGCAGATACGGATCGAGTCCTTGGAAGGCGCATTGAGTAATTTTTGAGGACAAGACCTTAGCACATGGGAAATAGATTGTTTGTGGGCAACATCAGCTTCCGCGCATCCGCGGATATGTTGCGTGACGAATTTGGCGCGTTTGGCGAAGTAGCTGACGTGTACTTACCGACCGATCGTGAAACCGGCCGCATGCGTGGCTTCGCGTTCATCACGATGGCTACCGATCAAGGCGCACAAGCTGCGATCGCTGGCATGAATGGCAAACCGCTCGAAGGGCGTCCGCTCGTGGTAAACGAAGCGCGTCCTGCACCGCAGGGTGATCGCCCTGCCCGCGGCCCAGGTGGCGGCGGCGGCTTCCGTGGCCCACGTGGCCCTGGCGGCGGTGGTGGCGGTGGCGGTCGTGGCGGCTACGGCCAAGACTAACGCTCACGCGTGATCGAAAAACCGGGTTCATCCCCGGTTTTTTTTGTGCTTTGAAAACTAAACTTCATTCATTAAACGCCAATCCGAGTTGAGCTACAGCGATTTAACGCGCAATTTCGCAAAATACACAAATAGCCTCCTATACCTTCTTAAATAAGCGCTCACTCTATATAGCCAATACACCCAAAGTCTATACTTCGAGTATGTCGTTTGTCAGTCGCATCTCGAATTATTTTTCGCCAGATACCGAGGCGGCTGCTTCTTCGGGATTCTCCAAATCGCGAGAGCCCGCGTCGTTACGCGTTGCGACTTACAACATCCATAAAGGCGTCTCGGCGTTCAATCGTCGCAGCGTTGTCCATGACTTGCGCGAACAGTTGCGAACGATGCAAGCAGACATCGTCTTCCTGCAAGAGGTGGTGGGTAACAACGACCGCCACAGTCGGCGACATGCCGATTGGCCCAAGACGCCCCAGCACGAGTTCTTAGCTGACCAGCACTGGCCGGTGAGCGCGTATGGAAAAAATGCGGTCTATGAGCACGGGCATCATGGCAATGCAATCCTTTCTGCATTCCCGATCTTGAGCTGCGAGCAGGTCAATATCTCCACCAACCGAATCGAGCAGCGCGGCCTGCTACACGCAGAAATCGCGCTACCTGACGTCGACGAACCGCTGCATTGCGTTTGCATTCATCTCGGACTTTTCGGGCGCTCCCGCTTAAAGCAGATCGATTTGGTGAAGGAGCGCATCGCCGCCATGGTGCCGCGCAGTGCGCCTTTAATCGTTGCGGGCGATTTCAACGATTGGCGACGTCGCGCGGGTGACCCGCTCCATGAAATCGAGCTGCGTGAGGTGTTTGAGACACTCGGCGGCAACCCCGCACGTAGCTTCCCGGCTCGATTACCGATTCTTCATTTGGATCGCATTTACGTGCGCGGGCTCGAAGTCAACGATGCGCGCGTGCACCGAGGCGGTGATTGGGCCAAACTCTCCGATCATGCGGCGCTTGAAGCGCTGCTTACGATTCCTAAGCGATGACACATGCCATCGATGGCCATCAACTAGAACTGCTGAGAAACGGCGGTGAGTATTTCCCAGCGCTGCTCGAAAGCATTCGCAGTGCATCGCGGTCAATCTGGATTGAAACCTACATCTTTGCCGATGACGACGCGGGGCGCGCAGTTGCGAGTGCGCTGATTGACGCGGCGTCCCGTTCGGTCGAAGTGCGCTTAGTGCTTGATGGCTTTGGTGTGTTTGACCATGTTGGCACGCTCGATGAACGGATGAAACGCGGCGGCGTGCAAATATCCGTTTTCCGCCCAGAAACCTCGCGCTGGCAGTTTCGCAAATCGCGTCTGCGGCGGATGCATCGCAAACTTGTTTTGATTGATGATCACGTCGCGTTCTGCGGCGGCATCAATATCCTTGATGACTTTAATGTACATGGATACGCAAACGCGGAATCGTTTGCGGCGCGGTTTGACTTTGCGGTTCGCATCGAAGGGCCCATCACCCGCAAAATTCGCGACACCATGGACACACTGTGGCAGACGCTTCGTGACGACCCCAATGCGTCGCGTAACGCGGGGTTGCGCGCGCTTGAGCGTGCCGGGCGCAGTCTGCGTGCTTTCACGCGGCGCGCGTCGGCTGCATCGAACAGCGAGCGGCCAACGAGCGCGAATCCTGCAGCGCGCGTGAGCTTTCTTTTCCGCGATAACCTGCGTCACCGTCGCAGCATTGAAGCTGCGTATTTGCTTGCGATCAATCGCGCAACCCAGGAAGTGTTCATCGCGAACGCCTACTTTTTTCCTGGCAAGCGACTGCTAGCGGCATTGAACGCCGCCGAGGCGCGCGGCGTACGAGTGCGCCTGCTGTTGCAGGGCCGTAAAGAATATTTTTTGCAGCACTACGCGTCGCGTGCGTTCTACGACCGCCTGTTTAATTCCGGCATCGAAATCGCTGAATACACGGCAAGTTTTTTACATGCGAAGGTCGCAGTGATTGACGGCGTATGGTCAACCGTTGGCTCATCCAACATTGATCCATTTAGCTTGTTGCTTGCGCGGGAGGCAAACGTTTTCGTCGAAGACAGCGCGTTCGCGCAGGAGCTGCGCGAGCATTTAGACCGTGCGTGGGCCAATGAGTCGCGAGTGCTTGAGCGCAGTCACTGGGAAAAACGCTCCCTGCTGATGCGCTTCAAGAGCCGCCTTGCCTATCGCGTCGCGCGACTCTTGTTGGCAGTCTTCGGCTACAACTTGCGTTAACGAGCCTACGCGATGCTGCGATCCGCCAAAGCGCGGTCGCGCTCTTGGATCACACTCATCGAGACGTTGAACGAATCGCGTCGCAAGCCGCATCGAGCTTGCGACGCGCACGTCCGCGCGGCTAGCGCGTACGTGCATCGAAACGAAAGGCCTAACCTTCGCTGAGCGCGAGTTTCGCTTCGTATTGCGCCTGCAAGTGCGCGCGGCGTGCCGCGCGATTTCCGCCGTCTGCCGGTGGCGTGAACGAAGGGCCAGCGGGCTTGTCGCCGCGGCGATCAGTGCGCGCCTGGTGTGCGAATTTACGCTCACCTGTTGGAGCAGCGAAATTCGGGCGACGTTCGCCACCGAAATCATTGGCTGGGCGCTCTTCACGACGAGCAAAGCGCGTATCTGAACGCGGCTCAAAGCGCGGCTCAAAGCGCGGCTCAAAGCGCGGCTCAGCACGCGGCTCGAAGCGCGGTTCTGCACGCGCCTCAAAGCGGCGCTCGCCACCACGATTCGCATCGAACGCGGGACGAGCAAAATTGCCTTCGTCACGACGCCCAGCAAAGCTACTGCGGCGATCAGCAAAGCCTGATTCACGATGGAATCGAGGCGCGCTATCGCTGCGACCGCGCGAGAAGGAATCCCGATCACCGCCCGGACGCGCAAAACCACGATCATTGTTTTGCTTGTAAGGCGAGCTGTACGGCGATGCACGCTCACCCGAGCCTTCGCGACGCTCAGGACGTGCGTCTTGGGGTGCGTCGAAACGCGGTGCCGCTTCACGTGCGCCGCCAAAATTTGAGTGGCCAAAGCTCGAGCCGCCTTCGCTACGAGGCTCGCGTTCAAAACGCGGACCGCGCGGCGCAGCGCCACGACGTGGGCCAAACTTGCTACCCATCTGCGGGTTGGTTTGTGGCTCGTGGCCTTCAACAGTCGCGACTTCGAGACGACGTTGCGTGTACGACTCAATATTGCGAATGCGGAAACGATCACGTGCACCCGCGAGCGTGATTGCGAGGCCATCGCGACCCGCGCGACCGGTGCGGCCGATGCGATGCACATAATCTTCCGGCTTGAGCGGCAAGCCGTAGTTCACGACAAGCGAAATAGTTGGCACATCGATGCCGCGCGCGGCAACATCGGTTGCCACCAAAATCTTGATCTTTCCCTCGCGAAGCGAGGTAATGCGACGATTGCGAAGCGCTTGCGGCATCGCGCCGTGCAAGGCAGAGGCTGAATAGCCAGCCTCACGAAGCTCTTCCGCTAACTCGTCGGCTTCGACTTGGGTGGCCGAGAAGACGATCGCTTGTTGCATCGCCTCATCGCTCAAATAATGCTCAAGCAGCACGTTTTTGTGTGCCATGTCGTCGAACCAGTGCAGGCGCTGCTCGATGTTCGCGTGTGTGTCTTGCGCCGTGGCAAGCTCAATACGCTGCGGGTTACGCATGACATGAGAGGCGAGCTCCATGATGCGTGGCGCAAACGTCGCGCTAAACATCAGTGTGCGTTCACGTTTACCGGTGGCAAGATGAATGGCTTCCAAATCTTCCGAAAAGCCCAGATCGAGCATGCGATCTGCTTCGTCGACGACGAGCGTTTGCACCGCATCGAGATCGATTTGTCCGTGGCGATGCAGGTCAAGCAGACGACCCGGTGTTGCCACCACGAGCGTCGCGCCGCGCAAATCCATTAACTGTTTACCGAAGGCGGTGCCGCCAACCACGTTGGCGATACGAACACCTTTACAGAAGCGCACCAAGCGGATGGCTTCTTGCGCAACTTGTTGTGCGAGCTCGCGTGTAGGCGCGAGGATGAGCACGCGCGGCGATGCGCTCGCGCGACGCTTGCGGGCAAGCTCTTCGCCTTTGCTCGTAGGGTTCGCCAGCAGCGCGTGAATGGCTGGCAGCAAGAAGGCCGCCGTTTTACCGCTGCCGGTTTGCGCGGAAACCATCCAGTCGCCGCCTTTGAGCGACGCGGGAATGGTTTGCGCTTGCACGCCGGTCGGCGCGGTATAGCCCAGCGATTCGACGGCGCTTAGAAGCGCTGGATTGAGATTGAATTGAGCGAAGCCGTTGATGCCCGTAGATTCGAGATCGGCTGGCTCAGAGAACGTCGCCTCGACAGAAGCGGCGTCATCGTATTGTTCTGGTGAATTTTCAAATTGAGTCATAGTGGTGTCGACAAAACAAACGCGCTCCTCGCTTTGACAGCGAAGAGCACAGTGTTTCAACGACCTTTTTCAAGGATGGTTGATTGGGAACGAAGAGAAACGCATCGACCAACCAACGAACCTTGATAGGCAGCGATATTTGCGCTGCTGCTGCCGACTTAAACCTCGCATTGCGCGAGTGGGGCAGAGACTCAGAGTGTGGCGAAGCACTAATCAGCGAACGACAGCCGAAACACGGGGTTCCAAACTGCTGCTTTTTCAAGCAAGTTGCAATTGTCTCATGCAATGCAGCAAAAAGCGAGGATTTGGGGAAAGGGCTCTAGCTGCCGCGCCGGCGGCTTGACCTTTCTGCCGCAGATTACGCAGATTTTCCAGTTGATTTGCGCAGATTTTTCACGAGCGCTTTGCGCAAGCCTCGCCTCGTACCGATCTACTTTTGCGCCAAATCCATTTCAAGAAATCAGCGTTAATCTGCGCTCAATCAGCGAAATCAGCGTCAAAAAAATCGCAGTGAGCCGCTTCTACAATGCTTTGATGCAAGGAAACTACGACGCAATCATCATTGGCGCAGGCGCGGCAGGCATGTTTTGCGCGGCGCGTGCCGGGCAACGTGGCCGACGTGTGCTTTTGATCGATCACGCTGAAAAGCTCGGCGAAAAGATCCGTATTTCAGGGGGCGGCCGCTGTAATTTCACCAATATTCACGCAAGCCCGGCGAATTTTCTTTCGCAGAACCCGCATTTCTGCCGCTCAGCGCTCGCGCGATACACGCCGAACGACTTCATCAAACTCGTTGCCAAGCACCGCATCGGCTACCACGAGAAAACACTCGGGCAATTGTTCTGCGATGAATCCTCGCAGCAAATCATCGACATGCTGGTGGACGAATGCAAAGCGGGCAAAGTGGATTTTTTGCATCCCGCCACCGTGCAATCGATCGAGAAGAACGATCGGTTTCGCGTGAACACCTCTCGCGGAGAATTCAGCGCTGAAAAACTTGTTGTCGCAACCGGCGGACTCTCGATTCCCGCTACGGGCGCGACCGGATTCGGCTACGAGATCGCAAAGCAATTTGAGATCACCGTCACGCCGCTGCGCGCAGGGCTTGTACCGCTCGCGCTTGATGCGCCAGAAATGGAGCGCTACGGCATGCTCTCGGGCGTGGCCTTCGAAACCATCGCGCACGCCGCGCCGCGTGAAGTAAGCGCGAAAAAGAAAACGGAGCGCGTGAATTTTCGCGAAGCCGCGTTACTCACGCATCGCGGTCTCTCCGGACCGGCGGTGTTGCAAATCTCGAATTACTGGAATGCGGGCGACGAAGTGGTGTTCGATTTGCTCTGCGGACGCGACGCGAATGATTGGCTTGCCGAACTCCGCGCACGTCGGCCGATCGTCACGAGCTTCGCGAAAGCGCTCGCGGATGTGATTCCGCAACGCCTCGCAGAGGCGTGGGCGCACGCACACATCCCCGCGACCGCACGCGACAAATCGCTCGCCGATTGGAACAAAACCGAACTCGCAAACGTTGCCCGCGAGTTAAACGCGTGGGCGCTCAAACCCTCGGGCACCCTCGGCTACAAAAAAGCGGAAGTCACCTTGGGCGGCGTCGATACGCGCAAACTTTCGCAGCAAACGTTGGAAGCAAAACGCGTCGCCGGACTCCACTTCATCGGCGAAGTCGTGGACGTCACCGGCTGGCTCGGCGGCTACAACTTCCAATGGGCATGGGCAAGCGCGGCGGCATGCGCTGAATCAATTTAGGTTTGATTCTTCTTCCAGCCCTCGTACTCTAGGGGCCTCAAGCCAAAACGTATCGCATTGCCAGCGTGCAGCGATTCGAATTCTTTGAGCACGAGCGAGACGAATCGCGCACGCTCATCCTCTAGCACGCGTTCGGGCACGTGCGCCGCGATGGTGTGCTCGCTCGGCCGCGCTCGCGCGCGAACCATCCCCGCCATCGTTTGATTGAGCGCATCGCGGTGGCGCAGGCGAAACGTGTCGGGCGGCACGAGCTGCTGCTTCACCGCAACATATTGTTGACACGATCGCTCGTAAGCCGAGATGAACACATCGCGCAGCAGCTCCACTCGGTTCAATTCGTACACGCCCAGAATTCCATCAACATACGCCTCGGGCGACACATCGATGAACGAAAGCGGACACAAATTTCGTTGCACGAACGGAATGTTTGCCGCGAGCCGCGACACCCGCTTATTCACATCCTCAAACGGCTGCAAATACGGCAAATGGACCATCAGAAAAAACGATTGCTCGAACGGATCAGCAATCTCTGCGGCCATCTGCATCACGTAACCAAAAATCTCTTCTAACTGCTGCGGAAACGCGAGCGGCAGATACACGCTGCCGCCAATGTCCACCGCGCGCTGGCGAATGCACCCGCAGGCAAGCGGATCGGCCATCAAACCGTCTGACAAAAGCGCATGCAGCGCGATGATCGTCTCCGCGCTCACGCGCGCGCGCGCGGGATCGAGCACGAGGTATTCGATGGCCGTTTTGTGATTCAAAATCATCTGCGTTTCGAACGCATCTTTGCCCGCCGCCGCTTGCCCGAATTGAATCAAGCGCTCGGTATCGAGCCGCGAATACGTGTTGCCTTCCAGCTGCGACGAGGCCCACGAAAGATCGATCAGCAAGCGATTCAAAATGTCCTTCGCGAAGGTGCCCGCTGGCGTTTCCGCCATCGGCGAGCGCCCCATCACGAAGAGCTGTTCGCGCAACGATTGCGGCAAATAAAACGTCGCGTTCGGTTGATACGCCTCTAAGAACGAGAGCTGATAACCGAGCGGTTTGCGCGCTTGCTTTGGCTGGCGAACATACGCGCGAATTTCCTCGCCCTCTCGCGACGTTTTCACATAGCGTTCTTTGGCGGGCTGCGCCGATTGCTTCTCCGTTGAAGATTGCGCGGGCATCGCGCTCGCAGCGTAGGGCGGTGGCGGCGGTTCGGCCACCCGAAGCGACGACGCTCGCGCTGCCGCTTCATCGCGCAACGGCGTTTCGACGTGTGTGAAATAGCGCGTTGCCCGCCCACGACCCCGCGCCTCAATCCGACCCTCTGAAATCAGCGCATCAAGCCTACGCTGCAATGTTCGGCGGCTTTTATTTGGCGCGAATAAGCCTTCGAGATCACGAATCGTGACACCATCAATATGGCGCGCAATCGTGTTTTCGAAGGTTTCTAGCTCTTTCGCGTCAGTAAGTTTTGGCATGGTTTAGATTATACGCCATTATGTGGCGCGAAACGCATTCTTTACTAAATCGTGCCAAATAAAATGACTACTAAATCAAAGAGCTAATTCATTGGGGCTAGAAGGTCATAACAGTACAAATCAAAAAGGATACCATTGCGCGCCTAGCCCTGATTAATTCGGTCCTTCGGTGTAGAGCTGTCTACGGAAAGGTATCTTGGTCGCGAAATTTTCTAGGAACGCTCGACGAAAAGCCGGAATGAGCAGACCCGTAGTGTCGGCATGCTGGCTCGGTGAAACGAGCGGAGTTTGGCGCAAACCATCACCCGAGCGTCCGAAAACCGCCTAGCCCGGCCAGTAAATTTTGCGCAGCGGAATCAAGCGCTGCGAATCCGGATCCATTCGCTCGTAATGCTCAAGGATCGCGCGAACCAAATCATCCAAATCCATCAGCGTGAGCGGAATCGATGCGCGCTCGGCTTCGTAGCGCGCGTCTTTCGAAAAACCACCGGTACTCACGTAGAGCCCCTTGTCGTCCTTATGGCGACCGCCCAAAAAGCTGCGCACCTCTTGGCTGCCCATGGCGCTGCCGGTTCGATGCTTCACTTCCACCACGATGCGCGGACTCTCGAAACCAAAGCCATCGGGCGACGCGACGATGTCTTTGCCGCGATCCGGGCCCGTAGGCGAAACGCGCGTCTTGTAGCCCATCGCGCGCAACAAGCCTGCGACCAGCTCCTGCATCTCGCGCCAATCAAGCCTCGAAATCTTGTCCTTCGTGAATTCGAACGCGCGGTTCTGAATGTCGCGATAAATTTGTTCGACTTGCGTCTCTTCTTCCGCGACTTCTTCGCTCGAAACAACTGATGGCTCGGCCGCTTTCAGTACCCCCTTGTTCGAGCCGCCACCCGTAGCAAGCAACCGCTCAATTTCGGCCGCCGCGTCCGGCGGCAACAAGAAAAGTGTGGTGATTGCACCAAGACTATTTCGCGTAGACACCGAAAGCGCATCGCGCTTTACCGCGCCTTCCCACTTCACGCTTCTTAGCTGCGGCTGCGGATGATCCTGGCTTGGCCGAAACGCGTAGTCGCCAGTGATCGTGCCCACCAAGTACTCGCGCTGCGAAGGATCGTAGGTCAGCATCCGATCGCCGACTTTCATTTCTCGCGCAAATCGAAAAATCTGTCCTGCCAACATTGCCACCTGTCCGCGCCGCGCATCCGGGTACGCACGCGTGACCGCCTGCGTGAACTGCTCACGGGTTTTGAGCGATGACACATCGCCCAACTCCACCCAACCAATCGAAACAAACGACCCCGCGCGGAAGTCATCAACGAGATACGCGCCTTCGCCAGCGCGCACGAGCCAGGTGGGTTTAGTCGTCATGAGTGAAATCTCGAAAAAGGCCTGAGACAGAGTTATTACGCGTTTCGCGGTAGCGCGGCGGCAACGTCGCGAAACGATGCCAGCGCCGCCTCCAGGTGATCGATGATTTCTTGCTGCAACACTTCGGGCGGCGGCAAATCATCAAGATTGTCGAGGCTGTCGTCTTTCAACCAAAACACATCGAGACTTGCCTTGTCCCGCGCGACTAGCGATTCGTACGTGAAGTACTTGAATCGCTCAGTCTCTTTGCGTTCGTTGCGATTTTCTGGGTTGTAGCAAGTAATGAAATCACGCAAATCGTCGAGCTTGAGCGGCCGCGTCTTCAACGTGAAATGCATGTTCGTGCGCAGGTCATAAATCCACACGCCCTTGGTATGCACGCGGCCATCCTTGGGCTTTGCGTCGAAGAAGAGCACGTTCGCCTTCACGCCGTTTGCGTAAAAAATCCCAGTCGGCAACCGAAGCAGCGTATGCACGTCGCACGTCTCCATGAGCTTGCGGCGGATACGTTCGCCCGCGCCGCCTTCAAACAACACGTTGTCCGGCAACACCACCGCTGCTTGCCCCGTCGTCTTCAAAATTGTGACGATGTGTTGCAAGAAGTTGAGCTGCTTGTTCGACGTGGTTTCCCAAAAATCCTGCCGCTCGTAGGTCAGCGCATCTCGGTCTTCCTCGCCATCTTCGTTGGTGATGGTCATGCTGCTTTTCTTGCCGAACGGCGGATTCGCCAGCACGTAGTCAAAGCGCTTTTCCGTCGCCGAAATCAACGCGTCGGATCGATCCACCGACGGCTCACCGACCAGATCGCCAATGTTGTGCAGGAAGAGATTCATCAGGCACAGCCGTCGCGTGCTCGCCACGATTTCGTTGCCGTAGAAAGTCTCGCGATGCAAAAACTCCATCTGCCTGATATTCAGTTTCTTGCCCGAACGAGCCAGCCACTCGTACGCACCCAAAAAGAATCCACCGGTCCCGCACGCCGGGTCAGCAATGGTCTTCATCGGCTCCGGGCGCACGCATTCCACCATCGCCTGAATCAGCGCGCGCGGCGTAAAGTATTGCCCTGCGCCGCTCTTGGTGTCCTCCGCGTTTTTCTGTAACAACCCTTCGTATAGATCGCCCTTGGTGTCGGCATCCATGCCCACCCACTTTTCGGCGTCAATCATCTGCACTAAGCGCGACAGTTTCGCCGGATCCTGAATCTTGTTCTGCGCCTTGAAAAAAATCGCGCCCAGCATGCCCGTCTCGGTGCCGAGTTTGTGCAACGTCGCGAGGTAATGCGCCTCCAGCGGCTCGCCCACCTTGCTCTTCAGCGACGGCCAGTCAAAGCCCTTCGGAATCTGCGTGTCGCGGCTGTACGGCTCCTCCGTGTATTCGTGCGCCATCTTCAGAAACAGCAAATACGTCAACTGCTCCAGATAGTCGCCATAACCCACGCCGTCGTCGCGCAGCGTGTGGCAGAAATTCCAGACTTTCTGGATCAGGGTGGAAGCGTTCATTTCGCGGTGGAGCCGATCAAGCGAGCATCAAGTAAGAAGATCATATTTAAGTAATTGATTTTTAATAGTATTTTGCAGTTATGCACAGATGCATTTGCTCGCCGATCAAGTGGCCGTCAAATGAACTATGCCCACCGCGGCACGTATTTCCGGTACCTGAGCCCAGCGGTTTCATCATGTAACCGTATTTGCCCCGCCTGGAGGGCTTCTTTGATAAGTCGAGACGCGGCAGCACTGCTCTTTTCTTCGATACCAAAGCGCCCCCGCACCGTCGTGTTGGTCATGAAGTCCCGCTCGACGTAGCGCAAGCATGCATGAAGGTAAACCGCCCGAATTCGGTCGATCTGATCCATCCGCACCAAAGAACGTGGGGTGAAGAGCGTGCTCCGTGTTGAATCGCCGACTATCTCAAAGGCAGGCGCCGGCAATTGATAAAGTTCAGCCTGAAAAACGACTTTGTCGACGCCACTGCCTCGTTCCTCGCACACGCCCATTCGTCGCATCAATGACGCGAGCGCCTCGTTGCGAGAGCGCGGCGGGTGATCCAGCAATCTTTGCGGATCCACAAGTGGAATCCCCGGATTGGTTATTTCCATTCGATCATGAAATAGCTCGACCATCGGACCACTTCCTGTCACGGAAAAGTCTTGATGAATGATCGCATTCGCGACCAACTCTCTGATTGCGAGCTCGGGATACACCGGCACGGTTTCGCGAAGCGCTTGACCTACAACCTCATTCACAGGCAGCAGGGAGTTGATATAACTGATCAATCCGCGAAACCCTGCGGCATACCCTTTGGTCCCGATTTGCTCCTTCGAACTCGCGTCGTTTCTCCCGGATTTCTCGTAGGCAATGACCCGTACCGCCTTGCGCTGCAGTCGACCGAAGTCCGAAAGCCGCCGAGCAAACAAAATGGCGGCAACATTGAATACGTTCCAGCGGTTACCGTCGTGGCGCTCGATCAATCGATCTGCTTCTAGCGCCGCCAGCACCCCGTCGGCCCCCACTGGCAGGGGGCGGCGCATCAATTCGAAATACGCTGGATAGTCCAGCAGCTCGACGACTTCCGTACCGGTCACGCGCTCTGCTGCCAATAACAATTCGAACGGCGTTTCATCGAGCACTCGCCACAAGGCGCGTTCCTTCTCCTGGAAATCCTTTAGTTTCTTTTTGTATGACCCGATGCGAACGTATTCAATTCCCGCGAACTGAACTGGATGACGAAACGCGCGATCAATTTCAAGAATCACCACGCGTCGGGCATCGATCTCAATGCGTTCAAAGTGGAAACCAATCTTGGGAGACAGCATACGAAGCAACCAGCTTTCGAGCTCTTCATTGCCCACCTTCGCTTGGTCAGGATCAAAGTGCGTTCCCAAAACGTCGTGGTTAACGTCGTCGATGCCCCACACCAAGTAGGCTCGAGCTTTGCCGTCAAGAGCAGCCGAGTTCGCTAATGCCGATATGTACTCGCCAATATCCTGCGGTTCTGTCTGATTCAGCTTGAATTCCGCCCAGCCGGTTTCCCTCGGCAGTCGCGCCAATTCGCCCACTAAGCTTCGCAGGTATTCATCATCTCGGGTCATCGAGGCTTCTTTCTGCCAGCAACGCTGCTAACGGCTTTAAGCGTCACCGCAGCCCGCTCCGCCCGAATCCGCGCCAGCAACGCGCTCGCCGGTTCGTCGTTCGGGTCTTGCGGCACGAGCTGGCCGGAGAACGCGGCTTTCAGGATGTTTTTGCGTTGGGCGGTGGCTTGTTTGAGGGCGTGTTGAATAGCGGCGTCTTGCTCGGATGCCTGTTCAAAAGCAGCGACCATTGATGCAACGATCTCCTTCGCTTCGTCAAGCGGCGGCAACGGAAACGGAATACTTTCGACGATTGACTTGTTAAGCGCCGGTTGGTTATTGCCGCTGCTTCCTCTGCGTGTCTCGTCGTAGCGCGACCACAGCCAGTAATAAACGTACTCCGACGGAATGCCCGTTTCAGTCACCCAAATGGCTGCACAGTTTTGATTATTCGCAGCTGCAATATCCAAAATGGCAACTTGCCCACGGGTCTTGCCTTCGCCGATCATCCCCAGCATCACACTACCTACCGGATTGATTTGCGTGCTGCTGTTGTTGAGGCCCGCGTTGCTGATCTTCTCCTTCGTATCGACAATTCGATCAAAGCGAACTTCTCCCGAGCTGACCCACGGAACGTTGCCGTTCCAGTACGAGGGCTCCTTGC
This sequence comes from Betaproteobacteria bacterium, assembly GCA_013298765.1. Classification (GTDB taxonomy): domain Bacteria; phylum Pseudomonadota; class Gammaproteobacteria; order Burkholderiales; family Casimicrobiaceae; genus Casimicrobium. The sequence goes on from JAAFJA010000003.1 coordinate 462,728, forward strand.
GACTTGGGGTTGCACCGACGCCAACATAGAAACACTGCCCTATCGAACTCCACACCCACCCCTCCGGCGACGGCGGCAAATAGGTGGTGTCGGGTTTGACGGGTTCGGGGTATTTGTCTTGCCAGTCTTTGGGTGGGGCTTTGCCTTGTTCCTTGAATTTGGCGAGTTGTTTGGCTTGCCAGCGGGCGCGGCGCTCTTTGAGGATGCGCTCCAGCAGTTGCGCGCCGGATTCGGTGGGTTGGTTGTGTTTGCGCCATTCCGCCGTGAGCGCGCCTTCGACTGCGGCTTTGAGCAGCGATTGCCGATACTGCGTGAGCTTTTTCTGCGCGGCCTTGAGTTCCGCAACACCGGCGTCGAGGTCGGAGAGCAGTTCTTCGAGCTTTTCTACGATGCGGGTTTGTTCGGCAGTGGGGGCTAAGGTCAGTGGAAAACGAGCTAAGGCCGGTGCCTCGATGCTTGCGACCGTTGTCCCGTCTTTCGAGCAAGTGGACAAAATTTCGCGTCCTCTGGACACGAGTTGCCACGCCAAGTAGCGCGAGCTAATTTCGCTGGCTGGAACAAAGGCGCGCATGTCTTGATTGATGGTGACAGGCAACGCGTTAAGTCCCACAGGAAGCGTGTGGGACAAGATGCCAGAGCGCACCACAAGAAGCACGCTGTTAGCGGGAACAAGTGAAAGTCGCTTGAGTGCACTTTCAGTAACTGCGTCCTCCGAAGAGATGATGTGAAACGACTTCATGTCCTTCGGAGACACCCAGGGCACGGTACCGTCCGTCCAATACGAGGGATCGCTCTTTGACGGCGTACCGCCTCCCAGTGGCTCCGAAATTTCTGTGATCGACACTCGCGTCCATCCCGACGGCAACCCTTCGATAGGCTCAGCGCGAACGGTTTCGGTCTCTACGCGCGGTTCCGCCTCTGCCAAACCCGTCACGCCACCAACTCCTCATTCATCTCATTCATCAGCGCATCGAGTGATGTGCCGAATACGCTCCACACCTTCTGCAATCCACCTCTACCCGCAAACTCGGCGTAGTCAAAATCCGAGCGACTGATGCTGCAACTCACGGCAATGTGATCCTTGATCATGCGCAACCATTCGGTTTGTTCGGGCGTGAAGGCGGTAGCGCGTTGTGCATTGTGGCGAAAAATCCATTCTTGAAAACGCTTGTCGACCTGCTCGCTGAACGGCTTGAGTTCGGTATCGAGCCCAATGGCAAAGCGAACCAGCGCGACCAAATCTGTGAGCTGGCGGCGCACGTTGTTGCCCTTCACCTGCGCGGCCTGCACGCGCGCATACGCCGCCCAAAGCCGATCCGTGGTGAGCATGAGCGGGTGACGAGCTAGCGCATCGGCGAGTTCTTCAATCATGTCGAACGTGAGCGCGCGGCGTTGGTAGGGCAGCGCGTAGAAAAAACTGAGCGCGGCGATTTCGTCTTTGTGCTGACTGATGTAATCGGCGAACGTTTGCACGACCTTTGCGGCGTCGGCATCGGCCTGCGCGCTGTAGTCGGATGTGATGAGGTGATCGAGGTTCACATGATCAATCAATTGCTCGCGTTCGCGGCGGGCGGACTCGATCTCGTCGCGCAATTCCGGCTTGTCGAAGGCGAGGCACGCAGCAGCGACTCGCTCGGCGCGGGCGGCGGCGATTTCTTCCGCCGTGACGGTATCTTCGCTACGCGTGAAGCCGTTTGCAGCGGCGGTTGCAATCGCGGCGGCAGTGACTTTGTCGATATCAACGGCGTTGATGAGCGCTTTGCCCAGCTCGGACACTGGCACGCCGTCGGAGACTTTTTCGATGCGCGATTTCGCCTTATCGTCAAGCTGTTTGCCGAGTCGGATCAGGCGATTGGCGAGCGAAAGTACCGTGTCGTCGTCGCGCAGATTCATCGCTACCGCTTGCAGCAAGTCCTTGAGCGGCACGCTGGGTTTTTTCTCCAGCGGGCGGGATTCGGTTTTGAGTGACTTTTCCACGCCCACAGCGTCGATCAGCACAAAGCGCGTCTTGGCACTGTCGGCGCTGTTGCTCACGCTCTTGAGCGCTTCGTAACCGAGGCTCCTTACGCCGCGACCTTTCATCTGTTCGTAGTAGCCGCGGCTCCTCACATCGCGCATAAAGAGCAACACTTCGAGCGGCTTCACATCCGTGCCAGTGGCGATCATGTCGACGGTGACGGCGATGCGCGGGTTGTAGTCGTTGCGGAAGTTGCTCAAGATAGTGTCGGCATCCTCTTCCGCTTTGTAGGTCACCTTTTTGCAGAAGGCGTTGCCTTGCCCGTACACCTCGCGCACCATGCGGATGATGTCGTCGGCGTGGCTGTCGGTTTTCGCGAAGATGAGGGTCTTCGGCACCTCTTTGCGCTTTGGGAAGATTTTCGACTCCACAGCGGCTTTCATCGCCTGAATGACTTCGCGAATCTGGTTCGGGTTGACTACCGAGCGATCCAGCTCAAGACCTGAGTAGGTCACGTCGTCTTCGGCCTGCGCCCAGCGTTTGGCGCGGGTCTGGCGATCGCGATGGTCGATCCATTCTTTGGCTTCGATGAGTGCACCGCGCTGCGTGATCGCTGTCACGATTTCGAACACGTCGTAGCCGACGTTCACGCCGTCCACCACCGATTGCTCGTAGCTGTATTCGGCGACGATATTGGTATTGAAGAAACCAAAGGTGCGCTTGTCCGGCGTGGCGGTGAGGCCAATTAGGAAGGCGTCGAAGTAATCGAGCACCTGTTTCCAAAGGTTGTAAATGCTGCGGTGGCATTCGTCGATGATGACGAAATCAAACGCTTCAATCGGGATGTTTGGGTTGTAGGCCACGGGCGGCGGCGCATTGCCGAGTGTCCGCGCTTCGTTGGGCGATGCGTCCTCCGCCGATTCGTCAATCGGCTGCCCGGCGAGCTGCGAGTACATGCGCTGGATGGTGGAGATGCATACCTGCGCGTGCGGATCAATCGAGCTGCCGGTGAGGCGCTGCACGTTGTAGAGCTCAGTGAACTTGCGGCCATCGTCAGGTGGCGTGTAGGCCATGAACTCTTGATGCGCCTGTTTGCCGAGGTTTCGCGTATCGACGAGAAACAGGACGCGCTTGGCTCCGCCGAATTTGAGCAGGCGGTAAACGGAAGTAATGGCGGTGAAGGTTTTGCCCGCGCCGGTGGCCATGTGAACGAGTGCGCGCGGTTTGTTCTGCGCGAGGGACGTTTCAAGCCCGGTGACTGCGCTGATCTGACAATCGCGCAGATTCCGCTCGGGCAGCGCGGGCATGTGGTGCGCGAGGCGCTGGCGCAGCGTGTTCGGTTGTGCGAGCCATTCGACCAGCGTTTCTGGCTTGAAGAAATGAAAGATTTCGCGAGAACGCGGAAGCGGATCGCGGTTGTCGGTGAACTGAATGAGTTGCCCAGTCGCTTCAAAAAGAAACGGGAGCGGGCGATTGTCTTTCCGCCACTTCAGTCGCGACGCGGCGTAGCGCTCGGTTTGTGCTTCGTGCGCCGAGAGGTTTTGGCCTTCTTCGTCGCGCTTCGCTTCGATGACGCCAACGACCGTTCGATTAACGATCAACACGTAATCCGCGGGACCGGTGTCAGTTGGGTATTCGCGAACCGCGATGCCAATGCCAGCACTCGGGTCAAACGCACGCACATCCTGAATAGCCCAACCGGCAGCGCGCAGCTGCTGATCAATCTTTTCTCTCGCGCGTGATTCCGGGGTCATAGTGTGGTGCTGACGTGCTGCCAAAGACTGTAGCGCATTGCTCGCACGTTGCGAACTAGCAACAAGGATAGGTCGCGAGCCCTATCCCGCTTTCAGAACGTAAAGGCCAAGGAGGTCGTAGCTATCTCAGCTGAACCCAATAATTATTGGGGTAATACGTCGATTAACGCTAATTTCAAGAAAATTAAAAAATGCCTCCTTGCCCTGATTAAATTGGTCCAAGACGAAAGTTGTTTAAGCCTTTTTCTTCGCGACCCGTTTTCTGGCTTTTGGCTTGGGTTTGTTACTGGTCGCGACGGTCTCTTCCGAACGCCCCTCTGCCAACAACATCGCATCAAACGCCCCCGCGTCCGCGCCCATGTAGCCGTTTTCTAGCCACATGAGGGCGGTCATGAGTTTGTCGAATTCGGTGGCGAAGCCGGCGATGATGTTTTCGGGATCAGGGCAGAGCTTGCGGTCGGTGATGAGGCCAAATTGCACGCCGCCGGCGTAGGAGAGGATCGAGACGCCGACGCCGACGTTACCGCTTTGCGGCACCCAGAACATGTTCTGCGCGATCTTGCTGCCTGCGAGGTAGAGCGGGTTCGCGGGGCCGGGGACGTTGGTCATCACCGCGCTGCCTTTGTCGGAAAGCAACCCCAGCGCTTGCTTTTGAACGGCTTTGGGCACGTACCCGAGCACGCCGAGGAGCGCCATGCTCACGGCGGCTTGATAGCCGTTTTTAAGGCCATTCATGCGGCGGCGCACTTCGAACACGCGGGCGATGGGGTTCGCCTCACCAATCGGCAATTCGAGGCCGACCAAGCCGAAGTGATTGCCGAGTTTGTATTCCTTGCCTTTCGGCCGCAGGTTCACGGGTACGAACGCGCGCAGGAGTGCGTTGTCCGCAATCGAATCGCCTTTGCTCACGATGTAGCCGCGAATCGCGCCCGCCACGCTCGCCAGCAGCACATCATTCACCGACGCGCCAAGGATGTAGCCCACGTCTTTCACTCGGACGAGGTCAATCGGATCGCTCCAGGCGACGCATTTCACCGTGCCTGTTTTTCCCTTCAAGCGCGTGGGCGTATCGGTGGGCATGGTGGCGAGATAGGCAAGCTCTTGCGCGACACCCGCTGCCGCTTTGGCGGAATCGATGGCTTGCGTGGGGTCATCCACCCAACGCGAGTATTTCGACACCACGCGGGTGCCGATCTTCATGCCTTCGTCAACCGCGGATTCCAACGCGGACTCGATGGGCGCTTTGAGCGGACCGAGCTTGTCGAACGCCGTTTGCGCGGCGCCAGCCATCGGCGCAAGCGCGGGGATCGCGGGCGCAAGAAGGGATTGGATTTGTTGACCTAGCGGCCCGAGCGAGGTGAACACGTTGGCGATGGTGTCGCCCGCATCCGCAATTGCAAATTTCTTTACCTTCGATTTCTGTGGAACGACGACTTCGCGCGGCGTATCGGGCGCGTTCGGGTCTTCGTCTGTCATGTTGAGGAGCACGCCGATCAACGCGATGCCGTCGGCAATGCAATGATGAATGCGGGTGATGAGCGCGGAGCCGCCCTGATAGTTTTCGATCAGATGCATCTGCCAAAGCGGCTTACCCTTATCGAGCCGTTCGCTCGCCAGGTCGGCCACCATCGCTTGCAACTCTTTTTCGCCGCCAGCGCCGGGCAAACGCACGCGATGTAAATGAGCGTCGAGATCGAAATTCTCGTCATCAACCCAGTGCGCGGCCATACCGTCGTCCACCACGTATTGGCGAAAGCGCGGGTAGACCAGCAGACGACCTTCGATCAGCGTCTTAAATCGCTTCACGTCGAGCGGTGTGGCAAACGCCATCACGCCGACGATCATCATCAGGTTATTGGTCGAATCCATCCGCAACCATGCGGTATCGACGCTCGACATTTTGTGCTTCGCCATTGCTTTCCTCCATGTCGCGTTTTCGATACCTGGTGAAACGGAGCGATCCGCTACCCGGCCGCGCGAACTATCGTCATAATAGCCGGGAAGATTCAACTGTTTGGAGGATGACAGCATGGCCATCAAAGACGACTTCGAAAAAGCGCAAGCGGATGTAAAAACGCTTAAGGAAAAGCCCGATAACAACACCTTGCTTGAGCTCTACGCGCTCTACAAGCAAGGCACCGAGGGCGATGCCAATGGCCGCCGCCCCGGCATCATGGATCCTGTGGGTCGCGCGAAATTTGATGCGTGGGCGGGAAAAAAGGGCTCAAGCAACGATGACGCGATGAAAGCGTATGTGGCGCTTGTGAAAAAACTGCTCGGTTAAACGAAGCTCTTCGCTTGCGTGGACACCTTGAGTCTGCGCAAGCGCTTGGGCGCGCTGCTACTTGCGCGCCTTCATCGCATCGGCAAGACGGTTCGGGTAATCGGTGATGATGCCCTCGACTCGCCAATCGAGCATGCGATCAAGATCGCCGCGCTCGTTGACCGTCCACGGAATCACCTTAAGCCCCAAGGCCTGAGCCTCGCGGACCGAGGCTTCGGCTAGATCGCGAAAGTTGGGCGACCATACTTTGCCGCCCGCCGCTTTCACGAGCTTCGGGAGCGAGCCGCCGAAATCGTCGATGTCGTAGCCCGCGAGCCAGGGCGACGCGCCCGGTTTCCCGAGCTGAACGGTTTCATTCGCGCCTTGCTGATTGCTCAAGTAAACCGTTGCGATTTCAGGCGCCCTCGCTTGCGCGATGCGAAGCGTTCTCCAGTCAAATGACTGAATCGTGACCCGCGATTCAAGCCCCGCCTTTCGGATTTCCGCAATCAGCGCCGAGACAAACGGCTCCGGCGCAAGCGTCTCTTCAGGCACCAACGGCGAGAGCTTGGTTTCGATGTTGAACCGTACCGCGTTCGCGCCACGCGCTTTCACTCGGTCAAACAACGCAGCCAACGTGGGAATGCGTACCCGGTCCGCGCCGATTTGTTCTCCGAAAGTTTTGGCGTACGCCGTGTCGGGTCTGATCCGGCCAACGTCATAGCGGGAAAGTTCGGCGTAGCTAAGTGATGCAATGCTCGGACCGCGCGCGGTTAGAAACGAGCCATTTGCGTCGCGCGTGATCTCGGGATTCAGCGTTCGATCATGATGGATGACGACCACGCCGTCTTTAGTAATGCCGACATCTAATTCCAGCGTGTTGACGCCCAAATCGAGCGCTCGATCAAAGGCCAGCATCGTATTTTCTGGGGCAAGCCCACGTGCACCGCGATGGCCTTGTAAGTCAAATTTTGTATGGGCACAGCCTGATAAAAATACAATACCGAAAATTAGAAAAAAAGTCGCTTTGCCCCGATTCAATAGGGGCGAGAAATTTTTAGTTGTACGGACGCTACCGAAATAGAAAGAGGGGTTATGCACGTTGCTGCTCCAGGTTTTCGGGGGCTTGCTGTTCGCTGCGCCCTTCGGCGTCGGCATCGGCGCTGAGAATCTCGTCGAGCTGAGCGCGCGCCTCGCGTGACACTGCCACCAATTTAGCGTCATCGCGAAACACAGCTTGTTGTCGATCAAGCAGTTCGGCATCGTGCCTTACAAAGGTCGCGAGGGTTGAGTCAACTTGGGCTGCGGTTTCGCCCAATTGCGTGAGCAAGTCTTTGGTGAGCTCAATCGAAGACCAAAACGTTTCCCGCATCGGTGATTCGACACCGAGCTCGCGAAGCTCGAGCGCGTGCGTACGATTGCGCGCACGCGCAAGCACGGTCACCTGAGGAAACTGTTGGCGCACAAGGCGCGTGATCGCGAGCGAGGCTTCCATATCGTCGACGCAGACAACAAAAAACTTTGCATCTTGCGTTTTTGCGGCGCGCAGCAGATCGAGCTTGGTGGCGTCGCCGTAGTAAATTTTGTTACCAAAACGGCGAACCGAATCGACGTGATCGGATGCGGCATCGAGTGCGGTGTATTTGATGTTTCGCATATTGAGTACGCGGCCCACAATCTGCCCCACGCGCCCGTAGCCTGCGATGATCACGGGAGTGGCCGGATCGTCAATCAAATCAAAAGGGGCTGCTTCATCCTTCGTGAGCCAAGGCTCCAGCAGTTTGTCGTTCACAAGCCACGCGAGCGGCGCAAAAATCATCGTGAGCACCACGGCAAGCGTGAGCACCTGACTTTGCTCCGCGGTGATGAATTTCGCATTGAGTGCTGCAGCAAATAATACGAACGCGAACTCACCGCCCACCGCGAGGGCGACCGCTTGCGGGCGTGCAAGCGCATCCGTCGCACGCGTGACCACGCGGCGCAAACCGTAGAACACGAGCGCTTTCACCAACAATACGCCGAGTGCGATGCCGATGACCATGACAGGCTGAGAGGCGAGCAAACCCAAGTTCACGCCCATACCGACTGCCATGAAAAAGAGCCCGAGCAATAAGGATTCGAAAGGCTCAATGCTCGCCTCTAACTCGTGGCGAAATTGACTCTCTGCGAGTAACACGCCTGCGAGAAACGCCCCAAGCGTGGTGGAAAGCCCCACTGATGTCATGAGCCACGCGAGTCCGATGGTGGTCAGAAGTGCTGCCGCAGTGAACACCTCTCGCGAGCCGAAGCGCGACACATAGCGAAACATTAGCGAAAGTATCGGCTTGCCGAGCACGAGCACAGCGGCAATCGCTAAGAGCGCGGTCCAACCCGGCTGCTTGGTGTCACTTGCGGCGCCCATCAAGCCAACCACCGCGATGATCGGGATCACGCTCAAATCCTGAAAGAGCGAAATCGCAAACGCTTCCCGCCCATAGGGCTGATTGATGCCGCCACGATCCGCGAGTGCGGGCATCATGAATGCGGTGGAGGTCATTGCGAACGCAATACCGATGATGATCGATGCTGCAAGCGAAAAACCAAATGCAAACGCAATCGCTGCCATCGCACCGCCGCAGCCCACCAATTGCATCGGCCCGAGCCCAAACACCGAATGACGGAGCGCCCACAACCGATCGCGCTGCAGCTCAAGCCCGATCAAGAACATGAGAAGTGCGATCCCGAATTCCGCCGTGCTCAGGATCGCTTCGGGTTCGTGAACGACGGCGAGCACCGAAGGACCAATCAAAATTCCGGCCACTAGATAGCCGAGCACGGAGCCCAAGCCGATCTTTTTGAAGAGCGGCACCAAGATAACGGCGGCCGCCAGCAGTGCCGCTGCAGTTGCAAGCGCGTTCATGTTTTCTCCGCCACTTTGGTGTGAAGCCGCTGACCTGCGACCGAGTGTTCGCCTCGTGCGAGCAGCGGCCAAACCACGAGCGCTCGCTCGATGGCCGCTTCGATCGCGCCTTGTTCTTCTCGGCGCGGACGCTCCAACACCCAATCCGCCACCGGCTTTTGCGGCGATGAGGAATCGCGAGGATGACCGATGCCAATCCGCAATCGCCAATAGTTCGGGCTGCCGAGCTTGGCGTGAATGTCGCGCAAGCCATTGTGCCCCGCATGACCGCCGCCGAATTTGAGCTTCACCTCACCCGCAGGTAAATCAAGCTCATCATGCGCGACCAACACCTCTTCGGGCGCAATTTCGTAGAACTTCGCAATCGCTGCAACCGTGGTTCCCGAAAGGTTCATGTACGTTTGCGGCAGCGTCACGCGCACATCGGCGAGCGAGCCTGTGCCGCGAGCGACCAAGCCACTGAATTTTTTCTCGAACGTGAGCGATCCGCCGATCTCGTGCGCGATGTCTTCGGCAAACCAAAATCCGGCGTTGTGGCGAGTTTTTTCGTAGTCAGGGCCGGGATTACCAAGCCCGACGATGAGCCGGATGGGAGCGGTGGGGGCAGTCATCCCTAAAGTGTAGGCGGCGCACGTGGTTTGTGCGCGCTGTCTGTTGCGCGATCAGCGCGCCTCAAACACAAAGCTATCCATCGAGAGCGCGCCATAACGAATGCCACCATCAAGAACTGTAACCGCCGCCGGCGCAGCCGCTGCGCCAAGCGCAAACGGCAACGGCAAATAGTGCTCACTGGTGGGATGCGCGAGACGTGCATCCGCTGAGCGATCAAGCGCGTGAACGACGGAATCGTCATCTCCCGCATCAAGCGCGGTGCGAATTGCGTCCACAAATTTGCGTGCGTACGCTACTGTCGGGCTGCCATCGGCGCGCAAATCGCGCAGGTTATGTGTCAAGCTGCCGGAGCCGATGATGAGCACACCCTCATCTGCAAGCGGTCGCAAGGCGCGGCCCATGGCATACGCATCTTCGGCGCTCGCGCGCTGCGGCAAAGAGAGCTGAACGATGGGAATCTGTGCGTTCGGAAACATGTGGCGAAGCGGCACCCACGCGCCATGGTCGAGGCCGCGCTCGGCATCGAAGGCGGCTTCAAAATCGCTCGCGGCGAGCGCATCGCGCACACGTGTGGCGAGCTGCATATCGCCTTGAGCAGGGTACTGAAGCTCATAGAGCTCCGCCGGAAAGCCATAAAAATCATGAATAGTTTTGAGCGCGCTAGCACTTGTGATGCGCAATCCCGGCGTCATCCAATGCGGCGACAAAACGACGATTCCCCGCGCGTGGGCGAGTCGATTTCCGAGCGTTTGCAAATTGGTGGCGGCCGTGCCGGTTTCAGTGGCAAAGACAGGTGCGCCGTGGGAGACAAACACAACAGGAAGGCTCATAACGTGTGACCAGAAAAAGGGAATTCGAACTGAATCGCCGAGGCGGCGACTTCTTGTTCGGTGTGGGTGTATTCGTGAACGTGCGCGTCGCTTTGACTCGCGCGAAGCAAGGTGGTCGACCGGGTCCCGTAGCCGCGCGATGCGGCTTCGCGAATTAGAACGGCCGAGAGCGCATGCTCCCAATCAAGCGGAACCCCCGTGTTAGGTAATAACGTGGGGTGAGCGCGCTCGGAATCAAGCATCGCGGTGAGCGCCGTGTGGTTGCTGCGGTCTGAAACAGCATTTGGCAGGATGCTTCGCAGCTTTTCCACTTTCGGCCACGGCGTATCGAGCGTGGCATTCGAGAGCACGTAATCGCCTGCTGGCAATGCGCGCGGCTTTAATTCGCGGGCGTTTAAGAACCAGAGTGACGGGTTGGGCCCGGCGATTTCGCCGCAAAGCAAATTGAAGCCACCGAAGTCACCCGCCTGAGCTGCGACGCGCTGCAGGTAATCGCCAGGGCGTTCGTCGCCATGAAGAAATTTTTGCGTCAGCTCGCCGCGTGAGCGAAGTCTCGCCTGCGTATCGAGAAGCGGCGCACGAATGTTGGTGACGCACGTGACACGACCGCTGAGGGAAACGCCAAACCAGGTGCCACCGGCGACATAATCAACACCAGACAAGACGGACGCTGTCGTCCAATTTATTCCTGCACTAGACCGAGAAAAATATTCATCTCGATTAAGTGCGAAAAACAGGCGGTCTTCCGATTCTGGAGTCCATCGAAACATGGTGATGCACATGACAGCGAACCCGGAATAAACTGGCTAAACAGCCAAAAAAGGTGAAAACCGCGACAGACGGTTTCGAATCCTTAAAAATGTAACAACGCTATTCCAAAAAAGCGTGTGTCGCTGTTGCGGAACACTGAGTCCGCTTCGTTGGGGAGTATCAGCAAATTGTCACGGAAGTAGCCATGGAAACCACACGAAACGACGACACGCCAATTGAGGAATTGGCACACGATATTCTGAACGACGAGGGTTCGGAGCCTGACAGTAAGGCCGGGCGCGAAGCCGGTTCCGCTGCGCTGCGCTCGCTCGCCGTGCTGGAATTTGTCTCAAACAGTGAGCGCTCGGTGAGCCTCACCGAAATCATGCAGGCGGTGCAGCTTCCCAAGCCCACCGTCTTTCGCATCTTGGCGACGCTCGAAGAGGCGGGCATGTTGCAGCGCGAGCCCGATGCGAAGCGCTACGCGCCGGGTGAGCGGTTGTCGAACCTCGCCGCTAACGTACTGCTTCACTCGCCGTATCGCTCCGCGCGTCGAGCGATCCTGGAAGAACTGGTCGAGAAGCTCGGTGAAACCTGCAATCTCACCATTCCCAACGGCAACTACGTGATGTATCTCGAGCGGGTGGAAGCGTCATGGCCTCTGCGCATCAATTTACACGCAGGCTCGAAAGTGCCGCTGTATGCGAGCGCAAGCGGGAAGATCTTCCTCGCCAATACGCAAAAGCGGCTGCGTGATCGACTGCTCGCAAACGCGCCCTTGATTACGCATACCAAGAACACGATCGCGTCGCTTCGCGAACTGGAAGCTGAATTCGCAAAGATTCGTCGCTTGGGCTACGCCACCGATAACGAGGAATATTTGAACGGCATTTGCTGCTTGTCGGTTCCGATCACCAATGATCAAAACCGCGTGATTGCCGCCGTTTCGGTGCACGGACCCACCAGTCGCATGAATTTGCAAAGCGCTGACGAGTTCTTGCCTGCGCTGCGAGAGGCGGCCGAGCAGATTGCGCAAACGCTTGATTGGTAGATGGACAAGCTTGATTCGCTACCGGCGAACCATCTCACAAGACTGATGTGATCGGCTTAGTACACATTGTCCATTAAGCGCATGGCTGCGAGGTAGACGCAACACTATCCTTCAACCGCTCGATTTAGCAGGGCTAGAGCGATTCCAATTTTATTATCGAAATAAACAAAAACGCTCATTAGCCTTGGTTTCGTAAGGGATTTATTGGAAAAGGTATAGTATTCTTCAACTAGGCTGAGACATTTTTTTGACCTCGATTGTGGGCTTGATATTGCTCGCAAAACTCATCGAAGCGTTGCGCGGGCCGGGGTTAAGCTAGGGCGCAGACTGTGCGCGAAGCGCAAGTATTCGCCGAACTCAATGTCGGCGTGATGAGGGATATAGCGCGATACAACGCAGTTTTCGAGCCTTTTCTGTGCCCCGCTAGGCGCAAGGGGGTCGAGTTTTTGCTAACATTTCAAGGTTTCTCGACGTCAAATTTCTTAAAGGCGCGTGCAGGGCAGTATGAGCACGAATCGATTGGGATCGGTCTTCGAATTTCGGCGCACGATGGCAACATCGCGGCGTCAACGGTTGGGGGTGTTACTGGCGATCGCCGGGCTTTCCTTCGCATTTGCGCTTTTCCTCGGCTTCTTTGTGGGCGCTTGGATGGTGATTCCGTTTGCGGGGCTCGAAGTCGGATGCGTTGCGTTCGCGTTTTGGTGGGTTGAGCGAAGCAGTTGCGATCATGATCTCGTTGAAATTGGCGAGTCTGCGGTCGAAATAAAGCGCATTCGCTCAGGACGCGCCGAATCTCACAGTTTTTCCCGCGCCTGGGTTCAGCTGGAAATCGAGCGTGACGCTACGGGCCGCGAAAAAGCGCTCCGTTTGCGCCAGTCGGGAAAATCGGTTTCTCTCGCAGAATTTTTGCGAGCGAATGAGCAGCGCGAAGCAGCAAAAACCCTTCGTGCTGCGCTTTCGCAACCGGCTTGGGCGTAGCCATCATGAGCATCAGTCACACGAATAAAAGCGTAATCAAAAAGATGTACACAGCAGCGATGAAATCACGAATTCTCGGCTCGTTGATCGCGTTAGTCGCGATGTTTTGTGCGGCTCCCGCACTCGCCGGTTGGGCAATCGATCTGCAGCAGCCCAATTCAAAGGTGGCGGAGCAGATGTACAGCCTGCATGTGCTCATCACAATCGTCTGCGCTGTGATTTTTGTGGCTGTGTTTGGCGTGATGTTCTATTCGCTCTATGCCCACCGCAAGAGCAAGGGCCACAAAGCCGCCAACTTCCACGAAAACGCAACGATTGAAGTGATTTGGACGGTGATTCCGTTTTTGATCCTTCTCGTCATGGCGTGGCCTGCCACCAAAGCGGTGCTCGACATGCGTGATTCGTCGGCGCCTCAAATGACGATTAAAGTCACTGGCTATCAGTGGAAGTGGGGCTACGACTACATCCACGACGGATTCGGCTACGTTTCCACGCTCGCCACGCCGCTCGCCCAGATCAAAAACGAAGAAGCCAAGGGCGAAAACTATCTGCTCGAAGTGGATAACCCGATGGTCGTTCCGGTTGGCAAGAAAGTGCGCCTGCTTATCACCGCAAACGACGTGCTTCACGCCTGGTGGGTACCTGCACTGGGCGTTAAGCAAGACGCAATCCCAGGCTTCATCCGTGACGCATGGTTCCGCGCGGATCGCCCAGGTTTGTATCGCGGTAACTGCGCCGAACTCTGCGGCAAAGAGCACGGTTACATGCCGATCGTGGTCGAAGTTAAAACGCAAGCTGATTACGACAAGTGGCTGGCCGCTCAGAAAGACAAGTTCGGTGTCGGCAAGGTGGCCGCGCCGGTGATTGACACGAAGACTTATCCCAAAGACGAATTAGTCGCCCTCGGCAAGACGGTGTACGAGACGGCGGGTTGTATCGGTTGTCACGGCCCCGCAGGCAAAGGTGTGCCCGGTCAATTCCCAGCGCTCGACGGCAGCAAAATGGTCAGCGGCCCGGTTACCGATCAGATTGCGCTCCTGCTCAACGGCAAGCCGGGTACCGCAATGGCGTCTTTCAAGCACTTGAGTGACAAAGATATTGCCGCGGTGATCGATTACACCCGCAATTCATGGTCCAACAAGGCGGCTGAATCAGCACAACCGCTCGATATCGCTAAAGTGCGCTTCGGCGGCAAGCTCCCTGAGGGCGCGGCCGTCGCGGGTGATGCCAAGAAAGACGACGCAAAGCCAGCAGCTGCGGGCATGAGCGCGGCGCTACCCGCAAAGATTTTCTTCGCGGCTGGGAAAAAAGAACTTCCTGGTGACGCGAAAGAATCGATTGATGCCGCGCTCGCTTTCCTCAAAGGCAAAGCGGATGCAAAAGTCGACATCACTGGCTACACAGACAAAACGGGCAACCGCGACGCAAATCTAGAGCTCGCCAAAGAACGCGCTAAGGCCGTTCGCGCAGCACTCGAAGCCGCAGGTGTTGCCAAAGATCGCATCAATATGAAGCCTCCCGCAGAAATTACTGGCGGTGGCGACAATAAAGAAGCGCGTCGAGTAGAGATCAACCCGGCTTAATCCCCAGAAGTATTAAGCGATTAAGACGAAGAGTTTAGGAGCAGTATCAGTCATGGCAAGCGTTCCACAAGATCACAGTCACGGTCACGATCACTCGCACGATCACGATCATCACCCGACGAGCTGGACTCGTTTCTTCACGACGACCAACCACAAAGACATCGGCACGATGTACATGTGGTTCTCCTTCGTGATGTTCATTTCGGGCGGCATCATGGCGCTCGGAATTCGCGCGGAGCTTTTCCAGCCCGGCCTGCAAGTAGTGCGCCCTGAGCTGTTTAATCAGCTCACCACTTTGCACGGCATCGTGATGATTTTCGGCGCGATCATGCCAGCCTTCGTGGGCTTCGCTAACTGGATGCTCCCGCTGCAACTGGGCGCGCCCGACATGGCCTTCGCGCGGATGAACAACTGGTCGTTCTGGCTTCTTCCACCTGCAGCAATTCTTTTGATCGGCTCATTCTTTGTCCCCGGTGGCGCAGCCGCGGGCGGTTGGACCTTGTACCCACCGCTTTCCATCCAAGCGGGCATGGGCATGGACATGATGATCTTCGCGGTGCACATCATGGGCGCATCGTCGATCATGGGCTCGATCAACATCATCACTACGATTTTGAATCTGCGCGCGCCCGGCATGACGCTGATGAAAATGCCAATGTTTGCTTGGACTTGGCTCATTACGGCGTTCCTTTTGATCGCAACGATGCCAGTGCTAGCGGGCGCGGTCACGATGCTTTTGACGGATCGCCATTTCGGCACCACGTTCTTCAACGCCGCAGGCGGTGGCGATCCAGTGATGTTCCAGCACATCTTCTGGTTCTTCGGCCATCCTGAGGTCTACATCATCGCGCTACCCGCGTTCGGTGTTGTTTCGCAAATCATCCCCGCCTTCTCACGCAAGCCATTGTTTGGTTACGCATCGATGGTGTACGCAACGGCGTCGATTGCGATCCTCTCGTTCATCGTGTGGGCTCACCACATGTACACGACGGGCTTGCCTGCTGCCGGTCAGCTCTACTTCATGTACGCCACGATGTTGATCGCCGTGCCAACCGCCGCAAAAATTTTCAACTGGCTAGCCACGATGTGGAAAGGCTCGATCACGCTCGAAACGCCGATGCTCTTCTGCTTGGGCTTTTTGTTCCTGTTCACGATGGGCGGATTCACGGGCCTCGTGCTCTCGCTCACGCCCGTGGACATTCAATTGCACGACACCTATTACGTCGTCGCGCATTTCCATTACGTGATGGTCGCGGGCGCGCTCTTCTCAGCGTTTGCCGCTGTGTATTACTGGGGGCCAAAGTGGACCGGTTGGATGTATGAAGAAAAACTCGGCAAGATCCACTTCTGGTGGTCGCTGATTGCGTTTAACGTCACCTTCTTCCCGCAGCACTTCCTCGGTTTGGCCGGTATGCCACGCCGCATCCCAGACTACAACCTCCAGTTCGCTAACTGGAACATGGTGTCGTCAGTCGGTGCGTTCGCGTTCGGTATCGCCCAGATCTTCTTCATCTGGATCGTGATTCGGATGATTCGCGGCAAGAGCGGTATTCGCGCAGCAGCGAAGCCGTGGGATGGTGCAGAAGGCCTTGAATGGACGGTACCTTCACCAGCGCCGTATCACACGTTCGAAACGCCACCCGTCGTCAAATAATTTTGATCGTATCGATCTAGCGATTCACCTGCGCATGAGTACCCACGCAACCTTGTCCAATACCGAACGCGCCGCGCTCCTGCGTAAACGCACTCGGACGACGGGTATTGCGCTTGCCTGTCTCGCTTTGACCATCATGCTCACCGTTTGGTGGGCACGCATGGGCTATCCAATGTGACCTAGCTGTATCGGCATAGAGGATTGCAATGACATTGTTTGAAAACCGACTGACGCGCAAAAAACTCATCGTCTTCACGCTGGCGATGTTCGCATTTGGATTTGCGCTGGTGCCCATTTACGAGAAGATTTGCGAAGTCACTGGCGTGCGTGATTTCATGCGCCCCGAGCAAGTCAAGAACACGCAGGTCGATAAAACGCGCACCATCAAAGTCGAATTCGACGCCAACACTCGTCATCTGCCTTGGGATTTCAAGCCCGAGGTCACGTCGGTCAATGTGCATCCGGGTGAGCTCACAACGGTGGTGTATGAAGTCTCAAACAAAACCGCTCGCGACATGACGGGGCAGGCGATCCCCAGCTATGGCCCCTCGCTCGCCGCCGCGCATTTCAAGAAGCTCGAATGTTTTTGTTTTGCTAAGCAAGACTTTCACGCGGGCGAAAAGCGCTTAATGCCAGTCGTCTTCCTGATTGATCCCAATCTGCCGAAAGATGTGAACACCATCACACTTTCCTACACCTTCTTTGAAATGCCGGGCGGCAAGCCAGCGCCGAATACCGCGCCACCTGGTAAGCTCGATACTCAATCCGCCGCGCTCAATGCTGTACCGAGTGCCACTCCCAATTTGAATTAGATAGAGACAAACGACTATGGGCGCCTCGTCACACGCATCCACTGCCGGAAAGTATTACGTTCCCGAACCTTCTAAATGGCCCTTAGTGGGAAGCTTCTCGTTGTTGCTCCTCGCATTTGGCGCGGTCGGAACGATGAACAAGCTCGGCTGGGCCTGGTGGGTGCTCGGCGCCGGATTCGCCGTACTTCTTTACATGCTCTTCGGCTGGTTTGGTGATGTCATCAAAGAAAGCGAGGGGCGTCTTTACGGAAAAAATGTAGATACGTCTTTCCGCTGGAGCATGAGCTGGTTCATCTTCTCGGAAGTGATGTTTTTTGCCGCGTTCTTCGGCGCACTTGGCTTCGCGCGCATGCATTCAGTGCCTGATCTGAGCAGCATCGATTCGAAATTGCTGTGGCCCAATTTCGCTGGCAGCTGGCCAACTACGGGTCCGTACATCGATTCGCCGTTCACGCCGATGGGGGCGTGGGGCATTCCTGCGATCAACACATTGTTGCTGTTGCTTTCGGGCGTGTGGCTCACGTTGTCGCACCATGCGCTCATCGCCAACAATCGATCGAAAGCGATTTTCTGGTTGGCCATCACGATTCTGTTCGGTGTCGTGTTCCTCGCGCTTCAGGTCTACGAATACATCCACGCGTATCGCGACTTGAACCTGAAACTCACGTCGGGCATCTTCGGCTCAACATTCTTCATGCTGACCGGTTTTCACGGGTTCCACGTCACCGTTGGCGCGATCATGCTCGCGGTTGTGCTTGTGCGCCTCATGCGCGGACACTTCACAGCGCAGAATCATTTTGCGTTCGAAGCAGCTGCTTGGTATTGGCACTTCGTTGACGTCGTATGGCTCGGCCTCTTCGTGGTCGTTTATCTCCTCTAAGGCGATTACATCCCAATCAAAAAAGCGGCCTCGGCCGCTTTTTGTTTTTCTAACCTTTTGAAGAAGCGCTCTGTGCACGGCAGCGAGAGCGCATAAGATCAATGAACGCGGGTGAAAACGCCGATACGCAGGTCGGTACGAAAGGACGTTTAGGACCTTTTGACGAGTATCACGGGCGCTCGCCACGGCGTGCAGAGGTATTCGCCAAAGAATGGCCTAGTGAGCCTTCGTGCGTGGGCCCAGTTGACGCGCAAGGATAAGCCGGTGGCAAAACAGCTTCACGCGCTTGGCCCTTATTAAAATGGGGCTAAACGACGATTTCGAGCGTTTTTGCTTAGCTCATTCAACGCGGGCGGACCCCGATCAAGCGGGGAAGAGCGGCGTAGAGTTAAAATCTATTTGCCAATGCCGCGCGGGCCGATGTAGCCCAGTTTGTAGGCAACCATCAGGCAAAGAAATAGTCCAAGAGACAGACCGACCCGGAGGGCGAGCGCCTTAAACATTCGGTCTTTCCCCGTACCGGCATCGCGATACATAAAGACCAAGGCGGATGCCATCGAAATCACAATGGCCACGAGAACTGCAATTACAAGCCAGCGCATCGCTCAATTCTACGCGTCTGCGGCGTTTCGCTCGGGCAAAGGTGGATTCTTCGCATGAGCGGAACACGTCGCCTATTTCGCCCGCGCTGGTGGGCAGCGTTGGTGACGCTCATCTTTGCCGCGTTGACGATTCATCTCGGCCATTGGCAGGGCGCGCGTGCCCAGTACAAAATCGATCAACAGCGTCAGCTCGATAGCGCGCTTGCCGCTCCGCCCATGAGCGTGTGGGATGTGCCGCGTGCGTCACTCGATCCATCTTCCAAGGCAATGACGAGCGGCACTAACGGCGTTTCCGATCCATCGAGCGATAACGCGCCTGGCATCGCGCTTCGCTATCGCTCGGTGAGCCTCGTTGGTGAGTTTCAACCGAACGCTCTCTATTTTCTCGACAACAAAATTCAGGACGGCAAAGCAGGCTACGGCGTATTGCAATTGTTTCGCGCTTATCGTGATCGCGATACCGCAGACACCGCGAGCACAAAGTGGCTGCTGGTTGATCGCGGCTGGGTCGCGGCAGACGCTGATCGAAGCAAGTTGCCCGCGCTTGAAACACCGAGTGGGCGCGTTGAGATCAAGGGCCGCGTGAATCTTCCCGTTTCGCGCAACCCCGGCACTGCAGACAATCAATCGGGAACCGCGCGGCTTAACTACGTGAATCTTGCCGAGCTTGCATCACGAAGCACACAACCGCTCGAAGCATTTTTGATCGAACAGACCGACGGCGCGGGTTTCCTCAATACCCCGAGGGCAGCGCCTGCGGCAAACTATCAAAAGAATCTCGCGTATCAAGTTCAGTGGTATGCCTTTGCCGCGCTCGCGGCGATTTTGTTTCTCCTCCTTAGTTTCAAGAAAGAGCCTACCGCGTGAAGTCGGCCAACAAAATGATTGCTCTCGTTGCGCTCGTCTGCGCAGCGCCGTTTATTTCGGCATGGGTCGCGTATTACTTCTTTAAGCCCGAGGGCGGCCAGAGCTACGGCGCGTTACTCGAAGTCAAACCTGTTCCGCCGATGCCGTTCACGAGCGATCAGGCCGCACTTGCGAAAAACAAATTCTTACTTGTCCACAAAGTGGATGGCAGCTGCGACAAGGCGTGTGAGGAAGCGCTCTACCCGACTCGCCAAGCGCGCACCTTGATGCACAAGGATAAAGACCGCGTTCTACGCGTCGCAATCGGCAGCGCGCCGACGCTCTCGCCTCAACAAGTCGCGCAGCATCCCGATTTAATTGTCATCAATGCCGCGCCGCCTTCTGCAGAACTCGCCAGTTTGCTTGCAACGAAGATCGTACTCATCGATCCGTTGGGCAATCAAGTCATTGCGTGGGATCGAACGCAGGATTTGAACGGAATCAAGCGCTTGCATGGGGATCTATCCCGCCTGATGCGTGCAAGTAAGTGGGAAGCGAAATAGCCCGCTAGCATTCCGTTATGAGTGAACCTGCTTCAACCCCACGCGTGAATTGGCGCGACTATTGGATCGTGACCAAACCGCGCGTCACGTTGCTTGCCGTGTTCACGTCGTTCATTGGCATGCTGCTGGTGGGGCAAAGCTTCCCGTCGTGGCGCGTGGTGATTGGCGGCTGCATCGGGATTTGGTTGCTCGCAGGCGCGAGCTTCGCGATGAACTGCTTGCTGGAAGCGGCAGTCGACGCCAAGATGAAGCGCACCGATTGGCGCCCGTCAGCGCAAGGCCGATTGTCGACGACACAGATTGTCGTTTTCGCGCTGCTGCTCGGGGCGATCGGAAGCGCGGTGTTGATTGCCACCACCAATGTGCTCACTTGGGCGCTCACGCTCGCCACCTTCTTCGGCTATTCGTTTGTGTACACCCTGTACTTGAAGCCAAATACGCCACAAAACATCGTGATTGGCGGCGCTGCAGGTGCGATGCCGCCCGTGCTGGGCTGGACCGCTGTCGCGAACGACATTAGCGCGCCTCCGCTTTTGCTCTTCCTCATCATCTTCGCCTGGACGCCGCCGCACTTCTGGGCACTCGCGCTCTATCGTGTGGAAGATTATGAGAAGTCGGGCCTACCGATGCTGCCCGTGACCCACGGACGCGAATTCACGCTGCTACAGATGCTGCTCTACACCTTCTTGCTGCTCGCGGTGTCGCTGCTGCCTGTCGCGATTGGCATGAATAGCTGGCTTTATGCGATCGCGGCCGTGCTGCTCGGGCTGCGCTTTGTGCAGGTGGTGTGGTCACTCAAGCGCGATTACAGCGATGCGAAATCGAAAGCCGTGTTTCGCTTCTCGCTCACGTATCTGTCGGTGCTTTTCACCGCACTGCTCATCGATCACTACTTGATTGTGTGAGCAAAGCAGCGCTCACGCGCATCGCACGTAAACTTGCATTTGCACAAAATTTACAAGCGAAACGCCCACTTTAATTGGGCTACACGCTGCAAAGCGCAATAACAATAACCAAACTATCGCCATGCAAGCCCAAACAAACGTTGGGCTCCGCGTAAAAAGTTGGTTGCGAATCTGCAGTGATGCGTAGCGTTAAATTTCGACCATTTCGAAATCGTCTTTACGCGCGCCGCATTCGGGGCACGTCCAGTTCATGGGCACGTCGTCCCATTTGGTGCCAGCGGCAATTCCGTCTTCCGGGACTCCGGTCGCCTCATCGTAGATCCAACCGCAGATGAGACACATGTACTTTTTCATTGTTGTGGCGAGTGTGAAACAGGCAAACGCGGGATTGTAATGTTGCGCCCGCGCGAAAAATGATGAACTTCGTGCGACGACTAGAATCTGAGGGTTTACCTCGAAAAATAAAGAGCCCGCTTGGATACCGCCGAACTCGACCGCGAACCTAAAACGAAAGCCCGGCCCCACGGCGCGAGCGCTCGCGTTCCGCTCGGCCAAATCCTCGTAGACCGACAAAAGATCGATCCGAATGAGCTTGATCGGGTGTTGCGTTTACAGGCCTCAAGCGCAACGCGCGAGCGAATCGGCTCCTTGCTCTCAACCTTGGGCGTTGTGTCAGCGCGTGACGTTGCGCAAGCGCTTGCGATCCAGGCGGATCTTCCCTTTGTGGAAGCGTCCGCATTTCCCGAAATGCCAATTTTGGAAGAGCGCATTTCCGCGCGCTTCTTGCGCGATGCGCGCGCGCTTCCGATTGAAGAAAGCGATACTTCGCTCAGCTTAGCAGTCGCCGATCCGTACGATCAATTTCTGGTGCAGTCTTTCGAGCTCGTCACCAACCGCCGTGTGCAGTGTATGGTCGCTGTCGGCAGTGAAGTGGATTCCGCGATTGAGCGACTCTATGGATCGGGCCGCACTCAAGTCGCGCAACTCACCGAAGGCTCGCTCGAAGCGCAGTTTGAAGGCGAAGCCGTTGGCGCTGATGTTCAGCAGCTCAAAGATCTCGCCTCAGAAGCGCCGGTGATCCGCCTGGTGAGCTTGATCATCACCAATGCGCTTGAAGCGCGCGCCTCCGATATTCACGTTGAACCGTTTGAAAATCGCCTCATCGTTCGCTACCGAATTGACGGCGTGCTGCATGAAATCGAATCACCACCGAAGCGGCTGTCTGCCGCTGTGATCTCGCGTGTGAAGATCATGGCGAACTTGGATATTGCCGAGCGTCGTTTGCCACAAGACGGCAGGATTCGTTTGCGCATTCAAGGCAAAGAAATTGATCTGCGGGTATCCACAGTGCCAACGATGCACGGCGAATCTGTGGTGATGCGTATTCTCGATAAGGGCGGCGTTGCGCTCAATTTCGACAAGCTTGGTTTTGAATCCGATCTGCTCGAAAGATTCCAAAGCGCACTCGCGCAACCCAACGGCATTCTGTTGGTAACGGGGCCAACCGGGTCTGGCAAAACAACTACGCTCTACACCGCGCTCGATCAGCTCAACAAGCCCGACGTAAAAATTCTCACGGTGGAAGATCCGGTCGAATATCAAATGCCGGGCATCAACCAGATTCAGGTTAAGCCGCAAATCGATTTAACCTTTGCGAACGCGCTTCGTTCGATCGTTCGCCAAGACCCCGACATCATCATGATCGGCGAGATTCGCGATCTGGAAACCGCAGAGATCGCCGTGCAGGCGGCGCTCACGGGTCACCTGGTGCTCTCAACGCTCCACACCAACGACGCTCCCGCCTCGGTGAGCCGCCTGCTCGATATGGGTGTGGAAGATTACTTGCTCACCAGTACGTTGGTGGGCGTGCTCGCGCAGCGGCTCGTGCGAACACTTTGCTCTCATTGCAAGGCGCCACACGAATTACACGAAGAAGACGCACGCGAATTCGGCTTCAATCGCGTCACCGAAATCCCGCGCCCAGTGGTCTACAAACCGGTGGGATGCAGCCACTGCGGCAACACTGGTTTTGTGGGGCGAATTTGTATCGTTGAAATGATGCCCATGACTGAGCCGCTACGTCGGCTCATCATGAAGAAGGCGAACGCGAGTGAAATTCGCGCAGCCGCGCTGGCGGAGGGCATGCAGCCGATGTACGACAACGGCTTGCGCAAAGTGCTTGCTGGCATCACGACGGTAGAAGAGGTGTTACGCGCCACTCGTGAGGGATAGGCAGAGACATGGCGCTCTTTGCATTTCAAGCGGTTCGAGCCTCGGGCGATGCAGTGTCCGCCACCATCGATGCCGTCACTCAAGCTGAGGCGATCGAGCGCGTGCGCGAACAAGGCTTGATTCTTGTTTCAATCGTGCCCGCGACTGCTGCAAATCTTTCCGCGCAGAGCGAAAAGAAAAGCTTCTTCGGTCAGCTTTTCCGCCCGCGAAAAGTCACGCGAGACGGCATCATCGCGTTCACGCGCGATCTTGCGAATTTGATTTCCGCAGGCTTGCCACTTGATCGCGCGTTCGAACTCTTAACGTCGCTCGCCGATTCGCCGCCGCTCGCCGCGCTCATGCAAGACTTGCGTGATCGTGTACGCGGCGGAAAACCGCTCTCCGGCGCGCTCGCCGAGCATCCGAAACACTTTGATCGGCTCTACATCAACATGGTGCGCGCGGGTGAAGCGAGCGGCACACTCGGGCCTGTACTGCAGCGAATCTCTGAGTTTCAAGAGCGTAGTGCGGAGTTGCGGTCGAATGTGACCAACGCATTGATCTACCCGTTTGTGCTGATCGGCGTGGCGGTAGTCGCGGTCGCGGTGATGATGTTTTTTGTGGTGCCAAAGTTCGAACAAACATTTCGGCAGTTCGGAAAAGCGTTGCCTCAATCGACGGAGAACTTGATCGCGTTCTCCCACTTTCTGCGACAAGATGGTTGGATGATCGTGATCGCACTCGCAGCGATTTTCATTCTCGTGCGCGGACGACTGCGCACGCCCGAAGGCCAAATGAAGTGGCACTTGAAACAGCTAACCATGCCAGTATTCGGTGAACTGTTTCAAAAAATTGAAGTTGCACGACTCACGCGCACATTGGGCACGCTCGTAGGAAACGGCGTCAGCTTGCTGCCCGCGCTCACGATCGTTAAAGACACGGTTGATAACCGAGCGCTTGCGCAATCACTTGAAGGTGTCTTGGTTCGGCTGAAAGAAGGTCATGGGTTTTCGCGCCCCCTGATGGAAACTGGCCTCTACCCAAAACTCGCGGTGCACATGGTCGCCGTCGGTGAAGAGACGGGGCAGCTCGACAAGATGCTTCTAAAAGTTGCTGACGTTTACGACGTTGAGGTGAATACGTCGCTCAAACGTGCGCTTGGCTTAATGGAGCCGATCTTGATCGTGACCCTCGCCGTTGTGGTGGGCGTCATCATCTATTCGCTTCTCAATGCCCTGCTTGGACTCACGGACATGGGCATTTGATGTGAGCAGTGAACTCTGCTCGCCTGATGCGCTCCAACAACGATTCACCACTTCACTCACATTCGTATTGATCGGGAGAAACTTATGAAACCACTTCAACGCGCAGTTCGTCCGAAGTCGCAGCGCGGATTTACGCTGATGGAGCTGCTTGCGGTCATCATCATTATCGGTGTACTCGCAGCAACAATCGGCGGGCGCTTTCTCGGTCAAACCGAAGGCGCCAAGGCAGGTGCCGCAAAGGCAGAAATGGGACAACTCGTGCAGGCGCTCGATCTATTCAAGCTTGAGATTGGTCGCCATCCAACGGCGCAAGAGGGCTTAGAGGCGCTCATCAAGAATCCAGGCGGAGTGCCGAATTGGAACGGCCCTTACTTTCGCAAAGACAACATCAAGGACCCGTGGAACAACGACTACAAGTATTCGAACCCTGGTCCGAACAACACCCCCTTTGAGGTCAAGTCGCTCGGTGCCGATGGTCGCGAAGGTGGCGAGGGGCCAAACGCTGACATTTTGAAAGGCTAGACCTCCATAAGAGCCCAGTCGCTTACCCTCAAACCCTAGACTCTTTCGCGGCGAAATGTTGTCGAACCATTTGTCCCGTGTGCGCCGCGTGATGCGCGCGCAAACGGAAAGCGTTCCGCTCGTAAGAGTTAGCGCCTTCGCGAAATCTAACGTGAGGCGGGCCTTCGGTTTCACGATGATAGAAATGATCGCCGTAATCCTCGTGATCGCGGTGGTTGCGGCGCTTTCGCCGCCGCTCTTCTCTTCGGGGGTCAGCGCTTCGCAACACCGAGCGGCGGCGCGTGAAGTGGCCGGCATGCTGCGCCTTGCGCGTACAGAGGCCGTCGCCAAACGCATGGATATGGGCGTGGATTTTGATCTCGAGGCGCGCACCGTTCAGATCCCCAATGCCACCAACAAGCGCATTGCCAAAATTCCTGAAGGCATCGAAATTAACCTGACCACGACCGCTGCTGAAACGAAGAATGAAACACAAGCGTCGGTAAGGTTCTATCCCGATGGCGGAGCGACGGGCGGGCGGGTCACGCTCAAAGTTCGAGATCGCTCCTATCTGGTTGATATTGATTGGTTGACCGGACGCGTGTCGATTGACGAGGCGTGAGCGCGCGATGAGAGGGCCTCGCGTTCACCGTTCGGCGTGCATGACTGCGCATGGCATCGCTCTAGCGCACGCGCGCGGCTTCACGCTGGTTGAGGTGATCGTTGCCGTGGTGATTGCGGCAGTGGCACTCTCGGCGCTCGCGGGCGTGTTTGGCGGCGGCGCGCGAGCGGCTTCGGCGGCCTCGGAGCTCACACGAGCCAATGCCTACGCCGAGAGCTTGATCGCGAGTGCGGGTGTTGAAAAACCACTGGCTGATGGCGTTGAAAGTGGATCTACGACCGATGGCCTTCGCTGGACGATGACCATAGCGGATGAATCAACCGATGGGGATGAGGGTGGCTTCGCGGCGTCGCCGATTCGGCCTTCGCTGTTACTCAAGCGGGTGAGTGTGCGCGTCGCGGTGGCCAACGATGCTCAGCCCGAACGCTCGCGGGCGATTGAGCTTTCGACGCTGCGTGCCGTTCCCCGTCCGCTGTTGCAGCAATGACGCATTCGCTCATGCCATTTCCAATCGCCTTAACAAAAAGCGACCGATTGAATCGGGGCTTCACGCTGTTGGAGTTGTTAGCTGCCTTGGTGATTTTCGCGCTGTTAGCGAGTGTTTTAATGGGGATGGTTGGAAACGCTGATCGTGCAACCAATGCATCGAACCGCGCAAACGAGCGAACAGAACAATATTCGCGCGCGCATGCGTTTCTAAACGAACACATTTCCAACGTGATGCCGCTGCGTTGGCGGCGCGAATTCAACCAGCCGCTCAAGTTTGCGGGGCGCAGCGATCGGATGACGTTTCTTGCGCCGGTGATTTCGCAGATCGCCGAGGGCGGCGTGCTCTGGTGGCAGCTTGAGCTGCGCGACACGAATGGCAAACGCGCGCTGGTGCTCGCTCGCCTGCCGCAAGACAGCGAGGCGAAGGAAGTGCCGGATTTGAGCCGCGCCGACTTCTCCGTGTTGGCGAGCGATATCGATTCGCTGGCAATTGCCTATTTCGATGTGGGCGAAGATCCGGTGAACCAGCCGGAGTCGGGGCGCTGGGTCGACACCTGGGATGAAAACAACCGCATGCCGTCCCTCGTGCGTTTGAGAATTCGCGAGGCTGGAAATCGCGAATGGCCTGAAATGGTGATCCCGCTGCGGATCACGCAGGCCGTTGGCTGCAATTTTGATTTCCGCTTGCAGCGCTGCAACATTCCCAATCAGGTGCCGCGATGAACGCCCCATTGCGTTTGCGCCACCGCGAGCGTGGGATTGCACTGATGATGGTGCTTGGGTTGGTCGTGTTTCTCTCGATCATCGCGCTGTCGTTTTCGGAGTCACAGCGCTTGGCGACTCAAATCACCCAAAACGCACTCGCGTCCGCCCGCGCGCAGCAGGCGGCCGACGGCGGCATCCACAAGATGCTCTACGAAATCAACAAACCGCGCGTGGCCGATGGCACAACGACCGAAGATTTACGCTGGAAAGCCAACGGAATGCCCTACGAATGGGCTGAAAATGGCGTCCAGGTGACGGTTTTAGGCCGCAGCGAGGCTGCTAAAATTGACTTGAACTTTGCGGCAGAACCCCTACTCAAAAACTTATTCGTTTCTGCCGGGGTAGAGGATGGGGAGGCTGACTCAATCGTCAGCGCCATTCGTGATTGGACCGATGCGGATAATTTAAAGCGTCCAAACGGAGCGGAGGCCGATGAATATCGTGCGGCGGGCAAGAAAGTTTTGCCGAGCAACGATTTTTTTGTGGCGGTTGAAGAATTGCAGAACGTAATGGGTGTTACACCAAAGCTCTATCTTGCTGTTGCCCCGTATCTCACGGTGCATTCGCGCTCGGCCGGCATTGATCCGAATACCGCGCCGTTGGAGATGTTTGCGAAAGTGCCAAATTTGGATATGAGTGTCGTTGCCGAATGGGTTGCCTTGCGCGATCAAGCCTTGCGCGAAAACTTGCCGATTCCGCCGATGACCTTTTCGAGCCCATTTCTCGCCACGGGTACGGGAACCATTCGCATCAGCGCTGAGGCGCAAACCGCCGATGGCATTCGTGCCTCGCGTGACGCGGTCGTTCGGATTGGCACCCAGCCGGGCGCGTTGCCGCAGTTCTTCCTGTGGAAAAAAATCACGCCGACCGCGAGCGCTGGAGAATCTCGATGAGCGATTCCGGCGTTGCAAAGCAGGCTACCGCCGCGCAGGAAAGCTACGCGATCAATTCGCCAGGCCAGTTTTTCCGTTGGTGGAAATCGCAGCTTTGGGCATGTTTGCCGACTGCGATCCGCGAGGCGGCAACCCGCGGTTCGCGTCCGCTGATGATTTCCCTGGCTGAAGACGCCATTTGGCCTGAGCGAAGCGAGCTCTCAAAGCCCTACAAAATCTCGCAAACGACGTATTTATCGGGTAACCCTGAAAAGTCGCGTGACGTTGCCTTGGTGTTAGGCGAGCAAGCCGGTTTGCGCCGTAAGGTCGAGTTTCCTCTGGCGGTTGAAGAGCGGCTCGACCAAGTGCTCGCGTATGAGCTTGATCGCTTGACGCCGCTGCGGGCTGACGAGCTTTATTACGACTACCGATTGATTTCCAGAAATGCCTCACGCAACGCGTGCGTGGTGGAGCTGATTGCTGCACCCAAGGCGCGTGCCGACGAAGCCATCGCCAACGCTAAAGCGATCGGCGCAAATGTTGTGCGCTTGTTGCTCTCAAAGGGCGATGTTGACCAGGGCATCGATCTGCTGCGCAGCGCGAAAAAGGCTGACACCACGACGCCTGATTCAAAACGCTGGATCACGCCCGCGTTAGCAGGGCTTTGCGGGCTGCTCGTACTTGCCTTAGTTTTTTATCCGATCTACATGAAGCGCGAGCTGGTCATTGCGCTCATGCCGCTCGAATCCTCTGAGCGCACGGCGGCCGAGGCCGCATCGGTGATTCAGCGTCAACTCGAAAAGCAGCGCACAGAATACAACCATGTGTTGCAGCGAAAGCATGCCTCGCCGATCGCCGTGCAAGTCCTCGAAGATATCGGCAAGCGCCTACCGGACGACACTTGGGCGCAGACCTTTGAGATCAAAGCAATCGCCAACGCACCCGCTGGCCAACATCCGCGCGAAGTGATCGTGCAAGGCGAAACAGGTAGCGGCGCGAAATTGCTGCAATTTGTGCAGGAATCAACGCTCATCAAAGACCCGGTGCTTAAGGCGGCAATGACTCGCGTGTCGCCCACGGCCGAGCGTTTCCATTTTGCCGGCGAACTGGTTAACGTCGATCCGCCGCCAGGGCTCGCGCTCACCGATGCGGCGGCGCTCTTAAGCGTGCCGATCCAGGTCACGCCCAACGCAGCCCCTGCCGCCTCGGCGTCGGCGACCGCGCCTTCAGCGTCAGCGCCGTCGGCAAAAACGATCGATGGACTGCCGCCGTCAGCTGCTGCGCCTGAGAAAGCGGCCGTACAAAAGCCAGCCGATGGCATGAATCAGCCTACACCGGCTAGCCCAAAGAATATCGGGGCAAGCGGTGAAATTAGTAAAAAACCGATTACACCTAATAATTTGCCGTCGCCCTCAAGTGCGCTGCCGTCTGCACCACCAGCAGGCGGTTATGGCGGGCCTCCGCCGGGCGCGTCGCCGACGATTCAGCCAGCGATTCCGGCATCGCCCAATGGGCCTTCGGTGGAGAGACGACCATGATGCTGCCTATCGGCCGAAAGGGGCAAGCGCTCGCCGTCGGGCTGGTGCTGCTTAGCGTAGCGGCGGTTGGCGCGGCGCTCGCCGTGCCCGCCTACTTGCTGCACAAACACTACGACGGTGTGATCGCTGAGAAAGAAAATCGGATTCGCGTGTATCAGCGCAACTCCGCCAATCGTGTTGAGCTACAAAAAGCCATCGACGTGGTTAAAGCACGCGAGGGTGGCCGTTTTTACCTACGCAACACAGCGCCGAATCTCGCCGGGGCGGAGCTCACGGATCTGGTGCGCCCGCTCATCGAAAGTAACGGCGCGCGGCTCACGTCCATCCAGCCCGCCACGGTGAAAGAAGAGGCGGGCTTTCGCCTCTACACGCTTAACGTCGGTTTCAACGCCTCGCCTGCAAACCTGCAAAAAACGCTCTACGCCTTGGAAACCGCGCTGCCTTATCTCTTCTTCGAAAACCTTCGACTCCAAGCCACTGTACCGCGCGGTTTCAAGCCCGCACCCAATCAAGAACCTGAAGTCGCTGTGAACGTAGAGATTCAGGCCTACGGCATCAAAGAAGCGCCACGCGCGCCGCGCAGTAGCGGACCATCCGCCGCTGCGACACGCCCATAGAAGAAACGTATGTCAAAACATTGTTTGTCCACTCAGAGCGAACTTCGCTTGCGGCCCACCTCGGCATCCGCCTCGTTGATGAGCCGCAGCAGCGTGCGGATTGTTTCGCTTGCAGTCGTTGCGTTCGGCCTCACTGCCTGCGCACAGCGCCCATACAACGACGCGTTGATGCCGCGTACCGCTGCAAGCGCCCCATCGATGAGTTCAAGTGGAGCCGACCCACAAGGCGCGATTGCCTTCGGCGGTGATCGCAAGTCGGGTGTGAATTCAGAGGTGCGCGAGAGCGTGGTTCAGCGTCTGGGCACAGGCGTTGTCGTTGGTAAACCAAACCCCGCTCCGGCACCTGCGGCAGCAGCGGGTGGCCGCCCCGTTTCCTTCTCGTTTGAAAACGGCGATGTGCGCGAGATCGTTCGCAACATTCTTGGCGATTTGCTGAACGAGAACTACATCATTGATCCAGCGGTGACCGGCACGATCACCATGCGCACCACCAAACCGATTCCCGATACGGCAGCGCTTGCCCTGTTGGAATCGGTGCTTCGCGGTGTCGGCGCTTCGCTCGTGCGCGACGGCTCGTATTGGCGTGTGCAAAAGGATGTCACCGGGCTCGCGCCGCCAGCCATGGCCACACGCGGCGGCGGGGCTGCGGGAAGCAGTGTTGACGTTCGCGGCACCAATGTCGTCATCGTGCCGATCAAGCAAATCGGCGCTAAAGAAATGGTCAGATTGCTCAAATCTTTCAACAAGAACGTTGAGCAGTTCGTGCAGGTCGATGAGCTTCGCAACATGCTTTTCATTACCGCTTCGCAACCTGAGACGCAGCGCATCCTTGAGCTGGTCGACATGTTTGATGTTGATCTGCTCGCCGGAATGTCTTTTTTGCTCTACCGCATTCAGAATGGGGACACCAAGACCATTATGACGGATCTCAATGCGATCCTGAGTGGTGGCGCAGCGGGGCAGCAGGCCATCAATCCGTTTGCAGGCCTGCTTCGTGTGATCCCGCTTGAGCGAATGAATGCGTTGCTCATCATCTCGCCCGAACAAAAGGTGATTCAAGAAGCGCGTCAGTGGATTGAGCGGCTTGACGAGGGCGGCGCTGAGATGGGCACCGGACAGCGTTTGTATGTTTACAACCTGCGCTACACGCAAGCCGAAAAGATTCAACCGGTCCTGCAATCGGCGCTTTCCGGTCGATCTGGCGTTCCGAACGCAACCGTCGCGCCGGGGCAAACCGCGTCGACGTTGAATGCGCCTGTTAACCCGATTCCTGGACAATCGCTAGTCCTGCCCGGGAATGCAATCGGCAATCAGCAAGCGGCGCAGACGCCACAGCGCACCGCTGCGGCTCAAGCGGCCGCAAATACGGCGCAAACGGGTTCGCCGCTGGCTCGCAACGCGTCCATCGTCGCGGATAAAGATCGCAACGCGCTTTTGATTGTTGCCTCAGCCGCTGAGTACGCCGCGATTGAGGCCGTCATTCGCAGACTTGACGTGGCACCGAAGCAGGTGGCGATTGAGGTGCAGATTGCTGAAATTTTGCTCACGGGCTCGTTTGAGTTTGGACTTCAGTCGTATTTCCAGGGAATGGTGACTGACCCTGTCAATCGGCTTACCTCCGCTGACGGCCTTGGCCAACTTGTCGCTGGCGCCTCGGGTAGTGCGTTTACTTATACCTGGCGGAAAAGCGACACGATCAAGGCTGTGCTCAACGCAGATGAGACAAGAAGCAAGCTTCGCACGATTGCTCAGCCGACGCTGATCACGATGGAAAATCTAAAGGCGACCTTCACAGCCGGAACGCAGATTTCTGTGCGAACCCAGCAAACAACCGGGAACGGCACGACGCTCGGGACCGATTCGTTCCAGTACATCAATACCGGTATCAATATCGGTTTCACGCCGCGAGTGACCGGGCGCAATATCGTGCTCGAAATCCAACAAGAGATCAGCGATGTTGGAAAGGCTGAGGCCGGCAATCCGAATCCACCGATCATTCGGCGCACGGCGTCTACAAACGTGATGGTCCCTAGCGGCGATACGATGCTCATGGGAGGCTTGTTTCAAGAAGCGGCGCGCTCATCAACAAAAGGACTACCGTTCGTTTCTTCGATCCCTGTCGTCGGCGGCTTGTTTGGAAGCCAGAGCTGGCAAGACAATCGCACCGAACTTGTGATGCTCGTAACGCCTCGGGTGTTGGAGAACGAGGAAGAGGCTCGCGAGGCGGTCGACGATTTGCGTAAGCGCCTTCAAAGCATCGAGCAATTTGTGCCAAGCGCATCCACCAAACAACTACCAACCCGCGCGGAAGACCGCAGCAAGCTCCTGCAAGAGCTGCGCGCGCTTGACAGCTCGCTGCGGGTGACTCCGGCAGCCGCTCCGGGCATCTCTAACTAGCGTTAAGAACAACAATGTTTTCTTCTGGCGCACGACTTGTAAATGTGGGGCTCGCGGTTCTCGCGGGCGCACTCGCGCTTGGATTTGCCTATGTCACCGAGTGGGGCGAGCGGCTGATCAACCCCGTTGTGCTTCCAGGTGAAGCGGCTGCAAAAACACCGCTGCAAGGCGTTGATGTGCTCCCTGATTTCAAACTCTCTGGCGAATCGGCAGCGTATAACGGCTTTCACTTGCGTCCACTTCTGAATCCGACCCGCGCCCCAGCGCCGACGGTGGCTGTGGTTGCGACCACCGAGCCGCCCAAGCCCCAGATTCGTCGTGGGCTCTACGAACTTCTCGGGATTTCTCAAATCGGAGCGATGCGGGTTGCGCAAATTCGCGAGACCGCGACGCGCCGCGTAATGAGTGTTCGTCAGGGCGACTTTCTTCAAGAGCTAAAGGTTGATCAGATTAGCAACGACCGTGTAGTCCTTGTTTTTCAGGGCGAAAAAGACGAAATTCAGCTTGCACGATTCACCGCATCTTCTCGCGTACCACCCCCGCCCGTGATGCCAGTTAGTCCAGTGCCTGTCGCGGCAGCGCCCGCGAGTGAGCCGTCCGGCGTTTCGCGTTTCCCAGCAGTGGCCGCTCAAGTCGCCGGGCAAGTGCCGGTGCCCAGCGCTTCGCAGCCACCTGGCCCGCAGACCGCTTCGCAGAATGCGCCGCCGCCTGCGCCTGACGCTGCTGAAATACAAAGACGTGAAGCCGCCGCGGCCCAGAATCCAAATAATTGGAACCGCGCACGACTAGACAGCGCCCGCCGACGGATGCAAGATCAGGGCGGCGCGCCTAATTAGTCTTCACCGTACCTAATTTACGTTCCTGAGTTTGTCGCCAAAGAAGAGCTCACGAACGTTGATAGACACATAAAAACTTGTTTATGAGGCATCCTTTGATGACATCGCTTTCCACCCGTGTGCCGCCAACAAGCGAGCGCCCTGAAAAACAACCGTCGCCCGTGAGTAACGTCATTTCGGCAACCATTCTCGCGCTCGGCCTGTGCGCTCTCGTTCCGAGTGCGTATGCACAGTCGACGCCCCCAGCCCCCTCGGCAGACGGGAAATCGAGTCCCTCAACGACCACCCCCGCAACGCCTGGCTCGGCGGAATCGGCTACCGCGCCAATTATCACTCCTGTAAGACGCGCCGGTTGGGGGCGCCCAGCAGTCGATGATGGGCAAAAAACGCCTGCGACCCCTGAAGATGTTGCGCTTGAGACCGCTGTTCGCGCCGCGGCGCTGGATCGCTGGAAGCGCGTGGCGTCGGCCGAATGGGACCTAGCTTATGGCTACCTCACGCCGAGCGCTCGCGCGACGATCACATTAGAGGCATTTCGTCGTGGATTGGAGGGCGCGCCCATTAAGTTTATGGACATCGGCGACGTGGTTTGCCGCAAATCCGTGTGCTCGGTCAAGGTGTATCACGAGTACGCGATGAAAGTCCCAAAGATCGGTACAGCACCGGCTCCGTATGTTCAACTCGAGCGCTGGCGTGCTATCGACGGTAAGCCCTATTTGATGGCGGAATCGGGTTAAAGCTGCTCGAATCGAATTTGAGATCAGGTATTCGGCCCGCACCTCTTGCGCCCTAAGTTGAATGCATCGGCGCGGCATGAATACAACAGCTGTCACACGGCCTTGCTTATTCGTTGACAGCTCGAAACAAAGTCGGCAGAATTAACTACATAAGCATGCTAACTGGTTATTTCTAAGTTTTTATAAAAATACGCATTGCTGTTGGTTCTTCAGTTCTATCAACAAGTTCTCTAATGGAGACTCAGGTCTTATGACTACATTCAAGAAAAATCTTCTCGCAACTGCGGTCGCGTCTGGATGCGCGATGCTCGCGGGCGGCGCGTTTGCGCAATCGGTAGGCTCTATCGTATTGAACGCCGATGGCCTCGGCGAAGCGCTGATCTATCCTTACTACACAGCACGCGGCGACCAGAAGACGTTCGTCAGCATCGTGAACACCACGACGCTCGGCAAGGTTGTGAAAGTGCGTTTCCGTGAGGGTAAAAACTCGAACGACGTGCTCGACTTTAACTTGTACCTCTCGCCATACGACGTATGGACTGGTCAAGTTACTCGCGAGGCAGGTGGTTCGGTTCTCTACACGAACGACACGAGCTGTACTGATCCTATTAAAGCTGACTGGGCGTTGAACCCAGCTGCTGGACTCTACGGTCAGCCATTCTTCCCGTTCGATTACCAGCGTGTTGACAGCCTTGCAGGCCGCACTGGCGCAGCGCAAGACCTCGACCGTACGCTCGAAGGTTACATGGAAGTTATCTCGATGGCGAACGTGCCAGAAGGTAACGCTCTCTTCAATGCTATCAAGCATGATCCATCAACGGGTCGTCCTGCTAACTGTTCACTCGTTTCCGGCTTGACTGGCAGCGCGAACGTACTGGCGCCAACTGGCGGCCTCTTCGGTGGCGCGGCGATCATCGATTTGTCGGCTACGAAAACCGGCGGCACGGGTATTGGTTACGGTGCGACCGCTTACGGTGGTTTTGCTCGTCCAGGCGTGATCTTCTCGCCTTCGTCTGCTAACCCTAACTTTGGCGATCACAACGCAACGTCTGCAGTTATCACCGACGGCAACAACCGTGTTGTACAAGTTCAGCCAACGGCTGGCGGTGTTCTTGGCGCAGCTCAATCGTTCGCAATGGCTAACATGGCTGAGCGTATCGTTGGCGAGTACAGCGTTGACACGACCAACTTGACGGCTCACACGACCGATTGGGTTGTGACGATGCCTGCTAAGCACTACTTCGTTAACCGTGCTACGTGGTTGACCACTTCCGGTGACCCACACGGTCAAGTTGGCCCGTCACCTGCTGGCGCGCTTGCTCCATTCACCACGATGTGGAGTGGCGTGAATCTGAATGCGTGTGAGCAAGTGCTCCCAACCTCGACAAGCCGTGAAGAAGATCGTGAGACAAGCCGTCTCGGATTCTCGCCACAGCCACCAGGAGCTACGCCTAACTCACTGTGCTTCGAGTCGACCGTTATTTCGTTCGGCAAGGGTACGGGGGCATCAGGCGTTCTTCAGTCAACGAACAACCTCTGGTATCTCGGTAACCACGCTCGCAACAGCAATGGTTGGTTGGAACTGTTCTTCAACCAAGCTGGTCATCGCTTGACGGGTACTGCACTTGGTTCGTTCAACCCAACCGGCGCAGCTGGACCAGTAACCGTGTTCGGTCTGCCAGTGCTTGGCTTCAAGGCAGCGGTATTCCGCGTGTCGTCGAGCCCAGCACTTCCACTGAACAACTACGCAGAAGCTCAACCGCTTCACGCTGTACGTCGCGTTCAGTAGTAGTTAGTGAGAGAGTCAGCGGCAAGCAATTGCCGTTGATACTTAGAAAAAAGGGGAGCAGTGCTCCCCTTTTTTTATGCAGTATCTGCCCTACTACTTCGGCCCTCATGCAGATATCGGGCGCGGCAGCTCAAATCGATTGCGGCCGCCTCGATTCGAGTGACGCAAAAGCTGGGGCCAAGCGTTCCACGCACTTGCGCCACAGCCACGTTGACTAGAAAGTTCTGTTGTCAGTGTGACGCACCTCGCCAGAGGACAAGACACGCGACCCGCAACCAATGTAGTTCGTTAACACACCCGTCCCTATCGTAAATCGCTTAAAATAATAATGGGGGATCTAACGGCAGCGGCTACGCTATTCAGCATGCTCATAATCAGGAGCAGGCGGTATGTGCGAGCAAAGGAGTACCAGATGAGGTTAGGAACCAGTCACTTGCGCGAAAAACGAATAACACACATTCACGAATCTAAAGCTTTGCCCACCCTGAGTGACCCACGGCGTCCTTCCGAAACCTCTTATAACGCTTGTCCGCAGAGCGCGTCGCCACTGTCCATGAGGCCAATTGTTGCCGCCATCGCAGTAGCGATTTTGTTCCCAAGCGTCGGCGTGATACACGCGCAAACGTGCCCCACGCCGACCCGCGCCCGCGAGTGCGCGGAACCGACCGGACTCAGCGCTTACCTCTTTAAACCTGGAAATATCTACGTCTACGCCGGTTGTTCCACAGAAGTAGCGGCTCTGAATAGTCTTCCAGATCAGTTCGAGCGACGTTCGTCTGATGACGTGCGGCTGCGGGCGGGCGAAGCCACGCCCGCTGGGGCCGTGACACGGGGATTGATCCGAACATTTCTAGGCGCTAAAGTTGGTCAAACCTTCTCGGCACGACATTTTTATTCCACCTCTAGCGAAGATCTAGCGGCTCTGTGTACTGCGAGTCAGGCTGCGGGTGCGCCATTCGTCGCGGATGCTGAGTATGTGCTCGCGGATGTGGTTGAATCAAACACACGAATCGAAGCTGGGCGACGCGTCGGTGGAAGCTGTGCAAGTGGTCTACGACCTGTATGGCGGCTCTTCCATGCGACACGCCAAGACCACCGCCTAGTCGATCGCTGGGCGTCAATCGGCGCACTTAAAGCCAATCAATACGATGTAGAGCACATTGCTTTCTGCGTCCCAAATAGCGGATACGCTGTAAGTAGCGCTTTGAGCGCTGGAACCACGAGTTCGACGGTTTCGGCGCAGATTTCCAATGGAAACGCCTCTCAGCAGACAAAGCTTAGCCTGCTAACGCCTGCGCAAGTTTCTTTTAGCAACCCGCCCGCGGGCTGTGCGTTAGCGCCCACTCAGCCTGCAACGGGCGCGCTGATGTTCTGTACGCTTGCTGCGGGACAAACGAACGTAAACATTGCATACGCGGGATCCGCGAGTGCAGGGGCGCTTATAAAAGCGTTCGCACACCAAGTAAGTAACGTCGACCACGAACTGCCAGAATTTTGTGAGGCACGCGCCGTTCCCGCTGCCGGCTGTGACACGTTCCAGATCCCAACTAGCGCACAGAACTCGTCGTTTAACAGCCTAGACCTCGGAACGCCGCGAGTAACTCCAAGAGGCGTATCCGCCACGATATCCGCCCCCCTTTCGCTTCCCGAATCGGCTGCAGTGCCGCTCAATCTGGCAACGTTGTTCCAATATCGCCAGACCGGTACCTCGGCTTGGACTACCTCCACAGACTCGCGCGTCGCGTCGTTTACCGCATCGCAATCGCGCGCGCAGAATTTGGTGTTCCAGGCCACTTTGTCCGACGGTACATTTGAATTCCGCTACTGCGTAACCACCGATTTAACCGGTCAGCGTTGCTCAGCAGTATCCGCGAACGACGTGGATACCCGGTTCTCCGCTTCAACGACGGCAACGCTCACCGAGGTCGTAGCCCCACCTCCGCCGCCCCCACCTCCGCCGCCACCGCCACCCCCTCCTCCACCCCCGCCACCGCCGCCAGCACAGTCCCCGCTCGCGTTGACGAACCCAACCTTCTCGGTTACCTCAAACCAAGTTCGGATCGGAGCGCAGATTACTAACCAGGGCAGCGCCACAACCGTTCGGTATAGAGCCTGGAGAGTTGGGCAATTCAACTCCGAAAAGGCGAGCGACCAAACTGTAAATTTGTCGGGCTCCGAAAATAAGGTACTCGAATTCGGTTCGAGCGCGACTGGTGACGTAGACGTCGCATTTTGTGCAACGACAACCAGCGCGTTCACCGCAGACAACACATGCCGTATTGCTGGGGAAGACAATGCGAACGATACCGTTAATGACGTGACAGTGGCGTTTAGGCGAAGAGTCACGCTCGGTCGTCCTTGGGTCGCGCCCGCACTTCAGTTCGTCTCGCCCGCTACGGCCGCTCCTATCGTGGGCGTGCCGCAAGCTTATTCACTTACAGTGACCCCGCCGGCAACGGCACAGACCACTGGTCCAGGTTATGTGTGGCTCAAATCGCCCACAAACACGGTCATCAGTGCGCAAGTCGATAACGGAGCCTGTGCCTCAACGCCCGGAACAGCAACCACCGACGCCCAAGCGGTGTGCACAATCCTTGCGGATGGCGTGACTCTAACGGCACCGAAAACGATTACTGTTAACTTCACGCCAAGACCTGGCAGCGGGGGAACTGCTGGCAGTATCAGCGCAGCAAGTGGATCAAGCGCCTCGACCGCTCCGATCTTCGGATGCGCGGCACCAAGTTGTGCAACGGCGAGCTACGCAGCCCCAGCCTTCTACGATATTGCGGCTGACCGAACACTCTGGAGCGCTCCTCCAACGGGAAGCGGCAGCAACAACGTCTCCTGTACTCGGGAAAACGGCACGCAGGCAGTTCCTGCAGATGCGAAGTGTCGGATCACGCTCAAGTATTCAACTGGGGCAGATTCAACGACCGATGTTGCTTTCAACCAGAATGGAAGCGCGCCGGGTACGGTGTGCGGTCCAACCGGAAGCCCGACGGCGTGTAGCCTTGTCTTAGACGGTGCGCGCACGCTCACCGAGGTAAGTGCGCTCGCGGTCGATGGCGCTGTCGCGCTTGATAACAATCCAAACAACAACCGCGCTGTCGTTTTCAGTAACCTACCGCTCCCACAGCCAACGGTTACTATATCGGCACCAACGTCTGTAGTGGTAGGTGCAAATTACACCTACACCTTTGGCTGCCAGATCGACGCGCCGCTGCAGCCAAATCAGCTCTCGTGCGACTTCGACCCACCAAGCTCGCGGCCAGCGTGGCTCAGCGCGCCATCGTGCTCGTCCTCGACTTCGCAAACTCGCCTAGTTCTAACCTGCTCCGCTGCGGGTACAGCGCCAAGCGCCACTGGCCAACTCAACACAACTATCAAGGCAACGGCCACGCGTAATACAGAGTCAACAAGCGCGACGGGCCAGCACACGCTACAGGTAAACGCGCAAACCACTGCCTGCCCAGCTGCGCAAGGCACGTTCCGCGGAACTTATATATCCTCAGTTCCAAACTCTTGGACGCCCGTGCCCATCACAAACGGCATCCATTATTGGATTCTCGAGCCGGGAGGGTGGCAACCAGCGCCAGGTCGTGGCGAAGTCCGTTGGTCGTCGGTACTGTCAGAGTACACCGAAACCCATGGATATCTCACGAAATGCCCAGGGTTTGCGCCGAGTGATCCAATTGGCGATCCCCGTGTTAGCGCGTATCTGCCGCCAACTTGGGCCGCGGGCTCGGGCGCGTTGCAGTTCATTGCCTCAGATGCAAGCACACCCGTGACAACCGTCGTCGGAAACAGCGTTACTACAGTCGCAAACGCGCCGGGACTGAACAGCGGCGAGCGATGGTATTTCGTGCTCCGTCAGGTGAGCTGTATCTTCGAAAACAACGAGTGCCCGCGCTCACAGTACGGCACACGTTAACTGAGCCGCGACTGACGACGGGCTCATTCAAGAGCCCGTCGGATACAACCAGGACCTCATCTGAAGTTTTCAGATGGGGTTTCGCATTTAAGTAAACCCACTTTCGTATGAATCAAGGTCAACTCCACTTCGCACTAAGAGGCCTAAGCGCAACCCTCGCGCTACTTCCGCTCACAACAATACTTGCAGCAACCAAACCGCAATCCAACCGCGAAGCAACAAACAGTGCAATCGTCGCCGCCTCAGGTGCATACAAGGTAAGCGAAAGCGAAATTGCAACTTACCAACTGCCTAAGATCGAGGCGAAGACAAGCGCGCCCTCCAAGGCGCTCGCTGATGAAGCGAGGCGAACCGCAGCTGAGTCGCTGCTTCGGCTTAAAGCGGTAGAAGCCTCAACACTCGAGAAATCTACGTCTAAGACGGAGCGAGCTTGGCTCGATCTCTCGGCTAGGATCGCACGCGCCTCGGCCCTGCTTGACCTTCAGGAGGTGCGCGCCCTCGGAAAGCTTAATTCCAATCCGAAAGCGCTCCGTGAACGCGCTTACGAAAACTATCTTGCGAATCCGATTCGATTCAGCTTACCCTCGTCAGCGGAAGTAAGCGTACTGCTTATCAATCCTGCAGAGACGGGTTTCGACAACGCCATCAGTTCAATCACCAAAGCACAGAAAGAACTCGCCGCCGGCCAGGACTTCGATCAGGTAGCCGCGCGCTACTCCGCCGCCAAAACTACTCGCTCCGCATCACAGGTACGCTACAGCGTTACGCCGCAAGAGACTGAACCGAGCATCGTGCGTTGGGTATTTCAAGACGCGAAACCCGGCGAGGTATACGGCCCCTATGTCGTTGGCGGAATGTTCAGCATGGTCAAGTTCCACTCTCGACAACCACCTACCACGAGACCATTCGAGGAGGTGGCAGACGACGAGATTGACCGCGTCCGGAAAACCGCTGCAGCAGCTGCGAGGGCGGTAGTTGTTGACAAACTTTTGCCAAACCCAATCGAGCACTTTGACCCTCCGAAAGAGAGTGCTGTGCGGGGACGGCGATGAGTGAGCAAAGTAGTGTCTCGGCGCACGCCAGTTACGCAAACCTGAACGACCCTGTCGGCGATGTTCTTGTCAAAGCCGCTACACATTTGGATCACGGAAGACTTCAAGAGGCCGCAGAAGAGCTCAATCGCGTGCGATATGCGGGCGCAAACGACTTGAGACTTCACCTCCTTGGAACTCGCCTCGCCGAAGTCGCGGGAAACGCACAGATGGCTGAAATCTCGGCCAAGCGCGCGCTCGCCATTTCGCCTGACAACGTTACCGCACGAATCGACTGGGCCGTGTGTCTGCTGCGCAATGGCGATACAGCCGCTGCTGCGGAAATCGCCACAAGCGTTTTTAACGACCCTCGGAGCAGGCAAAGCTACAGCGTTCTCGAGCGAGTCGCAACTGTCGCCAACAACGTGGGCAATCTAGACCTGGCAGCAGATTGTTTGGCAGCCGCGCACAAAACATGGCCTTCCGATAATCGCGTTGCGCTCGCAATAGCAGAGAACTTCCGGGCGCGAGGGATGAACGATCAGGCGCTGCCATTTTGCGATTTGGTCATTTCAAGATCGCCAAATCTCGAAGACGCGTTAGCCATCAGAGCGAGTCTACGCAGGCAATCGAATGATTTAGCGGGGGCGGCTCAAGATTACGCCCAGTTGGTTAAATTACAACCTGACAACAGCACTTATCAGTACCTACTCGCGTTGAGCTCGGGTAAAGCGCCTGAGACCCAGCCAACAGACATGATCACGTCGATTTTCGACAGCTATGCTGATCGATTTGACGCACACTTATTGACCTCGCTGGGCTACCGCGCGCCCGAGTGGGCAGCGCGCCATATTTCCCAATTCAGCCCGAAACGCAACGCCGCTATTCTTGATCTCGGTTGTGGGACTGGGCTCCTGGGCTTTTGTCTGGGGCGATGGAACACGCCCCTGGTGGGAGTCGATCTCTCGCTGCCGATGATGCAGCGCGCGGAGCGCTGGAATATCTACGGACGATTCCACCAAGCCGATCTCAATGATGTGCTTCGCGATACGGAAGCCGCCCAATTCGACGTCATCGCAGCCTTAGATGTGTTCATCTATGTGGGCCGACTTGAATCACCGATGAGTCACATCGCTCGGGTCCTGAGACCCGGCGGTATTGCTCTCTTCACTTTCGAAGAAACGACGGAGAGCGAGGGCCACTTCGCAGCAAGGGCCAGTGCACGTTATGCGATGTCCGAAGCGTATGTGCGCGAAACGCTTGAAGGGGTCGGCTTAGAGATTACCGAACTCAAGCGCGACCGAATCCGCACCGAAGGCGGCAACGATCTCGCCGGCCTGTTCGTTGTAGCGAAGCGAAATCGAGTCGACGCGTAAGCGGCCCGTCGTACCGGCGTACTGCGCTTACGTAACTTGCTCACCCGACTATGACCCAACTTTCAACGTTTCCTTGGGAAGCGCGGGTTCATGACCAACTGTCGAAAGGTCAACTGAAGGAGGCTGCGCGTACCGCTTCGGACTGGCGTCGCGCGCAGCCGAACTCGAGCAAGGCGGAACATACGGCGGGAGACGTCGCAATCCGTAGAGGAGACTTCGATTTCGCTCTCAAGCGATATCAAGCCGCCGTGTCGCTCGATCCTTCAGCTTGGACTAGCTGGGCAAATCTCTCAAACACGGCCCGATATCTTCATGATTGGGACCTGTATCTTGTGGCAGTAAAACGCGCGCTGGAATACTGTGATTTTCCGGCAAAGCGCATCAAGATTCATTCGAATCTGCTCGTTCACCTGCACTCGATAGCCTCGTATGGGCCAGCTGAAATCCGGAAAGAGATCGACGCCTGCGTAAGCGCTTGGAATGTCCCAAGCTCAGTTGATACGCTGACACCCTCACAAGGCGAGGCGGGTTCTGCGCTGCGCGTGGCGCTGGTGAGCGGGCACTTCCACGGGGCGATACTTTCTGCCACGCTGCCTGACGTTGCGGGCGCC
This sequence comes from Betaproteobacteria bacterium, assembly GCA_013298765.1. GTDB lineage: Bacteria > Pseudomonadota > Gammaproteobacteria > Burkholderiales > Casimicrobiaceae > Casimicrobium. Next base: position 505,255 of record JAAFJA010000003.1, read on the forward strand.
CTCGACCCCGCGCGAATCGATCTGACTTTGGTGGACACGCGAGCGCCCGAATCGTCGAAAGAGTCGCCGAGCTGGTTAACCGGACTGAAGCATGTCGCTGTGCCGTCACATGAAGCAATGAAGGCGCTCAAAGGCAAGTTTCAAGTCTGGATTGATCTCGACGGACATGCGCCGACGGGCACGTTGCACTGGCAAACAGAGCGCATCGCGCCGGTTCAGGTCAGTTGGCTCGATTGGTTCAACACCACTGGGCTCTCCAACATGGACTATTGGCTGGGAGACGCGTATTCGAACCCTCGCGAGCTCGATGCCTACTTCACTGAACGCATTTGGCGGCTACCCCACTTTCGTTTGCCGTATTGCGTTCATCCAGAGCTCGATACCATTGACCTTGAGACGCGAGAGTTCAACGGTAAAGTCCGCTTTGGCGCATTCGGCCGTGTCGACAAACATAATGGCCCGTTACTAGACGCATGGGGTTCAATTCTCAAGGCGCTTCCTGGGGCCAGCCTGACACTCAAGGCCGGCATGTTTGAAGGCCAGGAGTTTCAGCGTCAGTATCGAGGCTATTTCTCTGCGCGCGGTGTTCGCGACGATCAAATAAGCTTCCTTGGCAATGACGGGTACAAAGACCACTTGGCCGCCTATCGCAACGTCGACGTTGTAGTGGATTCCTTTCCGTACAACGGTGGCGTGTCAACCTTCGATGCGCTCTCGATGGGGCGACCTGTGCTCTCCATTTGGGGGCAGCTACCGGTATCAAGGCAGTCTGGTGCCTTAATGGACAGTGTCGGATTCGGTGAGTTTTGCCGCGCCGACGTGAACGATTACATCAACACCGCTATCGATATTGGCAACGCGCCGGCGAAGTGGATTCCCGATCCGAAATTGCTTCGAGAACGCTTCCTCGCAACCCCGATGGCACGAGCCGACAAGTTCGCACAGAGTTTGACCGACGCGCTAGAAGCGATGTGGCGCGAAGCGACGCAACGGGCCCGAGCGGAGACGTTACCGACGTGAACGCGACGGCCGCGCGGCCCGTGCGTTTTTCGCAGATTGATCGCTCCGCCAGATAAGCGCATCACCTGCGCGGCGGCGATTTCGCGATACCGATCTCTTCGCCTCGCGACGTCACCGCGCGCAAGGCGCACATCACCCCAGCCCACATAGAGACCAATGGCCAGAAGGCATAGCGCAGATCGCTCGTCGGAGCGGCAACCCACAAACTAGCGAGGTAGAGCGCTGCCGAGCCCACTAGGGCGAATACCGCCTGAGACGCGTTCGTCGACATCGAGCGACCGGAAATCCGTGAGGCTGCGAGACATCCGGCGATTAAGAGCCCTGCAAGTCCAACCCAGTAGCCTCCGTGGATCAGGCCATGTTCCCGGAGCCATTCTGCGGAGCGGTTCCACAGCGCGCTATAAGGGCCATTCTTTCGTTCAGGATTGTCTTTAAATGGGGTTTGCGCAGCACCAAAGCTCGTCCCAAGCGCGGGATTTGCTTTGTCGCCCAGCATGGCAACGATCACCCGCGTTCGGTGTTTTGCATAATCGATCGGATAGGCAACTATCGCGCGTGACCACGCCGAAAACAGGACACCCCGCTGATCTGCGGTCAGTCCTAACGTACTATTAACAACGATGTCGTTGCCCAATGCGTATGTGGACACCGCGTTGATTGGATCAAACGTTGACCTCATGCCTTGAAGCGTGGCAGTGGGCGCGAACTGTCGAGGCCATAGCAATTGTTGCTGCGAAATCGAGATTGCTTGTAGATCCCACAACGCGGTGATGGCCCAAGTGTCCGCTTTCACGCGTGTGAGCGATTGATTGAGCAGCGATGCGCTCGCGAAGAGTGCGAGACTGATTGCTCCACCCAGGAAGAGCGCTTTAAGAGCCCAAGCTGATCTTCCGATAAACGTACCGCACCACCAACAAAGCAACGGGAAGACCGCAGCAATTGCGTTGTGTCGGATGCCGACTGCGAGCGCAAAAAGCGCGAAGCTTGCGACCAGTAGCGCTGTTCGAATGGGTGAGCGTATTGGTGGGCACGCGTAGACGAGCGCCGCGCCAAGAAGCAAAACAACACCCACCGCAACATCTGACCAAATCTGCGGCATCAGCACCCAGATCGCGGGCGAGAACAAGAGCACCGCCAACCCGATTACGCCCAGCGCAGAACGCGTTTGCGCAGCGACAATCGCTGCGCCAACGGCAAACAGTGCCACATTGAGGAAGAACAAAAGTGTTGGCCCATGCCCCGGCGATAGGAGCTCTAGGCCTTTAATGAGGTAGATGTAGGTTGGCGGCCAGAGCGAGCTGACTTCGCCCGAGCGCGCCATCCACCATTGGTAGGCCGTGTCAAAGCTTGCGTAGCCTGGAAACGAGAGAGTCATCACCAGCGCGCACCACAGGCCGCCAAACGCGACAAGTAAAGCCCTGGGTGAAGAAATGCGGATGCCGGTTTGCATGGAATGCCTATTCGACGCTCTGGTTATGAATGCATACGTACGACACACGACATCCCGCAGAGAAATCCATCGCTACATCACCCAGGCTGATGCGTCACAAGGCAAGTCACTGCGCGCCGTCAATCGAAGCACGTCGGTTTGATCCGTTGCATTCGTAAGACGAAGCTCTGCGTAAGTAAACGGTGGAAGCGATCGTTCCCCCATCACCTCGACCTTCGACGCGGAATCGATTTGCGCAAGCAGTGTTTGAGTATTGAGTGCGCTGCACCGAAATCCGACGTAAAGCGAAGCGCCCGCATTCGCTCGGCTTTCGATTATCGCTGCCTTAGGCAAGCCGAGAACCGCGAAGAAGCCGTACCGAGCGCCCTGTGCGCTCCCCCAGAGCGCACCTGACTCACGTCCGTGAACTGACACCGCTTCACGGCGGAGTGAGTAAACGCGATACGGGCCGACCGTGGCGATCAGAGCCTTTGCTTCGGTCGGTGTCGGTAACTTGCTCTCGATTCGACGAATTAGGATTCGCTCTTCATCTGTAGTGCTGGGTGCAAGTACGGCAGGACGCGCGTGACAGCCATCCAGGAAGAGCGTTCGCAGTGTCATGTCGCGGAGAAAGGCCTCATCAATGCCCACGACGCGGGCTGGGTCGCATCCAGCGCGCTCGCCAACGATGGCTCGTAGGTCGATGAGCGTGCGCGCAGTGGGAACAGGAAGCGTCTCTTCCCGCGGCGGCGAGGGAAGGAATAGGCCGTGTGCCGCAATCGCATATTCGCCACGCGATTTCGTGACTAGAAAGAGCGCGCAAGGTAATGCCAAGGCGACAACTGTCAGCGGCCAGAGAACGCGTTGCGCCCAGATGGCGCGAAATGCGCGCGCCGAACCAATCGCTGCGCACAACGCAATCATCGGCCACGAAGCGTCTAAATACCAAAATCCCCAAGATTCGAGGCTGGCAGTCACGCAAATCAAATTCGCGAAGAGTGCGATGGCCAGCGCGCGCAACGCACGATCGCCACGCCGAACAAGTTGCCACATTCCGAAGATCGCTGAAGCAAATACAACCCACGATGCAATCTTTGCTGCGGAGGATATCCATTGCGGCAGCCCTGCAATTGCCTGTAGGTGCACCCAAGGCGTAGACCACAGCGCACCCCAGTGCTCAACGCTCAGCACGCGGAGTGCAGCCGCAGTAATAGGAGAGCTGTTGCCCGAAGGGCCGAGACTTTGTGCTTCGGGGGCGACGAGGCCATAGCGCATAACCCAAAGCAGCGTGACCAGAGCCAACAGTGAGAGAAGGATCGCAGGCGCGGGACGCAACCATGCCCGGCCACCGGCGATAAGGCTTGCAACAAAGACGAAGGCCGCGATAAAAAACGCCGACGGATGCATCTGCGGCGCGGCCCAAGCGGCCAATACTACGCCCATCAATAGCGCCGTGCGCGCACTTTGCGACCACAAGTAGCTGGCGAGCAATACATTGATGCAAACGAAGGCGAGCGCTGGGTTGCTCACGCCTTGAAACACGACAGTGCCGTGCGGGGGCAGCGCGAGCGCGAGGTATGTGATCGTCGCCAGTGCGCCGAAGCGGCGCTGCACAGCTAAGGCAAGAAAGCCCACCGAAAGCAGCACTGCAACTGCAGTAAAGGCGAACACTGCGAACTCTGTCGGCCACAGGACAAGCGGCAGGGCAATGGTGTAGAAAAACACCGGCGGTAGCTGCTTGCTCGCCGCGAACGGCTGGCTGACGGTGGGGAACGCTTCGCCAGTGGCTATCCCCAGAGCAACTCTGAAATCACGAACGTTGTCTACCGAATGCAGCGTGGTTCCGAGGGCGCTGAGTAGCATCCATCCCCAAGCAAGAAAAAGTAGCAGCGCGAAAGCACGCAGAACCTTTTCTCGCCGAGGCAACGCCAGCGCGGCGTGGGCGCTCGCCTCAGCCAATCGCATGTGGTGGGGCGGTGCGTTCGACACGCGCTGCGCTTACACGCTGCTGCGCGCTAGGCTGCAAGCGCATCACGAGCGCGGCGAGCAGCGCACTCGAACCCGCTTGTGTAAACAGCGTGAATCAATCAGCTCACGCATGCAGTTGCGCGCGATGCGAAACACGCCCCGCACGATCTTGCGACGCAGTTAATTGAATCGAGGTTACGCTCGAATCGCAACGCACAATCCAAGTAAACCGACACCGATCCTGTGTGGCATTGGCGCCGGGGAAAAAGCTCACAAGCGTATGGACATTGTTGCGCCCTTCGAGTTGTGGGCCTTCGATGCGCTGCTTGCCTTCGACAAGCGTTGCGCCTTCGGGCAACTCAATCTCAGCGATCACGCCGCGTGTGTACTTTTTGTCGAGCGTCGTTTTGCTCACGTACGTAGGCAAGTAGCCGGTGTTTTCAACACCAAACTCAATCTTCCACAAATCGTTGCCGAGTGACGTGACCTGAGTGGAGTGATGCTCCAACTTCGGTGACATCAAGGCCTGGAAAATGATCCAGTCGTGAAACTTGCTCGCCTCTTTTTCGAGCAGATGCGGTGGCGGGTTGCTGAACGTATGGAAGCGATTCCAGCCGCCGAGCTCCACTTTGCCGAGATCGGGGTGATCGTATTCATACCAATCGACGTAGCCTTTGCCCTTGTGGGTTTCATCGGTCCACTTGAGCAGTTTCAAATCGTCTTCAACCGGATGATCGCGGAACCAATCGATGTATTTGTAGCCCGTGATGCCCGCTTCGCGCATCGGACACCAAATCTCAACGACCCACGCGTATGAGCCGAGCTCGGTGTAGAGCCAATCCTGCGTGCCCGTGATCACTTCTTTCGGGTGATATTTGAATTCGTGGAAAACGCTGATCGCCGGGTAGCCAGTGAGCTCTTCGCCTTTCTTGCCGACAGTGTTGAAGACCCAAAGGTCTTCCGGCGGCATCTCATCGTCGGCTTTGGTACCGAACGGGCGCAAGAGCACGCCGCTCCACGTGTGGAAGAACGTTCCGCCGCAAATGTTTCGATGCTTGTTGATGAACTCAACACAATTGCGAACTTCGGGTTCGCTCGTGGGGAAATCGCCTGCGCCGAATTGCTTTGACTCGGGCCGCCATTCCTCTGGGAAATTGCGATTGAGATCGAGCCCTTGCTTCACGCGCGCGACGGGCAAATTGAATCCGTCGAAGTTCTTCACGCGGCCTTCGCTCACGATCCGGTAATACTCGCCGCCACTCTCCACCGGATCGCGACGCACCATCAAGCGATGCTCCGTTGGGTGCTTTTTCCAAGGCCCGTTTGGGTCCTTGATGCGCATCATCAAAATGCGCCCGTCGCCATCGATGTCTTCGACTTCAAGGCCCTCAATCGCGTCCTCGTTGTACGGATACGGACGCGTGGACGAGCGAATGTACTTCGGCTTGTCAGCCATCGCCCACTCTGCGCCGTCTGGGTTCACGCGCGGGAGCACGTACACCGTGCGCGTGTCGAGCAGGCGCGTGATGTCATCACGCTTGCCATAGCCGTTTAACAGCACGTCGATCAGTTTGAGCGCGGCCACTGAACCCGAAAGCTCAGTCGCGTGGATGTTCGCGTCTACGTAGAACGCAGGCTTATCGGTGTCGTTACCGGTATCGAAATTGGTGAGCGTGACGCACCATACCGGACGCCCTTCGTAGCTTTCACCAATCGGCGCGAGTTTTGCGAGCTTCGGGAATTTCGCTACCGCGCCGCGCAGCAGCGCAGTGAGTTCTTCGTACTTAACAAATCGGTCGTAAGGAAACATGCAAGCGTTCAGATGCGGTTAATCCTCGATTGTGCCAAACGCAGCGTGGTCAGCGCAGCGGGAAGTCCGCATTTTAAGCGCAACAAAAATTTTCTCGACGCCCAAAATTAATTGGGACTAACCGGAAATAAATATACAAAACGGAATTAGACAAATACGGTCTATAAGCCTAATTAGATGAGGCTGCTGTGAATAAAACTGCTTAGTTTTGACGGATGTCTTTCATCCTTGCGATGAGAGATGCTTCGTTCTCCACCATCCAAGCGTCTTTCTCAGCCATCGCGAGCGCGAGCTCAGCATAGTGCTTTGCTCTCTGCGCGTCACGTTTCGCGCCCGGTGCCGCGTACAACTCGGCGAGTTCGGTGTAGATGTACACATCGGGAGATTTCGCTTCGTCAGACTCTTTTTCCAAACGGAGCTGAATAGCCATCGCGTCGTCAATCTTGCCCTGCAAGCGGTGCACGTTGGCTACCTGCCAATACGCGATCCGAATTTGTAACGGCTTGCTCCGCGTGAGGTGCTCTTTCAGAGCGACTTGGAAGTGCTTCATCGACGCATCCAAATTATCGCGTTCGCGCTCTGTGGAACCCAAATTATTTGCGAGCCCTGGTCGCCACCCGATCGCATCGGGATGCTCGCTACCGAGTGCGAGTTTCATTCCAAGTTCAGTCCAACGGAATGCTTCGTCTTTATCTTTCGAAAAACCGAACATGTGTGCGGCGTCAATCGCGAGACCGATCAACGCGGGCTCCTTGATCGCGAGGTCGTAGGCCTGCTGAAAGAGCGGCTTCGCGGTATCGAATTGCTTAGCGGAGTTGAACGTACGGCCGCGTTCAAGCAAATAGCGCACACGAAGCGCTGCGCGTGACGAAGGCGTCATCCGCTGCTCGATATCGTTAAGCAACCGGTGTGCGGTTTCGAAATCGCGTCGCAAGCTGAAAGTACGCGCAATCTGGGTTTCGACTTCGAGCGCGTCATCGGCCTTAAGTGTTTTTAGGGCGTCGCGGAACCGCGTTTCCGACGCCGCTTTGTCATTGAAATCCCACAGTGACCGGATCACCTCGCCGACGTCGCGTGATTCAGGTTTTGTGACAGTGCTCATCGCGCAACCTCCGAGAGAAAGAGAAATCATCAAGGAAAGCGCGGTCAAGCCCGCGCCTACAAGTCTCAGCCGTAGATACTGTTGTAGCTGTCAACACCCGTGGAGTGTTGGATCGAAAGGTTTGCCGGATTTGAGCACGCCGAAGATGACATGAGCGAGTTTTCGCATCATCGCCCCGATGATGAGTTTCGGCGCTTT
>JAAFJA010000030.1 GCA_013298765.1 Betaproteobacteria bacterium
AATAGGTGTAGTGCGAGGCATAACTAAATCTCTCTATGCGCCCGGTGCCACCAGGCGCCCGAGCAACGATTGCTGTTAGAAACGGAAGTGCGAGAAGGCTTTGTTCGCCTCCGCCATACGATGCACCTCTTCGCGCTTCTTAACTGCGCCGCCGCGACCTTCCGCAGCTTCCATCAATTCATTCGCGAGCCGCGCGCCCATCGACTTTTCGCCTCGCTTACGTGCGGCGTCACGAATCCAGCGCATAGACAGCGCCGAGCGACGTGACGGGCGAACCTCAACAGGGACTTGAAAGTTCGCGCCACCCACACGGCGGCTCTTCACTTCAACCATTGGCTTCACGTTGTTAAGCGCGGTAGAGAACACTTCAAGCGCGTCTTTCCCGCCTTTCTTAGCGACGATATCAAGCGCGCCGTAGACAATGCGCTCAGCGACGGCTTTTTTTCCGTCCATCATGAGCACATTCATAAATTTGGTGACTTCGACGTTCCCGAATTTTGGATCGGGAAGAATGTCACGTTTCGGTACTTCGCGACGACGGGGCATAGTAGAACCTCTGAAAAGTGCTTTAAACGCTTCAAGCGTCCGAAAGCTTTAACTCGAAAATTAACAACGTCGCGCACTGAGAAAGGTACGTCTAACGTTTGGCGCGCTTCGGCGCTTAAGGCGTTACGCCTTCTTCGGTGCCTTCGCGCCGTACTTGGAGCGCGATTGCTTACGATCCTTAACACCCGCTGTGTCGAGCGAACCTCGAACCATGTGGTAGCGCACGCCGGGAAGGTCTTTCACACGACCGCCGCGAATCAGAACCACCGAGTGCTCCTGCAGGTTATGCCCCTCACCGCCGATATACGAAATCACTTCGAAACCGTTGGTTAAGCGAACCTTTGCAACCTTACGAAGCGCGGAGTTTGGCTTCTTCGGAGTCGTGGTGTAAACGCGGGTGCAAACACCGCGCTTTTGAGGTGCTTTTTCGAGCGCCGGACTCTTGCTCTTCGAGACGACCGGCGTACGCCCTTGGCGCACTAACTGATTAATGGTTGGCATTATCTGGCCTTTGTTGTTTCAACCCGAATCGCTACTGTTGGCGAAAGGGCGCTCGCCTGCAAAAAAGCGCAAGCGATTTCAGAAAAGACCGCGATTATAAGCCGCGGTTCGAATCAGCGTCAACTCTAAGTGCCGTTGTCACCTAGAGCTTTGCTTCCACTTTTGCCCGGGCGAACCTGAGCAAGCACTAACTTCAGTAGGACGCCTTATAGCTAGACTACGCAGCGTCTTTCTCTTCTTGGACTTCGTCTTGCTTTTCCGCCAGAACCGAAGTGTCGATTAAATCTGCAGCTTGGTTTGCTTTGCGCAGCCGGTGGTAGGCTAAGCCAGTTCCGGCCGGAATCAGTCGTCCGACGATAACGTTCTCTTTCAAGCCACGCAGATCGTCTCTCTTACCCATGATCGCGGCTTCGGTAAGTACGCGCGTGGTTTCTTGGAACGATGCAGCGGAAATAAACGAGTCAGTCGATAGAGACGCCTTAGTGATACCGAGCAACACATACTCAAACGATGCAGGCGCCTTGCCAGCGGCTTTTGTGCGGTCATTTTCCGCCAACAACTCCGCACGCTCAACTTGCTCACCCGTGATGAACTTCGTGTCTGCGCCCTGCGTGATCATTACGCGGCGGAGCATCTGGCGAACGATCACCTCGATGTGCTTGTCGTTGATCTTCACGCCTTGCAAGCGATAGACCTCTTGCACTTCGTCGATGATGTATTTAGCGAGCGATTCAACGCCCAAGAGTCGAAGGATGTCATGTGGGTCAGCAGGACCGTCCACGATAGGTTCGCCCTTGTTCACTACCTGACCATCGATCGCCATAACGGCTTTCTCTTTCGGAATCAGGTATTCGTGCGAGACGCCTTCGACGTCTTTGATGACCAGGCGCTGCTTGCCTTTGGTGTCCTTGCCGAACGAAACGGTTCCCGTAACCTCCGCGAGCATACCCGCGTCTTTCGGTGAGCGCGCTTCGAAGAGTTCGGCCACGCGAGGCAGACCGCCAGTAATGTCACGGGTTTTCGACGTCTCCATTGGCATACGTGCAAGCGTGTCGCCAGGAGAAACTTCTTGACCATCTTTCACAACGATGATCGAGCCAATCTGGAACGTGATGGTGAGCGCGGTATCTGAACCCGCCGCCTTGATCTCGTTACCCTTTGCGTCTACAAGTTTCAGCTGCGGGCGCACCCCTTTGGATTGCGATCCAGCACGGCGCTTCGCATCGATAACGACGAGCGTAGAGATGCCCGTGACGTCGTCGGTCTGCTTCGCAACTGTTACGCCTTCTTGAACGTTTTCAAACTTGATCCGACCAGCAAATTCGGTGAGGATGGGGCGCGCGGTTGCGTCCCACTCTGCTAGCACTTGCCCGGCCTTCACCGTTTTCCCGTCCTCAACCAACAGTTTTGCGCCATACGGCACTTTGTGGCGCTCGCGCTCGCGCGCTCCGTCCACGATTACAACTTCCGCCGAACGCGCGATAACAATTTTTTCGCCGCTTACGCTCTTAACGTAGCGCATCGTGCCCGCAAAGTTAGCGACACCTGCAGACTTGGTTTCCACGGTACTTGCCGCCGCCGTACGAGACGCAGCACCACCGATGTGGAACGTACGCATCGTGAGCTGGGTACCTGGTTCACCGATCGACTGAGCTGCGATCACGCCGACTGCCTCACCAGCAGACACAAGCGCCCCGCGGCCTAGATCGCGCCCGTAGCATTTTGCGCAAAGGCCGTGGCGAGTTTCGCAGGTAAGCGGTGAGCGAACCTTCACCTCATCAATACCGAGCGATTCAACGAGGTCAACCAACGCTTCGTCGAGAAGCGTGCCTGTCTCGATCACCGGTTTCATACTCTCAGGATGGAGCACATCGGCGACGGTCACGCGTCCAAGGATGCGATCACGCAGGGATTCGATGACTTCGCCGCCGGATACGACTGCGCGCATCAGCATGCCTTCGTGAGTGCCACAATCGTCTTCGGTAACAACGAGATCCTGAGTCACGTCAACGAGTCGACGAGTCAAGTAGCCCGAGTTAGCCGTTTTCAACGCGGTGTCAGCAAGTCCCTTTCGAGCGCCGTGCGTTGAAATAAAGTACTGAAGCACGTTCAGGCCTTCGCGGAAGTTGGCAGTAATTGGCGTTTCGATGATCGAGCCATCTGGTTTCGCCATCAGGCCGCGCATACCTGCGAGCTGACGGATCTGCGCAGCAGAACCACGCGCGCCAGAGTCGGCCATCATATAAATCGAATTAAACGAGTCTTGCTTCGCGTCTTTGCCGTCGCGGTCCTTAACAACTTCGGAACCAAGCTGGCTCATCATGGCGCGCGCGATGTCATCACCGGCTGCGCCCCAGATATCAACCACCTTGTTGTAACGTTCGCCAGAGGTCACGAGACCAGACGCAAACTGCTGTTGGATCTCCTTCACCTGTGACTGAGCAGCTTCAATGATGCTTGTCTTCTCTTTCGGAACGAGCATGTCGTCGGCAGCAAACGAGAAGCCCGCACGCGTTGCGAGACGGAAGCCTGACTGCATCAGCTTATCTGCGAAAACGACCGTCGCGCGCAGTCCGCAGCGGCGGAAGCTCGCATTAATGAGCTTCGAGATCTCTTTCTTCTTGAGCGGCTTGTTGATGACCGAGAAAGGCAATCCCTCAGGCAGAATCTCCGATAAAAGTGCTCGACCAACAGTCGTTTCCTCTCGGCGCAGCTCTTCGATGCGTTCGCCATCAGCACCGAACGTGACCTGGCGAAGCCGTACTTTGACCTTCGCATGCAGCTCGACCGTACGCGTCTCATAAGCGCGAGAAACCTCGTTGATATCGGCAAAGATCATTCCCTCGCCACGCGCGTTGATGCGCTCGCGAGTCGCGTAGTAGAGGCCTAGCACAATGTCTTGCGACGGCACGATACACGGATCGCCGTTCGAAGGGAGTAACACGTTATTTGATGCGAGCATCAAAGTGCGTGCTTCGGCTTGCGCCTCAAGCGAGAGTGGCACGTGCACAGCCATTTGGTCACCGTCGAAGTCGGCGTTGAACGCCGTACAGACGAGCGGATGCAGCTGAATTGCCTTACCTTCGATAAGCACTGGCTCGAACGCCTGGATGCCCAAGCGGTGCAACGTCGGTGCGCGGTTCAAAAGAATTGGATGCTCACGAATGACTTCTTCGAGCAAATCCCAAACGAGCGGATCTTCGCTCTCCACGCGTCGCTTTGCTTCCTTGATCGTCTTCGCCTCGCCCATCTGCTCAAGACGGTTGAAGATGAACGGCTTGAAGAGCTCAAGCGCCATTTTCTTGGGCAAACCGCACTGATGCAGCTTAAGTTGAGGTCCAACCACAATGACCGAACGCCCAGAGTAGTCAACGCGTTTACCCAACAAGTTTTGACGGAATCGACCCGACTTACCTTTGATCATGTCGGCAAGCGACTTGAGCGGACGCTTGTTTGCGCCCGTCATGGCTTTGCCGCGTCGACCGTTGTCAAGCAGCGAATCAACTGCTTCTTGCAGCATGCGCTTTTCGTTACGCACGATGATGTCGGGCGCGCGCAATTCCAACAAACGCTTCAAGCGATTGTTGCGGTTAATCACGCGGCGGTAGAGATCGTTCAGGTCAGAAGTTGCGAACCGCCCGCCATCGAGCGGCACCAACGGACGCAGTTCCGGTGGCAGCACTGGCAACACTTCGAGCACCATCCATTCAGGCTTAATGCCTGACTTCTGGAATGCTTCGAGCACTTTGAGTCGCTTCGAAATCTTTTTGATTTTGGCTTCTGAGGAAGTCGCATCAAGGTCTTTGCGAAGCTGCTCAACGTCTTCCGACACATGAATCGAAGACAAGAGCTCTTTGACCGCTTCCGCGCCCATGAGCGCTTTAAAGTCGTCGCCGTACTCTTCCGTCTTCGCCATGAAGTCATCTTCCGTGAGGAGCTGACCACGCTGCAAGGGCGTGAGGCCTGGATCAACCACCACGAATGCTTCAAAGTACAGCACACGCTCAATATCACGAAGCGTCATGTCGAGCACCATGCCTAGACGGGACGGCAGCGACTTCAAGAACCAAATATGCGCGACCGGCGAGGCCAATTCAATGTGCCCCATGCGCTCACGACGCACCTTTGCGAGCGTGACTTCCACGCCGCACTTTTCGCAGATCACACCGCGATGTTTCAGACGCTTGTACTTGCCGCACAAGCATTCGTAGTCCTTGATCGGCCCGAAAATCTTCGCGCAAAACAAGCCGTCGCGCTCAGGTTTGAACGTGCGGTAGTTGATTGTTTCCGGCTTTTTGACTTCACCGAACGACCATGAGCGGATGCGCTCGGGCGAGGCGAGGCCAATTTTGATCGCATCAAATTCTTCGGCCGGGGCAGTTTGTTTGAACAGGTCTAGCAAAGCGTTCATAGCGTGTTTCCCTTCCGATTATTTGCGTTCGAGATCGACGTCGATACCGAGCGAGCGAATCTCTTTGACGAGCACGTTGAACGATTCAGGCATACCTGCATCAATCTTGTGTTCGCCCTTCACAATGTTCTCGTACACCTTGGTACGTCCGGTGACGTCGTCAGACTTAACCGTGAGCATTTCTTGCAACGTGTAGGCTGCTCCGTACGCCTCAAGCGCCCAAACTTCCATCTCACCAAAACGCTGGCCACCAAACTGCGCTTTACCGCCGAGAGGTTGCTGCGTCACCAAGCTGTAAGGGCCCGTCGAGCGAGCGTGCATCTTGTCGTCAACCAGGTGATGCAGTTTCAGTACGTGCATATAACCGACGGTCACTGGGCGATCAAACGCTTCGCCAGTGCGGCCATCGTGCAAGGTGATCTGACCCGACTCAGGCATATCCGCGAGTCGAAGCATCGATTTGATCTCGCCTTCGGTCGCGCCGTCGAACACAGGGGTTGCGAACGGTACGCCGTGGCGGAGGTTGTCTGCCAGCTCGAGAACTTCTTTGTCGTTGAGTGACTTGGTTTCTTGTTTCGCACCGATATCGGCATAGAGCGTTTCAACGAATCCGCGAATCTCTTTCGCATTCGCTTGCGCCTTCAGCATCTTGTCAATCTTGTTACCGATGCCTTTCGCCGCCCATCCGAGGTGAACTTCAAGAATCTGACCAACGTTCATCCGCGACGGAACGCCGAGAGGATTCAACACGATGTCAACCGTGGTGCCGTCGGCCTGATAAGGCATATCTTCCACGGGCACGATCTTCGAGACCACGCCCTTGTTGCCGTGACGTCCAGCCATCTTGTCACCGGGTTGAAGTCGACGCTTAACCGCGACATAAACCTTCACCATCTTGAGCACGCCTGCCGGCAGCTCATCGCCTTGCGTAAGCTTTTTCTTCTTGGCCTCAAACGCGAGATCGAAGTTCTGCCGAGTCGCAGACAGGCTATCTTTAACTGCTTCGAGTTGACGCGCAGCCTCATCATCTGCCATGCGAAGATCGAACCAATCGTAGCGATTTAGCTCTTTCAGATAGTCGCGCTCAAGCTTCGTGCCCTTAGCAAGTTTCTTCGGACCGCCACTTGCGACTTTACCTTCTAGCAAACGCTCAAGACGCTCAAAAGCATCGTTTTCAACGATACGCAGCTGGTCGGCAAGATCTTTTTTGTAGCTGCGGAGCTCCTCATCGATGATGAGCTGCGCACGTTTATCGCGCTCGATACCTTCGCGGGTGAAAACCTTAACATCGATAACGGTGCCTGCAATACCGGAAGGAACTCGCAGTGACGTGTCCTTCACATCACTTGCCTTTTCGCCGAAGATGGCGCGCAGAAGCTTCTCTTCTGGCGTGAGCGTAGTTTCACCCTTTGGAGTGACTTTACCTACGAGCACGTCACCCGCTTCGACCTCGGCACCGATGTACACGATACCCGATTCGTCGAGGCGCGAGAGCTGCCCTTCGCCCAACGACGCGATGTCCCGCGTAATGTCTTCGGGACCAAGCTTCGTGTCGCGAGCGACAACCGTCAGCTCCTCGATGTGAATCGAGGTGTAGCGATCATCCGAAACAACGCGCTCGGAAATAAGGATCGAGTCTTCGTAGTTAAAGCCGTTCCACGGCATGAACGCAACCAGCATGTTTTGGCCGAGTGCGAGTTCGCCTTTGTCAGTCGAGGCGCCGTCGGCAACGACGTCGCCTTTAGCGATCCCATCACCCACTTTGACGAGCGGCCGCTGATTGATGTTGGTGTTTTGATTCGAGCGGGTGTACTTAACAAGGTTGTAGATGTCAACACCCACTTCACCAGCTGCCGTCTCAGCATCATTCACGCGAATTACGATACGGCTCGAATCAACGTAGTCAACTTTGCCACCACGCTTAGCGATCACGACGGTACCGGAATCGACTGCCGCCGTACGCTCAATGCCCGTCCCAACAAACGGCTTTTCAGGACGCAAGCACGGAACCGCTTGGCGTTGCATGTTCGAGCCCATCAATGCGCGGTTCGCGTCATCGTGCTCAAGGAATGGGATCAACGAAGCAGCCACAGAAACGATCTGTGAAGGCGCCACGTCCATGTAGTTCACCTCGATCGGCGGCATCATGGTCGATTCGCCCTTGATACGGCAGGCAACGAATTCGCCGGTAAGCGCATTGCTCTCGTCGAGAGGCGCATTCGCCTGTGCAATAACAAACGTTCCCTCTTCGATTGCAGAAAGGTAGACGACCTCGTCGGTCACTTTGCCATCAACAACTTTTCGGTACGGCGTTTCAATAAAGCCGTAGTCGTTGACGCGCGCGAAAAGCGCGAGCGAATTGATAAGGCCGATGTTCGGGCCTTCAGGCGTCTCAATTGGGCATACGCGACCATAGTGCGTAACGTGCACGTCACGCACTTCGAAGCCTGCGCGCTCACGCGTCAAGCCGCCAGGGCCGAGCGCGGAAACGCGCCGTTTGTGCGTGATCTCAGACAGCGGATTAGTTTGATCCATGAACTGCGAGAGCTGACTGGAGCCGAAGAACTCCTTAATCGCAGCCGAAATCGGCTTCGCGTTAATGAGATCGTGCGGCATCAGGTTTTCGCTTTCGGCTTGACCCAAACGCTCTTTTACGGCGCGCTCAACGCGCGCAAGACCCGCACGGAATTGATTTTCCGCGAGTTCGCCAACGCTACGAACTCGGCGATTGCCAAGGTGATCGATGTCATCGACTTCGCCTTTACCGTTACGCAGATCGCAGATGATTTGTACGGTATCGAGAATGTCATCGTAAGTGAGGACCATCGGGCCCTCGATCGTCTCACGACCCACGCGACGATTGAACTTCATGCGACCCACACGGGATAGATCGTACGAGTCTTCAGAGAAGAACAAGCGTGCGAACAGCGCCTCCACTGCCTCAGCGGTTGGCGGCTCACCAGGACGCATCATGCGGTAGATCGCTACACGCGCGGTAGTCTGATCTGGCACGTCATCGGTGCGCAAGGTCATCGAGATCCAAGGACCTTCGTCGAGCTCGTTCGTATAAAGAGTTTTGATGTGCGACACGCCTGCGTCGCTGAGTTTCTTGAGCAGATCCTCGGTAATCTCTTCATTCGCTTTCGCGAGTACTTCGCCGGTATCGGCATCCACAACGTTAGCGGCTAAGACCCGCCCCAAGAGGTCCTCAGTTGGAACGAGAATCGACTCGGTTTTCGCGTTTACCAGATCACGAATGTGCTTTGCGGTGACGCGCTTGTCTTTGGCGACAACCACTGCGCCGTTAGCGTCAAGGATGTCGAAGCGAGCGACCTCTCCCTTCAGACGCTCAGGTACGAATGCAAGTTCGTTGCCTTTTGCCGTGAATCGCAAATCATCGAATTTGAAGTAGCGTGCAAGAATTTGCTCGTCCGAAAGACCGAGGGCTTTCAACAGAATCGTTACCGGCATCTTGCGACGACGATCGATACGGAAGTACAAGTAATCTTTCGGGTCGAATTCAAAGTCGAGCCATGAACCGCGATAAGGAATCACGCGCGCTGAGAACAACAACTTACCCGAGCTGTGCGTTTTGCCTTTGTCGTGCTCGAAGAACACGCCCGGCGAGCGATGCAGCTGAGACACGATGACGCGCTCAGTACCGTTCACCACAAACGAGCCGTTTTCGGTCATGAGCGGCATTTCGCCCATGTAGACCTCTGACTCTTTGATCTCTTTTACGGTGTCTTTTGCAGCTTCCCGGTCGTAAATGATCAGGCGCACTTTGGCGCGCACTGGCGCTGCATAAGTGAGACCGCGTTGCTGGCACTCGACTACGTCGAAGATGGGCGTGCCAAGCACGTAATTTAAGAATTCGAGCTTCGCGAAACCGTTATGGCTTGTGATCGGAAAGATCGAAGTGAAAGCGGAATGCAAGCCGATGTTCTGGCGCTTTTCAACCGGAACGCCTGTCTGCAAGAACTCGTTGTACGAGACGAGCTGGGTTTGCAGGAGGTAAGGAACGGGCAAGCCTGCGGTACGCGACCCGAAGCTTTTGCGGATACGTTTCTTTTCGGCGAAGGAGTACGTCATTAGAGGTCCTCAATAAGAGACATGAACCTCAATCTTCGAGGTTCATGGGAGCGCTGAAATGGCTCTCCAATTTATCTGAGGTTGTAGCGGCTTTCCGCTAGTTCCGCCTAGATCAATTGGGCAACCGTTTCTTAAAACGGCGAAGGGGCTGTGGAGATTTTCACCTCCAAAGCCCCTGTAGCACTGGCGTTGATTACTTAATCTCTGCCTTAGCACCTGCGTCTTCAAGCTTCTTCTTCGCAGCTTCTGCGTCGGCCTTCGGCATCGCTTCTTTAACGTTCTTCGGTGCGCCGTCAACGAGGTCTTTCGCCTCTTTGAGACCCAAACCAGTGATTTCGCGAACCGCTTTGATCACGCCAACTTTGTTCGCGCCTGCTTCTTTGAGCACCACGTCGAACTCAGTCTTCTCTTCGACTGCTGCTGCTGCCGCGCCGCCGCCACCGGCTGCAGGGGCTGCCATCGCAGCGGCCGACACGCCGAATTTCTCTTCGATTGCTTTGACGAGGTCATTGAGTTCCATCACCGACATGCTGTCGAGTGCGGCGAGGAAGTCGTCTTTATTGAATGCCATGATTGTGTATTCCTAAAATTTGATAACTGAAAATTCGAAAACGAGGGCCGATTAAGCCGCCGCCGGGGCCTCTGCTGCAGGCGCTTCTGCGCCGCCGCCTTTTTTCGCCGACACGGCTGCGAGCACGCGTGCGAAGCTGGCCACTGGCGAGTTGAGCAATCCGGCGATCTGCGCGAGGAGCACTTCGCGGCTTGGGATCGATGCGAGCGCGGAAACGCCTGCTTTGTCGAGCGCCTTACCGTCGAACGCACCCGCTCTAATCACGAGCTTGTCGTTCGTTTTCGCGAATTCGTTGATAACTTTCGCTGCAGCGACTGCGTCAGCGGAGAAGCCGTACATGAGTGGGCCAGACATTTCGCCTGCCACCACTTCAAACGGCGAACCAGCAACGGCACGACGTGCGAGTGTGTTTTTCAACACATGCAGGTACACGCCCTGCTCTCGCGCGCTCTTGCGCAGCTTGGTAATCTCCGCCACTGTCGTGCCGCGATACTCGGCCATCACGAGTGTCTGCGACTTTACAACTTGCGCTTTCACTTCGTCGATGACCGCGGCTTTTTCAGTGCGATTAAGACTCAAAATGTTTCTCCTAAGTACCTCGCGAACGTGTTGCCACATTTGCGAGGCGGGTTAAAGCGAACCTGACCGCTTTGAACCCCGTGCCACGCATTGCGTAGCGCTTGAATTCTTGGCAGCGGGACCGCCATCTGCGCTGGGTAGAACCCTTTGATGTCTCTTCTGGGTTCCCATTAAGTGCATGTTGAAACTACTGCCATCAACACACTCGCCAGCGGTCTTCAATGACCTGCTTTCGTTACCAAAAGCAGCCCACCAAATCTTTCGATCGCTCGACTGAGCGACCGTGTTTAACTTACTGCGCTACAGGTGCCGCACCGAACGAACCAGCGTCGATACGAACGCCTTTGCCCATCGTTGACGACACGCTCACTTTGCGCAAATACACGCCTTTCGATGACGCAGGCTTAGCCTTTTGCAACGCATCAATCAACGCGCGAAGGTTGGTCTCAAGCGCCGTTACTTCGAACGATGCACGACCGATCGTTGCGTGCACGATGCCAGCCTTGTCGGTACGGTACTGAACTTGACCGGCTTTCGCGTTCTTGATCGCGGTGACTACGTCCGGCGTCACCGTGCCAACCTTCGGGTTAGGCATCAATCCACGAGGACCCAACACTTGACCGAGCGTGCCGACGATGCGCATCGCGTCAGGCGAAGCGATCACCACGTCGAAATCCATGAAGCCGCCTTTAACGCGTTCCGCGAGGTCTTCGAAACCGACGACTTCAGCACCCGCCGCTTTCGCTTCGTCGGCCTTAGCGCCTTGCGCGAACACTGCAACGCGAACGCTCTTGCCGGTTCCGGCTGGCATCACGACCGAACCGCGAACGGTTTGATCGGATTTTTTGGCGTCAATACCCAAGTTCACCGCGACATCAATCGACTCGTTGAACTTAGCGGTTGCGGTCGTCTTGGCGAGGGTAAGCGCGTCAGCGACAGCGTAGAACTTCTCGCGATCAACTTTGCCTTCGAGAGCCTTTTGGCGTTTTGTCAGTTTTGCCATGATTACTTCACTCCCTCAACCGTGATGCCCATCGAGCGAGCCGAACCGGCAATGGTGCGCACTGCGGCATCCATGTCAGCAGCCGTGAGGTTTGGCATCTTCACTTTCGCGATGGCTTCCGCCTGAGCACGCGTCAACTTGCCTACCTTGTCGGTGTGCGGTTTAGGCGAACCCTTTTGTACTTTCGATTCCTTCTTGATGAGATACGTCGCTGGCGGCGTCCCCATGATGAAGGTAAAGCTCTTGTCTGCGAACGCGGTGATGGTCACTGGAATTGGCATTCCAGGCTCCATGCCTTGCGTCTGCGCGTTAAACGCTTTGCAGAACTCCATAATGTTCAGACCGCGCTGACCGAGCGCTGGACCGATTGGAGGCGAGGGATTAGCTTTCCCCGCCGGGACTTGCAGCTTGATAAAGCCGACAATTTTCTTTGCCATGGTGGCTCCTAGGTTTGGGTGCAATCGAGCGCGGATTCACACCGCACTCTCCCCGTTTAACACTCGAGCGCTAACGATTAGCCCTCGAACTTTTTCGCCAAACGCCTTGTTTTGTTGGGCGAAGAATTCTTTTTTGGATCTAACTCGGTGTTCGAGTGAAATCCCCGCCAACCTATTGTTTTTCGACTTGACCGAAATCAAGCTCGACAGGCGTGGCGCGACCGAAAATCATCACCGATACGTGCAGTTTCGACTTCTCGTAGTTGACGTCTTCTACGGACCCCATGAAGTCGGCGAACGGGCCGTCTTTCACGCGCACCGCTTCGCCCACCTCGAATACGATCTTTGGTTTTGGCTTTTCACCGCCGGTTTCGATCTGGCCGAGGATCGTGTCCACTTCCTTTTGGGAAATAGGCGCTGGCTTTGTGGCAGTGCCACCGATAAACCCTGAAACCTTAGGCGTGCTCTTCACTAGGTGCCACGAGTCGTCGGTCATGTCCATCTCGACCAGCAGATAGCCGGGGAAGAACTTGCGTTCTGCCGTTTTCTTCTGACCGTTCTTGATCTCGATAACCTCTTCGACCGGCACTAGGACCTGGCCAAATTGATCAGCAAAATCAGATCGGGCAATACGGTCAACGAGCGCGCGCTGAACACTCTTTTCGAAGCCAGAAAACGCGTGAACGACGTACCAGCGTTTTTTGCGAGCCGTCGTTGCGTCTGGGGTAGCGGTGTTAGCGGTGTCCATCGGTGCGTTCCCGTGTTGTTTGCAGGGCTAAATCAGCCGCGCTTGGTGAGCCACTGGATGATCGCGGCAATCGAAATGTCCACGACGAACAAAAAGATGGCGAGCACCACAGAAAAGGCAAACACAATCAGTGTCATCTGAATGGTTTCTTTACGCGTTGGCCATGCGACCTTTTTGCCCTCGTCAATCGAATCCTTAGCGAAGCCAACGAAATCTTTACCCTGCTGCGAGAAGTAGGCAACACCCGCGCCGGCCGCCAAGCCTGCAATCACCATCAATATGCGCAGAACCAGCGCGGATTCCGAGAAGTGATAGAAGCCGTACACGCCAAGCGCGACGAGCGCGAACGCGGCGAGGAAAATAGCCCAGTTTTTGACGGTATCGTTCATTAGTTGGCTCAGGTCAGCGCTGCTTGCGCAACGCACCGCAGGTAAAAACTGGCGGCGCTTTATGTGCAACGAGCGCAGCCGGGGCCGCGCTCATCTTGGGTGGCAGGGGCGGAGGGAATCGAACCCCCATCGACGGTTTTGGAAACCGTAGCTTTACCACTAAGCTACGCCCCTATTTCGGGCTGCGTGACGGAGATCGCGCAACCCACAAACTTACTTCAGAATTTTCGACACGACGCCGGCGCCGACGGTGCGACCGCCTTCACGGATCGCGAAGCGAAGCTTCTCTTCCATCGCGATCGGCGCAATCAAGGCAACCGTCATCTTCACGTTGTCGCCGGGCATCACCATCTCAGTGCCCGCTGGCAACGTCACCGATCCGGTCACGTCCGTCGTGCGGAAGTAAAACTGGGGACGGTAGTTGTTGAAGAACGGGGTGTGACGTCCGCCTTCGTCTTTCGAAAGCACGTAGATCTCACATTCGAAATCCGTGTGCGGCATGATAGAGCCCGGCTTGCAGAGCACTTGACCGCGCTCAACCTCTTCACGCTTGGTGCCGCGAAGGAGAATACCGACGTTGTCGCCCGCTTGACCTTGGTCGAGGAGCTTGCGGAACATCTCAACACCCGTGCAGGTGGTCTTCAACGTTGGCTTGATACCGACGATCTCGATCTCTTCGCCGACCTTCACAACACCGCGCTCGATACGACCGGTCACAACAGTGCCACGACCCGAGATCGAGAAGACATCTTCGACAGGCATCAGGAAAGCGCCGTCAATAGCACGCTCAGGCGTCGGGATGTAGCTGTCAAGGGCTTCGGCCAAACGGTCGATGCAGGGCTCGCCCAGATCCGATTTGTCGCCTTCGAGGGCGAGCTTGGCGCTGCCTTTAACGATCGGGATGTCGTCGCCAGGGAAGTCGTACTTGCTGAGAAGTTCGCGAACTTCCATCTCTACGAGCTCGAGGAGCTCTGCGTCGTCGACCATGTCGCATTTGTTGAGGAATACGACGATGTAGGGAACGCCAACCTGACGGCTCAAAAGGATGTGCTCGCGCGTTTGTGGCATCGGGCCGTCGGCAGCAGAACAAACCAGAATCGCGCCGTCCATCTGGGCAGCACCGGTGATCATGTTCTTCACATAGTCAGCGTGACCCGGGCAGTCAACGTGGGCGTAGTGACGATTGCTCGTCTCGTACTCTACGTGGGCGGTGTTAATCGTAATGCCGCGCGCTTTCTCTTCAGGCGCTGCATCAATCTGGTCGTAGGCCTTCGCCTCACCACCGAACTTACGACTCAACACCGTCGTGATCGCCGCCGTCAACGTGGTCTTGCCATGATCAACGTGACCAATCGTGCCTACGTTCACATGAGGCTTCGTGCGCTTAAAAGTCTCTTTTGCCAT
>JAAFJA010000031.1 GCA_013298765.1 Betaproteobacteria bacterium
GCCCCTGCCCCGGCCGCCGCGCCGCCGCTGGCCCGATCTTGTGCTGCGGCTCCAGCGCCACGCCCTGGTCGGCAAGGCTGCGATGGTCGATCCGCGCCTCAAGCCCCAGTTCGGCCATGCGTTCGTTCACATGCGCCGCCCATGCCTCTCGCCAACCCTTCAGCAGTTCGGCGCTGTTCCACGCCCGCACCTTCTGGCCGAACCCGCCCGGGCCGACCTCGCGCATCGTCAGCATCACATGCGCGTGCGGCTTGGGGCTGCCGTCCCTGGCCTTGTCCCAATGCACATTAAGATCCGCAATCATGCCGCGCGCCACGAACTGCCGGGCGACGAACGTCTGCGCCAGCTCGATGCCCTGGCGCTGGTTCATTTCGCGGGGAATCGAAAACTCGATCTCCCGCGCCAGCTGCGCGTCCTTGCGCTTCTCACCGGCCTCGACCGCGTTCCACAGCACTTCGCGGTCCGCCAGTCGAGCCGGAGCACCCTCCGGCAGCATCACTTCCGAATGGACAACATCGTCCTTGCCGGTGAAGTCGTGATCCTTGTCGAGGCGGTCGTCGTGCAGCTCGGACCCTGAACGATAGGCCGCACTTGCCACCGCGCTCGAACCGTTCGAACGCCCCATGACCTTGGCCGAGAAGTGATAGATCGCCATCGCTCATTATTCTATCAAATTCACCTTCGCTTTCCAAGCACAGTTGGCACAACGTATAAGCGCGCACTCCCGATACACTTCGTTCCTCGTCGTGACTGGTTCGGCGCTTTTCGATATGGCCGGTCTTTTCAGCGGAGCGCGCTGGCGCTACAATGATCATGGGTGAAAGCACGAAGGGACGCAGCAATGCGCAAGGTCCGGGATTACGATGCCGAGCTGAAGATGCTCAACGACAAGGCCCGCACGCTGAAGGCCAAGAGGGTCGAGCAGCTGGGGCAGCTGGTGACGGCTACCGGCGCCGATGCCCTCGATGTGGAAACCCTTGCCGGCGCGCTACTCGATGCGATCGCGGCCAAGGATGCCGACGCCAGGGAGGCGTGGCGCGCGAAGGGCCAGGCCTTCTTTCAACGGCGCGGGCGCAAAGGTCAGGGGCTTGCTGACGGCAACGGATCGGGCGCTAACCAAAACAGCGGCGGCAACGCGGCGGGCTGAAGCCGGACAACGGCGCGGCGATACAAGGGACTGGGTGGTGCAACGACGGACACGAACCCGCCACCTGATCGAACTCGGCGGTCTCGTCCAGAAAGCCGGTCTGGTCGAGCTTACCGACGACGATCGAGCCACCATCTACGGGGCGCTGCTCGAACTGGCGGCAAAGGCGCGGAGGGAAGCGGTTGGGTTCCTGCCAGGTGATGCCGATCCTGACGTGCTGGCGCTGTGGAAACGGCGCGGAAAACGGGCGTTCGAAGCCGAAGTCGAAGCGAGGGACCAAGCATGAGCGATTTCGATATCGAAGCCATCCGCGCCCAAGTCCGCGCGATGGATTTTGCGCGGGGCACGCCTTCACAAGTCGCGATGTGGCGCGATGACATGGCGGACTCGCGCGCCAACCTCGCCATTGAGGATATGGTCCTGACCTCCAAC
Organism: Betaproteobacteria bacterium; assembly: GCA_013298765.1. Lineage (GTDB taxonomy): Bacteria > Pseudomonadota > Gammaproteobacteria > Burkholderiales > Casimicrobiaceae > Casimicrobium. Next base: position 1,580 of record JAAFJA010000031.1, read on the forward strand.
GAGGATGCGCTTTTCGACATGCTGCTGAGCGAAGGCGTGCCCCCTCCCCTCGTGTCGCAAATCCTGCTCCGCCTGCTCGATTATCACGACGCCGATCGCGCCCTGCCGATTACACCGATGGGCGCGGTCTGCTGATAGCCTTTATGTTCTGGGCATCGGGTTGGCTGCGGCTCTGCTCCCAATCGTGTGTCTTCCCAGTGCGCTTGTAGATCGCCTTCACATCAATGGGGGCGGCCACCTTAGCGCGGCCTGGTTCGCCATCTACATGGGCAATGGCATCGCCAAGCCCCGCCGCGATCTTGTCGAAAGCACTCTTCATGACTTCCTCCTGACACTGTCCGTCAATGCCTTGGCCAAAGCCGCCAGGCTGCCAAAGTTCAGCCTTTGGCGAGCGCATATTCCTGCACCAGCACCTTTTCCGGCACACGCCAGCGGCTCGCGATCTTGCGGATCATCGGCAAGGTGAGTGCCCGCTTGCGCGCCAGAACTTCGGTAGCGCGCGGCTGCCCGATCAGCATCGCGAGCTCGGCCCGGGTATAGCCGTTCATTTGCATCGCGGTCTCGATCGCCTCGACCGGATCCAGCGGCTCGATCGGCCAGCGTCGGCTCTCGTAGGCCTCGACAAGCGTCACCAGCACGTCAAGCCGATCGCCGGCCTCGGTCCCTTCCTCGGCCCCCCACAGCGCCTCGATCTCGCGCAAGGCCCCCTCATGGTCGGTGTCAGTGCGGATGGGGTGAATGTGCATGGCTTCCTCTTGTCGCTGATAGGTCAGAACAGGCTCACCGTCAGGGCGTCGATTCGGTCATATTCGGCGTGCGTGCCGAGGAACTTGATGAATGCGATGCCGCGCCGCCAATCGAACGCCACCACTATGCGATAGTCGCCGCCTGCTACCTCGAACCGCACCCGCTCGCCGTTTAGAGCCTTGGCCTTCGGAAAGTCGGCAATGGCATCAAGCGGGTGTCCCCACTCGGCTGCCGCTGCGACCTCGTGCCAGTGACGCAAGGACGCCTCGGTTAGAGGATGGCGGGCCCAGAACTCGACAAGCTTGTTCCGGGCGATGATCCGCATTCAATGCGTCTAGCATTTCCCAAGGCGGGAAACAAGGATTATTCCCACGATGGGAAGCAGCGGCGCTACTGCTCCACTGCTGCCCAGCGTTTGCCCGGGCAGCGTCCTAGCGGGTTTGCAAGGTCGCCTGAAGCGCCACAGAGGCTTATGGGAGCCCGCCAAGCTGGAAGTAGCTCCCCGGCCGAGACGCTCGCCTTTGCCCTTCCCTGCCCGTTCACAGGCAGCCCGCATGGTGTTTGAGCGCCGCCCCGTTCTGCCCACTCGGTGTGTGAAACCCCGATAATCGTTCGCTCTCCTATCGGACGTTACACTGCCCGAAACATAGCTTTGCTTTCTTTAAAATCCTGCATTTCCAGGCCCAAGCGATAGCGCGGGAGCTTTCTGATTCTAGATTCCTTAGATTCAGGGATCTTAAGCCTTTGGATTAACAGCTCTAATCGCATCAGTTACGACAAATGGGGCGGTTAGTTACGACAAATGGGGCGGTTAGTTACGACAAATGGGGCGGCTCGTTGCGACAAATGGGGCGGTGGCGTTTTGAGGCCTGTGGATAAGTCAGTTACGACAAATGGGGCGGCAGAAGCGACCTGCGACGGCTTCTTGATCGCATGTCGCAACACCGTTATCGTGCTGTCTGATGGCTGTCGAGAAAGAGACCGGTCGCACGATGCAAGCTGCTGAACAGGCAGCGATCTCGGGGCGGAATATCGTCAAGGCTGGCGAACTTGTCGAAGCACGCTTTGGCAATGGCGTCTCCCCTTCCCTTGCTGCCCGCAAGACCCTTGCGCTGCTTATCGCCAAGGCCGCCGGCGATGCCTGGAAGCCTGGGCCATTCTCGATGACCAAGCGCGAACTGCGCGGTAGCCACGAGAGCAACGACCGTCTGGCGGCAACTCTCGATGAGTTGATGAACATCAAGTTCTCCATGCCGACGACATCCTCACGCGGCCGGCCCGCTACATTGACCGCGGCGCTGCTCGCATGGACGATCCACGAACACGACGATGAGGGCTCGGCAACTGTTGAATGGGAATGGACTGAGCCAGCGCGCTCGGTCCTGCAGGGCAGCGATTATTACGCTCGCCTCAACCGTGCCGCCGTGCTGGCTTTCCGCTCGAAATATTCGGTGACGCTGTACGAGCTCGGCTGTCTCCTGGCCGGCCGACGTGACCCTACCTGGTCGGCGACGATCGACGAATTGCGCGAACGTCTTGGCGTGGCAACCGGCACCCTGACCAATTTTGCCGACTTTCGGCGTCTTGTGCTGGACCAAGCCAAAGCCGAGATTGACCAGCTCGCCGCCTTCACGATGGATTGGCAGGAGCGCCGTGGTGGCCGTAACAAGGTCACCGCAGTGCTCATCGCCTTTACACCCAAGCCTCCCCCCGAGATTGACGCGGCTGCCGACGAGATCGACCGCCATGCGGCCGGTCGGCGCGCCCGACGCGACGGTAGGGTCGAACGCCTCCACCTCGTCCCCCCTACTGTGTCAGAAGCCCCTCGCCTGCCCGCTAGGCCCAAGCTTGGCGGTTTTCCGACTGGGACATTGTCATTTGGCAATACCGAAGCCGTCTTCGCCCGCGTCGCGCGCGATCTCGGTGGTGGCTGGGACATCGACCTGATCGCTGCCGCCTACCGGACACATATGGGAAGTCGCTTGGCGAAGCTGCGCGATCAGGCGTTGATGGCATCTTGGGAAGGCTTCTGTCGCAGTTATGCTGAGCGCCGCCCATCTTTATAAGAGGGCCGTAAATACGACTTTCCGCAAATCCGTATTTACGACGAGAATTCCTTGGTCAGCAGGTCGCGGACGATATCGGCCATCTTGATACCACGATCGGCGCATTCGCGTTTCACCTGACGATGCAGTTCGAGTGGGATGTCGATGGTCAATCGCTTCATCGGCCCTGCCGGCGCGACCGGGGCGTTGGTGTCGGCGCCAGCGCCAACCCAGGCGTCAGCCGGAGCCGGCTGCGAGGGACGTTTGAAAGCCACAGTCTTCTTCACGACAAACTCCCTTCAGACGGATTGAGGATAGCGTTTGCCAAGGCGGCGATCTCGCGGGCGGCTTCAGACTTGGGTGCCGCCTCGGCGACTGTCAGTCCGCGAGCCGCGGTTTCGGCAAAGATCACCCGCTGGCCGATAACCTGCGGCAGCACCGGAAACGGCAGCCCGGCGAACGCTTCCATGACATCACGACCAATTGCCGTATTTACGATTCTACGATTAATCGCAAATGCGGCCCTGATATCGGGTTTGAATTGTTGGGCCTCCTGGATCAGCCGCACGATCTCGTCGGTAGCCCAAACATCGAACGGTGACGGCTGCACCGGGATTAGGACAAAGTCGCTAGCCAGGATGGCGGCGCGGCCAAGCTCGCTGACCCTTGGTGCGCCATCGATGACGGTGACATCATAGTCCTTCGCCATGTCGGGCAGGTCGCGATGCAGCGATGGTTTGGCCATGCCGATCACCGGGAACAGAGGCGGCTCCTCACGGGCATTGGACCAGGCCTGAGCGCTGCCCTGGGGGTCGGCGTCGACCAGTAGCACCCGCTTGCCCAGCGTCGCTGCATAGTGGGCGGCAAGGTTGAGGCTGAGCGTGGTTTTGCCGACGCCGCCCTTCTGGTTGAGAAGTCCGATGATCATGGTGAAGCGTAAACACAGAAAAGCGTAAATCTGCAAGCCCAGAAAGCGAAAGGCTGGAGTCGCGTTCCCTAGCACTATGTGCTAGACAATATCTGATGAAGGTTTTCAAGGGCAAGCAGTTCGGTCGCTGGGCGAGCTCGGAGTACATCAGCGACAGCGACCTTTGCATAGCGGCCAAGGAGGCATTCGCCGGTCAGATCGAGGCCGATCTGGGAGGATATTTGTTCAAGAAGCGGATCGCGCGCTCAGGAGGTGGCAAGTCCGGCGGCTATCGAACGATCCTTGGGTTTCGGAAGAGCAATGCCGATCGCATCTTTTTCCTACACGGTTTCCCCAAAAATGCTCGGGCCAACATTTCGAGCAGGGAGCAGGAGGCCCTTAGCACTGTCGCCGGCGGCCTCGTTAACGCCAGCGACGAGCAGATCGAGGCATTGAAGGGCAGGGGTGGCATTTTAGAACTGGAGTGCGGACAATGAGTGACATCCTCGACATGAGCCACGAGCTGGCAACGGACCTCCATGAAGTCGGCGCTATCGATGCTATCACCATGCGCAAAATGGATCTGCTTTGCCTGCCGGCAAAGCGTAGCTTCTCGGCATCGGAAATTCTCCGCATCCGACAGAAAACCCGCATGAGCCAAACCGTTTTTGCTATGTTTTTGAACGTTGGCAGCAGCACGATCGCGCAGTGGGAGAAGGGGCACCGTAAGCCCAGCGGGCCTTCACTGCGCCTGCTCGATGTCATTGACCGCAAGGGTGTTGAGGCGCTGGTGGCCTGAATGAATACCGTAACGCTGTCCGTCGCCTCGCGTGCCGACGTGACGCGGTGCGCCCTGGCAGCTTTCGACGGGCAAGCCCAAGGTGCCCATATCTCGTTCGCCTCGGTCGAACTGCTTTGGCAAACGTTGACCCGCAAGCGCTGGGAGCTGCTTCACGCGCTGACAGGGCAGGGGGTTATGTCGATCCGCGAGGCTGCGCGTCGGGTCGGCCGGGACGTCAAAGCCGTCCACAGTGATATCTCGGCGCTCCTTAGCGCCGGCGTCATCGATCGCGCGGAAGGCGGAATCGTCTTTCCCTATGATGCTGTGCACGTCGATTTCATGCTGACCAAGGCGGCTTGAAGCGCTGCCTACGTGCCGTATTGCAGCACCCGCCGCACCTGCGCTGCCGACCACTGGTCCTTGCCGCTGGGCGTCTGCACGCCTTGGGCTTGCAGCCCTCTCGCAATCTCCCTGAGGCTGCTCGCGCCCTCCGCCTGAATCTGGCGCACCACAGGCAGCACGTCGGCTGTTCTCGCTGCCACCTGACGGCTGCGAGCGGCCCGCGCCACTGCCGCCATGGCCGGCGTCGCTGGGGTAGGGGAGGGGTTGCCTAACCGGACCCCGCGGGCCTTTGCGATCGCCAGCGCTGCCCGTGTGCGTTGGCTGATAAGCCCGGCCTCCAGTTCGGCAACGGCGGCGAGTTGCGTGACCATGAACTTGCCGATCGGCCCGGCCGGGACGCTGGGGAGGTCGCAGAACACCACGCCAGCCTCGCCGCTGCCCTCGACCACGGACAACAGGAAACGAGCGTTACGCGCCAGCCTGTCGAGCTTGGCGATGACCAGCACCGCGCGCCTGGTGCGGCACGAGGCGAGCGCTGCCGCCAGCTGGGGCCGATCTGACCGCTTGCCGCTCTCGACCTCCTGGAACTCGGCGACCAGCTCGCCACCGGCCGCCGCGATGTGCGTGGCGACGGCCTGGCGTTGCGCGTCCAGCCCAAGACCGGACCGTCCCTGGCTCTCGGTTGAGACCCGGAGATAGCTGACAAAGCGGGGCAGGGCAGGGGGCATGGCCTAGCCTAGCCCGCTGTGTATCACTCTTGCAAACGGTCATTTGACGAAGCGATACATGCTAGATCTGAGGTAAACCTACTTCTTCCCACCGCTTCCCTGATTTGGCGGCGTTCCTGGGCCGCTTCCGCCCTGTCCGGTAGACGGTTGGTGACCTCCTTGAACGTTGCCCAACCCAGGGGATGGAGCCACAGGCTGATGCCCGTGGTTTTCTTGAGGTTGGTGTCCATAATTTCCCGTCCGAGGATCGGAGGGGGGCGGGGTATCATTCTCTGGCATATTAACTCTCCTGCTTTAGCGGCCAAAATTCGATCGATTGTATTTCGCCATGGGCAATCCAGACGCCGCTTCCCTTTGGGGTCCAAACCAAAGTTTCCGACACGTCGTAAACCTGCTCAATAAAAATATCTCGCTCTTCGGAACGGGACGACATGAATGATCCCGGGCCAAGTAGCCCGGCCCATTTCGTTTCGTCTTTCAAAACGACCATAACCCAACTTGGTTGGCAGCCGGCAAATCGCCAATCCCAAGCGCAATCAACAGGATGAACCGTACTAACCCCTACATGGGCAAGGAGCCGTCGCATCCACCCCTGTCGTATGTTTAGGCCTAACAACAATCCTAGCAGGGCAGGACCGACAAGTATCAGGACAAACCAACCCAAAGTGGACCAGCCCACATCGGTAGAAGCAATTAGATACCGAGAAATCGGGTAGACGAGGGCATGGTAAGCGACGGCAACCATTACGTAAGCGATCACGCCTTCCGTGATCGGCGGCATCTTGCCAGACATGAATTGCGCTCGAACAAAAAGCGCAATGATGCCCGGCGCTACAAAAAACAGGAAAACTTGCAGGTTCTCAATGCGCAGCAAGTCTCCCATCAGCTACACGGTCACCAATTCTGCAAGCTTCGCTGCAATGTCGGCCATCGAATCCTCGGCAGTGCTCAGACCGCTTCGTGAGCCGAGCAAAGGGCTCACCTCGCGGAGTGCTTCGTAGGTCGTATCGTGCACGATAGGAATAAGTAAATCACGCGCGAGAAGCGCTGAAAGCTCCTTATCGGCAATGCCTTCGCCCTGAACGCGGCGCAGCAGAGAAGGTGTTACAAACACGATCCCGACCCGTGATTTTGCCAGGCCTTTGTCAATTTCCCGCAACAATGACGTACCGAGAGCGACGTCCTTCTCACTAAACCAAACCGAGACCCCGCGCGCCTCAAGCAGATCATGCAGCTCCTTTGCGGGTCCTTTTCGATCGTCCCAAGCGTGGCAGAGAAAGACGTGACGCAAGTCGGGCACTGTCGCCCGACTTTCGACATTCGTCCTGACAGGGGTAAGAGCCCGCACCTGCTCGGGCGTATAAAGCACTGTTGAGCCTGGGCTTGACCAGCGGGGCTTTGCGCTGCCGGAGTTGCCGCTGCTGCTCCGGCCTGCTCCGCCGCCCAAGGAAGGCGGGGAATACGGTGGAGCCGAGTACGACCCGTAGCCACCATACCCCCCATAGCCATAGCGACGCGAGCCTCGACAGGCTGGGCAGTTCGCTGCGGCACTTGCGGAACGATGGCCCTCTCGGGGTGCAGTACATCTAGCCATGCGATGACCCTATCACGCATCCGCAATGAATGGAACATCTATAGAACATATCTGCTTAGGCAGGGGAGAAAGGTAGACCTTTTTGTCGCCACGTCCGGTGGCATAAACACTGCTACTCAAGCATCTGCTGATCCGTCAGCGTCAAAAGCGCCAGCACGTCGTTTCCAAAACCTTTGATGCACTCCTCCGTCAGCTCAAAACGGTCTGCATTCCAGCGATCAAACCAAGCGTCTGCCCCGATGATGGTCGGCCGCGCTCGATCAATCTTTCCATACAGTACGTCCATCGCCCCAGATTCCGGGTCCAGATCGTCGCGCGGAAACCAATGATCAGGGATGCCGGCGTTTCGCCGAAACCACCGCCGGCCATTCGGGCCATGACATATGATAAGACAAGGCCAGGGGCTGAGGTCGATGAACCGGAGTACCGTCGCCAACCGGCTTGTCGAAAATGCTCCTGCCAGAGCGTCTATGGCCTCAAACGAGGGACGACGGTGGGCAGCGGCAAGTGGCCGAAACAGATAGGCCGGCATAAGGAGGTCCGCGGCGTAGTTGTCGGCTTGACGCTCGATGGTGTTGCCGCTCTGACCCGGACTGCCAATCTCGCTGGCACGGCAGATCGACGATTTACCTCTATGATGTTGCCAATGTCCTAGTTCGTGCGCGATCGAGAAGCGACGCCGCCGGGGATCGCCATCACCTCTGACGGTGATGATCGCCCGATCGCGGAATCCAATGATTCTGGCTTCGCAGCTTTCCAAGGTCCCGTTTCGCACCTTGACGCCCATTTCCCAAGCAATCGCCTCGAGGTCGATTTCATCAGGGCTGGTTATATCGAAGGACTGCAAGAGCCTTTCGGCTTGGCTAAGCGCTCTCAAATCGGGTTACCATCTTCGTCTATGGCACCGAGCTCTCTCAAGTTCGCCAGAATGTCGTCCATCTCGTTTTCCGTGATACCTTCGCCATTTCGAGCAGCCATCGTCAGACGGCTTTTCAGCTTGGTATCGTCATTGGCAAACCGGGCAAGAACAGCCGCTCGATCCTTGAGGGGAAGCCGGTGAACCTGTCCCCACGTCGATCCCGCGGTGCGATCGATCTCCGCCCGTGCAGCTTGCAGCCGCGCTTTCGCCGCTTGGCCGATCGCCGAAGAGATTATAGCGCGCACTCGGCCTGCCTCATCTTCGGCGTTCAGCCCGTCGGCCTCGACCTCTGCCAACAACTCGGCGTCCGACATACTCAGGATGTCGGCTACCAATTCGTCCGCCAATCGATTGATTGGGGGAGAAGGGCGATCTGACCCGCTCACGATGTCCATCCATTGGGAAACGCCGCATCGATCGTGCGGCGGACACGGCGTCGGATAGTGGCATATGCCTTCACATCGACGCCGATTGTAGTCATGATCTCATCCTTCGACAGGTCATCTAGGTACGCCCACAGGAACAGAGTCGCTTCGTCGTCATCGGAAAACAAAGCTTCCAGCGCATTTCGCCGAGCCGATACATCCTCCCGCACAAGCGCCAGTTCCTCGACGTTCGGTTTCGATTCCACAGGCTCATGCAACAGCCGTCCCTCGGCATCGGTTGCATCCGCTGATACCAGTTCCGCCTCTACCTTCTGTTGCCTGGCGGAAGCACGGCTGCGCATGACGCCGATCAGAAACGGCAGCATTGCCATCTCACGCGGGCAATTCCGCACACCCGCGATCGTCTGACACACCGCTTCGTTGAGTAAATCGTCAACATCACACCCGGCAGCGAACGCGTACTGGCGCCCTGCCTTCCTCAGTCTCAGAAGGTCAGCCGAGGTCAGGCGCTCGATCGCCTGCCGTGCTTCCGCAAGATCGAGTGTCGGTTCGCTCACTTAGCTCCGCCAGCTTTCTAGGGGGGTAGGCTGAATTTCAGATCGGCTCGGACATGCCGCAAAAATTTTGTTTCGAATGTCCGAGCGCCCCTGCAGTTTCAGCCTACCCCATTGATAGTCAATGAAGACCATCGGGAGCGGGGTCGCAAGCCGTCTTACCCACCGAACGCGAGAAAGGAGGTATGATTTATGTCCAAGAAGAACCAGCATGTTGTTCCGCACGCCGATGGCTGGGCTGTCCGTGGTGCCGGCAACAGCCGCGCGACTTCGGTCCATGACACCCAGCGCGACGCGATCGATGCTGCGCGTGGCATCGCGCAAAGCCAGCACAGCGAGCTTCTGATCCACGGCCGCAACGGCCAGATCAGGGATCGCGACAGCTACGGCGGGGACCCGTTCCCACCGCGGGGCTGACCGGACGGGCCGTGCCTCGTGGCATGGCCCGTCGCACCGACGCATCAACCTGAAAGAAAGGACAATCATGGCCAAACGCTATGTGAACAAATCGGGCAAGGACAAGGATGGCGACATCACCAAGCTGTGCAATGCCGGACAGAGCTGGTCCCCCCGCCTCAAGGCGGACGCGATCCGTGATATCGAGAGCGGCGACCACCAGTATTATGTCTCGTGGTCCGATGGCCAGGAAACACCAATCACGGTCGTCAACGGCACGACGGGCAAGTATCTTCGTACCCGCCGAGACGGCTCGACCAGGAACAACCTCGACGATCTGCCCGATTGCTGATGGCGGGGGCGTCAGGACGCTAAGGTCCCTTAACCTTTCATCCTCCCCCGCTTTCGTTCTGACGGTGCGTCGCACCGCTCGTCCACTTTGTTTGCTCCCTCCGCGGCTTCAGCGCATTGCGCTTGGCGAGGCCTTCGTTGAGCGGCTTGGGGAGCCGTGGCGGCCGCATGGCTTCGTTTACCCGAGCGCCCGCGAGCGACGGGAACCAGTGCGCGTTCAGACACAATCGGCATTCGGTCCATGCCGCCGCTGCCATGCATCGGCGTGAGATTGATAAGCAGTGCCGGCGGCCCGTGCTGGCGTGTCAGGATGTGGGCCACTACTTCACAACAGACCGGACCACAGGCAAGCTTTTTTCCCGCGCGCCGCTTCGGCGCGATTGCTGGTGATTATCGGGCGGGTGTCGTCTCCATCTAGGACCGGCCTTTGCAGCGGAAGTACGGCAGCCGAGCAAAGGCGTCCGCGCGGGCAAGGCATGACAGCACCGGATCTGGCTTAGTTTCATTGTTTTTATAAATCATAATTGCACACACAGCTTCAGTGTGAGAGACCGGCTTTGGGTCAAGATCAGCCGGAGTGCATCCTCAGGTGTCTTTACCCTTGTTCCGATCAGAAGTTGTGGAAGCTCGCGCCACCAGGCTGCACGGGGACGTGCTGCTCGGATCTTCGGTTTCAACTCATGTGACGACAGCCTTCATCGTTGTCGTGGCCGGGGGCGCATTGGCATGGGCGAGCCTTGCCAGCTA
>JAAFJA010000032.1 GCA_013298765.1 Betaproteobacteria bacterium
CTGGCTTAACATGCCACCACCGAGTTACCCACCGCGCGCGCGAAACGTGCTCTATGCAAGGAGCTTTCGCGCGCGCCGTGGATAACTCTCAACGCGCCTCATACACAGAAATTCAGATACTCCCCAAAATTCTGAGGCATAGCGGGGCTATGTTGAAGAATTTTGGGGTTTCAGATCGCCCAAGTCCGACGATGCGATGCTCGCGCACGACTTGTTCAGCGTTTCCTTAAGCACTCGGGATACGAATCGAAGCGATATCGCTGAATCAATCCGATGGGCGCATCGTCGTGATGCGCGATGAACACCTCGCACGCCTCTTCTTCCAAAATCCGCGGTGAATACTTTGCGGCGATCGCATCAAGCGACGGATCTTCGTCCCACCAAAGCGCCACATGCGGCACCCGCAGCCAGTCCGAAAGCATCAAGAAGTCGGATTCAGTGATGGGGTTGAATCTCATGCGAACGCGCGCACGCTATCGCGCACGCCGCGCCACGTACTCACTTAACACGCGATCCATGCGCGATTGCCAACCTTCGCAGGTCGCTTTGAAAAACTCGACCACGTTCGGGCTGTAGCGAACGGAGAGCAACACTTTCTTGTTTTCAAGTTTCGGTCGACCACGCAACGCCTTCATCGGCACCATTTGAGCGAGTTGCGCTTTCGTTAAAGGCTTCGCATCGGGGTCGAGTTTCGCGGCAGCGACAATCTTTCGATCTTCCTCGACCGTGGGCATTTTGATTGAAGGTCGCTTCGGTTTACTGGAAGTTTTCAACATAGAACTTCACCTCTTTTCGAGTTGCGCGCCGCAGACTAATCACGCGTCGGACGTCCTTACGATCAACGAAGGCAACGTAGTACAGCGTGTTGGTTTGTGGCGCCTGCGCAAAACCTATGCCGCTGCGTTGGATGTGGCGTTAGCTGTTTCCTCTGTGATGCTAGCGTCGAGAGCGCCTTGTCTTTCTGCGAGCCGCAGCAAACAGAATCGTACAACACGCTCGATCCCGACAAGCGTCGGGGCACGCTCGAGTACTTTTGCGAAATTCTTGTCATCTACTACGGGCTTTCCCCCGCCCGGCACCTCGTTGTTGTTCCCATTAGTCGGCACCGATACCCATCCGCGAAAACCAACGCCAGTATGTACATGAGTACTTCGAAGATCATACGCCGCCGCAATGCTTCTCTCGAACGTTGATTTTGAGAACGCACCATCTGCATTTCTGCTCTCGCTGCGAAGGAAAAACGCGTCATCAACAGAGTCGCAGATCATTCGCACAAATCGCCTTTTAATCAAGTGCAGTTTGCTGACCAATTTTTTGGATACTTCTTTTCCATCAGGAACGTGCGTTTCAATGGCGTCGAGTATCGCGCGGGAATCCGAATCGATGAGATCCGATTTACTGTAGTCGCAGAAACCGGAAAGCACCTCGCCCGCAGTGACAAAGTTCAAATACGCGCTTTCCGGATCATTGTCCCAAGCTCGCAACCCGCGGGCATAGAATCGGACTGCAGTAAAAAAGTATTGTTCAAAGCTTGTATCAACACACTTGAATTCAAGCCACTTGTTTATTCGGTACAGCTCGTTTAACTCCAGTTTGAATGAATAGTCCGCGCGTAGCTTATGAGAGTTATGTGGCAGCATCGGAACACAGATACCGCCCAGCCCCGACATGTCGGGAAGTCGGAACAAACCGCTGCCTTCATAAAGACCGTGAAAATCAAATCGCTTTCCAAACAACAAGCAAAAGAACGAACAAAAAACATCTGCTGCGTATGAGTAATCAGGAATGATCAGCCCTGAACCAGGCCCTTTGTATGGCGGAGTTCGGAACGCCATCACGTACGCACTGCGTGAAGCTGGCCCCTCATGCTCTTTGAACCTCGCTGATTGGTCAGCAAGACTCGGCCATGCGCGGGCGACCAACGTGTGTTCAGTTTTGTAGTTACCGCTCATTCGACTAGTTGTCGAGATAAGTGCTTTCTGGACATACTCATTTGGAGCGAGCGATAACGCTTCCACTGCTTCGTGTTTTGATTTGCTTTCCATTTCCTACCTCACCGCCAGATAAATCCGCTCCGCCAGCTCCGCCGAAATCCCCGGCACGCGCATGAGGTCTTCAACGCTTGCCGCAGCGACACCGCGCACGCTCCCGAATTGCTTCAGTAAGTCTTTGCGCTTCTTTGGCCCGATGCCTTCGATATCGTCGAGTGCGGAACCTTCGCGGTTCTTTGCGCGTTTGGCGCGGTGGCCCATGATGGCGAAGCGGTGGGCTTCGTCTTGCATTTGTTGGATGAGATGCAGGCCGGGGTGATCGGAGGGCAAGCAAATGGGAAAACGTGTTGGCTCATCGTCCGACTCGGGGAAGATGATTTGCTCCATGCCTTTTTTGCGCTCAACGCCCTTCGCGCTGCCAAATAAAACGATGTCGTGCAGCCCGGCTTGAGCGAGTACTTCTGCCGCGATGCCGACTTGGCCTTTGCCGCCGTCAATCACCCACACATCGGGGCGCGGCACTTCTTCTTTCGCGATGCGCGCGGCGCGGCGCGTGAGCGCTTCTTTCATCGCCATGTAATCATCGCCGCCCGTGTCCGCTTCGATATTGAAGCGGCGGTATTGGCTGGTTTGCATGCCGCCGCTGTCGAAGACGACGCAACTTGCAACGGTAGCTTCTCCCATGGTGTGCGAGATATCGAAGCATTCGAGGCGCTGCGTGCCGTCGGGAAGATTGAGTGCTTCGATGAGCGCTTGCAAACGCTCGTGCCCCGTTTGCGACTGCTTGAGCCGCGCGGTGATCGCGAGGCGCGCGTTTTCTTCGGCCATCCGCAGCCACACGCGCTTCTCGCCAATCGGATTACAGAGCACATCCACCTTCGTTTCGGTCTGTTCGGTCAACGCGTCGGTGATGGCGGCGGCATCGAAATCAAGCGTTGAGACAATCGTGCGCGGCACTTCGCGACCGATGTAATGCTGTGCAATGAAGCTTTCTAGCGTTTCGATGAGCTCTTCGTTTGAGAGCGCTTCGCTCGTTGCGTTCTTCACCGGGAAGAACGTTCGATCGCCGACATGCTGCCCGCCGCGAATCATTACGATGTTCACGGCAATCATGCCGCTTTCGTGCACGACGGCGAGGACATCGACATCGCGCTCGGCGGTGCTCGAAACAAACTGTTTGCTTTGCAGGCGATTGAGTCGTGCGATCTTGTCGCGAATGCGCGCTGCGCGCTCGAATTCGAGTTTTTCCGCCGCAGATTCCATCGACGACTGTAGATCGCGAAGCACGTCGTCTTGTTGACCGCGCATGAACATGGCGGCACTTTTCACGTCTGCTTTGTAATCGTCCTCTGTGATTTGATCCACACACGGCGCGGTGCAACGCCCAATCTGCGCAAGCATGCAGGGCCGCGAGCGATGCGCGAACACGGTATTTTCACAAGTGCGAAGTTGAAACACTTTTTGCAGCGTTTGAATGCCTTCGCGCACGCTCCAGGCGCTCGGGAACGGGCCGAAGTATTGATGACGCTTATCCGGTTTGCCGCGAAAGAAGCGAAGCTGCGGATAGGCGTCACCCGTGATGCAAAGATAGGGATAGCTTTTGTCGTCGCGAAAAACGATGTTGTACTTCGGCTCCAGCGACTTGATCAGATTGTTTTCAAGGATCAGCGCTTCCGCTTCGGAGCGCGTGACCGTCGTATCAATCCGTTGCACTTGCGACACCATCATCGCAATGCGCGGCCCGTGACCGCTCTTCACGAAGTAACTCGAAACGCGGTTCTTTAAGTTCTTCGCCTTGCCGACGTAGAGCACGGCATCTTCCGCGCCGATCATGCGGTATACGCCGGGGCGCGCGGGAAGGCTTTTCAGCGCTTCGCTGATCGCTACGTCGCGATCAGCGTCCATAGGTAATCAATCCGTGATGCATCTGCATCGGCAAAAAATCGCGATCATTGTGAACGAGCGCGCAGCTCTCGCGAATGCACCACGCGCCAACGAGCAAATCGATGCTGCTGCGCACCGTGACGCCAACGCCTCTCAACTGTCGATAGAGATAAGCCGCGCTTCGTGCGACCTCTTCGCCTCCCGCAGTCACGATCGGCAACGCAGAGAGCAAGCGATTGGCAAGCGCGAATTCGTGTTCGTAGCGAAAGCCGCGCAGCACTTCCATGAGTACCACGTCGAGCACGATCACGTCGTGACTTGAGTCATCGAGCAAGGCGTCGAGCGCGTCGGTTTGCTCGGTTTGCACGCCGCGAAAGTAATCGATCCAGACGCTGCTATCGACTGTGATCATCGTGCGCGCGGGCTGCGCGCCTTGCGCGTTGGCGTTGCTTGTGTGGACGAATTGCTGCGGGCAACGTTGTACTCACCGCGTTTTTCTTCGAGCAAGTAAGCGGGCTTTGCCGCAGCAGGCGTCGTCCAATCGCCATCAAGGCTCCACTGCAACGCGCCCCGCGCGGCGCGAATGTCTTGGTACGCCTTTCGACGCGCGAGCAAACGCAAGCCCTCTTCGACGGCGTCTTTCTTTGTTTTGAAATCACCCGCCTTCATCGCGGCTGACATCAACTGATCATCGATGACGATATTGGTTCGCATGAGAAATCGCGCAATGTGTATGTATTTATCGAATTGTACACATCACAAACCAAAGACATCGGCCGGGAACTTCGTCAATGGCTATCGCACGCAATCGGCTTATTAATTAGGGCATCCAGCACGCTTCTCGCATTATTGTCTACCAAACAAAAAACGACTTTGCCCCATCATAATGGCCACTTTAGTGAATTTCTTGTTGGATTTTTTCCGAACCTCGCAACCAGCGATCCGCATCAAAAACACGCGTTACTTCTTGCCAATCGAAGCCAACCAACTCTTCAAGCGTAGTGGTCGAATCGGTTTCGGCAAATATGCGGCATCGGGCACGTGCTCAGTGATCGTTGCTTGCGCGTCGTGCGATCCCGAGACAACGAGCACCGGCAGCGCCGCGCCGAATGTTTCACGAAGCGCTGCGATATCGGCAATCGCCACGCGGGCGCGCAACTGGAAATCGCAAATGAGTGCATCGGGTGTCCATTGCGCTCTTCGCGCGCTCGCGATCACTTCGTCCGCGCTTTCGCCCGCGACGCAGTCGTGGCCCCACTGAGTGAGCACGAGCGCCATGCTCTCTCTTGCATCGGGATCATCGTCGATTACCGCGATTCGACGTGTAATGCTCGCGACCGTTCGTGCTTCAACATCAGTCGTCTTCACAGGGCGCGATACGAGCTGTGTGATCGGCATCGCGAGAGTAAAAGTCGTGCCGCGACCCGGCACGGATCGCACGCTGATTTGCGCACCAAGCAATCGCGCGAAACGCTCGACAATTGAGAGCCCCAACCCCAAGCCATCGCGTCTTTCGTTCGCGCTGCTCGCGCGGTAGAACTCGTCAAAGATGTGGCGCAACTCTTCGGTGTTCATGCCAGGCCCGGCATCGCGCACTTCAATTGCGAGCATCGATTCGCGCTTACGTAGCGCAACCAAAATGTTGCCTTCGCCCGCGTACTTCACGGCGTTACCAATGAGATTACGCAAAATTCGCTCAACGAGCACGGCGTCGCTCCGAACGAAACAATCGCCCTCAGTGCGATGGAATCTTAGCAACGCGTTAGCGTGCGTCAATCGATCAGCGTACTCGGTGCTCAGTCGAGCGAGCAATTCGTTCAGATCGAATACGTCTTGCTGCGGCTTCACTGCACCCGCATCAAGCCGCGCGAGTTCAAGCAAACCGTCGAACATATTGGAGAGCGAACCCACCGTTGCGCGCATCCGTTTCGAAAGATCGACTAACGCAGGACGCGAGGTTTCGTGTTCGAGTGCTTGCGCGTAGAGCGCGAGTGCGTGCGCGGGTTGGCGCAGATCGTGGCTCGCTGCGGCTAAGAAACGTGTGCGGGTTTGGAGTGCGACGTCGAGCTTCCGATTGAGTTCGTCAAGTCGTGAGCGTTCTGCTTCACTTTCGACACGCTTTCGATCAGCTTCGTCGCGCGCGGCACGCTCGCGATCAAAGTCGAACTCAACTTCAAGCGCAATGCGACGTGCAAGCGCGGCACGACCAAGTTCGATTTCGTTGTACTCCACTGCTTTGCGCTCATGGTCGAGCGCAGCACGAAGGTCTCCAAGAGATTCCGACGATTTGGCAGCCGCTCGATATATGCGAAGCGCATCGTAAGGCGAGAGCGACTTATCCTCTCGCGGCGTGATTGCAATCCAATGCTCGCACAACTCGCGCGCGCTTTGCCAAGCTTGCCCAGCAACTAGCACTTCCACCTGTGCAGCCGTCCATTCGGTCACGTTGTTGCGCGTTGCGACAGCGTTGCGACTTCTTTCGAGTGCCGCTTGTGCGCCAAGCAAATCCTCATCCAGTAACAAAGCTCTTGCGTAAAGGATATTGCTCTGCTCACGAATCGACGGATAGATCAAATGATCGAAGGCCATTAATTCATCCGCCAGACTCCGCGCTGCTCGTCGATCGCCGATACCGTTGTAGACCAAGAGCAAATTTAATGCGGAGATGTACCAAGCGGTCGCAGGCTTAAATGCTTGCGTCCGTCGATAGGCTTCTTTGCAGTAGGTCAGTGCCGTTTCGTAGTTGTTCAGCTCCGCATGCTTTCCGCCTAGCATCGATAGACTTTGGCCGATCACTGCATCGTCATTGGTTAGCCGCGCGACTACGATCTCTCTGGAGATGACGCGCAGCGCCTCCTCAGACTTAGAAAATCGATTGGCGATTGCAAATTCGACCTTATGCGCGCCCATCTGCTCCCAGACGCTACGCCTCTCTTTTGGAATCGCAGCGCTCTTCGCCATTAGCGCGCGAGCCCCCTTCTCATCGCCAAGCTCGAGTCTCTCTCTAGCGCGCAATTCGTAGCAGGAAGCCAACCCGGACTCGTGCATGTGAGCGGAAAAAAATCGCTCTGCAGTCGAAATGGCGGACAGCGACGCCTGGATATCGCGCACGAATCTATGCGCCCACGCACGATGAACATACCCCCACGCCTGCTCGATACTTCCGTCTACCGAACACTCGATGATCTCATCCGCAATTGCGCCGATCGTGGTGGGATCGCGAAACTGCGCAGCCCACGCGGCATCGTTGTGAGTTCGAAAACTGTAGGTTGCTTTGGTTTCTTTGGCGGGTAGCTCCACGCACGAATTATGCGATGACTTCGCGCAGGCCGAGACTGGTCCCTTTGGACAGGTGAAACACCTTTGCAGTAGCGCTACACTCGCTTCGCCATGCCTGAACGGACCAGTATTCTCGTCGTCGAAGACCACCCGCTATATCGCGATGGTTTGATTGATTTGCTATCGCGCTCCCAGATGCTCGATACGATTCGCACCGCCAACAGCGCCCTGCAAGCGCGCGCGCTGCTTGATGCGGGCTCGGATTTCGACATTATTTTGTCGGATTGGCGACTTCCGGATGGCGATGGTCTAGCGTTTCTAAAAAGCGTCTCACAGACCAACCCGACGATCGCACGCGTCTTGATGTCGGGCACTGATGATCCGCGCTTGCCGGTGCTTTGTATGGACGAGGGTTTGGCGGCTTATCTGCCGAAATCGTTGGAACCGAGCGAAACCGTCGCTGTAATCGCTCGGCTACTCGAAGGGGAAACGTGGTTCCCGTCGACCAAAACTGATGTACGGATGTTGACGCCACGACAAACGGAAATCCTCATCGGTATCGCGGCGGGGAAAACGAACAAGCATCTCGCGCGAGAGCTTGGCATCAGTGAACGCACGGTCAAGCATCACCTGACAGCCGTTTTCGAGCGGCTAGGTACTACGCGGCGCGCAGAGGCTGTGAGCCGCTCCGTCGAGCAGGGTTTGATTCAGCTGCCTAGGCACTGAATTCTTCTTCGAAAAAGTAGAAAGCCGTGCTGGGTTCAGCACGGCTTTTATTTGCGCCTCTGGTTAGGCTTTACTCCAATCAGGATGCTGCCCGCCTGCGCCACCGGGGGGTTAAGCGCAAGCGGGCAACAACCGCGCCGATCCTTCATAGCGAGACCGAGCTGGACAACCATCTGTGTTCGTTTCTGCTCCTGACTTTAGAACACCCAAAAAGCCAGCTCGTGCGAGCGACAACCGAGGCCGTCTCCAAGTCAGCATTGAGTTAAGTCTTCTTGAATTTGAATCCTCGCCGAGCTTTGACTCAGTAGGGCGTCACCCGCTTGCCATCGGGGGCGATTAACAAGCGGGTGACACTTGGTAGTTGCACGGCGTCTACGACTAACCTTGCTTGCGACGCATCGTCGCCATGAGTCCGACCAACATGCAGAGCAGAAGCACGTACTTCATCGGAAGTGTCGAAACGTTGACCGGAAGCGACGCGACTGTGGCTGGAACAATGTTGACGGCAGCCTGTTCAAAGGCAAACGCGGCGCCGCCAACTGTCGTGTTTGCGATCAGGGTGATGTTTCCGAGAGCGGAGTAAGTCACGCCGGTGATTGTGCAAGATGTTTGCCCGGTCAAGATCGTGCAGCCAGTGCCGCCGCCCAACACTCCGCCAGTCCCATTCGCCACGCTAATCGTAAACGGAATATTGAACGCGACAGGCAACGTCGATTGCAGCGTAATATTGAACGGCGTGTTGATCGGCGCTGAAGCTGGCGCGATCGGGCTAATCGTGTAGGTCACCGCTGTTATATCGAGCGATGTACCCAACACAGGTGTAGCGGGACCGCTCGTCACCGTTGCCGTTAAGCCAACTGCCGGTCCTGACCCACTGAACGTAACACCCGTGAACGTACAGTTCAGATTGCCTGTGGTGATTGTGCACGTCGTGCCACCTCCGAGCGTTCCCGCCGGACCGGATGCCTGCGCGAGCGTGAACGTGGTCGTCGCAGCTGCGCCTGCAGCGAGCGTCAAGGTCACGTTAAACGGTGCGAACTGGGTCGCCGTTGCCGGTGCACTGAGCGTGCCGCCTTGATTCACGATGTCGATTGATGCGGTGTTCGTACTCTGCACGAGTATCGGACTGCTCGACGAGAGAATGATTGGCTCAAGGAAAAGCAGCCCCACTCCGGAGAATGTGTTGCCAGTTGCCGAGCACACCAGTGATCCGGCCGGAATAACACAGGTCGCCGGTACAAACGTACCCGCTGGACCACCTGCGGCCACCTGCGACGACATCGTAATCGCAATCGGCAAGGCTATGTTTATGTTGAATACCGTGCTGAACCCGACGTTTACGATCTGTGATGCCTGAGCTCCCATTGCGATGTTCACCGGCTGCGGGTCAACATCGAACGCCACATCTGCAGGTGGAATGCTAGGTCCACTAATCACATTGGCAGTAAGCAGTAGGCCAGGGCCGTAACCCGTGAACGTCACGTTCGGAAGCGAGCATGACGTTGAGCCAGCGGGAATCGTGCAAGTGGTTGTGCCGCCTAGCATTCCAACTGGCCCACTCGTACGTACCACCTCAAACGTTACGTTAGAAGCCACCGCTTGCGAGATACTCACGGAGAGACCTAATGGCGCAAACTGTGTGGCAGAGAGAGGAGCGAACAGCAAAGCAGTCGGCCCCGCGAGCAAATTGATCGGCGCGCTTGCGTTCACGATCACACCGCCCGCTGGTCCGCCAGCGGTGGATGCGCTCAGCGTGTACTGCCCAACCGGCCCGCTCAATTCAACGCCCGCCACCGTGCAACTGGTATTGCCAGCGGGAATTGAACAAAACACGGCACCTGCCAGCGATCCAGCAGGTCCCGCAGGTTGAGTCGCAATGTTGAGCGACACGCCAAGTGCCGACGTGCCTGCCGTTGGGATGGAAACTACGACGTCAAACGGCGCATTTTGCGACGTCGTGGCCGTCGAAGGCGTTAGGCTGACGATTGCTGCGGGCAGCGAATCGAAGTTTCCCGCCGGCGTGCTATTGCCCCGAACCAGAAGCACGGCACGCAAGGAAGTCTTCGATATGACAGTCGCTATACCAGCAAAGGAATTGATGTTCCACGCGCCATCACCGACGCCGAACGCGCCAGAGGTCGTGTTCGTCCACTGCTGCCCTCCTGATGCGGCCGGGAATGCTGCGCTGAGTGCAGGAAACTCGCATGTCGGCTCCATAAGTGCAACGGCTTCCTGAAGATTTGGCAGCCGCCAGTCATTAAACCCTCCAATGCGCGCAGCGACCGAGGCTTGTAGCGCACCCTGCCACGTGAACGTTTGCACTGATCCGGTCCCGCAGTTTGCGCCGCTGGTTCCGAGTTGACACTTTGTATATGAAAGTCCAGTGCCCGAGTAAGTGAGGATTTCACCGCTCGCATCGGCAGTCCATGTTCCGGGGTTGCCTAGCGGACCGTTTGATGTGACGCATGCTGCGAAACTCAGAGTGGAAATCGAGGCAGCGAGAATCAGAG
>JAAFJA010000033.1 GCA_013298765.1 Betaproteobacteria bacterium
CCCTGACAGTGGTCGATGCCTATACCCGGGAGTGCTTGGCGATCCATGCTGACCAGGGGATCAAGGGCGAGCAGGTCGTCGATGTCATGGACCGGCTGCTGTTCGAGCGTGGCAGCCCGCCTGCAAAGATCAGGGTAGACAATGGCCCGGAGTTCATCTCCCGGGCGCTTGATCACTGGGCATATATCAACCGGGTGACCTTGGACTTTAGCCGGCCCGGGAAGCCCACGGACAACGCGTTCGTGGAGTCCTTCAACGGCCGGCTGCGCGACGAATGCCTGAACACGCATTGGTTCTTGTCTCTGGACGACGCCCGGGCCAAACTCGAGGCGTGGCGAAGGGACTTCAATGAGACCCGACCTCACACATCACTGGGGTTCATGACGCCGGCCGAATTTGCTTCATCGGCCGGGGTTAACCCCGGCCGATGAAGGGCCAGATCTCTCATTCTGGCCGGATACAAAACCGGGACAGGGTCAGAAGGACCATATCTCTCGTCCTGGTCAGATACATAATCGGGGCCAAGTCCAAGACCCAATCTGAAGGAAAATCGGGTGGTCACGTCATCCCCGCTGGATGATCTTAATCAGTCAAGTCGTCAGCGATCTACCTCGCTAATCCACTTTTTAGAGCAATTTCATAAGGTAGTACAGGCACCTGTCTTTTCGCCCGTCGGGCGCTTTTACGCCATCCGCCATCAGTTCTCATTATTAAAAGATATACACGTAGCGTTGTGTCTCTAAAGTTTAACTTGTACGGATCACTTTGTATGCGTGGAACTGATGGGCTGTAATCAGCTCTAAGCATAGCGGGCTCTTTTTGGTCTGTCACCAGCCCGAGCGCTTTATCCGTTAATCTGTCCGCGAAGCGCGTAGCCAAAAACTTTTCTGCTTCTGAAGGCAGCCCTACAAAGTAAAGCATGCCACCCAATCCATCGCGCGGATTACGGCTAGGACGGATCATGGGAGCCAGTATCAGTGCCCAAAAAAGGAGTTCAATCTCGCGAGAAGCCAAGGTGCGAAAGCGGCCTGCTCCCACGGTCCGACCGGGGATCTGCGCTCTACCTATATCTATTACATCTGATGCATTCGGCATTCCATTTACATGAGTTGCCAGCTCGATTATTGTATTTTCAGCAAAATCCTGGAATTCCGGCACAGATCGTAGCTCTATTAAACTATCTATCAGAAGCTTAACGTCAAGCATTTGCTTTTGATAGGACGCTAATTGTTCCCGTATTGCCTCAAGTGCTTGTTCAAGCATCGGATAAGCTACGTCGGCGAAGCCCGATGATTCGACCTGAGTCGCTAGGACGGCCTTCTCTGCAGCTACTGCTTCCGCTGTAAGTTCCTCAATTGACCCTTTTGATTTATCACCGGATATTTTTTCTACAAACTCTAACAATTGGGATGGCTTAAGCATTTTATTTTCATTTTGGAAATCGTATAACATATTTGTAATTTTTTCCAAATCTAGCGGGGCTATTGGAGCTTGTAAATCCGCAGCTGCACGTATCTCCTCACTTTCTAAGGCGAGCATCTCGCGTAACTCTCGATTTGCATCAGAAATACCCAGCGGCTGACGTCGACTTCGTTCGGTTGCAGCTATAATTTTTTGCAAATCATTGATGTCGCCACTTATGTTAGAAAAAATGTCAGGGCTAACGCCCAGCTTTACCGATAGATCTTCAAGAAGCCTTTCAATGCGATCTCTAGGCGCAAGAATTTCAATACCTGCGCTTGGCCCCATACTAGATATAATATTTTTTTCTATTTCTATTTGTTCCAGTGTTTGATTTATTTCAAAAAGATCGTCATCTGTAATCTCCGTATTTTTTATATCACGCTCCAGGTTCTTTCTTTTTTGGGTTATCTCCTCAACAGATCTCTCCCTAGATCGAAGTTTTTGCCCTCTTGCGCGTGCGGATTGAAGCTCAACCTGTTTAACTAAGCGTTCAGTCACCGATCGCCGACGAGCATTCACCAATTTGCTAACCGCGCCGCTCATCATAGACAGTGTACGACTAACAAGTTCCACAGCAACTTTTTGCGTTCCGGGAGACTCAAGAAGAAATACAAACACAAAGTCTAACAAAATCGAAGAATTACTCTTAAAATCGTCACCAGCTTTCCAGTAAAGCATTTGAGTACGAACATTGGTTGCGGCATCTTCGCATGCTCGCTCCAGCAAGTCGGCATAAAACATGTGCCATGCTATCGAAGCACGCACAGATCCAAGTCTTGATGCATCGGCTAGCTGTGAACTGCCGTCGGTGACTCTGCGTAGGTTCTCGCGCATGGCCGCCAACTGGTCACCAAGCTGCCCTTCGGCACCGGGTATTGATCTTGTCACACGGCTCATGACGTTACCTCACTATGCGCTTTTACGGATCGCGAGTGTCTGTCGCAGTTGAATTGGGGTTATCGGCATCTCTTGAGGAGTAGCCAGGTCGTGACGAACCAGGGCTATCAAGTTGAGGTGGCGTTTGCGCAAGGCGAGCGGCAAATCGCAGCGCCTCTTGCCGTTCTTGCTCAGCGACAGCCTCAGCGCGGGCTAGAGCCGCTTCGCGCTGCATCAGATCAATCTCTCGCCGCCGTACCAGATATGGCTCGAGCAGTTCGCATGCACCCAGATATGCTTCACAATGCACTGCAGGAGTTGGCAAAACTATATATTCCGATGAAACATCGAATTGGTTCTCGTAGCCATCCACCAATGGGCTTCCGACCATCGATTTAATCTTTTCCTGCGTCGTATCCGGTAATGCTTGCAGGCGCAAAGGGTACATCGCGCGGTTCCCCACGAACCCAATCAGTACGTTTTCGACAAAGGGCGACAAACCGGTTATCTCAAGTCTTATAAATCGATCGTTAGGATCTTCATTGGACCAAATCGCGTTTTCATAATAGGAACGGTGTGCTTCTAGATGCCGTTTAAGCTTGCCAAAGTCTGCTTGCGCGGAGGCGAGTTCGGCGTCCGAAAAAATTTGAGGTGGAGTAGGTATCTCGGCACCACTTGAAGCGGCGGTTGCATCGTCCGCTGGAGCTGCCATCGCTGCACCGTGAAGCAACGCACGCTCAGCGTGCAATTCCTGTCGGGCGCGCGTAATTACTCTCGGAAGGCCCATATCGTCAGAAAGAAAAAGAAGACCGATCAAAAATGGTTGTAACAGTCCTGCGAGAGGCCCGCCAATCAGGCTGCCAGCTGTCCCCGCTACAACTGCGACAGCAATCATTTTTATAGAGGCCATCCAATCATCTTCAAGCCCGTCAGTTAAAGCCTGAAGTGCCGCTACAACTTCTTCATTTGTTGCGTGGCCTTGCCCATCAAATTTTAACTTTACGAACGAATTTGCCTTATCTTCAATTCCTGGATATGCTGTAGAAAATTTTGTCCAGAATGACCACCTTAGAAATCGTGCCTCTGCTTTTTTGACACTTTCCTTACTAGGCTTTTTACTCTGTTCCTCAAAGGGATTGAGATTTTTCCATAAGATTTCGGCTTCTCTGCTCAAATCAATGTCAATGAATTCTTTCAATGCGTCTTTTATTTGTCTTGCAGACTGATAGATTCCAGTTTTTGGAATGCCCGGTACGGGCGAACTTTGAGCGCCCCCTGCGGC
This sequence comes from Betaproteobacteria bacterium, assembly GCA_013298765.1. Classification (GTDB taxonomy): domain Bacteria; phylum Pseudomonadota; class Gammaproteobacteria; order Burkholderiales; family Casimicrobiaceae; genus Casimicrobium. The sequence goes on from JAAFJA010000033.1 coordinate 3,623, forward strand.
CACCGCAAGATCAGCAGCTGATGCCGCCTTGGCGGCTCGCTCCTTTTCTTTCTTGACTAGCGATTCCTCAAACCACGATTGTGCAGCGATCGTACGCGCAGCTGCGAAGCCGGCACGATAATCGTCCGACATCAGCGCGGCCTTTAGTACGTGTTCGTGAGCGAATACAAAACCGATATCAAACGCACCTAAGGAAGGATTTTCAACAAACGCTACGAGCTTTGCCTTTCCCCCGATCCGAGTAACAACGTTATGTCGTTCTTGTATCGAAAAGTGGAGAAATTCTACAGTACGACCAGCATTAGGGTTTGATATCTTTCGTGTTGAACGTGTTTCAGTACCACGTTCGGTTGTATGAATCACCTTTACTTGATGTGTTGATTGGAATTTTTCAGCGCTTTTGCGCGTGATCTCTGATACACGTTCAAGCCCACTAGCTACGCTTGAATTGATAGCTGTCTGTGTTTCAACGTTTACTTTTAACTCCGCGGCAACCGCGTCCACCGGAATCGTTGCTCCACCTCCAAAACTGAAAGTGGTTCCAAGTTCCGTTGCCGTATCCATCGTTACGCGCGACGTGGCACGGGTAAGCGCGCTGACCTCGGCATTACTTTCGAAACTTGTGCCCGTTTCCTCTTCTCTTTGGATACGGAGGCGCTCCCAAGTAAACACCTCTACAGTTGCCTCAGCCCCCGGTTCGAGGACGATCGACCCGACCAAAGGTCCGCGCTCGTAACCGAGGAGTTCCCAGTTCTGCTCGATAGGAGTGGCAATCCCAATCTCGTATTTCGGCAGTTTTCGGGCCGAGCCAACCCAGGGCTTGATCGTTGTTTGATCGGGCAGGAGCCCCCTACCGTCAAGCATGTCGCGCATGTCGCGCAGCGCTTCCTCCATCCGATCGCGTATGGCGAGGGTTTGGAACTGGGGCACTGCCCCGGCATTGGCCCGAGGAGTCAGGCGGATAGCGTTCGGTCCTTTTCGGATCGTGATAATCGTTCCGCTTGCCAGCCCTGTACGTTGCGCATCAGATAACTGCACAGCTATTTCATTTCCGGCTACTGAGAATACCAGTTGTGCCGGGATCTCCCCAGAAATGTCGACATCTGCTTCTTCAGTCTCGAGTACAATTGGAACAAGAGCTACCGGATCTCCGTCCTTATCGTGAACGCGAGCATACGCTTGACCATGAGACAGCAATACCTCCATTGCTTTTGGCACAATGCTAAGTCGCTGATTATCTGATAGTAAGAACTCTCCCTTTTCAAGTTGATCGAGGTCGCGGACGATTATTGGCAGCCGCATGCGCGATTCCACTAGCGCTTCGGGTTCAACGCTCGGGAGGAAAGTGCCGTCTGAGCTGGCTGTGATCGGCTGATTGAAAAGGTTTTTTGTTGCCTTAACGGCAAGCATTTTTGACCACGCCGGCGAAACCAGCCCAAGAGGCAACCCTAGCCGAGCACGACCAATGCCAACTTTAATTCTATCATTTGGTGGCTGAAGTTCATTGACAATGGCCGAAAAATCAATGTCCGTGTCGATAACCGTTAGACGCCAAAACACTCTGCGTTGGGACACGCTTCCAACGGGCAGCAAAGCAGAGCAATCCCCAGGAAGAAACAATTGCGCTCGATCAACCTGGCCGGCTTGGAGAATGGGCGGTATTGTGTCCCAGACCTTTGGCGTTGCGTTTGATTTTTCATCAAATTCGTTGACCAGGTTGCTCATTGAATTTCTCCCGCTTCCATCAGATAAAAACTACTTCCGGGACTCAGATGCAGCAAGAAGCACGTCCAAATGATAGATTATTCGTCGCACTTCTGCGCTTATTGGGTGATTATTATGTCGCACTCAAAACTTATTGAAAAACACATAATTATTGTAGAAAATTATCCCGATCATGTTTCGCTTCATGCTGTTTATAACCAGAAAATTAATTACGTGTTTTTGATAACCGCTGTCATTGAGCGTAAAACTTTGACGATAGACGCCGAGCTATAACGACACAATTTAGTCTGACCCGAGAACGCTGAATACTTACATAGCGATCGCAAACAAACAGGGCAAAAAAGGCTCAGTGGCCGACCAACGCCCTAAGCTTATCTGTAGGCTAATTGATGCGACATTTCACGCTTGTTGGCAAGTAGCGACAGATCAGCACACCTGAAGACTCCGCCTGATAACTATATACTTGAAAACGCAAGCTAAATGGCGCTAAGAACGTTAACAGTTGATAGTTCGTGATGTCGATGGGCGCCCAATACAAGATGTTGAATACCCAGCAAATTTGATCTGAGTACAAACCAGAATCTGGCGGAACCGCGTGAATTCAATCTGATAGCAGGCGTTCTAGGCTAAACGATAGTCGGAGGCCCTTTAGCCTGTGAAGCCCCACGGCATGAGCTGATCGAGTCCCTGGCTAGAGGGGCTCAGCGGAATTTAGCCGGGCTTTGCGATACGCCCTGTCTGCTCGAGCATTCCAAAGAACTTGTCGCCCCGCGATTGAGCCTCCGGTGACAGCCTCGCCGCGATTTCCATAGTCTTGGCATAGGATCTTGTAGGATAGCGTTTGGGCCAGGTTGCAACGGCAGCATCACCCAGAGCGATGGCGAGCAACTGACGTATTTGGTTGTACCAGCGCTGCCAGATGACACGCTCTCGCTTTCGCGTCTTGAACGCGAGCAACTTGGTCATAAAGTTGGCGACATGCTTAGTCTTGCGTAACGGATCCAGCACAGGGTCACTCGCCCAGGTTCGTGCGACCGTCTCTAGACTGTTCTCAAGGTCGGCTTCCAGGAACCGATATCCCTTCTTTTCATTGGACCGCATGGCAGCCCAGAACCCTGCAGAGTCCCAGCGAAGCCTCGTGCAGAGTACGTCGTTCATCGACTCCGCCCCGATCTTCAGTGCCTCAAAATCTCGTTCCGTGTACGGACGCAGCAGCGGCGGAAACTGACGCTGATAGGCAGCCCGGATCACATAATGCTCGCGCATCGCGAGCATAAATTCGGCAACGGCTAACTCGCTTCGGTTTTCTGGCCCGTCGACGATAGCAGTTGTCGTCTCTTCATCGATCATGATGTCATCCGGGTGCGGCAGCAACTCAGGCTCAGGCAGACCCCTCGCCTTTGCTTGAGCGATCAGCGCTTCGCCGTCGGCCTTCTTCTCTTTGAGCAGCAAGAACCGTTCGACCTCGCGTCGCAGCAGTTCCTGCTCATGAGCATCGGCGCGGGCGATGACCTCGCGCTGCAGGAGCCGATTTCCACCCTTGATAGCATCGTTGATCTGACGTCGATGCACGGCTTCAATCGCCGGGATAGATCTCTGCTTGCCGTTTATTATGGCGTTAACCGGCTCATAGAAGACGCTGTCCGGGGCATGAAGAGATACCCCCCAGTGATCGGATGGATCTTTGGCCGCCTCGGACTTTCTTGGTCGTCCGCGCGGGTTGCCCGACTGCCCTTTCTTGAACTGCGTCGCCTTGGGCGGCCGGCCATAGCCGACCTCCGTGTCCGCGGGCTTGCCGTGCATGTGGCCAGTTTTGCTCATGCGGCTTCGCTTGTCGTCGCCATTCCGGCCGCGACCTGCAGTGTGGCGCCCGACTGCTGTGCATCCGCGACGCGCGCCTCTTCCACTGCCTCGAACGTAGCGCCGTCGCCGGCGAGCGTTGCCAGTTTGCCCGTGAGTTTCTGCCAGCGCGCGATGATGACGTCGCAATAGCCAGGCTCATATTCGATGAGACGCGCGAGTCGTCCGGTCTTTTCCGCCGCGATCAGCGTCGAACCGGAGCCACCAAAGCCGTCCAGGACAATCTCCCCGCGCTTTGAACAGTCACGGATGGCATCCGCAATGAGGGCCACCGGCTTAACCGTTGGGTGCATAGCCAGCTCTTCGCCGCGGCTGGCGCTGATCGAGCTGATGCCCGCATAGTCCCAGACATTGGTCCGGTAGCGACCAGTATCGCCGAGCCCGAACGTATTGGTGTGAGGCGCTGTGCCGACCTTCCAGACGAACACCAGTTCGTGCTTCGAACGGTAGAACGCCCCCATCCCGCCATTGGTCTTGTTCCAAACCACAAGGTTCTTGAGCTCAGAGAACACGGATTTGCCAGCGGTGAGCAACTCACCCATATGACGCCAGTCCATGCAGACAAAGGCGATGGCGCCATCGCGGCTTACAGAAGCCATGGCACCGAGGCTCTGCTGTAAGAATGAGATAAACTCGCTCTCGCTCATCTCGCCCGACGCCATCGCGAACTCGGCATGCTTAACCTTGCCCAGGCCCGTCGCATTGCCGTCGATGACGACATTGTAGGGCGGATCGGTGAACACCAGATCGGCGCGCTCATTGCCGAGCAGCCGGACATAGTCTTCTGCAACCCGTGCATCGCCGCAGATCAGCTTGTGTCGGCCTAGCTGCCAGAGATCGCCATGCCGGGTCACTGGTCGCTCAGGCAGCGCTGGGACCCGATCATCAGGTCCCGATGGCGACGCCGGACTGCTGTCACGGGCTTGGTCGAGCGTGAAGTCAACTTCCGCCAGGCCGAAGCCGGTCAGCGTCACATCGAAGTCGAGATCGATCAGCGCCTGCAGCTCGATCGCCAGGACCTCAGTGTCCCAGCCGGCGTTGAGCGCCAGCTTGTTATCGGCCAGCACATAGGCCCGCCGTTCAGCGGCTGACAGATGCGACAAGGCCAAGGTCGGGACCTCAGACATCCCCAGCAATCCCGCTGCTCGGACTCGCCCGTGCCCCGCGATGATCTCGCCAGCATCCGAGACCAGCACCGGGTTGGTGAACCCGAACCGCTCGATACTGCGGGCGATCTGCTGGACCTGCTTCTTGCTATGGGTCCGGGCATTGCCTGGATAGGGACGCAGCGCCGACACCGGCTGGTAGACGATGGCATTGGTGGTTGCTCGCAAGGTGAAGCACTCCTTTGACCGGTCGGGTCGCGATGGCGACATCGGCGACACCGGCATTTTACCGGAACCGGTTTAGCAAGAACAGATGACGAACGATTCTCACCGATGTATGGGCTGCCAACTGCAGTGCCACCTTGCCGGTTTGAATGTCAGTTGGGCTGCTGCCCATGCCAAAGCTCCCAACCCGCGTGCCATTTGCAGCGGTTGGGATCTCAATATCGCACACCCCGGAGCCACGACATCGAGATTGAATCCCATTTAAGGGGTTTTGAGTGCCGCCAAACAGCACTTGAGTCCCAGAATCGGCAGTTTGCAGGTGGGATCAGAGGCTCTGACATCGAGAAAATGGCCCAAACAGCCGGAAATCGCCTGATAGGACGGAGATAATTCCCTGTTATGGCGAGTCGAATTCCCTGTTATTTTCGGGCCATTCCAATGCCAAATTGGCAGCGGTGACGCTCTAAGGCACTGTAGATACTGCGGTTTCGAGGCGCGTGAGACACCGAAATGGCCTCTCACGCGCGCCCGAAAATGTATCGAAACAGGGAACATCAGGAAGAGACCCGTTAGCTACGGACTGCGTCGCGCACCACTCATTCCATCGCGAAACCGAAACCGGGCTGACGTTCAACGCCGCTCGGCAATCGGTCGTCGTCGCCAATCAGGCAGCGTCCGACACCTTGAAGCGCCGCGCCAGCAAGGCCTGACCGATGGTGGCGATGACAGTTTCCACCTTGAACGGCTTGGTGACGAGGAAGGTCGGCTCCGGGCGTTCGCCGGTGAGCAGCCGCTCCGGATAGGCGGTGACAAAGACCACCGGCACGTCGAAATGCTCCAGGATCTCGCGGGTTGCCTCAAGCCCGGACGAGCCATCGGCCAGCTGGA
>JAAFJA010000034.1 GCA_013298765.1 Betaproteobacteria bacterium
CAGCCGACGAATCCATTTTCGGAGACCGGATATGTACAACCCCTTCATGCGACCGCAGCACTGCGCCCGCTTTGCGACGCGGCGGGCGTTCGCCACCGGCGAAGTGTTCCATGTCGTCGAAACCGGTACTGCCATCGCACCGCTAACGGTGATCGATGATCAGACCCTGTTCGATCTCGGCGATGAGATCAGCGTCGAGGATCTCGTGTTCACGGCCGACCCATTTTGTGGTGCCGTGGCGTAACCGCCGCGGCGTCAACGGCAATCCAAGCTCGAGAGAAGAGGGGGCGGCAAAATGACGGGCTGAACCGGCCCGGCTCTCGCGAGAAGGAACACGCCATGCGCGTCATCGTCATCAACCCCTGGGACCAGACCGTCACCGAAGCTGACCACAACGGCGATTATCGCGACTATTACCGCCTCCTCTCCGGGGCGACGCTTGACGGCTATCCCGACGCCGACGTGAATTGCTTCGACATCACGCCAGTCGGCGACCCGGATGGCCACATCATGTTCGTCGATGACGAAGGCTTGCTCGCCGATGTGCAGGCGCATTTCGTGCTGGGGTCGGGCGGCGCGACATTCGCCGGACGCGGCGTTATCGCTCGGAGCGACGGCGGCGAGGACGAGAAGGGCGCGACGATCACGATCGCCGACGTGCTCGCCAGCATCACCTGGCTGCAGATCGGCACCGAGATCAGCGTCCCGCAGCCGGTCATCGAGAGTTCTGATACCTTCGATGCGATGCTCGATTACATTCATAGGTTAGCGAGCAGATCATTTCGCTATCTTGTCACTGGCCCTAAGGCCTAGGCTGGCGTCAAAAGAGATTGAGTATTATGGTACAAATTGATTAAAAGGAGGCCGCAGACAAAGAAGTATAGCCGGGTGGGTTACAAACGATAGCGGCGCTAAATTTTGACTGCTGAAATGATTGCCGTACATCGTTATGATAGCTGCTGCGGCGGAGCGGTTAGAAATTCAACACTATTTCGTGTAAAATAAGACAAGCAATCGTTTAGTGTTTTATTAATAAAACCTTTATGAAAAGCCGCCCGACTGCAGTAACACTAATTGGTATAAAAAAAGTCTAATATAGCAGCATCAGAGAAATCAAGGTAGTTAAGCGCAAATGAAAAAAGACAGAAATGTATTAAATCAACCAAACTCTAAAGGTGTTTCACAATGATACTCTACATATTGAGTATAGCAACTTTATCTGCTCCAGAATTGGTGCCAGTTGAAAGTGAAACTATAGTCGTTACGGCTCGCAGCATAGTTGATACGGAACGCGAATTGATTGAGTGTCTTGCACGACACTGTCCACCCAAGGACGACATCGAAGCTAGCCTGGCCCACGCCGAGAATCTATTTCTTGCTGGCGACTTTGCCAAAGCGCGCGCCACGCTTGGCCGCTCTCGCAATCGTAACATACGTTACGCCAAGGATCTTCCGATCGAGGTTTCGGATTTGGCTCGCGCCTATGGTCGTATGTCGACATTCGATGGTTATGAAAATCTAGGCCGAATGGCGCAAATCGACTCGCTTGATGCGTTAAAAGAGGGGCTAGATGGCGGTGACGCCCGGATACTCGTCCAGCGCTTGATGGTAGGCGACGAGTTTGTTCGCGCAGGACGCCTCGATGCGGGAGAAGATGTTTACAATAGCGTCGAGAAACAAGCACGCAAAGCTGGATTGCCGTACGTCGTTGGCCTCACGATGTTACGGCAGGCCGTCGTATTTGGTGCTATTGCGAGTGTAGAGCCGCTTTACCGCCCGCAGGCCCGTGCTAAGATTCTAAGGCTGGAGCACACTACCGAACCAGAGCTTGCAGAGTTTCGTGAAGGGGTGAGTATTCTTAAGGCCCGCCTAGCTGCGATTGGAGGTGACGAACGCGCGGTGAATGACGCGATCGATGAACTGAGAAAAAAGCACCCTCCGTCGCGCCCAACATTGGTATATGCGCCAGAGATCGACCTCGACCCTGCCGCAACTAGCGGATCCTCCGGCGTAAGTATCGTGGGCAATGCACAACCACAGTGGGTCGACGTAGCATTTGAAATTGACAATGACGGGCGTGTACAGCACACTAAAGTGGTTCGCAAATCGAGTAACGTTAGTGGCGTCTGGCCGCAACGCGTGAGTGCCGCCTTGCTCAAACGACGCTACACGCCGCCTGGCTCCAATGCGGTAACAGAACGAATCGAGCGCTTTGCCTTCGTGTATAATGTGACCGACATCACCGGATCACGCATTCGCGCGCGATCCCCAATCGGCCGCATTGTGTCACTCGACCTGACCATAGAACCATAGGATAAACACTAAACCCTACAGATCGACAAATGACTACGTTTCATTAGTTAGAACAGTGAATCACAGTCTCGTTACTCAAACAATAATACTAATTATGTTGAAAATGAATACCTTTGCGTTAATTCTATGACCGAAATCTATAACCGATTTTTGTAAACTGCAAACTTCTTTTAGATCATGAGCTTTTCTGCTAGTTATGTGTATTCTTCTGGCAATTTTCATCCTATAAACTTTTTTGGTGTCTGATACGCCTTATAGACATGGCAAATAGAACTATGTTAATTTACGCAATCAGATAACGCGTTGTTTCAGTTTTTACATCGCTACCGCAGGCTGAAGTCGCTTTGACTCGCCCCCTGACGTACTCTCGAGCAAGGCTCCAACAAGCTAAGTAGTAATTTAAATATCTGAAAACTCTCAGAAAACAGTAGGCTGAAACTAATTCAACCACTCTTAGATGGAATGAGAAAAAACAATTTGTGTTGGACTATTGACAATCTGATCGTTTGCGTTAGAGACGGAAGTATGGCGTTTAGCGATAATGGGTGTTTTGGTTAGTTGCGTATTTTAGTTAATATATAGGTGAGTGTAATAAGATAATTTAAAGAGAGGAAACTATATATATGAAAATGTTTCATATCCCATTGTTCTCGTTGATGTTGGGCGTTTTTAGCCCGGTTCACGCACAATATACAGGTCGCTCTCAGTGCGAAGAGGCCGCACAAGAAATGTGCGAAGTGTATTATGACAGTTTGCAATATTCTTCAGTAGCCGCTTGTGTTGGTGATCAAATACAGCCTGCGTGCAATGATGGTGGCGGGAACCCCCCATCAATAGTTTCCATACCTGGTGGTAGGGTGTGTGTATATTGGGGATCTGGGCCTGGGCATACGGCAACTGGTGGTTGTTGAGGACCCCACGCCTCTATTAATGCTCCTGGCGTTGATTTCGGCTGCAAAATTTGTTGCTGATTGGTATATCCTGCCTAATAGCCGGCTATTGAACTTGAGCAAGTTGACCTGACCCCCTGATTTCATCCAGCGGGGATTAGAGCCGGGCCGTAGTTGTTGCGCATGGGCGCAGGTGCAGCAATGGCCTGTGGAGCGAAGCCCGAAGGGCGCAGCGGAACAGGCCATTGCTTGTTCAATCCAGCGGCGAATGCCTCCGGGGTCTCGTATCCAAGGGCTGAGTGCGGCCGCTCCTCGTTGTAGTCCTTGGCCCAGGCAGCGATGGTGACGCGCGCATGGTCGAGGCTCATGAACAGGGTCTCGTTGAGCAGTTCGTCGCGCATGCGACCGTTGAACGACTCCGCATAGCCATTCTGCATCGGCTTGCCGGGAGCGATGTAATGCCAGTTGATCCTGGCCTCGCTGCACCACGCCAGCACCGCATTGCAGGTCAACTCTGTGCCGTTGTCGCTCACGATCATGCCCGGCTTGCCACGCTGCCTGATCAGCTCGGTCAGTTCCCGCACCACCCGTCGCCCCGAGATCGAGGTATCCGGGACCGCGGCCAGGCACTCTCGTGTCACGTCATCGACGATGTTCAGCACGCGGAACCGGCGCCCCGATGCCATCTGGTCGTGGACGAAGTCGAGGCTCCAGCGCTGGTTGGGCAGTGCCAGCACCGGTGGCGCCCCCCTGGCACCCACTGCACGCCGGCGTGACCGCCGCTTGCGCACCGTCAGCCCTTCCTCGGTGTAGAGGCGCTGGGTCTTCTTGCGGTTCACAAGCACCCCGTCGCGCCGCAACAGGATATGCAGTCGGCGATAGCCAAACCGGCGGCGCTCGGCCGCCAGCGCGCGCAGCCGTTCCCGCAGATCGGCATCATCGGGCCGCGTCGAGCGATAACGAACGCTCTTGCGATCAGCCCCAACAACCCGGCACGCCCGCCGCTCGCTCATCCCCAAGCTTGCCTGTAGATGCGCAACCGCTTCCCGCATCGCGGCAGGCGTCACCATTTTTTGCCAGAAGATCCTTCAGCGCGGCGTTGTCCAGCATCGTGTCGGCCAACAGCCGCTTGAGCTTCGCGTTCTCCTCCTCCAGCGACCGCAGCCGCTTCGCTTCGGACACCTCCAGGCCGCCATACTTGGCCTTCCAGTTGTAGATCGTCGCTTCCGAAACACCGTGCCTCCGGGCGAGCTCGGGCGTCTTCGCACCAGCTTCGGCCTCCTTCAAAATCCCGATGATCTGCTCTTCCGTGAACCTCGTTCGCTTCATCGTCCGTCCTCTCAAAGGGCCGGACTTTAATCCATCGTGGAGGAAAATCAGGGGGTCAGGTCAAAGTATTTTCTTAAGTCGCGAGGATAAGCTTTTGGGGCCGTTTCAAGTTTGATTTCGCGCCTTTTTTATATCTAGCTGCTTCTTCAAAGCGGTAACCTTATAATGGAAGTCACTCTATAGGCGACTTTGATCCACATCAGCGGCGACAGGGAGTCTTCGAATAAAATAGCCTTCAGGCAATTTAGTTTTAGACTTAGTAAAACTGCTTGCGGAATGATAAGCGGATTGTGCGTCCAAGCGGATCGCTTAGGCTATACTGATCGCGACTAGAGAGCTGGCCATTACGATCACGGACAACGATACGGCTATTGGTAACATTGTCAATCGTGAGGCTGATACGAGAACCGCGCAAGAAGGTCATGCGCCCAACCATTTCACTGCGCTGGCCAAGGTGGGCAAAAAGCCTTAGGTTAATCGTGGCAAAAACGGAAAAAAAAAGATCCTCGGGCTCAGTGGCCGCGTTTCTTGGGTTGAAGAGTATTCTTGTGCCACTTTGCCAATTAGCGCTCAGTCGGGCGCCGAAGCCGCCCTCTGTAATGCCAGCGCGTATTTCGATCTCGTGGCGTGGCTGACCTCCGCGGCTGCTTAAAGCCGAACCATTGAGGAGATCGAGAACTGGAATTCCGTCGCGGATGATGATTGCTTCGCGCACATGCAACGTGTGGAACGCGGACAGTTGTAGCCGTCCCTCCGACGCTCCGCTTGAAGGGCTACCTTCAGGGGTTCCACCGATGCGCGGCCCGCCTGCTGCGGACGAACGTACCGCTACAGCAGATTGGCCCGCCTCATTAGTCGTGCTGAGTGCGTTGCTTTCGACACGAGAGACGACCGATTCGTGTTCCGCCTTCAACAGCTTGAGCCGCTTGGAAAAATTGAAGCCCCAGCGCAACTGTTGCCGCTCCGACCTTGCAAAGTTAATCGGCCTGTTGTCAATCTGCAGCAGCTGACCCTGAGCGTTGCGGAGAAAGCGGTCCGGAAAGGCGGCCTCCAACTCAGCTGTCGCGATCGGGAATGACGCGATGGGGTCATCAATCCGACTTTCATTGTAATTAACTTGCAGGACCAAGTCTTTATCATAGAACGGCTTCAAGGTGACGCCAAACTTTAAAACACGACGCCGGTCACCAGCCAGAACCGGATTGCCCCCATCGATACGTCGGATTTCGGCGGTTGTGCCGGTCATGAAATCAAAAACCTGTACATTGGGGGTAGTTAGCACCGGATCACCCAGCTGCTGAATACTCGGAGCGTCTTCCTCATGAGTTACTGAGGCAATCAAGCTAATGCCCGCTGCCGGTTTCCAGATCAGGCCATAGCCGAAGGTGCTTAGCGTACCAAAATCGGAAAAATGATCAATCGCAATATTCCAATTGACCGTAAGATCTCCTACGCTTGGCAGAATACGATTGCGGACATTTGATATGGGAATATCGAAGCTGGCCTGAAAATTGCCCACCGACCTCAATAGTGCGCTGTCCTGTTCGATGCCAGTTTGGCGCCACTGGTTCGAAAGACGCCATTTCTGCACACCCACTTTGAGAGTGGCGGCTAGGTCACCTGCGGGAAGCGCAAATAGCGCGCCATTGCTGACAAGCTCGCCATTGGCAGTGTCGCTACGGCTAATAGCGTGATCCTGGATCAAGGTTTCGTCAAATTTATCAAGGCCGAAAGGGTGTGGTTTCGGATCCCTTACGAGCAAGCCCTGTTGGATATTTAGCAGCGCAAGGCGCCGGTCTGAGCGCGTATAAGTCTCGGTATGAGCATAATTGGCAGTAAGCGACCAGAACCAGATCCCGAATCTGCCGTTGAGTACCGTGCCGAAACGGCTGTTCCAGCTTTCGCTGGCGCGAAACAGCGATCTAGGGGCATCGCGATAAAGATTAACATCATTGGAAAAGGGCGAAAGGGAGTTGCCCGGCGGGAGAAGTAGTGTTGCCGACGCCAGACCAAGTTGACTTTGATTGCTACTGGATTCAAGTCCAGCTGTAATGGTCATAGCAGTGTAACCAATGCTACCAGTATAGGCTCCACTAATCGACAACTTTCGGCTGCTGGGAAGTAACGATCGAAAGAGAGAAAATTCACCCGGATTGACGTTACCTGTAAAGGTAGCCAGCGATGGCGCGCTCATGGCACCGCTCGGGGTGACACCAGCGATAGTGGCGACTTGACCGGTGAGTGCACTGGGTGCGGGGTCAATTTCGGTACCGGAAATTGGTGCCGAGACGTTACCGACAAGGTCGAATGGCCAAGTTTGTGGCGTCGAAACCAAGAAGCGTTGGCTCTCGAGGAGCATCGTATCGCGGTTATATGTAGCCGCCAAGCTTAGGCGCTTACCGTTCTGAATCTGCAAAAGAGTGGCTTCGAGTCCGTCGCTCCTGCGACCACCAGCAGTCGGGCCGCCTATACTGAGTTCGCTCGTTACCGCTCTAAATCGTTCATTCAAGACAAAATTAACGACCCGCTGATTGGCCCGATAGCCATACTTGAGCGCAACTTCTTCGGGCAAGATATCGACACGTTGAACCACATCAGTCGGAATGTTGCGAATTTCGGCATATCCTGAAACCCGCTTGCCGTTGATGAGAACGACCGGTGCTTCGCTACCTCTACTGCGGCCACTGTTAGTTAGTGGCGCTAGTTCCGTGAGTAGTTCCGCGATACTGCCGGCGCCGATAGCCTGGATATCTTGCCTCTCCAGTTGAAATTCTGGAGCAATATCTCCGACGACGTTCCCGCGCTGGCTACTCCCAGTCACGACGATAGTTTGCACTTGTTCGGGTACAACTGAATTTGTAGTATCTTTACTGATCAGTGAGACGGTTTTAGGGAGTGCCTGTACGCTAACAGATGGTACCATTATAGACTGCCAAAGTAAAGTATTTATGCCTTGGCTCCTCAATAATTTTGCCACGAACTCCATTTTAGATACTAAGTGAAATATGGGTACAGCAACCTGTAAACTTCTTGATTGAGTGAATTATACAGATAATATCTGACGAGGTTTCTATCATTCGTTCACTTCGATGGACATAACCAAAACCAGACGCTCACAGTAGCGGCGAATGCGGACAGTTACTAGCCTGAAAATTTCATATCTCTCTAGACAGACTGCAATTTTTATACATATCGAGTCAACTGATAAATGATCCCATACAATCAACATAAAACTCATCCGACTCGATCATCCCGACAATGATTATCAATACGACTCGGCGGAAGACATTAGAATTCTATAGTCATAGATCTGCTTGCCCGAGAGCCTACAAGGTAAACGTGCGCGTTACGCAATTCGCTAAGAGAGCAACTTGCAGTAATATAAATGACAGTGACAGGCTCCTATAAACGGACGTAGTGAGCAATCACCAGCCAACCTATCGGAACCAATATCGAAGCTCCGCAACAGTTTCCGAATTTGCAGACCGGTAGCAACCGCAACACAGCCCAACGAACAATCGGCGACGTCTCCGGGCCTCAGCAGGAAACAGTGCCATTCGGTCACGACCAACTTGGCGATGTCGGACTTGCAGTGGTCACCCGGGGGACGTGGCGCACGCCGCGCGGGGCAGCATGAGGCGGGCCGGCCATGACGTGCTAGAAAGCGATCAAAGGCGAGTTGGCCAGGGGCGTCTCTCTCTTGGCCCCATACGTCTGGCCTTTCCCAACGACCGGCATTCCTAAGGCGCGCCATGGAAGTCAGGCAACCCTCCAGCTCGGGGCCGTGTTGCCCGTTCTCTCTGCCTCTTCGCTTCGCGAGGGCAGGGAACAGGCTGCCCGCACCACCCCGCGACCTGGACGGTTTCCCGCGCGCGGCATCGTCTCCGCCTGATTGCGGAGCCGCGCGCGGTGCCAGACCCCCATGGCACGCCTTTTTACGGAGCCTGTCGCCGGGAAAGGCCCGGCGATAAGCTCAGGAGAAACACCATGACCAACATCGTTCTCATCGTCGGCAACGTCGGCCAGGACCCCGTCGC
>JAAFJA010000035.1 GCA_013298765.1 Betaproteobacteria bacterium
GGAGCTTCCGCTATGTGCCAAACGCGAACTTCAATGGATCGGATAGTTTTTCCTATTTTGTTAACGAAGGCGAGGTCGCGTCCGATCCCGTATCGGTGACGATCATCGTCCAAAGCGCGAACGATCGACCGATCCTTCAGAACGATCGCAGCGCTCCGACCCTGGCAGGCGATACCATTCGCTTCGCTCTTGGCGATTTGCAGAACAATGATTCGGACATCGACGGTGATACACTTGTCATCAGTTCGATTTCAGACGCCGTTAATGGTACCGTCGAGGCTCTCGATGGCTCGATCCTGTTCAAGATCGATGATAACGCGCGCGGGTTGGCAACATTTGTCTATACCGTCGATGATGGACACGGGGGCATATCGACGGCGACCGTCATTGTACCAATTGTTGCTGCCATAAACGCGGCGCCGAGCATCGCATCGGACACCGTCATTTTGGTTCCTGAAAATCAGCTTGAGGTGCAAACCGTATGGGCGAGCGATGCCGATATCTGGCAAGATCTCGCCTTTTCGGTCGCTGGAGGTGCCGATAGCAATGCCTTTGAAATCAATGCAAAAACAGGCGAGCTTCGTTTTATCGGGGCGCCAGATTATGAGCGTCCTGCCAACGCTAACGGCGATGGACTTTACGAACTGATCGTAAGAGTCTCGGATGGACTTAGTTCTAATGATCAGCTGTTGGTCGTCAAAGTCCTAGACGCCAATGAAGCGCCTGACGCCAGGGACGACATCGCTATTCTCGATGAGGACGATCACACCGACAACCTTATTAGCTTGCTGCTTGCTAACGACTCTGACGTCGATAGCGGCGACACGCGCAAGGTGATCGACGTTACAACTGCCGGCACACACGGCCGCGTCGTTTTTGATTCAGCCTCTCAGACCCTCGTCTATTTTGCTGACTCTGACGCACAAGACGCACTCCGCGCCAACCAGTCTGCCGATGATGTGTTTCGCTACACAATCTCTGATGCCGCCGGGCAAACGAGCACAGCAACTGTCAGGATAACGGTGCGAGGTGTCGACAACGATGACGTATACGGCACGCCGGGGTCAGACACGCTGACTGGAACTTCGTTTGGTGTCTTACTGAGCGGGGGTGATGGCGACGATCGCTTCCATGTCGTGTCCGCAAATGACGTTGTCTTGGAGCTTCCTGGTCAAGGGGTTGATGAGGTCGCAACGGCACTTGCCGCTTATGAGCTCAACGCCAATGTCGAAAATCTGCGCTCTACCGGCACGGCACCATTCACCGGGACAGGTAACGCGCTCGCGAACGTCATCTCCAGCGGTTCTGGCAACGACACACTTCTTGGCCTTGGCGGTAACGATGTCTTGCAGGGCGGTGGCGGCAACGACATTCTCGATGGTGGTGAGGGCTTCGACACTGCAAGCTACCGTGAGGCGACAACCGCGGTCACCGTCAACCTAACCGTGGCCGGCCCTCAAACCACTGGTGGAGCCGGTTCGGATACCCTTACCAGCATCGAAAACATCATCGGTTCAGCCTTCAACGACAGGCTGACCGGCAATGCCGGCGTCAACATCATTGAAGGCGGTGCCGGAAATGATCTGCTCGACGGTGGGCTTGGCATCGACACTGCGAGCTATACCAGTGCCGACAGCGGCGTAGCCGTCAACCTTGGCCTTCTGACTGCTCAGAACACTGGTGGTGCCGGTATAGACACGCTTAGAAGCTTCGAGAACCTGCTTGGCTCTGCGTTTGCTGACACTCTCACCGGTAACACCGCTGGCAACATGATCGAGGGCGGTCTCGGCAATGACGTCCTTGATGGCGGCGCTGGTACCGACACAGTATCGTACGAGCACGCACCATCTACGGTGACGGTCAATCTTGCTCTGCAGGGCAGAGCCCAGAACACAGGCGCTGCCGGCAACGATACACTCCTCAACTTTGAAAACCTGACCGGTTCGGCGTTCGACGATACGCTAGCTGGCAACACCGGCAGCAATGTCCTCGACGGAGGCGCTGGTATCGACATGCTGACCTATGCAGCGGCCTCGGCCGGGGTGAACATCAGTCTCGCCGCGACGACCATGCAGGCGACTGGCGGTGCCGGACACGACACGATCCGAAACTTCGAGAATCTGACCGGATCGGCATTTAATGATACGCTGGGCGGAGATGGCAACGACAATATCCTGGATGGTGGCGCCGGTAGCGATACCGTCAGCTATAGCCGTGCAATTGCAGGTGTAACGGTCAGTCTAGCAATGCAAGGTGAGGTGCAGGCAACCGGCGGTGGCGGCAACGACACACTCATCAACTTTGAAAATTTGACCGGCTCCACGTTCGACGATGTGCTCGCAGGCAATGCTGGTGACAATATGATCGATGGCGGGCTTGGATTCGATACGTTGAGCTACGCCGGCGCCAGTGCTGGGGTCACTGTTAGCCTGGCGCTAACGACAGCGCAGGATACCGGTGGTGCAGGACGGGACACAGTGAGAGGCATCGAAAAGCTCATTGGTTCAAGCGCCAACGATCATCTGATCGGGTCTTCTCGTGCTGATAGGCTGGTTGGCGGAGCAGGTGCGGATCGACTGACGGGCGGGGGCGGTGCTGACCTGTTCCAGTTCGTTTCGACCAGCGACTTTGGTACCGGCGGGGCTCGCGATCTGATCACCGACTTCAGCCGCTCGGAAGGCGATCGCATCGATCTCTCAGGCATCGATACCATTGGCATCCTCGCTGGGGACCAGTCCTTCCTGTTCATCGACAACGGGACGTTTTCGGGCCAGGGGGGCGAGCTCCGCTACCAGCTGAATTCTGGCGTGTTCTCGGTCAGCGGTGACTTGGACGGAGACCGCATCGCCGACTTCACCTTCGATGTCGTAGGAAATGGGCTCACATTTCTCCAGGCTACGGACTTCGTACTATGAAATTTTCGATCGCGCGCAGTTTGAGTTACTCATCTGCGCCGAAGACTTAGATGCAGTTATTATCCGGTCTGGAATGACGACCATCCCGCCCGGCCGGTGTCGATGAAGGATTTCAAACATCGAATGGTTACGTTTGAAAGCTATTTGAATCAATCGGTAGTTGAAACACTTTTATTGAAGGCGGCGACTCCCATCGCGGTCAATAAAAATGCATAGTATCATTTGGAAATGGATTTCCAGTAAACTATAGACTGATTGAAATTTTTATTTTTCAGAGGCAACCGTTCCAAACTTTATCATTCGTTCGTAGATCGCTTCTGAAAGCTGGGTGTACCTGCGCCGTCCATCCTTTGGATCGGGTACAATAACAATTAATCCCTCGTCCTTTAACTGGTTTATACAGCGTAAGGCCGTCGTCGTTGGCACATTTGCAGCCAAAGATAGGCTAGAAACTGAAATTCGACGATTCTCAGCCATCGCGATTGTCAGATCAAGGATCATGTCCCAGGCTGGGTCAGCGAAATGATGCTCTGGAAACGCATGGTTCCTACGCTTTCGTATTGCAACAATCTTACGAAGACGAGTGACAGCCAATGCTGTCTGCTCAGCAGCAGTTATGTTTGACGGCTCATCAATGCTATCAATCTCTTCGAAAACTTCAACAAGCGTCTTGGAAATGTGTGAAATTTTCTGCTTCAGATCGGCAATGAGAGCTTTTTTTGACCGATTTACTGGAGATTGATGCCTTTTTACGGACGACGGATCTTCATGCGCCACGACGAATGCCCCTCCAGCCTAGGTAAATTATAGTGCTTCCCTCCCCGAAGCCTTGGCATCTTGCGTGGCAAATTCTGGGCTGTCCATAACAATCTGGCAAATAATTTATTGCGGTATCGAATCTTTCAACATTCAGAAACAATATTTTCAAGTTTGACAATATCGAGCGGCAAAGTCAGCAGATATAACTTGGCATTTGCACGGCCATAATCAGGCAAAATGGGTGAATTCCCAATCACCACTATGGCTGGAGGCGCAATTTTGCGGTTTAAGATTTCCGGTGCGTGGGTCTGAAACTGATGGTCGTCAACAAATGCGATGCGAAAGGCTTCTTCCGGGAGATCGTCAATCGCTTTGTATGCCTGGGTTGCCCACCCCAGAATCTCGAGAAACAGTCTGATCGTCTCGCTAACAGTTTCATCGAGGCCAATCAGCGAAGCCATTGGCGGAGCATTCGCATCGTTAGCGAACGGCGCCGGCATTTCTTGATTAGGCAAAGCTACACACCCCCCAGGTTTCTCACGCATTGCTCGATCCTCCGATCGACAAGACGCAATTGATATTTACCTCTTATAAACTCTTTACGTGCTGTCAATGTCGCTAAACGAAAATAGTGTTCCCACTCCCGCGCGGCTCACATAACGCATGAGGCCGCGTTAGGTTCCTGGCGCCAAGAACGGCCAGAGATCCGCCTTTTTGCGAGGCCGACATGCGTGCACCGCGGTCACTGCCTAATGCGGTGCGACATCAGCTGAATCATGCCTCATTATCGTGAATGGCCCGCCCGCTCTGATCGACGACACAAGCTGCGATGGAACTGCACCTACCTGTTAGAATGCTTGCGCAAGTCACGATCGTATTGCTCGATTTCCCGGATAAATTTATGTCGTCCGGCTTCCGTGAGGTCGTCATGGAGGCGATATTTTGTCTTGTTGGCGACCACAAACGCGTTGATGTCGTTTGAATTCGGTCGACGATAGCGGTGTGCGCGTCGCGTGCATTCATCGGGCGCCACAAATCGCAGCATCAGTCGAATGCGATGCTCATACACAATCTCGTTGAAAAAGAATGGCTTCAATCCCGCATCTCGTTTCGCCTTTGACTTCCAGCTCGCAAGGTTGTCTCGGATCGTGCCATCGGCATCGATCGCCCTTTGTTGGAGCTTCTTCCAATGCGCCAGTTCGGCTGCCGTCCTAGGGCCAACAGTGACCGGCATTCCGTCATCGCCAGGGACGATATCGTCAGGGTGCGGATAAAGCTTAGGCTCCGGAAGACCGCGGCTTTGCGCGAACTCGATCGCTTCGATAGCTTCAGCCTTATACTTATTCGCCGTGTCAATGAATTCGATCGCTTGCGTTCGGCGCCGGGTCTCGGCTTTCTCGACGTGCTCGACGAAGGTTTTGGCTGCCAGCCGGTTCCCCTTAAGCCCTGCCAAAGCCAACGATCTGTACACGGCTTCAACTGCCGACAACGTCACTGGCTTGTCGCCCTCACGCAGCAGTACGGGGCGGTATGCTTCGCCAAGCAAGACGCTGTCGATAGCGAGGTGGTCTGCCAGGGGAGGCGGGATATTTGGCGAGACGCGCTTGTTAGCCTTTGGTCGACCACTCGGGTTTCCGGACGTCCCCTTCTTGAATCGATGCTGCGGCGGAGGTCGGCGATACCCCACCTCATAGGCCACGACGCCGTTGTGTGGCGGCTCTGAATCTTCCAGACTCATTCGGCAGCCATGGTTGTCGCGACACCCATACGCTCGTCCGTGACATCTTCGAAGGGGAGTCCGGACGCTTCGAGCGTTGCCCGCTTGCCAGTCAATCGCTGCCAGCGATTGACGATGACATCGCAATAGCCTGGGTCATACTCAATCAGTCGCGCCGAACGGCCTGTCTTCTCGGCGGCAATCAGCGTGCTGCCGGAGCCGCCGAACGCATCGAGGACAATCTCGCCACGCTTCGAGCAATCGCGGATCGCGTCAGCAACAAGTGCGACCGGCTTGACCGTCGGGTGCATCGCCAGCTCTTCCCCGCGGCTCGCACTCATACTGCTGATACCGGCATAGTCCCAGACATTGGTCCGATAGCGCCCAGTATCTCCAAGCCCGAACGTATTGGTATGTGGCGCAGTGCCTACCTTCCACACAAACACCAGTTCGTGCTTCGAGCGGTAGAACGTCCCCATGCCTCCGTTGGTCTTGTTCCAAACGCAGAGGTTCTTGAGCTCGGTGAAAGCTTGTTGCCCCGCGGCGAGCATCTCGCTCATGTGCCGCCAATCCATACAGACGAAAGCGATCGCCCCATCGCGGCAATGTCTCGCCATCGTCCCTAAGGAAGCACTCAAGAAGGCTGTGAACGCGGCCTCGCTCATTTCGCCCGAGGCCATCGCGAACTCAGCATGCTTCACCGAACCTGAGCCACAGACATGGCCATCGATCGCGACGTTATAGGGGGGGTCGGTAAACACTAGGTCGGCGGCCTCGTTGCCGAGCAGCAGAGCATAGTCGCTCTGGCTTCGCGCGTCCCCGCAGACCAACTTATGGCGACCAAGCAGCCAAAGGTCGCCGCGGATAGTGACAGGATTGCTTGGCAACGCCGGAATGGCGTCCTCCGGGCCGGCCGGCGTATCGCTCGCCGCCTCTCGCGCATCGTCAAGCACGAGATCGATTTCGGCTAAACTGAACCCTGTCAGCTCAACGTCAAACTCGAGGTCGATCAGGCCCTGAAGTTCGAGCGCTAGGAGTTCGCTGTCCCAGCCAGCATTGAGCGCCAGCTTGTTGTCGGCGATGATGTACGCCCGTCGTTCGGCTTCGCTAAGGTGGGAAAGTGCCAACGTCGGGATCTCGGCCATCGCGAGCAAGTTCGCCGCCAGCACTCGGCCGTGCCCCGCGATAATGGTGCCGTCATCGGCAACCAATACCGGATTGGTGAAGCCGAATCGTTCGATGCTGTCGGCGATCTGCCGCACTTGCTTCTTGCTGTGGGTGCGGGCGTTACGAGCGTATGGTTTAAGCGTTGCAGGTGGTCTGTAAATGATCTCGTGCCGGGTGCTTACCAAGGTCAATCCTTTCGGTCGTGACCCCCAGGACTTTTATCTCGTTAACATGACATTTAACAGATGTTCCCGTATTGTTCAATAGCTGTGATGAGGGTCGCATTCGTCATGCTAAGCCAGCCGGCAGCTATGTCGTGCTCGCGCGCAGAAGATAATGATCCCTGATTGCACATCCGGCGTCCCTGTTACGCGTATCCACTTCCCTGTTCCGGGGAGAGTAAATTCCCTGTTCCGCCGAACAGGGAATTCATCAACTAAGTGGCTGTATCGGGATGAAAAAACGGGTCACGCCTTCACTCATTCTGGGTCGAAAAATGACACATTTCCCTGTTCAGCGTCGATAACAGGGAAAATCCGAGCGAGACCGGTTCGCCAACTACTGCGTCGCGCACCATTCTTGTTCAAGGACTTACGGCGATTTGCGATTGAAGTCGCAAGTCTGCACCCCACCAAAATGCGCTCGAAATGCGCTTATCTGTGGTTCTGTCGACATCGTTGGGCAAAAATGGCTTTTCGCGCGCAGCAAGACCGGAATTTCGGATTCCATCGTCAGGTTCGAGCTGGAGACGATCTGGCCGATACGATGCGGGCGATTCATCATCTGGCTTTCGCATTGATGATCGGGTTGCACAGCGTGCCGATCCCTTCGATGTGCGATTCAAGCACATCGCCTGGCCACATGAATTCGGGCGGCTGGCGGCCGGCGCCGACGCCGGCCGGGGTGCCGGTGGCAATGATGTCGCCGGGTTCGAGCGTCATGACCCGGCTGATATCGGCGATCAATGCATTGACGTTGAACAGCATGAAGCGGGTGTTGCCGTTCTGTTTTTCGACGCCGTTGACGCGTGTCGTGATGGAAAGGCAGTGCGGATCGGCAATCTCGTCGGTCGTGACGATTGCGGGGCCCATCGGGGCAAAACTGTCCTGCCCCTTGGAAACGATCCATTGCCCGGCGCGGCGGCAGTCTCGGGCGCTGATGTCATTGATGATGGTATATCCGAAGACATAATCCAGCGCGTCGGCCTCCGCGACGCGCCAGGCGGTGCGGCCGATGACGACGGCTAGTTCGGTTTCCCAATCAAGCTGCTGGGTCACGTCGCCGTCGTGCCGGACAGGGTCGTTCCAGGCAATGACGGCGGTGGGGGGCTTGGAAAAGATCACCGGCTGCTGAGGCAGCGCCGCCGATGTGT
>JAAFJA010000036.1 GCA_013298765.1 Betaproteobacteria bacterium
CCCGAGGCACACGTTGTTGCGATAAAGCACCGCATACTGCCCAGGCGTGGGCGCCCATTGGCCGTCGCGGAAATGAAGGGCCTCGCGCGAGTCCTCTCCCACATAGTTGCACGCCGCATCGGGCTGACGGTAGCGTGTTTTGCCACCAAAACGGTAGTCGGGTTGCTCGGTTTCTGGCGAGGTCGCCGATGGTGCGTCACCACCGATCCAGTGGGTGTTGATGAGCTCTACGTCTTGTTTTCTGAGCGCGGCATGCTCGCGCCCTTGCACGACGATCAATCGATTCTTCTCGATGTCTTTGCCTGCAACATACCAAGGCTCGCCCGAGCCATCCTTCGCGCCACCAATGTGTAATCCGCCGCGTTGCCCCAGCGTGTAGTACGCGAGCCCTTGATGCTGGCCTACGATTTCGCCTTCAGGCGTGACCATCTTGCCCGGTTTCTTCGGCAGATAGCGCTCTAGGAACTCGCGAAAGGGTCGCTCGCCGATAAAGCAAATTCCGGTGGAATCCTTTTTTGCGAAATTCGGGATACCGAGCTTTTCTGCGAGCAGGCGAACCTCTTTTTTCGGCAAATGCGCGAGCGGAAACATCGCTTTTGAAAGTTGCGACTGGTTCAAGCGGTGCAGAAAGTATGACTGATCCTTGGTATCGTCGTCGCCCTTGAGTAGCTCGAATTTCCCGTCGGAGGTTTCGCGCACGCCGGCATAGTGTCCCGTCGCGATTTTGTCGGCACCGAGTTTCATCGCGTGCTCGAGAAACGCGGCGAACTTGATTTCCGTATTGCAGAGCACGTCGGGGTTCGGTGTGCGCCCCGCTTCGTACTCTGCAAGAAAATACGAGAACACGCGATCTTTGTATTCGCTCGCAAAGTTCACCACTTCGATATCGATACCGATGTGATCGGCCACACTCACCGCATCAACCAAATCTTCGCGCGAAGAGCAGTATTCGTTGTTATCGTCGTCTTCCCAGTTTTTCATGAAGATGCCGAGCACATCGTGGCCCTGCTCTTTGAGCAGGTGCGCTGAGACAGCTGAATCCACGCCGCCGGAAAGGCCAACGACTACGCGCACGCGAACACCTCGCGAGCGGAGCGAATGACTAATAGCGAATGGCTCAAGGGTTTGCTGAGGTTGATGACCATCACACTATTCTCTCTCTTCGATATGTCTGGCCAATAGGTTGGTGCATCAGGTAGGTTTCCAAGGTTTTCGCCGCGGGACGTTGGTCATCGGTGATGCCGATCGCAACATGTTCGTCTGTTCGCGCGCCACAAACGAAAAGGGCGCCTTGCGGCGCCCTTCAAATTCAAAGCTTTCGCGTTCGAATTAAGCAGCTTTCTTAGCAGCAGGCTTCTTAGCTTTCTTAGCTTTCTTGGCCTTCTTCTCTGCCTTAGCAGGAGCTGCGTCTTTCTTAGCTTCTTCTTTCTTAGCTTCTGCCTTAGCAGGAGCAGCGGCAGCTGCAGGAGCAGCAGCAGCAGGAGCAGCAGGAGCTTGTGCGAACGAAGCAGCTGCGAAGAGCGAAGCGATCAATGCGGTCAAAAGTTTCATGTTCATATTCCTCTAGAAGAATTTTGGTTTTGCAGGACTCGGTTTAAACCCGAATCTGTGCCGTTAACGAGTCCGCTTTCCGGTCGGTTGACACGAAAAACTCAAAAAACTGTCCGAAGGACCCCCGAACGCTTTCTTCGACTTATCCGAACTCAGCTGCGCATTGTATGTGTGGATTCGGGATAACGCTTAGTTTTCTAGTCAAAAACTGTAGGGCTAGTACCGTGTTTATGGGCTAAATAAGCCCGCGCGAGGGCGATGGTGACGCGGCGTTTGCTGGCGAGCGACCATCGATCGAGCTCAGTAACCACTGACGCGAGATGGGCGAGATCACGTTTTTCGTGGTTCAGAATGTAAGTGAGCACTTCTTCGCTTAGGCTAAAGCCATGCCGCTCGGCGTGTTCCCGTACGAATCCCGGTACATCTTGAGCACGCGGCGCACGAAGTTCAAAGGTGAGGCCGCTCAGGATGCGCGTGCGAAGATCGTCTCGAATGCTCCAACAAGTCGGCGGTGCGCTAGCGGTTGCTATCACCAAGCCAGCGCAAGACGTCACTTGAATAAAAGCTTTAAACGCCAGCTCTTGCGCCGCGTCACTGAGTGCGTCGACATCATCAATCAGCACTGCGTCCCAAGCAGCAAATGGATCAGCGTCACAATTTGATTCAGCTTCTAACCAAAAAACTTTTTTTTGCTGGGCCAAAAGCGCATTTTTTACGCTTTTCAGTAAATGCGTTTTTCCTGCGCTCGCCCCGCTCCAAAAGAGAGTCACTGGAGAGAGCTGTTCGCCGCTTGCGATTTGGTAGAGCGCCGTGACTAGCTCAGCGTTATCGCCCACAACAAAGTTTTCGAACGACGGCGGGGCCGGTTCCGCCCAATCGAGCGGAATCTGTAGCGGTGCCGCGTTCACTGGCGATCGGTGGCGGCAACGGGGTGCTCGCTCGCGAGACGCGCCTCAGCGATCCGTTCGCGCAAAAAACGAATTGCCACCAAGAGCGCGGCGGAAAGAGGCAGCGCGAGCAGCACACCCACAAACCCGAAGAGCTGGCCAAAGGCCATCAGCGCGAAGATCACGGCCAGCGGATGCAGCCCAATTCGATCGCCCACCAAATAGGGAACCAGCACAAAGCCCTCAAGAATTTGCCCTACCGCGAACACCGCAGCCACAGCGAGAATCGGCCCAGCCGCTGAAAATTGCGTAAGCGCGGCAAGCATGCCGAGAATGAGGCCAAGCCCGAAGCCAACATACGGAATGAAGACGAGCAAACCAGTGATGAGCCCCACCGGAATCGCGAATTCAAGCCCCACCAGACTGAGCGCGACGCAGTAAAACGTCGCTAACGCAAGCATTACGAGACCCTGTCCGCGCAAGAACTCTGAGAGCACAGCATCGATCTCTTTGGCGAGCTTTCGCACCGTGCCCTGCATCTGCTGCGGGAGCAAGCCGTCGATACCGGAGATCACCTGAGGCCAATCGCGCAGTAGGTAGAACATCACCACTGGGATCAAAGTGACATTTATCAAGAGCGTCAGCAGCATCTGGCCGCCGAGTTTTGCCGATCCGGCAACACTCGCGCCGATGTTGGAGAGCGTGTCTTTGTTTTCACTCGCGAGCGTTTTGAGCTGCGATAAGTCGAATGCGAACGAGGTGCCTAGCTGCGTATTGAGCCAAGGTATCCATTCGTTTTGAATACGAGCCAGAACCTCGGGAAACTTATCCGCGATGATCGACACTTCTTTGCCAATCAAGGGCGCAACCACCAAAATCATGCCACCGAAAAAGCTCACAAAAGCGACGATCACAATCACCGCGCCCACCGTGCGCGAGACGCCCCGCGTAGCCAGCCAGCCCACGACCGGGGCGCCCACGTACGAGAGGATCGCGCCGAACATGAAAGGCGTGAGCACCGGTGCGAGCGTGTGGATCAGAAAGCCGATCAGCACCACCGCAGAGATCGTTGCAATCGCGTGCCATGAAGGAGAGAGCTGACGCCACCAAGGCAACGTCACGTCAGTTTGACTTTTTGCATTTACCCCCGATAAAGTGGGCGCTTGGAGGGGATTAGATGAATTACCGGAAACCGCCGTTTCATCATGCTTACCCTTCGAGCCGATGGGTAAGTCGGCCGGCGTTGGTGGTGAGGTATGCCCCAGTCCTTGCGAACTAGAATCGTGGTTTGAATTCGGATCCATCGTATCCAGATTAAATCATGAGCGCCGCCTCTACTACGCTCCCCGCTGATGCCCTCACTTACGATCAGGCGGGCGTCAAATACGATCAGGTTGATCCGATCAAGTTGCTCGCTCAGCAAAGTGCCAAGGCAACCGTTGCCAATCTCGCCGCCAAAGGGCTCACTGAAATCGCCGCTTCGCGCGGCGAATCAGCGTACGTTCTGGATATCGGCCACGCGTATCTGGCCTCTATCGTCGAGTGCTTGGGCACCAAAATTCTGGTGGCCGATGCGGTGTATCGCGAAACGGGAAAGAGCTTTTACGCAGCCATCGCACAAGACACCATTGCGATGGCGGTGAACGATTTGATTACGGTCGGTGCAACGCCGCTCGTTGTGCAGGCTTACTGGGCCGCAGGCGGCAGCGATTGGTTTAACGATCGCAAGCGCGCCGCCGATTTGATCGCAGGCTGGAAAGCGGCTTGCGACGTCTGCGGCGTGTCCTGGGGCGGTGGCGAAACGCCAGCGCTTGCCGGGGTGGTGGAAAGTGACACGATTGACTTGGGCGCTTCATGCGTCGGCCTCGTTCAGCCCAAATCGCGACTCTCCTTGGGCGATAACCTCGCGCCGGGCAATGCAATCGTCTTACTCGCTTCAAGTGGTATTCACGCCAATGGTGTTTCGTTGGCGCGGAAGCTCGCTGAGCGTTTAGCCAAGGGATATCAAACGGCGATCGAGGGCGGCACCACGTTCGGTGATGCAATACTCGCGCCGACCACGCTCTACGTGCCGGTCACCGAAGCGCTGGCAAAGGCGGGCATTGCGGTGAATTACACCGTGAATGTCACAGGCCACGGTTGGCGAAAACTATTGCGGCACACGAGTGAATTCACTTATCGCATTCACACCGTGCCGCCGGTGCCGCCCGTGCTCTCCTTCATGCAGCGCGAAGCGAAACTCGACAACACTGAAGCTTACGGAACGCTCAACATGGGCGCCGGGTTCGCGCTCTTCGTCGATGCCAAAGACGCAGAAGCGACTGCGCATATCGCACGTCAATGCGGCATCGAAGCGTGGGTCGCAGGTGCGGTCGAAGCTGGCCCGAAGCAAGCGGTGATTGAACCGATTAGCGTGACTTACTCGGCGGATGATTTGAAGCTGCGTTAAATTGACGATCCCCACGTCAGTTTGAACCGATGTGACTTACCTGTTATATTACCAAGGTAATATGTATGGGTGCCGTATGGAACAATCAGCAAATCAAACTGCGGCGGCGACATCCGGGCTGGAAACGCGGATCACCTCGCAAGGTCAAGTTTCAGTGCCTGCGTCGATTCGAAAGAAACTCGGCGTAGAGCCTGGTAGCACGCTCGTTTGGATGGAGCAGGGCGACAGCGTTGTCGTAAAAAAACGCGGCTCTTACACGACTAACGAAATTCATGAGCAGCTCTTTCCGAGTGGGCCGCCAAAGAAGCGCAGCTTAAAAGAATTGAAGGACGGGATCGCTGACTACATTCGCGAGAAACATGCGCGCAGTTGACACCAACGCTGTCGTGCGCTTACTCGCGCGCGATGACGCAGCGCAGGCGGAGAGAGTTGACGACTATATCGAGGGTGGCGCGTGGGTGTCGCATCTTGTGCTTGCAGAGTCGATTTGGGTCTTCGACAAAGTCTATGGAGCTGGCCGAGCGCAGCTCGTTGGCGCACTCACTGGGTTGCTCGGACATGATCGACTTTCGCTTGAAGACCCCAGCACGGTTCGCGCTGCGCTCGAACACTTCAAGTCTCATCCGAAGGTGAGTTTTTCCGACTGCTTGATCCTAGAAATCGCACGCAAGGCTGGTCATACGCCACTCGGCACATTTGACAAAGCGCTTGGAAAAATTGAGGGTGCACGTGCCTTATGAATATTCAACGTAAACGCATCGCGGTTCTCATTTCTGGCCGTGGCTCAAATTTAGCGTCACTCTTGCGCAATGATTTAAGCGGCGACATCGTGCTCGTGGGAAGCAACAAAGCCGATGCGAAGGGGCTCGACATCGCGCGCGAGGCGGGGATCGATACCTTTGCGCTCTCTCACAAAGCATTTGCTTCGCGCGAAGCGTTTGATGCAGCGCTTGTGGAGCGGCTGCAGGCTGCGAATGTGGATTTGGTCGTACTCGCGGGCTTCATGCGAATTCTCACCCCCGTGTTTACCGATGCATTTGCAGGGCGGCTGGTCAATATTCATCCCTCGTTGCTGCCGAGCTATCCGGGGCTGGATACTCATGAGCGAGCGCTCGCCGATGGAGTGAAGCTCGCGGGCTGCACCGTTCACTTCGTGACCTCTGAACTTGATTGCGGCCCGATCATCGCGCAGGCGGCGGTGAACGTGGATGATGATGAGACACCCGATACCCTTGCTGCGAAGGTGTTAGTTCAAGAGCATCAAATATTTCCCTACGCTGTAAAGCTCTTCTGCGAGGGGCGGCTGCAGGTCGACGGCAACCGAGTGCGCCTGCGCCCGATCAATCGGTGAACCATTTGTGCTCTGAGTCAGCCAAAATAGACGATTCAGCGTTTTACCGGGCTTATGTCCACGCCCAGCATCGACACTCCCGCAGCCGCAGCTAACGCGACGCCAGAATCGGCGGCGCGGTTTGAACTTGCGCGAGCGCTTTCAAAGCGTCAGGGCTTTCTTGCAACGACGCGCGGAAAGCTTACCGCGGCGATCATTGCTTCGTTGCTGCTGCATTTGTTTTTCGGCGCGTTTTTGCAAGCGGAACAGGCCGAAGAGATGATGCCGCCGCTCAAAGCGCAGTTCATGAAACTGCCTCCGCCGCCTACAGCGCAAAGTGTGCGCCCGCAAGCGAGGGCAGCGACCAAGCCGAAGCCCAAACCTCGCCCGAAGCCTGAGTCGAATGCGGCTGCTGCGGCGCTGCCTAGTATCGCTGCGGAGACGCCTCAGGTCGAAACAATGGCTCCCGCAGATGCCGGACAGAAAACGGATAACGCCGCGGCCAAAGATGCGCCGGTTGCAGAGAAGCCGGCCGAGCCTGAAAAAGTAGCAACGCCCGAAGCGCCGCCCGCGCCACCCGCGCTCGATCCGAGCAAACTGCCGCCGAAGAAAATTCAGCTCGGCTACACCGTTTTTCTCGGCGAAAACAAATCGGAGCTCGGCCCGGTTCAACTCATCTTCACGCATGAGAACGGGCGCTACAAAATGCGCGTTACGGGACGCGTACGCGGGCTCGCTGCCGTGCTTTACCCCGGCATTTATCAAGGCGAATCGGAAGGCGTGATCACCGAGGAGGGGCTGCGGCCAGAACGCTTCACGGAGGAGCGGGGCTCGCCCGACAAACGCAGAGAAGCCGTGTTTGATCATGCGAACAAAAAAGTGATGATCCCTGAGAAAGATCCGCTCACCATCGAAGGCATCGCGCACGATCCGCTTACTTGGATCGTGCAGTTTTATTTCGCGATGCCAAAGACAGAACGCGCTACCTTTAGCGTGGCATCCACGCGTCGCATCGATACATTCACGATGGAGAGAACCGGGCGTGACAATATTTCTACGCCCGTTGGCAATGTTGATGTGCAGGTGTGGCGCGGCGCACGCAAAGCGCGAGGTGATGGCT
>JAAFJA010000037.1 GCA_013298765.1 Betaproteobacteria bacterium
TTGCGGCATTGAGGGAGTCTGGCGCATCATACTGGCAAGCGTCGTAGATTTCCCCGGTGGCTGCTTGGGTGGCGGGGGCGAAAATGCCGGACTCGTGCGGGGACGGGGCAAAAATTTCCCGGGCATGAGTTTGGCCGAGAAGCGTGGCTACGACTCCGACAAGCATCAGGAGCCACAGCCGCGTTTTTTCTCTAGTCGCATCAATCATCAAAGCGGCTTGGAGTTAGCAGCTAAGAGAAGAAGATGCAAGGCGCGGGTGCGCGAGTGATTCTGCGGGGTGATTGGCGTGGCTTGGGCTTTTAGGGCGGCGGCGGCTCTGGCTTTGGCTCGGGCTTTTGAGTCTTGCGGGCGGTGGGTTTTTCGAGGCTGGCGCTGGGGTGGCAGGCGGTGTGGACCTGCTTCAACTTTTGGATGCTGACTTGGGTGTAAATCTGGGTGGTGGTGAGTTCGGCGTGGCCGAGGAGCTGCTGGATGAAGCGGATGTCGGCTCCGTTTTCTAACATGAGGGTGGCGCAGGTGTGCCGCAGGAGGTGGCAACTGCCGCTTTTGCCGAGTTCGGCGGCCTTGATGTAGTTGCGGACGAGCTGGGTGAGGCGGTTGGGGGTGAAGGGTTCGTAGAGGTTTGTTAGGAAGAGGGTGCCATCGTCTGGTTCGCGGGCGTAGCTGGGGCGGATGTCGTCGCGGTAACGGGTGATCCATGCGAGGGCACGGTCGCCGACGGGAACCATGCGGTCTTTCCTGCCTTTGCCTTGGCGGATGAAGAGGGTGCCGCGCTCGGGGTCGATGTCGTGGAGCTTGAGGTTCATGAGTTCGCTGCGTCTCATGCCGGTGCTGTAGAAGGTTTCTAAAATGGCGCGGTCGCGGAGGCCGAGGCCGCTGGGGTCGGTGGTGAGATTGGTGTCGCAGAGTTGAAGGAGTTTTTCGACTTCGGTGGTGTTGAGGATGTGCTTGGGCAGGCGGTGGTCGAGGCGTGGGAGGTCGATCTCGGAAGCGGGGTTGTAGAGGATGTGGTTGGCGCGGGCGGCCCATTTGAAGAAGGCTCTGACGGGGACGAGGCGGGCGTGCTGGCCTCTGACGCTCATGGGTTCGCCGTCGCGCTTGCGGTGGTGGAAGAGGTGGCGCTGGTAACGTTCGAGGATGGGTTTGGTGATTTCGGCGGGGCGTGTGAGGCCGCGCTCGATGGACCAGGCGATGAAGTATTTCAAATACGTGCGCCGTCCGTGGATGGTGCGCGGGCTGTAGTTCTGGATGCCCATCCATTCGAGGAATAATTCCGTTAGGGCGTGCCAGCCATGGGGGTCGTTGGGATCGCCTTGCGGATCTAACGGGGTGTGGGTTCCTTTGCGTGGCATGGGGTGGAGGAAGTTTGTTGGTGTTCAGTTTTCAGTGTTCAGGGAAGATGGGGGCTTCGGTTACGATTATGATGGGATGAGGTTTTTTTCTGGGTCCGGTTGCGTGGTTTTGGGGATTTTCTTGGGCGATGGGCTGGAGGGCTTGGGGTTGTTGGGTTGTGGCGGATTTTGGGTGGGGGTGCCGGGGGCGTGCGGCGGGGGTGCCGGGGGGATGCCGGGGGCATCCCGGTCGCTGTTTTGCCCGTCCCGGTCGCCATCGTAGGCGATGGATGCGAGGCTTTCTTCGGTGATGAGGCCGGGGAGGAACTTGCCGCCGTCGCCGCCCTCGCCTTGATAGATGAGTTCGTAAACGAAGCCTTGGCCGCGCCCGCCACGGTGGCTGAGGATGTATTCGAGTTCGTGGAGACGCTGCATGTGCCGCTTGACTTGGGGCGGACTCCAGCCGGTGGCGGCGCGGGCTTCGCGCTGGGTGAAGCGGTGGTGTTTGGGGTCGATCTGGTTTTGCTCGCAGGCGGTTTTTACCATGGCCCAAAGGAGGTCGAGGAAGCGGCGGGTCTGCGGTGGCATTTCATCGAGGCTGCGGCCGAGGATGATTCCGGCGATGCGGTTGGCGGTGGCGATGTCCTGGCGGGTGACTTCGACGTGGGCGATGCCGTGGACGGTGCGGCGGGGGCGTTGGTGTTGGTGAAGGAGGGCGATGGTTCTTATCAGGGTGAGGTATTTTTTCTGATCGCGGCGGAGGCGGGTGTTCTCGTCGGGGAATGTTAGGAGGCGAGCGAAGGGGTTGTGAACGGGGATGGTGGCGATGAGGCGTTGGGCGTTTTGATGGGTGCGGCGGATGTGGGCGGCGCACTCGCGGTGGTGGTGGCCTTCGAGGGTTTCTTCTTCGCGCTGGAGCTGGTGGATGCGGCGGGTTTGCTCGCGGGATTCATCGACGGTTAGAACGAGGCAGCGGTTGGCGAGTTCTTCATCGACCTCGATGCTGGTGGTGGTGAAGAAGATCATGGCGGGGCCTTGGACGTGGTATTCCTGGGTTTCCATGCGCCCGGTGGTGGCGTCCTTGCCGGTGCTGGCGATGGTGAGTTCGCCTTCGGACTGGAGGAGTTTGAGGGCGTAGGTGGCGCGTTCGGCACCTTCTTCTTCGGCGATGGCGAGGATCTTGTGACGGATGTCTTGCTCGCCGAGGTAGAAGAGGGCTTGGCCTGTTAGGGCGGAGTATTTGACGCGCTCTTCGGCGGGCATGAACTCGAGCACGGCTTCCATGAGAGTGGTTTTTCCGGCAGCACTGGTGGACTGGATGATAACGCCGAGGGGCCGCTCGAACTTGCGCGAGGTGGCGGCGAGGTAGCCGACGAGTTTGTTGGTGTCCTCCCCCACGACTCCGCAGGCGTCGAAGTCGGCGAGGATTTTCCCCAGCAAGTCGGGTGAGCGTAGTAGTTCGAGGGCGGCGGCGCATTCCTCGTCGCTCATGCCGGGGACGGCGGCTTGCTTGGGTTCGAGGGCGCGGCGGATATTTTCTTCCTGGAGTTCTTCGAGCTTGAGGAGGATGCGGCCTAGATCGCGCTTGAGGATGTCTTCGGCGGTTCGGGTTTCGGAAGCGGCTTCGCGGAGGAAGGATTCGCGTTGTTTGGCACTGAGAAGGTCGCGGGTGTCGAGGTGGAAGGCTTCGTTGCGGGTGACGCGGATTTGCACGCGGAGAGCCTCGAAGTTGAGGTTTTTGGCAAGGCCGCGGATGCGCCACGCTCGATCGCCAAGGGTGAAGGTGATGTCGTCGCCGTGAACGACTGGTGTTGGATCGAATGAGGAGGAAGAGGTTTTAACCACAGAGGGCACAGAGAACACAGAGGAAGAAGCGGCTTGGGATTTGGCTGCTAAAGGGGAAGCGGCTGGCGGCTCGGGTGGTGGTTCGTTGCTCGCGGGTGCTGCTTTTTCCTTAGCTGCTTCTTCGTTGTTAGACGCTGCGTGGGTGCTTGGAGGTTCTGAAGATGTCGGCGAGACGCCAACGTTCCTTGAGGCGTGGGCGACGAGGATTTCGGCTTCTTCGATGAGGGCGGCGAGGGCGCGTGAGGCGTCCTTGCTCTGGCAGGCGTAGGCGTTTACGTCGCAGCCGGGCGGGAGCTTGACGCGCAGCACGCTGATGCCGAGGTCGCCGAGACGCGGGGCGAGCTTTTGTGCGGCGTCGTTTCCGGCTTGATCGTTGTCCTGGGCGAGGATGACGCGTGACGGGCGCACGTCATGCAGGAGTTTCCAAACGTCCTCGCCAATGTTCCCCGCCCCGAAGCTGGCGGTGACGTTGCGGAAGCCCGCGCACCAAAATGTTAGAGCGTCGAGGATGCTTTCGCAGAGGATGATTTCCCGCTGGTTGGTTAGAGCATCGCCATTCCAGACGCCGCGCAAGGGGCCTTCGAGGTAGAGGTGGGTGGGCGTGCCTTTGCGGAGGTTGTCGTTGAGCTTGCGGCCATACATTTGGACGGGGGCGTTGTTCCGGTCGCAGATCGGGAAGACGACCGAGCCGTTCAAATGCTCGTGGCCGCTGTCGCGCAGGATGCCGAGTTTCTGCAAGCGGGATTTGAGGGTCTGACCTGCCGCCGTGGTGGCGGGGACGCGGTAGCCGAGGGTGCGGTCGGCATAGCCGATGCGAAAGCGTTTCACGGCCTCGGGGTGGAAGCATTTTCTTTTCGCAAGGTATTGCATGGCCTGCGGCTGGTTGAGGAAGGTGCGCTGATAGAAGTCGCTGACGATGGCCATGAGCGCGGCGTCGGTCATGGCCTCGCCGGGATCGGTGAGGATGTCGTGAGAGGTGCCTTGGCGGGTTTCCACTGTGGCGGCTTCCGGGGTGAGGCCGAGGCGGGCGGCGAGCTTGTCGGCGGCGCGGCGGAAGCTGATATTTTCCAAGCGCATGAGGAGCTGGATGGTGTCGCCACCGCCGCAACCGGCGAGGCAGTTCCAGAGGTTTTTGCCGGGCGTGACGACGAAGGACGGCTCGCCGTCCTCGTGGAAGGGGCAGCGGGCGAGGAGGTTCTTGCCGCTGCCTGTTAGCTCGATGGCGTGCTCGCGGCAGAGGGTTTCAAGCGGCACTTCCGCCTTGATGCGGGCGAGGGTTGCTTCGGGAAGGCGGGACATGGGGATTTTGTTAAAAGTTATTTGTTAGAAGTTGTTGGGGAAGATGCTTCGCGCTGTTGCTCGCGATTCCATTTGAGGCGCATCGCTTTCCAGCAAGGTGAGTCGGGGTAAAATTCGTTTCGTTCCCAGGGATCGAAGCGCAGGCCGTCGGTGGCGTAGAGCCAGGTGAGGCGGGCGGCGGTGCGGCGCGGATGCGCGAGCAGCCGGGCGAGCATGGCGCGGCCTGCGTCGTGAAGGCCGCACTCGGATCGCAGGCGTTCGCACCAGCCGTGCTGGTCGGCCTCGCGCATCAGCGAGCGGCCAAGGGCGGCGAGATCGGGCGCGAGGCCGCGCTCCAGGGCGAGGCGTTGCCAATCATCCCACGGCCAGCAACCGGGGGCGGGAAAAACAAAGAGGGCAGCGGGATCGGATGGCGGATTCATGGCTTTGAAAAACGTGTCAAGTCGGGATTCGGCTTTTTTCTCGCACGGGATTTATCAGCTTTCCGTTTATTAGCAACCTGATTATTCTATTTACGTTTATGATCCGCCACATGGGAAGACCTGCAAAATCCGATGCCCCGGCCTACGGGAAGTTTCTTGCCGATTTGAGAACCGCCTCCGGGCTATCTCAGCAGCAAGTCGCCGAGGCCGTCGGCGTGCGCCAATCCACCGTTGCGACATGGGAACGCTCGCCGCGTCCGCCGAAGGGAGACTTGCTGCCGGGATTGGCCAAGGTTCTTGGTGTCGATCTCCAAACGCTCATTCAATGCGATGAACTCAAGACCATGACGGCGAAACGCGGCCCAATCAGCCGTTTTGAAAAGCTGGTGGAAGAAGCGACAAAACTCCCCCGCCGCCGCCAACAAAGGATTGTCGATACGCTGGAAGCGTTGATCGCCCAGGAGGCGAAAGCCTCCTGATCTTCCCGCTTCGCTCTGTTGATCGAGGGTGGGGCCGTGCGGGGCGGGGTGAGCTATTTTGCGACACCCCGCACCGCTGCGGCCAAGGGCGGGGGATGGCTGGGGTTGGATGCGGATGGCGGGTTGAGGCCACGCGGACGGCCCGCTAACGGATGACGGCCTGAACGATGCTTGCCCAGCCGACTTCGCCCGGCACCCGAGAGCTTGCGGAAGGTTCCCCCGCCCCGTGGTTGGTGGATGTCTTTTGCAAAGCCGTTGCCCAACGGATTTTGCGAACGCAAAACCGATAGGTGCCTCTTGCCACCGCAGGGCGCGGGGTCAAGTGATCCCGCAGGAATGACCAAGCTGCACAAGCGACGATAGGAGCGCGGAAGCGCCGGGAGTGACGAGGACAGCACTTGACGCCGTAGCGCCCGGAGGTGGCCGCGCGAGCCTCAGCGGCCTGATGACACGTTAGACGATCCCGAAGCGCTTTCTTGCAGCCCCGCTGCGGGACTCTTCCGGGAGGCCGGAGGCATGGTGCGTGAGTGAGTGGCAACGAACGGCAAGCACGATGCCGGAGGCCTGCGGTGCGGAGCTATTCTGGGTGGGCGGGGGCGGCGAGGCGGGCGGCGGTGAAGCGGAGCGGAACCGTGGGCAGGCGGGAACCGCCGCCCGCCTGGCCGGGGGCATGTGCGGGGGGCTTTGAGCCGATAGGCGAACTGAAGTGCGGGCTGGCGCGGGAGCTGCAGGGCCGCAGGGTACTTGTGACTTCGCGGGTAATGCTGCCGAGGGTATTCCCCGAGGGAACATCTGCGGAGGGAGGGACCCGCTTGCGGGAGGCACCCGGAAGCGGATGCAGCATTACCCCGCGCACGTCACATGGACCCAAGGCCAGCAGCTCACGTGACAGACCGTTGGGATGTTTGGTGGTGCGGAGCGACGATCTTCCGGGAGGGAGTTGCTAGTGTGGAGCCGGAGGTTGGCCAAGTGTTCCGTTTCGATATGCCCTTTTGATTTCATCGAGAACAATTGGATCTCCTAAATCGCGATGCCACCAGTGATTACAACTTGTCGTAGTTTCAGCCGCTTTGCGCCGCTCATCAGCAATTCTCAACAAGTGGAGCAATAGGATAAAAGCATCCACACCATCCGCATTTTTAAGCGTCGAAAGCTTGTTCAAAATTTCTGCATTTGTGCCTTTTGCCAATAGCACACTTGCCGATCTCCGAGGATTTAGTGAACTAGCTAAAATCGCCTCCAGACCTTCGTCATTTGTGGCCCGCGCCTGTTTACAGAGGGACACCAAGTAACGAAGTATTTCAAGTTTGCGTTCAGCGGAACTTGATTCAAACCACTCCAAAGTAACCGTTGTAGGTTGGACTTTCTGGACCCATTGATTTACCAAAATATCATCCTCTAGTGTGAACATAATGGCTATCTTGGATTGAATTGAATATGTGGCAAATCAGTGCGAAGCGGGTCGGTAAAGAAGTCAATATTTCGAGGAACTTGGTCGGCTCTTATCGGCGCACCTGGCAACGAGTTTTTGATAGTATTCTTGTTCGCATTCGTCATCCCCTCAATGACGTAATCCCAATCCGAAGCTGCGTTGGCTGTTCCGCTCGCTCGACTGCCGACAAGGTTGATAGGCTTACCAATACGATTTGCAGCGTTCTGAATTCGGGCAATTTCACCAGCGCTCAATCCGGCTTCAGAAGCGACACGCGCTCCACTATTTGCGGCACTAAACCCACTATCCACAATCCTCGCCCCGCCAAAAATCGCGCCTGCCGCGTGAGCCCCGCTACCGATTATTTTCGCCCCGCCGACAAAGTCTCCCAAGCCCGGCAGGGCGCTGGCGAAGTTGATCGCTGCGTCAACGTAGTTTCCTC
>JAAFJA010000038.1 GCA_013298765.1 Betaproteobacteria bacterium
ACCAGTGTAGTGGAAGGCATGGCTTCTATGTTGAGACAAAGTACTAAAGAGCCAGTTGGCATTTGAATTTGACGAGAGGTCGCCCGTGATTGCGCTGTTTTTTTCTTACTCCCATGCTGACGAAGCGTTGCGCGATCAGCTAGAAAAGCAGCTCGCCATGCTGAAGCGGCAAGGGGTCATTACGACATGGCATGACCGCCGAATTGGCGGAGGTCAGGAAATCGACCAGGCCATCGCCACCAACATGGAGGCGGCGGACATCATTCTGTTGCTTGTCAGTCCGGACTTCATCGCCTCTGACTATTGCTATGAGCGAGAAATGACCCGCGCGATGGAACGCCATGAGGCGAAGAACGCCATCGTTATACCGGTCATCCTGAGGGCTTGCGATTGGCATCACGCACCCTTCGGCAAGTTGCTTGCCAGCCCGACCGATGGTCGTCCGGTGACCCAATGGCCCGACCGCGATCAAGCATTCCTAGAGGTGGCCAAGTCCATTCGGGGGGCAGCTGAGCGCCTCCAAAAGGTGAGTGCGCCATCGGCACCGGCTGCTGCGGCAAAGCCACGGGCGGTTCCCGTCGCCGCAGCCGTTGCGCCGCGATCAAGCAATCTGCGCATGACGAAGCAATTCACCGAGCGCGACAAAGACGCCTTCAAGCTCGAAACCTTCGACTTCATCGCCCGGTTTTTTGAGAACTCGCTTGGCGAACTTGAGGCCAGAAACGCGGGAATCGAGACGACTTGCCGGCGGATTGACGCCAACCGCTTCAGCGCCGTCGTCTACCGAAATGGCAAATCTGTTGCGCGCTGTACGATCTTCATTGGCTCACGGTCGTTCGTCAACGGGATCGCTTACACTTCCAACGAGACCAGCGAGAGCAATTCGTTCAATGAATGCCTCAGTATCAATGCTGACGATCAGATGCTGTTCCTGCGCAGCATGGGCATGGCTCGTTTTCAAGGACGAAGCGACGAAGAAAAGCTATCCCAGGAAGGCGCGGCAGAGATGTATTGGGGCATGCTGATCGAGCCGCTACAACGCCAATAAGGAGCCATCATGCTAAAGCCTTCAGAGTGTTTCGCCGGGCCAATTTCGGACGCAAAAACTACGTCGCTCATTCTGCCGCGTACTCAATATGAGCATCGGTCATTGATCGTCGTTGCCGACGGCAAGAAACACGCTGTCTGTCTTGATGGCATCGACCGCGAAATGTTTATGGCGTTCGAATGCGAGTCCAACGAGCACTGGAACGGTGTGCACGTGCCGGGCATCGAATTCGAACTGGATGAAACCAGCCTCACCAACATTGATGGCTTTTTTCCACCGCTGGGATCGATGGTACGAAGCGACGATAAGCTCTTCATCCATGTTCGACCTGACGGTCAGACGATGGGGCGCGGCGGCACAAGGCTGCCCATCCTTTCCGGCCTCCCGAAATGTGCTGAACGCAGTGACGCTTGCTTCACGAGGTGGCAAATTGTGCTGGGCGAGGGGGAGGCTAAGCAGGAGCTTCACCTCGTCGATGTCTCAAAATCTGCATCTGCCCGCTAGCGATTCGGTGTGGACCACCCACCATGTTTTCTGGACACTGGAATCACGTTCTGCGATAGATTCGTAGCCGCGTCAGATTTTTTCAAAGATGCCTTACACAAGTCTTACACGCTTACACAAAGTCTTACACAAAAAATCCGGCGGTTGATACTTTTTTGAATAAATACAAACACTTAACTTAGACGTGGGGCACTCAAAATCGAGTGGAGAAATCCGTGCTGGTTCGAGTCCGGCCAGGGGCACCAACGAACTGTTCGCCAGGCGTCGCTGAAGGTTGAAAAATTCCTTCGAATGACAAGCGGCAATTGACGTGACCGGTGTGCCGCGCCATCGCTGGACAATAACGTGTATCGCCATAAATCCGCGCGTAAAGCGATGGGAGAGTGGCGCCATCGCCAGCGAGCACATCGACTGCGATGGCTTGCTTAAGCGAGGACAAAAATCTCGCAGACAAGGGACGAAGGCGCGCCGGATGGCGCCAAGACGAGATTCGCCGGGCTGGCGCGCGGCAAGGCCTTGATCAGCACGGCATTGTCATTGTCGCCATCGCACAACTCGAAACGCGGGCCGTTGTGGTCGCTGAGGGCAATCGCGGATTGGGACTGCCACGCGATGGCGCTGGCGCCTTTGGCGAGAACATAAGGCGCCGCCAGTTTAACAAAGCTGATCCGCTCGGCATCGTTGGGGTTGGGGTCGTTGACCTTCGGCGATTGGCCCGGCCAGTCACCAATGAGGACATAGCGCCAGGGCACGGCGCGTGCAGCCAGCACGATGCGGAAGCGGGGCGCGGGCAGGGCGCCGTCGAGATTGAGTGTCACGCTGAATCCATCGGCGAGGCTGCGCGGCCGTGCCCCATCGGACGCTGGCGCAAAGGCGCTCGCGGTCATTTCGTGCCAGACCTTGCTGGTCCCATCACCTTTCGCCGCGACGTCTTGAACCGGCGTCGCCATCCGGCTGTCGAAAGCCAGTGACAATGGGCTGTCGTGATGGTCAGCCGGCAACGGCGGTAGCGGTTCAAGCGGGGCCGACACCTGCCCGATGCCCGGGGCTCCGACGTTGAGCCGCAGCGAAATCGGTCGGTCGGGGCGAACAAGGCGAAAACTGCCATCGGCTGCGGTTTCAGCGAACAGACGCACATGATTCCTGTCGGCGAGCAACACGATGCCCGTGCGCGACAGTAACTGTGCCGATGCCGCATCGGGCGCAAAGTGCCAATCAGTCGTCGCCGGATCGGCGAAATAACCATGCACAACGGCCAGTTCTGCGACCAGAGCGAAACCGCTTCTCATGCCGCTGACCCGCCGTGTCGACAACCGTTCACTCTACGGCACGTGGCTGCGCCTCGATGCGGCCAGCATCGATGCTGAGCACACGCATGCGATATAGCACCGAAGGCAGATAGCGGCCGCCGTGGATCGACCAGATATGGCTCAGATCGACTGCATTGAGGTTTTCGA
The DNA here is from genome assembly GCA_013298765.1 of Betaproteobacteria bacterium. GTDB lineage: Bacteria > Pseudomonadota > Gammaproteobacteria > Burkholderiales > Casimicrobiaceae > Casimicrobium. The sequence continues at coordinate 3,010 of JAAFJA010000038.1, forward strand.
TCGTCATCGTCAGTTGCGCGATTCCATCCGGAAGCCCCGGTGTATTCTGCGCGGTGAACAACGGGCAGCCCTGAAAGAACGCAACAGTACCGGAAATGCGCGTCAGGGCTTCATCATAGGTCGATCCGCTGAAGTTGGCGGCGCACATGACCTGCAGGCTGAGATGCACCGGCGGTTGTTGCTGCGTGAAATTCTGCCCATTGCCCGGCAAAACACGCGGTAACCGCGTCGGGATGTTCTCCTGCGAGATATCCACGACAAACACCGCAACCTTTTCAGCAGCCTCCGGCACCGCCGCGCCATTGGCGTCGACAAGGTTGGTGAGCACGGCAACGTTGCCGGCTCCAGGCGCTTGCCGTTGCAGCGCAGAATCGAGTTCGCGAACAATCAGGCGCAAAGCTTCGCCAATCAATCGCGCCTCCCCTTGCCTAAGCTCTAAGCAGTCAGTGATTTATCATTCGACCACGAAATTTTAATGGCAGCAAGGCTCTTGAGGACGTCATGACGATCGATCACGAGTGCGGCACAGCGCTATCTGCCCGGCCGATTTTCTGGGTTTGCAATAATCGTGTCAGCAAATTTTTATCACGTATCGATCCCATACGGAAATAATACGCAAAATTAATTTTTTCGCATGCGATGGTGCTTTTGGACCCGCTCTCGGTCAAGCACCTCGATCTGCGTCAACAACCAGTTGGCCTAGCGCTGGAGAGATAGAACTGGCACTTGCCAGCTCAAAGGACCGTAAATGCATCAGCCGAGCGCTGAACCTGTGTGGCTGCTGGCGGTGGCGCCGTTGTCGTGGCGCCAGCGGCAACGCAAGTGCCAGCTAGGCGGCCGCAGCGCCCGCTTTGCGCCTTATGGTGGCGCCGACAAGGCCAAAGCCAACGATCAGCATCGCCCATGAACCAGGTTCCGGCACAGCCGACGACGGCGAGAAGGTGATGATCGGATCAAGAAACGCATAGCCCGAAGCCATCGAGCCGGCAGAGCGTGTCCAAGCGTTGAGGGTGTAGGTGAAGGGCGTATTGGCCGGCAGCGTAAAGCTGGTCGACCAGTTGATCGTCGCTATCCGGCTCGCTGCGTCCGGATCGATGCCACGAAAGGCTCTGAAGATTTCGGTCGAACCATTCTGGACCCTGAAAAGCGCATTTGCATGGGCCCTTCCCATCGCGGCGATCTGACCGATCGCCCTCATGCTGACCCGCGCCGAGGAACCGGCAGGCCCGGTAAAAAGCAAGGGTGCCGTGTAAATTGCCTCAACGTAAAACGGGTTCGACGTGGACGTTGCCGATGCGACGACGGTGCCGTTGTTGGCGTCGTTCGACGCGACAAAAGCCGAGACCGTGCCGGCAGAGGCAGCAAAGTTCAGTGGCCCTGTTGTCTGCGTCTGTGAAAATATTACTGTGGCATTGAAAGGGTGGTCGACACGAATCGATCCGTAATAAGTTGCTGCGTGCGATGTAACCGAAAGACTGCCAGCCATCGCAGTAGCGATGATAAAGGAATACTTCATTGATGTTCTCCTGCGCTTATTACTCCGATTCAGCAGCAGCCTTCGACCCCCTTCGAAGGGCCAAGTCTGTTATTGGGGGGAGAATGGCACAGGGTGTCGCAACCCGTTAGTTACGCTGTCGCAGCCGGTTCTTCATTGCGTCTCAACGCGCGCGCAGCAGCATGCGGGCATCGGTGGGAGTGATACCGAACCGCTGCCGGAAGGCGCGACTGAAATTCACGGTATCGAACAAGCCACAGGCCACTGCGACGTCCGCAACACGAGCATCGCGGTTGCCGGCCAGCCGTCGCCACGCCTCGGCATAGCGCAGATCCGCGATGATCTGCGCTACCCCGCCGGCATCGTCGGCGAAAGCACGGTAGAGGCTCGCACGCGAGCAACCCAGCTGACCGGCCAGCCAGCGCGGCGACAATCGCGGATTGGAAAGATTGGTTTCGATCATGGCCATTGCAGCGGCGCGCAAGGGCCTTCGCCCCGGATTGGCCTGGTTCAGCAGGAACCGGGTCAGTCCAGCCAGTTGATCGAGCGCAAAGCCAAGGTCTGCGGAACCGGCAGAGGCCGGTATTCGGCCAAGCAGCATCATCTGCCTGCGCCAGTGTCCGAAGAGCGGATTGGCCATCACCATTGCTGCGAGTTGCGATGGCGGCGGCAGCGCCGGACCGAAGATGCTTTCGGCGACATGGCGCCGTACCATCAGATGAACACCGCCACCGTCGCTCCAGGAAAGCTGGGAAGGTCGCCCCGCATCATGGACAAAAACCTCGCCACGACGCGCTCGAACAGACTGGTCGCCATTCGACACGGCACAGCGCACGCCACTGCACACCACGCCTATACTCAGGTTGGCATGGCCATCAGATAGCAATTGCGAACGGCTGCGTTCGCCATCAAGCGCACTGATGCCATATTGATAGAACTCAGCATCACGCGCGATAATGCCGGTAGCGACGGCAGAGAAGGGGCTGCCAAGCTCCGGTTGGTTCGGCGTCCATTCGTAACAAGCTGTATCCCGCCACCAGCCAAAGGCATCAGCCGGGTGAATGTTCTTTGTCGATACGTCGACTCGCGTCGCAAGGCTCGGAAGACCATGACTTGGGGTCCAGCGACCGATCGCCGGACTCCAGCTCCAGTCTGCCGTCTGTTTCATTGGCCTGCCCCTCTCCAACCATCGTGCCACCCGCAATCAATGCAACAGTCGGTTGCCGCCTGACCAGCCGCCGTGACGCTGTTCTCTTTTCCTGGTCATGCCCGTGCAGTTTCGCATTGGAATGCTGCTTTAGGCTGCACGACGTTGCCGGAGGCGTCGGAACAATAGTCTTGGCCAACGCTCCTGAGAAGGCAATTGGTTTTCATTGTTCCCACGTCCCGAAGCGCGCGTATTGGGGCGGCTTGGTTGGGGCCGTCATCGACGTTGACGGCGTGTCGGCATGGCTGATTGAGGACAAGAGACGCGGTGCCAACGACCGTGCGGCAATATTGCGGGCGCTATTGTGTCAGCGTATCGGCCCAGCGCTCGCGCTTGCGATAGAGTGTTGACGGGCTGAGACCCAGGGTGTGCGCGGCCTTGCGCATGTTGCCACCCGAACGGGCGATCGCGGCTTCGATTGCCCAACGCTCGATGGCATCGAGGGTCATTCCGGCAAGCGCGTCGGCGAGGAGGGGCGATGTTTCATGCCCGGCCGCTTCACCCGCGATCGTCATCCCGGGTTGCGCGGGCGTGGCCGAGGGCGTGGCAAAAGCCGTGACGCTCAATGCTGGCCCTGGGTTCATCACGACAGCGCGCCGGATGACGTTTTGCAACTCGCGAACATTTCCCGGCCAGTTGCTGGCCATCAATGCGTTCGCGACCGTTTCATCAAGCGGGTTGAAGTGCTTGTTTTCCTGTTCGGCGAACCGATCGAGAAAATCCTGGGCGAGCAGCAGCACGTCGTCGCCGCGATCACGCAAGGGGGGGAGTTCGAGCGGGATGACGGCAAGG
>JAAFJA010000039.1 GCA_013298765.1 Betaproteobacteria bacterium
CCAGCTACGCTCGGACCGAGGCCGTCGCAGGCGTCGTTTCGTCCATCCAGCCTCTGGCCAAGGTTGTAGCGCCAAGACCCGGGCTTGTCACAGATCTGGCCGTTTCCGAGGGCGATGTCGTGGCGGCGGGAGACCCGTTGCTGACGGTTCGGACCGAGCAGCAGGCCCAGTCCGGCGGCATGACGGCGACGGCAAGCCTCGCTGCCATCGACGCCCAGCGCCGACTTGCACAACAGCGTCTGGAGCTCGAGCCAGCACGGAACGCTGCCGAGCGCGCGAGGCTCGGCGCTGTGATCGCCGGGGCCAAAGCTCAGCGGAGCGAGATCGAAGCTCAGCTTGCGCTTCAGGCGGGGTTGATCACGTCCACGCGTAGCAGCTTTGAGCAAATCGCAGCAGTTGTCGCCAACGGCTTTGTGTCTCGTACCGAACACGAGCGCCGGCGGCAGGCCTGGTTGCAGGCCGAGCAAGGTCGTCGGTCCCTGCTGCAACAGCGCGATGCAGCGACCGCCAACATCGCCACGGCCACTGCGGAACTTCGCCGGCTGCCGATCGATAGCGCTGCTAACACCTCGCAACTTCAAGCCGCCATGGAGCAACTGGCGCAAGGCCGGGCGCAGCAGGCGGCCGAGCAGGGCTACACGGTCGTAGCGCCGGTGGCTGGAAGGGTGACGTCCCTGCAGACGGCGCTAGGCCGGTTCGTCGATGGCCGGGTGCCGCTGATGACCATCGTTCCCGAGAACGCCGTCATGCGAGCCGATCTTTACGCGCCCTCGCGGTCGATGGGATTTGTGGCGCCAGGCCAAGCCGTACGGCTTCTGTACGACGCGTTCCCCTATCAGCGGTTCGGGAGCTTTGGCGGGCGAATCGAGTCAATCAGCCGCGCGGTGATTGCGCCAGACGAGGTCGACGCGGCACTTCAGCTCAAGGAGCCGGTTTACCGGGTCAAGGTCGCGCTCGATGCACAGCGGGTAAAAGCATATGGCGCAGAGGCGCCGTTGCAGCCGGGCATGACGCTGACGGCGAACATCGTCCTTGAACGGCGCTCATTCCTCGACTGGCTGCTGGCACCGCTGCGAGCGGTGAGGAACCGCAGTTGAGCGCGCTGGCGCTTCTCGATCTGCAAGGCCTGCGCCGCACACCTGTGCTGCGCCAGGCCGAGGCCGCGGAGTGCGGCCTTGCCTGCATCGCCATGGTCGCGGGCTATCACGGTCACAAGGTCGATCTTGCCACGCTGCGCCGGCGCTTCACGATCTCGCTGAAGGGCGCGACTCTCAAGGTGCTGATGAAGATCGCCGATGACCTTGGGTTCAACGCCCGGGCGTTGCGTGCCGAACCGCAGGACCTTGGTGACCTGGCGTTGCCGGTGGTCCTGCACTGGGACATGTCGCATTTCGTCGTCCTGGTCGGCATCTCGCGCAAGCTGGGCCGGCTCAGCTATCGCATCCACGACCCGGCGCACGGCGAGCTCGATCTGACCTCAGCCGAGATGTCGACGCACTTTACCGGCGTTGTCCTCGAGTTGACCCCGTCGGAGCGGTTCCAGCGCAGGAACGAGGTCGCCAAGCTGCAACTGTCGCAGCTGTGGACGCGCGCCACCGGATTGAAGCGCACACTGGCGCAGGTGGCGCTGCTGTCGGTGGTGCTGCAGCTCGTCTCGCTGGCGATGCCGTTCTACATGCAGACAGCGATCGACACCGTGCTGCCGGCGTTCGATGCGGACTTGATCGTTGTTCTGGCGTTCGGCTTTGCAGCCCTTGTCATCGTCCAGATGGTCACCAGCTGGCTGCGGGCTTGGGTGCTGCTCGGGCTCGGCACGGCGCTCGGCTACCAGGTCGTCGTCAACCTGTTCCGCCACATGATGCGATTGCCGCTGCCATGGTTCGAGCGCCGCCATGTCGGCGATGTCATCAGCCGGTTCGGCTCGACACAGCCGATCGTCACCATGCTGACCCAGGGGCTGATGGCAGCGGTGCTCGACGGGGTCATGGCGATCATGACGCTGGGCCTGATGCTGCTGTACAGCCCCATGCTCGCCGCCATCGCCGTCGTGGCGCTGCTGCTCTACCTCGGTCTCAGGCTGGCGTTCCTGCAGACCCTGAAGACGCTCAACGTCAATGTCATCTCGGCCAACGCCGCCGAGCAATCGACGCTGATCGAAAGCGTACGCGGCATATTGGGCGTCAAGACGTTCGGGCAGGAAGCCAACCGCCAGCGGCTCTGGCAGAACCGCAAGGCCGAAGCCGTCAACGCCCAGATCAAGATCGGCCGGGTCAGCGCCGGGTTCGACGCAGCGCAGACGGCCATCCTTGGCCTCGAGAACGTCCTGTTCGTCTATCTTGCCATAGGCATGGCGATGAACGCCGAGATGACCGTCGGCATGGTGTTCGCGTTCCAGGCCTACAAGCAGCAGTTCATCGGCGCCGGCACCCGGCTGATCCAGTCGGTGCTCGACTGGCGGCTGAACGACGTCCACCTGGCGCGCCTTGCAGATATCGCACTGGCGCCTGCCGAGGCCGGTGCCGTTGGCACCGGCGTCGAACGCCCGGCGCTTACCGGGCGCATCGAGCTGCGTGGTGTGCGGTTCCGCTATGGTGCCGGGGAGCCTGAGGTGTTGAGGGGTATCAATCTTGTCGTCGAACCCGGAGAAACGCTGGTGATCGTCGGGCCATCAGGGGGCGGCAAGACGACGCTGATGAAGATCATGCTCGGGCTGCTTGACCCGACGGCAGGCGAAGTGCTGGTCGATGGCATCCCGCTGACCACCTATGGCAAGGCCGCCTATCGCCACCAGATCGGCGCGGTGATGCAGGATGACCTACTCTACGCCGGCTCGATCGCCGAGAACATCGCGCTGTTCGACCCAGAAATCGACATGGATCGCGTTCGCGCCGTGGCAGCGGAAGCCGCGATCGACGAGGAGATTGCTCGCATGCCGATGGGCTACGAGAGCCTCGTCGGCGACATGGGATCCAGCCTTTCGGGCGGGCAGCGGCAGCGGGTGCTGATCGCTCGGGCGCTTTACCAGGAACCCAGATATTTTTTTGCAGACGAGGTCACTGCGTCGCTTGACCCAAGCAACCATGCGCGCATAGACGAGGCACTAACAGGGATAGCTGCGACGAAGATTATAAATACCCACCGGACCTTTACGGCTATAAATAATCGTTTTGTATTAGTCGAGGATGGTGTAATGAGGGAGTCGAGAAGGGGCAATAACCCTTTTTAGATCTATCAGTTTTAAGGATTTTTTATACTTTTTACTGTATCATATAGATTTCTGGTTCATAGAATGCTTTTTTGTTATCGTTTCACAGAATTGCTGTTATGTTTTTGTTTGTAATTGCATTAGCAAGGAATGGAAAAATGGTATGATGGAATTGTTTCGAGAGCTTACTGTTAGTGAAATTGAACATATTGCTGGCGGAGTATTACAGGTACACATTCCATTCCCTCCTCATGGCGGCGGAGGTGGTGGCGGCATCGGGTATGGCGGCGGCGGCGGCGGCGGTTGGGGGCCCGGTTATGAAACAAGCTATGACCCTGGCAACGGCGGCGGCGACAACTACGATCCGCCGCCCACGGATGAGCCCCCACCCCCCGATTGCTATAACACTCAACCTATGGTCCTGTTAGATGGGACAAGTGCGCCAGACGGTGCAAGATATGTTGTTCCTGAGGGTGTGACGAATGACTTCCTAAATAGGGCTGTCGCCCACATAGTTTCTATTCGTGACAATAATATTGGCAACACGGTCGCAGTATATGCGGAATTGTACAGCATGTACACAGATAGAAATAATCCATACTTTGTTGATTTCAAGGATTGGGGAACAGAACGGGGTCCGCCTGGAACAATGGACGGCGGCAATTTTACTTATTATAGTGAAGCCGCTGGTCGAACTTTAACTGGAGACGTATTCGAAGCTTTTGGTAATTACTTTTATGGCTTCATTACTACTGTTGCCGGCCTTTCCCCAGAGGAAACTAATGTAGTTGCAGGAATTATGCAGGCTGGTGGCTGGGTTGACGATCCCCAGGATGCAGTACACGTTAATAAAGGAATATTAGCCGCCGCTAACTATCTTGCCTCAGATCAACAGTCGAACGTTTTTACAACAGGACATGATTGTTCTGGATAGTTTTTAATTTATTTTGATTGGATATCCAGCAATGTTATACGTTTTAATAATAGCCATGTTATCATCGGCGAACAGTTTTGCAGCAATATCCTTAACTGGAAGTGCGCGGGCTATAAGCGGTACAACTATAGAACTAGGAGGAAAACGTATATCCTTGTATGGAGTCGACAGTCCAGACGTACGTCAATACTGCAAGCTAGATGACGGAAAGCCCTATCCGTGCGGGAGATTGGCAGCTGAATCGCTAATTCGAATTATAGGCGCTAAAACGGTGACCTGTCAGTTAAGCAAGGAGGAGCCTATAACTGATGGTCGTTGTTTTGTAGACGGTAAAGATATAGCCATTACGATGATCGAGAGTGGTTATGCTATGGTCTCGAATAAAAATCTGGATTATAATCCTGTTCTCAATGATTACCGTCATCATATGTCCGAAGCCAAAAGTAAGGGTATTGGATTGTGGCAAGGAACATTTATCGATCCTAGCATATGGCGCCTTAATACCAAAATAGCAAAGCCAGCCGGAGGCTAACTGTATTTTGGTTGAGCGATGCAAGCTGTGAACTAATTAGCAATTTAGCCAAAATCTGATCGAAGTATCATGAATAGTATCTATATTGGAGATACTGATATTGACGCTATTTGGCAGATTGATAAATCTTTATACAAAGAAGCGGAAAAAGTTTCTTCCAGTATATCTAATTTAATGCCTCTCTTCCCTCTCGGTTGGCCAATCGGCCTTGAGAGATATCTATATGGCTGCCAATTGCCCGATGTGTCTGAAGGCGTGATTTGCCGTACAGTGATGATATCTTCTGACTACCTGTCGATAATCCGGCCCGAATTGATGTTAAGGCCGCCGATTGAATATGGCGTAATAAATCTGTTTCAAATTATGAATGTTAAGGCGCCAATAATTGATGATGTACAACACTCAGTAAAACTAATGGGTGGAGATTCTCACTTGCGGAATTCTCCTGCCACGTCTTTTCCATTCGAGGATGGTAAATATACGCAGTATATGAATCCAGAAGACGGCCTTCCTGTTTTAAAAAATCTACTTAGCAGTATAATAGTTCCTGCAAATAGAGATAATGCCCTATTAAGAGCTATTGAGGTGTATATGAAAATTTTAGTCTGTCACTGTTTCCAAGACGGAAATGGCAGACTAGCGAGAGCCTTATTTCAGTGCGTGCTAAAAACTGAGCTTGGGGTTAATGTGCCAGTATTCCCATTAGCGCCGTTCTTTGAGTGTAACAAACATTTACTTATTAATGCAAAGATGGATTGGGAAATCCACGCCGACCCATCTCCGCTTGTCAAGTTATTTATAAACATAATTGAATCTTTATGTGATATGCATAGAACACTCCTTCGCTTCTAGGAAGTGTCAGCCGCATTTTCCGCCGCCGGCACCTTCAACGTGCAAGCGACGGCCTTGCCTGCCTTTTCGGCGGCCTTCTGACACACCGTGATGGCTTGCTGGTTCGCCTGCACGATCTGCCGACCGGCGCTCATCCCCGCCCATGATCCCGGAAAGACCGTCTCGGTAAGGTGCAGCCCAGCTTCCCCGGCGGTCATGTCCAATGTCCGCGCGGCGGCCTTTTCCGGCCACTCCCAGCTATCGGGCGTGGCGCGCAGCACGGCCCCGCCAAACACTCCCCATAACACTGCTCCCGCCAACGTTGCGCCACCGACCCACCAGTTCTGAACCCGCGCTGTCCGCGCCACCGCCGTGATGTCGCGCAGATCCGCTGCCGCCTTGTCCAGCGCTCGCATGCCCGCATCGATCGAGGCCGA
>JAAFJA010000004.1 GCA_013298765.1 Betaproteobacteria bacterium
GCCCTTCATTTCCGCGACGGCCAATGGGCGCCCACGCCTGGGCAGTACGCGGTGCTTTATCGCAACAACGTGTGCCTCGGGGGCGGTGTAATCGCGGGATAGACGCAGCGTCAACTCCTTAGCGATCAAGCCTTTTTCATTGGGGATAGCGTTCTATCTTACGCTCACTTGATTAAGCCTATTTCTAACAGCTTTCCCTGATTTATTGGGCGTATCAATGTAGGCGTTGTTTAAGTTTCGCTTCCGTGCTAGCTTTCATCCTGTGAAAAAACTTCGTTTCCATTCAATGCGTTCCGCGCGTTCGTTCATCGCGATTCTCACGATGTGCGCATGCGCTGCCCCGTCATTTGCGTGGGTGGACACCACGATCACCGTCAATCGCATCGCACCGGATGCCTACATGGTGGTGAAAGCGCCGAACACGAAGCCCAACACCGTTGTGCTGCAAACCAAGCACTGTCACACGTATGCGCGTAACGAGGATGCGATCTTTGTCACCGAAGAAGAGCAACACGGTGAAGCCGCAATCCTGTTTGCTTCGGGCGATCAGTGCGAGGTGATCGGCGTGAAGAAAGACGGCGAGCGCAGCTATGCCTTGCTCGATTTCCTCGTAGACCTCGGCTTGGCCTACCTCACCCGCGGCACTGTCCAACGCGCGAAGCCAACGCCAAAGATCACGAAGCCTTAACGCGAAGCAGTTATGGTGCGCGCTCGCCCCGTTTTCGCACTTTCCACGCACACAAATCGTACGCGCTGACGGGCAAGACCACGCTGTCCGCGCCCCGGCTGCGGCTTTTGGTGCGTCTACAAGCGCCAAAATCAACTTGCTAGCCCGAGACGCTGATTGGGCATGGGCTATGCATAGCCGCCGGTGACGGGACGCGAATTCACAAAGCAAGCATGCGATCCAGCCTGCATAACTCGCCGCGCTCGAAGGAGGACACTATGTTGAACCAACGTCAGCTCTACGTTGCGTCGAAACTCTTTGTGGCTGCCGGCCGAGCGGGTGTGCCATTCGATCTTTCGCGATTCTCTAATGATCGAACCTACGCGATGGCCACGCTTTCGGCGCTCGCAGGCCAACTCACCGAGCCGAGCGCACAAACTATCGTCGCCGAAGCTATTCAAACGCTGAACGAAGCTGAAACGCCTCTCGTTGCCATAGAGCCTTCAACGCAAAGCGCCATTGCCCCGATGGAGGCTGGCCCCGACAAGTACGTCGGGCGACTTCGCTAGCTGGCCATTTAATGCTACGAGCTACTTTGACTCAAAGCCCGTAAGCGTTGACACCACGTTGTCGCCAATCTCTTTGACCGCATAACCGCCTTCAAGAATGAAAAGCGTCGGCACCTTCATCGCCGCAATCATCTCGCCTAATCGCGGATAGTCTTCGCGTGTACGCAGCTTGAAGTGGCTGATCGGATCGCCTTCATAGGTATCAACGCCGAGCGAAACAACGAGCGCGTCTGGCTTAAACACGCGCGTCTTCGCAATCGCGACTTCCAGCGCCGCAAACCAGGATTCGGGTGATGCGCCCTGTGCAAGCGGCAAATTCAAATTGAAACCTCGCCCTGCGCCTTCGCCTTCTTCATCTGCGTAGCCCAGGAAAAACGGGTAGTCGGTTGACGGATCCGCGTGGATGCTTGCGAAAAACACGTCGTCGCGCGCGTAGAAGATTTCTTGCGTGCCGTTGCCGTGGTGATAGTCAACGTCGAGGATCGCAACCCGCGATGCGCCGTAGTCGCGAAGGTACTGCGCGGCAATGGCCGCGTTATTCAAGAAGCAATAGCCACCGAAGAAATCACTTCCCGCGTGATGGCCCGGCGGGCGCGTGAGCACGAAAGCGGAGCGCTCACCTTGCGCAACCAGCTTCGCGCCCGTGAGTGCGCAATCCGCGCCTGCGCGCGAACCGGCGTATGCGCCGGGCGTGAGCGGCGTGCCTGAATCAAACGAGTAGAGCCCCATTCGCGCCGCAAAGTTTTTAGGCTCAACATCACTGCGCATGCCGCGAATGGACCACACCGAAGGAAACGCGTCGCCCTTGCCGCCGAGCGAAAGATATTCCGCATGCGCGCCCCGAATAAAGTTCAGGTACCGCGCGGAATGAACCCGAGTAATCACATCATCCGGAAACGATTCACGCTCAACATACTCGCCGAACTTTACGTCCTGCAATGCGCGAAGCACAAAGTCGGCACGCGCTGACTTCTCAAACGCCTCAACTTTGTCGCCGCGGAAGAACTCAAATTCGGCGGCGTGGAGGTGATGTAGATCGTTGTGAATGACTTTCATAGCGAAAGTCTATTGCAAACCGGTTATCTCGCCGCCGCTTGGTAACGACGGAAATCCGCACATGAGTCGCCAGACGAAGAGACAGCTCGCTTCTGTTGAACGCCGAGCGATGTATCGACGCTTGCAACAGCACACATGCCGATCCGCTCCACCACGCCAAGCGCGGAATTGCGCTCAGCCTCAACCAGCTCCCGGTCAGAGACTGGCGCAAAGCATTCGTTCACGGCGATGCGTACTAGTGATTCGCAACGCGAGGGATTTAGCTCATGGCATTGCCGCAGATATCCGGCGTCGCGGCATGCATAGCCCGTAACGAGCGCGCGAACGCCGGTAAGCACCTGTTCCCTTGATGACGTTCCACTCGACACCGTAACAGCGTTCGTCGCAGCGTCTGATGACGAGATCGATGGCGCTTGCAACAAACGGCGTTCTGTCGGAATGGCGCTCGCGCGCAGCAGCGCTGGTGTTTTGCCATACTCGACAACATAGATCGCGGCACCTGCGTCGATTCGCTCGACGTAGTGAAGCACAGAATCACCGGTGGCGACGTCGTAGCGCTGGGTTTGCCATGCGGTATCGGGATGATCACTGTAGCGAATGTTGGCTGCGAAGAGCCGCGTACCCGCGCGCTCGCCTGCACCGATCGCGATCTTCGTCGGTTGATATCCCGTCGAGCGAAGCCATTGCTGCGCCTGTCGACGATTGTTCACTTCGCGGCGCGGCGCAGATCCGGCGGCGATAAGTTCGAGCGCCCAGTTGTTTGAATTCTGAAAGCGTGTCTCCCACGGATTAGCGATCAAGCTGTACTGCCGCTCGAAAAGCACTCGTTTTAGCGGCGAATTGATCGCTTCCAGCAAACGTGTTTGCAGAGAATCCGACGGCACGATCACTTTTGCTTCCATCACGAACAAATCGTCGAGAAAGAAGTTCGCGAGCCCCTCGTCGTAGATGTCAGCCGTGTCTTCGCCGCAATGATTGAGCATATGCGTAACGGTCCATCGGCCCTTCACGTGATCGCGCGCGGCAAACGCGACGTGCGTGTAGCGCACTCCCCGCTTTGATTGATCAGAACCGGCACGAGCAATGATTGCCACCCGTGCGCCGTCCCGATCAAGCAAACGAGTAACGCTTTCGCCTAGTGCAAACGCCTGCGCGATCGTATTGGGCTGCGGCGTGTGGGTCGTGCACTCTCGCCCAGCAAACGAAGCGCCTGCAAGCGAAAACCCGAGCAAAAGAGACGATAGCCGAATCAAAGATGAAAACATTGTTTTCATGTTGGCTCCCTACGAAGATCGCGAGCTATGGAGGAGATATTGCGACTGAGCACTCGGCGCAAATGCCAGCAAGGTGTCACCTTGCATGAGAAGAAAGCCTGCCGCGTGTGCAACTACGTTCACAGTTGCTCCCGCTGTAATCGTGAGCCCTTTGCCGACGCTCTCTCCGATCTTTAAGGTCGCTACGGTCACGCCGCGAACCGTCTGTAGCGTCACATGCATCACACCGCCAACCGTCTTCACGCTTCCAATTACTAGCGCCGCACCCGCGTATAGCGACACCTCAGCGCCAATCGCTGCCATTTCGCCAAGCGCCTGAGACAGTTTGACCGAACCAGCGATAGAGGCGCCGATCGGATCCGCAGCTACGCGATGAGGTGCGGTTGAGAGTGAAAGTGCGCAAAGGGATGCGATTACCGCGCTAGACACTAATTTCGTCATGATTGACTCCTTCGATTGAATGTGTGGTTGTGTCAACCACGCGAAGGAGAATATTCCGGCGAAGCCTACTTTTTGATCTATTTTTAAAAATGGATCATTATTTGATACCTTACGGGCTCATTGTTCGAACACACGCCCCGTTTATGGAAACGCACGGTCTTCTAGATGCTTTGAAAAAACAGCTCAAATCTCGTGGTCTACGCTACTCAGACCTCGCAGACCGCCTCTCTGTGAGTGTTCCGACAGTGAAGCGCTCATTGAATGATGGCAACATCTCAGTCGAACGGCTGCTCGCGTTTTGCAATATCGCCAATATCGAACTCGGTGCGCTCTTGATCGCGGCGTATCGCGAAAAGCCGCGCCCGACATCACTGACATTGCAGCAAGAGCGCGCGCTCGCGAAAGACACCAAACTCTTAAGTTTTCTGAATCTACTACTCAACGACTGGGAGATCGAGGAAATTATTAAGAACTTCGAAATCGATGCGCGCGCCTGCGAGCGAATGCTTCTACAACTTGATCGCTTGGGAATCGTAGAACTTGGCAGGTCGCTTCGTTTTAAATTGTTGGTTGAACGCTCGATTCGTTGGCGCAGCGGCGGTCCAATTGCCGCCGCGCTCGGCGTACGCGCCCTCAACGAATATCTGACTGACTCAACTTTCACGCGACGCGACGAATTCCTTCGCTACAGTGTTCGCGAGGTATCGCTGGCGACCCACGCCACCATGCAGCGCAAGCTACAAACGCTCGCGCGGGAATTCGATGAACTCGCCGATCTGGATGGCGGTTTGCCGCCCAGTGATCGAGTGAGCGTTGGAATGCTCGTGGCCATTCGTCCGTGGAATTTCTCGATGTTCGAGGCGATCAAAAGGCGGGTTCGCGCGGCCAACTCCGTGAACGAACATCGCGTGGCAACTCAATTGCACGAGGCATAGAACGCGACCTTATGCGGACTCAACAAAGCAAAATCAGCGTAGTGCTCTGAATTCGTCCGCTTGCTCCTGCAACGCATCTACTCTCTCGCGCCGAATCCACCGCCGCCTGGCGTTTGAATGACAAACACGTCGTCCTTGTTCATCTGCACTTCGCAAATATGACCGTATTCTTCGCGCGAACCGTCTGCGCGCTCCACCCAGTTCTTCGCTGCGGCGCCGGGCTCGCCACCTTCGCAACCATGGGGACGATTCTTGCGGTAGTTCGCAAGAACGCCCGCAGTCATTGATTCAAGGAATCGAATTCGACGATCGGCGCCGTCGCCGCCATGCCACTTCCCTTTGCCGCCGGTGCCGTGGTTAATCGTGTGCGAATCGACGCGCACGGGGTAGCGAAATTCGAGTACTTCCGGATCGGTGAGACGAGAGTTCGTCATATGACATTGCACGACGCTGGTGCCGTCGAATCCTGGGCCTGCACCGCTGCCGCCGCTGATCGTTTCGTAGTATTGATAAGTGTCGTTACCAAAGGTGAAATTGGTCATCGTGCCGTACGCGCCCGCGAGCACACCGAGCGCGCCGTACAGACAATTGGCGGCCGCTTGCGACACTTCAACGTTACCCGCCACCACTGCCGCAGGATACTTTGGCGCGAGCATCGAACCTTCGGGAATCACGATGTTGATCGGCTTCAAGCAACCCGCATTCATTGGAATGTCGTCATCCACCAATGTGCGGAACACATAGAGCACCACCGCGCGACTGACTGGCTTCGGCGCGTTGAAATTGCTTGGGCGCTGCGCAGACGTGCCGGTGAAGTCAACGGTCGCTGATCGCGTCGCGCGATCAATCGTCACTTTCACATGAATATGGGAACCATCATCAAGGTCAACGCCGAATTCGCCATCGTGCAATTTGTGAATGACGCGACGCACCGACTCCTCGGCGTTGTCTTGCACATGCTTCATGTAAGCAACGGTCACTTCGCGACCGAAGTGAACCACCATCTTGCGCAGCTCTTCCGCACCTTTATTGCAGCTCGCCACTTGAGCACGCAGATCCGCGATGTTTTGCGTGACATTGCGTACCGGGAATTTGCCTGAGAGAAGAATTTTCGTAAGCTCGTCCTCGAGGAACACGCCTTCACGAACAAGTTGCACGTTATCCAGCAATACGCCCTCTTCTTCAATCGATTTCGAGAACGGCGGCATGGAACCCGGCGTGATGCCGCCGATGTCAGCGTGATGACCTCGCGCAGCGGTGTAGAAAAGCGGCTCCGACTCGCCTTTCAGGAAAATAGGCATCACCACGGTGACGTCTGGGATGTGCGTGCCGCCACCATACGGTGCGTTCACCACAAAGGCATCGCCTGGCTTCATTTGTCCGCGCCGCGATTCGAGCACCACGCGAACACTCTCGCCCATCGAACCCAAATGCACAGGCATATGCGGCGCGTTTGCCACCAGATTGGCATCGGGATCGAAGATCGCGCAAGAGAAGTCGAGTCGCTCTTTGATATTCACGCTGTAGCTCGTGTTTGCGAGCGTGACACCCATCTGTTCGGCGATCGCCATGAACAAGTTGTTAAAGACTTCCAGCATCACGGGATCGGCTGTCGTGCCAATCGCATGTGACCTCGTGGCCTCTTTCACGCGTTCCAGCACGAGGTGATTGAGCGGCGTCACCGTTGCACGCCATTCGGGTTCAACCACAGTCGTTGCAATCGGCTCTTTGATGATCGCTGGTCCCTCAATCGTGTCGCCTGGTTGCAAGGCTTCGCGATAGAACACATTGGCTTGGCATGCGCCGTTCGCGAAAAACGCGGTTACCGTAGCGTTCGGGGTGAGCGGTGTTGTGCGCGCAGCCACGGGTTTCGCCGATTCCTGGGAGGACTGCGTCACACCAATCGCCTCCGACGCGATTGCTTCGACCACCAGCGCGCGATTCGGCATTAAGAAGCCGTAGCGCTGTTTGTAGGTGGATTCGAAGGCAGTCACGAGTGACAATTGACGAGTGGCAGGTTCGACGGGTAATTCAATGGTCGTATCCGTACCGTCATATTTCAAAGCGACAGTGTTCACGACACGAGTGTGATCATCGCGCACGCCTTGCGCGGCAACGTCCGCCGTCGCAGCGCTTGCTAGCCTCGTGAACTCAGGCTGCAAATCGTTGAGCAATTGATCGCTCAATTGCTTTTCAACCGCCGCTTGCTTCATCGTTCGCACATCGGCCAGGCCCATGCCGTAGGCCGAGAGCACGCCCGCGAACGGGTGGATGTAGACCCGCTTCATGCCGAGCGAATCGGCTACCAAACAGGCATGTTGGCCGCCAGCGCCGCCGAAGCATGTCAGCGTGTAGGCTGTCACGTCATAACCGCGCTGCACGGAGATGTGTTTGATCGCGTTCGCCATGTTTTCGACCGCAATGCGCAAGAAACCCGAAGCGATTTCTTCCGCGGTTTTCTTCACGCCCGTAGCGCGCTCGACCTCGCCTTCAAGCACGTTGAATTTCGCGGTTACGGCATCCACGTCGAGCGGCTGATCTCCGTTCGGGCCAAAAATAGAAGGGAACAATTCAGGCCGCAACTTCCCGACCATCACATTGCAATCGGTCACGGTGAGCGGGCCGCCGCGACGATACGCAGCCGGGCCAGGATTCGCGCCCGCGCTCTCGGGGCCAACGCGGAACTTTGATCCATCAAACGAGCAGATCGATCCACCACCTGCGGCGACGGTATGAATTTGCATGATCGGTGCGCGCAAACGAACGCCCGCCACTTCGGTCACAAACGCGCGCTCGTACTCGCCCGCAAAGTGCGCCACGTCAGTGGATGTACCGCCCATGTCAAAGCCGATCATCTTGTCAAAGCCCGCAAGTTGCGTCACCGCTGCGGCACCGACGATACCGCCTGCAGGCCCCGAGAGAATCGCGTCTTTGCCTTGAAACTTGTGCGCATCCGTCAGCCCGCCGCTCGATTGCATGAACTGCAAGCGCACGTCACCGAGCTCACTTTGCACTTGATCAACATAGCGGCGCAAGATCGGCGACAAATACGCATCCACAACCGTGGTGTCACCACGTGACACAAACTTCATCAATGGCGAAACTTCGTGCGAAACGCTCACCTGCGTGAAACCAATGTCCTTGGCAATCTGCTGAAGCGCCCGCTCATGCTGCGTGAAGCGATAGCCATGCATCAAGCAGATGGCCACTGAGCGATAGCCCCGTTTATATTGGGACAAGAGATCGTTTTTCGCTTTTTCCGAATTAAGAGCAATTTCGACGCCACCCCCGGCAGAAATGCGCTCTTCGACCTCAAGCACATCTTCGTAGAGAAGTTCAGGCAATTCGATTTTTCGAACAAAAAGCTTCGGCCGATCCTGGTACGCGATGCGCAGCTGATCGCGAAACCCTTTCGTCACCACGAGCAAGGTGCGCTCGCCCTTTCGCTCAAGCAGTGCATTGGTGGCAACCGTCGTTCCCATCTTCACCGCTTCGATTTGTTCGGCGGGGATTGCCTCACCGGCGCGAAGACCCAGCAGCTCTCGTACGCCTTGAACTGCTGCGTCCTTATAGCGCTCAGGGTTTTCAGAGAGCAGCTTATGAGTCATCAATTCGCCACTGGGGCGCTTGGCAACGATATCGGTGAACGTGCCGCCACGATCAATCCAAAATTGCCAGCGAGCGTTCGAGGTGGTTGTAACGGACATAGAGATCTGAGGAAAGGTGAGTTAAGGTCTGGCTGTTGCGGAGTATGAAGCACTGCCAGTTGCGTGGGCGACGGATGTTGCCGTGTCGCTTGCACTGCTTGGAAGTTTCAAGAAAAAGCTGGTGAATATCTCGCTTGCCTGCGCGCCTGCTTCGCGTATCCATTCGCGTGAGAAGCGCTCGCCAAGGCGAGTAAATTCTCTCTCAAGATTGGGTGGCATCGATTCCACTTTCACGCCATTGCTGCGAAGGGTTTGAACGGCCTCTTGCGCCGCGAGGCGACTCATTTGCCAGCCGCGAATTTCAGCACGCTTGGCTGCGTCCCGAAGCGCAGTTTGCTCCGCGCTCGAAAGCTTCGCAAAAGCTGTGGCATTGACGATGACTGCGTTCTTCGGTGTCCACGCGTTGATTTCGTAGAAGTACTTCAAGTGTGACCACACTTTGTTTTCTACACCTGTGACTGCCGACGAAATCATGCTGTCCATTCGGCCATTTGATAGCGCGTCGGCCACCTGCAGCATCGGCACATCCACTGGCGTTGCGCCCAAGAGTTCCGCAATCCGAATCGTCGTTGGGTTGTAAGTTCGCATTTTCGATCCAGAAAAATCAATCTTCTTCATGATCGGTCGTGTGGAATACAAGCCTTGGCTGGGCCACGGCACCGAATAGAGAAGCACTAACCCCTTCGCGCCCAATTGTTTTTCGAGTGCTGGTTTCTGGAGCTTCCACAATCGCTCAGCATCGGTCATCGATCCCACAACAAACGGAACCGCATCGGCACCCGCAATCGGAAACTCTTTCGACACACCCGTGAGGATCACCTCACCGGACTCGACGGTTCCTTCACCGACAGCTTTTCGGACATCGGCAAGTTTGAGTAGCGTATTGTTGCTGCGCACTTCAATCACGACTTTCCCATTCGTGACGCGCGAAACATCGCTCGCGAACTCTCGTAGATTGACGGTATGAAAAGAGCTATCGCTATAGCCCGATGCCAACCGCCATGATGTCTGCGCGCTCGCCGATGGCGCGAGCAGTGACAACGCGATCCCTAACCACCCAATTCGTACGTTCATATCAACCTCCGGTTATTTGAAAGCCCCGTCGAGGTAGCCGCGCTTTTTTCTCGATGACTTACTGCATGTTTTGCGGCAACCAAAGTACGAGGTCTGGAAACGCGTAAACCATCAATACCGCTGCCCCCATGATGAAGAAACACGGCAGTGCGGTTTTCGCGAGATACGGTAGTTGCCGCTTGGTAAGTCCTTGCAGCACAAACAAATTGAATCCAACAGGTGGAGTGATTTGCGCCATCTCCACCACGAGCACGATGTAGATCCCAAACCAGATCAAATCGAAACCCGCCTTTTCAACAGTCGGGAGCAGCACGGCCATCGTCAGCACGACCATCGAGATGCCATCCAGAAAGCAACCGAGCAAAACGAAGAACACCGTCAAAAGCAAGATCAGTCCAAATGGCGAGAGATTCAGTGAACCAATCAATTCGGCCACGTGTCGCGGCAGACCGATAAATCCCATTGCAAGCGTAAGAAACGCCGCACCCGCCAAGATCAAACCGATCATGCAGTACACACGGCATGCGGCGACCAGTCCTTCTTTGAAACTACGCCACGTGAGCGTGCGCTCAATTGCAGAAAGAATGAGCGATCCCGCGACACCGAGCGCCGCGGCTTCGGTCGCTGTTGCTACCCCCGAGTAAATCGATCCGAGGACTACGACGATGAGGAGCACCACCGGAATCAAATTCTTTCCAGCCGCCACTTTCTGCACGAAACTCATCCCACGATCGGCGGCGGGAATCTGACTCGGATTGCGCAGCGACCAATAGACGATGTAGCCTGAGAACAGAAGCCCAAGCATGATGCCGGGAATCACTCCCGCGATGAAGAGCTTGGCAATGGACACGTTCGCCGCAACACCGTAAACAATCATGATGATCGACGGTGGAATCAAAAGCCCCAGCGTGCCCGAGCCGGCCAGCGTGCCAATCGCAATGTCGTCAGGGTAGCCGCGCTTTTTGAGCTCTGGCAAGGTGATCTTTCCAATCGTTGCGCAGGTTGCGGCTGAAGAGCCGGAAACCGCGGCGAAGATGCCGCAGCCGATCACGTTGGTATGAAGCAAACGCCCCGGCACTTTGTTGAGCCACGGCGCAAGCCCCGCAAACAAGCCCTCCGCCAATTTGCTGCGAAACAAGATTTCGCCCATCCACAGAAAGAGCGGAAGCGCGGTGAGCGTCCAACTTGAGGTCGATCCCCAAACAGTCAGCGCCATTGCATCGCCAGCGGGGCGTTGCGTGAACACGTCCATCGCGAACACTGCGACGCCGAGGAGCGAAAGGCCGATCCATAAGCTTGAACCGAGGATCACAAACAACAATACGATGAGCGAGAGTGCGATGAAGAGTTCCATGAGTTACTCCACCCGCGCGGTATCGCTACCGACGACATAGAACGTTTCGCCGCGAATGTGGTGAAGCCATGCATCGATGAATGCGATACAAAACCCGATCGCACCGATCGCCATGAAAAGCTGCGGGATCCACAATGGCGTTGCGTCAGCGCCTTGCGACACGTCGTGCGTTGTTCGAGAAATCCACACCAATCGACACGCGAAATACGCCATGTAGCCCGCAAGCGCTGTACCGCCAAAGAGGCACACATGTTCCAGCACGTAGCGCGCGCGTTCGCCAAGTCGCTGTGAAATCAACGTGACCCGAATGTGATCGCCCTGCTTGAGCGTGGACGGCAGCGCCAGAAAGAGCGCTGCAGCAATCGAATACCCGGCGTAGGCATCGAGCCCCTGGATATTCCAGGCTGCTTCTCTGGCGATAACGCCGAGCCCTATGGCAACGAACGCGGCGACCATCGAGATGCATGCGCCTAGCATCAGGTATCGGTACAGCTTGATTGTCAGATTTGCGAACATGAGTGTCCCCCTGCAGCTCTCGTGGCTGCATGCGCTAGATGATCGGGTGGGTGAGTGCGCGGCGTTCGTCGCGCCGCTTTACGAGGTGTTTTCTTACTTGCGGTACGCGTTGATGATCGCTTGACCTTCAGCGCCAGTCGCCTTGAGCCACTCTTGCGTCATGGTCTCGCCGATCGCTTGCAACTCTTTCTTGAGCTCCGCCGAAGGTGGGGCGACTCGCATCCCTTTTGCCACGAGTTCTTTCAAAAACTCATCGTCCTTCTGCTGGCTCGTCGCCCATCCGCGCGCCTCGGCGTCTGCAGCCGCCTTGAGCACTGCGTCTTGAGTCGCTTTGTCGAGCGCATCAAACGCTTTCTGATTCACGACGATTGCGTTCTTCGGCAACCATGCGTTCACCGTGTAGAGAAACTTCACTTGTTCGAAGAGCTTGTTTTCAACGCCGCTCGCACTGGAGGTCAAAAAGTTCTCAACCGTTCCAGTCGCCAGCGCTTGACCCAGCTCAGCGAGTTGGATGGTCGTCGGCTGCGCTTTGAGAAGCACCGCGATGCGAGACGTGGCAGGGTTGTAGGCTCGCATCTTGGTGCCCGCGAGATCCTTTGCACTGCTCACTGGCTTCAATGAATACAAACTCTGTCCCGGCCACGGCGAGGTGAAGAGCACCTTCATCCCCTGCTGCGTAAGCACGCGCTCGATCACAGGCTTCGCTGCGTTGTGGAGCTTGCGTGCCTCGTCGTAACTCGTAGCGAGAAACGGGATTGAATCGACACCGAAGAGCTGGTTTTCATTCGCCGCGCCGCTGATGATGAACTCGCCAGCTTGGGTTTGACCCGTCTGCACAGCACGCTTGATTTCGTTCGCCTTAAACAGCGAGCCATTCGCGTGAAGCGTTATTTTGAGCTTACCGCCGGTTGCTTTTTCTACATCGTTTGCGAATTGCTGAACGTTCTGCGTTTGAAAACTACCGACTGCATAGCCCGTCGGCATGTCCCACTTGGTTTGTGCGAAAGCGGCTGCGCTGATCAGGCCCGCGACGATAGCTGCGGTCATCTTCATCATTGGTTTCATGGTGTGCCCTCAGGAGAAAAGTTAGTGAGCGAGTTGGGAATTGAGTAAATCGGTAATGAGCATCGAACCGGGTGCGTGGGTGATGCAGAAATCTGGCTTTGCTTGTGTAATCGCGGCCTGCGGCGTCACGCCACACGCCCAGAACACGGGCGTTTCATCGGGCTTAACCTCCACGGCGTCGCCGTAGTCTGGCTTTTGCAGATCAGCGATACCGAGCACGCTTGGATCGCCAACGTGTACCGGCGCGCCGTGTACGCGCGGGTAGCGTGAAGTAATCTCGTAGGCACGCACCGCGTCGTTGGCGTTGAGCGGGCGCATCGAAACCACCATCGGGCCGTAGAAAACGCCGGCTGGTGTGGTCGCCACGTTGGTTCGATACATCGCGACGTTCTTGCCTTGATTCACGTGGCGAAGCGAGATACCCTCCTTGGCCAGTGCCCATTCGAACGAAAACGAGCAACCGATGACAAACGTCACCAGGTCATCGCGCCAAACGGACTGCACGTCGGTAGGCTCAGCCGCGAGTTCGCCATTGCGCCACACGCGGTAGCGCGGCACGTCGGTACGAACATCAATGTCGCGACCGAGGGAGGCGAGCATCGGATCGCCCGCATCGCTCATCGCGAGCACGGGGCAGGGTTTCGGGTTGCGTTCACAAAATGCGGCAAAGTCCTTCGCATACTTTTGCGGAAGGATGACCACATTACCTTGGACGAAATCCTCGGCGACGCCGCTGGTGTGCGACGTAAATTCGCCTGAGCGAATCTTCGCTCGCAGCGATTGCACGCCTGCGATCGCTTGGACTGATTTTGAATCGACAGTTGCCCCGAACACGCCGCCCCCTTTTTGCATGCGCAACGTCATCGCGACGTCACATTTCAATGGTGGCGATTTTTGCGAACAAGCTAGCGTTAGCGCAAACGCAAAATTTTTCTGTTAGATCATCGATTTTTTCGATGATATGCGCACTTTCGCACAGGCGTGCAAAGCAGAAAATCGCATGCGGTCGATGGTGAACTTGGGTGCCGCTGCACGCCAGTGTCGAGACGAGCTGCCGCTAATTCTCAACGTAGAAAGCTTCTACCGCGCCCTTCAGCTTGATAAGTAGCGGATTGCCTTTTCTATCCACAGACTTTCCGGCGGGCACTTTGATCCATCCTTCACTGATGCAGTATTCGCTCACGTCAGTACGATCTTTACCGTTGAAACGAATGCCCACGTCGTGTTCAAACACGGCTGCGACATGATGTGGGCTGCGGGGATCGACAGAGAGGTGATCGGGCAGCGGAGGACGTGTTGCGGAATCAGTCATGGTGATGAACGTGCGTAAGCAAACCAAAGATTCTATTTTGTGGCGGCGCGCGTGGGAGGCGTCGCGCACTTCCGAGCGAGTGCGAGCGCGGTAGGAATATCAATGGACGCGGGATCAGAGCGGTAGCTTGCGAACAATGTGAGCGGCGGAAGTTCGAGCGCTGAGTTCAATATCCGCACATTGCGATTTTTGGCGAGGCGGATTGCTGCCGCCTTAGGCAGCGTGGCAATACCGAAATTTGCTTCGACCAACTCCACCATTGCAGAGATGGAGGAGATCGCATGGATTCGCGCGCCGTCGATGTCGCGCGTTCTCAGTAAATCAATCAAGCCGATATAGGGTTGCGAGCCACGCTGAAAGGTCATGATGTCCATCGCAGCGGTCTCGGTGGCGCTGTACTTGCGCGCGCTGTGAGTTTCTTTATTCCCCATGAAAACCATCGACATTGAGGGCATCGCAGCGCTGCTCACGTTGCCCGCGCTCGCAGGCGCTGCTGCAAACACAAGATCGACAACGCCACGACGAACGTGATCTAGCAGGAGTGGCGTGGTCTCAACTGTCAGCTCAATGGCGAGTCCTTTGTGTTCTTTGCGAAGCGCGGAGAGCCAATCGGTGAGCCACGAATGCATGACCGATTCGATCGCG
This sequence comes from Betaproteobacteria bacterium, assembly GCA_013298765.1. Taxonomy (GTDB): domain Bacteria; phylum Pseudomonadota; class Gammaproteobacteria; order Burkholderiales; family Casimicrobiaceae; genus Casimicrobium. Next base: position 14,616 of record JAAFJA010000004.1, read on the forward strand.
CCAACGCGCAACACTTGCTCGCCGACGACATTGCCGCCGGAGAGCTCTGCTTTCGCTGTGCGTTGAAGTTCGAGAAGCTTTTGAGCGTGCGTGAGAAATCGCGTGCCCGCAATCGTTAAGCGAAACGACTTGTCGCGCCGATCGAGCAGCAACGTTCCAAGCTCTTCTTCGAGTGCGGCGATGCGAGAAGACATGGCCGATTGGGTAATGAATAGCTTTTCCGCCGCGCGCGACACGGAGCGCAGCGTGGCGACCCAATAAAACGCCTCAACGAACCGAAGATTCACGGGGTCCTCGTCTCAAACGACTTAGCACAGCGATATTCACTTTCTTCGCACGTCTAAATGAGGGCTAGAAAAGAAATAGCTATTTTATCGATAGCCACTATTTCGCCTCATTAAGCCTCTTTAATTGGGGTCGTAACCAAAAAACTTTTATTCGATTTAAACGTTGGTTTACTCATCGCCAGCGGCTAGCGGCACGAAGCCAGAGCACGCTACAAATCTCGCGCGGTAGCGAAGCCGCACGACTCGTTGCGCGACAACGCATCACAGCTTCATGTTGCTTGGCAGATACGTGACGAGGCCCGGGAAGACGTAGATGAGCAGCACAGCAGCAATCATGAGGAAGAACATTGGCAGCGTCACCCGTGCGATATAGGTGAGCTCTTTTTTCGTCATGCCTTGCAACACGAAAAGATTGAATCCGACGGGCGGCGTGATCTGCGCCATCTCCACCACTAGCGTGATGAAAATTCCAAACCAAATCAAATCGATGCCAGCGCCGCTCACGGTCGGAAGAATCACGCCCATGGTGAGCACGATCATCGAAATGCCGTCGAGGAAGCAGCCGAGCAGAATGTAGAAAAACATTAGCGCGACAATGAGTGCGAACTGCGATAGGCCCAATCCATTGATGTATTCCGCAAGGGCGCGTGGCAAACCGAGATAGCCCATCGAGAGCGTCAAAAATGCAGCCCCCATGAGAATCAAGGCGATCATGCAATACAGCCGGGTCGCTCCGAGAAGACTTTCTTTGAACGTAACCCAACTCATTGAGCCCTGTGCCGCAGAAAGCACGAGCGAGCCCACCACGCCGACCGCCGCCGCCTCTGTGGCCGTTGCGATCCCGGCGTAGATTGAGCCGAGCACGGCCGCAATCAGAAGCACGACGGGAATCAAGTGCCGCGATTCATGAATACGTTCAAGCAGTGTGTAGCTACGTGTGGCGGCAGGAATTTTGTCTGGGTTCATCATCGACCAAACGGCGATGTAGCCCGAAAACAGCGCCGCGAGCAGGATGCCTGGAATCACGCCCGCGATGAAAAGTTTTGAAATCGACTGATCAGCGGCAACGCCGTATACGATCATGATGATCGATGGCGGGATCAGCAAGCCGAGCGTGCCCGCTCCTGCGAGTGTGCCAATCACTTGGTCATCTGGGTAGCCGCGTTTTTTGAGCTCCGGTAGCGTCATCTTGCCGATGGTGGCGCAGGTGGCAGCAGAAGAGCCCGACACAGCGGCGAAGATCGCGCAACCGATCACATTCGTGTGCAACAGACGCCCCGGCAGCCGTTCCACCCACGGCGCGAGGCCCTTGAACATGTCTTGCGAGAGCCGGGTGCGAAACAAGATTTCGCCCATCCAAACAAAGAGCGGCAACGCCGTTAACGTCCAACTCGACGAAGCGCCCCAAATCGTGATCGCCATCGCGTCACCCGCCGGACGCGATGAAAAAAGCTCCATCGCAACCCAAGCAACGCCAGCGAGCGTAAGGCCGATCCAGACGCCGCCAGCAAGCATTGCGAAGAGAACAACGACTAAGAGGATGGTGATTAAGATTTCCATCAGTTCTGAATTTCCGCCACAGATGCACACAAATGAACACAGATATCAAACGCGACACACTGACGTCTGCGTTCGTCTGTGTGCAACTGTGGCAAAAAATTTCTACTCATTACGCAACGACTCATCGCCGCTCGCTACTTTCCGCGTGCCACGCATTTCACCAATGAATTCATCAATAAACGCGATCAACAAAATCGTTGTGCCCAAGGCCATCGCAATTTGCGGAATCCAGAGTGGGGTCGCATCGTTTCCGGTGGAAATATCGTGGATCGTGTACGACTGAACCGCAAGCTGAATCGAAAACCAAGCAAGCAAGCCCGACAGCAACACCGCCGCTGCGAGCGAAAAAATTTCGAATTGACGACGCAGAGGCGGCTTTAGCGCCGACAACAGAAGCGTGACGCGGATATGTTCACCGCGCTTCAGCGTATGCGCGAGCGCAAAGAAGCCCGCGCCCGCCATCATGTAGCCCGCGTACGCATCGGTACCGCGCACATGAAATCCAAACTGCCGACCCAGAATTGAAAGTAGCACCATGATCAGCAGCAGGATCATGAAAATCGCCGCGATCCAGGCGCTTGCGTCGTAGAGTGTGTCGAGCGCTTTACGCATCCATCCCCCAAAAAACCAAAAGGCGTTGCTCACGCAACGCCCTTATTCAAACATGAAACGCGGCACGTTGCCGCACGCTCATGTGCTTACTTGCGATAAGCATCAACGAGCGCTTTACCTTCCTCGCCCGCATTCTTCAACCACTCTTGCAGGAGCGTATCGCCCACTTTCTTCATGTCAGCGGTGAGCTGCGCCGAAGGTTTGTGAATTTGCATCCCGTTTTTCTTCAAGTTTTCGAGCGAATCAGTATTGGTTTTCTTCGATGCATCCCAACCACGCGTTTCAGCATCGCGTGCCGCTTTCAGCACGGCCTCTTGCGAAGCCTTGTCGAGCGCGTCGAATGCCTTTTTATTCACCAGTACCGCGTTTTTCGGCAGCCACGCTTGGGTGTCATACCAGTTCTTGATGTGCTCATAGGTCTTGGTGTCAAAGCCAGTCGAGCCCGAGCTCATGTAGCTTTCAACCACGCCAGTTGCCATCGCTTGCGAAAGCTCAGCAGCTTGCACGGTAACGGGCTGCGCACCGACCAACTCGGCAATGCGTGCGGTGGCTGGAGAGTACGCGCGCCACTTGCTCCCTTTCAAATCCGCCGCACTCGCAAGCGGCTTCTTCGAGTAGATGCCTTGGGGCGGCCATGGCACGGAATAGAGCAACATCATGCCTTGCTCGCCGAGCTTTTTATCCATCAGCGGCTTTTGCACGCGATAGAGTTTCATCGACTCATCGTAGCTATCCGCGAGGAATGGAATGCCGTCTGCGCCGAAAATTTGCCACTCGTTTTGATAGTTCACCAAAAGAATTTCGCCCGCCTGCGCGCCACCGGTTTGCACCGCGCGCTTGATCTCCGGTGCCTTGAAGAGTGCTGCGTTGGCGTGCACTGTGATCTTCAATTTTCCGCCGGTCGCTTTGTCAACATCGGCGGCGAACGCGTTTAAGTTGACGGTGTGAAAGTTGGTGGCAGGATAGGCCGAGGCGAGATCCCATTTGGTCTGCGCGCTGGCGGCAGCCGCCATCAAGAGCGCTGCGGCGGCAACGCTGAGTTTCGTAAATTGCATAAGGTCTCCGTGGTTTAAATGTTCTTTTGCACGCAGTGCGGACTCCGTCCCCGCCGCGCGAATAGCGTCAAGAATACTCACTATTGCTCGCGAGCGCTACGGCGTTTCCGGAAACGCGACGCGGGCTATTGGGCGATCTTTCGGACGTGCGAGGCGTTTAGCTCACTCACATGGCGCACACCAAGCATCGCGAGGTTGCGCAGAATTTCGGCCTTCAGAAGCGCGAATGCGTGCGCCGCGCCGCGCTCACCGGCAACAGCAATGGCGTAGTTAAACGGTCGCCCAACCAACACCATGCGCGCTCCGAGCGCCAGCGCCTTCAAGACGTCGCTGCCCCGCCGCACGCCGCCGTCAAGCAGCACCGGATAACCGTGCAGCGCAGCAACCACCTCGGGAAGCATCGCAAGGGGCGTGATTGCGCCGTCGAGCTGTCGCCCACCGTGATTCGAGAGCACGATGGCATCGACGCCCGTCGCCCGCGCGCGCACCGCGTCTTCGCGAGCGAGGATGCCTTTCAAAATGAGATTTCCGCGCCATCGAGCACGAATCTGTTCGATGTGTTTCCATGAAAAACCGTCTCGATTGGAAAAATCGCGCGTCACATCGCGCGCAATGATCGGCACACCGCGCTGGGCTGAGGAGTTCTCAAAGTGTGGCATCCCGTCTTGCGCGAGCGTTCGCATGAATACGCCTGCGCTCCACCGCGGATGCGTGATCCCTTGCCAGAGAAGCGGCAACGAAGGTCTGAGCGGCATGGTGAAACCGTTTCGCACATTGTTTTCGCGATTGGCGCCGACCGGCAAATCGACTGTAACCACCAACGTGCGACATCCCGTGCGCTCAACGCGATCGATGAGCGCGTCAATCATCGATACATCCGCCGGAAGATAGGCTTGAAACCAGCGCTTGGGATCGGCTGAGAGTACGCGCTCCATCGGTGTGAGAGCCGTCGCTGAAAGCACAAACGGAATCTCATGTTCACTCGCGGCGTTAGCCAAGGCTACATCCCCACGAAACGCCGAAAGCGCGGCAATTCCCATCGGCGCAACCGCGAACGGTGCGTCATATGTTTGCCCGAGTAGTTCAACACGGCTCGAGCGCTGCGACGTATCAGTCAGCACCCGCGGCACGAATGCATAGCGCGCAAACTCGCCTCGATTCATTTCGAGCGATTGCGCCGTCTCGGCAGCCCCCGACACATAGCCGAAAAGCGGCTTTGGCAATCGCTTTTTCGCGTAGCGCTCAAAGTCATCCAGTGACAGTACATTTTTAGAAAGCCACCGCTCCGCGCGAGTAAGCTTCATCCCCGCCGAAGTCGTGGGCGCGAGATAGTCCTGAACGGTGGAAGGGCGACGGCTCTGACTCATTTAGCAATCGTAGCGATAATCGTTGTCGTGAACGCTGCATCAGACTCTCCACCGCTTGGCATCGTCATGCTCGATACGTCGTTCGAGCGACCGTTAGGCGATGCTGGGAATCCGGCGTCTTGGCCGTTTCCGGTGAAGATCGAACGGGTTGCGCGCGCCTATGCGAATGACGTCGTTACCGGTCGGTTCGCAAACGATACAGCTTTTACAGAGTCGATCGAATTGCTCAGGGCTAGCGGCTGTTTAGCTATTATTTCAACGTGCGGCTTTCTAGCGCGCTTGCCCCATTTAAAAGGCGGACTTAACGATGAAGCAGTCATTCTTTCCACGCTGCTGCGCTATCCCGCTTTGAAGCGAAAACTGCCGCATGGCCAGTGCGTCGGGATCATCACGATTGATCGAAACTCAATCGATCAACAAATTCGCGAAAACTGCCGCATTGATGCCGATGCGATCCTGGTTTCGCCGCCGCGTGACGGCCATTTTTGCCGCGCAATTCTTGACGCGGCGCAGCCGCTCGAGCTTGCGCGCGCCGAACAAGAACTGGTGGATACCGCGGTCGATGCGCAGCGCGAGTTTCCACACATTGGCCTGTGGCTTTTCGAATGCGCAAATATGCCGCCGTATCGTCGTGCGGTTGAACGGGCGACGGGCCTGCCCGTGTACGACACACTACAGCTTGGCATTGAGCTGTACGCAAAAGAAATCGCTCGGCTGCGTGACACGCAAACTCGCGACGTGCAACCCGCTAGCCCGCACCTCTCGCACCCAAGCGCCGAGCTATGAGCGACACCGAACTCGTTGACCGCTTCTGCGATTACCTATGGCTCACCGATGGGCTTTCCCCGGCGACGCTTGCGAGTTATCGCCAAGACATGCAGCGCTTGTTTGCGTGGTGCAATGCGGCGGGGTTAAGCGTGCCAACCCTCAAAAGCGCCGACGTCGAGCGCTACCTCGCCGCGCAATTCAATTCAGGTGCAAAAGCAACCTCGGCTGCGCGACGCCTTTCATCGTTGAAACGATTTTTCAAGTGGCAGGTAGAAATTGGCGCGCGCGTCGACAATCCGTGCACACTCGTCGATGCGCCGCGAAGCACACGCTACCTGCCCAAAACGCTCACCGAAGCGCAAGTTGAAGCACTGCTGGGCGCGCCTGACGAGGCAACCGATCTTGGGCAGCGTGATAAGGCAATGCTCGAGACACTTTATGCGAGCGGTTTGCGTGTGAGCGAATTGGTAGGGCTTAAGTTGATCCAACTCAACCTTGAGCAAGGATTGGTCAAAATCATCGGGAAGGGGTCAAAAGAGCGGCTCGTGCCGCTGGGGGATCTCGCACGCGACGCGTTACAAAGCTATCTCAGCGGTGCGCGGCAACATTGGTTGTCTCCAGGTGGTGTCGCCCGCCGCAGCGACTACGTGTTTCTCACAGCGAGAGGCGAACCAATGACGAGACAAGCTTTTTGGCATCTCATTAAGAAACATGCGGGCAACGCCGGCATTTCCCCCGATTCGCTATCGCCTCATACACTGCGTCACGCCTTTGCAACGCATCTGTTAAATCACGGAGCCGATTTGCGCGTCGTCCAGATGCTTCTCGGCCACTCCGACATCACCACCACGCAGATTTACACCCACGTGGCACGCGAACGCCTAAAAAGTATCGTTGCCGAACATCACCCGCGTGGCTCGTAGCGAGCGAGCATGGACCTCAGCACGCGTTTCAGCCGTGTCAGCCTCGGCGCTACCCGCCCCGCTATCATTCACGTGGGTCGAAAACAACCATAACGACATGTCAGAACAGAAAGTCACGCTCGCCGACGTAAAGACGAGCTATAAGCGCTGGGCCGGGGTCTACGATCGAGTTTTTGGCGCCGTCCTCCAAGACGGGCGCAATAAGCTGCTGCGCAAAGTCGCGAAGCTTCAGCCCAAAAGCATTATTGAAATCGGCGTTGGCACAGGGCTTTTGCTGCCGCACTACCCGCCCACCGCGCGCGTGGTCGGCGTTGATGTCTCGGAAGACATGCTCACGATTGCGCGCGAGCGGATCGCAAAACACAACCTCACCAATACCCGCGTCGAGCTCTCAGACGGCGAATCGCTGCCCTTCAAAGACGGCGAATTCGAGTGCGTTGTGCTGCCCTACGTCATTTCAGTAACACCGAACCCGAAAGCTCTATTGCATGAGGCGATGAGGCTTTGTTCGGCCGATGGTCATGTCATCATCGCAAATCACTTTAGCGGCTCAAAAACCTGGGCACTGCTCGAAAAGGTCGCCGAACCAATCGCCGCCAAAATCGGCTTTCATTCAAACTTTTCATACGACGAGCACATCGGCCAATCGCCGCTGAAAGTGGTTGAAGTCGAACCCGCCAATTTGCTCGGGCTCTCGAAAGTTGTCGTAGGTAAGCCGTAGCGCACGGCAGCGTTTCCGCCTCAGCGCCAAATCGCGCAGCGAGTGTCTGGAAAACTGCCAAAGCTAAACCATCTACTGACGAAAAACGTCATCGATAAATCGGTTTGACGCTGTCATATCACCGGATTTAGTCACTAACCGGCACTCGCAGCCAGTTGAGTTCGTGAACTAATCCTTTTCAAAACAAGTACTTACCCTAGATAAGACAATTCCGCGCGCTCCCTGGCACGCCAGCTGCAATAAGGATCGCATGCAGCGGTGTCGCTGATTTTTTGGAATCCCGTTCACCGGGGGAAAGATTTGAAAATGAAACGTACGATTCAAAAGGGCTTCACCCTGATCGAATTGATGATCGTAATCGCGATCATCGGTATTTTGGCTGCGATCGCTATTCCGATGTACCAGGATTACACTGTTCGCTCGAAAGTAACTGAAGGGATGGCTGCAGCAGCCCCTTGCAAGCTCGCGGTCGCGGAGCACTTTGGTTCGCAGAACACGTTTCCTAGTTCGCTGGGGAGCGCTGGATGTCAGTCGGTGAACACTGCTTACGTGACCAGTATTGCTGTGAGCGGCGCAGGAATTGTCACGGTAACCATGAAAGCTCCGGCTCAAGTCGCGGGCGGCACGATTATTCTGACCCCGACTGCGAAGGATTCCACTGGCGCTGCAGTTACTGGCACTGCTACAGCTGCTGCGGTTGACTGGGTGTGTAACGGTGGCGGCGCGCTCACTGGCGCGGGCGCGAAGTATCTGCCGTCAAGCTGCCGCGGAACGAAATCATAGCGCGTCTCTGCGATGCGATGGAGGCTCCTTCGGGAGCCTTTTTTGTTGGTTGGCCTTTGTAAACTTTGGCCAAGCGATGCAAACCTGCGATGATCCGTATCACAGCTTAGCGACAGGTCTTGCGCAAACTCGAAGTCTGGAGCAGGACTTCGTCAAGACACCTAGAGGCGTTCACCATAAGTCGACCAGCCACCCGGTTCGCGCGCGAGTTCGCCTCTACAGCCCACTTTGGATTTGGTTGGCATAGTACGTGCTCGCTCTGTTTACCGCCGCAAAAACAATCAGATCGCGGTTTTGAGTTTAACTTCCGGAGAAAACATGTTCGCTTCACGTAGACTAAAGCGGGGCTTCACCCTGATCGAATTGATGATCGTAATCGCGATCATCGGTATTTTGGCTGCGATCGCTATTCCGATGTACCAGGATTACACTGTTCGCTCGAAAGTAACTGAAGGGATGGCTGCAGCAGCCCCTTGCAAGCTCGCGGTCGCGGAGCACTTTGGTTCGCAGAACACGTTTCCTAGTTCGCTGGGGAGCGCTGGATGTCAGTCGGTGAACACTGCTTACGTGACCAGTATTGCTGTGAGCGGCGCAGGAATTGTCACGGTAACCATGAAAGCTCCGGCTCAAGTCGCGGGCGGCACGATTATTCTGACCCCGACTGCGAAGGATTCCACTGGCGCTGCAGTTACTGGCACTGCTACAGCTGCTGCGGTTGACTGGGTGTGTAACGGTGGCGGCGCGCTCACTGGCGCGGGCGCGAAGTATCTGCCGTCAAGCTGCCGCGGAACGAAGTCATAGGCTTCCCGACTTGAATGAAGGACAGGTTTTCCTAGAGCCTGTTCCACAAAAAAGTGCCCGCCACAGTACGATCACGCCGATGGGGCAAGTGGTGTAGCCACATGGATAGGTAAAGGCGGCCTAAGTTGATGCTTCTCCCACTAACACCCGACCTATATCGTCGGATCGTCGAATGCTTTTTCGTATCGCTGACGGCGCTAGCATCAATTACGTGCTTAGCCCTCAACGCAGGCTACTCAGCTTGGACATGGGATGCACTTAACCACCACGTCTACTTAGGGCTAGTTGCAGACTCGCCCCGGTGGCATCTAGACGTTTCGGCTGCTGCGTCGCAAACTTATCAGTATCCGTATCTCTATTGGCCAGCTTACAGGTTGAGTCTGGTGAGTGGCTCAGGCGCGACGGCGTCGGCTTTTTTAATGGGCATACAAACGGCGCTGGTGGTCCCGCCTGTTTGGCTACTCTCATACCGATTGATTCCAGATGGCGGTACGCCTTGGCTCTCACGCGGACTGCGTTTGTTCGCCTGCATGTTCGCACTTATTAGTTTGCCCGTACTGGCCTCGCTCGGAACCACCGCGAATGATGTGCTTGCGGGTGTCCCCGTACTTTGGGCAATCGCCTTGACTATTGGTTACCCCGGCTCGCGTCGCGCGGCACTCGCTGGCGCGACGCTTCTTGGTGTGTCCATCGCGTTTAAGTATTCAAACGTTTTGTTTTTGCCGCTGTTGTTCTTTGCGTGGTGGCAACCCGATTCGCGGGAATTGCGTGGGCTGCAGCGCCTTCCGATTAAGCACGGCTTCGCGATCGGGCTTGTGACCGCTTCTGGCTTCATCGTCGCATACGCGCCATGGGGCTGGCAGCTTTGGCGGGTAACAGGCAACCCTTTCTATCCGCACTTCAGTCAGTTTCTTGGCGGCTAGAAGACATGGAGCGCTTCAAACCTGACTCTTTGTTGGACGGCTTACTTCGCCCGTTTTTGCTGTTTGACCCGCAATCATTTCACTACATCGAATTTATCGCGCCTGATGCACGTTTTTTTGGGTTGGCGGTTGCTTTCGTTGCTTTACTTCTTTTTAGAAAACTGGGCAGATTGTCAGAAACGAGATGGCGTGCCCTTGCCTTTCTAGTTGTCACCTTTTACCTCTGGACGTTTGTGAGCGGTAACGGTCGTTACTTCCTTCCCGGTCTACTGATCGTTGCGCCGCTCTTCGTCGCTTTGTGCCAAGATTTGCCAGGTACACGTTCATTCAGGTGGTTTTTCATTTCTCTCGTCGTCGCGGCACACTCATACGCCGTCGTAGATTTCTACACGCCATCACCTTGGAGCGTAGGCCGATGGTATGAGGGCGATGCGATCGCTCTTTCGCAATCTCATTTGCGCGAGTCGCCCGCGGTTTTCGTAAAGGTGTCTGGTAACTCGTATTCGGCACTCACGCCACATTTCCATCCGCAATCTCGCTGGGCAATGCTTGGTGATCATCTGCGATTAGATGCAGCATCGTTCGAGCGAAAGCAGCTTGAGTCTATGTTCGCGAGCGAACTTCCCAAGTATGTGATGATCGTGCAGGGTGCCGACATTGAGGACGAGCTCGGCCAGCCTATGCCTGAAATCCGAAAGGGCACCCAAAGTGCGCTCGCATCGTACGGCATTGAAACAACCGGCGAAGCATGCGACATTGTCTCCGCGCGAGACAACGGAAGAGGCTTCCCCGGAGGCGGAAGTCTTGCCAATGCTGACGGATTCTGGTTCTGTAAATTCAGGCGTATCGGGCCGATACACTCAGCTCCACTCGCGCAGAGTTACATGCCAGCATCGCGTATAGCTGTATTCGAAAAAGTCGAAACCGGATGCCCACGATTTTTTCCGTCGGGTTCCGGTTATGATGCCCACGCGGATGATCGATCCAGGCGCAGCTACAAGAGCACCGACATCGCGGTATTCATCACGCCAGGCGGCAATGTCTCTTATCGCTACATGAGAAACCTAAACCGTACACATATTGGGACAGAGCGCGAAATTTTGCTTGGCAGCGTGGCGATTCCATGTACCCGACTAGATGGCCGCTACCGGCCACCTTGGTTAAGAGACTGAAGCCTCCGCTAATGCCGATGCCAGTATCCACAATTGAGCTCACCATACTCATGCCTTGTCTCAACGAGGCCTTGACGCTCGATGCGTGCATAAAAAAAGCTCAGGCTTACTTGCGCTCAAGTGAGGTCGTTGGTGAAGTATTGATTGCTGACAATGGCTCTACGGACGGTTCACAAACGATCGCAAAGGCGGCGGGCGCGCGCGTGATCGCGGTCTCGAGACGAGGCTACGGTGCGGCGTTGATTGCGGGAATCGCAGACGCCCGTGGACGCTATGTGATCATGGGCGATTCCGACGAAAGCTACGACTTTAGTGCGCTACAAGGCTTCGTCGACGAACTTCGCCGCGGCACACAGTTGGTGATGGGAAATCGTTTTCGCGGTGGCATCGCGGACGGCGCAATGCCGTTTCTTCATCGCTACCTTGGCAACCCTGTGTTGAGCTTCATCGGACGATTATTCTTCAAATCACCCGTAGGCGACTTCCACTGCGGGCTGCGCGGCTTTGGCCGAGACGCCGTGTTGAATTTGGGACTTCGCTGCGAAGGAATGGAATTCGCGAGTGAGATGATCGTTAAGGCTTCGCTTCAGGGCCTAAAGATTGCCGAAGTACCGACCACGCTATCGAAGGACGGTCGTGATCGCCCACCGCATTTGCGCACTTGGCGCGATGGTTGGCGGCACCTGAGGTTTCTTTTGCTGTTTACGCCTCGGTGGTTGTTCCTGTACCCAGGCGTGATTCTCACTTTTCTTGGCGCCGGACAGCTATTGATCTCACTTGCGAATCCGCTTGGACTGGGCAGCTGGCCGGTGGGAGTTCACACTCAACTTTTTGCCGCGGCCACTATCATAATTGGTTATCAAACAGCGCTGTTTGCCGTCGGACTGCTCATGGCGCGTGATAACGCAAAGTTATCTCTGTTACACGCACGTGAACAATTTGCGCTTTCGCTCTCACGGGGAATCGCCCTTCCTGCGGGAGGCGCGCTTTGCGCAATCGCAGGCCTATCGCTGTGCGTAAACCTCGCGCTACAGTGGGGCGGTGCGGGCTTCGGTGCGCTTCGCCCGGAGGAGGCGATGCGTCAAATCATTCCGGGCATTGCGCTACTTTTGGTGGGCACTCAATCGCTCATTGCATCACTTTTTTTTGCCGCGCTGAGGAGCGCGTTTGAGTCTTCTCACTCTGCAGCATGATCCATGAGTAGTGGTTTACGCATGAGAATTGAATTTTTCAATTGAAATGAAATTTTCGCAAGAAAGCAAAGTTGTAGTTTTGATGTCTACCTACAACGGGGAGCGCTATGTGGCTGCCCAAATAGACTCTATCCTCTCACAGCTCCCACGCAGCGGTCGCCTGTACGTGCGTGACGACGGATCGCAGGACCGCAGCCTCGAAATCGTAGCCTCTTTCAAGGACCCACGCGTTACAGTGACTCGCGGTAAAAATCTAGGCTTTGGCCTGTCATTCTTGACGCTCTTACAGCAGGTGCCAGAAGACGTCGAGATGGCCATGTTCTCTGACCAAGATGATGTTTGGCTTCCGGGGAAAATAGAGCGCGCGTGGGACTTTTTGTTGCCGCACTCTCGAAAACCGGCAATCTATGGAAGCGCGCAAACGCTTGTCGATGAGCATCTCAACGTAATTGGGGTCACCCCCCCATGGCCGCGAGGGCCGTCGCTTCGGGCCGCCCTAACTGAAAACATCATCACTGGTTGTACGTCGGCGCTAAATCTCCAGGCAATCGCTCTGCTGCAGCAAGTTGGTGTGCCTCGCAATGTTTTCTTCCACGACTGGTGGTGCTACCTGGTTACCAGCGCGTTCGGTACTGTCGTATACGACGAGGAATCGCGAATCCTCTACCGGCAACATGGTGCAAACCAAATCGGCCACGGAATTGGCTGGTTCGGGCGACAACTCGGAATTTTGCGATTCTTATCGCGCCATGATTGGGTTGGCATCATGCTGGGCCAGGTGCATGCATTCGCTTTCGCATTTGACGCTCGTCTTCCCATTGAGACGCGCACGCTGATCACTCGATACTTTGACCTAGGCGCAGAGACAGCGGCGGCACGATGGCGAATCGTATTCGGAGTTACGACATGGCGACAGACATTGAGTAAGGAGATTTTGTTTCGCGCGCTTGTTGGGGCGCACAAATTGCGATTGTGGCCGCTGAGGCGGTCGAGATTTGGAATCAGCCATCAGTAACTCCAGCTTTTCGATTCCCGGCGAACTTCGTATGAAGCAGGGTCGTTCGTGTCGTGCCCGCTCCTCTCGTTTGATCTACATCCGAGTTTCGCGTATCTTTCGTACGCTTCCTTCCCAACACTAAGATGAGTAACCCGATCTACGTAACACAGCCGCACCTGCCTCCGCTTGAAGAGTTTCTTCCCATGTTGCAGGAAATTTGGGACAGCCGCGTGCTCACGAATGGCGGCGAGTTTCATAGGCAATTTGAACGTGCGCTCTGTGAACGCCTCGGTGTTCAAAACATCAGTCTTTTCACCAACGGCACGATTGCGCTTCTCACGGCGCTGCAAGCGCTACGAATAACTGGAGAGGTGATAACCACACCATACTCGTTTGTCGCTACGTCACACTCGCTACTTTGGAACGGTCTAAAGCCAGTCTTCGTCGACGTTGACCCCCGCACACTCAATATCGACCCATCGAAAATCGAGGCGGCAGTATCTCCTCAAACTACCGCGATTCTTGCGGTGCACGTTTATGGGCACCCGTGCGACGTGGATGCCATCCAGAGAATCGCGGATAACTACAACCTCCGGGTAATTTACGACGCTGCACATGCATTTGGCGTCGATTGCCACTGCGGGAGCTTGTTGAACCACGGGGACTTATCGGTCTTGAGTTTTCACGCTACAAAAGTCTTCAACACGTTTGAGGGCGGTGCGATCGTAAGTCCAGACGCGAAAACGAAGCTCCGGGTGGACCACCTCAAGAATTTCGGTTTCGTGGACGAGACGACTGTTGTGGCCCCCGGCATCAATGGAAAGATGAGCGAATTCAACGCTGCGCTAGGACTTTTACAGTTAGGGCATTTTGATGCCGCCGTTGCTCGCCGCGCAAAAATCGATGCTCTTTATCGTGTTGGTCTCTCCAACGTGAGCGGAATTCGTTGCTTAAATGATGCTGGGGAGAAAAGAGCGAATTTCGCTTACTTTCCGATTCTCGTCGAACCATCCTACCGCAAGAGTAGAGATGTGCTCTACGATCTATTGAAGCAGCATGAGATTTATTCACGCCGCTATTTCTATCCGCTGATCTCCGATTTCCCGATGTATCGCGGCCTCCCTTCAGCCCAGAGAAATAACTTACCCGTTGCAAACACTGCCGCTTCACGCGTTTTGTGTTTGCCCATCTATCCTGCCCTAAGAGATGAGGACGTCAATCGAGTTTGCCATCTCATCGCAAAAGGCTAACGATGGGAACGCTTACTCGCCATCAGATCCTGTGCTTGGGTTTCGCGGAAGTTGGCGAGGAAGTTTTGATCTCAGATAAGGCTAGTTTCTACGGCCACGAACGGATTCGAATCGGTAGCCATGTTCGAATTGACGATTTTTGCGTTGTATCGGCTGGCGTTGGCGGAATAGAAATTGGTAGCTATGTCCATATCGGCATTCAGTCCTCGCTGATCGGAGCCGGACGAATCACTCTTGATCACTTCTGCAATATTTCTTCGCGCGTCTCGATATTTTCAAGTAACGATGACTACAGCGGGTTGACGATGACAAATCCGATGGTGCCGCCCGATTTGCGTGGAGTGACTCACGCGCCCGTCGCGCTACATCGTCACGTGATAGTGGGAAGTGGCAGCGTAATCCTCCCAGGCGTAACGCTTGAGGTGGGAGTTGCTGTAGGTGCATTGAGCCTGATACGCCGCGACTGCAGCGCATTTGGGATCTATAGTGGAAATCCTGCTCGAAGAATTGCGGAGCGCAAACAAAATTTGCTTGAATTAGCCAAGCAAATCGAGCTTCCCCCTACTCGCAAGCCGTGAATCTCGCCGCGCCGATCACATCTAGCTTGTTGAGTCAGGTTTACGTCGCAGTCTTAGGTGTTGTTCTGATGCCTGTCTATTTGCGGAGTTTAGGTCCGGAAGCGTTCGGACTTATCTCTCTGTCATTTCTCGCGCAGGGATGGCTCAGCGTGCTTGATCTGGGACTCGTGGCCACGGTAACTCGGTGGTCATCCATGGCACGCGCAGGCGCTATTTCCATCGAAGGATTTGTATCTCTGTGGCGCGTGGTCTTTCGTAGCTACCTTAGCATTGGCCTAGCAACGCTCGTCGCGATGATACTTCTAGTGTGGTTCTTTGCTGAGCACTGGATAGTGCATCAGCTGGCAGAACCAAATATCCTCTTGCACTCGTTGCTCCTTATCTGCGGTGTAGCCGTGATGAGGTGGTTTTGTGAGTTGTATCGCGCCGTGTTGGCTGGCTTTGGGCAGTTTGTATGGCTAAGCTCGTTCAACGCAGCAATCGCAACTATTCGTTTTTTGCTCGTGCTTCCGCTCATTTTTTGGTATGGTATCGACGTAGTCGGCTTCTTTGTATTCCAGTCGGCAGTCGCAGTGCTCGAACTTACGACGTTAGTGTGGGTTACACGACCACGCTTAAATGCGAAACAAATGAGCAGCAACCGAGCGCTTCGCTCGCCACCTTCGGATCTGTGGCGGTTTACGCTCTCAATGGCGTTTGCAACAAGCAGCTGGGTGCTCATCTCTAACGTGGACAAAACATTGCTTTCAGGATTCATGCCATTGAGCGAATTCGGGGAGTTCACGTTAGCTACATTTGCCGCAAGCGCTGTTCTCCTCGCCACCGCGCCGCTCACGGCGGTCATCTTGCCGCAAATGACCGTACTTAGCGCTGAGGCAGCAAGCGATGCGTTCGACTCACTCTTTCGCCGCGCTACACAGTGGCTAGGGTTGCTTGCTTGGCCGGGCTGTGCCGTATTAGCCCTGCACAGCAAACACGTTCTCTACGCGTGGACGGGGAACTCTGCGTTGGCAGAAAAGTTTGCACCCATACTGCAACTTTACGCTATCGGAAATGCTCTGCTCGCCATAGGAGCAATCGTGTTTATCGCTCAGTGCGCGCGAGGCGAACTGAGGCTTCATTTAGTCGGGTCTGGATTGTTTCTCTGTGCGCTTGTCTCGGCGGTAGTCGTCGTGGCCCCTCGGTTTGGGGGGCTAGGGGTTGCGTGGGCCTGGTTCGCCGTGAATCTTGCCTACTTCATTTTTTGGCTCCCATTAACCCTGCGATCGAGGGGCCCCCTGCCGTACACACACTGGTTGCGCCACGACGTCGTGGCACCTGCGAGCGGAGCGTTTCTCTGCACCGCCGCGCTCTCTCTAATCCCTTCGCCGCAACATCGGGTTTTCTTGATTGCTCAGCTGCTCTTAGTTGGACTACTTGCTTTCTTTTTTAGCGCCTGCGGTTCATCCTGGGCGCGTGAGTTCTTCAGAGAAAAAATACGTGGCGCTACGTCTGAGTCAACTACAGTTCAGACCTTCGAGAAAAAGTGACTTAACGTTGCAAGTTGAATCGTGAAGAACATCACCACTGCCATTAACTATCAACTTCGCCGGTTGTGGGCGCGCATACCTTTTGGACAAGCTCGTTTTTGTTGCCTGTGCCAGAGCCGAGTTGGAAGATTTCTCCCCTATAAGGGAGGTGTCGCTGCCGCGCCTGCATTAACGCGCGCACTTGAGGTAATTGGTAGCGATTTGGATCACCATGAATGTCCTGTTTGCGGCTGCCATGATCGAGAACGACACCTACTGCTGTACTGTCAGGCGACAGATCTACTGAGCTTTTTCACAGGAAAGCGTCTCCTTCATCTTGCGCCAGAACCCAACCTTACGCCCATCATCTTGCGCTCGAACCCAGCCGTCTACATACGCGGCGACCTTTTTCCAACCCAGAGTGACGTTTCACGAATCGATGTGGAGCGGCTGCCGTTCGCAGAACAATCCTTTGATGTCGTGATAGCAAATCATCTTCTAGAACACGTCGAAAACCTGGACGCGGCGCTCTCTGAAATCGCTCGCGTACTTGCCCCCCAAGGATACGCAATCCTCCAGACGCCATTTTCCCGGGTGTTGATGAACAAATTTGAAGACAAAGGCGTTGACACGCCGGAGGGACGGCTCCAAGCGTTCGGCCAAGAAGATCACCTCCGGCTCTTCGGTAGAGATATACATACACTGATCGAGCGGTTTGGCTTCTTGCCTCAAATGCTCACTCACAGTGAGCTTTTGCCAAAGGCAAACGCCGACCGTTACGGCGTCAACTCGAAGGAACCTTTCATGCTTTTCCGTAGAGCGTCCGAGCATGGCAACCGTTGATTCTGGGTACCAACCCGAGCCAACAGGCGCGCTACCCGGGGAGCTTTTGGTGAGCATCCACTGCATCACCTACAACCACGGTGCATTCATTAGTGAAGCGCTGGACTCCTTTCTCGCACAGCAAACAAGCTTTGGCTTTGAAATTGTTGTCGGCGAAGACTGCAGCTCTGACAACACTCGCGAAGTTGTCGAGGACTACATCCGAAAGCACCCTGGACGAATCAAACTCATCGTATCAGATCGTAACGTTGGGGTGGCCGCCAATTTCGAGCGTGTCCTAAAGGCCTGCTCAGGAAAGTACGTGGCGATTTGCGAAGGTGACGACTACTGGATCGACCCTGGAAAACTGCAAGCCCAAGTAGATTTCTTGGAGCACGCGCGCGATTTCGTTGTGTGCTATCACGACGCAATCCCGTTTGATGAAAGTGGCTTCGAACAATATCCTCAGCTACCGAAGAGCTTGCAAACAGATGCCAGCGAGAGAGCGCTAGTTCGCGGGCGCCCAATTTCTACTTTGACCGCGTGTTTTCGTAACGTTGTTCGAGAACTACCAGCGGAGATTCGCGTATCACCAGTAATTGATCTGTGCCTGTGGTCACTGCTGGGACACTTCGGCAAGGGAAAGTATCTGGCTCATGTTCGACCAGCTGCGTACCGTAAGCACGCTCATGGACTGATGTCGCTTCGATCCCATGATCACCGACAACGAAATACTGCGCAGGCCTTTTTGTGTCTCGCTCGATACTACGAACGTATTGAAATGCCGGAGCTAGCGTCGCACTTCACTTGCAGCGCAAGCATCGCGTGTGGTCGCGCGTTGAGTGCACCGTCGAAGGTGCAGGTGATTAGCGCACTCGGTTACTCCTTACTGCCCGAGTTGTTTCGTAAAATACTAGCTAGGCTACTAGGACGGTAGACGTTAAGTGTGCTCCTAATATGTATTGTCTCGCCTGATCTCATTGCGCCTGTAGTGAAACTAACCTAACCGAAGATTCCCTTTGAACTCTCACGCCAATCACGGTGGAGCGGGCGTCAACGTGTCCCGTCTCCATGCCGCTTTTGTTCATCTTCTGATCTGCGTCGTCGCTGGCGCGCTGCTCTTCGCATTCTTCTGGTTCCAACTCTACCCAGCGCCGTTGTTTAACGCGGTGGGGGGGCTTGAGATCTTTGTCATGCTGCTTGCCATTGACGTTGTGCTTGGGCCGCTCATGACGCTGATCGTTTGGAAAAAGGATTGGAAACAGTTGCGTAAAGACCTCGCTGTGATCGCGTTGGTGCAGATCGCGGCGTTGGGCTACGGGGTGTATACGCTTTGGATCGCGCGCCCGGTTTATGTCGCCGCACTTGGCCCGCGCTTTGACGTGGTCCATGCGACGGACATCGACGCGGCTGAAATTAAGACTTCTGGCAAAGCGCTGCCGCTCTTTGGGCCTGAGTGGGTGGGCATCAAGCAGGCAACAGATCCAAAAGAGCGTGAACGCGTGATGTTTGCCTCGCTTGGCGGCGTGGACTACGGGCACTTTCCTCAGCATCATCAGCCGATCGAAAACATGCGCGACGAGCTACTCAAAAACGCACAGCCGCTCGCTGAACTGAAAAAACTCAATCCGGGTGATGATGGCGCAATTGATCGCTGGATCGGGCGACACGGCGCAAAACCCGAGGGTGTAGTCTTTTTAGGGCTTAAGGCGCGGACAACAGACATGGCCGTGATGCTTGACGCGAAAACCGCGAAAGTCATTGGAATCGCGCCGTTTAAGCCGTGGCCCTAACGCTTCACACGGGCGCGCAGACCGGTCGCGGGCACTTTTTCTGACGGCTCGGGATTTCTTGAGCTAGGGTGTGCGCGAGGACTGGCTTGTTCAGTTTTGCTAACCCTACCGCGCCCGCTACGCTGCGCTCGTCGAGGATGGTGACTTGGTTTTCCGCGCCACCAAACCGGTCGTGGGCGCTAATTCTGCCGGCTCGCGATTTCTCGAGCCAGCGCGCGCGCGAGGACTGACTTGTTCAGTTTTGCTAGCCGCACCGCGCCCGCTGCGCCGCGCTCGTCGATGATGGTGGCTTGGTTGTCTTCGCTGCCAAACGTGCTCTGCGCATGGTTCGCGATCAGCATCGGGATGCCTTTGCGCGCTCGCTTTTCTGCGCCGTACTGCTCAACGTTTTCGGATTCTGCGGCGAAACCCACGCAGTATGGGGGCGTACCGGCTTTCTTCGGATCTGCTGACTTTCTCGGGTGTTTCGCGATTCTCGCGAGGATATCGGCGGTTGGTTCAAGTTGTATCGAGAGGTTTGTATCCGTTTTTTTGATTTTTTGCTCTGCACTTGATGCGGGGCGGTAATCGGCGACGGCGGCGACGGCGATAAAGATGTCGGCTTCGTCGACGTTTGCCTCAACAGCCGCGAGCATTTGCGCGGCGCTCGTGACATTGACGCGGTTGATCGACCCGGGCGCTAGCCAGAACGGCGTTGCGAGCGCGGTTGGGCCGCTCACTAGCGTCACCTGCGCCCCCGCCTCCATGCACGCCTGCGCCAGGGCGTAGCCCATCTTGCCGCTGGAGTGATTGGTGATCACGCGTACTGGATCGATTGCTTCTTGAGTGGGCCCGGCGGTAATCAGAACGCGTTTGCCGAGTAGCGATTTCGGTTGCGCCCAGGCATCAAGCGCCGCTGCGATTTGCTCGGGTTCCAACATTCGCCCGTCACCGACTTCGCCGCACGCTTGTTCGCCGTTGCCGGGGCCGAATACTTCGATTTGATCGGCACGAAGTTGCGCGATGTTTCGTTGAGTCGCGGGGTTCTCCCACATCTGCAAATTCATTGCGGGCGCTACGATGAGCGGGATCGTTCGGGCGAGTACGGTCGTCGTGAGCAGGTCATCGCTTCTGCCGTGAACAAGGCGCGCCAGGAAATCGGCCGACGCGGGCGCGATAAGCATCACATCTGCGTTACGCGTGAGATCGATGTGAGCCATGCCGTTTTCCGGACGTCGATCCCAGAGATCGGTGTAGACCGGTTTGCCCGAGAGCGCCTGGAAAGTCGCGGTGCCGACAAATTGCGCGGCAGATTCGGTCATCACGACGGTGACCTCTTTGCCCGCTTTCACGAACAGGCGCACAAGTTCGGCGGTTTTGTAGGCGGCAATGCCCCCGGTAACGCCAAGAAGAATCCGCTGGGTAGATTTCGCTGCTTCGCTCATGGCTGGAAAGTGTAGTCGGCAGACGGCGAGCGCAAAGAAATCGGTGCGGACATGCGAGCCTCGTTCAAAGAGCTCACGCTCGGAGACGCATTGCCAAACGGCGCGCGGCGTGACTGCGGCGCCGTGCTAGCGCGGATACACTATTCCTCGCTAAATTATTTTCTATGAGGACTAGCGTTCATTTAGATGCCAAGTTGTTTTCAAAAAAAGAGAGCGCTTGACCCGATTAAATAAGACTTAATACGCTTAAGCCACTAGAGATGTTCCCCAACCTTCACGACCTTGAGCGCGTTGGTGCCGCCGCTCTTGCCCATCGGTTCACCGCACGTGATCACCACGGCATCACCGTCGTTCACGACTCCGACAGAGCGCAACGCGTTTTCTGCGGCGAGCATCGCAGAATCACGATCCGCGTCGAACGGAACCAGAATTGGGCGTACGCCACGATAGAGCGCGGCGCGGCGCGCGGCGGCGACTTCCGGCGTGAGCGCATAGATCGGCACGCCGCTGTCGTGGCGGCTCATCCAAAGCGCCGTTGAGCCCGATTGCGAGAGCGCAGCGATGGCTTTCGCGTTCAAGTGGAACGCGGTGAAAAGCGCGGCCATTGCGATCGCTTGATCGACGCGTACGAATTGTTGATTGATGAAATCGCGATCCAACTCATAGACTTGGCTGCGCTCAGCGGCAGCGACGATGGCAGACATCGTCTTCACGGTTTCAATCGGGTATTTGCCGGTGGCCGATTCGGCGGAAAGCATGACGGCATCGGTGCCGTCGAGCACCGCGTTCGCCACGTCGCTCACTTCAGCGCGGGTTGGCACAGGCGCTGTGATCATGCTTTCCATCATCTGAGTTGCGGTGATGACGAGCTTATTTTTGTCGCGCGCCCGCTTGATCATGCGCTTCTGCAGCGCAGGCACCGCAGCGTTGCCCACCTCCACGGCAAGATCACCGCGCGCCACCATGATGCCATCGCTCGCATCGATGATTTCATCAAGCGTGTCGGGAATGATGGCTTCGGCGCGTTCGATCTTTGCGATTAAGCGAGCTTTTCCACCTGCCGCCGCAAGTACAGTGCGCGCCGTTTGCATGTCTGCCGCGTTCTTTGGGAACGATACGGCGAGGTAGTCACAGCCAATCTCAACGGCGGTTTTAACGTCTGCTAAATCCTTCGCGGTGAGCGCTGGCGCGGTCAGGCCGCCGCCCATTTTGTTAATGCCCTTGTTATTCGACAACTCGCCGCCCAATTCGACGAGCGTGTGAATTTTCGAGCCGTCGACTCTTACGACTTTCAACTGAATCATGCCGTCGTTCAAGAGCAGCGTGTCTCCTGCACGCACATCGCGCGGCAGCTCTTTGTAATCAAGACTCGCCGTCTGTGCATTCGAAATCGGAGCTTTGTTGTCCAGTGCGGCGTCGAGTACGAATGCGGCACCCAGCTCGA
Source organism: Betaproteobacteria bacterium (assembly GCA_013298765.1). Taxonomy (GTDB): domain Bacteria; phylum Pseudomonadota; class Gammaproteobacteria; order Burkholderiales; family Casimicrobiaceae; genus Casimicrobium. The sequence goes on from JAAFJA010000004.1 coordinate 36,597, forward strand.
GCATGGCTTTACCACCGTCAAACTTCCCGACGCGAATCTTTGGTCCCTGCAAATCGCCCATGATTGCGACCTCTCGGCCGACACGTGTAGCCGCTTCACGCACTCGCGCCGCGCGTGCCGCATGGTCTTCGGGCGCACCATGAGAAAAGTTCAAACGAAACACGTCTGCGCCTGCCTCGATCAACGCAACGATGATGTTGACAGAATCGCTCGCTGGGCCGAGCGTTGCAACAATTTTTGTGGCTTTCATGGATCACTTCTGCAAAGTCTGTAGCGCAGTGTAGCCAGCGTAGTGCGTCGTAGCCATCGCGACTCGATGACGGCATCGTTATTTCGAAACAATTAGATTGCGTACAATTTAATTGCACGCTATAGTTTCGACATGGCAGCAAAAAAGGCAATCGAAACCGACGCGCGACTCTTGTTGGATCACCAGCTGTGTTTCGCGCTCTATTCGGCATCGCTCGCGATGACTAAGATCTACAAGCCGTTGCTCGATCCGCTCGGGCTCACCTACCCGCAGTATTTGGTGCTGCTGGTTTTATGGGAGCAAGCGCCGATAAACGTCTCGGCCATTGGCGAACGTCTCACGCTCGATTCGGGCACGCTCACACCACTGCTCAAACGGCTCGAAGCGCTTGGCTATGTGAGCCGCGTGCGCGATGCCGCAGACGAGCGCCGCGTGTTCGTGCAGCTCACCGCCGAAGGCCGGAAGCTAAAAGCCCGCGCTGCCGAGATACCGCCTTGCCTGCTTGCTGCATCGCACTGCAGCGAATCCGAACTCACAGCCCTCACGCGCGAAGTGCGCGCACTTCGCGACAAACTCCATCGTTAACCGCCCTCGAAAGGAATCACTCATGACTGCACTCAGCAAAGTTATCTACACCGCCAAAGCCCACACCACCGGGGGCCGCGATGGCCGCTCCGTCACTGACGACGGCTTGCTCGACGTGAAACTTTCGCCGCCAAAAGTGATGGGGGGCGCAGGTAGCGCAACCAACCCCGAGCAACTCTTCGCCGCCGGCTACTCCGCGTGCTTCATGGGCGCGCTCAAGCACGTCGCGGGCATGAAGAAAATCACTGTTCCTGCCGACGCAGCCATTGATGCGGAAGTAGACATCGGGCCGATCCCAGCGGGCTTCGGCATCGCTGCCCGGTTGAACGTTTCGCTGCCGGGATTAGATCGCGAAGTGGCGCAGGATCTCGTCGACACCGCACATCAAGTGTGTCCGTATTCGAATGCGACGCGTGGCAACATCGATGTGGTCATTACGCTGGCGTAATTGAACGGCGCGCTCGCGTAATCGTTAGCCGCGCCTGCGCAACCAGCAAACACAGCCAAGCCATGGGCGTACGGCGAAAGTCGTGCGCCTTTTTATTTTTTCGATTCGCCTCCGCCGCAATCACCTGCGCGAACGGCAGTGATGAACTCTTTGCGGTGTTGCTTCTCGCCAAGCTTGCTACCTTTGTTTTCGACTTCCGCCGAATACTCGGATGGGCTCGCGATCGTGATGGTGGTTTTATTCGTGCCCGAGACGATTCCAAGCTTGCACGCAGCGTCAATGGAGAACTTGTTGTCAGCCAGCTTTGTAACGTCGGTCTTGCAAAGATAGCTTGCCGTGCGCAACGTTTTCAGAATCTCTTTCTTGGGGCTTGCGCAATACTCGCTGTGACGCGTCTCGCGCACGACGGGATTCTCTTCGAGCTTCTCGATTTTTCGTTCGACCTTCCACAGCCCATGCTGCAGCTGATCCAGCGGAAGTTGGTCAAGCGCGTGGGAGGGAGCGATCAGCACGAAGGAGAGCGGCGCGAGGAGTTTGAATGCGGTGTTCATGAACGATTAACGCACACCGTAATGCGATGTTGACGCGCAGCCGCTTTGTCAAAATTTAGCAAAAAACTATTCAACAAAAAGCTTTATTTAATTGGGGCTGAAGCCAAATTTCTTACGTTTTCGGCTTATGCAATATTACTCATTAAGCCCCAATCAAAACGTGGGTTCACTATAGAGGTTCACCTGGCGGATTGGAAAAACAGATCACTGACCGGCGCGCACCAGGCGCACCGACAACGCGTTACTTCGATCGTAGTCGCTGCCGCTTCCGTCAGAAAAATCGACTGTCCACGCCGAACTCGTTGCGAGGTTGATCGGCGAGGCCGACCAGAGCTTCAAGCTTGAGGTTGCAGGAAACACAATCTCGTTGATCGCCGGGCTGAAGCGGCAGTGCTCCACCAAACTCAGTAGTTCCTTGATGTTCGGAACTCGCCAATCCGTATGCCCCTTGTACGCCGCGCTGTTTGCCGCGCCCGCAGCAGCGAGCGCCGCATCCCAGGTAAACGTTTGTGCCGAGCCGGTGGAGCAGCCAGTGCCCGAGAGCCCGAGTACGCAGCGATCCCACATCAGGCCCGTCCGAGTGTCGGTCACCGTGTTGTTCGCGGCATTCGACGCGTAAACGGCACTGGGGTTAGAGGGTTGCACACGGCTCACGCAGGTTTGCGCGCGAATTGGCATCGCTGCAAACAAAATCACGCCGCAGAGCATCCTGAATCGCCAAGTTTTGAATCGCGCGCTCATCGAAATCTCACCCCATTCATTCGATCACTCCGTTGGATTACAAATCCCGCCAGGCCCCGCCCAGATGAGCAAGGTGTAGAGGCCGCGACGATTCGGCTATAGCCCGCCACGCACAAGGCGAACGGCATTGGCAACGCTGCGCGCATTCGCGACAACGTCGCCAAAGAACAAAGCGATTTCCCACGCATCGCTCGAACCAAACGCGTAAGGCGAGCCAGACCACATCGATGCACTTGGCGTATTGGGAAAGAACGAGCCGTCGATCATCGGCGGCGCGCCGCCAAAATCGACGAGCCCCGCAAGCTCATTGATATGCGGCATACGCCAATCGTTACGGCCACACAGGCCAACTGCGTTAACTGCTTGTACATATTTTTCGGTGTCGCAGTTGATCGAATCGTGGCACATGCCGCCATTCGCGGTACCGCTCCCGCTCGCATTGTTGGTCCCATCGCTCGTAAACCAGCTGTAGGTGTGTGCGCTACTGCGCAAACCACTGCTGGCCTTTACCTCCCACATGAGTCCAGTCGTGTTGTCGTAGGTACACGCCCAATCATTCACGCCGCTACCCAGCAACGCCGTTACAGGTAGTTTGCCCCCGCTATTGCTGATCTTTGTGAAATGAAATCCGGCTTTGCCGTTCGCGGCGCTGTTAGTCACGGCGTTAGCGTCACGTCCTTTGCTGCAGTCTTGCTGCGCAATGTTTGCGCCCGTGCATGCCGCGTTGTTACCAGCCGTCGCGTTGCCGCCAAACGTGATCCCGGTGTCATTCAGTCGCCCTGTTCCATCGCCGACCCAACCCGGTTGGCGACACGGTATTGCGATGAAGCTCTCAATCGCGGCCGCGCTCGTACGCAAAGCACCGGCACCCAGTGCATTTGCGATAAGGGGTGCGCCGCGAATGCCAATCGCGTAGCGAGTCAGGATCACATGGTCGGTGGTGGCGAGTACTTCGCCGTCACCGTCAACGTCGAGGCTACAGCCTGCGAATGACGCAGCACTTAGCGAGAAACACGCCAGGACCACGACAGCAAATCTTGCCGTTACTGCGCAAAAAATCGAGACTCGACCGCGCGTCACTATTGCTACCCTCTCAAACGTTTAACCTGCAACGTATTCGATGGATCTCACGACAACTCGCCTCAGGCATCCGTCACCGCGCCTTTGCTCGCACTCGATGCAAGCTGGGCAAATTTGTACATGACGCCTTTTTTGTACTTCATCGGCGGTGGCGTCCACTTTGCACGGCGCGCGGCAATCGTTGCTTCGTCAACGTTGAGTTGCAGCAGAAGCTTGTGCGCATCGACCGTAATCGAATCGCCATCTTCAACAAGCGCCAGCACACCACCGACTTGCGCTTCCGGCGCGATGTGGCCTACCACCATGCCCCAGGTGCCGCCAGAGAAACGCCCGTCCGTAATCAGCGCGACGGTTTCACCCATGCCTTTGCCGACGATGGCAGAGGTGGGCGAGAGCATTTCGCGCATGCCGGGGCCGCCTTTCGGCCCTTCGTAACGAATCACAATCACATCGCCATGGTTGATCTTGTTCGCCATGATCGCATCCATGCACTCGGGCTCGCTATTGAACACGCGCGCTGGGCCGGTGAGCACCGGATTTTTGAGGCCGGTAATTTTTGCGACGCAGCCTTCGGGCGCTAGATTGCCTTTCAAGATAGCGAGATGGCCTTGCTCGTACATCGGATTGTCTGGCTGGCGAATCACGTCTTGTGTTTTCGCGGGAAGATCGGGCACGTTCGCCAATTCTTCCGCCATCGTCTTGCCGGTGATCGTCATGCAATCGCCGTGCAACAAGCCTTTGTTCAAAAGCATTTTCATGACTTGCGGCACACCGCCCACCGCATGCAGATCGGTCATCACATATTGACCCGATGGTTTCAGGTCACACAGCACCGGCACCTTCTTGCGGATGCGCTCAAAATCATCGATCGACCAATCAATATTCGCCGCGTGAGCAATAGCTAAGAAATGCAGCACGGCATTCGTGGAGCCGCCCGTCGCCATGATGACGGAGACGGCATTCTCGAGGGATTTTTTTGTGATGATGTCGAGCGGCTTCAAATCGTTTTTGATCGCTTCGATCAATACACGGCCCGATTCGGCAACGCTGTCCGCCTTCTCTTTATCGGGGTTCGCCATTGATGACGAGCCGAGCAAACTCATGCCGAGCGCCTCAAACGATGAGGACATCGTGTTCGCGGTGTACATGCCGCCGCACGCGCCGTGCGTGGGGCAAGCGTTTTTCTCAATCCCGTCGAAGTCTTCTTGCGAGATGCTGCCGGCGGCCATTTTGCCCACCGCTTCAAAGGGCGAAACGATGGTCAGCGCTTGGCCTTTCCAATTGCCCGGCTTGATGGTGCCGCCGTAGCAATAAATCGATGGAATGTTCATGCGACACATCGCAATCATGCCGCCGGGCATGTTTTTGTCGCACGCACCGAGCACGAGCACGCCATCCATCATTTGGCTTTGCGTGGCCGTTTCAATTGCATCAGCAATCACTTCGCGCGACACGAGCGAATACTTCATGCCTTCGGTGCCCATGCTGATACCGTCGGTGACAGTGATCACGCCAAACATTTGCGGCATGCCGCCCGCCGCCTTGATCGCCGCTTCTGCAGCATTCGCAAGCGGTTGAATGCCCGCGTTACACGGGTTCATCGTGGAATGCCCGTTGGCGATACCAACAATCGGTTTTTCAAAATCGCCATCGCCGAATCCAACGGCGCGAAGCATGGAACGATTGGGCGAACGGGCGATACCGGCGGTGATGGTTTTGGAGCGTTTATTGAAAGGCATAGTGCTGAAGGCGAAAAGCGAGTGACAAATAGCGCGGGGGGGGCGCGACGATCATGATCCCATGACTCGGCGCGACTCAGCTGGTGCAAACCAGCGACAATTACGAATTCTCTCATTCGCGGCTGCGCGGCGTGCTTTCGATTTCGAACGCCGCGCGTCGCACCACCCGTCATTGGCGGTTGCACATTATGTTGACCCATCCACAGTTTGATCCGATTGCGTTTTCGCTTGGCCCGCTGCACGTTCGTTGGTACGGTTTGACCTATCTCGTCGCCTTCGTTTTGTTTCTTGTCCTCGGTCGAATCCGTGCGCGGCAAAACGTTTTGCGCGGGTGGAAGCCGGCTGATCTTGACGATCTCTTGCTCTACGGCATCTTGGGCGTCGTGCTGGGTGGCCGCCTAGGCTACTGCCTCTTTTACAAGCCGCTTCACTACCTTTCCAATCCGCTCGAAATTTTCGCCGTGTGGCAAGGCGGGATGAGTTTTCACGGCGGGATGTTGGGCGTGATTTTCGCGATGTGGCTTTACTCGCGGCGGACGGAACGCAACTTTTTAGGCGTGATGGATTTCATCGCCCCCTTGGTCCCGCTTGGCCTGGCCTCAGGGCGCATGGGCAACTTCATTAACGCGGAATTGCCCGGACGAGTGACCGATGTCTCAACACCCTTCGCGATGGTGTTTCCGCAGATTGACAATCTTCCTCGCCACCCGTCGCAGCTCTATCAATTCGCGCTTGAAGGCGTGTTGCTGTTCGTTGTGCTCTGGATTTACGCGAGCAAACCACGCGCGCTTGGCCGCGTTTCTGGCGCGTTTTTGGTCGGCTACGGCATCTTCCGCTTCATCGCCGAATTCTTCCGCGAACCGGATTCCTTCCTGGGCTTCCTCGCGCTCGGCATGACGATGGGGCAGTGGCTTTGTGTGCCGATGGTGGCGGTCGGTGGATGGCTTTTTATCCGTAGCCCAAATAAAAATAAGGCTTAGACCATTTTTCTATTTTACCTTTAACTCACCAATTGCCTCTGTAGCCCTGGTTTATTCGGAGCGTCCAGCTCAGAGACAAAACACACCTTCAACTCGCGTTTAGACGAATGCGTATCCCATTCGTCGGGCTCAACCGAGCGGAACGCATAACGATACGCCTTCGCCGTCCCAGCCTTCACTGACAAGCCGAGCGTAGAGCGAAAAATCGCTGGTGTAGCGGTGATTCGGATCGTCCGGGAATCGCAAGTTGCCACGGAATGCGCGAAATACGCTCGCTAATTCCGGGCCGCAAGTGCGCTGCAACCCGTCTAGCGTCGGCGCGCGCGCCCAGGAGTCGATGCCCTCGAGCACGGGCAGGCCAGCGAAAGAGCGGTTGCCCGGATTGAGCCCGATCAGCAGTTCGCGTTCACTGTCGAGCACTGTGTAGAAATGCCCGCCGCGACTGCCTCGAAGCGCGACTTGGTCGAAATAAAAGCGTGAGATCGGGCTTGCGCCATCGATGGGCTCGGCTAAAACACGAAAGCGCTCCCCGGTTCGCTCAAAGCTATCGAGCGAATCCAGGAGCGCTTGTTCGTCCCGGCGCGAACTCTGAAAGTAGTAACCCAAACTGGTGTGCACAAACTCGACCATGTATCGCGGCGACGCGGACCCCGCCATGAGCGCAGTCGCCTGAATCGAGACCTGCACCGGCTCGCGCTGTCCGTCAAATGCGATCTCAAGCGTTCCTTGCATGGGCCCAGGTGCCGTCGGTCGCCATGACAAAAGAAATTTGCACGATTGCTTCGCGACAAGCTGCGCACGGGACTGGCAACTTCCACCGACGATTGAGAGATCGGGGTGATCGACTCGCGAGCGACTGAAAACTAGCGCGCGACTCCCAAAGTTATGAAACGTCAGCGCGAAGCTCGTCGCGGGATCGTTGGTAGTAGGCGCGATCCCGATATCGATTTTCTTGGGCCGCGCCTGCACGCTAGGCTTCGCGTCTTCAGAGACGGGATTTGCAATATAGGCGGCGAGATCATTGAGCTGCGTTGCACTAAGTTTGCCGGTTAAGAAACCCATCTCCCGCATCGCGGAGATTGCGTACGCGATGTCCGCGCCAGTTGTCCCAAGATAAATTCTGTTCTGCCCGAGCGATGGACTTGGGCCGTGGCAGTGGCCGCTCGAACAACTCGGGCCGCCCGGAACCATCGGCGTGTTGTAGAGCACACGCCCGTCGAAAGCATCTGCGGCCAGAACAGAGTAAGAGATGAATATCAACGTCAATACGAACGTTGCGCGCTGGATAAGCGGGGTTTGGCGGAGCAAGTAGGCAGTAATACAGCGCACTGATTTCATCGCGACGTGCAGACTTAGCCAAATAGATTGAGCGAAGAGCTTAGCGCTCGTGTATTGCAATAAAGTGACGGCTCAGCCGACCCGTATCAGTACTTTCCCATGTAACGTTTAGCGCCGCCCTTGTGATGCGAGCGCGGGCTAGCTGTGCATGCGGATGAGAACGGTAAGTCGCAAGAAACGAAGGCTGACATAGTGTCGTATCGCCGGGAACCTTTTGTATGCACACGCGGAATGAGTTGAATGCTTGGCTCGGATATGCCGATAACCAATGACCCACCGCATGTCGTGACCCCGCACTTGGCGCAATCGTTTTGACGTTTCGTCGCACAGCACTCGCACGCCGAGCGTGTTCGCGAGATAGTTTGACCAGTGACGCTGTTTTTGTTTATTGAGGAGACTTTTTTATGTCGATCCACGCTCTGCGCCGTGCGCTTTGCCTTCCGGTTTCTGTGGTTGCCGCACTCGTTGTGACCTGGGGCTCATTCACACCTGCTTATGCGCAAACAACAGCAACCGAAGCAGCGCCAAAAAAGATCGCATTGATTTCTATGGTGGGTGACGAATTCCAAATCGTGACTCAGAAGCAATCTACTGGCACCAACATGCTTGATAACTTTCATCGGCAAACAGTGAAAGTGCCAGGGCAGGGACTCAACTTGTCCGTTCTCCGTGGACTCGATCAAGCAGTCTCGCGTGAGTTTCCGGATTCAGAACGAATTCTTCTCTCCATTCCGCACAGCGAAGGCGAGTCGAATGTGCCCGCGAAAGAGCGCGAGAAGGCAGCCTTCGATAAGGCGGTGAGCGCAATTTCGAAAATGCCGCAACGGCAAGAGTGGGATCGCATCGTGCTCGTTACGCCGCGTTGGTTGTTTAGCGCGCGTCAAGGCATGGCAAGCAAACTCTCGGGGCTTGGCATCTACATTCAGCCGCTTATCTCAGCCAAAGCGCAAGGCGAAAATGGCGACAACGCACTTGCCGAGTTCGGCATGCTGTTTGAAGACGAAGTGGATACGCCGCAACGCGGTCGCAAAGCGCGCTCTGAAACGTACATGGCACCGTTCTTCTATGCAGTGGTGACCACGCTCGACGCGAAAACGCTCAACGTAATCAAGCGCGAGGAGCGCTACGATTTTCGCAAGCTTGCAAATCCTGATTCAACCGCGATCCGCATCCAAAACTCGTTTGAGCCTGAGCAACTCGCAACGCTCGTCGACAAGTTCATCGAAACCGCTGCAATTCGGTCTGTAACCGACAAAAAAGGCACGGTTGAGATCGGCCCGGTTCGTTCGACGCCGCTTCCTGCTGAAAAGAAGTAACTCACCCGCTTCCCCCGGCCTTCTGCGTTCCTCTCAGAAGGATTTGCCCGCCTTGTGCGGGCTTTTTTATGGGCGCGTTCGGGCTAGTTGCATGAACGTCCGCAGCATTTTTCGACGCCAAGTCAAAGCGACGCGCGCTGAGCCCGCGAACGAACCGTCAGAAGCAGAGCTCAATCGGGCTGATTGAGAAACGGGCTAATCCACGCGGCGATATTCGCCATCCACCACCGCAGTATCGCGTGTGTCGGGGGAACGACGCGAATCGCTAACGTCCGAAAACGCGCTCTGGCCCGATGTTTCGCGGGCGAGCGAGCGATTGGGGATCAAAATCAAGAACAGCGCGAACACATCGCTCACGAATCCGGGCGACAAGAAGAGGAGCGCAGCGAGCATACGACGGCCGCTATCGAACACCATGGAATTGAGGGCCATGCTTTGCACGGCCCCGACAAAACGCGACCGAAACTGACGGGTTTCGCGTTTCATTATCATCACGCCAAAAATGACGCCCGGCACAAACATGGCGATTCCGGGAACGCCCAGCGATTCGGCCAATCGAAGCGTGGCGTAAACATCGAGGATCGGTAATCCGACGAGTATGAGTAAAAAAATGAGTGGCACGATGAATTTCCTTCGAAGCCGCGTCCCTGGTTTCGGCAAGTTTGCAGGTTTTATGCCTGTCTACGTTAATCGAAGTATGACAGCGTTCGCTCGGAAAAGTGCGCAACGGGAACCCTCAACCGCCGAATTCAGCGGCAACAGCGCATTGCGCGCAACGCGTTACGGGGCCGCAATGCTCGCTGGCACCTTGGTCGCGTTGAGCGTTCACGCACAGGTGGCCTCGCCGCCCGCCCAGCAGGCTGGCAGGCCCGCGCTTGCTCCACCAGCACCTCTCGCGGTGGATGTGGCCTTTCCGATGACCGCAGCGCTTGAGAAAAATCAAGGCGGAGCGATCACGCTCAAAATTGATGTTCAGCCGGGTCACTACGTTTATCTTGACCGTTTCGAATTTCAGCGAGACGGCGAAGCGGTGTACGGGCTCGATAAGAAGAAGCAGCCCGGCACGAAACCGGTGCAGAAAAAGGATCCACAATTTGGTGATGTCTGGGTCTATGACGCGCCGGTCTCGATCCAAGTGGGGCAAACCAAGGCAAAAAAAGCGAATTTGGTTGTGATGTACCAAGGCTGCTCGGAGCTCGCCGGGGTTTGCTACCCGCCGACGAAGCGCACGTTCGCGATCAAGGAAGCGGGCGTTGAAGTGCTCGCCGCCGAAGTCGTGAAGCCGGGGCTCGGCGCGCAGTTCAAGAAGCAGGTCAGCCAATGAGCCCGACCGAGCAAGCGGCCTCAAACGTTTCGCGTCGACGCGCGCTCGCACTTGCTGCTGCGGGGCTTGGCGCCTGCGCAACTGGGGCATTAGGCGGCTATTGGTGGCTAAATCGCGATGAGCGCAAATCGGCGGCTAGCGCCGGTGAATTGGGGAAACTCCTCAATGCGTCGTTTAACTCACTTGAAGACAAGCCGACGCCCATTTCCACGTGGCGCGGCAAGACCTTGCTGGTGAATTTCTGGGCGACCTGGTGCGCGCCGTGTCGCGAGGAGATGCCGGATTTCGTGAAGGCGCAAGCCGCTTACGCCGCTAAAGGTCTGCAAATTATTGGCCTCGCCGTTGACCGAAAAGCGCCAGTTGAACGCTTCGCGCGCGAACTCGCGATCAATTACCCCATTTTGATGGCGGATCCCGCGTGGCTCGACGAGCTAAAAACGATGGGCAATCCGCAAGGCGTTCTTCCCTTTTCTGTCGTCTTCGGACCTTCGTCTGATGTGATGCTGGTGCGGGTTGGGAAGATCAAGTACAGCGAAATTTCGACGATCATGAGTTAAGTTTCGCGATCTCCATGAAACGACGCGGCGAGACATTCGCCAGAACGCACCCAGTCCGTCGCCCCTATCGTGCGACATACGCGGGAATGTGTGAGCCGTAGTTAACACTTAGCTAAAGCCCGATAGCCCCAATTCAATTGGGGCGCTGGGATGAGTTATTTTTATGTCAGTTAGTAATCTATTCCGCCTTTAGCCCCTATTAAACGGGCTTTTAATCAAAAAAGTTCATTGAAATAGAACGCCAATTTAAAACGGTCGTTCGTCAAAAAAAGTACAGAGAAATCCTGTCGCCGACTAGCAACATTTTGCGATTTCGTGCAAACTAGCGCCCATCTCAACTCTAACTGCTGTCATCTTTCGGGCTGACCGCAATGCACCGCGTGACAAACTGTTCGTTTCTTCGAACCTTTGAACCCGCTTTTGTGCCTCATTCCTCCGTGGGCCCGCGTCTCATGTCAGACGCGCTTCGCCAAACCCTACCTGCTCTGCGTTAGTCGCAGACGTCGACCGCTTCCAGTCACGTTCGCAGGACAATTCACACACAAGGATCATTCGCATGGATTTGCGAAAACTTAAAACATTGATTGAGCTCGTTCAAGAATCTGGCATCGCCGAACTTGAGGTCACCGAGGGCGAAGAGCGCGTACGCATCACGCGAACCGTGAACGCGCCGCAGACGATGCACTACGCCATGCCAAGTCCGATGCCTTACCCGGCACCGATGACGGCGCCCGTGGCTGCCGCGCCTGCGGGTTCCGCTGCGCCTGTAGAAGCAACCGCCGTGCAAGCCGCCCCAGAAAATCAGGGCCACCCGGTGAAATCGCCGATGGTCGGCACGTTCTATCGTTCAGCCACACCCGGCGCAAAACCGTTTATTGAGATCGGAAGCAAAGTGTCGGTGGGTGACACGCTTTGCATCATCGAAGCGATGAAACTCATGAATGAGATCGAAGCGGATCGCGCCGGAACCGTAAAAGCCGTGCTCGCTGAAAACGGGCAAGCCGTTGAGTACGGTCAGCCCCTCGTGTTGATCGAGTAAGCGCATGGCATTGTCACTTTCGCGCACGCCCGCGCCTGTACTGTTTGAAAAGGTTTTGATCGCCAATCGCGGCGAAATCGCGCTTCGTATTCAGCGCGCCTGCCGCGAAATGGGGATCAAAACGGTGGTTGTGTATTCCGAAGCGGATGCTGACGCGAAATACGTTCGCCTGGCGGACGAATCGATTTGTATCGGCCCGCCGCCCTCGGCACAAAGCTACCTCAACGTTCCGGCGATCATCGCCGCAGCTGAGGTCACCGACGCCCAGGCCATTCACCCTGGCTATGGCTTTCTCTCGGAGAACGCCGATTTCAGCGAGAAAGTCGAGAAATCCGGTTTCGTATTTATCGGCCCGCGCGCTGAAACAATTCGCCTGATGGGCGATAAAGTCTCGGCAAAGCTCGCGATGAAAAAAGCGGGTGTGCCCGTGGTGCCCGGTATCGACGGCGCATTGCCAGACGATCCCAAAGAGATCGTAAAAATTGCACGCCAAATCGGCTACCCCGTCATCATTAAAGCCGCCGGCGGCGGCGGTGGCCGCGGAATGCGCGTGGTGCATGCCGAAGGCACACTCATCAACGCGGTCACGCTCACCAAGGGCGAAGCGCTCGCGGCATTCGGCAACGGCACGGTCTACATGGAGAAATTCCTTGAAAATCCGCGCCATATTGAGATTCAGGTGCTTGCTGATCAACACCGAAACGCGGTGTACCTCGGTGAGCGCGATTGCTCAATGCAACGCCGCCACCAAAAGATCATTGAGGAAGGCCCTGCGCCGGGTATCGCGGAAAAGCTGATCGCGAAGATTGGCGAGCGCTGCGCCGATGCGTGTCGAAAAATTGGTTATCGAGGCGCTGGAACATTCGAATTCCTCTACGAAAAAGGCGAGTTCTATTTCATCGAAATGAACACGCGCGTTCAGGTGGAACACCCTGTGACCGAGCTCATCACGGGCGTTGATATCGTTCAAGAGCAAATCAAGATTGCGGCTGGTTTCAAGATGGATCTTCGCCAGAAGGACATCGTTAAAAAAGGCCACGCGATCGAATGCCGCATCAATGCCGAAGACCCAACTACATTCGTGCCGTCGCCCGGTCGGATCACGGCTTGGCATCCACCCGGCGGGCCGGGCGTTCGTGTCGATTCACACGTGTACAGCAACTATTTCGTGCCACCGAATTACGATTCGATGGTCGGCAAATTGCTCACCTATGGCACCACGCGTGAACAGGCGATCGCTCGCATGAGAATCGCGCTTTCAGAAATGATCGTTGAGGGCATCAAAACCAATATCGCGTTGCACCGCGAACTAATGGACGATGCGGAATTCATCAAAGGCGGATTCTCGATTCACTATCTCGAAAAGCGGATGGCGAAGCTCGCTGAGCGAAATCGGGCATAAGCGAACTACGTGAATTCCTGGATCGAAATTTCTGGTGCAGTGAAAGGCGAACTCGCTGATCACATTGCAGACAGTTTGATGGATGCCGGCGCGTTGGCTGTCGACGTTGCTGATCTGCATGCAGAGAGTGATGACGAGCAGCCCATGTTTGGCGAACCTGGCATGCGACTCGACCGGCGCTGGGCCGATAGCCGGATCGCCGCGCTCTTTGACCGCGAGGTCTCGACCGACAATCTAGAAACACTTTGGCTTGCGCTGCGCGAGCAGCATCCTGATGCGATCGGTGCCCATGAGTTTCGAGTGGTGCCGGAGACCGATTGGGTACGCGCGACCCAAGCGCAGTTCGATCCCATTGAAATCACACCGGCGCTTTGGATCGTACCCACGTGGTGCGAGCCGCCAGCGCCGCAGGCGATTAACTTGCGGATTGATCCGGGGCTTGCGTTTGGCACTGGCACGCATCCGACGACGCGGCTTTGCCTTGAATGGCTAACGCGGCAATCACTTGGCTCGGCAACCGTGCTCGATTACGGCTGCGGCTCCGGAATTCTTGCGATGGCGGCGAAGGCGCTCGGTGCGCCCGAGGTGTTCGGGGTTGATATTGATCCGCAGGCGATCAGCACCGCTCGACTCAATAGCGAAGCCAACGGCTACAGCGTTCACTACGCCACCTCTGACGACGCGATTCCGGGGCACTACGATGTTGTGGTCGCAAATATCTTGGCGGGGCCGCTTACCGTGCTCGCGCCCGCTATTGCTTCGCACTTGAAGTCGGGCGGGAGACTCGCGCTTGCTGGCATCCTCACGCCGCAAGTTGAGCGCATTCGCGAAGCCTACGCGCCGTGGCTCAAACTCGATGTCGAGCGCGAACGCGACGGCTGGGTGCTGATGACGGGGCAGCGCGCCGGTTAACCGGTTCATCTTCCTTCGCGCAAATCATTTACGCTTCAGGCTCTGCTTCCCGCTTGTTCGCCTCGTTTTGAATTCAGCTGTCACGCAATGCCCTCACTGCCGCGCCAAATTTCGGGTGCGACAAGAACACGTGCGCGCGCATGCCGGGCTCGTGCGTTGCGGGGCTTGCCGCGGCATTTTTGATGCGCGCCTGAACATCATTGATGGCACGCTTGAGCCTTTCGACGACGCACTTGATGACGGCGGTTCCCCCGCAACCATTCTCGCGGGAATGCCGGCAACGCCTCAAGCGCGGCTCGCGGATGCACCCGCAAGCGAGAACGGGCCGCCCACGCGGCAAGTCGAAGGAAGCGAGCTTTCCCTATCTATCCTCCAGGATTTGAGGGCAGGGAAGAAAGTTGAAATCGGCTCGAAAAAGTCGGAAAAGAGCACTGAGCCCCGATCAAACCGTAATTCAGCCGATGAAGTTGAAACGGATTACGATTGGCGGAAACCCGCCAAGCCACTCACGCGGGGGCAACGGGTGGCGCTTGGCTTTTGTTTGCTTGTGCTATTCGTTGGCTTGATTGCCAACGCGGCCTTTTGGATGCGAAACGAACTCGCGAGCAGAGTTCCCACGACACTGCCGTATCTCACCGCCGCATGCGCATGGATCGGCTGCCGCGTTTCGCCGCCGAAACGCTCGGAAGCCATCGGCTTCATCGGCTCTGATCTCGCCGCAGACCCCGCCCACAAGGGCTTGCTCATTTTCACTGCCACCATGCGCAATTCGAGCGCGTCATCGGTTGCTTTTCCGCATCTGGTGCTCACGCTTGAAGGCGTAGGCGGAGAAGCCATCGCGCGCCGCGTCTTTCCGCCCGAGCAGTACGCTCCAGCGAATGCAAGTCTCGCGCGCGGACTCGATGGCAATGGCGACATCGAGGTGAAGCTGTATCTGGATGTAAGCCCTGCAGTACCGGTAGGCTTCAAGGCCGATCACGCCTACTTTTAGCCGCGCTCAGCATGCAGGCGAACCCCGATCCCGCCCGCGCCACATCGCCCGCTGCGGTTGCGCCGAGGCGCTCTCGCTTTCTTCTCTACGTCGCGCTTTTTTGCGTGTTCGTCATCGTCTACGCGAGCCTTCAGCCGTTCACCGGCTGGTCACACACCGCGTTCAGCCCGATCGCTTTTTTCACCACGTTCTCGAAGTTTTTCACGCGCTCGGACGTGAGTTTCAACGTGATTGCGTACGTGCCCTTGGGCTTTGCGCTCTACGCAGCGCTTCCGCTTGCTTGGACGCCGCTCAGGCGCGCGCTCGCCATGCTCTTGATCGTGAGCGCTTTGTCTATCGCCCTCGAGGCGCTGCAATCCCAGCTCCCGAGCCGCGTATCGAGCGTATACGACACGCTCGCCAACGCGGTGGGCGCGTGTATCGGCGCGATCGCTGCGAATTGGCTCTTCAGTCGCGGTGATTTTGTTGCGCGCATCCGCGCGTTTCGCGAACGCTACTTTGTTCATGGCGCAACCGGCGAGCTCAACATTCTGCTGCTCGCAGTCTGGCTCGTGGCGCAAATTAATCCGGGCATTCCGCTTTTTGGGGCCACGTTTCACCCGGGATTTCTAAACGCATTCGATCCCGCCGTGGTCGCCATCGAGATGGCGCAAACCACGGCCGCGCTCGTCGGCATTGCGCTCTTCACCGATCTCACGCTCAAGAAGCGGGCGCATGGTGGCGTCGCCCTGGTGATGATGATCGCAACTGCAGTGGCGATGAAAACGCTCGCAGCGAGTTGGCTCCTGACGCCGATCGCGTGGGAGGCGTGGCTGCGCCCCGGTCACGCCCTGGGTATTGCGCTCGGCGCAGTGGCGCTGCTCATTTTGTTTTGGTTACCGCGACTCGCCAAGTCAATCGTCGCCGGTATCGCGCTCCTATCGAGCGTTCTCATTCCCCTGCTCTTACCCGATCTCGCAACCCTGCGCGCGCCAGTTTCGCTGTTTGAATGGCACTATGGCCAACTTCTGAACTTAAACGGGCTCACACGCACCATCGTCACACTCTGGCCGTTCGTTGCAACCACCGTCTTATTGCTGCGGTTTGGTGGTGATGCCCCCGCCTCTAAAATGGGCTAATGCTCAACGTCGCCACCGAAACGATTGCAGGCCCAGCCGGTCAACTCGAAATACTTTTCACTTCGCCTGATACGCCCCACGCGATTGCGCTCGTGTGTCACCCGCATCCGCAGCAAGGCGGCACCATGCACAACAAAGTCGTACAAACGCTCGCCAAAGCGTTTCAAGAGCTCGACTTCGCGGTGATGCGATTTAACTATCGCGGTGTAGAAAAGAGCGAAGGCGAATTCGATCACGGCATCGGTGAAACGGAAGACGCCGCAGCGGCACTTGCAGAGGCCGAACGCCGCGTGGGAAAAACGCTCCCACTCGTTGCGGGCGGCTTTTCATTCGGCACCTTCGTGCAAGCGCAGCTGATGACGCGCGCGAATCCGGAGCAGCTCGTGTTGGTCGGCCCGGCGATCAATCACCGCTTTCAATTGCCGGAGATGCCAAAGCACACAATCGTGATTCATGGCGAGGAAGACGATGTGGTGCCGCTCGAGAACGTGATGAATTGGGCGCGGCCACAAGCGCTCCCGGTCACTGTGTTTCCTGGCGCGGGCCACTTTTTTCATGGCCGCCTCGGTGAGCTGAAACATTGTGTGAAACGCGGTGTTGCGCATGTGGGGCGCACGCATGAGTAGCGTGCTTCGCTTCAGCGATGTGCGTAAGAGTTTCGGCAAAGGCGACGCAAAACGGGAAGTCGTTCGCGGCCTTTCTCTCGCGGTCCAGGGCGGTCAGTGCTTCGGATTTCTTGGGCCCAACGGCGCGGGGAAAACAACCAGTCTGCGCATGGCACTCGGGCAAACCGAGCCCGATTCTGGATTGATTGAGCTGCTCGGTTACACGATGCCAGCGGATGCACGCCGCGCGCGCGAGAAAGTCGGCGTCGTCCCGCAAATGGACAATCTCGATCCGGATTTCACTGTCGAAGAGAATTTGATTGTGTATTCGCGCTATTTCGGCATGAGTGATAGCGTCGCAAAATCGAAGGTGCCTGCGCTTCTGGAATTTGCGGGCCTTTCCGGGCGTGAGAAATCGAATATTGCGGAGCTCTCGGGCGGCATGAAGCGCCGGCTCACCATCGCTCGCGCGCTTGTAAATGATCCCGCCTTTATCGTGCTTGATGAGCCAACCACGGGGCTCGATCCGCAAGCGCGTCATTTAATTTGGGATCGACTCAAGGCACTGCGCGCCAAGGGAAAAACGCTGCTGCTCACCACGCATTTCATGGACGAAGCGGAGCGGCTCTGCGACCATCTCGCGGTTGTCGATAACGGCGTGTTGATCGCGCAGGGCTCGCCGCGCGAGCTGATAGAAAAAACCATTGAGCCCGATGTGGTTGAGGTGTACGGCGATAACGTTGCCGCACTCAAAGATCGCGTTTCCGCGTTTGCTACGCGTGTGGAAGTATCGGGTGAAACACTTTTTGCCTACACCACCACGCCGAAGCCTTTGACTGACGTGCTCGCGCAATTTCAAGGCATTCGTGTGCTTCATCGCCCCGCTAATTTAGAAGATGTCTTCATCAAGCTCACTGGGCGCGAGCTTCGCGATTGATATGAACGATTTTTCATTGCTTCGTTTCATTCCAATCTGGCGGCGACACTTTCTATCGTGGCGTCGCTATTGGCTCTCCTCGCTCATGTTCGCTGTAGGCGAGCCATTCATCTACATGCTGGGCCTAGGTTATGGCTTGGGCCGCCTAGTGCCTGAGTTGGGCGGCATGAGCTACATGATGTTTGTGGCCAGTGGCACGCTTGCGTTCAGCATCGTCAACGGCGCTACGTTCGAGGGCATGTATTCCGCCTTTGCGCGAATGCAGATTCAGCGCACGTGGGACGCCATCCTGAATGCGCCGATGAGTTTGAGCGATGTGGTGCTCGCGGAATGGACATTCGCCGCAAGTAAATCGGTGCTTTCTTGTGTGACATTCGTGGGCGCGCTGGTGCTGCTTGGCATCAGTCGGGAGTGGACCTTGTTGCTCGTGGTTCCGGCGGCGCTTTTGATCGGCGCTGTGTTCGCGGCGATTGCGCTCATCATGTGCTCCGTTGCCAAAGGCTACGAATTTTTCTCGTACTGGTTTTCGCTTGGCATCATGCCGTTAGCAATGATTTCAGGCGTGTTCTTTCCCATGAGCGAATTGCCTAAAGCGTTGCAAACCGTGAGCTACTGTTTGCCGATGAGTCACGCCGTTGATTTGGTGCGCCCGCTATTGCAAGGCAAGATTTCGGCGAGCGTGGGGCTGAATATTGCGGTGTTGGCGGCATACGCCATTGGCGGGTTTGGCGTTGCGATGGCATTGTTCCGCCGCCGTTTTGCGAATTGAATTTTTATGTTGTGGATTAAGTCACTTCACATCATTTTCATGATCACGTGGATGGCGGCGATTTTCTATTTGCCGCGACTCTATGTGTATCACGTGCAAGCAATCAATGAGGGCGATGCTCGCGGCGATGCGCGCTTCAAAATCATGGAGCGAAAACTTTTCTGGGGCATCATGACGCCGGGTGCGCTGTTCACCCTGGTGTTCGGAACCTGGCTTTGGCTGGGTTACGGATTCACCGGGAAATGGTTGATGTGGAAGCTGCTCTTAGTGCTGGCGCTGATCGGGCACCACCTGCTTTGCTTTATTCATCTTCGCGCGTTTCGAGACGGGCGCAACACGCGTTCCGAAAAGTATTTCCGGATCATGAATGAAATGCCGGTGTTCTTACTGTTTGGCATCGTGTTCTTGGTAGTGCTGAAGCCCTAGCGTGCCACCTGGCATTAGGCGCTTAGGCCCGGTTTAATTGGGGCTAGCAGCAAAATTTAGTCCTACTTGACTCAATCCGGGATCAATGCGTTGCCCCGATAAAATAGACGTTCATTTTTTGAAGTTAGACGGCTTTTTCTGTGAGTCAAGCGCTCGTACTTTTTTCTGGCGGACAGGATTCGACCACGTGTCTGGCGTGGGCGCTCGAGCGCTACGCGCGCGTTGAGACGCTGGGCTTTGATTACGGTCAGCGCCATCGGATTGAGCTTGAAGTACGCAAGACTACGCTCGCCGAAATCCGCGCGCAGTTTCCGCAGTGGCGCGAAAAACTCGCTGACGATCACGTGGTTGATCTCTCCGTGCTCGGCCAAATTTCGGAAACCTCCCTCACGCGCGACGTCGCGATCGCTTATGAAGCGAGTGGATTGCCCAACACGTTTGTGCCCGGACGCAATTTGCTCTTCCTCAACTTCGCAGCCGCGATTGCGTACCGCCGCGGGCTCGATGTATTGGTGGGCGGCATGTGCGAAACCGATTTCTCGGGCTACCCGGATTGTCGAGACAACACGATGAAGGCGACGCAACTTTCGCTCTCCCTCGGACTTGACCGCAAAATGACGATTGAAACGCCGCTCATGTGGATTAACAAAGCAGAGACTTGGGCGCTCACGCAATCGCTCGGCGGTAACGCGCTGACTGAACTCGTGATTGAACACACCCACACTTGCTACCAGGGCGTTCGCGATACGCGCCATGCTTGGGGCTACGGCTGTGGCGAGTGCCCGGCGTGCGCGCTGCGTAAATCGGGCTACGAGACTTGGGCAGCAGAAAAGAAATGACTTACTCCGTCAAAGAAATTTTTTATACGTTGCAAGGCGAAGGCGCGAATGCGGGGCGGCCTGCGGTGTTTTGCAGATTCGCGGGATGCAATTTGTGGAGCGGACTTGAGCGTGATCGTGCTACCGCGATTTGCAAGTTTTGCGATACCGATTTCGTGGGCACCGATGGCACGCTCGGCGGCAAATTCACCACCGCCGACGCGCTCGCCGACACCGTCGCCGCGCAGTGGCCGCAGTCGTTGTCAAACGCGAAACTCAGTAAGCCACTCGTTGTTTGCACCGGCGGCGAACCGCTGTTGCAACTCGACACACCGCTCATCGATGCGTTTCATACGCGTAGCTTCGAAATCGCGGTTGAAACCAATGGCACGATCGAAGCGCCGCCGGGCATTGATTGGATTTGCGTGAGCCCGAAGGCGGGTGCGGAGTTCAAACAGCAACGTGGTCACGAGTTAAAAGTGGTCGTGCCGCAGCCGCTCGATATGAATTTTCTTTCGAGCCTTGATTTCGAGCATCGCTTTGTACAGCCGATGGATGGCATCGATCGCATCGCCAACACCCAATTTGCCATCGATTGGTGCATGGCGCATCCTGAGTGGCGACTGTCGGTGCAAACCCATAAAGTGATCGGCATTCGCTAGCCCGCCCCCATGAACTACGAAATTTCCCAGCGCTTCTTCTTCGATGCCGCGCATACGCTCAAGCGAAAAATCGAAGCCGAGGGCTCGCGCCGAATCCACGGCCATACCTATCACTGCGAGGTGTCGCTGGCCGGCATGCCGAATCCCGAAAGCGGCATGGTGAGCGATTTGGGTGAACTTCGGCTCGCGCTTTCGCGGGTGCGTGAGGCGCTCGATCATCGCTACTTGGATGAGATTGCCGGGCTTGGCGTGCCGACGCTTGAAAATCTCTGCGCGTTCGTGTGGCGCGCGCTGATTGATGAATTTCCGAACCTTTCGCAAGTTCGGGTGTGGCGCGAAGGCATGGGTGACGCCTGCGTATTGCGAAAATAGCGTATGCCTCTCCCGCCCAAGCCAACTTCACCCGCCGCGCCACCTTCGCCGCTTTCTCGAAACGACGATCAGCAACGTGCAACGATCATTGTCAAAGCGAAAGCGCCTAGCAAAGCGATTGAGAAATTCTTTGCGCCCTGCCCGCGCGGGCTTGAAGGCGTGCTTGCTGATGAGCTTACCGCGCTCGGTGCACAAAAGATTGAGCCAACCGATGGTGGCGTGGGCTTTTCTGGCCCGTACGAGCTGGGGCAACGCGCGTGCTATTGGTCGCGCGTAGCCTCTCGCGTGTTGTGGCAACAAGCGGACGCTGAATACCGAAGCGAAGATGACATCTATCGTTTGGCGCGCGCCGTTGATTGGCCTCATTTATTTGCCTCTCATTTGACGATTCGCGTTGAAACGAATGCGATTCGGTCGCCGCTGCGCTCGCTTGATTTCGTATCGCTCAAAGTCAAAGATGCGATCGTCGACAAATTCCGTGCCGCGATGAATTCGCGACCGAGCGTTGATACGTCGATGCCCGACATGCGAATTTTTGTGTTTCTCACCGCGTATCGAGCCACGATTTATCTCGACCTAGCGGGTGAGGCGCTTTTCAAGCGTGGTTATCGTCGCGATGGGCTCGCAGCGCCGCTTCGCGAAAATTTAGCCGCTGGAATGTTGCTTTTGAAGGGCTGGCGCGGCGACAAACCGCTGTTAGACGCCATGTGCGGCAGCGGCACGATCCTCACCGAAGCGGCATTGATCGCGGTGAATCGAGCGCCAGGCTCGCAGCGCACGTTCGCATTCGAGAAACTCCGCTTTTTTGATGCGTCTCGGTTCAAAGAGATTCGTGAAGCATCCCCCATTGCAAGCAGGGCCATTGCAGAAAAGTTGCTTTTTGGAAACGACATCAATCCGGCCGCCATCGAAACCACGCGTCGGCATTTGGAAAACGTGCTCGGTACCGAGGGCGCGCGAGCGGTCACGCTCACCCAACAGCGCGCGGAGGACATCCCCCGCCCCGCCGAAAATGGCCTGCTGCTCACAAACCCCCCGTACGGCGAACGCCTGGATGAGCTCGCGCAACTCCGGGCCTGGTACCCTTCGCTCGGCGCGTGGCTGAAGCGCGAACTCTCAGGTTGGACCGCGTGTTTCATCACGGCAGACCGAGAATTTCCGAGCGGCGTCGGCTTCAAACCGTCAAAGAAAACACCGCTCTTTAACGGCGCGCTCGACTGCCGATTGTTTGAATTTCAGATGTATTCCGGTAGCAAGCGCGAACCAAAACCACTGCCCACCGGTGGCATTCCCCTTGAGCACCAGCGCGCGCACCGCGAATGACGCCCCGAATAAAATCGCAGTAAATCCTTGATCCTTGAGCCCGCTATGTACGAATCCGAAATCACCAAATTCATTAAAGACCTCAAGGCGCAGAAACCGCACCTAGAGGAAGAGCAGCGCAAGGGCCGCGCGATTTGGTGGGATAAAAAGCCGCTCGACGTGAAAGAGCGCGAATCGCAAGACGCGGCTAAAGTGCCGCAAAAGCCGTATCCCTACGCGACGAAATAGTCGGCTTCACGCGCTAGCGCGTTCGGGTCAGACTTTTGTAGCCCGCTCGCCGCTTAGATGATCGCTGGCTCGCGATTCGTTAGCGAGCATCCAGTAGGCGACGAAGTGAAGCACGAGACCTACCAAAAAGAAAACAAACCGCGCAGCGCTAAACGCGAGCATCGGTTCATCGCTCATCGCACCGTATCCCAGCGCTTGCAAGCAGCCCACGAGACACATGAGCGTACCCGGCAGCATCAGCACAGGCATCGCAAGCTGCGTTGATTGCGTGAGGCGCTCCGAATAAATCGCAAACCACATGACGCCAACAATCGGTAGCGCAGTGACGGCGATCCCGCGCTTCAGCATGAGGCCATAAACAAGCGCGACCAGCACCCAGCCGCCAGCGAGAACTGTAACTGTGCGTTGTGAATTCATTGCCGAAAACTTCCGTGTTGTGCAAGCGGGGCCAGCCGCGAGCGTTTGTTGCGCTAACCCCATCACACGATAATACGCGTTATCCATGACAGAGACCGCGCCTTCTTCCGATTCTGCGACCCCCGCACTTGATGACCGTCGCTTCGGAGGTATCGCGCGACTTTACGGAGAGGCTGGGCTCGCCCGCCTGCGCTCAGCGCATGTCGCGGTGGTTGGCATCGGTGGCGTGGGTTCGTGGGTTGCGGAAGCGCTGGCGCGCTCGGGCGTGGGCACGCTCACCTTGATCGATCTCGATGTGGTGGCCGAATCGAATTTGAATCGTCAGGCGCACGCAACGCTTGCCAACTTAGGTCGCAACAAAGTGGATGCGATGAAAGAGCGAATTCACGCGTTTGCCAGTGATTGCGATGTGCGCACGATTGATGATTTCGTAACGCCTGAAAACGTCTCGACCTTGATTCCGCTTGAAGCCAATCTCGTGATCGATGCCATTGACAACGTGCGCGCAAAAGCAGCGCTGATCGCTGATTGCAAGGCTGCGAAGAAGGCTGTCATCGTGTGCGGAGGGGCCGGCGGAAAGCTCGATCCAACGCGAATTCGCGCTGCCGACTTATCGCAAACGCTGCAAGATCCGCTGCTCTCGAAAGTACGCGCCACGCTGCGCAAGGCGTATGCGTTTCCACGCGGTGACAAAAAATTTGGTGTCACCGCCATTTACAGCGAAGAGAATCCAGCGCAAGCGCCCGTGGATGGCGGCGCAGGGCTTGCCTGCGCGGGCTATGGCTCGGCGATGCACATGACGGCGGCGATTGGATTGGCCGCGGTCGGGCGCGCGCTTGCCACGCTCGCGCGAACGAAACTTGAATAGGTATTCACGCTTATCGCCGTTTTAATTGGGTCAAGCTGTCAATGAATAAACTTTTCGATATTTAATAATTCATCGACGTAGCCCCAATAAAAGCGTCCTTTCGTTCTTTTCGGAATGAAGACTGGTAGCAAAAATCCACAAACGTTTTCGCGTGCCGCGCGTCTCAGGAAGACCTCTGCACACCGCAGCTTATGTCCGAGGGGCGCGAAAAGGCTTGAACGCGCCCGAACCCAGCGCTGGTGTGAGAGGATTTGTTTGAGGAAGGATCGCGCGCTGTGTTGTTGTGCGCCGATCTTTCACCGTTGAACTCATTTTTCCGGAGCACACAGATGCCATTGACTCGACGTCACGCGATTGCAGGAGTTGCGGGGGCCAGCGCCATCGGCTGCGCGCCACTTTTCACCGACGCTTTTGCGCTTACACCACTTCTGCAACCCACCCCGGCCGATAGCGAAGGCCCGTTCTATCCGCCCGAATGGCGCGGCGATGTTGATGGCGATTTGCTCACGGTGAACGGAAAACGCTACAGCGCGGGTGTGAGCATGTTGCTCATGGGGCGCATCCTCAGCAGCGAAGGCACGCCACTCACCGACGCGCGCGTTGAAATTTGGCAAGTGGATGCCACGGGCGAATATCGCCATCCACGCGATGGCGGTGATGCGCCGCTTAAGCGCGGGTTTCAAGGCTTTGGCCGCGTGACGAGCGACGACAAGGGTGGCTATCGATTCCGCACCATCAAGCCCGTGAACTACGGCGGCCGCCCCGCCCATGTGCATTTTCGCGTTGAAGCGAAAGGCTACAAATCACTCACCACACAGATGTATTTCGCCGGAGAAAACACGGAGCGAAGCGGCTTCGGCGGCTTCTCGAAAGCGCGCGACCGTTTAACCATCAAACCCGAAGCAATGCGTGATCCCGCCGACGGCGCGCAGCTCGCCGCAAAGTTTGAGATCGTGCTTGCGAAGGCGTAACTCGCGGTGAGGGGCGCAAAATGAAGTGCGCCCCGTGTTGGCCCTTGCCGCCCAAAGCGACGTCGAGCCGACCTAACTGGACTTGGGCAGCGCGTGCTCAATACAAAATCGCTGGCAACACAAACGCGAAGAATCCGCCGAGCAAGTAAATCGCGACGGATGCGAGGTAAATCCACTGCGAAACCTTGCGCTGCCGCGTGCATGCGCGTGCGAGTGCGGGATCAGCGGGGCACGGCAGAAACCGCGCTCGCCACTGGAAAAATCCAGCAATCGCAAGCATCACGCCCGCGAGCAAAAACACCAAGGTTTTATGCTCCGATAGCCAAACGATCTGCGGCACCGCGCCGACGAACGCCGCGAGCGTCGCGCCCGCGCCGAGCGCGACAAGCAGCGCAGGAATCGCGCAGCAGACCAGCGTTGAGGCGCTGGTGAAGATTGAGAACCAGGTCATCGTGGACGTGGTTTTCAAATTCGCATCGGCGAATTTGAGCGCATCGCCCCCCTCTACGCTCGGGAGAGGCGAGGCACGCTTGCCGCAAGTCTGCGACGGGGGTGAGGCGCTGAGCGTTCTGGCTCCTACGTGCTGCGAACGCTCAGCGGTTCCCAACTTCTGTTCTGACTCAAAATCCATTAGGATTTTTTCGCCTTCACTTCTTCACGAATGTCTTTGATCGTTGCACTGACGCGCTCGATCCCTTTGACCTCGTAGCCGGCATCGGCAATTTGCGCTTTGAGTTTCGCATCGTCAAGTTTTTGGCCGGGCTTTTGTGCGACGGCGACGATCTTGTTTTCGAGGCTGACAAACACTTCCGCCGTCTCTTTGTTCGCTTTCATTTTCTTTTCGATTGCGCCTGCGCAAAACGCGCAGACCATGCCGTCGACTTTGATCTTGACCGTTTCGGCGTGGGCCGCAATCGCAGCAAACGCAGCAAAGGAAACAGCGATGGTTTTGATGGTTTTCATGAGTGAACTCCTAGAAGGTATAACTAACGTTAAAGAAAAAATTGTCACGATGTGTGCGATCTACGCTCACACCGGCGTCGATCCACCATCGACGCTGAAAAAATCGAACGTACGGCGTGATTTCGGTTTTGTCACCACTCACCCGTTTGACTTGTACGCCCCCCCATGAGGCGATGTCTTCGTAATCGGCTTTGTACGGCGCGAGCATTGCTTGCGCCACCACTTCATTACGACGCCAATCTTGCGTCTTAAAGCTATGCAGCTTGAGGCGGGTATAGATCAGGCGCGTTTCGAAATCGACCCAGAGCCCACCTTGTGCGCCCACACGGGTTTTATTGTCAGGCGCTGGAACCGCTGGCTCGGGCGGAGAATGCTTAACCAATGCGCTAGCCGCACCCATCGAATTGACTGATTCGAGTCGAGTAGCGATCGGCCCGGCCCATACATAGGCGTTAAAAATTCCGTCCGTAGTCGGTTGACGATGAAGCAGGTAGGAAAACTGCGCCATTGCGACATTTCGCCACGGTGCGCTGTCGCCGTCCTCTTTCACGCGAGTGACGCCGAGCGAACCGCTTAAACGCCGATCAAACCCGTAGGCGAGCTCATAGTTTTCCTCGTCTGGCGATGCAGTAAACATCACCATCGTGGTGCCCTTGGGGATAAAAAATCCCGCGTGTGCGCTCGGCGCGCACGCAAGCGCCCCCATGGCGATGGATGCGAAGCTCATTCGCAAATTGAACATAGATTCCTCGTAAACAATTACAAACTAGCAAAGCAAGCGCTTTGCTGCGAATGGAACTACGAGGTATGGCGAGGCGGAGGGGTATCAGGCGCGGGGTTGCGCGACGAAAACTCGGCGTTGGCCGCCGCTAAACGCGGCGAAGAAACATCAAATTGCGGTGCATCATGAGCGCGTGAGGATGTTGCGGCATACGTAAACGCGCAAAGCGCTTTGGCTTGGCAGCCGTCATCGAACGTATCCACCGAATGCCAAAAGGTTTCGGCATCAATCACAACCGGGACGACGCCCTCAGCAAACTCAACACCCTCAAGCCCGACTGCTGCGAGCTCTTCCACCGTTTGCGGCATCGCCGGATGCGTCATACCGCCTGTCTTGATGGCCACCGAATGCGTTGCGCACATCTGCGCAAACGCACTCATCGGCACCCACGCGAGCGCGAGCACCAAGGCGAGAAGGCGGATAAACCGGTGAGTCATGACGATACGATAGCTCGAAGAGGCGGAAAGTTCAATGCCGAAGGTTTCAGCCCCTGAGGCGGACTACGCCGTCGCGGCGGCTTCAGCCTTTCGCATCGCGGACTTCCGCTCGTGTTCTTTCAAGAAGCGTTTGCGCAGGCGAATCGACTTCGGCGTGACTTCCACCAGCTCATCGTCCTCGATGAATTCGACGGCGTATTCGAGCGTGAGCTTCACCGGCGGCGTGAGCAGAATGTTCTCGTCCTTACCGGACGAGCGCACGTTGGTGAGCTTTTTCTCTTTGATCGGATTAACCACGAGGTCGTTATCGCGACTGTGAATGCCCACCAACATGCCTTCGTAGATGATGTCGCCTGGGGAAACGAACAGCCTTCCGCGCTCTTGCAACGAAAACAGTGAGTATCCGACCGCATTTCCGTCGTCTTGAGAAATCAATACGCCATTGCGACGCCCTGGAATATCGCCGCGATGCGGCGCATAGCCATCAAATACGTGGCTAATGAGGCCGGTGCCACGCGTGAGGTTCATGAATTCGTTCTGAAAACCGATCAACCCGCGCGCTGGGCAGCGGTAATCGAGTCGCGCACGGCCGCGGCCATCGTTTTCCATGTTGAGCAATTCAGCCCGGCGCTCGCCTAAGGCCTGCATGACGCCGCCTTGATGACCTTCTTCAACGTCTACCGTCAAGTTTTCCATCGGCTCGCACTGCTCGCCATCAATCATGCGGAACAGCACCTGAGGCTTGCCTACAGCAAGCTCATAGCCTTCGCGGCGCATGTTTTCAACGAGGATCGTTAAGTGCAACTCGCCACGGCCGGAAACGCGAAAGATATCCGCGTCTTCAGTATCTTCAACTTTGAGCGCAACGTTCGACAAAAGCTCGCGCTGAAGGCGATCGCGAATTTGTCGAGAAGTGACAAACTTGCCTTCTCGCCCCGCTTGAGGCGAGGTATTTACGCAAAAGCTCATCGTAAGCGTGGGCTCGTCAACGGCAATGGGGACGAGTCCTTCTGCTTTCTCACGATCACAAATCGTAAAGCCGATTCCGATATCGGGGATGCCGGTGATTGCAACGATGTCGCCCGCAGAGGCACTTTCGGCCTCCAGCCGTTCGAGGCCTTTGAAAGTAAGCACCGAATTGACTTTCGCCACGCCCTTATCTTCATCGCCATAGCGCAACGCGTACTGAGCATTCGGCTTGATGGTGCCGCGATGAATCCGACCGATGCCGATGCGTCCGACGTAGTTGTTGTAGTCGAGCGCGGAAATTTGAAGTTGTAGCGGTGCATCCACGTCGAGCTTCGGCACCGGCACTTTGGCCAAAACCGTCTCAAAAAGCGGGTCCATGTTTTCGCCAACTTCGCCCTGGTTAAGCGTCGCCCAGCCGTTGAGACCGCTGGCATAGATCACAGGAAAGTCGAGCTGTTCTTCCGTCGCGCCGAGCTTGTCGAAGAGTTCGAATGTTTGGTTAACCACCCAATCTGGTCGCGCCCCTGGGCGGTCTACCTTGTTGACCACGACAATGATCTTGTGACCCAGCGCAAGCGCCTTTTTCGTCACGAACCGGGTTTGCGGCATCGGACCTTCAACGGCATCCACCAAGAGGAGCGCGCTGTCTACCATCGAGAGCACGCGCTCAACCTCGCCGCCGAAATCGGCGTGGCCAGGGGTGTCGACGATGTTGATCCGCGTTCCTTTGTACGACACAGCACAGTTTTTCGCGAGGATGGTGATCCCACGCTCTTTCTCGATGTCGTTCGAGTCCATGACTCGCTCGCCCACTTGCTCGTGAGCGGCGAATGTCCCCGACTGCTTTAAAAGGCAGTCAACGAGCGTTGTTTTTCCGTGGTCGACGTGCGCAATGATGGCGATATTGCGCAGCGCCCGCTGTGGATTGGTTTGCATATGTGATGACACGTGTAGGATGCGCCCGCAAGACGAGTGGCGCGACGTGCCCGAAATGAACTTAGTGCACGAATTTTAGCCGTCTATGGCGAATTTCATTATTTGAGTTGACGCTCGAAGTGGCGCTGGTTAACCTACGTGAGGAGTTTTAAGCTCAATTTGCAAACCGAAAGTGCTTCGTTTCCCATGCTTTGGACTCGAAATGCGCAAGAAAATCGGCTGGGCGTATCGGGGGGAGTGAGGGTGGATGACACAGCCGAAATCGGCTTTGACGAGCGCGACGAAGAGACGATCGCGGCGGGAGTTCGTCGGCGTCAGTATCGTGGCTATCTGATCCATCTGCCAGTCACCGTACCGTCAATTTGCGGCCTGTCTCTCCTCGGACTCTTCTTTTTCTACGATTCCGAATGGGGCAACTGGATACTTGCCTGCGTTGCGGGCGTAGCCCTCGTAGAAATCGCGTCGCTCGTTCACGCCTACTTCAAGCGAAGCCCACTTACTCACATCTCACGGCTTGATATCGCTTGGGTTGCGATGCGATCGGCGCTGCTTGGTGTACTGCTGCTAGTCCCCATCGCATTGTTGTTTCACAAACAACCGGCGAACACGCAGCTTGTTGTCGTCGCGATCGTCGCCGCACTCATTGGCACCGGCGGCTTTGTGCTCTCCCCAGTGCTAAACGCTGCAATCGGCTGGACACTCACGACTGGCAGTCTGGCTGCTGTTGCGTTAGTCCGCGCGAATCAACCCATCTTTGATCTCACGCTCGCGCTACTGGCCTGCTATTGCTTCATCGTTCTTGTGATCAGTCGGCTGGCCGCCACCAACTATCTCATCCGCATTCGCGCTGAGTCGCGCAATGCCCGGCAACGCGAAGTCGTTGATCTGCTCCTAAAAGACTTCGAAGGATCCGCACGCGACTGGTTATGGGACACCGATCAGGCGGGGCATCTTCGTCACGTTTCAGTGCGGCTCGTGGAAGCATTTGGCCAAGAGCGACATGCGCTTGAAGGGCTCTCGCTGGTGGATTTATTGCGGCAGAGCTTCCCACAGCTCTCGCGGGAGGCCTCGGAGGCGCACGATTTCCTGCAGCTGCGGCTCGCGTCGCGACGCGCGTTTCGCGATCAGATCGTGCCTGTCATGGTGAGTGATTCGGTGCGTTGGTGGTCGTTGTCTGCGAAGCCGCTGCTTGATAACGACGGTCAACACACTGGCTGGCGCGGCGTGGGTTCAGACGTTACCGATGCACGCCGCCGTGAAATCGAAATGACGCAGCTTGCAAACTTTGATGCGCTCACTGGGCTCGCAAACCGGCGGCGCTTTCATGCGGTATTGAGCGAGATGCTCAATGAGCTTGACCCGCAGAGCTGTATCGATCTCTACATCTTCGACCTCGACAATTTCAAGAGCATCAATGATCGTTTGGGGCACGGTATCGGTGACGAAGTGCTCAAGGCCGTCGGTGAGAAACTACGCCGCAACATAGATAAAGACGAAACCTTGTGCCGGCTGGGGGGCGACGAGTATGCGCTGATATCGAAACAAAATCGGAACTTGCCTTCGCCTTTCACGCGTGGCAATGCGCTCTTGGCCGCAATCGGTGAGCCTTTCGAGTTGCGAAACAACTTGATTGAAATTCGCGCTAGCGTCGGAATATCTCGCGCACCAGAGCATGGCCATAGCGTGGACTCATTGATGAAATCTGCCGACGCTGCGCTCTATGCCGCTAAAGACGCGGGGCGGGGCCGGGTCAGCGTCTATGACCATGTGCTCGATGACCGCGCCTCGCGCCGTGCTGAGCTACAGGATGCGCTTGTGCGTGCCGTCAACGAAGAGGCCTTCGAGGTGCACTACCAGCCGCAGATTGATACGCGCAGCATGGAGGTCATAGGATTCGAGGCTCTCATTCGCTGGCGGCGCGATGGCAGCACAATGTTGAGTCCACTCGAATTCATTCCACTTGCCGAAGAAACGGGACTCATCATCCCGATGGGCCGATGGGTTCTTCAGAAGGCGTGCAGGGAT
Source organism: Betaproteobacteria bacterium (assembly GCA_013298765.1). Taxonomy (GTDB): domain Bacteria; phylum Pseudomonadota; class Gammaproteobacteria; order Burkholderiales; family Casimicrobiaceae; genus Casimicrobium. Next base: position 67,475 of record JAAFJA010000004.1, read on the forward strand.
TGCGCGCAATGGCCTGCGCCGCTCTTTGTTGCCGTGAACTTTTCAGCGGTGCAGTTTGCCAGTCGTACGCTGTTTGAGACCGTTGAAACCGCGCTCACTGATTCGGGTTTAGACCCCACGCGTTTGGAACTCGAAATCACCGAATCGAGCTTGGTCGAAGATAGCCTGCATGCGCGGGAAACACTTGCCGCGCTTCGTGCGAAAGGACTTCGTATTGCACTTGATGATTTTGGAACAGGCTATTCATCGCTCGCCTATCTGCGCAATTTCCCGATTGATCGGTTGAAGATTGACGGCGCGTTTACCGCTGGCCTGCTCGACGATGCGCAAGGTGAGGCCTCAGCCATCGTGCGCGCGATCGTTCAGCTTGCTACCGCGCTCAAACTGCGCACCACGGCAGAGGGCGTCGAAACCAAGATGCAACTCGACGCGCTGCGCGCGCGCGGCTGCTTTGAGTCGCAGGGCTTTTATTTTGCGCACCCAATGCCCGGGCCAGACGTCCCCGCATTCTTGGAAGCGTGGGCGGATGAGCGCGCCACGCTGCGCAAACAGCTCCTCAGCGTCGATTGAGCGGGTTTGAGCCGCAGCAGCTATCGCGCCGAGCACCTTGGAAGATTAAACACATCCCTCGCGCAACGTATCCTTGCTCGGTGACCGAATACTTAGGGAGACGCTGAACGTGCCAAGCTCTTGTTTGCCGTAGTGCATGATTTTCATGCTCGCTACCTTATTCTCCGATACGGTCGCCAAACGTGAGTGTTGCCTTGGAACGCCTGCCACCGTGTTCAATGAACGTCGATCCCGTTCCGAAAGCAAAACGAGGTCTTTGCCAACCGGCGCTGGCGGCATGTTGATCGTCTTGCCTTCCGTTTAGCTGAAGTAGAAGGCGAGGAGCGCGTTCAGTGTTGTGGAAGCATATTCCGCACGACGTGCGGCCTCGAAATTGAGTCACGTTTTTAGAACTGGCCCCTGTTTTCGCGGATTCAAGCGCTATCGACTGGCGCATGCTTCCGCCTCGAGCCGACAAAAACTGCTGCGTTTGCGCAACGTCAATCGACGATATGCTCCGATCAAATTTGAGTCGCGCTAACGCGCGGTCGAGCATCTCTCAAAGCAGAGAGGGCCGCTGTGATCCGATCTAACGGTTCACCAACCAGCTTGAAAAATCACTCTATCGCTAGGGGCTAGAAGTCATTTCTCTTCGTTTTCGATAAAGCAATTTATCGTCCGGCTACCCAATTCTACTTGAGACGAAATCGCGAAATCTATCTTAGGTAGCCGCCGCTCGCAGCATCGATGCAACTGCCGTTCACATACTCCGGCGCATCCAGCGCGAGCCATTCGATAACGCGAGCGATTTCATCCGGCTCGGCGAAGCGTTGAGCGAATACCAGTCGGTTGAACTCGTCAATGCGCGATTGCGGCAGGCGATCAAACATCGCTGTTTTCGTTGGTCCCGGTGCAACCGCATTCACCATGATGCCCTGTGGGCCGTAGAGCTTTGCCAGACTCTTGGTGAGATTCAACAGCGCACCCTTGCTCGCACCGTACCAAACGTCTGGGTGTCCGCCAAATCCCGCAACCGAGGCAATATTGATAACCCGCCCCTTAATCCGCTCAGCACTCTTCTTTGTCGCCATCGCGCGTGCAATCATCTTCGGCGCAAGCACGCGGATCAATTCCGCTGGCGCTTCGATGTTGGTCGCGATCAGATCGCGACGCGACTGAACGGTGTAATTTGCAAACGACTCAGCCGTGAGCAGTGCCGCGTTATTCACCAACACATCAATGTCAGGCAGCGCGTTGCAGAGCGATTCGATGTTGTCGACCGCGCGCAGATCGAATGGCACGCGAGTCACGCGTTCATCCGTGATCGCGAATTGCGAGAAGTCACGCCCCAACGCCAGTACATTCGCGCCACGATTCAGCAAGCGGGCAGTGGCGGCGTATCCGATGCCACGCGTCGCGCCAGTAATGAGAACGGTAGTCATTGTTCGATTCTAGGGATTGGCTTGTCGCGGCCCAAACCCGATCTGGGCTTCACCACGAGGTGCTTCGAATGGTGACGTAGGCGCTCGCTCCACGTTAGACTTGTTCGGCGATTTGCTCGACCCAAGGTGATTTCCGGGGTCTCGCCTCGCGCCATCTTTGCACTGAGTTTCTATGCCCTCTCGCTTCTATACCTTCGCAATCGTCGCCATTGTCTTTTTCGCGAGTTTAGCGCTTGAATTTATTTTCAAAGCACCGTGGGTGACGTGGCCTCTCATCGCGATTTCGGGGTTTCTCACCGCGATTGGTGTGATTGACGTGCTGCAATCCCGGCAGGCGATTCGACGCAACTACCCGATCCTCGCGCACTTCCGATTCTTCTTTGAATACATTCGCCCAGAGATGCGGCAATATTTCATTGAAAGCGACAATGAAGCCTCGCCCTTTTCTCGCGCCGCGCGTTCACTTGTTTACCAACGGGCCAAGCGTGATTCCGACAAACGACCGTTCGGAACACAGCTTGATGTCTACGAGACGGGCTACGAGTGGATCAATCATTCAATCGCGCCAGCTGCGATTCCCACCCATGACTTTCGGCTGACCATTGGCCAGGGCGAGCACGCCTACAGTGCGAGCGTGTTCAATATCTCCGCGATGAGTTTCGGTGCGCTTTCGGCCAACGCGATCCGCGCGTTAAACAAGGGCGCGAAGACCGGTGGCTTCGCGCATGACACAGGCGAAGGCTCTATTTCGAAATACCACCGCGAGCACGGTGGAGATCTCATTTGGGAAATCGGCAGCGGCTATTTCGGCTGCCGAAAAGCAGATGGGTCGTTTGACCCTGTTCGTTTCGCAGAACAAGCACGCGATCCCCAAGTCAAGATGGTTGAGTTGAAGCTATCCCAAGGCGCTAAACCAGGGCACGGTGGCGTACTACCAGGCGCAAAAGTAACCGCCGAGATCGCTGAGGCACGTGGTGTGCCGTTGGGAGTTGACTGCGTTTCCCCGGCGCGACATTCAGTGTTTGCCAACCCGATCGAACTACTTGAGTTCATCGCAAAAATGCGCGAGCTCTCAGGCGGCAAGCCCGCAGGTATGAAGCTCGCAATCGGTCATCCCTGGGAATTTTTTGCGATCGCGAAGGCCATGGTGAAAACAAACATCGTGCCCGACTTCATCGTGATTGATGGCAGCGAAGGGGGTACCGGCGCTGCACCTGTGGAATTCACCGATCATGTAGGCGTACCACTTCGTGAAGCGCTCCTTCTTGTGCACAACACGCTCGTAGGCATCGGCTTGCGTGATCGTGTGAAGCTCGGCGCAAGCGGAAAAATCGTGTCGGCCTTTGACATCGCAAAGACACTCGCGATGGGCGCTGATTGGTGCAATTCGGCGCGCGGATTCATGTTCGCTGTGGGCTGCATCCAGGCGCAGACTTGTCACACAGGGAACTGCCCCACAGGGGTGGCCACACAAGATCCGCTGCGCCAGCGCGCGCTCGTCGTCCCCGACAAAGCAACGCGCGTCACGGAGTTTCACAAAAGCACATTGCACGCGCTTGCGGAGCTGATCGCCGCAGCGGGACTCACGCATCCAAATCAACTCAAACCCGAACACATCATCCGTCGCATCAGCTCCACAGAGGTCACCTCACTCGCCACGCTCTACAAATTCTTGCGGCGCGGCGAATTGCTTGAAGATGCATCGAGTCATCGCGTGTTCGCGTACTACTGGGACAAAGCGCGGGCGGACACGTTCGCACTGGGTTAGCGAGCAGGGTTCATTCGGGCTCACTTGTACGCTCGGCGTCGAACTCTCGCCACCACGCGTTGAGATAGGCTGCCGCAGCAAGATAGAGCGATTCGCATTCAGGGTCGCGCGCGGCTGCATCGATGCACGCAAGCGTGTACTTCGCTAGATGCGCGTCACGGTGAACTGCGGCCTCGGTCGCGAGTTTTTCGCGGTAGGCGAATCGCTCGCTCTCTGGCGCGTGGTACACGATAGCAGCGGCATCGCTAGGCGTTGCAGCGATCCATTCTCGATGTTTCGGCGGCTCTGGTTTCCAGTTGAAATCGAGCGTTACGCTTGCCATCGTTGCGCGAAACGCATACACCTCGGCGCTTGCCATCGCGCAGACGCGCTGTGCATTTTTCGAGTACGGCAAGTTCGACAAGAGCGCCAACGGAAGTGTTAGGCAATGCGTCCAACCGTAGGGTGCGTGCTTCGCATCGTCTTGCAGCATCGAATGGGCCGCAGTGCGCAACAACACCCGTACTACCGCGTCGACATCTTTGAATGTAAAGGCGCCTAGATCGCGTTGGTAGCGCCCGAGCGATTCCGGGGCTGGTAGCGTCGCTGTGATGCTGTGTTCCGCTAGCGCGATGGCTTCGGGCTTCGATAGAACACGCGCCAATTGGATGGACTCTTCCAACGTTGACTCGGGTGTCAACGCGTGCCCCTCGTCCAACCACTGCAATCGCGCGTTCGGTTGGCTTGCAAGATAGCGTAGCGGCGCTCGAACGAGCAGACCCGCATTCGTATATCGACCGGCAACACGATGCAACTCGGCAAGCAGAATGGGCGCATGTGCGGCGGCCGCGCAAGAGGCCGCGATGGGATCAAACAAGTCGCCGGCGATTTGCGTAATTGGGATGCGTTGCAACACGTGGCAAAGTGCAGCATCGGCGACATCTGGGTCACCGCTTGCAACTGCACCAAGCAGTTCCGCCCGCGCGGCAGATGTACTTTCGTAGCGCTTCTCGACCGTACTCAGCTCTTCGCCAGCATTCGCGTAACGCACAGCGATCTCTGCGATACGACGTCGCGCTAGGTCTTGCTGTTGCAACTGCACGAGCGGTAAGAGTGCGGCCCGAGCGAGTAGCTCCAGCGGCGCATGTAGAAAGAATGATGTTCTCTTGTTGCCCGCCTTCGGGCGAGAGATTGCATCGATGCAAGTTTCGATGAGTCTCGCGTCGCTCATTGCCGCGATTGAGGTTGCAAGCCACGGCTCGATGGGGGCGTGTTCTGTGAAAAGTGCTAATGGCAGGTTGCGTAAAGCCTGAGTTTCAAAGTGCATTGCAGTTCGTCTATGAGTAGTTGACCTGACACAATATGCAAGTTAAAGTTAGCTTTAAGTCAAACACTTTTTGAGTGGTTCACATGGAATCGACTCCGTGGATCAGTATCGGCGAGGTGGCAGCGCGCTCTGGCATCGCCGCAAGCGCGCTACGTTTTTACGAAGTTGAGGGGTTGATCGCAGGCGCGCGACGAGCGAGCGGCCGTCGTCAGTATCCGAAAGAGGTGTTGCGTCGGGTCGCATTCATTCTCGCGGCGCAGCGCGTTGGCTTAAGCCTGAATGAGATTCGAGCGGCGCTCGCCACCCTGCCCGAAAAACGAACGCCAACGGTTGACGACTGGGCGAAACTCTCGCGCGCGTGGAAGCCCTTGCTCGACGCGCGGATCGCGGCGATGACGCAACTGCGCGATCAGCTGAGCGCTTGCATCGGCTGCGGCTGCTTATCACTCAAGCGATGTGCGCTCTACAACCCCGGCGACGTGGCCGCGACGCGCGGCAGCGGTGCACGCTACCTGTTGGGCGACCGTGCAGATGATGTAGCGCGCGTGGGGAGCGCCGGAACACTTCGGGGGAAGGTGTAAAAAATAAGCTATCTGACTCAAGTCCAATTTAAATTGGGGCGATCGGCGATATTTAGCTATAGTTGTTGATAGCAATTTCGCACGCTTAGTCCCATTAGAATGGCTGATCAGCGGTGTAGCTTATGATATTTGACAAGTCGCGACGCTCACGCGCCTACTTCTTTGCCTTCGCGGCCGGCTTTTTGGTTGCCGCAGCGGGTTTGATCAGCTGCTCGAGATTATTCTCGATGGCGCCTTGAATCGGCCCTTTGAACGCCGCCATCAAGAGACCGAGCTTGATATTGATCTGTAACTCCTGCGCGGTCACCGTCAATGTCCCGTTCACGCCACTTCGAGTGAATGAGAGCACCTCGCCTTCCCAAGCGGAGCGCAAGTCGTAGTCTTTGCCGAGCTTTGCCGCGACCTTATCGGCAACTTTGCGCGCCTCTGTCGGCGTGGTGTGATGCGGGCGTTTGATTGAGATGTGCGACACGGTTCCTCCTGGTTTGCAGCGCGTTCGTCGACGATTTCTAAATATCGCCGATTTGCTCGTATTCTTCCGTCATGAGTGATCGACTGCAACTCGCATTGGAAATAGCCGCAGAAGCCTCGCTTGAGATCGCTAGCGCGTTCGCAACGCGTCATCATGCGCTGCGCGAGAAATCGCCCAACGATTTCGCCACTGAAACTGACGCAAGCGTAGAGGGACATCTCGCTCGACGCATCAGCACCACCTTTCCTGGCGACCGCATTCTCGGTGAAGAAGGTGGCGAGCGGGCGAGCGCGTCAGATGTCGAGCCAAGCGGTTTTCGCTGGATCATTGATCCGCTCGACGGCACGTTTAACTTCATTCACGGATTTCCGTACATTGCCACCTCAATTGCAGTTGAGTTCGAGGGTGAAGTGGTAGCGGGAGTGATTGCCAACCCGCTCACGGACGAGGTGTTTTACGCAGAGCGCGGCAAAGGAGCGTGGCTTACGGTTGACGATGATCGACCACCTCACCGCCTTTCAGTGAGTTCATGCCATGCGCTGTCTGACGCCCTCGTCGCCTCGGTGTTGCCTGCAAGCGCAAGTGGCAGCTTTCTGCGCGTCCTTCCGAAGTGGACGGCCGTGGCAAGCCGCTGCGCCAGTATTCGCAGGACGGGGGCCGCTGCGCTTGATCTTGCTCACGTCGCCGCCGGACGACTCGACGGCTTTTTCGTCATGAGCCTTGCAGCCTGGGATGCGGCGGCCGGCGGGCTCCTGGTGCGTGAGGCAGGCGGCGTAGTCTGCGATTTCGACGGCGGCAATCGATATCTTTCCACCAACGAGGTGATCGCTGGTACGGCACCGGTGTGCGCCGAACTGGTGAGGGTTCTCGGCAATCGCGCTTTGGCTTGAATTCGCTACGCTTCGCGGCAACTATATTAAATGCGGTCGTGGGGGATGATATGGGGCGAAATGTTCAGTTCGGATTGGTTGCAATGCTTTTGCTGCTCGGCGGATGCGCGAATACTCTGGATTCACGCCAGTCTGTGAGCGCGTCTACTGATCGGCTGCTGCTCCCCAATAATCCGCTTGAGGCGCCCTGGCAGCCAATCGTCATTCGATTCAAAACACCCACTGAATACAGTCGCGCCGAAATCGATGGAGTGCCCTGCATTCTCGGCGAAGCAAAATCGTCGTGGTCGTTGTTAGGCGCACGCGTCTCTGCGCCTTACACGCTCGCCAGCAATCTTTCCTGGCGCTGGCATGTTCCAAATCTCGTCAGCGGCGCTGATAACGAATCGCGTGACCGTGATGACGCCCCCGTGCGCATCGTCGTTGCATTTAAAGGAGATCGCGAAAAGATTGATGCGATAGATCGCAGCGCGATGAATATGGCGAAGCTAATCGGTGGCTGGGAAATTCCCTTTGCATCGCTGCAGTACATCTGGGAGCCGGATGCAAAAGTCGATACGATCATCAATCACCACACCGTTTCGCGAATCAAAAAGATTGTGGTGCGAAGCGGGTCGCAAGGGCTTGGCAGCTGGGTCGATCTCGAACGCGACGTGCGTGCAGATTTTCGCCGCGCATTCGCGGGCGAGGAGCCAGGTGAAATCGAGAGCATTGGTCTCATGACCGACACCGACACCCTGCACGGTACCGCGCGCGGCTGCTACGCTAATGTGAGCTTGCGGTAGCGCAGGATGCAAGATTTTCGCCCTAGCCAATTGATCCGTAAGTGAGAAGCTGAACAAGTCCCACATGCGCATCGCATCCTCGGACTTGCTTAGCGTATCACTAGGTCAAGCGCCCCGGTAACATGCGCACTAGCTTCCAATTTTCCTAGCGTGCTCCAACAAGTGCCCACCTGCATTCTGGTTCGACGCGAATTTCCCAGGATAATTCCACGTGACATTTCCAAGTGTCGGCTGGAATAAGAACTGTCGGCTGAATGACCACTTGCCCGTAGACTTTTTGCAACTCGCGGAGCGCCACAAGACTCTAACGCGCAGCTAACATGCGCTGCGTCACCGCCTTGTCGCTACGCTTGTATTTTTTAGCTCAATTCGCGATAGCAAATCAAAATTCGAAGATTCACCCTCTGCAAATATCCTTCAAACGTTGCCGCGCCAGCGCGGTGCCGATTCGCAGCACAAGATGCCCTTTCTAGAGACGCTTGATCCGCGAACACTTGCAGCCTCGGCGGCCATCGCGGGCTATATTTTCTCGTTCGCGTTTTGGGCCACGCTTCGCGACGAAGAGCGCTTACCTGGGCCGGAATTTTGGCTGCTCACAGCGCTACTGTCTTCTACCGCGTTCACGATGCGCGCGTTTCAGGATTTCGCGCCCGACTTGCTCACTCGGGCCGCCGCTAACGTGATGTTGATCTCTGCCGTATTCTTCTTATGGCACGGAGCGCGCGTGTTCTACCGCCGCAAAACCGTTTCAATTGCTTGGCCACTACTCGGGACGCTTTTCGGCGTCGCCAGTAACTTTGTATTTGTCGCTTTGATCCCGAGCACAGCCGCTCGTGTGGGTATCACATCACTTGCACTTGCTGCGGGTGCGGCGCTTGCGGTGGGTGAGTTTTGGCACGTGCGGGCAAAACATCGCTCGCCCGGCGTCGTGCTCGCTGGGCTCGCGCTCGCAGTGATCGCTTCGCTGTTGTTGGTCCACGCATCGCTCTCGCTGATCGGCGCTTCACCGCCTACCTCGATTGAGCGTAGCGCGTTCAATATTGCAAGTCACCTTCTCGGTGTAGTGCTATTCATGTGCACGCTTACGGGGCTACTGATGGCAGTCAATGCCATGCGCGCGTCTCAAGTGCGCGCACTCGCCTATATCGATCAGCTCACGGGCGTACTCGGGCGACGTGGATTTTTTTCTGCGACTAAGCGACTTGCCTCGCGCACGTTCCCAGGAGGCGTCGTCTTCGTATTTGATGTCAACGAATTCAAACGTATCAACGACACCAAGGGGCATGAGACGGGCGACAACATTTTGCGCGTTTTGACGAGTTCGATTCGCCAGTATGCGCCACCGAAGTCGCTCATTGCGCGGTTCGGAGGCGATGAATTCATCGTGTTTGCGCGTGAAGTCGAATCGCCTGAAGCGATGACCGAGCAGGTCAAAGCCGCATTCTCAGCACGAAGCGCGTCTGTGCTTGCCCAACGTACGCTCCTGCAGTCAACCAAAACACCGCTCACGCTCGCAAGCGTTGCTGTTGGCTGGGCCGCATGCACAAAACTGGACGAGGCGAGCTTTTCGTTTGCGATGCATCAGGCTGATCGCGAGATGTATCGCGTAAAAATTCGCCGGCGCGGACAAAATGAACCGAGGCTAGACAACCTATGAGGAAAGCGCGCTGCGCAACGTTGCGAGAGCTCGTCAACCGAAAAGAAGTGTTAACACGCCTTGAGGTCGTGGAAAGAGGTTATCGCCCAGGCGATGTGAAACTGTCAGCGAAAAACTCACCCTCGGGCAATTGGCAATCCGCAACAAAGTCGCGTTGGGCCGAGTCAATCACCACGGGTGCCCCGCAGGCATACACCTGGTGCCCCGACAAATCGGGGAAATCTTCCATGATTGTACGGTGAACGAACCCAGTGCGCCCTTGCCAATCGTCCTCAGCTAAGGCGTTACTCACCACAGGCACATAGCTGAACTGATCTGGATATTTCGCAACCCAGGATCGAACGAGATGATCGAGGTAGAGATCTTTGGGACGTCTGCCGCCCCAATAGATCACGGCTTTGCGCCGATTGCCGGTGTAGATCATGTGTTCGACGACAGCCTTTATCGGCGCGAAGCCTGTGCCACTAGCGAGGAATATGATTGGCTTTTCTGATTCTTCGCGGAGAAAAAATGTTCCGTGCGGCCCTTCAAATCGGAAAATTTCACGCACCTTCACCGCCGGATCGCGTAGGCCAAATAAGCGATCAGTGAAGAGCCCGCCGGGCATGTGGCGAATGTGCAGCTCAATTAGCGCGTCATCATGCGGAGCGTTGGCCATTGAAAAACTTCGGCGCGCCCCATCTTTAAGGATGAACTCCATGTATTGGCCAGCGCGGAAAAGCAGACGCTCGCTCGAAGGCAGTTTGAAGCGCACAATCATTACGTCATCGGTCACGCGATCAAGATGCTCAATACGACACGGCATGGTTTTCACCACGATGTCGCCCGTCTTTCGAACATCGCGCGCCTCGATCACCACATCACCCACTGGATGAGCGACGCAAAAAAGCGCTTTGCCTTGGACGCGCTCTGCCTCGGGCAGGGTCGAACTCTGATACGCGCCGTAGCGAAGTTCGCCCGATTTGAGCGTACCTTTGCACGAACCGCACGCGCCATTCTTGCAACCGTAGGGAATGAGATAGCCGGCGCGCAGCGCAGCTGACAAAATAGATTCTTCTGCGGCGCATTCAAACGTTGCGCCGCCTGGCTCTAGTGTGACTTGAGGCATGTGACGATGTCGCGAAAACTTCGGTTCATGATGATTGGAATGGGTGACGTCGCGCAGCGCCTGGCGTCGTCTGAGCCTGCTCGGCGCGCGCGCTGGTTCGGACTCACCCGCAGTGATGAGGCTCGCACCCGCGCGCGCGCCTCCTCCGTATTATCGGTGAGCGGCGATCTTGATTCGCGAATAAGCCTGTTGCGCGCGGCGAATATCGCCCGATCAAGCGCGGCCACCATCTTTCTTGCGCCACCGCCGAATATCGGTGGCGATGACCCTCGGGTGAAGCGCTGGATCGCCGCGAGGTCGCGCGCGCTCAATCGCCCGTTGCGAGGTGAGCGGCGTTTCGAGGCGCTGCGTCGCGCCTCGCGCGCGCACTCAGATCGGCGCGGCAAATCAACGCTTACCGACATCTATGTAAGCACCACAGGCGTATACGGCGATCGCGCGGGTGATCGGGTGAGTGAAGTGAGTGTGCTTCGCACACAAAGCGCACGCGCGGCGCGTCGTGTCGCGGCTGAGCGGCGAGTTCGCAACTCAGCGCAGACGCGAATGGCCGTGCTGCGGGTTCCAGGCATCTATGCGCAAACACGTCTGCCGATTGAGCGTTTGCGCGAGCGCTTGCCGGCGCTTGTAGCGACAGAAGATGTCTACACCAATCACATTCATGCTGACGATCTCGCTCACGCGATTTGGCTCTCTGTCTTCCGAGCGCGCGCAGGGCGAACGTACAACATCGTGGATGACGCCGAATGGAAAATGGGGGACTACTTTGATCGGGTCGCCGATGCGCTCGGGCTCGCACGCCCGCCACGTATGAGCCGAGGAGAGCTCGCCAAGCACATCACGCCGATGATGCTTTCATTCATGAGCGAATCTCGGCGCATTGAGAATACGCGGATGAAGCAAGAGCTGCGTTTGGTGATGCGCTTCCCGACCCCCGATGCGCTGCTGCAATCAATGAGCCCAACCGACGCGCTGCAACGAAATCTTGATGTATGACGCTTAGTTTCATCAAAGCCAAACTCAATGCGTATGAACGCTTAGTTCGGCTCGATAAGCCCGTTGGCTTTATGCTTTTGATGTGGCCCACGCTCTGGGGGCTGTGGATTGCGGGCTACGGCGCACCCGATGTGCGCTTCGTTTGGATCTTCGTGCTCGGCACAATCCTGATGCGTTCTGCTGGCTGCGCAGTGAATGATTGGGCGGATCGAGACTTTGATGGCGCGGTAAAGCGCACCGAAATGCGTCCGCTCGCCTCCGGCGAAATTACTGGCAAAGAAGCGCTCTGGGTCGGTGTCTTCTTTGCGCTCGCGGCGGCCATGCTCTTGATTCCACTCAATTGGGCGGCACGTTTTTGGGCGCTACCCGCGCTCGCCGTTGCGATCATCTATCCGTTCACCAAGCGCTTCTTCGCGGTGCCGCAAGCCATACTCGGCATCGCGTTCAGCATGGGAATCCCGATGGCCTTCGCTGCCGTGCGCGGCGAAGTACCGCTCATCGCATGGGCGCTAGTGGCGATCAATTTCTTTTGGGTGATGGCGTATGACACGGAATACGCGATGGTTGATCGCGACGATGACATCAAAATCGGCATCAAAACATCGGCGATTTTTTTCGGTCGCTTCGATGTGATTGCGATTTCGTTCTGCTACGTCGCGTTCTTGAGCGGAATGGCATTCGTTGGGGTTGAGCTGCAAGCGGGGCCGATTTATTACGGCGGCTTGCTGCTTGCAGCGGTACTCGCGATTCAACACTTCACCATGATTCGGGGTCGAGACAGGATGAAGTGTTTCGCGGCGTTCCGTGGCAATAATCTGCTTGGGCTTTGCGTGTTTGTCGGCCTTGCGCTCGACTACGCAATACGAAGGAATGCGTACCCGCAGTGGTACTGATCGAAGGTTGCGCGCGAGATTCGGCGACGATTCTTTCGGCGATAACTTTTTTGCTTGTCACCCAATTAGATAAGGGCGAACAAGCTATTTTTATAAAATTTACATAAAGCGAAATCACCGTCTAACCCCAATTTAACGTGGGCTAGCCACCGATTGCTATTTTATCTTTCGAGAGAGTAACTCTCGCAAATACCGACCGGTGTACGACTTAGCGTGCGCCGCTACAGTTTCGGGCGTTCCCTCCACCACCACCGTGCCACCGCCATCGCCTCCCTCCGGGCCCATATCGATGATCCAGTCTGCTGTTTTGATCACGTCGAGGTTGTGCTCAATGACGACCACCGTGTTGCCATGATCGCGCAAGCGGTAGATCACCTTCATCAAAAGGTCGATGTCAGCGAAGTGCAGCCCGGTGGTGGGCTCATCCAGAATGTAGAGCGTGTTGCCCGTGTCGCGTTTGGAAAGTTCGAGCGCGAGCTTCACGCGCTGCGCCTCACCGCCGGAGAGCGTGGTCGCAGCTTGACCGAGCTTCACATAACCCAACCCAACTTCGTCAAGGAGATTAACCTTCTGCGCGACCGTTGGCACAGCAGAGAAAAACGCTTTCGCATCCTCAACCGTGAGCTCCAGCACTTCGCTGATATTTTTCCCACGATACTGAATATCAAGCGTTTCGCGGTTGTAGCGTTTGCCGTGACACACGTCACAAAGAACGTACACGTCCGGAAGGAAATGCATCTCCACTTTGATCACGCCATCGCCTTCACAAGCCTCGCAGCGCCCGCCTTTCACGTTGAAGGAAAAGCGGCCTGGCTCGTAGCCGCGCTCGCGCGCTTGCGGCGTTTGCGCGAAGAGTTCGCGAATGGGTGTGAAAAGCCCCGTGTAGGTGGCCGGATTCGAGCGCGGCGTGCGACCGATGGGGCTTTGATCCACGTCGATCACTTTGTCGAAGTGCTCAAGACCCGTAATCGATTTATGCGCGGCGGGCTCATCAACGCTCGAGTAGATTTTCTTCGCTGCGGCGCGATACAAGGTGTCATTGACGAGCGTTGATTTACCCGAGCCCGACACCCCAGTGACGCACGTGAGTAGACCCACGGGAAAACTCACGTCCACGTTTTTTAAGTTGTTTCCACGCGCGCCGCGCACTGTGATCTGCTTCTTCTTGTTGGGTGCGATACGCTTTTTCGGGAGCGCGATTTGTTTCTTCCCCGAGAGATACAAGCCCGTTAAAGACTTCGCGCTCTTCTTGATGTCACTAGGTTTGCCTTGGGCGACGATTTCCCCGCCGTGCACGCCCGCAGCGGGGCCGAGATCGATCACGTAGTCCGCGCTCATGATCGCGTCTTCATCATGTTCGACGACGAGCACGGTATTGCCGAGATCGCGCAAGTGCTTCAAGGTGGCGAGCAGTCGATCATTGTCGCGTTGATGCAAACCAATCGACGGCTCATCGAGCACATACATCACGCCCGTCAGCCCCGAACCAATCTGCGAGGCCAAACGAATACGTTGCGCCTCACCGCCCGAGAGTGTTTCCGCGCTTCGATCCAGCGACAGGTATTCCAGCCCGACGTTATTCAAAAAACCGACTCGGCTTTTGATTTCCCAAATAATCCGCTCCGCGATCTTCTTTTTTGCGCCATCGAGTTTGAGCGCTTCAAAATACGCGGCGCTCTCATGTAACGGCAACGCAGAAAGCTCGTAAATCGCGCGACTTTGTTTGCCATCACCCACCTTCACAAACCGCGCCTCGCGCTTAATGCGCGCGCCGTTGCAATCGGGGCAACCGCTTCTCGACATGTATTTCGCAAGCTCTTCGCGCACCATGCTCGATTCAGTTTCACGATAGCGGCGCTTGAAATTGGGGATCACGCCTTCAAACGGATGCTTCCTCTTTTGTTCGAAGCCTTTCTCGCTCACGTAGGCAAACTCAATCGCCTCATCGCCACTGCCAAAAAGCACCGCATCCCGCGCCTTTTGCGAAAGCTCGTCCCACGGTTTCTCGACATCAAATTTGTAGTGCGCGGCGAGCGCCTGCACCAACTGAAAGTAATAAATTGTTCGCCGATCCCAGCCGCGAATCGCGCCGCCCGCGAGTGAGAGCTCGGGATGCGAAACGATGCGCGACGGTTCGAATTCATCGACGGCACCTAAGCCATCGCACGTCGGGCACGCACCCATCGGCGAATTGAACGAGAACAGACGCGGTTCAAGTTCAGCGAGCGAGTAATCGCAGATCGGGCAGGCGAACTTTGAGGAGAAAAGCGTCGACTTGCCCGAATCCATATCGACCGCGAGCGCGCGTCCGCCACCTAAATTGCATGCGGTTTCGAACGACTCAGCGAGCCGCTGCTTTTGATCGGCGCGGATTTTTACGCGATCAACGACCACTTCAATGGTGTGTTTCGTCGTCTTCGCGAGCTTCGGTAATGGATCAAGCTCGACCACATCACCGTCCACACGTACCTTGGTGAAGCCCTTCGCCTTGAGCTCAACGAAGAGTTCAACATGCTCGCCTTTGCGCTCGCTGATCGCTGGCGCGAGCAACATCATCCGCGTGTCGGTCGGCATTGCAAGCACCGCATCGACCATTTGCGAGATGGTCTGCGCTTCGAGCTTGATGTGCGGGTGATTCGGACAATATGGATCGCCCACGCGCGCGTAAAGCAAGCGAAGATAGTCGTGAATCTCAGTCACCGTGCCGACGGTGGATCGCGGGTTGTGACTGGTCGCTTTTTGCTCAATCGCAATTGCAGGCGACAAGCCTTCGATCAGATCAACGTCGGGTTTATCGGTGAGCTGAAGAAACTGCCGTGCATAGGCGGAAAGCGACTCGACATAGCGACGCTGTCCTTCAGCGTAGAGTGTGTCGAACGCGAGAGACGACTTGCCCGAGCCTGACAAACCCGTAATCACCACGAGTTTGTGTTTCGGAATGTCGAGATTGATGTTTTTTAAGTTGTGAGTGCGCGCACCGCGCACGCGGAGGAAATCCATCGGCAGCCGTCATCGGCGAAATCTCGCCGGACTAAAAACACTGCGATTATCGCTTGCGTCAACGGTCGACCGCGGAAGTATCGCGCCGCATCGAAGCTTGCTTCAGGCTAAGGCGCTCCGATACGACAGCACCGACCGTAGACCACGCCAAGGTTTGAAGCTGTTGCGTTTTCGTTGCGAAAGGCGCAGAAGTGGGTGTTCGTGTTTGGGAATGAGCGCGAAGAGACGATTCGACCGTCAAATGTGGACATCGTACAGCCGCCACTGATAATCGTGTAACCAGCGGCGCACGCAGGTGAGCTGCCAGTACCGGTCGAATTCGCATTGACCGTAATGTTGCTTGAAAACGTCTCGACGCAATCGATAGGGGGCGCTTGCGGTGTGATGAAGTAGCCAACGACATCTGCTGTGACGTGTGCTGCTGCGGTGGAAAGCAGTGTCAGTTCGTTGGCGGATGCACCTTGATCGAGCTTCACGATTGTGAAGTTACTGCGCACTTCGCCAGCCGCGTAGCTCATCGTAGTTGCTGTTGTCGGAGTGGTGCCCAAAAACGGAAACGTCTTGAGCGTGCCGGAGGCATTGGGATTGATGATAGTGAAGTTAACCGCCAACGCCGCGAACGACCCTGCGCCGCCAATTTGGCAATTACTTGCCTCTCCGCCTTGGAACGCGTAGTCAGTTACCGCTGTAACGTCAATTGATCGGACGGTATTTGCTACAAGCGCGCCGCCGGCAAGCCGCGTATCCAGAATTCTGCACGGCGGTACGGGCGTAAACGCCAGATCGCTCGTGGGGCTCCCGAACTGCGCCGAAGCGACGCCCGAGAACACGCTGCTCGCTAGCGCGAGCGACACCAACCAACGTTTTATAGACCAATTCATCTCTTGTCTCCCACGATTTATTGAAGCAATGTCAGTAGTACTAGTTACGGCAAACAATTCACCCCATGCGCATCGAGCATCCACTGAAGAATTAGCGATGCATTGCGCAACGGCGGTGCAGCAATGGTGGTATTCCTCACGTTCGAGATCAACGCATTTCCGAGCAAGCCTCGACTCGCTCGCGAAATCAAAATCGCGTCGGTCGTTGCAAGCTCTGCGCTATCTCCGTCCGCATCAAGATCGAACGTGGCGAGTTGCGCTTCAATCGATACGCCGTTGAGCGACGGGAATCCGCTCACCAGCCCAGCTCCACGAATACCTACTAGATAGCGAGTCACCAGTGTCAGATCGTCGCTATCGACGCTGCCATTCGCATTCAAATCCAGCGAACACTCGTACGCCGGGTTCAAAACGAATCCGCCAAGTGTTAACGCTGAGTTAAATGCGGCCGGGCTGGTGCTCACGCTACCCACGGCGTTTGTGCTCGTGTTAATCGGCACGATTTGGCTTGGCGAGATAGCGATGGAGGCAAGCGATGCATCGGGCGCAATAGCGAGACCCACCGCGCCACTCGGCAGCGCAGCAGAGCTGCTCACGGTTGCGGCAACTGGATCGATTACCGACAACAGCGCGCCTGTGCTGCTGAGCGCGAACACTTTGTTTGCGTTGACGAGTGCGAGTGCACTTGGGTGCGCGCCGAGTGCGACGTTTGCGATGTGTGCATAGGTCGTGCCGTCGAAAATCGAGGCGACTCCGCCGTTATTATTGGCGACGACCAAGCGCCCACTTCCGCCGGGGACGAACACCACCGCATACGGGCGTGGCTGCGGGTTGTCAGGCAGCGCAACCGCGAAAGTGTGTAGCGCTGTGTTGCTGATCGCATCGATGACAGTGATGGTGTTGTCACCCGTGTTGGCGACAAATACGCGGTCTCCGCTCGGCGTTGTTGCGATGCCCGTGGGGAGCGCACCGACGGGAATATTTGATGCAACCGCCGCCGTCGACGTATCGATCACAGAAACGGTATTGGTACCAAAGTTTGCGACGTAGGCGCGCGGTTGGGTGGGCGAGACAACTACGCCCATCGGCTGCGAGCTCGCAGGAAGCGAAATCGATCCAATCACGCGCCGGTTCGCCGCAAGAAAAATCGATACTGAATCCGAACGATTATTAGTAACGTATACCTTGCGCTGGATGGCGTCAGGCGCAACGCCAAGAGGGCCGCTCCCCACCACCATCGGCGCGAGCCAAGCGGCGGTGCCGTGATCGTAAACACCCACCTGATTTTGATCGTGAAAGGCAACGAATGTGTAGGGTTTGGCGCAAAGCGTTGCGGCACTCGCGAGCGCCGCAGTCGCCACTACGAATTTCCACACTGCTTGACGCGCTACACAAGAAAGCATCGTAGGCTCCGAAAGAAACATGACTTGCACGACCGACAATCGATGAGCGTGCTCGTCTACTGCGGCGCGCCATGAACCGCGCTTACGCCGTGGGTGTAAGACCCGCCCTTGCTGCGCTCTACATTGTTAAAGACGGAAGTCAGGAGGAAACTGTGTCAGTGCAGATTCGATCATCCAAAATCCGCTGTTTCGTTGCTCGACGGGCGTTCGTCGCGTTGTGCGGAGATGTTTCGAAGACGCACATTAAATGACAGTAGATCGCCTATGTCGCAATCTGTATTTGGACTAGATTCAATTAATATGTGATGTCTATTTTTAAAAAAATCACTATTAGTGCCCTTTTGGCGCTTGTCTCAGCTTACTTTGCCATCTGCGCGTACATGTTTCTTGCGCAACGTAGCATGCAATACCGACCGAACAGCTCGCCGCTCGATCTCCGCGCCGCGTTCAGCCGAACGCCAAACCGGATAGCCCAGCAGTACGCGCTTCTCACCCAAGATGGGCAAACCATCGCAGTTTGGTCGGCAGCACCGAGCGATGCGACAAAGCCGGTGTTTCTTTACTTTCATGGCAACGGCGCAAACTTGGACAATCGCGCCGCGCGGTTCGTGCGCTTGACGGACTCTGGCGCGGGGCTCCTCGCGGTTTCCTATCGTGGCTACGGCGGATCAACCGGAGCGCCCACCGAGGCAGGCCTTCGCATCGATACCCGGGCGGCATACGACGAGCTGGTGAACGCAAGGAAAATCGATCCGAAGCGCATCATCGTGTTCGGTGAATCACTTGGTACCACGCTCGCGACACAGCTCGCCGCCGAGGTGCCAGTCGGCGGACTGTTACTCGACTCGAGCTTTGACTCAGCGCTCGCCGTGGCGCAGAACTCCTACCCTTGGCTGCCGGTTCGCTGGCTGTTGTTCGATCAATATCGCGCTGATTTAGCCGCGCCACAGGTGAGCGCGCCGGTGCAACAGATCCACTGCCGTGACGATCCGGTGACCCCCCTGTCCTTAGCCCGCACGCTAAGCGCGCGCTTCGCGAACGCTGCCCCCATTCACATCATTGAGCGGCGCTGTCACGTGCCGAGTTTCGATGAGTTTTCCTCAGTCGCTCAGGCCTTTGCGGGTCGCGTCATGGCGCGCGCTGCGGAGAACGCCACAATAAAATAACTTTTTTCGCTCAGCCTTGTTTTGATATGGGTCACGTTGCTTTTTTTAATGTTCCGTATTCTTTGTTTTCCGCCTGATACCCCAAGTTAATCGGGCTTAAATCAGTTTTTTTATTATCTAATTCGGCAATTCCGACTCGCAAAACCTCCACCAACCCCGTCGCTATCATTGCGTCCGCCCCGTCGTTCAAACAACAAGCTAGTCTGTGTCGTCTTCCCACTCCATGACCTCGATCGAGCGCCGCGCAAGCGGCTGGCTCGCCAGCATCTTCGCGCTGCGAATGCTTGGCCTCTTTCTCATCCTTCCCGTGTTTGCGATCTACGGCAAGGAGTTGAAGGGCGGCGACGAGGCCTATTTGATCGGGCTCGCGATTTCGATCTACGGGCTCACACAGGCGATTTTTCAAATTCCATTTGGCGCGGCGAGCGATCGGCTAGGTCGCAAACCCGTGATCGTGTTTGGCTTGATCGTCTTTGCGGTGGGCAGCGCCGTCGCCGCGTTGTCGGACAGCATCGCAGGCGTGATCGTCGGGCGGGCGATCCAGGGCGCCGGTGCGGTGAGTGCCGCAGTTTCGGCGTTCATTTCGGATTCCACACGCGATGAGGTGCGCACCAAGGCAATGGCGATGGTGGGTGCCTCCATCGGACTGACCTTCGCGTTTTCGCTCATCGTATCGCCGCCGCTCACGGCCGCCATCGGGCTTTCAGGACTTTTCTGGCTCACGGCGTTTTTGGCGGTTGCCGGCATCTTCGTTGTGCTTTATCTGGTGCCGCCCGCACCTGTGCTCGCCGAGCAACCCGCGCCGATTGCGCACGGCGATGTGCTCTTTAACCCGCAACTTTTCCGTCTGAATGTGGGCGTGTTTTTGCTGCATATGTTTCAGACGGCGATTTTTGTCGTGGTGCCGGTATTGCTGGTAGAGCGTGGCGCGCTGCCGCCGCCGTCACATTGGCAGGTGTATCTGCCCGTGATCTTGGTGTCGTTTGCGCTGATGGTGCCGCCAATGATCCTTGCCGAACGCAAAGGCAAAGTTCGTGCGGTGTTTCTCTGCGGAATTGGCCTGCTTTGCATCGCGATGCTCGCTGCGCCTACGCTGATTTCGTCGCGCAGCGCAGCGCTCGGCGGTATCGTTGGCTTCTTGCTTTTGTTCTTCATCGCCTTCAATTTGCTAGAGGCAATGCAGCCGTCCCTGGTGTCGCGTCTCGCGCCAGCACGGGTGAAGGGTTTTGCGCTCGGTGTCTACAACACGACGATGGCGCTTGGCCTCTTCGCGGGCGGAATCGTCGGCGGTACACTAGCAAAGCGGTTCGGCAACGAAACCGTGTTTTATGGGTGTGCCGCACTGGCGGCACTTTGGTTCGTGGTGGCTTACTCAATGAAACCACCGCCTGCAAGAAAGGAAAACTGACATGGCTTCAGTCAACAGAGTCACTTTAATTGGCAACCTTGGGCGCGATCCTGAGATGCGTTATCTGCCCAGCGGCGAAGCGGTCGCTTCGTTCTCAATTGCCACCACTGAACAGTGGAAAGACAAGCAAGGCAACAAGCAGGAGCGCACCGATTGGCATCGTATTGAGTTCATCGGTCGCACAGCGGAAGTCTGTGGCGAATACTTGAAAAAAGGAATGCCGGTCTATGTGGAAGGTCGTATTCAGTACGACAAATGGACCGATAAAGAAGGCCAAGAAAAGACGCTCACTAAGATTCGCGGCGATCGCATGCAAATGCTCGGTTCGAAAGGCGGTGGCGGCGGCGGAGGTGGCGACGCGCCCTACGACGACGGCGGCGACAGCGCACCGCGCCCATCCGCAGCACGCCCTCCCGCAGGCGCGCCAGCAGGTGGCGCGAAGAAATCGAAACTCGATGATTTCGATGACGACATTCCGTTTTAACGTTACGTAAAACGCAAAGCGCCCCTCTGTGGGGCGTTTTCTTTTTCCGACTGCGGCTGAGACGGCCGCAATTTTCTTCAGCATGCAACACGATCACATGAACACAGCATTGTTGAGCGCCCTACGAGAAACGCTCGGTGAGCGCGGAATGATCACTGATCCCGCAGAGAAGGCGCCCTACTGCGTTGACTGGCGAAAGAAATATGTCGGCGACACGCTCGCGGTCTGCCTTCCATCCAGCGCGCTGGAAGTTGCGGCAATAGTCCGCCACTGCGCGGAATTCAACACCGCAATCGTCCCACAAGGTGGCAACACGGGTATGAGTGGTGCGGCCACGCCTGATTCGAGCGGGAAGCAAATCGTTGTTTCGATGAAGCGCATGAATCGCGTGCGCGCAGTGGATACCGCCAACTATTCGATCACCGTGGAGGCTGGCGTGATCTTGCAGACGCTGCAAGATGAAGCGGCGAAGCATGATCGTTTGTTCCCGCTCGCCATTGGATCGCAGGGTAGCTGCATGATTGGCGGCAATCTTGCCTCTAACGCGGGCGGCACCGCAGTGCTGCGCTATGGCAATGCCCGCGAGCTGTGTTTGGGTATCGAAGCAGTGTTGCCAAACGGCGAAATCGTGAATGCGCTTCAGGGACTGCGGAAAAATAATGTGGGCTACAGTTTGCGCGATCTCTTGATCGGCAGTGAAGGCACGCTCGGCATCATCACAGCGGCGACCATGAAACTCTTCCCCCGGCCCAGGGCCCAAGTCACCGCATGGATTGCGTTGGAATCGATGGACGATGCAATCGCACTGTTTCAAGTAGCGTTCGCCAAACTGGGGGCGATGCTCACAGCATTTGAGCTGATTCATCCGCTCGGTTTGGACATGGCAGAGCGATCCGATGCAGTGAAAAGTTTTCCGCTCCCGCGTGACTCGGCGAATTGGTTTGTGTTGATGGAAGTCTCCGATGGTGAATCAGAGGCTCATGCCACCGGCGCGATCGAGGCGATGCTTGGCGAAGAGATTGAAGCGGGCCACATTCTTGATGTCGCGGTTGCCGGAACGATGGCGCAATCACAAAGTATGTGGGCGATTCGTGAGGCGATTTCTGTGGCGCAAAGCATGGTCGAAGGACCCCACATTAAGCACGATATCTCGGTGCCCATCTCTCGATTTGCAGAGTTTCACCGAGCGACGTTCGCAGCGCTCTCTGCGCGTTATTCAGGCATTCGGGTGAATTGCTTCGGCCATATTGGCGATGGCAATTTGCATTACAACGTGTTCGCACCACTTGCATCGGATCAAGCCAGCTTCGGCAATGTTGAATCCGAGGCGATCAATCGCATTGTGCATGACCGTGTGGTGGAATTTGGCGGCTCAATCAGCGCTGAACATGGCATCGGACAATTACGTCGCGATGAACTTGCGCACTACGGTGATCCGGCTTCGATGCAGGCAATGCGCGCGATCAAACAAGCGCTCGATCCGAAGGGGCTGTTCAACCCCGGTAAGGTGTTAGTCGGCTAGGGAAACACTGAATAAGTCTGCGTGATGCGGTGCGCGGCGGATTGAGATGAACTGGAAGCTCAAAATTCTGAGGCATAGCGGGGCTATGTTGAAGAATTTTGGGGTTTCAGATCGCCCAACTCCGACGATGCGATGCTCGCGCATGACTTGTTCAGCGTTTCCCTAATCAATTGCGACACAAACAAAAAACGGCCCGAGGGCCGTTTTTTATTCTGGCTAGCAAAGATTTCTGCACAACGTAGCGAGCGCCCCTCCGGCGAGGCGTAAGCCCTCAGAATGCGCGTCGCGCTTTAGTACTTCAGAATCCTAGACGCCATCAGCGACGCAGCCGGCGCGCAGTAGTCATACAGCGGTCGTTAGTTGTACTTGATGCTGCAACCGTAGGGCGTTGCTGTAGAAACCGACACTGGTTTTCCGGCCATCGATTCATCGAGCGCGGCACGAACGAAGTTTTTCGCCGTTTTCACATCGGCGGGATTGGCGCTGCGTTTGTCGTCGATGCCGCCCGCAAACACCAGTTTGCCCGTGGGATCGATGACGTACATGTGCGGCGTGGTTTTCGCTTGATAGCTCTTGCCGACCGTGCCGCTCTCGTCCATGAGCAAACCGGTGGGTGCAGCCTTCCATTCGCCGATCATTTTTGAAGACAGCGCAGCCGGTGCCATGTAATCCTGATGCGACTTCGCGGTACTGTTCACTGCGAGCCACACGACGTTTTTGGCAGTCTTGTCTTTCTGCAGCGTTTGCATGTTGTTCGAGCCGTAGTGTTTCACCACGAACGGGCAATTTGGATTTGTCCATTCGAGCACGACATGCTTGCCCTTGAAATCGGAGAGTTTGACCGCTTTGCCGTTCACATCCGTGAGTGTGAAGTCGGGCGCGGCTTGGCCAACGGTGGCCGCGTTTGCAGCCGCAAACGCGAGCGATGCCGCGATAAGTGTGAGGGTGCGTTTCATGGTGATTCCTTCAAGACAGACCAAGGGAGTTTTGTCGCAGGTACGCACTTTCCGAAAAGATCAGTTTTAACGCGCGGGAAAAACGTCTTTGGTCGGTAGCGCACATCTGTAACAAGTTAGGGAAACGCGCGAACGCGTGGCCCCTACAAACGAGCGATAGTTGTTGTGACAATGCCCACCGTCAACAGTTCGGGCAGCAGTTCTACGGGTTTGCCCGGGGCGTGCAAGGCATACACCGGCACGCCTGAGCGGTTCATTTGTTTGAGCGCTTGGGTGATGCGCTCATCGCGGTTGGTCCAGTCGGCGCGCATCAAGACCACGTTTTTCTGCGCGAACGCTTTTTGAACATCGTCGCGGGTAAGCACAAAGCGCTTATTCGCCTGACAACTCACGCACCAAGCCGCCGTGAAATCAACAAACACGGACTTGCCCTCTGCGTTGAGCTTCGCGATTTCTTCCGGATTCCAAGGCTTCCACTGCGCGCTGCTGGCTGAGGTTGCGCTGGCTGCGCTCACTGCGTTGCTTGCCTCCACCATCGCAGTCGAGGGCCATGCGAGCACCACGGCGAGCGCCGCCGCAAGCGCGCCCGCCATGCGTGCCCGTGCGCGCACGGAGCCGAGCAACCACGCACCGAATGCAATCCCAACCAAGCCCACGAGCGCAATCGCAGCGCCATCAATCGTGGCTTGTTGTGCAATCACCCAAATGAGCCAGACAACGGTCAAGAACATCGGAAACGCGAGCACTTGCTTAAAGGTAATCATCCACGGCCCAGGTCGCGGCAAGCGATCAAGCCACTTCGGAAACCAAGCGAGGATCACGTAGGGCAGCGCCATGCCAACACCGAGCGCTGCGAATACGATGAGCGCCGCGAGCGCGCTTTGGGTGAGCGCAAATCCGAGTGCTGCGCCCATGAACGGTGCGGTACACGGGCTCGCCGCGATCACCGCGAGCACGCCCGAGAAAAACGCATCAACGCCTGGATTTTTCGCAGTGAAGCTCAACAGCGACGACGGCGCCATCGTGCCAACTTCGAACGCGCCCATGAGATTGAGCCCGATCAAGAAAAAGATCACGGCGAGCACCCACACGACGCCGGGGTTCTGCAATTGAAATCCCCAGCCCACGGCGCTTCCCGCCCCCTTGAGCGCGAGTAGTGCGCCCGCAAGCGCCAGAAAAGAAACGACAACGCCAATCGCGTAGAAGAGCCCATGCGCGCGCATCGCGCCACGTCGCTCGACCGCAGAATGCCCTTGGCCCGCATGCTGCGCAAACGAGAGAATCTTGAGCGAGAGCACCGGGAAGACGCAGGGCATCAAATTCAAGATCATGCCGCCGACGAATGCGAACGCAATCGCAGCCAAAAGCGACATGCCACCGCTAGCGCCGGCCGCTACACCCGCTCCGGGCGCTGCTACGTCGCTCGCCGGAGCGTCTTTTGAAGCGTCCGCTAATAGCGTGTAGCCCTGTATTGATTGGGGCTCAGCTAGAGTTTTTGTTGTTACTGATACAAAACCGAATTTAGCACTTGCCCCGATAGATTCTGGGGAAGAGACGACGAGCTTAAAGTTTTCTGGCACTTTCGCGCCATCGACCAAGCGCAGCATCGCGCCAAAGGGAAAGTTCGCGTCGTTCGTCGAATACACGCGCTGCGCCGCGGGTTCGGTGATCTGTTCGACCTCTGGGAACACGTCGAACTTAGACATCTTCGGCGCGCCCGCTGCCGGTTTGAGCGCTATCCACATCTCGCGACCACTCACTCGCGCCTCGCCACTCCAGCCGGAGAGTGCGGCGGGAATTCGCGCCTCTACGCCCGCCCACGCTTTTGCATCACGCTTTTGCGCCGTCGCCGCGACCGGCAGGGTGAGCGAAACTTCGCCGTCTTCAGGAATGCAAACGTCTTTACAGACCAGCCACTCCGCCTTACCCTTGATCGTGATTTCGCTTCCCGCGGCGGCAGCTGCGGGGATCGTTACCGACGCCGGAAGGATGACTTCATTCTCATACCCGAAATTGACCAAAGGCCCCGTGCGCAAACGCTGCGGCGCGGGCCAATCAAACTCAGACACAGTCACGCCCGCAGGCAGCGCCCACGTCACCTTGGTGGGATAGCCAGAATCGCCCGGATTCTTCCAATAGGTGTGCCAATGCGTCGCGTGTTTGATCGAAAGGCCAATGCGCGAAGTTTGTCCGGGTACGAGCGCCGTGTCAGCGGAAACCAATTCGACTTCTGCATGCGGCGTTTTGATCGGGGCCGCGTTCGCCGTGAATGACGCTAGTGCGAGCGCAAGAGCGGCCGTCGTTTGAACGACTGAAAACGCAAACTTCAGAGCGCGGGAAAAAGGTTGGATCACGGTAGCCAAGGAATTATTTTTTGACGCAGATTGACACGGATTACACGCAGATTGACGCAGATTTCTTCGACGCCTTCATTAGGACAAAACTAGTGCAAATCTGCACCAGAGAAATTTTCGAAATCGCAAGGAGGATAGAGATCGCTCTAGGGCTCGTTTAGTTCCGCCGACCCTGCGCCTCAAAACCTTACAATTCAAGGGTTTATCGCTAATTTTAGTGAGCTGCGGCAGCGTCGCTCGCCCGCGTTTCCCCGACATGGAATCTCAATACCACCATAAGACGGTCGAATCGGCCGCACAAACCCATTGGTCCGAGATCGACGCCTACAGGTCGATTGAGAATGACCCACGTTTCCCGAAAGGCAAGTATTACGCCTGCTCGATGCTGCCGTATCCGTCCGGCAAGCTGCACATGGGTCACGTTCGCAATTACACGATCAACGACATGCTAGTTCGCTACAAGCGGATGCAGGGTTACAACGTGTTGATGCCGATGGGTTGGGATGCGTTCGGTTTACCCGCCGAGAACGCCGCGATGAAAGCGAAAGTCGCGCCTGCGGCGTGGACGTACAAAAACATCGAAGTGATGAAAGCGCAATGCCAAGCATTGGGCTTGGCATTCGATTGGTCCCGCGAGCTCGCAACCTGCGACCCGGCGTATTACAAGTGGAACCAGTGGTTCTTCTTGAAAATGTTGGAGAACGGTCTTGCGTATCGCAAAACGCAAATCGTGAACTGGGATCCGATCGATCAAACCGTGCTCGCCAATGAGCAAGTGATCGATGGTCGTGGCTGGCGCTCAGGCGCGCTCGTGGAGAAGCGCGAGATTCCGGGCTACTACTTGAACATCACCAAGTACGCCGAGGAATTGCTCGACGCAACGCTGCACAAATTGCCCGGCTGGTCAGAGCGCTTGCGCTTGATTCAAGAAAACTGGATCGGCAAATCGGAGGGCGTGCGCTTCGCGTTTCCGCACGACATTAAAGACGCCGACGGCAAGCTCGTGCAAGACGGCAAGATGTACGTCTTCACCACGCGCGCTGACACCATCATGGGTGTCACCTTTGTGGCAGTCGCCCCTGAACATCCGCTCGCGATCCGCGCAGGGCAATTGAACCCTGCGCTCGCGCCGAAGATCGATGCGTTGAAACTCGGCGGCACGACGGAGGCTGAACTCGCGCTCAAGGAAAAAGAAGGTGTTGCCACCGGCTTATTCGTGACGCATCCGCTCACCGGTGAGAAGATCGAAGTCTGGGTCGGTAACTATGTGCTCATCACCTACGGCGATGGTGCTGTGATGGGTGTGCCGGGTCACGACGAGCGCGATTTCGCGTTCGCTAAAAAATATAGTTTGCCGATCAAGCAAGTGGTCGCGCTCGGAACTCACGCGTTCAGTACCGATGCCTGGCAGGAGTGGTACGGCAACAAAGGGGATGGCGTCGCCGTGAACAGCGGCAAGTACGACGGCCTCAAATTCAAGGATTGCGTCGATGCGGTCGCCGCCGATCTCGCCGCAAAAGGCCTCGGCGAAAAGAAAACCACCTTCCGTCTTCGCGATTGGGGCATCTCGCGTCAACGCTACTGGGGCACACCGATCCCGGTCATTCACTGCCATGACTGCGGCGTGGTTCCGGTACCCGAAAAAGATCTGCCGGTCGTACTGCCCGAGCATCACATCCCAGATGGCAGCGGCAGCCCGCTCAAGCACGACGCAGCCTTCATCAACTGCGCATGTCCGAAATGCGGCAAGCCCGCGCGGCGCGAAACCGACACCATGGATACCTTCGTCGATTCGGCGTGGTACTACATGCGCTACGCGTCGGCGAACGCTGAGACGATGGTCGATGCACGTAACGATTACTGGATGCCGATGGATCAATACATCGGCGGCATCGAACATGCCGTGTTGCATTTGCTCTACGCGCGCTTCTGGACGAAAGCGATGCGCGACATGGGCTTGCTCAATTTCGATGAGCCGTTCAAACGCATGACCAACCACGGCATGCTCTTGAATCACATTTTCTACACGCCTGGCAGCCATGGTGCGAAGAATTACGTCCCGCCAACGGATGTGAAGCTCACGCACGATGAAAAGGGCCACATCAACGGCGGCACACTCGACGATGGCACGCCCGTGCTCTACGGCGGCATCGGCAAGATGGGCAAGAGCGAGAGGAACGGCGTTGATCCGCAAGACTTGATCGATAAGTACGGCGCAGACACCGCGCGGCTCTATGTGATGTTTGTCGGCGGCCCGGAAGATGCAGCGGTGTGGTCTGATACGGCAGTGGAAGGCGCGATGCGCTTCTTGCGGCGCGTGTGGACGTATTGCGCTGATCGTTCGGCTGATATCGCGAGTGCCGGTGCGGTCGATGCCGCGACGCTTACTGCAGAACAAAAAGCCACGCGTTTCGAATTGCACAGTGCGCTCA
Organism: Betaproteobacteria bacterium; assembly: GCA_013298765.1. Classification (GTDB taxonomy): domain Bacteria; phylum Pseudomonadota; class Gammaproteobacteria; order Burkholderiales; family Casimicrobiaceae; genus Casimicrobium. The sequence continues at coordinate 95,525 of JAAFJA010000004.1, forward strand.
AGCAATCGAATTTTGACTACGATCGTCAGCAGTACAACACCGTCGTTTCAGCGTCGATGAAGATGTTGAATGCCCTTGAAGCGGTGAAGCCTGGCGCGTGTCCGGCGCTCGCGCGCGAAGGCGCATCGATCCTTTTGCGAACGCTCGCGCCCGTGACACCACATATCACCTTCAAATTGTGGAGTGATCTCGGATTTGAGAAAACCGACGGCGCACTGCTCGATACAAAATGGCCGCAGCCAGACGCAGCCGCGCTGATACAAGACGAGCTCAAACTCGTGTTGCAGATCAACGGCAAAACCCGCGGCGAAATTGTTGTGCCTTCAAGCGCAGACAAAGCCGCGATCGAAGCGGCAGCCGCCGCGTCGTCAGAGGTTGCTAAGTTCGGCGAAGGTCGCGCGCCGAAAAAGATCATCGTGGTGCCTGGGCGCTTGGTGAACGTTGTTGTTTAGAAAGTGAGCAGTGAATAGTGAGCAATGAACAGACTTCTTTTCTTCGACGCATTGCCCGTCACTCATCACTCGTCACCGCCGTCATCGCCTGCATGATGGTTGCGTCCTGCGGTTTTCAGCTGCGCGGCGCGGGATCGTATGAATTTAAGTCGGTTCATGTTCAAGCGCCAACGAGCGCTGCGCTCGGCGGCCCCAGTGCGCCGGTCGTGCCCGACGTTGTCGAAGGGCTCCTGCGCAGCGGCATCACGGTAAAGCCCAAAATTGAAGAGGCTGACTTTTCAATTCGCTTTCTGCAAGTCACTTTTGATAAGCGAGTGCTTTCGCTCTCTGGGAGTGGACGTGCCCGTGAGTTCGAATTGGAATACAGAATTCTTTATGAATTTGTAGACGCTCGCCAGAAAACGTGGGGGCAACCGGGCGAAATCACGATTCGTCGAGATTTCTCTTATTCAGAGTCTCAGGCCCTAGCGAAAGAGGCGGAAGAGCGACAGCTGATTCGCGATATGCAGCAGGATGCAGCGAGCCAAATCCTGCGTCGCTTGCTGTCGGTGAAGCGTCCTGCCTGATGGCAGCTGAGGCATGAAGACCCTCTACCTCATCCACGGCGATGAGCTGATTACGAAGATTGAAGCGGCGGACGCGATCCGCGAAGACGCGCGCAAGGCGGGTTACAGCGAGCGCGATCATTACGTCGTCGATTCGCAGCATTTCGACTGGTCGAAAGTCACCGACGCCAGTGACAATCTCTCGCTCTTTGCCACACTTCGCATCGTTGAAATCACGATCAACACTGCGAAGCCATCGGCCGATGCGTGCGCTTTTTTTGAAAGCTCAGCGAAAGATCCTGCGCCTGACACGCTCTATCTTTTTAACGTGCCGAAGCTTGATCGCTCAGCGACAGAGAGCGCATGGTTTGCTGCGTGCTCGCGCTCAGGTGATGTGATCGCTGCGCCGCTCGTTGAACGCGAACAGTTGCCTGGCTGGATCGGAAAACGCCTTAAGAAGTACGGCTTCGAGGCAACGCGTGATGTAGTCGATTTTCTGTGTGAGCGATGCGAGGGGAACTTGCTGGCTGCCAAGCAGGAAATCGAAAAACTCTCGCTTCTGTTGCCGAAAGGCGAACTGAAAGTGGAAGACCTGGTTGCCGCAGTGGCAGACGTAGCTCGGTATGACCCGAATGAACTCTCCGAATCATTCCTGCGGGGTGACCTCGCGCGCTACTCGCGCGTGCTGGAAGGGCTTCATGCCGAAGGCGAGCAAGCGCCACGTCTATCGTGGATGATTTCTGAAGATGTTCACGCGCTCGCGCACATTTTTCTCGCAAGGCGTCAGGGCGTGCCCGTTGCTCAAGCGCTCCGCAATGCGCGTGTCTGGGGCAAACGACAAAAAGCGATGGAACACGCGACGAGTGTGATTGCGCCGCAGCGCATCGCGGCATTGCTCAAGCGCTGCGCAACGCTTGACGCGCAAAGTAAGGGGCAAGCCGCTGGCGACGCGTGGCTCACACTCGGTTCGATGGCGGCGTTTGCGCACGGTGAGCTGTAGGGTGCGATCCCATCGCACCTCGTGAGTGTTACGCGCAGCGTGACTCTTCAATCGTCGCTGGCTCGTATCAATATGGGTGCGATAGGATCGCACCCTACGATAACTTCACAACCGCCGCAATCGCTGCCGTCTCAGCGCGCAGCACCGTTTGCCCAACGCGTAATCGATGCTCGCAGTTCTCACGCAAAAGCGCGAGCTCGTTCGGAGAGAACCCGCCTTCGGGGCCAACGAAAATGACACTCGGTACATCTGGGGCCGCGAACGCAATCGACAGCTCGCCTTCGGCGTCCATCAACACTTGCCGGGTTGCGCCCTGCGAATCCATCGCTTGAGCCAAACTTATCGGTGCCGACACGCTGGGAAGTTGATTGCGCCCACACTGTTCGCAGGCTGCGATCACCACGCCGCGCCAATGCGCAACACGCTTCTCAATGTCGCCGGGAATGCGTTGCGAGCGCTCTGTGTAGAGCGGTTGAATCGCGGCAACACCCAGCTCGGTCGCTTTTTGAATCAGCCAATCGAAGCGGTCGTTAGCGATCAATCCGACGCAGAGCGTGAGCTTTCGCGCGAGTTCTCGTTCGATCAAAACGCGATGCGCCGTCTCAGCGACGATATCGCGCTTGCCGATCTCAACAATCGTTGCAGGCACTTCTCCACCCGCACCGTCAAACAACGTGATCGAATCAGCCTCGCGCAAGCGAACTACGCGCACATGCTGAGCGATGCGGGTATCGAGCACAATGCGCGCGCCTTCGACGATGGGTATTTCGGAAAAAAAGCGAGGCATGTGTCAACGAGTATTCGCAAATTCCCACATCGCCTTCAAGCACGCATCAGGCGCTTCTGAAAGCATCGAGTGTCCGGCCTCTTGAAGTCGAACAACGCGCGCGCCATTGATCGCATCAATCGCCGCGCTCGCGGCTTTCGGCGGCGTCATCATGTCGCGTTCGCCCACGATGAAAAGCGTTGGTAGATTGATCGACTTCGCGGCCTCAATACCATTCGTGTATGTTTTGCACGCATGCAAATCGTTGTGCAGCACGCCGCGCGCCATCCGACGCATCAGCGCGAGGTTCCCGCCGGGAAGCCAAGCGCCGGGAACTTTGTGATTATTCCCAAGCTGGGACGCGGGTGCGTACGACCAATCCACAATCATTTGCCGCGCCTTTTCTTCATGATTGGCCGCCGCGTCGAGCAAGGCATCGCCGACGGCCATCGGAACCGCGGCGCCGATCATGCCGAGTTTCGCCACCACATCGGGGCGATCTGCGGCGAGCTGAAGCGCCGTGAGCGATCCCATACTATGACCAAACACGCACGCGCTCTTTATCTTGGTTTGATCGAGAAAAGCCGCAACGAAATTCGCGAGCGATTCGATACTTGTACACAGCGCGCCCTCACTTTGGCCGTGGGCTGGCAAATCAAGCGCGAGCACGTTCCAGCCGTGATGCGCAAAGTATCGCGACTGCAATGCCCAAACACTATGGTCGTTGGCTGCGCCGTGGACAAAAACGGCGGTGGGTTGGGTTTCGACGAGGGGCTTTGTACCTGTGTAGGCGTAGGCGACAGCGTTGTTAACTTGGATTTTCATACTGCGGTTCCACTCGTAGGCTTGTCATTCCCGCGAAGGCGGGAACCCAGACCCTGAAACTCTTTGATGCGCGCTAACGAACGCGCGCTGCGAATCTGCCCGGTCTGGGTCCCCGCCCGAAGGTTTATCCCCGCGTAGGCGGGGACGGGGATGACAGCAATGTGATTTCGTTGCAAATTCATTTCACCTTCTCCGCCACCTTCATCGCGCGCTTCAAGTCATCAATCAAGTCACTCGCGCTTTCTAAACCAATCGACAAACGAATCGTGCCTTCAGTAATGCCGGCGGATTTCAACGCGTCCACACTCATCCGGGAATGCGTGGTGCTCGCTGGGTGAATAACGAGCGATTTCGCATCGCCCACATTCGCCAGATGCGAGAAGAGTCGCAAATGATCGATCAGCGCGCGCCCTTGCGCCCTCGTACCTTTAATGTCGAAAGAGAACACGGCGCTTGATCCCTTCGGGAAGTATTTCTTCGCGAGCGCGTGATCGCGATGGGTTTCCACGTCCGGATGGTGAACTGCGCTCACAAACGGATGCGACTGCAAGAACTCGATCACAGCACGCGCATTCGCAATGTGTCGATCCATCCGCACGGGCAGCGTTTCGATGCCTTGAAGAATCTGCCAAGCGTTCATCGGTGCCAAGCAAGCGCCGAAGTCTCGCAAACCTTCTCGACGACAGCGCAACAAGAACGCAGCGGTCGAAGACTCTTCCGCGAACACCATGTCGTGAAAACCTTTGTACGGCGCAGTGAGCGTTGGAAATTTCTCTTTTGCTTTCTCAGCTAGCCAATCAAAGCGACCGCTATCGACGAGCACGCCGCCGATCACCGTGCCGTGACCCGAGAGAAATTTCGTTGCCGAATGAAACACGATGTCTGCGCCGTGTTCGAACGGTCGAATCAAATACGGCGTCGTGAGCGTCGAATCGAGCATCAGCGGCAATCCAGATTCATGCGCAATCGCGGCGACCGCTTCGATGTCGATCAACAGATTTCCAGGGTTGCCGAGCGTCTCGCCAAATAGAAGACGCGTGTTCGGGCGAATCGCTTTCTTCCATGCGTCCAAGTCGCCGGGATCGACGAAGGTGGTCTCGATTCCGAAGCGCGGCAAGGTGTAATCAAGCAGATTGTGTGAGCCGCCGTAGAGCGCGCGGCTCGCGACGATGTGCCCGCCCGCGCCCATCAGCGTGCAAATCGCCACATGCAATGCCGCCTGACCGGACGCGACCGAAATCGCGCCGATGCCGCCTTCCAACGCCGCGACCCGTTCTTCGAGCACGGCATTGGTCGGGTTCGAGAGCCGGGAGTACACATGTCCCGCTCGCTCCATATTGAAAAGCGCTGCGGCGTGATCGGCGTCTTCGAACACGAACGAGGTGGATTGATAAATGGGCGTTGCCCGCGCACCCGTCGTGGGGTCGGGGCGCGCGCCGGCATGCAAGGAAAGCGTGTCGAAGTCGTACATGGATGCGTTCGCGCGACTGCGCAACGTGAGCGAAATGAAACAGCTTCGGATTATCGACGCGACGCAGGGCGGAGCCGAGGCGACTGGTCGCGATGACTAGGGTTTACCCAAGGCCACAATAGCGGCGTGCTCTATGGATCAGAACGTTGTCGCCCGCAACCAGAGGCTCAGTTCGGAGGCTGAATGGTCCAGCCAACCTCGATCAATGAACCTCGCCTTCACGACCAAAAATGCCGGTCTATTTGCTAGAAAAGTGTTGTATTTTTACAAAAACTCTACGAAGCTATTTCACTAGAACGACAATTTTATTGGGGCTTGGAGATTTTTATCCGGCGACGCGAAAAACCACTTTGAACCCGCCTAGCTCCATTTCAATAGACGTTGAAAGCATATTGCCGTAATCGAAAATCGCTCACTTTGCCTAGTTTTTAAGCAGCACTTTCTGGGTCATTTCGGGGCTTGATCGGCTCCACTTCGATGGCGAGTTTTTGCGCAATTTCGCGCTCCGGATCTTCGCGAGCTTCGAGCGCTTTTGCGCGTACTTCGTCATCGATCCGATACATCGCATCGAGCATATCTTGCATCTCACGACGTGCCTGGACGAGCGTAGAGACAGCGCTCGGCGCAGCAAGATAGTTCTCCATCTTTCTGCCGTACTTATGTTTCACACGATCAATCATCGTCACGAACGCATCAACGATACGCGGCTCGAAATGCGTTCCAGAGCAACGCTGGATTTCGGCGACCGCCTCGGCGTGCTTCCATGCATGTTTATAGGCGCGAACATGGGTGAGCGCATCGTACACATCGGCGACTGCGGCAATGCGCGCGGCGAGCGGAATTTCTTCGCCTTTCTGCGCCGCAGGATAGCCAGTTCCATCCCAGCGCTCATGATGACCCAGCGCAATTGTTTCGGCCATGCGGAAAGCAGGATTCGGGCAGAGTGACAGCAGCTGCGCGCCAATTTCCGTATGGCGTTTGATGATTTCAAACTCCGCGCTGGTGAGCTTTCCAGGCTTCAGCAGAAGCCCATCTGGGATGCCCAATTTACCGATGTCATGCAAGCGCGCCGCAAGTTCAATTTCCTCACAAAAGCGATGTCCGTAGCCCAACTCTTCGGCGAGCAAATAGGCGAGGCGCCCTACGCGATACGCATGCTTTCCCCAAGTATCTTCGCGAAGTTCAGCGGTGACCGCTAGCCGCTCGAAGGCATCGCGATACATCGGCTCCGGCACTTCAACTTCTTGCCTCGGAAGCTGCCCATCGCGCTGAATCGCAGCGATGAGATCTTGCACATCATCCTTGCCCGGCATCGGTGTTTGCACCTTCACCTTAAGCGCATCTAGCGAGCGCTTCACGCTATCGACCTGCGACTTCGCGAGGAACTCAACGAGTTTTCCGAGATAGATCAATACACCTGTGTGATCGTGAGCCTTCTCGTAGGCGCGCACTAGCAACGTTAGGTTGTCCCTATAGAGGGTAGGGAGCGCCTTAGATGTTTCAAGCAACTTGAGTAGCGTCGCGACCGCAATGGTCAGGTCTCCGTCAAAGATTTCGTAAGCAGCCTCGGCAAGCTCTTGATTAAGCTCGGTGCGTGGCGTTTTAAAGGCTTTGGCTAGGCGCTGCACCATGCTCAATCGGAGTTTGGCGGAATCGCCATCTTTCAAACCGAGAGCACACTTAAGCCAGTTTGTTTCGCAGACGAGGCGGATGAAAATCTCGTTGCCGCTTTTCGGTACCCCTAGTGACTCCACCGACGACTTAGCGGTCGCTGCACCCAGCTCATATTGCTGCAAGGCGATACACGCATTCACCATGTTCGCGCGCGCTGCGCCTACTTGCACGCGGAACCGAATGTCTTGGCCGTAGACACTATCAACCCGCAGAGCCACCTCAATACACTCACGGTACATCCCCATCATGCACAGCGCACCTGCGAGGTTGGTGTAGGCGCTCACGATGCCATTGTCGTCAGAGAGTTTCTTCGCGATTTCAAGGGCGCGTAGAGCACACTCAGTCCCCTTCGCAGGAAATCCAGAATCAATACTCAGCGCGGCGTACACGCTGTAAGCGCGGCGAAGCTCTGGCTGCAAATTTTGTTCCGCTGCGAGATCTAGTGCTCTTTCTACCAACGACAACCCCTCGTGACTTCGTCCGCGGGGCGTTAATGCGAACGCCACGTCGAGCAATATCTTCACCGCAACACCGGCTGGCTTTGAAACTCTAGAAAACGCAATGATGCGAGCAGCCTTCAAGGCGAGCTGAAAGTGCTCATGGTTACTAGATCTAAGCAGTGACTCAAGTTTGCCGTTAAGTTCAATGACTAGATCGTCAAGCCCATGACCATCAAGGTCCATCACTGAGCTGTCGATCATGTTTACGAGTGTTTCAGTATCCACTTGATTTCTTTCGATGACGACGTCATATTTCGGGTCGTGGAACTCCACTTTAAACGAAACCTTCAAACAAATCACCTACCGGATCACGATCATGAACTCAAACGCTCTTTCCAATTCGATCGCCAATGACTTCATCCTCGAGGACGACCTACTGCGCGACTTGGCGGATATCGAAATCGTTCTTGTTGGCGGCGGTGAAATCGCTGTTGTCGGTAGTTAACCCAACCCCACCCGCTTAGTCGCCATCGCGAGCGTTGAATCACGGTGGGCGATGATGAGCGTGGTGATGCCTAGGTCTTTGACGACTTGATTCACCGTCGCCTCGCGCGCGTTGTCGAGCGCGCTGGTGGCCTCATCTAGCATCAGGAACTTGGGCTGGCGATAGAGTGCTCGTGCGAGCAGCAGGCGTTGCCGCTGCCCGCCAGAGAGCACGCTTCCGGCGTTCACCACGAGGGTGTCGATTCGCATTGGCATACGCTCGATGTCGTCGAGCAGTGCCGCCGCTTTGAGCGCGTCGCGAATGCGCTCCTGATCCATCTCTGGTTCGAACAAGCTTACGTTTTCTGCGACCGAACCGAAGAACACGTAATCTTCCTGCATGACCGCGCCGATTTGTCCGCGCAGGCTCACTGGATCAATTTCGCGAATATCGACGCCATCAATCAACACGCGCCCCTCCGTGGCGGGCAGTAGTCCGAGCACGACTTTCGCAAGCGTGGTTTTGCCGACGCCTGACGGACCTGACAGCGCAACCGTTTCACCCGGCTCAATCGTGAAGCTCACATTGCGGAAAATAAATGCGTCTTGTGGGCCATATCGATAACCAAGGTTTTCGATCACCCAGCGCGCCCTCGACAGATCAGGTGCAGGCGCATGCCCCGCATCTTCACGATCTGCGAGCGCTACGTCGGCGACACGCTCTGCATGCAAGTTCAGCAGTGCAAATTCGCTGATCTTGTCGATTAAGTTCGCAAGGCGAGTCACGAACACCAGCTTGTAGGCGATGAACGCGAGCAACATGCCGACACTAAAGGCGCCGCTCATCACTTCATTCGCGCCTAGCCACATCACAATGACCGATTCGACACCAAACAATACGAAATTCGATGTTTTGTAAATCAGCGTGAGCGTTTGCGAACGAATCGTTGCATTCAACGTATCAACAACCGAGTTTTGCCAACGCGCCAAACGATCAGGCTCGCCCTGATACATCTTGATCGCCTGCATGCCGCGCAAACTCTCGATGAAATGTGATTGCTGAAGTGCGGCGAACACCAGTTGTTCATTGAGCGCTTCGCGTAACGGCCGATAGAGCACCCAGCGGAGGATCGCGTAAATCGCAGCGAACACTAAAACAACCAGCGTGAGCTTCGGCGAGTAAATCAGCATCACGGCGAGCATTGAAAGCGCGAGCACGCCATCAATCATCACCTCAACCGAGCTTGCGGTCAGCGTGCGCTGGATCGCATCCATTGACGAGAAGCGTGAGAGCAGATCGCCCACGTGACGCTTCTCAAAAAACGCAAGCGGTAATCGCAGCAAATGTGAAAACAATTGCGTGAGCACTTGCAGCGACAATGTCGTCGTCAAATGCACGAGCAGCCACCCTCTCAACGCCATGATGCAGCCTTGAATGAGGACGATCAAAACGAAGCCAATCGCAAGCACCGCCATCAAGCTGCGATCCGCGGAAACGAGAACCTCATCGACTGTTAGCTGCGTGAGCCAAGGCATTGCAATGGCGAAGACCTCAAAAACGATCGCGGCGATAAAGAGTCGCCAGAGCGCTAATTTGAGCCCTTTAGCGCCGCTCAGAAAAGACCACACTGACAGCGATTCGGTAACGCGCTTCTTCTTGAAGCTAGAGGTGGGCGTGAGCTCGAGCAGCACACCGGTGAAGTGCTTAGAAAACTCAATCAAACTCAACGTGCGCGCGCCGCGCCCTGGGTCATGCAACGTCACTGCGTCGGCGCTTACTTCGGTCAATACAACGAAGTGATTGAAATCGTAATGCACGATGGCTGGCAAACGAACCTTACTGAGCGCTGCGAGCTCTACGCGCAGCGGTCGCGCCGCAAGCGCCAAACTATCGGCAATTTCAATGATTGATTTAAGTGTGGTGCCTTTTTGCGTGATCGCGTGATCACGACGCAATGATTGCAAATCAATTTCGAAACCGTGGTGACCAGCGATCATGGCGAGGCAGGCAAGACCGCACTCAGCCGCTTCGGTCTGCATTACAAGCGGCGTTTTGCGACGCCAAAATTGCAACGTGCGAAAGAGAGTTGCGCTCATAGCGAGCCCCGCAATCGCAGAATCGGTTCGATGATCCAGCGATATAGCGGTCGGCGATCTAGCTCGATGTCGGCTTGTGCAGTCAGGCCATTTCGCAGTGGATAACTTTGTCCGTAGGCAACGACAGTCTGAGTCACGAGCGTCGCGCGCACACGAAATGCGGGTTCGCGCACTTGGGCTGGAACGCCCGCCTCGCCGGGGATCAACACGACACGACCAATCTCCACAATCCTTGCCTCAACATGCCCGTAGCGCTCGAAGGGAAAAGCATCAATGGCGAGCCGCACGATTTGCCCCGACTTCAAAAACCCAGCGGAGCGCGTGGGTACAAAGAGATCGCTTTGTAGCGCACCATCGCCGCTTTGCATCCTCAGAAGAGGCGCGCCCTGCACTAAGGTTTGCCCAGGCGACGCGATGATGCGCTCTACGACAGCATCGGTGGCAGCGGTGATGTCGTAGGCGCGTCGCGATACGTCTTCACGGGAGCTTTGAGTGAGCGCTGCGGCATCCCGATCAAGTGCGGCGAGCTTACTGCGAGTGGCGCTTTGAAGAAGCGGCAACTCGCTTCTCGCCTGCGAAAGATCTCTCGCGAGCGCAGCGTCACTGCGCTTTAGCGTTTCAACTTTGACGACTTGCTCAGCGCGCTCGTCCTGCTTGGTTTGCAATTGCAGTTCAGACACAAACTTTTCTTTGGCGAGCTGTCGGAAACGGTCTACTTGCAATTGCAGCTGCCGCACGCGTTCTTCTTGCGCGGCAATCTCGCGCGCGAGCGCTGCGCGCTCCATCTCAATGGCTTGTACGCGTTGTGTGAGCTGGCTTGACTGTGCCGCAAGCTGTGCTTCGAGCTCGCGCTTCTCCCGCGAAATGGCAGCGCGACGCGCCTCAGCATCACTTGCCGCGCCTGAAAACGTGGCCACCCCGGCAACGGTACGCTCAGTCGACACTGTGGCAATCACTTGCCCGCGCGCAATTCGCTCCCCCTCTTTCACCGCAATTGAGGTGAGCGTTCCTGCGTCAGTTGCCGCGACGGTTGTCGGGTCAACGGCGAAGCTGAGCACGGCGAACGCACGCGCCTTTCGGGTGTATTCCGCTTCGACTAAAAACCAAACAAAAACAAGCGCTAAGACGGCGAGCGCCCAAAGCAAGTAGCGCGCGACACGCGGCGTGAGCACGACCAGCTCGCCCCACGCGCGCTCTCTTTGATGCGCCAAGGCCTCTTCGCGGTACAACGGGGTCTTCGGTGGCGACGATTCGCTCATCGGCGTCGGCAAATCTCGGAATTGATGCAACGTGAATTCTGCACGTAAACGCGCGCGCTATGCTTCCCAATTCACATGTAAACGATGATTCGCTTAGAGCGTCGCACAGAATGCCACAGCTGGAGCCGCCGCTGACGAAGCATGTATTTCAACTCATTTACGTTCAAGGAAACCGCTCGCATGAATCGATTAAAGGGAAAGACTGCGTTGGTCACTGCGGCCGGGCAAGGCATCGGTCGCGCCAGTGCGATTGCGATGGCCGCAGAGGGCGCGAAGGTGATTGCTACCGATATCAACGCGAAACAACTCGAATCGCTTGCTGCAACCCCAAACATCCAAACGATGCGCTTGGATGTATTGAACGATGCAGAAATCAGGAGTGTGACCGCTGCTCTCCCGAATATCAATGTGCTCTTTAACTGTGCGGGGTTCGTGCATCAGGGCACGATTATGGAAACGTCAGACGACGATTGGGATTTTTCGTTCAAGCTGAATGTGCGCTCAATGTTCAAGATGATTCAAGCGGTGTTGCCGGGCATGGTGGCCAATGGCGGCGGCTCCATCATCAACATGTCATCAGTAGTTTCGAGCGTGAAAGGCCTGCCCAATCGCTTCGTTTACGGCGCAACCAAGGCGGCGGTGATTGGTATTACCAAGAGCATTGCAGCCGACTACGTTAAGGGCGGCATTCGTTGCAACGCAATTTGTCCGGGTACCGTGGAAACGCCGTCACTGCTCGACCGTATGGCCGCGCTTGGCGACGTCACTGAGGCTCGCAAAATGTTCATCGCGCGGCAGCCGATGGGGCGGCTCGCCACGCCTGAAGAAATCGCGCCGCTGGTTGTTTTTCTTGCCAGCGATGAGGCTGCGTTTGCCACCGGTAATGCCTATTCGATTGACGGTGGCATTACGATCTAGCGGGACACGTGCGCCCGCTTCCGCGCTAATTTTTTCTATCGCGACTAGTCTCCAAAAAAAGGAACCTCATGAAACTGCTTCGCTACGGCCCGGTTGGCAAAGAAAAGCCCGGCATCATCGACAAAGACGGCAATATTCGCTCGGTCGCTGAATACATCCCCGATTGGAACGGGGACACGTTAAACGCGAAAACGCTGGCAAAAATCGCGAAGATCAAGCCAGACAAGTTGCCGCTCGTAAAAAAGAGCACGCGGATCGGTCCCTGCGTCGCCCGCCCTGCGAAGTTTGTAGCCATTGGACTCAACTACGCCGATCACGCGGCAGAAACCGGTTCTCCGATTCCGAAAGAGCCTGTGGTGTTCAACAAATGGACGAGCTGCATCGTCGGCCCCAACGATGACGTGATGTTGCCGAAGGGCTCGGTAAAAACTGATTGGGAATGCGAGCTGGGCGTGGTGATCGGAACCCGCGCGAGCTACGTCACCAAGAAGGATGCGCTGAAATACGTTGCGGGCTATTGCGTCGTGAATGACGTGTCCGAGCGCGAATGGCAAATTGAGCGCGGCATGACCTGGGACAAAGGCAAAGGCTTCAATACTTTCGGTCCGATCGGCCCCTGGCTCGTCACCGCGGATGAAGTCCCGAATCCGCAGAAGCTCGCCATGTGGCTCGACGTGAACGGCAAGCGCATGCAAAACGGCTCGACGAAAACGATGATTTTCGACGCGGCTACGCTAATCGCGTATTGCTCGCAGTTGATGACGCTCGAACCCGGCGACATCATCACCACGGGAACGCCACCCGGTGTTGGGCTCGGAATGAAGCCCAATCCCGTGTTCTTAAAGCCTGGGGACGTGATGACGCTCGGCATCGAAGGGCTCGGCGAGCAGCGGCAAACGGTCAAGAAATGGTCGGCAAAGTAGCTGTTACCTTTCAAACGTTTGCCCCCATTTAAATTAGGCTAGCTACATATTTTGTCAACTATTGGTATACAGTTTTTAGGCCGCTATCCCCAAAGTACGAAGGGCGAAAATCCAATAGCTTTTAGATATCGCTCGAACCCATGAAACGTAGTTGACGCCACGCCTCGTACACCGTTACAGCGACTGAATTCGACAAATTGAGCGAGCGGTTCGATGGGCGCATCGGAATACGCAACACGTTTTCCGGCGCGAACGTTTCGAGCACGTCGTTCGACAGGCCCTTCGTTTCACTGCCGAAGACGATCACATCGTCTTCGCGAAAGCTCACGTCGTAGACCGAGCGCGCCCCCGTAGTTTCGATGGCGAACAAACGACGCGGCGCAAGCGCTTGCCTGCACGCGATCCAATCGTCGTGAACCTTCATCGTGGCGTACTCGTGGTAATCAAGCCCCGCGCGGCGCATCCTTGCATCATCAAGCGGAAAACCGAGCGGATGCACAAGGTGCAGTTCAGCGCCCGTATTTGCGCAAAGCCGAATCACGTTACCCGTATTCGGCGGAATTTCTGGATTGACGAGGACGACAGAGATCACAACTTAGCTTTTTTGACGCAGATTACGCTGATTTCGCAGATGAACGCAGATTAGTTTTTTCGCGGGCTCAGTTGCAATTGTCTTCGTCTTCCTCAGGAAAACGTCGGAGAACTGTGACCGTCGGTTCTTTGGTACATCGGGATGCGGTAACCCGAACCCAAGAAATCTGCGCAAATCCGCGTGAAATCAGCGTTAATCTGCGTCAAAAAAACAGGGACGATCATTAGGCTACCGCACGATTAAATTTTTGAATTCGCGAACGCGCTCTGGGCGGATTCACGCGGGCGATCACGCAGGCATTCACGCTTGCTGCGCCTGCATCGATTGCGGCGCGTGCGCATTCGTTGAGCGTCGCGCCTGTGGTCAACACATCATCGACCAAGACGACCGCTTCACCCGCCAGTGACCGAGTCGCGGCGAATGCATGCTTCACATTTTTACGCCGATCCACCCAGTTTCGGGTGGCCTGCGTGCCTGTCTCGCGAATACGAATGATGGCGCTTTCGTCAACCCGCGACGAGAATCGCCGACCCAGCGCTTTTGAAAAGAGGGCGGCCTGATCGTAGCCGCGCTCAAGCAAACGTTCGGGCGAGGGCGGCACAGGGATGAGCGTGGACGATGCGAATGAAAAGTCTTCGCTGGTGATCGCTGCCGCCCACTCAAAAACACCCCAATATCGCCCGTGTTTGGCGCCAACCACCAACCGATCCAACGGGAACTCATACATAAACGTCGCGGCGAGCCGATCCCAGCGCGGCGGATACCTTAAGCAGCGACCGCAGACTTCCGCGTTCGACGAAGGCAGCTTACAGCGAGGGCATGATTCTTCCGGCACTCGCACGAGCGCGCCTTCGCACGGCGCGCATACGACGCGCGTGCACGGATCGGCGCACAGCGCGCAACGTGCGGGAAGCCACTGATTCGTCCAGTGACCACGCGTCTGCTCCGGCAGAGACGAAGCGTCCGCGCCCACGTGCTGCTGCGCGGGCGCGAATAGTTTTCGAAGGCTTCCTACAATGCTCATAAATCTCAACGCATTGTTTCATGAGCGCCCCACCCAAGCTAGATTCGCAACTTGTTCGTCGTCGGTTCAACGCAGCGGCGTCCGTGCAGGCGAAATCGGGCGTCTCTGAATACGCCACCGCTGCCGTCGTTCAGCGTGAAGTTGGAAACAGACTGCTCGAGCGCTTCGATTTCATGAAGCTCACACCGCAAACGATTCTTGATGTCGGTTGCGGACCGGGAACGCACACGGGAGCGTTGCGTGCACGCTTCCCCAACGCCAACGTTGTTTCGCTCGATCATGCGCAAGCGATGGTCGATCTCGCCTCGCCCCCGCCGCGCGGGATCGTCGCCAAGCTCTCGCGTAAGTCCAGAGACGCGGGCGTTGTGGCCGACATGGCGAAGCTCCCCATCAAACACGGCGCAGCCGACGTGCTTTGGAGCAATTTCGCGCTGCAATGGGCGAACGATTTGCCCGCCCTCTTCGCCGAATGGAATCGTGCGCTCAAAATCGATGGCGTGCTCATGTTCACGATGCCAGGGCCAGACACCTTGATCGAGTTGCGCCGCGCTGTGAATCAAGCGCTGCCGAGTCGCGTCTCGAGTCTGCACGTGCATACCGATTTACACGACATCGGCGACATGCTCGTCCACGCCGGATTCGCCGATCCCGTGATGGATATGGAAGTGATCACGCTCGAATACAAAACCACCGATGCGCTGTGGCAAGACTTGCGCGCGCAGGGCGCGATGAGCGCAGTTGCGACGACGCAACCGCACGGTAGCGCTGTGCGCGCGCGCGGCTGCCTGAGCCCGCGCGCGTGGGCGCGCTTGGATAATGCGTTGAACGCGCAACGCGACACCAACGGCATGATCCGCATGAGCGTCGAAGTAGTCTACGGTCACGCCTGGAAAGTGCCGCCGAAGAAAACTGCTGATGGGCACGGAATCGTTCGAATTGAGTCTATTGGTCGGCGAGGGTGACGCGTCGCGCGGGGGGGCATTGGCGTAATCGCGCTTGCCGATTCGTCTTTTACCGGCGTAGTATCGTGCAGCGTATCGGTCGGATTAGATCTCAACAACACCGCGACACGACCGCCCATTCAATCGAGGGATCAATGACACACCCAATCAAATCCGCAAGCCGTTTTTTTCGCCAATTCGCCCGTTACTTTTGGGCATTGCTCGGCGCGGCTGCTTTTGCCGCCACGGTATCGGCGCAGCCCGTTAAAGTCTCCGGTGGATTAGTGACAGGCGGCGATGTGTCGACCCAATTCGCCTTCAGCCCGGATGGACTTTTCGCGGTGTTCATCGCCAACAAAGACACTGTTGGAAAGCTGGAGCTCTACAGCGTACGGCTCTCGACGGGTGTCATCAGCAATATCTCCGGCGGCGTAGTCTTGGGGGGAAACGTTGTTGAATTTACGGTTAGCCCAGACAGCAGTCGTGTGGTGTTTTTGGGCGACCTGGTAACCGATGGGGTATTAGAGCTTTTTAGCGCGCCGATTGCGGGCGGCGCTCGTGCCCCGCTCTCCGGCAGCGTAGCGACGGGTGGCGATGTGTCGGACTTCAACGGTTTTCAAATTAGCCCCGACAGCGCTCACGTTGTGTTTCGAGGCGATTTGGTGACCGATGAGGTGTTCGAGCTCTTTAGTGCGCCCATAGCAGGCGGTACGCGTACAACCCTCTCTGGCAGCATAGTGGCGTCCGGCGGTGTGTGGTTCGGGTTTCAGATCACTCCCGACAGCGCCTATGTAGTGTTCACTGGTGATCTCTTGACCGACGGTGTTGATGAGCTATTTAGCACACCGATTGAGGGCGGCGCGCGCGTGACGCTCTCCGGGAGTGCGGTGGCCAATGGCGATGTACTGAGCTTTCAGATTAGCCCCAATAGCGCACGCGTGGTGTTTCTGGGCGATTTGGTGAGTGACGACGTCAATGAGCTGTTTAGCGCGCCGATTGCGGGCGGCGCACGTGCGGCGCTCTCCCAGAGTGCGGTGACAAATGGCGACGTACGTGCCTTTCAGATTAGTCGCGACAGCGCCCACGCGGTTTTTGTGGGCGACTTGGTGACCGACTCTGTTGACGAACTGTTTAGCGCACCTATTGCGGGCGGCGCACGTGTGACGCTCTCTGGGAGCGTGGTGGCAACCGGCGACGTGTCCGTCAATTATCAGATCAGCGCCGACAGCGCCCACGTGGTGTTTCGCGGTGATCTGGTGACCGATGAGGTGTTTGAACTTTTCAGCGTGCCAATTGCGGGGGGAGCGCGTTTGACCCTGTCTGGTGGTTTAGTGGCCAACGGCGATGTGTTGGGTTTTCGGCTCAGCCCCGACAGCGTCCGCGTGGTGTTTCTGGGCGATCTGGTGACCGATGAAGTGATCGAACTCTTCAGTGCGCCGATTGTGGGCGGAGCGCGCGCGACGCTCTCCGGGAGCGTGATGACCACTGGCGATGTATTCGACTTTGAGATTAGCCCCGACAGCGCCCGCGTGGTGTTCGTGGGCGATGTGGTGACGGACGAGGTGGTTGAGCTTTTCAGCGCGCCGATTGTGGGCGGCGCACGTGCGACGCTCTCCGGAAGCGTGGTGGCCGCTGGCGATGTATTGAGTTTTCAGATTAGCCCCGACAGCGCGCGCGTGGTGTTTCGGGGTGATTTGGTGGCCGATTTTGTATTCCAGCTCTTCAGCACGCCCATTGCAGGCGGCGTACGCGCCAATCTTTCTGGCCTTCTCGCGGCGAATGGCGATGTGTTTGGTTATGAGATTAGCGCCGATGGCAGCCGTGTATTGTTCTATGCCGACAGGGATACCGACGAAGTCTTCGAACTCTATCGCGTGCAAATTGGCGGCAGTGCACTCGCGCTTGACATCGACGGCGATGATCGGGTGTTGCCGCTCACCGATCTCTTGCTGCTCGCGCGCTATCAGCTTGGAATTCGCGGCAGTGCCCTGATCGCGAATGCGTTGGGCGAAAACGCGACAATCACTGGAGCAACTGCGATTGAGAACCCGATTCGGGCAGCGCTTGGGGTGGGATTGCCGTTCTAAGGTTGTACGGCTACGTTGTAGCGTCGATTTGTGGGAGCGCTTGCTAAATCGCCGCGACAAAACACGCAGCAATAAGCGCAGCGCAAACCCAGGACGTCGGGTCTTTAGTTGCGAAGAGCACGGGGTCGTCATCCGACGCGCCGCGCATGGCGAGCTGCCACATGCGCATGAGCCAAAAGAGAATCACCGCTAACGCGAACCAGAGCCAGGCGGGATTTCGGTAGAGCACGGCAGCTTGCGGGGCAGAGACATAGAGCGAGAGCACGAGTACCGCGGCGAGCGCGGCGCCAGCGCCGAAGGTGTTGACGAATGCTGCATCGCGCCCTGTGTAGCCGCGCCCGGAAAGCTTCTCGTCGGGCGCGAGGCGGTTGATGTCGATAGCGCGTTTGAGGAGCGCGAGGCTTAGAAACGCAAACACTGAAAAAGCGAAGAGCCAGGGCGACAGCGGCGCGGCGATCGCGAGCGCGCCAGCGACGATGCGAAGCGTGTAGAGCCCCGCCAAAATGCTCACATCCAACACAGCGATGCGCTTTGCCTTGAGTGTGTAAATCGCGTTAATTGCGCAATAGCCAAGAACGGCTGCGCCTACCCACAGCCCGGTACAAAACGCGAGGAATAGCCCCAAAAAAAGGAGCAATGTGGCGATCACAAACGCGCTTGATAATGAAATCGATCCGGCGGCGAGCGGGCGGAATCGCTTGCTCGGATGCGAGCGGTCTGAGGCAAGATCAAAGAGATCGTTAAACACATAAATGCCGGAGCACACCGCACAAAACGCGAAGAACGTGAAGATTGCTTGTTGCCACGCGAGCGGCTCGGTGAACCGATGGGCCGCGAAGAGTGCGACAAATACGAGCAGATTCTTGATCCAGTGACGCACGCGCAAGAGCTTCGTCCAGCTTGCGAGCGCGCTCCTCTCTTGCTCGATCGGTTCGATGCGCGAGACGCCGCTTGGCTTGACGTCAGACACCGTGAACGCTTCGCGCGCGGCACGCCACACGGCAAAATCGGCGCGCGAATCGCCAATGTAATCAAAGCGCTTTTCACCGAACTCGCTGACTAATGTGGCCGCCTTCTTCTGACTTTTAAGATTCGTTTCGCCATCGGAAGCAAACACTCGATCAAACAGGCCAATGCGCGCGGCCACTGCGTTCGCGATGCTTACGTCCGCCGCAGTGGCGAGCACCGTCGTGCGGCCGCTTGCGCGAGCGTCACGCAGGCGGGCGAGCACGGCTTCATTCAATGGCAGTGATTCAATCGTGAGGCGCGAATCGAGTGCGCGCGCCGCAAGCGATTGCTTCAACACGGCGCGACCTTGCACAAGCCAGCCAACGCATCTGATCGGCAGCCACACATCATTGGCCCATGCGGCGAAAAAACTTTCCCACAGCGTATCGGTG
Organism: Betaproteobacteria bacterium; assembly: GCA_013298765.1. Taxonomy (GTDB): domain Bacteria; phylum Pseudomonadota; class Gammaproteobacteria; order Burkholderiales; family Casimicrobiaceae; genus Casimicrobium. The sequence goes on from JAAFJA010000004.1 coordinate 114,422, forward strand.
CGAACGAGCGTGCCGTCTAGGTCGACAACGAGTGGAATATTGTGAGAGGTTTCGGTCACGTGGTGCGGGGCTGGGTGTGGTTGCAGACGATTGTATTTTTGACGCAGATTAGCGCAGATTTCACGCAGATTGACGCGGATTTAGATTTCGGTAGCAATGCGGCGAACACAGCTCATCAACGAGAATCTTTTTGCCACAGATTGACACAGATGAACACTGATTTTTTGCCCAAGCGTCTAAAAGAAATCTGCGTAAATCAACTGGATAAATCTGCGTAAATCTGCGTCAAAGAAAATGATGTTTACATCTACGAGTCATATGTGCGAGGAGTCTGCTCGCCAAACAGCCTTCGTGTTCATCCGCCGCAAGCTTCCCTCACCCACGCTTCGCGTGACCTCTCCCAGCGGGAGAGGTCGTGGCGAAATTCAATGTTGCTGCAACGCCTCTACCGAAATCGTTTGCCGCAGCATGTGGCTGTCGTCGGGGCCGAGTTCGATGACTTCGGGGCCGCAGTTTGCCGCTTCGAGGCACACGTAGTCGCGCCATGCGCTTGCCGGGATGTCAGCAAAACCTTTGACCGCCTCTTCGCCCGGATTCCACGCAACAAGTGTTCTGCTGCCTTCGGTGGCGAGTACGATTTTTCGTTGTAAGGCGGGGTCAACGATTTCGAAACGATTCGGCGCATCCATGTAGATGCGATCGCTGCGGCCCGGATCACGCGGATCGTTCAAATGCCACGCGCCTCGCTGAGTGTGAACATTAAAGTCGTCGAACTTATCGCTATAGCTCAGGCGATCGAGCTCCGAAACCGAGACACGCATGGCATCGCCCACTTTGAAGTAAGTGTGGAAGGCTTGCGTGAAGCGAACAGTTTCTTGCGAGAGGTTCACGGTGGTGAGGGCTTGGTCAAGCGTTTGACCAATCCTCATCGTGTGCATCAAATTCATGGGCACGCCATCAATTTCTGGGGCGGCAAGCGCGATCACCCACTCACCCTCTTCGCTTTGCTCTGCATGGGTGAGTTGCCATTGCCGCGTGCGCACCAGCCCGTGCTGCGGCGCTTCATCCGGCTGCCCCTGTTTCGCAAAATAGGGCCAACACACGGGAACACCGCCGCGAATAGGATCGGGCGGACGTTTGGTGGTTGGTGAAAGCCACATCACATCTTCAAAGCCATTGGGCACGAACGATAAAACGTGGCCGCCGAAGAGGCTCACTGCCGCGTGCGAAAACGGTGTGTGAACGATGAGCGCGGGGAGCCCTTGGAATTCGCCGTAGCGCAGCGTGTGCTGCGCGGGTTGGCCCGACGCCTGAGTCACACCTGGTCTCCGCGTGCGCGTCGTGCTTCGATCGCTGCCGGACGCGACCAGCAGCGATTGAGCCAGGCTTTGAATGCGGGCTTATCCGGCATGTCAATCCCCAGCGCGCGGTAGCAAATTGCGGCAACGTTGAGATCCGCAACGGTGAAGCGGTTACCAATCAAAAATTGCCGCGAGCTGAGCACTTTATCCAAAACATCGAGCCGCTTGAGCGCCTTCGCGAGCGACTCTTTGGCGAAATCTGGGCGGCGTTCTGCTTCGGGCAAAAACATCGTGTGATAGGCCCAGTTTCCGAGATCGGTTTCAACACTGGTCGCCGCCCAGAGCGACCACTGCGCGAGCTGGCCGCGCTCTTCGGCCGTTTTTGCAGAGAGCTCGCTCGGGAATTTTTCCGCGAGGAAAAGATTGATCGCGAGCGATTCGAAGAGCGGTGTGCCGTCCACCAAAATCATCGGAATCGCGCCGTTCGGATTCCAATCGATGTAAGGCGGCTTTTTGAGCGCGGGATCGGTGTAGTGAATCGCGTCATGCTCGTACGCGAGACCGAGTTCTTTGAGCATCCAAATGTTGCGAACCGCGCGCGATGCGGCAACACCAATGAGTTTGATTTCAGACATCGGCTTCTCCAGATAATCGACGTTTTCGTTAGGGCTAGAACACTATTTTTTATTTAATAGGTTAAATTACTTATCGCCCTCTCACCCTTATTAAATCGGGTGATCAGTAAAATTGTCAAGCAATTCCACCATCCACAATGAATGACTGTCCAGCGCACGCACGGGCGTCGTCGCTGGCGAGGAAGAGCGTCATCGCCGTCACGTCTTCGGAAAGCAGCCGGAATTTCAGCGCCTGGTTATCCAAGAAGTCCTGCTCGAGCTGGGGCGTCACCACTTGCGACATTTGTTTGTCCGTCTTCACCGCGCCGGGAACCACCGAGACCACGCGAATGCCACGCGGACCGAGCTCTTGCGCAAGCGTTCGGGTGAGGCCGTTGATCGCCGCTTTCGCCGTCGTGTAGCTCACAAATCCTTTGCGCCGCCGCATCCAGCTGACCGAGCCCATGGTGATGATCACGCCACCCGAACCCATCGTGCGTGCGGCCGCTTGCGCGCCAAACACTTGTGGCCGCAAGTTGATTGCTTGGTTGTTATCCCAGTATTCAGGCGTCAGCTCATCGAAGGCGTGGCGAACGTCGTTGGCGGCATTGCCGATGTAGACATCGAGCTTGCCACCCAAGACATCAGCCGCCGTGGTGATGGTCTTTTGTAAAGCCTCTACATCACGAATGTCGCAATGCCAGTAGCGCAGGCGATCACGCGCGTTGAGCCGCTGACGCAGCGCGTTCGCCGCATCATCATCAATGTCCAAAAATCCTACGACCGCGCCTTGCGCGACAAACTCGCTCACAAGCGAGGCGCCGATGCCAGTTGCGCCACCGGTGACAAACACGGCACGTCCGCGCAGCGAGGGATAGATGTTCGAAAGCGTTGTCATCGCGCAAGTTTAGCGCGCGAAGAATGGATCGGCAGACGAGTGGGCGCTGAGTCTCTCAGCGCCTTTCGTCTTCTCGCGCCCAGTTTGGCGAAACCGCAACTACGGCAGCGCTAGGCCACAGCGTGTAATCAAGTATTGCTTAATGCCTTCCGTTGCGCCGCCCGGGGTCGGTTGGTCCCAGAATTGGCGCTGCGACCCTGCCGAGATAAGCCCATCGGTCACGCTCACGCCGGTCAAGCCGCTAAGCGCTCGCGAGAGCAGCAACGCGTCGCGCTCGTCAACCACGCCATCTAAATTCAAATCGTAACGGCGCTCGGTTAATCGAGGCACGATGTAGGCGTTGATCGCTGAATCGGTCACGCGCGTACCAGCAGGGTTGTATGCGCCAGCGGTCAAGGGAGCTCCAGTAAGCCCCATGATTCGCCGGGTGACCACTAGCGCGTCGGTGGTCGCGCGAACATTGTTGTCGCCATCGGCGTCGTAGCGGCAGGTAACGGTAAAGCGCGCGCTGGCCGATTGTGCGCCAGTCATTGTCACTGCACATGTCGCGTTCGAACTGTTTGCCGCGCTGGCGCAGCCAGCAGGGCTTTGCCAACCCACAAACTCTCCGTCATTGGCAGTGTTCACCTGACGCGTTAGGGTGACGGTGGAGCCGTCTGCAAAATTCGCAGAGCACGTGCCAGGGCAATTGATACCTGCGGGAGACGAAACGACGCTGCCGAAACTCGGGCCTAAGACATTCACCGTTAGCGCGCTGGCTGCCTGAGTAGTAATCACGGAAGAGTTTGCGTTATTGCCAGAGTTGGACTCCCCAGCAACTTGCACCGTGGCCGTGTTAGTGATTGTCGAGGGCGCATTCGTGGCGATGTTTGCATTCAGCGTGATCACCGAGTTAGCACCCGCCGCAAGCGGCGTGGAGCGAGAACACGATACCGGCTGCGCATTCGTGCAAGTCCAATCGGTATCACCACTCACGGAGGTCACGGTCAATCCGGTAGGAATCGTGTCCTGCATGGTGATCGAGCCCGAGGTTGGGCCGTTGCTGCCGTTGGTCACGGTGATTAAGTAGGTGACCGTGCCGCCCCTCAGGAATACGGATCCCTGCGCCACTTTTGTGACGGTGAGATCCGGCGCGACAGCCGCTAAGCTGATGACGGAAGAGTTAGCGTTGTTGCCTGTATTGGACTCCCCAGCAACTTGCACCGTGGCCGTGTTGGTGATGCTGAGGGGCGCATTCGCTGCGATGTTTGCGGCGAGCGTAATCACTGAGCTTCCGCCCGCAGGGATCGCCGTGCTACGGGTGCAAGAGACGGGCTGCGCGTTGGTGCACGTCCAATTGGCACCCGCCACTGACGTGACCACGAGACCCGTCGGGATCGTATCTTGCATCGTAATCGTGCCCGTTGTCGCGCCGTTGCCGCCATTGGTGACCGTGATCAGGTAGGTGACCGTGCCGCCTTGCTGGAACGGACCGCCCTGCGCGACTTTTGTGACGGTCAAGTCAGGCGCGACGGCGGTTACGCCGATTAAGGAGGAGTTAGCGTTATTGCCTGTGTTGGACTCCCCAGCAACTTGTACCGTGGCCGTGTTGAGGATGGTGGAGGGTGCATTCGCTGCGATGTTTGCGGCGAGCGTGATCACCGAGCTTCCGCCCGCCGGGATCGCCGTGCTGCGGGTGCAAGAGACAGGCTGCGCGTTGATGCACGTCCAATTGGTACCCGCCACTGACGTCACCACGAGACCCGTCGGGATCGTGTCTAGCATCGTAATCGTGCCGGAAGTCGCGCCGTTGCCGCTATTGGTAGCCGTGATCTGGTAGGTGACGGTGCCGCCTTGCTGGAACGGACCACCCTGCGCGACTTTTGTGACGGTGAGATCCGGTGCGATGGCGGTTACGCTGATGATTGAAGAACCTGAGTTGTTGCTCGAGTTGGACTCCCCGGCAACTTGCACCGTGGCAGTGTTCGTGATGGTGAGGGGCGCATTCGCTGCGATGTTTGCGGCGAGCGTAATTACCGAATTTGTGCCAGCGAGAATTGGCGTGCTTCGTGTGCAAGAGACGGGCTGCGCGTTGGTGCACGTCCAATTGGTACCCGCCACTGAGGTGACCACCAGGCCCGTCGGGATCGTGTCTTGCATCGTAATCGTGCCCGTTGTCGCACCGTTGCCGCTATTGGTGACCGTGATCTGGTAGGTGACCGTGCCGCCTTGCTGGAACGGACCAACCTGCGCGATTTTTGCGACGGTCAGATCTGGAGTTGCAACAATAATTGTGGAATCGTTTGCGCTTGCTCCCAGCGCGCCGCCGCCAGAGACATTCACAGAATTCACGAGCGGTGAGGTCGCATTGGCTGCGACGTCCACGGTTACCGTAATCGGTGGCAACGTGCCGCCAGCGGAAAGCGCCGCGCTGGTCGTGCAAGTGCGTGACGCGACAGTGCACGTCCAGCCGCTGCCCGACATGCCAGTGACGGTTAGGCCAATCGGTGGTGTGTCAACGACCGTAATGGTTCCGGAAGTAGTGCCTGGACCGCTGCTGCCGACTGTGACGGTGTACTGCGCTCCAACTTGTCCCTGGGTGAAATTTCCGACGTGCGTTTTCGAGATCGTGAGTTGCGGCGGGGTCATCGTAAGGTTCACGCACCAGCCATTCGTGAGCGATCCGCCGCCTTGCGCGCCCGCGTTGTCGCTCGTGCTCCAAAGCGTCCATATGCCGTTCGGGTTACTGCTAGCGAACGCAGTGCTAAGCGATGCGGTGGACGCGCTAAACACGTTGGTGGTCGGTGCAGGCGACGCAAACGAATCCGTCCCGACCTGGAAGTCGCTCGGACGGAACGTGCCAGATGTGAGCGATGTGCTGTCGGGAAGGCTGCTGCCTGCGGCGCTGTCGAGGATTAGGTTGATACCGGATACCGCGTTACCGCCGCCGACGTCAGACAAGGCGATCAGACTATTGCCATTCGGACCGGTGACCATCAGGTCTAGGTCATCTGGGAACTGGTGCGTCAACCCATTGAGTTCGATCGTAACTTTTGAAAGCACGCCCGCCAAGCCACTGGCATTGATCCGCGTTGGATACGGGGATCCTGAACTGCCAACACTATTCGGGAAGGTGATCGGCGTCGCGTTGCAATAACGGCCAGATGACGGATTCGTTGTTGCGGCGTCGACGTAGTGAAGCGCTTGACCATTGCTAAGTCCAAAGGAGCCCGGCACACCGCTGTAAAACGCGTCGATAAAGTGAGCGCCCTGGCTAAAGTCGGATTTCGTGAAAGACGCGACGCCATTTGCGCCCACGCTAATTGGGCCGGCAAGCACGGTGTTACCTTCCCTGAAAGTGACCGTCCCTTGTGCGTTCACTGGCAGACTGCTCGACGAGTTTGTCACCAGTGCGGAAATCGTCGCCGTCTGCCCCACCGCTGAAGGTGAGGGAGTGACCGAGACCGCCGTCGTCGTTGCCGGATCGCTTGACGTACCGATAGTGAGGCACCATCCGTTGCCAATTTGGCGAGTACCGGGGGTGCTGGAGCTGGACGAATTGATCGCGTAGAGAGTCCAGGTACCGTTGGGGCTTGCGCCCGCAAACGTACTACTAAACGTTGACGTGCCATGGGGCGCCGCGCTGTTGTAAGGCGCGGAAGGTGCAGGCGCAACGAAGGTGACCGCCTGCGTGGTGTTGCCGCTACCAACGCCGAGGTGTCCGGGCCGATAAGTGCCAGACGAAAGCGCCCCGGAATTGGGAAGCGAACTCGCCGCCAGGTCGTCAAGCTCGATATTGGCACCGGTCGCCGTGCCCGTCGCGCTGGAAACATAGGCGAAAGGAATGAATTTCTGCCCGGTTGGCGAGACAAGCATCATGTTGACATCGTCGGTCGCCGGATGGGTCAAGCCCCTCAGATCCAGTACGACGCTTTGGGTGACACCACCGAGCCCCGTCACAAAAACTTTCGACGGGTAGACCGAAGCAGGCCCGTTGAGAGTTAGCGGAATTGCTATCGTCCCGTTGTTACAAAACGTATTTCCGGTCACTTGGGTTGCGCGGTCGACCACTTGCGTGAGCGATCCACTGCTTGCGCCAAATCCGATCCCGCCGTTGTAGTTCGCCGTAATCGTGTTTGAGCCCTCGCTAAGTAGAGGACTTCCCGTCACGGTGTTGAACAGGAACCCAGCCTGCCCCGAGGCGTTCACGGGCACGTTAGTCGCTAGGGCCTGCGCACCCCGGAAAAAACTGACCGTGCCGTTGGTTACCGGATTCCCCGCAGCAGTGACAGTTGCCGTGATAGTGCCCGAGCTGTTACCTGATAGAGGGATCAAAACTGGATTAGCGTTGCTCGTAAGCGAGGTGGTGGTGGCTGTAGTAGGGACTGTTGTTTCAAAAAGTAGATCCCAGCTTGAAAGTGAGCCGACGGTCGTCTCGGTGATAGTGCTCTGGACAATGATGTAGAGATTCCAAGAACCGTTCGGGTCGAGACCTGCGAAGCGGGACTGGAAGGTCTCAGCCCCTTGGGGAGAAGCGGCGTTCAGGGCCGAAGACTGGACGGTGGCGGGACTCGGCCAAGTTGTTGAACTGCTGCTGTAGCTCTTAGGACGGAAGGTTCCCGAAGACACACTCGATGTCTGCGGCAAGTCGATCAAAGCAGCGTCAGAGAGAGTGATCGTCGCATTGCTTACGCTTGTGACCGCGTTGGGGCCGATATCACTCCAAAAAACAAAGGCTGCTCCGTTGGGAGCAACCAGAGCCATTTTCATAGGGAAGACCGAAGTCCGAGTTAGGCCATTCAAGCGCAACCTCACGCCTGAGCTAGTGCTTGCGATAGTGCCAGGTAGTCCAGTCACCAAGTTCGTTGACGGATACGTCGTCACCCTCTGAACCGGTTGAAAAAAACTGGTGGACGCATCCAAGTTCGCCGAGCCGCCGGTGCAAACGAAATTTGGATAGGCCCCAGAGCAAGCGGCAAATGCAGCGGAAGAAGTCAACATCGCGCAGAAGAGCGCAATCACCCATTGGCAAGCAGCGCGGCGAACCGCGGCGCAAAGTTCTTTCATCATAGGTCCCCCGATGTTTCCTAGCCGAAAATCATATTCATTCTTGATGGGAAACTCCAGCTCTGGCAAAAAGGAATCGTGTGATGCGCTGAGCAAGTTGCATTCGATAGGTTTCTTCGGGCTAGGCTGGCACTGCCCGATTCGCCTGGCAGGCAGAAAGCAGCGGCAGCTACCTAACCTACGAAACGTGGTTCCAGAACTCCCGGCTCATGCGGCGCTTCAATTCTGACGGCGAAGATGCCCCCAGCTTCCGGGGTCGCCGCAATCTGCGCCTCGCTCATCCGAATTCGGCCGGTCACGATCTGTAGCGGTTGCGTAGATCGTCACCGCCAAACGTACCGCGTCTTGAGCACGAAACGGGAAGCTCGATCACTCCCAGCACTTCGCCCGACGGCGAAATCCTTTCAATACGCTAACGATGTCAGCGCGCCAGTCGATCCAGCGCGGCATTGAACCGGTCAAGTGCGTTGTGCAGCGCTTCAATCTCCTCCTGCCCGATATCGCGCACGATGCGAGCATAGGTCGCCTCTACGTCACGGCTTACTTTGCGATGCAGCGCACGCCCCGCTGCGGTAAGTCGAACGACGCTGCGTCGCTGATCGCCTAAATGGGCGACGCGCTCAATCCATTCAAGATCTTCCATACGGCTCAAAATTCCAGTGAGACTGGGCTTGAGAATCACACAGCGCTTAGTCAACTCACCCGGTTCCATGTCGCCATTGGCCGCAAGCGCGCGCATTACGCGCCACTGCTGCTCTGTAAGACTGTGGTGCGTCAGCAATGGCCGAAAGTGAAGCATGAAGCGCTCGCGGCTCGCGAGCAGCTCTAAGGCCAGGTGCCTCCGATGAGTGCTAAGCGTTGCACTTGCGGGCGTTCCCGAAGCCACATCACCCTCGCAGTTGTTGGCTGGACTGGATTTCATTGTTCGCGGATGTTAATTGACTTCAATCATCGCAATTAGTTAACATATTAACTTGCTGCCGCATTGATAACGCTGGATACAAACCGCAGACGGCACATCCAATCATCCAAAGGAGAACACTATGTCAGTAGACCGTCGGCAGTTCATTCAGGGTAGTTTGTTGCTTTCCGCGCTTTCATCGTGTGGACTTTCCATCACCGCTCACGCACAGACTGTCGACACGCTCAAGGTGGTGACAGGATTTGCGCCAGGCGGAACATCCGACACCACGTGTCGGCGGCTCGCAGAGAAGTTGCGCGGCAGCTATGCGAAGAACACGGTGGTTGAGAACCGTACGGGTGCAGGCGGCCAAATCGTGATCCAGTCGCTAAAAACAGCGCCCGCCGACGGTACGACGCTGATGCAAACGCCGATGTCGATGTTGGGGATCTATCCTCACATTTACAAAAAGTTAGCCTACGATCCCGTCAATGATGTGATGCCGGTTTCGCTTGCTGCGGTCTTTGATTTTGGGCTGGCGGTTGGCCCTGCGGTGCCTGCAAGCGTGACCAACGTCAACGAATTCGTGGCTTGGTGTAAGGCCAATCCGACCATGGCAAATTTCGGCTCTCCGGCCGCCGGCTCTGTGCCACATTTCATCGGCGCACTGCTCGGGCGCGCTACTGGTGTCGATCTTAAGCATGCCCCCTATCGCGGGTCGCAACCTGCTTTGCTGGAGATGATCGGCGGTAACTTGGCGGCAGTGTCTGCGCCCGTGGGCGATATCTTGCAACACGTGGCAGGCGGGAAGGCGCGCTTACTCGCGACATCCGGCGCGAAGCGAAACAAATTTGCACCGAGCATCGCAACCTATACGGAACAGGGCTTGAAAGACTTCGCTTTCAGTGAATGGTTTGGTCTCTACACCGTTGCTAAAACGCCTGCAGACATCCTGCAAAAAATGAATGCGGCGTGCCGCGAAGCGATCGCTTCTACCGAATTCACCGACGGACTCGCTACATTTGGGCTCGAAGCTAGGGGATCCACTCCGGAGGAGCTGGCCGCGATGCTTCGATCAGACACCGAGCGTTGGGGACGACTGGTAAAAACCATTGGATTCTCAGCCGACGCATAGGTTGGGATGCGACGCGGCAGTGCGAATTTCGCTAGCTTCGCAGACGCGAGAGTTTGTATCTACAACACCTCTAGCGTGCAATGCTTCGCTCCGTCGTGCGCGGCGGCGGAGATTTAGGTTGCTGCGACGAATTCAGCCAGCCCTTTACTGTGCTGTGTACGCACGCAACGCGAAGCGTGAAGGAAAGTGCGCGTTCAAAACGCGAGAGATGATTTACCGAAGGAAAGGCTCGGCTCCGTGAACAACGTGACACTCAACGTGGCAGGACACGCGGTTTCACCGCTGCACTACATCAACGGCGAACGCATTGGCTCACCGCAAATGTTCTCGCTATTCTCGCCGATCGATCAGCGAGCGCTTGGTGAAGTCGCGGAAGCGACGCCCGAACAAGTTGCGAGCGCAGTTACAGCGGCGAGCGAGGCTTTCCCTGCGTGGTCTCGCCTCTCGGCGGCTGCTCGGCGCGATTACTTGCACGCTTTCGCAGCGGAAATAGGAAAGCGAAAGAACGCATTCTGCGAGGTTGAATCAACTGACGCTGGCGTGCTGCTTTCGCGTATGCAGCATGGCGTAGTGCCGCGTGCGATGCTAAATCTCACCTACTTCGCAGATCATGCACTGACGCTGCAAGATCGCACCATCGTCACTGAACAGGCGACGCATTACGTCAAGCATGATCCAGCGGGCGTCTGCGCAATCATCACACCATGGAATGCGCCGCTCATGCTGACCACGTGGAAACTCGGGCCAGCACTTGCGTCGGGTAACACCGTCGTTATTAAGCCGCCAGAATGGGCGCCGCTCACCTGCTCGTTGCTTGCGGACTGCGCGCATGCGGCGGGACTGCCTCCGGGGGTAATCAACATTGTGCAAGGAAGCGGCGCTGTCACGGGCGCGGCGCTGGTAAGCGATCCTCGCCTTGCCAGAATTTCATTCACGGGCTCGGTCCCGACTGCAAAATTGATCGCGACTGCAGCCGCGCAGAACCTGGTGCCTTGCAGCCTTGAGCTCGGCGGTAAATCTCCGTTTATCGTGCTTGACGACGCTGACCTTGAGGCGGCAGCCGCGTGTGGTGCACTGATGTACCGGAACGCAACGCAGGTTTGTCTCGCCGGAACGCGATTTCTCGTTCACGAGCGCATTCGTGATACGTTTGTCGAGCGCATGCGTAGCGTCGTTGAGAAGCTTACTGTCGGTGATCCCCGTGAACCTTCGACCGAGGTCGGCCCGGTGATTCATCCGCGACAACATGAACGCATCAAGGGGTTTGTGCAACGCGCGATAGATGCGGGCGCAACGGTACTTTGGGGAGGTGAACCCCATCCCTTTGGCGCACTCTACTTTCGACCAACGATGTTGAGCAATGTCGCGCAAGATGCAGAGATTGTGCAGAACGAAGTGTTCGGGCCCGTGTTGACTCTGCAAACATTCTCTTCCGACGACGAGCTCATCGCGATGGCGAACGGGACCGACTACGGCTTGGGGGGCGTTTGCTATGGCCTCGAAGCACATGCAAAAGCGATTGCGGAACAGATACGAACCGGATTCATTTGGATCAACAGTTTTGGAATTCGCGATTTGGCCGCGCCGTTTGGTGGTTGCAAACGCTCGGGCAACGGGCGCGAAGGCGGCGACTGGAGTTTTGAATTCTTCTGCGACATCAAGGATGTCGTGGTGCCTTCAAAACCGTTCGTTCCAAGTTTTTCGCACCGATAGAAAAGGATACTGAGATGGGAAAAATTGTAGGTGCTGCGCTTGTGTCGCATCATCCGGGGTTGTTTCAGAGCGACGAGTTCCGCATCAAAATGGGCAACGGCGAAGACTCGGACCTCGTGGCTGGTTTTGAGCGTCTCCGCGCAAAAATTGATGCCGTCAAACCTGACACACTCGTCATCTTCGACACCCACTGGTTTACCACGGGCTACCACCTAATTGATGGCGGTCGCGTACACCGAGGCAGCTACATCTCGGACGAAATGCCCTGGTACCTCTACGGCCAAGCGTACAACTACCTCGGCAACCCCGAGCTAGCGGCGATGATCGAGACGGTGGCGGTTGAGCAAGGCGTGATGTCAAAGGCAGTGTATGACCACGACCTGCCCAGGCACTATGCGACGATCAACGTGGCAAACAAATTGGCGCGTGGCGAGCGAGTCGTCTCGGTGAGCAATTGCCAGAACTGCCAGCCACACCACTTCCTCGAATCAGGTAGCGTGATTGGCGAGGCGATTCGGCGTAGCGATCTACGCGTCGTTTTGCTCGCCTCAGGTGCGTTGAGTCATAAGTTCAACCAAATTGACTGGGTACAGAAGCACCCGCGCATCTATCACGAGTCAAACGTCTCACGCCCAGAAAACATCGCGCTTGATAAAGAGGCTATCGCGACGATGGCTGCCGGAAATCATGCGTCCATCCTCGATGAGTGGGATATCAAATATCGCAATATTCCGTGGGAAGGGTTTGGCGGACACTACCTACAAATGATTGGCGCGCTAGGTGGGCGTGAATGTAGAGCAAAAGGCGAGGCGCTGTCTGACTACGAGAACGCACGTGGAACAGGCAATATTCATATGTGGTTCGATGTGGAATCACACCCCCAATTTCAGGACGAAAAATGAGCGTCGCAACCCCCAATCCGTTACCTAAAATTCTTACGGGACCACGCGTTGAACGTCGACGCGTTCTGGTCAACGGCACTGCTTGCTGGGGAACAGTCGCTGACGATGCGGCCAGTCTCCTTCTTGACGATGGACGGTCGGTAGCAATCGATGGCGTTTTCCACCTCGCGCCCTGTGAGCCATCAAAGATCATTTGCGTCCATCTTTCCTATAGTTCGCGCGGCATCGAAACGCGCAACAACCCGATCCCCACACCAACGCCCACCTACTTCACCAAACCACCAACAGCGATCAATCACCACGGCGGTGAGTTGGTTAAGCCAGCGGACTGCCTGTACCTCAACTACGAAGGTGAATACGCGGTGATCATCGGCAAGGTCTGTCGCAACGTAACGCCCGACGAGGCATGGGACTACATGCTCGGGTTTGCGCCCGCGCTCGATATGGGACTGCAGAATTTTCGTGACACCGACCAAGGCTCGATGCTTCGCGTTAAGGGGGCAGACGGCATGTTGCCGATTGGCCCAGGTATCGTGAGCGGCGTCAATGTTTTGTCACAGACGCTGCGGACCTATCGCAACGGCTTGCTTGTTCAAGAAGCCAACATCGGCGATGAGATGGTATGGGGGCCACACTACATGGTGGCGGATATCGCGCGCCACATTACTCTCATGCCAGGCGACGTGATTCTGACCGGCACGCCATGCCATTCGCGCTCGGTTGACGCAGGTGATTTGGTGGAAGTCGAAATTACCGAACTCGGGCGATTGTCGAGTCGTGTCGTCGCTGGACCCGTGCCGCGCGCTTCCGCACTGCCCGAACCGATTGGACATCAACCGACAGATAGCGCCGAAGTGCGCCGCGTAGCTCTCGGATTCGACGAGCGCGTACCTGAGAATTTCAAGCAGAACTATCGTAACGCGGCAAAGGCGAAGCACTGATGGCTCTTTCTGTCGACACGATCAACGAGCTTGCGCGCGAGCTAGACATCGCGGAGAAGTCGCGCGTCCAGATCACGCAGTTCTCCAAGCGCTTTCCAGAGATGACCTTGGTCGACGGCTACGCGATCCAGAAAGCATGGGTCGCACAAAAGTGTGCGCACGGTCGCAAGATCGTCGGGCACAAAATCGGGCTCACGTCGCGAGCCATGCAGCTGGCGGCGCAAATCAGCGAACCGGATTTTGGCGCGCTCTTGGACGACATGATTTTTGCTGCAGGTGACGACATTCCAATTAATCGCTTCATTTTGCCGATGGTCGAAGTGGAGCTTGCATTCGTTTTGAATGCCGGCCTGAGAGGACCGGACATATCGATTTCCGACGTGCTCGCCGCGACCGAATACGTGGTTCCTGCCATCGAGATCATCGATGCTCGGATTGACCGCTTGGATCGGTTGACGAAGACTCCGCGCAAAGTGTTTGACACAATTTCAGACAACGCGGCTAACGCGGGCGTCGTTTTGGGCTCGACAAAGGCGGCAGTCGACGCTGTCGATTTGCGTTGGACCGGCGCGATCATGGAAAAAAATGGCATCGTCGAAGAGACGGGGCTTGCCGCTGGCGTGTTGGGTCATCCCGCTGCGGGAATCGCATGGCTTGCCAACAAACTCGCTCTACATGGCGAGTCTTTGGTACCCGGCGAGCTTTTGCTGGCCGGATCATTTACTCGACCAGTGAGCGCCGCGCGTGGCGACAGATTCAGCGTTGACTACGGTCGCGTCCTAGGAAAGATTGAGTTTCAATTTACCTGACATGAACAACGACCGCACAGAGCGCGTTGCCCCAGCCGAAAGCTGGGGTGCGCTTTGCAGAGATTGCGTTCGCGGCTAGCCCGCAAATCTCGGCTCGACAATTCCGGGCGCATGCGGCGCTTCAATTCTGACGGCGAAGATGCCGCCAGCTTCCGGGGTTGCTGCAATCTGCTCCTCGCTCATCCGGATACGTCCCGTCACAATGTAGAGCGTGCGTAGATCGTCGCCACCGAACGTACAGCAGGTTGGACACGGAACGGGTAGTTCGATCACAGCGAGCAGTTCACCTGACGGCGAAATCTTCTCAACTCGCGAGCCCTGAATGCAAGCGACGTACACGTTTCCTTCCGCGTCAACGCAGGCACCATCGGGTCTGCCACTGTACCCAGGCGGGTTGCCGTTGCCATCTACCGTTGGCTTCTTGTAGCGACGCAGTACGCGCTGATTGCTCGGGGTGCCAGTCGCCTCGTCGTAATCGAACGCCCAGAGAACATGGTGCGGCGTATCGGAGAGCGTCATCGTCTTGCCATCAGGCGAGAACGTGATCGCATTGGTAATGACGGTCGGAACCGCATCCGCTCGGAATCGCCCGTCGGCTTCAAGGCAATAGACAGTGCCGCCCGCACGATCACGTGGCTCCCACATCGTGCCCGCCCAAAAGCGACCGCTGTTGTCGCAGCGTCCGTCGTTAAATCGCGCTTTGCTGCTGTCGTAGTCTGGGCTCGAAAGCGGAATGATGTCACCACCGAAGCTAGTGATCCGTGCGTAGCCTGAGCGCAAACCGGCAATAAATCCGCCTTTGGCGTCCTGCGCGAAGCAGCCGATGTTCTGGCCAATATCCATGCTTTCGTTCTCGCCCGTCGCGGGGTCGAACCGGTTCAATTGGTTGCGGCTGATATCAACCCAGTAGACGAGTTTTGATTCGTGATCCCAGCGAACGCACTCTCCAAGGTCGGCGCGCGCATCAAGAACCAGGGTAGCAGTCATTTTGTGCATATTTTTCAATAAGTTAGCCAACTCATATAGATCATCTATATGAGTTGTATTTTTTCGGGCATTCTTCCGCTAATATTCGACCAATGCTAGCGCGATGTATTGCGCGAGTACGGACAAAAAAACTGAAAGCATCTGGGAGCGTCGTTGTGACTGCGCGGTCGTTGCCATCTAAAAAGCGAATTGAAGAATTGCGCAGCCAGCGCTGGCTTGCGCCTGACACCATGCGCGGCTTTTCGCACCGCGCACGGCTTGCCCAAACGGGCTGGAATCGCGACGATTTCATGGAACGCCCGGTCATCGGCATCCTCAATACGTGGAGCGACATTTCAACCTGCCACTCACATCTGCGCGAACGCGCGCAGAAAGTGCGTGAAGGCGTCATTCGCGCAGGGGGCTGGCCCATTGAATTGCCAGCGATGAGTTTGGGCGAAGTGTGGGTGAAGCCCACAACGATGCTCTATCGAAATTTCCTTGCGATGGAGGCGGAAGAGTTGATCCGTTGTCATCCGGTGGATGGCGTAGTGCTCATGGGCGGTTGCGATAAGACAACGCCCGCGCTTTTGATGGGCGCGTTTTCGGTGAATTTGCCGTGCATTTTTATCCCGGCGGGCGCATCGTCAAACGCGTCATTCCGCGGGCAAAAAGTCGGCACTGGCACGCATACGATGAAGTTCTGGAACGAGAAGCGCGCCGGAAAAATGGATGATGAAGCCTGGCGCGAACTTGAGGGGTGCATGACCCGCTCGCCCGGTACTTGCAATACAGCGGGCACCGCAACCACGATGACCGCGGTCGCCGAAGTGCTCGGTTTTTCGCTGCCTGGCGCGCATTCCATCCCTGCTGCGGACGCCGCGCATCCGCGCATGTGCACCGAGGTGGGCGAGCGCATCGTCGAGATGGTGTGGGAAGATCTCACGCCACGAAGCATTGCGACTGAGGCCGCATTTCACAACGCCGTGAAGACAGTTTTGGCGATTGGCGGCTCAACGAACGCCTGCGTTCACCTCCCCGCGATGGCTGGGCGATGCGGGGTAAAGCTGCCAATCGATATCTGGGAGCGATACAACAAAGACGTACCCGTGCTTGCGAACTTGATGCCCGCAGGCGATGCGTTGATGGAAGATTTCTATTTCGCAGGCGGCCTTCGCGCTTTGCTCAAGCGAATCGAATCGCATCTTGATCTAGGTTGCATGACGGTTAGCGGAACCACGCTCGGCGACAACATTGCCTCAGCGCACGTGTTCAATGATGACGTAATTCGCCCGCTTACGAACGCAGTGTCGCGTGAAGGCATTGCGGTCGTTAAAGGCAATCTCGCCCCGCGCGGTGCAGTCATGAAACCGTCGGCGGCCTCGCCGCATTTGATGAAGCACACCGGCCCGGCTGTGGTGTTCGAAACCTTTGACGAAATGATGGCGCGCATCGATTCGCCAGATTTGAACGTCACCAAAGATTCAGTGCTCGTCCTCAAAAACATCGGCCCCGTCGGTGCACCTGGCATGCCTGAGGCGGGCAATCTACCGATTCCGAAGAAATTGCTGGCCGAAGGCGTGCGCGACATGGTGCGGATTTCGGATGGTCGAATGAGCGGCACGCACTACGGCACCTGCGTGCTTCACGTCTGCCCCGAGGCAGCGGTGGGTGGACCGCTAGCCCTTGTTCGCGACGGCGACTTGATTTCGCTCGACGTTGCTGCTCGAAAAATCGAGTTACTCGTCGACGACGCCGAACTCGCGAAACGTCACGCTACATGGCAAGGTGCAAAGCCCGCCACAATGCGCTACAACCGAAGTTACGCTGCGCTCTACCAGCAACATGTCACGCAAGCTGACGAAGGCGCGGATTTCGATTTTCTGCAGGGCACTGAGTTGTTGCCCGAGCCAACGATTTTTTAACGATGAATTTGCACAACGCTTTCAAGCATGCCCTGCTACAACGCAAACGATTAGTTGGCGGTTGGTTCATGTCGGCCTCGCCCGTGATGGCCGAGCTCATGGCCAATGGCGGCTACGACTTTATCGTCGTTGACATCGAACATTCGACCGGTGCGACGCACGATTTGCATGCGCTCCTACAGGCGATGGCCGAAACGAAGACGCAAGCGGTCGTGCGCATGCCCTCGCATGACAAAACGAACATCAAATTCGCGCTCGACATGGGTGCGATGTCGCTTTACTTCCCAATGGTGAACACGGTTGACCAAGCCGTGGAAGTTGCCCGCGCCTGTCGCTATCCGCCGTTTGGGGATCGTGGCTTCGCGCGCATGCATCGAGGCTCGCGCTACAACACGATTTCCGATTATTTTGAGAAAGCGAATCACGAGGTTTGCGTGATCGCGCAACTGGAAACGCCAGAGGCAATGCGAAATGCGATGCAAATCGCGACGGCGCCGGGGGTCGATGGTCTATTTGTGGGGCCGGGCGATCTTTCTGTCACGCTCGGACACGGCGGCGACGTCAATCATCCGCAAGTGAAAGAGCTCATGGCCGAAGTGGGCGGCTACTGCGCCCGCGCCGGGGTGCCGCTTGGTACCGTGATGCCGACGCCAGAAATGGTCGCATGGGCGTTTTCCGTCGGCTTCAATTTCGTGTCGCATGCGAGCGATTTGGGTCTCATGATGAATGCGATCAAAACGACCACGCATCAAATACGATCACTTATGAACGATGTACCGATAGATGGCGCCGCTACGCAAACGGCAATGTCTGACTCGACGATGAAGGCGGCGTACTAATGCGGGTGGATTTCACAGAATTTGATCGTTTGGTTTCGCTCGCGCCGAATCCGGCTGCGGCGAACGAAGCCATCGCAACCACCGCCGACGGTCAGCGTGTCGCTGTTTCGTTGGCGAGCTTCGGGGCGGGTATCGTGCGCTTGCGCGTGAATCCGATCGCAAAGCCTGACTATGGCCTGCTGGTTGCCGAGGTCGACGACAAGGGCGTTCTTTCAAGCACCGAGCATTCGATTTCCATTCAATGCGGCAACCTCAAACTTACCCTTTCGAGCGACGCCACCAATCCGGTCAAACTTACGCTTACGTACCGCGGCAAACCGCTCCTTCAAACTACGAAAGACGAGCATTTTCGTGGGATGGCAAAGCCGCTGGAAGCCCATCGAACTCCGGGCATCGGCGTTAAATCGAATCAGAGCACGATCGCCTTTAATTTCGATGAAGCGGATGCAATATTTGGCTTAGGTGAAAAGGGCGCTTCGCTCAATAAAGTCGGGCAGCTGGTTACTTCGCGTGTGGAAGATGCGCTCGGTGTAAACACCGATTTCGCCTACAAGAACACGCCGTTCGCGTGGGCGATCACCCGGCATGGTTGCTGGGGTGTGCTGACCCATACGACAGTCGACGTACATCATGGCGTCGGTTACGCGCAGTGGTCGAATCGCTCGTACGTGATCATCGCTGACGAGCCGCAGCTTGATCTGTTTTTGATCGCCACCGACACGCCGGCTCAAATGATCGCCGCGTATCACCGACTCACCGGCAAACCGGAGAACGTGCCGCTGTGGTCGCTCGGCGCATGGATTTCTCGCGCGTATTACAAAAATGAAGCGGACATCATGGCGACCGCGAAAGAGATTCGTGATCGCAAATTCCCCGCGGATGTGATCACGTTTGACGGCCGTGCATGGCAAGACACGCCAACCCGTTTTCACTTCAATTTCGACCCGAGTCGCTATCCCGATCCGAAGCGCGTGATCGACAACTTAAAAGCGCTCGATTACAAGATTTGCTGCTGGGAATATCCGTTGGTGTCCGTGAATCACCCGCAGTACGCGAAGTACCGCGACGCCAATTACTTCTTGAAGAACACCGACGGCAGTGAACTCGTTTTTCACTGGGACACCGGCAAGAAAACCACGCCGTTCGGCCCGACGCTTACGCCACTGCCGCCTTCGGGTTTAGTCGATTTCACCAACCCGGCCGCGTATGCGTGGTGGCGCGATGAACACAAAAAATTGTGGGCTGTCGGCGTCGATACCATCAAGAACGACTTTGGCGAACAGGTGCCCGCGAATGCGCTCGCGCACAACGGTGATACCGGCGAGCGCGTGCATAACGTCAACGCGCAACTCTACATGCGCTGCGTGTGGGAGGCTTCGCGCGAAGCCTACGGCGATGAAGCCTGTCTGTGGGGGCGTGCCGGATGGATTGGCACGCAGCGTCATCCGCTGCAATGGGGCGGTGACCCGCAAAGTGATTGGGGTGGGCTCGTCAATTCGATTCGCGCGGGTCTGAATCACGGCCACTCTGGTTCGCCGTTTCACGCGACGGACGTCGGCGGTTTTTACGGCGCAACGCAGCCAGAACCCGAGTTGTATTTGCGTTGGGTACAGGCGGCTGTGTTCGCCTCGCACTTCCGCATTCACGGCATCGGCGCGCGTGAGCCGTGGATGTTTGGCAAAAACGTTGAGCGCATCGCCCGCGAGTTTTTCGAGATTCGCTACAAGCTCTTGCCTTATCTTCGCGGCGCATGCGATGTGTCGGTGAAAACCGGTTTGCCGGTGATGCGTTCAATGGCGCTCATGCATCCCGATGATCGCGTCGCGCGCGCGTTCGAAACGCAGTTTTATTGCGGGCCGCATTTGCTCGTGATGCCGGTGACCAATCGCGATGGTGATGTCGAAGGCTACTTGCCGAGCAGCGGGCATGACGATGGCGGTTGGTATGACTTCTGGACCGGTATGCATTTGGATGGCGGCGAAGTGATTCAGCTCAATTACGATCTTGAGCGGATTCCCGTGTTCGTTCGCGCAGGTGTTGCGTTCCCAATCGGGCCCGTGGTGCAATCGACGCGTCCGCTTGAGGGCGACACGCCGGTTGTGGCGGTCGCAGAATTCGGCGAGCCGACGAATGGCAAGTACGAAATCTGCGCGCGTAGTGATGCGCTGAAGCGCGTCGGCAACGAGTGGCGCAGCTACGGGCAGAAGGTAATGAACGTGAGGAGGTTTGTGTGAAGTCTCTATCCGGCTCCTCTCCCTCTGGGAGAGGTCAACGCGGAGCGTTGGGTGAGGGTATTTCGGCGGTCGCATACGCGAGAGCTGCCCATCACGCGCGTATCCCCCTCACCCGGCCTCACGGCCGACCTCTCCCAGAGGGAGAGGAGTTAAATCATGGCTAACGTCAACCTCAAACAAGTCGTCAAATCCTTCGGTGAAACGAAGGTGATTCACGGCATCGATCTCGACATTAAATCGGGCGAATTCGTGGTGTTCGTCGGTCCGTCGGGCTGCGGCAAATCAACGTTGCTTCGAATGATCGCTGGGCTGGAAACAACGACCTCGGGTGACATCATGATTGGCACCGATCGCGTGAACGAATTGCCGCCGCGCTCGCGCGACATCGCAATGGTGTTCCAGGATTACGCGCTATATCCGCACAAGAGCGTGTTTGAAAACATGGCCTTCGGTTTGCGTCTTAGGAAGACTCCCGACGCCGAAATCAAGAAGCGGGTGGGCGATGCTGCCGCTATTTTGCAGATCGAACATTTGCTTGAGCGCAAGCCGCGCCAGCTCTCAGGCGGCCAGCGCCAGCGCGTGGCGATGGGGCGTGCGATCGTGCGTGATCCGAAAGCCTTTCTGTTTGACGAACCGCTTTCAAACTTGGACGCGCAGCTTCGCAACGAAATGCGCACCGAGATCAAGAAACTTCACGCGCGACTGGGCAAAACGATCATTTACGTGACGCATGATCAGGTCGAAGCGATGACGCTGGCTGATCGAATCGCCGTGCTCTCTGCGGGCCATGTCATGCAATATGCGTCGCCCGATGAAATCTACAACCGCCCCGCAGCAAAATTCGTGGCGGGCTTTACCGGTTCGCCGTCGATGAATTTTGCAGCCGCTACGGTCAGTGCCGATGGCGCGAGCGTTGTGGTCGCGGGGGCCACCGTGGCGCTTGGCTATGCACGCAAGAGCGCCGCTGGGCGTGAGGTCACCTTCGGCGTTCGCCCGGAAGATATCGATGTCGGCGGCGACATTCCTGCGAGGGTGGTCGTCATTGAGCCGCTCGGTGCAGAAACGCTGGTGACGCTTGCCATCGGGAGTCAGAATCCAGTGGAGATGATCACTCGGGTTGATGCGGACACAAAGCTCGCCTCGGGCGATCAGATCAAGGTTTCGATCAATTCAGCGAAAACACATTTGTTCGATCTGAAAACCGAGCTTGCGGTGACGCAGTAGCGTAAAAAGCGCGCACAATCTGGAGGAAATTCGAACCAGCGCAGCAGTACATATTTATGCAGGTAAGCCCGTTTTTATTCGGGCTAGCAGTCAAGAAAACGCTTTTTCGTAATTTGGTATTTATTCGTTTTAGCCCAAATCACTTCGGGCCTTACTTTAAGGAGGTGCAGTAGCATGAAACTGAAAAAACTAGCCCTTGCGGCGACGCTCGCGTCGTTCATCGTGGGCACCACGGCGGCTTGGTCGCAAACCACACTTCGCATTTTCACGGGCGGCCAGCAACGGCCAGACGTGATGCGCAAAATCGCGGACGAGTACGAGAAGCGCACGCCCGGCGTGAAGATCGCGGTGGAAGTCGGCGGCGCGACTTCGGAAGCGCAACAGCAATACCTGAACACGGTGCTCACATCGAAAGACAGCGCGCTTGATGTCGTGCTGATCGACGTGATTCGCCCTGCGCAATGGGCGGCCGCGGGTTGGGCTGAGCCGCTTGATGCGTACTTGGGCGCAGACAAAGCCAAGGTCATGTCGCAATACATGAAGGCGTACGCCGACGCGAATACCGTGAACGGCAAAGTGATTTCTCTGCCGTACTTCGCCGATTCACAATTCCTCTACTACCGCAAAGATTTGCTCGCTAAATACAAGCGTCCCGTGCCAAAAACGTGGGATGAATTGATGGAAACCTCGCAAATCATCATGGCAGGCGAGAAGAACCCGAACCTGCGCGGCTTTGAAACCGCGGGCGCGCCGATTGAGGGCACAGTCTGTACGTTCCTCGTTCCGCTCTGGGGCGAAGGCGGCGACATGCTTAAGAACGGTAAGTTGAATCTCGACACGCCTGAAGCGCGTCAGCCCTTCCAGTTGCTTGGTCGCTTGAAGCAAGCGGGAGTGATGTCGCCTAACGTCGGCGAGATCGTCACCGATCGTATTCGCATCAACTTCCAGGCTGGCAATTTGATCTTTGCTCAAACCTGGGGCTACGTGTGGAATCGCTCGCAAAACGACGCTGATTCCAAAGTAAAGGGCAACGTTGGCGTTGCCGTGCTACCTGCATCGAAGACGGGCAAATCGGCGACGTGTATCGGTGGCTGGCAGCTTGCTGTGAGCGCGTTCTCGAAGAACAAAGCGGAAGCAGTGAAGTTCGTGCGCTACCTCTCGTCACCCGAAGTGTCGAAGATGCAAGCGATCGCCGCATCGCATCTGCCAGTGTTCCCAAGTGTCTACAAAGACAAAGAGGTGGTTGCAGCGAATCCGTGGTTCGAGTTCGCAGGCCCGATTGTGGAGACCGCGAGATCGCGCCCTGTTACGCCGCGCTATCAAGAAGTCTCAGATGCGATCCGTTCGAACATGAACGCATATCTCTCTGGCACGAAGACAACGGACGTGGCACTGGGCGATATGAAGAAGCGCCTGGAGCCAGTGTTTAAGTAACGCGCTCCCCTCTCCCCCTGGGAGAGGGTGCCCGCAAGGGCGGGTGAGGGAAAGCTCCCCCCTTGAGTCAGTAGCGAGATTTGCACGCTATCTCCCTCACCCGCACTACGCGCGCCCTCTCCCAGCGGGAGAGGCGATTTTCGGAAGCGTTCGCTCAAGAGTGCTTCCAAAAGTCAATATGAAACCATCCAAAGACCTCTCCGAACGCGCCTTAGGCTGGCTATTGCTCGCGCCTGTGGGCATTTTGCTCGCGCTGATCGTGATCTATCCGGTCGGGCAGTTGATCTATTCGAGTTTTTTCACGATTCGATTGACCGAGCCCTGGCTGGGAACGCCCTTCGTTGGCCTGGAAAACTATGCGAAGGCGTGGGAGGACGAACGCTTTTGGGGCGCGCTCCAAAACACGATCCTATACATCGCGATCACGGTGCCGGGCTCGCTCGCGGTGGGCTTGGGGCTTGCGATGCTTGCCAACCTGCCGTTCAAACGAAAGTGGCCAGTGCGCTTGGCGCTGCTGCTTCCGTGGGCGCTGCCGCTCGTGTTCGCAGGCCTCATCTTCCGCTGGTTCTTTGATTTCAAGCTGGGCTTCGTGAACGATTTCATCACGCGTTTCGGCTTCGATCCTGTGCCCTGGCTCACCAATCCGACGATGGCAAAGATCGCGATTTGCATTACGATCATTTGGAAATCGTCTTCGTTCATGGCGCTGGTGCTGCTCGCAGGATTGCAATCGATTCCGAAATCGCTTTACGAAGCGGCTGAGGTTGATGGCGCGAGTAAATGGGTGCAATTCAAAGAGATCACCTTGCCGATGCTCGTGCCCGCGATTTTTGTCGCGCTCATTTTCCGCACCATCACTGCGATTCAAACCTTCGACATTCCGTACGCCATGACGGGCGGCGGCCCAGGTGATTCCACCGAAACGCTCGCGATGTACATCCACAAGAACACACTCGATTTCCTAGATTTCGGCTACGGCTCGGCGCTCGCCACAATTATGTTTGTCGTTTCAATTGTCGCGACGAGCGGATATCTGCGGTACACGCAACGTAGTGCGGGGAGAGATTGAAATGAACCTCGCTGAAATGAAAACCAAATCGATGGTGATGCTCGCAGGGCTCATCGTCGTAGTCAACGGATTCTTTCCTGCTGTTTGGATCTTTTTCACGTCGCTCAAAACCGAGAGCGAATTGTTGCAATTTCCGATCACCTACATTCCGCGCGACCCGACGCTCGTGAACTACTACCAAGCGTTCACTGAGAAGCCGCTGCATCTCTTTATTTTGAACAGCGTGATCGTCGCTGGTGCGTCAACGATCATCACCGTGTTTGTCGCCGCGCTCGCCGCCTACGCGCTCACGCGTCTGAAGATGCCCAAGCGCAATCTGTTGATGAGCCTGCTGCTCGCGGTCTCGATGTTTCCGCTCATTTCGCTGATCGTGCCGCTTTTCCAAGTAATGCGCGAGATCGGTTTGCTCAACAACTATCTCTCACTGATCCTGCCCTACACCGTGCTCTCGCTGCCCGTATGCACGCTGGTGATGGCGAGCTTTTTCCAAGACATTTCGCCCGATCTGGAAGCCGCCGCAATGGTCGACGGCTGCACTCGCGTACAAGCGCTTTTCAAAATTGTGATGCCGCTTGCGGCCCCGGGTGTGTTCACGGCAGCAATCCTCGCCTTCGTAAATGCGTGGGACGAATTCCTGCTCGCGCTCACCTTCCTCTCGCGAGAGAGCATGCGAACGCTCTCGGTCGGCATCACGCTCTACCAAGGCGAATTCGCATTCCCGTGGCCCCTCATTTCCGCAGCGCTCATCGTTGCGATCGTGCCGGTGTGCATCTTGATCGCGATCTTCCAAGAACGCGTGGTCGGCGGACTTACAGCGGGTGGCGTGAAGGGCTAGCTCCCCGCGACAAGCTGAGCAGCAACTTCTGACGTGAACGCCCCATTTACTTGGGGCGCGACAGCAACAACAGCTTCGCGTTACTTAGAGAAAATGGCGCTCTAGCCCCGACGCAATATGGGCAAGAGCGTTATCGCCAAAGTTCATCTCTCGCGTGTTTATCGCTCCATCTGCGCTCGCAGCGCTTTCAGAAACGCTTTCACTTCGTCGCTCGGCTGCTGCGCAACCTTCCAATACTCCGAGCAATCGGATTTACGTGCGAGCAGTTGCATGTTCACCAATTCGCGGCGCAAGGTGACGTGATCGCCGTAGCTGTGCCACGCTTTGAGCACGCTGTTCACTTCCTTTTCCGTGTAGTGCTTCTTCGCGTCGAAACGCATCCACAAGCCCCACATCGCGATGCGCTGCACCGCAAACTTATGCGGCCACTTGTGAAGGCGTCCCAGTTCGTCGAACTGCGTCAACGCCTTTGCTGCATGCGCGGAAAGCGATGCAGGTTGTGGTTCGGCCACACGCAGTTTTGCAGGTGACAATTCGGCAACGCGGGGTTCCGCGTCACCTGCGGAATCAGCGGCGTTCGCAGCAGATCGAGAGACGGAAGCGGACGCGCGAAGGCTTTGAAAGTTTTGATAGCCCGCGCCTTTAGCGAGCCAGTTAAGCATCTGCGCCTGCGAAGGAGGATCGGACTGCGCAGCGATTGCTGCACGCAATGACTTCGCAAGCGCCGAGATATCGGACGCAGTGAAGCTCACACGTTCACGCGAACGCGCTGAAGTTTTGGGGAATGACGAAATAGCGTCAGACATAGCGAATCTGCCTTTCAACGCCGAACCCACATCAGTGGAAAGAGTTGGCAGCTCCCCTTCCAACACGGTTCAGCAAGAAGCGATTCGTGTGGTTTTTAAAGTGGCGAAGCAAACATGCGACGCGGACTCGTACAACAGCAGGTTTAGCGAAGCACCGAAGTGCCGGGAGCGTCTGAGTGAACTGCGGACTCGAATGAAATGTTAGCGCATGCTGCGCATAATCGAGTGATGAACGCTACAGCGCCAAAATCTGCGGACCCTTTGCACGGGCTCACGCTGGCCGCAATCCTCGAAGCGCTGGTCGCGCATTTCGGCTGGAGAGAGCTTGGCGAGCGCATCCCGATTCGCTGCTTCACCCACGATCCCAGCATTAACTCAAGTCTTAAGTTCTTGCGAAAAACCCCGTGGGCGCGCGAGAAAGTGGAAGGGCTTTATCTCTTCATGTTGCGAGAGATTCGGCGCGAGACACAAGCAACTAACAACGCTTCCGACCACGAGCCGCCGGCGCGCTAAAAAAATACGCCCTCACTTGATGCCACGACCTAGGGCGTGTTGACTCTATTCTCGTAACACTGCGGGGTGTGCTCGGGAACGAGCGCAACACGACTGCTCGCAGTAATACTCGCAAAAAAATGGCGGAATGAAGACGACTCGGGCGTATCGACGACGGCGTCTGATGATGTGACAAACTCACGCCTCTTACAAAGCAGGTGTGTACTTCGTGGCGCTAAAAATTTCCGACAAATCGCTCTTCGTGCGCCTCCTGCGCGCGCCCTGGTGGGTGAGCTTTGCAGTCGCCGCTATCGTGACCGCTGGCATGTTCGCGCTTCTTCCAAAAGACCTGAAGGCGGGCGCGATACTTTCCGGCATCCCATTCGTCGTGATCGGTGTGATGGCCGCATGGAGGCAGCGCGGCACACTCAGCCCGAAGCAAATTGAAGACGCGCTACAAAAGCTAGCCGCGATGACCGCGCGCGAGTTCACCGACGCCCTCGCCGCAGCGTACGAACGCGATGGCTACAAAGTTGAGCGCTTCACCAAACCCGGCGCGGACCTCGCGATTGAAAAACAAGGCTACACAACGCTCGTGAGTTGCAAGCGCTGGAAAGCCGCGAACCACGGCGTCGAACCGCTACGCGAATTGCTCGCGGCGATGGAGAAGGCGGAGACCGGACGCGGGATTTATGTCGCGCTGAATTCGGTGAGCGACGCAGCGGCGCAGTTTGCGGAGAAGAATGGAATTCGGATACTGGTGAGCGACGAGTTAGCGACGTTCATTCGATAGCTCACTGACGGAAATGTACCGCTAACCACGTCGAATGAACTTGTTGCCTGCTCAATCTCGGGGGCGCAGTATTCACGAGCGTAGGGCATCAAATATTCCCCATTCTCGCAAAGCATCGAGGCAGTTCTTGCTTAGAAATTCAATCTGCCCGCGATTGCTACCAACGGTGAGTGCCATACGCCGCTGTGCCGCAGAAACTTCGCGCGACGACATACCAAGCGAGGTCGCCAGAAACTTTGGCAGTTGTCTGAGTTTCGGAATTTTCGCAAGCTCTTCGGGGATTGGGCGCCACGCGGTGCCCTCATGAAGGTGGGCTAGTCGTTTGGGTACCTTGTCGAGTTTCTCGCCTCGCTCGCGATTGAAGCTAGCAACCTCCCTCACCAGATCTCCAACTCCGAGTTTTTGATCATTCACCTCATCAAACCCGTAACCAAGAAAGGTCACAAGCTTCGCGCCTTCAATCGCGGCACGTAGCTCCACAAAAGCTGCTTGTTGTTGCTTCCGAGCATCATCAATGAGCCAGATTTCTTTCTGCGCGCGCTCAATAGCATCATGAAGCTGCGAACGGTCACAATCGAAATCAATTCCTTGTTTGTGCATCGTCGGCAATCGCGTCGTAATCCCATACAGGTGCTCGATCCGGATTCTCGCCACGAATTCGGCGGCTGCATCTTCGGACGCGCCGTACGTTGCGATGCAGGCGGAAAGAAATAACTGTTCAACGCTCCGCTCATAGTTAAAAGTGAAGATAGCAAGTCGCTGAAGATCAATGTCGTCGATTCGCTTTTTCCCCGCCGTTAAATTTGCCCAGAGCAGAGAAAACCAATCTCCATCGGCTCGGGGGTTTCGCAGAGCGTCGGTGCTTTCGCAATCCAATAGAAGGGCGGAAATGAGCATACGTGCAGTTTGAGCAATCGCTTCGCCTCTATGAAACTCCAGTCGGTCGATTGAGGGGAGTTTCGATTCTGACAGTTGCTTTCCAACATTAGCAACGTCATCGGGATTGACGTTGATCGATTTCAATGCGTGATAAATACGAGTCGGCCTGTCTGGACTTGGGTGCACGTTTAGATCGTAGGTCGCCGTCGCGCGATCGCGATACACCCACATGTCGCATATCCAGTTCTTCAGCTCATTTCCAGTCGGAAAGCCGTAGGGAACGCTTGCGCCCGCGCCTAAGATCAGCACTAGATCTGCCGCCATGAAGATTGTTTATCCGCTAGATCACCGCTAAGTTCCGCAACGTTTCCGGAAAACGTTCGACGAGTTTAATGACGAGCGCCGCCTGCGCATTCGGTTTCGATCGCCCTTGCTCCCAATTCTCTAGCGTGCGCTCGTTGGTGCGAAGGTGTCGGGCGAAGACGGCGCGCGAAAGATTCATTCGTTCACGCAGCGCAACTAATTCTTCGGCAGTGACTTGAGGTGCTGGCTTTGCTGCGACGGGATGTTTGCGCAGCGTGATCTTGCCTTCGCGCTCTTGTTTGAGCGCGTCGAAACCTTCACTGAGTTCTGCAAAGAGATTTCGCTTTTTCATAATGATCTCGCTTTCAATTCTGCGTCAAGTAGTGCTTTCAAAGCCTTACGTTCTTTGGCGTTCAAGTCGTCTGCTTCGTCCTTGTCATAAACCGTAAACAACCAGAATTGATCGCCGCCTAGCCACCAGTAGTAAATGACTCGCAATCCGCCGCGCTTGCCTTTGCCACGGCGCGGATCGGCGTGACGAAGTTTGCGCAAGCCGCCTGTACCTTGAATCACCTCACCTGCATCGGGTTGAGACAACAACGCCAATTGCAACGAAAGAAATCCGTCGTCATCGAGATAGTCTGCGCGAACACGGCTGAACGGTGGTAACTCGACGAATACGGCTTTCATTTTAAAATTATACGCAAGTTGCGTACAAACGAAGCGTTATCCACCAAAACAAAAAAGCGCCCGAAGGCGCTTTCTTGTTTTGGGAGTCGGTCGCTGGAACAAACCAACGAGCGAGTATCCGGGATGCAGTGCGAGGCGACGTGTACTTAACCTACACGAGCGAACCTCCAACGACGCAATGCGCCCGGAGACGAAGCTCGTTACATGTCCATGCCGCCCATGCCGCCCATCCCACCCATACCGCCGCCCATGCCACCCGCAGGTGCGTCGTCTTTAGGCAACTCAGCAACCATCGCATCCGTCGTCAACATCAACGATGCGACAGACGCTGCGTTTTGGAGCGCACAACGGGTGACTTTGGTTGGATCGAGAACGCCCATGTCGACCATGTCGCCGTAGGTTTCATTCGCGGCGTTGAAGCCGAAGTTGCCTTTGCCTTCCATGATTTTGTTCACAACGACCGATGGCTCACCACCTGCGTTTTGAACGATCATGCGAAGCGGCTCTTCGATTGCACGAAGAATGATTTTGATACCGGCTTCTTGATCAGGATTGTCGCCCTTGATCGTGCCTGCGTTGGCGCGTGCGCGGATAAGCGCTACGCCACCGCCTGCGACGATACCTTCTTCAACGGCCGCGCGAGTAGCATGCAGCGCGTCTTCAACGCGAGCTTTCTTCTCTTTCATTTCGACTTCGGTAGCCGCGCCCACTTTGATCAGCGCAACACCGCCTGCCAATTTGGCAACGCGCTCTTGCAGCTTCTCTTTGTCGTAGTCGCTGGTCGCCTCTTCGATCTGTTTGCGGATTTGTGCAACACGGCCTTTGATGCCGTCTTCGTTGCCTGCACCGTCGATGATCGTGGTGTTCTCTTTGCCCACTTCGATTTTCTTGGCCGAGCCCAAGTCAGCGAGCGTGACGCTCTCAAGCTTCAAGCCCACTTCGTCGGAAATAACGGTACCGCCGGTGAGGATTGCCAAGTCTTCGAGCATCGCTTTGCGGCGATCACCGAAGCCAGGCGCTTTCACTGCAACCGTTTTGAGGATGCCACGGATGTTGTTCACCACGAGCGTTGCGAGCGCTTCGCCATCGACTTCTTCTGCGATGATGAGGAGCGGACGGCCCGCTTTTGCAACTTGCTCAAGCGTTGGCAGAAGATCACGAATGTTCGAGATCTTTTTGTCGTGCAGGAGGATGAACGGGTTGTCCATCAACGCGAGTTGCTTATCAGGGTTGTTGATGAAGTACGGGCTGATGTAGCCGCGATCAAACTGCATGCCTTCAACGACGTCGAGCTCGTTTTCGAGCGACTTGCCGTCTTCAACAGTGATCACGCCTTCTTTGCCAACCTTTTCCATCGCGTCAGCAATGATCTTGCCGATGTCTGCGTCGGAGTTTGCCGAGATCGAGCCCACTTGTGCGATTTCTTTCGCGGTGGTGCAAGGCTTCGACATCTTCTTCAACTCAGCGGTGAGTGCGAGCACTGCTTTGTCGATGCCGCGCTTCAAATCCATCGGGTTCATGCCGGCGGCAACGAACTTCATGCCTTCTTGGACGATCGATTGCGCGAGCACGGTCGCCGTGGTGGTGCCGTCGCCTGCGACGTCAGAGGTCTTCGATGCAACCTCTTTCACCATTTGCGCGCCCATGTTTTCGAACTTGTCTTTGAGTTCGATTTCCTTTGCAACGCTCACACCGTCTTTGGTGATCGTCGGCGCGCCGAACGAGCGCTCCAACACTACGTTGCGGCCTTTCGGGCCGAGCGTGACTTTAACTGCGTTTGCAAGGACGTTCACACCGCGCACCATACCGGCACGGGCACCTTCGCCGAAGCGGACATCTTTAGCTGCCATTTTGATTTCTCCGTAACTCTAAAAAATTCTTTGAAAAGGCCGGTTCAAAAATGAACCGTTCAGAATAAATATGGGGATGCAGTGCGAGGCGCCTTGGCGCGACGTGTACGTACGTACACGAGCGGCAAAGCAACGAAGCAATGCGCCCGAGATTTACTTTTGCACTACGGCCATGATGTCTTCTTCGCGCATTACCAGGAGTTCGTCGCCGTCAACTTTGACGGTTTGACCTGCGTATTTACCGAAGAGCACTTTATCGCCAACTTTGACGTCAGGCGCGTTTTGCTTGCCACTGTCGTCGCGCTTGCCTGGGCCGACGGCGAGTACTTCGCCTTGGTCCGGTTTTTCGGCAGCGGTATCGGGGATCACGATACCCGAGGCGGTCTTACGCTCTTCCTCAAGACGCTTAACGATCACGCGATCGTGCAATGGACGAAGTTTCATGCGAGGTTCTCCTTGAACTAAAACATGGTTAGAAATCGGACCGTTACGCGGAGTCCGCGGTCACGGAAGCCGGCCAACGCCGGGTGGCATGGAGCGCAAGGAAGGCCAATCACCTTGTTAGCACTCGCTGCCGATGAGTGCTAATTATAGGGAGTGATTTTCGAGTTTCAACCCCGCGAAGGGATTCCCCGAGCACTAGTGCCGCGAGATGGAAAGCGTGACGTCCACGCAATCCTTTATTTTATGAGCCCCGAATAGATAGCGAGCGCTAACTTTTACGCAGTTTCTGAAGATGCGCTTCGGCGGCTTCAAGCACGCGGTCGCGATTCAATTGGAGATCGCTGGCCGAAGGGACGATTTCGACTTCAGGCTTTACGCCCTCTCGCTCGACGATTTTGCCGGTTTGTGCAATAAAACCTAGCTGACTAAAAGCCAGCTGACCACCGCCCTCAAGTGGCACGTAGCCCATGAATGCGAGCAAACACCCGCACGTCGTTTCGCCGATCACCGTGGCGCGCCCGCTTGCTTGCAGACTGCTGGAAACTGCTTCGCTCGCGCTCGCCGATTGCGCATCAACAAGCACGATGAGCGGGGCGCGGTAGGCGTTTTTCGCGCCTGGCGCGGACCGCTCTAGCTCCATTATTTTGGCGAGCCCAAAAAGCGCGTTGACGGGTGTTCCGTCACGCGTGGTTGTTTTCCCGAGCGCGGTCTTGCTGTCGAAGAATCGCGCGAGCAGCGCTTCCGCCATGGCGAGCGATCCGCCGCCGTTACCGCGCAAATCAAGCACCAATCCAGGGGTATCTTTTACGCGCTCAATGCCCGCTAGCAAATCGGCACGCAGTGAGTCGTTGAATGCACTCAACCTCACATAGCCGAAGCCAGAAGGCAACACGCGCGAGCTGACTTGCGGACGGGTGCTAATTTCGCGAACCGCGACACGTGCGGCTTGTTTTGAGCCATCGGCGCGCTCAAATTCAATCTCCATTCCGTGCGGGCGGCGGGCCGCCTCTTCGTTCAGCCGCCTAAGAGCGCCGCTTCTACGTGCGGTTTGCGTGGACGATTCGCGAGATTCCTCGATCAATTCGCGCCACCGGACAACCCCCGGCTTGCCGTCGAGCGCGGTGATCCTCATACCGGCGCGCAGGCCCGCGAAGTACGCGTCGGAATCGGCATTGACTGAAGCGGCGATCAGCGCACCCTCAATTTCACGCAGCCCGAGGCCGAGCGACTGCACGCGTTGTGTTCGCCGCGCTTCTGCTTGCTTGGGCGACTCGACGCGCGTGTGTGCGTCGGCAAGCGT
The DNA here is from genome assembly GCA_013298765.1 of Betaproteobacteria bacterium. Taxonomy (GTDB): domain Bacteria; phylum Pseudomonadota; class Gammaproteobacteria; order Burkholderiales; family Casimicrobiaceae; genus Casimicrobium. The sequence goes on from JAAFJA010000004.1 coordinate 146,765, forward strand.
TGCCGTCATGCGATCAAGTGCGGCCCAGAACTCGTCTTCGCTTGGCGCAGCAATGGCGCGCTCGCCCCAGGTTCGCCGGGCCGCTGCCCAATCCACGCCCTGCAAATCGGCGCGGTAGTAGTAGCGATTCACGGTGTCCCAGACATGATTCACGACGCGTTCGCGACGGGCTCGCGTCGCGAATTCGTCATCGGATACAACAATCGAGCTCTGCACTTCAAAGTTCGATTTAATCTGGCTACGACCCGCTAAATAGTAGGGGTCAAATGCTGCGCAACCCGTAACCAAGCCCGCGATCAGAGTGGACAAACCCAACAAAGCTTGTTTGTGAAATCGACTGCGAATTGCTTTCTTCGCCACGACGCTAAATCTGGGCGGGGTACTCATCGGCGCGCGTCGTCGTCTTCATCGAAGCGACGCGCCGTAATGGCAACCTTGCCGTGCGCATACGCTTTGGCGAGCGCGCGGATGTAGGCGAGCGTGCCCTCAAGCACGGCTGACGTGGCCTTAGCACCGTCTTCACTCACGATCCGATCGGCCACGGCGCGCTCAAACCGCTCGCGCTGATCGGCAGAAACAAGCCCTCGTACCCGCTCCACCACGAATGATTCCGCCGCATCGGCATCGTCAAATCCCTTGGCCACGGGCGTTCCGTACGGCGTGCCTTCCAAAACAATCACTCGATTGGCATCGCGATCGTTAATATCTTCGTCAACCATCCAGAGCTCCAGCCTCAATTTTTTCTTCGGCGCGTTAGCACGCCCTCAATCACGGATGACGACGGTCGAACTCATCGCGGCGTCCGTCGACTGGTCGCCGCAACGAGCGATTCATCGCCGCAATGCTTGCAATTGCGCGAAATCATAGCGATATTGCTATTCATGAGACATTTGCTTTGAAAGGAGCGCTCGTCATGTCGGACACCTTCGAACAACCCAAAACAATCCCTGCTGCAAACTCGCCGCAGGAATCGCTGGTTCAGCTCACACACGTCACCTACGCGCTGTTCGCGTTGGGCCTGCTTACGGCCGGCCTCATCGCGGTGGCAGGTTTAATCGTGGCGTATGTGAAGGCCGATGATGCGCGCGGCACCTACATCCAATCGCATTTCAGTTGGCTGATTCGTACGTTTTGGTGGGGCTTGCTTTGGGCAACACTCACCTGGATATTCGTAATCGTGACTTTTGGAATCGGAATATTCGTAGCCTGGATTCCGTGGGGCATCACCTGGATTTGGTTTGCATATCGAATCATCAAGGGTTGGTTGCGCTTGACCGAGAAGCGCGAAGTCAATTAACGCCCATCCACCGGCAATCACGCCGCCTTCGGGCGGCGTTTTCATTTGACCGACTGATACACCCAGTCAACCGCACGATCAATCGCCACTACGGCAGCATCCGCATTGGTGTGATTAACCATGGCGACGAAAATGAAGCGGCGCGAGCTGTTGGGCAGTTGTAGATAGCCGGCCAGCGCTTTCACACCCGTGAGCGTGCCCGTTTTTAAGTAAGCATTTCCGCTCGCGGCTTTCTCAAGGAAGCGGCGCGTGAGCGTGCCATCGGTGGCGGCAATCGGGAGCGATTTCACAAAATCTGCGGCGAAGGGTGCGGTCAAACCGTACTCTAAAAACTTTGCCATGCCCTTCGCAGAGATCCGCTCTTTTCGCGACAGTCCCGAGCCATTTTCAACGACCAATTCGGGCACATCAAAACCTCGCAACTTAGCCCATTCACGCATCGCGCGACCGCCGCGATCCGCGCGGCCCGGAGACTCCATCAGTTGCGCGTCAAACGAAATCAAGAGCTGCCGCGCCATCACGTTATTACTGAACTTATTGATGTCTGTCACCATTGTCGAAAGCGGCGCAGAGACATGCGTGTAGAGCACGCGTGCGCCTTTCGCGGCAACGCCTTCACGCACCGCGCCCACCCACACGCCGCCTGCATCGCGCCACATGCGGGCGAAGGTGCCCGCGAGCAGGCTGCTGTGATCGAAAAGGCTTACGTACCACTCGCGATCACCGCACTCATTGGGGTAGACACCGGTGAAACTCGCGCGCAGCGGTGCGCTCACGCCCACAGAGGGCGGCAGCATCGCAAGCTCAAAGTTCGGGCCAATTCGTGTGCGCCAATCACCGCACGCGCCGGGAACCGTGCGAAGCTTGTTATCGATTACCAACCCATCCGGCGCAGGGCCATCAGTGGTGATGATCACGTCGCCGCTTGATTGTGGCGAAAACTTAAAGCCCGTCGACTTGAAGTTAAACAAGAGCGCATCGGGAGGTGCGTTATAGGGCCGCAACGGCTGACCATCAAACGCCGCCGCATCGTAGGTGGCGGGCGCAAAGCGCGATCGATCCAGAAGCAAATCACCACGAATTTCGCGAATGCCCTGACGACGCAGCTCTTTCACCGCGACGTCTAAATGTTCCCAGGTGAATTTCGGGTCTCCGCTGCCGCGGATCGAGAGCGCGCCGTTCAGTACATCGCCCTGAAGTGGCGCGACGGTCGCGAACTCTGTCTTCCATTGGTACGCAGGCGAAAGCACATCGAGCGCGACCAGCGTAGTAACGATTTTCATGGTCGACGCGGGGTTCATGGCCTGAAACGCCCGATGCTCAACCAGCGGCTGCTCACGCCCCACCTCACGGATGTAGAGCGCCATCGCGCTTTCGGGAACGCCCGAGGCTCGCAGTGATTTCGCTATTTCAGAGGGGAGCTTGGCGTGCGAGCTCCCCATGCAAGCGGCGATCAGCAAAACGAGCGTGGTAGACGCGGCGTAAAAGTGTTTCATCTAACCTGATCGAAGCCCAATTAAATTGGAGCAAGCGCGAAAAAAAGATATTTTCCGTCTTTTCTCCAAGGAGAGCGCCGGCCCAATCAACACGTTCACCTAAGAATGGACTTGATTTACAGCAACCCTATTGCGAAAACTCCTAAATTTTGTTCTAGTACGGAGTATTGTGAAACTCAAGTACGAAAAGCCTGCCTTTCTGCCGACCCTGCGCGAGCTGGTTCGTTGCAATCAAGCGTTCGAGCGATTCTCCGGCGCGCATGTTCGCATGCTCGGGCTCACCCCGCCACAGTTCGATGTGATCGCCACCCTCGGCAATACGGAGGGTATGTCGTGCAAGGAGCTGGGCGAGAAAACTTTGATCACTAAGGGCACGCTGACTGGCGTACTTGATCGACTTGAACAACGCAGACTCATTGAGCGACGTGAAGATGCTGCGGATGCGCGGCGCACCCATATCGCACTAACTCCCGCTGGCGACGCCTTATTCGTGCAGGTGTTCCCCGCGCACCTCGCACACCTGGAGCGCGCATTTTCACGGCTGAGTGTTGCGGAGCTCAAGCAGCTGCAAACAGGGCTTGCCGCACTCCACCACGCACTCGACAAATCAGTCGCAGTCATGAACGCAGACTGAACGCCGACCCTCTGCCCCCCGCTACACAACAAGGATTTTTTGATGACTAAACCCAGTACCGATCTCATTAGCGCTCCCGTGTGGGATGTGTTCGTGCGCGTGTTTCACTGGAGTTTGGTAACGCTCTTCGCGATCTCCGCGATTACCGGCAAAGTGGGCGGCGGCTGGATCAAGTGGCACATGATTTCGGGCTACGCCATTTTGGCGCTGGTGCTTTTTCGCATCGTTTGGGGCTTCGTTGGCGCTGAATACGCGCGTTTCACCTCATTCGTCTCTGGCCCGGCTCGGGCGATTCGGTACGGATTGGGTTTGCTGAAGGGCGGCGCGCAGCATGTGATCTCGCATAACCCACTGGGTGGCTTGATGGTGATTGTGCTGCTGTTGCTACTGGCCCTGCAGGCGGGGTTCGGGCTCGTAAGCGACGATGAGATTGCAACGACTGGCCCGCTCGCTCGCTACGTCGCCTCAGAAACCGCGCTCAAGGCAATGAGCTGGCATCGCACGCTCGGCGATCTGCTCTTGATCTTGGTAGGCATTCACATTGCCGCAGTGTTGTTTCACGTGCTCGTGAAAAAAGAAGGTCTGATTCGTGCGATGTTTAGCGGCAAAAAAGAGTTGCCCGCCGAACTTGCGAGCGAAGCAAACGCTGCGAAGCCCGCATCGACGACGACCGGCTACGTGGTAATTTCAGCGGCTATCGCTATCGTCGTTATCGCTGTGAATTGGTCTAGCTGGTTTTCAAAATAACAAGTTGTACTCTCCCTCACGTTTTTTCTTATTTAGGAAGTTTTATGAAGTCACTCACAAAAATCGCAATCGCAGTGGGCGCTGTCGCCATTGCTACTACCGCTCTCGCTCAACCGCGTCCTGAGCAATTCGTGAAGCAGCGCCAATCTGCGCTCGCGCTGATCGGCTGGTACTTCGGCCCCATGGGCGCGGTTGCAAAGGGCGAAGCGCCGTTCAACAAAGAAGACGCAGTGCGCCGCACCACCAATCTCGTGGCGCTTTCGAAAATGCCCTGGGAAGGCTTCGTTGCTGGCACCGAAAACGTCGGTAACACGAAGGCGCAGCCCGCAATTTGGTCGCAAGCCGCCAAATTCAAAGACGCCGCTACCAAAATGGAAACCGAAATGGTGAAGCTTGCAGCCGCAGCGAACGCTGGCAATGAAGCTGAGTTCAAAAAGCAATTCGGCGTGGTCGGTGGCACGTGCAAAGCCTGCCACGACGATTTCCGTAAGCAGTAATCTAGATTCTGCTCTAAAAGCCACCGCCCGATTTAATTGGGCGGTGGCTTTATTTTTCTGTATTTTTGATTTGACTTAAATCCATTTGCCCGTCCACATAAGCGCTGGGGACGGCTTGCTTGGCTGAGATACAAGCTAGCGGTCGCTGCAACCGCTCTGCCGCCCGCGCTTCAGTCTCTATTTCCCAGCGTGCCCGCGTAGCGCGCCATGCGCGGCTTAAGCGGCTCACAGGTGAGCGAATCGAGTAGCGCCTCGTGATCTGCCGCTCGCGTATCGGCATGGGTGAGCCGCTTAAGCTGAGCGTAGGCATCCGCGCTGAGGGATCGCACCTCAGCAGCGATTTCTTGCAGCCGCCGATCCCAAGTGACCTCATCAGCAATTTCAGTGACAAATTTCCCGCTCAACGCTTCGCCTGCATTCAGCACCGCGGCGCGGCGCAAACACTGAAGCGCGGTCTCAGGCCCCACGCGCGAGATGAGCCGATGCGTGCCAATGGCGATACCCATTTTCCAGCTCGGCATTCGGAAACGCGCTTGTGGCGAGGCCAGGCGGTAATCGCAGGCCATGGCGAGATCAAAACCCGCGCCGTATGCGCCTCCGTGAATCAATGCAACGGTGGCTACTGGCGCGTAGTAGAGCGCTTGCAGCATCGTCTCTACCTGCTTCAGCCGCTCAATCAGCGATTCATCGGTCTCGCTTTCGAGATGGGATAAATCAAAACCGGCACAGAAATGCGCGCCCTCGCCGCGAATAACCACGACGCGCGCGCCCAGCGCTAGCGCCGCCTGTAGCGCGCCCACAAACTCTGCCACCAACTCGGCCGACAAGGCGTTGGCCTTCTCACCCCGCGCCAGCGTGATTGAGGCCATATCGTCGAATTGATTAAAGCGGAGCAACGAAAAGTTCATGATGCAATCGTAGCCGGGCCTTCTTCAGCGCCCCACAAATCCAGCGGCGACACCTCGTTCCCGCTGACCGCTCGAAAGGAATAGATTTCACAAGTTCAAGCCGGGCTATCCTTCGGTTGAAGCCCGGCGATCCAAAAGATAATCGAGGAATCGTTGGATTGATTTCTTCGCCCCATGCTCGAAAGCGGTTTTTGGATTTTCATCGTTGAGGCAGCTGTCGCTGGCGGGCTGTTTGTCGGCCTCATTTGGTGGGTGATGAAAGGCACATCAGCCAAGGATCGCGCAAAGATGGAAGAAGCGCGGCGCAAGGCGAAGGTACAAGATAGCGGCGAGATACGAGACAACGACTCGTCACGAGGGCCGTAGGCATACGCGTACTACCGTGCGCTCACTTCGCGCGGTCACGCGCATCCAACGCCAAGTTTGGTAAGGCAGCCCAGAAGTGTGGGGGGCGTACCCTAATGCAATACCCGTTTCGCGGAACAGGTAAAGCGAGGAATCGGCGCATCGAAGCGCGTGCCGTCTGCCGCGACGAACGTATAGCTGCCGTGCATCGTGCCGACCGGTGTTTTGAACTGTGTACCGCTCGTGTATTGAAAGCTCTCGCCTGGTGCGAGCGTCGGTTGTTTGCCAATCACGCCTTCGCCCTTCACCTCTTCTACGTGGCCGTTGGCGTCGGTGATGATCCAGTGGCGCGATAAGAGCTGCACAGGCGTTTCGCCTACATTCACAATATTGATGTGATAGGCATAGGTAAAGAGATCGCGCTCCGGCTCGCTTTGGTCAGCCAAATAAAATGGCGTAGGGTCTACAACGACGCTGTACTTCACGGTCTCGCTCGCAACTCCAAACAAGGAAATCAAATTGTCGCGCAATTACCAAATCGCCCCTTCCATTCTGTCGGCCGACTTCGCAAAGCTCGGTGACGAAGTACGCGCGGTGATCGCGGCGGGCGCGGATTTGATTCATTTCGATGTGATGGATAACCACTACGTTCCGAATCTCACCATCGGCCCGATGGTTTGCGCTGCGATCAAGCCGCATGTGGGAAACACGCCGATTGACGTGCATCTCATGGTGAAGCCGGTTGACGCGGTGGCCGCAGAATTCGCCAAAGCGGGCGCGAGCATCATCAGCTTTCATCCGGAAGCGAGTGAACACGTTGATCGCACCATCGGCCTCATCCGCGAGGCGGGCTGCAAAGCGGGGCTGGTATTCAATCCGGCAACGCCGCTCAGCTATCTCGACTACACGATCGACAGGCTCGATTTGATTTTGCTAATGAGCGTGAACCCAGGATTCGGTGGCCAAAAATTTATCGATGGCGTGTTGCCGAAAATCGCGCAAGTGCGCGAGCGCATTGATGCCACAGAGCAACGCACGGGGCGCAAGATCCTGCTCGAAGTGGACGGCGGCATCAAAGCGGACAACATCGCAAAGGTAGCCGCAGCTGGGGCCGATACGTTTGTGGCGGGCTCTGCGATCTACGGTGCGCCTAGCTATGCGGACGCGATTTCGAGCATGCGTACGGCGCTTGCAAAAGTTTAGCTATCGACACCTAACCCATAATTAAATGGGGCAGGGGAGCGTTTTATTTCTATCTTGCAATGTAATTTTTTGAGCCTCTTGCCCCATAAAAACGCTTTTTTGTTGCAATATTTGCGAAGTGTTTCGTCGAGTCCGCCGACAAGCTCCACCCACGCAAGACACACCCCGCGTTTTCGTGGATAAATTGAGTCATGAAAAAAATCATCTTCCTCATTTTCGTGGCGGCGCTCGCGCTTAACTGGGGCAAGATTTCTGCGCTTCTGAGCGGTGGCGCAACGAAGTCAGAGTTCGCGCAGCGCGGCGAAGTGGTGCTCTACGCTACGAGCTGGTGCGGGTACTGCAAAGCCACTCGCGACTTGCTCGCGCGCGAGGGAATCCGCTATCGTGAGTTCGATATCGAAACCTCTGCCGAAGGCGCAAAGCTCTATCGCGCATTGGGCGGCCGTGGCGTGCCGCTCTTGGAAGCGGGCGACCAAATCATTCGTGGCTATAACGAAAAGCAAATCCTCGCGGCCGTGAAAGGTTAGTTCGTGAGATCACTCCAACGCGTGTCAGCGCTCGCAATCGATCTCGACGGCACACTACTCGACACCATTCCGGATCTCTGCGGTGCGGTGAATCGCACGCTTGCTGAATTGGGCCATCGCACGCTTGACATCGAACTGGTGAAAACCTTCGTCGGCAAAGGGCTTGGCGAACACATGCGCAAATCGCTGCGTGAGGTGATGCAGCGCGAGCCCAGTGACGAAGAAAAATCTCACGCGATGTCACTTTATCGGAAGCACTACGCTGCGCATTTGTTCGACGAGACGACGCTCTATCCCGGTGTAATTGAAGCGCTTGAGCTCTTCAAGGCGCGTAAGCTGCCGATGGCGGTTGTCACTAATAAATGGCGCTTATACACCGAGCAATTGCTCGCGCACTTCGGGCTCTCACGCTATTTCGATCACTGCGTGTGTGGCGATACGCTCACCACAAACAAGCCTGATCCGGGCATGATGTTCTATGCCGCAGGCTTGATGCAGGTACATCCACGCGAGATGTTGATGATTGGTGACTCGGGCAACGATTCGCGAAGCGCACAGGCAGCAGGCGCGCCCGTCGTGCTTCTTACCTATGGTTACTCCGAGGGCGAAAAGCTCGCCGATTTGCAAGCCGACGCGATTGTCGATACATTTCAAGACATTCCGCCGCTTCTTGATGCGGCGCGACTTCTTAAAACAGCATGATTCGTTCGACTCGTTCTTGGTGGCAAAGCTCTGGAGGTTGGTGGCGTTAGGCCTACCAATCTGCCCTGCGCTGGTTGCGAGCGCCCGTGTGACGAGATGTCACACCGCAACACCAAGAACCAAACTGTCAGTCGAAATGAGGGCCTTTCGCCCCAAAGCACGAAACCTGACAGTTTCCCTCACCCCCGTTCCCTTTCCCCGAGGGCCAGGGGAGACAAAAAAAGACATGCTGTCCCATGACTGAACAAGAATTTCTCAAGCTCGCGCAACAAGGCTTTACGCGCATTCCATTGGTCGAGCAAACGCTTGCCGACCTCGACACACCGTTGTCGATATACCTCAAACTTGCAAACGATCGATACACGTTCTTGCTTGAATCAGTCGTCGGCGGCGAGCGCTTCGGTCGATACAGTTTCATCGGGCTGCGCACGCGCTCACGTATCGAAGTGCGCGGCTTCGAAGTCACCCACATCACCGAATACGGCCCAACCAAGCAAACCGTTGCCGACCCGCTCGATTACCTCGCCGCCTATCAAGCTCAGTTCAAAGTAGCCACCGTTCCGGGGCTGCCACGTTTTGCGGGCGGGCTCACGGGCTATTTTGGATTTGAAACGGCGGGCTACATTGAACCGCGCCTTGGCAAACGCTACCAGCAAGATGCGAAACCCGACCAACTCGGCGTGCCCGACATTCTGTTGCTACTCACCGAGGAATTGGCCGTCGTCGACAATCTCTCAGGCACGATTTCCTTGATCGTTTACGCCGATCCCGCAAAGCCCGACGCCTTCATGCGCGCAAACCTACGCCTTGCCGAGTTGCGTGCCAAATTGCGCGAGCCTGCGAAATTGCCGCTGCAACACGCAACGACGGTGGTCAACGCTGTATCGCAAGTGGGGCAAGCAAGCTACGAAGCCGCAGTGCAAGTTTGCAAAGACTACATTGCCGCGGGCGACTGCATGCAAGTCGTTCCATCGCAGCGCATGCAGATGGATTTCCCTGAGCCTCCGATTTCGCTCTACCGCGCGTTGCGCACGCTCAATCCGTCGCCCTACATGTTTTTCTATAACTTCGGCGATTTTCATGTGGTGGGCGCATCGCCAGAAATCCTCGTTCGTAAGGAAGGCGAGACAGTCACCGTCCGCCCCATCGCAGGCACGCGAAAACGCGGCGCGACCCGCGAAGAAGATGATGCATTAGCCGATGAGCTGATCAACGATGAGAAAGAAGTCGCTGAGCATGTGATGCTGATCGATCTGGGCCGCAACGATGTCGGGCGAATCGCAAAAACAGGTAGCGTGGTGGTTAAAGACAAGATGACGATTGAGCGCTACTCGCATGTGATGCATATCGTGAGTAATGTGGAAGGTACTTTGAAGCCCGGCACCAACAATATTGACGTGCTTCGCGCGACATTCCCCGCAGGCACGCTCTCGGGCGCGCCCAAGATTCGTGCGCTTGAAATCATTCATGAAGTTGAGCCCGTCAAGCGAAACATTTACGGTGGCGCGGTGGGATACATGAGTTATCAAGGTGACATGGACATGTGTATCGCCATTCGCACGGCGATCATCAAAGACGGAAAGCTTTACGCGCAAGCAGGTGCTGGGATCGTTCACGATTCCGTGCCCTCCAAAGAATGGGAAGAGACGTTGCAGAAAACTCGATCCGTGCTGCGTGCTGCTGAGATGGTTCAGCGTGGACTCGATGGAGCGGCGCAATGAAAGTGATCGATTTACGCAGCGATACCGTCACCCGCCCGACTGCAGGGATGATGGCTGCAATGATGTCCGCCGAGGTGGGGGACGATGTGTGGGGCGACGACCCCACAGTGAATCGGCTTTGCGCCATCATCGCCGAGCGCACAGGCAAAGAAGCCGCACTCTTTCTTCCTACGGGCACACAGAGCAATCTCGCCGCGATCATGGCTCACTGTGAGCGCGGCGATGAATACATCGTTGGCCAGATGGCTCACACGTATCGATGGGAAGGCGGCGGCGCAGCGGTGCTCGGTAGCGTCGTCCCGCAGCCACTCGAACAAGAGGCGGACGGCACTATTCCAATCGCGAAAATTGCGAGCGCGATCAAACCGTATGGCCCGGGCCTCGGCGCACACTTCGCTCGCTCTACGCTGCTCGCACTCGAAAACACTTGGAGCGGCAAAGTATTGCCTGCGGCTTACATCGCCGAGGCCAGCGCATTTGCTCGATCAAAAGGCTTGGCAGTCCATCTTGACGGCGCGCGGGCATTTAACGCGGCGGTTGCGTCGAACGCTTCGATTGCCGATATCTGTAAGCCATTCGATTCAGTCTCGCTCTGCATGTCGAAGGGGCTTGGCGCGCCCGCTGGCGCGTTGCTCGTCGGCAGTAAAGCACTTATTGAGCGTGCGTTCCGTTGGCGGAAAGTGCTGGGCGGTGGCATGCGGCAATCCGGCTTCATCGGCGCCGCGTGTTTGTACGCGCTTGATCACCACGTAGCGCGCCTTGCAGACGATCACGACAACGCGCGCCTGCTCGCAGAAGCGCTCGTAAAAATTGACGGCGTGAAGATCACGAGCCAGGCCACGAATATGGTGTTTGTGGAACTCCCGAAAGCGCCCGTAGCGCGCGGAGAAGAAACCATTGAAGCCTTTCTCAAGTCACGTGGGATGCTGATGCAAGGCGTTTACAGCACAAGGCTGGTCACGCATCACGATGCTATGCGGGATGACATCCTGCGCTTCGTGGCAGCTGTTTCCGAGTTCTATTCGGGAGCACGATCATGATTCTGCTAATCGACAACTACGACAGCTTTACCTATAACCTGGCTCAGTATCTGGGCGAGCTGGGTGAAGACGTTGAGGTAGTTCGCAATGACGCGATTGATCTCAATGGCGTCAGCGACAAGAAACCCGACCGTATCGTGGTATCGCCCGGCCCGTGTACACCGAATGAGGCGGGAATTTCTGTGCCGCTCATTAAGCATTTCGCAGGCAAAGTGCCAATTCTTGGTGTGTGCCTCGGTCATCAGTCGATCGGCGCTGCGTTCGGTGGCAATATCGTGCGCGCCAAACGGGTGATGCATGGAAAGACGTCCGTGATCTCCCACAATCGACAGGATTGCTTCGCTGGCATTCCGTCGCCTTACACGGTGATTCGTTACCACTCACTAGTGATCGAACGCGCCAGCCTTCCGAGCGAGCTTTCGATCACAGCCGAGAGTGACGATGGCGAAATCATGGGTGTTCGCCATAAAACGCTGCCGGTATGGGGCGTCCAGTTTCACCCGGAATCAATCTTGACCGAACACGGTCATGATTTGCTGAAGAATTTTTTGTCTCTTTAATTTTCACGACAGATTCACACTAACCGTCAATGATTTGAAACGCGCGCCAAGTTCGCCCAAATCACTGATCGTTCGTGGCTAAGAAAGAAAACTATGCCTATCTCTATCCAAGAAGCTATTCAACGCACCGTTGAGCATCGTGAAATTTTTCATGACGAAATGCTCTCACTTATGCGCAAACTGATGAACGGTGAATTTACTCAAGCTCAGGCAGCGGCGTTCCTGATGGGGCTGAGGGTCAAGAAAGAAACAATCGGTGAAGTCGCGGCGGCTGCGCAGGTGATGCGCGAACTCTCCACTAAGGTGCCGATCGATAACGAGCCGAACCTGGTGGATGTGGTGGGCACGGGCGGCGATATGTCGCACACTTTCAATATCTCAACGGCATCAATGTTCGTTGCCGCAGCCGCCGGCGCCAAGGTTGCGAAACATGGCAATCGCGGTGTTTCTTCGCGCAGCGGTGCGGCGGATGTGCTCGAAGCGCTCGGCGTCAACATCATGCTTTCACCCGAGCAAATCGCTCAGAGCATCCGCGAAGTCGGCATCGGCTTCATGTTTGCGCCGAATCATCATGCGGCGATGAAGGCGGTGGCTCCAATTCGTCGCGAAATGGGCGTAAAAACAATCTTTAATATTCTTGGCCCGCTGACCAATCCCGCGAGCGCACCGAACACGATGATGGGCGTATTCCACGCCGATCTCGTCGGCATTCAGGTGCGCGTGATGCAACGCTTGGGCGCGAATCATGTGTTGGTCGTCCATGGCCGCGATTCGCTTGACGAAATCTCTCTTGGCGCAGGCACACTCGTGGGCGAGCTGAAGGACGGCAAGATTACCGAGTACGAAATTCATCCAGAAGACTTTGGCTTCACGATGAGCGCCACACGAAACCTGCGCGTTGATACGCCAGAGGAATCTAAGGCGATGATGTTGAACGCGCTCGAAGGTAAGCACTCGCCCGCGCTAAACGTTGTACTACTGAACGCGGGTGGAACACTTTATGCCGCCAATATCGTGCCATCGCTTCGCGATGGGATCAACCTCGCGCGGAAAGCAATTGAGTCGGGCGCTGCGCGCAAAAAGGTGGACGAGTTTGCTGCGTTTTCACAGCAGTTCAAATAATCTAGGGAAACGTTAGCCAATGCTGAGCTGAACCCCAGCGCACGCATTGAACGGAATTCGTGGAGAAACTGATGTCTGACATTCTCAACAAAATAGTTGCAACGAAGCACGAGGAGATCGCGGCCGCAATGCGATCGAAACCTCTCTTCGCGATGCGTGCTGAGGCAGAAGCGATGCGCGACAATGTTCGTGATTTTGCCGGCGCTCTTTGGATCAAGCTCGGCGCAAAGCAATCGGCGGTCATTGCCGAGATCAAGAAAGCGAGCCCTAGCAAAGGCGTGCTGCGCGAAAACTTTGTGCCCTCCGACATTGCGAAGCGTTATGAAGCGGGCGGCGCGGCTTGCTTGTCGGTCTTAACGGATCGCGACTATTTCCAGGGCTCGCCTGATTTTTTGAAGCAGGCGCGCGAAGCGTGTTCACTTCCCGTGATCCGGAAAGACTTCATCGTCGATCCCTATCAAGTCTATGAAGCGCGAGCGATGGGCGCAGATTGCATTTTGTTGATCGTCGGTGCGCTTGAATGGAACCAAATGCTCGCGCTCGAAGCGCTCGCGCATGAGCTCAATATGGATGTGCTCGTGGAATCGCATGATGCCGATGAGCTGGAAGCCGCGCTAACACTTTCCACGCCGCTTATCGGAATCAATAACCGCGATTTGCGTACGTTCAACGTTTCGCTACAAACGACGATCAGCCTACTCGAACAGATACCGTCGGACAAAACCGTGATCACCGAAAGCGGAATCCTCGCCGCTGCTGACGTCGAGTTGATGCGCGAGCACGGTGTGAACAGTTTTCTGGTGGGTGAAGCGTTTATGCGCGCTGATGATCCGGGAGAAGCGCTGCGAGCACTTTTTGCGGGATAAAGCCGGGGAAACGCTAAACAAGTGAGGCGACGTGCGCCGACGACGGCTAGTACGAGCGTCGGCCTGCGTTGCGTAAGCCGAGCCCGCCGACCAGAAGGGCGAGCAGTGCCACTGCACTGCCGCTCAGCGTAGGGATCGCGAAGGGGTCTACGCCTGCGGAGATCACCGCCGCCGACGGCTGAACCGCCAATCCCTCAAAGCCGCCAATGGGTAAGCCCTCACGCGTAACGATTATCGGCGTAGACGTCGCGCGAGTTTCGGGATCGATGGAAAAAGCCTGCGACGGATTGCCGTTCGTGATCTCCCACAATAGACCCGTCGTGCGGTCGGCATCCAAGCCTGCATCGAGAGAGGATGGCGAAACCGGGCCAAGTGAAGTCAGGGTACCGTTCGTTGTGTTCACGCAATACAGCGAAGCCGGATTCGCGTTTGCACTCAGTGCAAACAATCCGCTTGCACAGCTCGGAGTTGGGGATGTTCCCGCCATGCCGGCGATAGCAACGTTGCCTGGGGCGCCGCGATTGCTTGCGGCACCTGTCGCCGGATTCACCGAATAAATGGTGGCGTTGACGGCGAGATAGAGCTCACCATTCGGCAGAAACGCGAGGCCAACCGGAGACGTGCTTGGCGCAATTCCAAGTGTGGTGCTGCTGACCGGTGCGCACAATGCGTTTGTGCTTGCGACCGTTGAGCAACGAAGCAACTGCGGTGAGCTTGCTTGCGGGTCAACCGCATAGAGGCTACCTGCGGGGCTCATCGCCATGCCTTCAATCTTGCCGAAGCCCGAAGGCCCGACGAGTGTGGCCACACCTGTGGCGAGATCAATTTGGTAGAGGTTGTCATCGGCGTCACTGCGCACCGAGTAGCCAATGGGCGCACCGACAGCCGACACTGAAAACGCGATGCTCAGGCTCGCCAAACCGCAGGCAGCCACGCGCTTAAACGTGGGCCAAACGGAGAAGCTGAAGCTCGAAGAGCGATCAAAAATGCGCATCAGTAGGTTTTCGGTCGTTGTTGTTAACGTTAGATCCCTCGACTTTTACGATTGTTTCACGTTGCTGAGTCAAGGACGCTAGCCTTGGGGCTACGTGCTCGAAAGTGCGCTCAATGCAACAGTGCTTGTCGCAGTGCGGAGACAGGAAGCGGTGGGAAGTAAAAGTTAATAATAGATAGCCGATTTAATCAGGGCTGCGCCTCAAAATTAATGAAAGTCGATTTCAACTTTTCAGACCTCTCGCCCCAATCTATCAAGGGCTAGAACTATGAGCTTTATGCAAATGCTCGGTTATCCCGCCTCAGCGCCTGTCACATCACGCCTGCAATACGCGCTGCTGGCGACGGCTGCAGCGCTCCCGCTCGTGGTCGCCTATCAGGCACCACCTCAGCCAGCGTTTTATGGGCAATGGCTGTGTCTGCTGCTTTGGTGGATCGCGGGTGCAAGCCTTTTAGTCGCCCCGACACCGGGCGCAGACAACGCGAGGTCTCAACGAGGGTGGCGTGTCTCCGCGCTCGGCGCGCTAATCGCGGTTGTAGCCGTGTTTGCTCTGCTCGTTTTGGCGCATGTGGCATTCGGGCTAACGCCTGCTTTCGTTGCCTTTCCCACGCTTGCTGCGCTAGCCACTATGTTGCTTTGCTGTGTAGCAATCGCTCGCTGTGACGCGAGATCGCTTGACGTGGCGTTTAGCGCAGTCTGTGTTGGGCTTGCTCTCGCCGCGGGGTTAAACGTCGCGGTTAGCTTGCTTCAAATCGTCGCGCCGTCGCTCTTTCACCCGTTCTGGATCGCAGAAGCCGCAGGGGATAGACCGTACGGCAACTTGCGGCAACCCAATTTGTTTGCGCTACTGCTGATTTGGGGCGCAATTTGCGCGGCCTATTTATTGAATGTTCCCGGCCGCGCACGGATCGCGCTTGGTGCCATGTTTGCGGTGTTTGCCTTTGCGCTTTGGGCGAGCAATTCGCGATCCGGATGGCTGGCCGCCGCGCTATGCACCACAGTCTTTCTCGGCTATGTGTGGCGACGCCGCGCGAGCGATGACAGATCAAAAATCTTCAGGACACGCTTTCTCGTTTGCGCAGCGATATTCCTTGCCGCGTACGCCATTGCTCTGCTCGCGGTGACACTTCCAGACGGGGCGCACACATCCAATGCTGAGGATATGCGCGCACTTTCGGTGGCGCAGCGCATCACCTTGTGGAACAACGTGGTGGCGCTAATTTCCTCGCAGCCGTGGTTGGGTGTGGGCTATGGACAGCTCTCCTTTGCCTGGATGCTCACGCCATTGAACCCGCGCGCCTCCGATCTCTTTGACCATGCTCACAATGCACCGCTTCATCTAGCAGTGGAGCTTGGTATTCCGATTGCGGCCGCGCTCATGGTCGCGCTCGTATTGATCGTGGGTTACGCATCGTTGCGTTCGCGCGCACCGTGGCGCATCGCGGCGCTCATGATGTTATTGGCGGCTGCGACGCAAAGCCTTTTTGAGTACCCGCTTTGGTTTGCCTTCTTCGCGATACCGAGCGTGGTTGTGCTCGCGCTTCTGTGTGCAAGCGCGTCGCGCGCTGCAGCAGAGGCCGGCGCTCAGAAAATCAATACGCGAGCTCAGTCAACGCCAGAAACAATACGCCGTGGGGCGCTTGCGATGGCGCTTGTGCTTTGCGCCGG
The DNA here is from genome assembly GCA_013298765.1 of Betaproteobacteria bacterium. Classification (GTDB taxonomy): domain Bacteria; phylum Pseudomonadota; class Gammaproteobacteria; order Burkholderiales; family Casimicrobiaceae; genus Casimicrobium. Next base: position 163,092 of record JAAFJA010000004.1, read on the forward strand.
CGGACTACTCATCGCGTTATGGACGCTCAATGGGTATCGCGCGGTGTCCGACATCTACGCCTCGGCACGCGATCCCCAAGTTGCTCTCGCACGCGCGGAGACGGCTTCAAAGCACGCGATTTACGGCCACTATGGTGACTACGCACAAATCATGCTCCTGGGCGATACAGCGCCTTTAACGCTTTTCTCGCGCCCGATCCGGGCCACGCTCGATGATCGTTTGCTCACAGCGTGGGCGCGCGCCTATGCGCGAGCAAACGACACAGCCCGCGCGCAATATCTGGTCGACCGCGCACGTGAATTTGCGCCGTTTCCGCCGCAAACAAACCTGCCGCTTCTGCCCGCTTTGCCTGCTCTGCCCGCATCGGCGGTCGGCAGACTCCGCGCCACTGATTTCAAGTGACGCGTGTCGCGTGTCGCGCGCCGCCGGTGCGAAGCGATGGAGACCGCTAAGGCTTTGGCGGAAGCTTCGGCAAGTCGATCAGGCGAGGCAGACTGGCGGGCGGCTTGGGCGGATCGCCCAAACAGGTGCTCAATACGTCACGCGAGTTGTTCATTTCGTTTGATTCTGTGACTTCGCGCCCAACGTCTGCGCTTGCCACGACCTTCACGCAGTTTGGCATCTTGCCATCGGGCAGCATGAAATCGTTGCACACGAAGCTGGTGCCTGCTGTGAATGCTGGGTAGCGAATTTTTCCGACGAGAACAGCCCATGAAATCGGCGGTGAGCCCGTGGGTGCTGCCGCCTGCATCGTTACTTGCACATCGAACGCGCCAGTGGCACTTGGATTCTGATTGCGCACGCAAACATAGGCGTAGGCTGTGCTGCCGATCGGGCGCAAGGTGATGCTGCTCACCACCAAATCAGGCAATACCAGCGGCTTGAGCGCATCGGGATTGATTTTTGGCGGTACTTGCAATTTTTGTGGCGCGATCTGAGGCTGCGCTTGGACAGCGGCCAGGCATGCAGACGCGCAAATAGCGGCAATAACGGTGCGTTTCATCGTGAGTTCCCTTTCGATTCGGATAGGCGTTTTGACCTTACCTTGACTATGTCGGCGGTCGCCGAGTCGCGGTTCAAAGGTAAAGACGTTTTTCCTATCTTGCAAAGACGGAAAGTCGTATCGAAATACGGCGCACGCGTGCAGTATCCCAAAGTGGTGAAAATTGCGAAAACTTCCGCTATCCCATGTCATCTGGGTCGATAGAACAATAAATCTCTTACCTCGTGACCTAGCTTTATTCCTCTGTTCTCGAATTTAGTTAGGGGCCGCCAGTTAGGTTTTGTTGCATAGCTAGTCGCAGAATTCTCAAGTGCAGGCTCCGCGCTCAATACCTCCAGCATTTGCTCGGCATACGGCACCCAGTCAGTCGCGAGATGCAGATAGCCGCCCGGCTCGAGACGTGAGGCAAGCAAGGCTACAAGCGGCGCTTGGATCAAACGGCGTTTATGGTGGCGCTTTTTATGCCACGGATCTGGAAAGTAAATGTGTACGCCAGCAAGCGAGTCTGGCTCGATCATGTGTGTGAGCAGTTCCACCGCATCGTGCTGAACAACGCGCACATTAGTAAGCCCTTTTTCATCGAGCAAATTGCAAAGATTGCCCACGCCGGGCGGGTGCACTTCGACCGCGATGAAATCACGATCTGGCAGCGCGAGGGCAATCTCCGCCGTGGTTTGCCCCATTCCGAAACCAATTTCCAGGATGCGCGGCGCGGCACGACCAAAACTCGATGTCCAGTCATGCGCTTCGTTTTTGAATTCGATGCCGTAGCGGCGCATGCCGTCGGTGAGCCCGCGCTCTTGCTTGCTCGACATCCGACCGGCGCGCACAACGAAGCTGCGAATGGGGCGATTTTCTTTCACGCCCTCTTCGGCCAAGTCGGCCCCTACTGGCGCAGCAGGCGTTTGGTTTTGGCTCACGTTTTCTCCCCTTTGTAAATCTGCATGCTCACAGCAAAATTGCTCGTTGAGCGCAGTGCAGGCCCGACGCCCTGCGCGGGGTAGGCTGTGCCATCTTTGCGTTCAAGACTATGGCGCGAGGACTGTCCAGCGCGCGTCGCTCACATCAATCGAGACAGCGCTCGATTTACCGGCCTCGGTAATCTCTACCAGCAACCGAATGTTGCTCGCCCAGCTAACGTCTGCATCGCTCCATGGATTTCTCGGCGTAAATACGCGTTCGCGAAGCGCGCCGCGTCGCTCAATTCGCCAGATAGTCAAACGATTTTCGCAACCGTCTTTACAAAAGTCAGCGGTCGCGAAATAGCGACCATCGCGGTTGAACTTGGGCTCATTGGGCAGCTCAGTGACCGATCCTGTCGGCCGATGCAAAAGCAAGAACTCAACTTTGTCTCCGCGCGCACGGTAGACCACCACAGCGTCTGCGCCCGCCGAATACGAATAGAAACTGGTATTCGGACCCGCCTCCGAATCAACGTCCTCGAAGATAAACGGCGGCTCGCCCGGAATCGTGATTGCGAGAAACTTGCCGTCGCGTCGAGCAACCTTATCCGCGCCGCTCTGTTTGAGCTGCTGCGCCTCGACTTTTTTTCCACAATCAGCGGGGTCAGCCGTATTGGTGCAGAGGCGGATGAATTGCTGTGTGTTGGGCGCATCGATCGATGCAAGATTCGGCGATTCGCGCGGCGTCTGCGCGGTGGCAAAACCCAAAGAGCCACTCGCGGCAAGCGCAGAGCCCCAGAAAATGAGCGTTCGAATCGAAACCATAGCCTTCATTTTCGCATTGCTCAAGCCACGCTACCACGCGTTCTCATCTGTGGCGAAACTAAGAAGCCCGATCCTTGCGTTACTGCCATTGCTCGTAAGCACAAGAAAAAAGGCGCGGAATTCCGCGCCTTTTTTCCAGGAGCACGCGATTGCGTGCGACGCCCTTAGCCTAATGCCTTCGTGACTTGCGCCTTGAGCGCAGCGTCTAGGAGAGCGATGGATTCGCTGATATGGGCCCGGTTTTCGATCGAGAGCCCCTTTTTCGCACCAGCGGTGCGAAGCTTGGCGAGCAAATCAATCGCGAACTCACGTTGCAGCGCGCGCGCATCAGCCGGTGTGCGTGGTGACGGATTCGCGACTGCTTGCGCCATCATCCGCACATGCTCGCGCTGCAAATTGCGGCGCATTGGCGAAATCGCGGCGCTAGCGCTCGACAACTCACTCCAGACCGCACGCTGAAGCGTGCTGTAGAGCTCGGCAACCGTGAATGCCTTGCTTGCATCGGAAAGTCGCTCGGGCGCGTTGATCACGCGCGCAGCAACACTATCGCGCATCAGTTGGCCGAGCGCGCCACGTTGGATTCCTAGAATCCGACTGGACACCGAGTAATCCACCGACGGGATTCCGCCGAGACCGAAATCGTCATCGAACGAATCAAAGCGCGAATCAGGATCAATAGTGAGCTTGCCCACGAAATCAGGGCGGAACTTGAACGAATTCACTTCAAAGAGGTTCTTCGTGAGCAAATTCAGCGCGCGACGCTGTTTATCTGCAGCAATGGGAGTCAGCGGCTGTCGGCCCGTGCCAGCCACATCGCGCAACACCGTGACGCCGCCCACATATTTCGCCGTGAGCTCACTGACTTGGCTCACCATGTTGAAGCCGCGTTCAAAATTCCGGCGGAGCTGCTCGTACTGGGCACCATTCGGGAGCGGCTTGTTCTGCCAGCGATCCCATAGCTCGCGAGCAACGGAGAAACGCTTCTCATAAAAGCCGAGCGGGTCATTGCCCAAGTCGCCGCGGTTAACCTCGGGATCAATACCTTCTACGAGCGATCCGAAGCCAGCGTCCTCGTCAGTCGCGTAGGCCAGAAGCGGCTCAGTGGCGCGAGCGAGCGTTTTCTCTAGCGCTGCTTGCTCGGTTTGAGGCGTGGTTTGCTGATAGCCGTATTCCACCGCCCAGATGTCGTAAGGGCCGACGGTGATCATCGAATACTGCCCCTGCTTTTCATCCTTCGTTGCGATGTTGAGCGCGTTGTAATCCATCACCGATGAGGAGATGCCGACGTCGGCGCCGAACTTCGAATCACGAAGCTGCTCTGGCGTGATTGATGTAGAGGCACGGAAGTTATGACGCAGGCCCAGCGTGTGGCCAACCTCGTGCGTCGTGATGTCTTTAACCGCATCCATCACAAATTTTTCAGCTTCCGCTGAACCGTATTCGAAATCGCCGCGCGCCACGAGCAAATCAAGCGCAAGCGCGGTCTCGTTCAACTTGCTACCCGCGTAGCTGCAAAATTCAGTCGAGTTGAAGAACATGCGATCAAACGTGGTGGGGCGCGGCGGATCTTCGCTCTGACGCGCGTTGTACACACGTGTGATGTCTTCGTTCATCTCAATGTCAGCATCAAGAATTTCACCCGTGCGAGGATCAACTTTTGAAGGCCCGCGCGCACCGAATTGGATACCGCGCCCTGCCACCCAGCGAATCGATGCATGACGCGTGGACGAGGTGTCAAAATCCGCATCGTCGGCTTGTTGTTTCACAACGATTGCGTTTTTGAAGCCGATTTTTTCGTACGCCTTGTTCCATTCCAAAATACCTGCGGTGACGATCTCGCGATATTTCACCGGCACGTTTTTATCAAGCCAGAACACGATCGGCTCTTTCGGCTCGCTCATCGCTGAAGCCGGATCCTTCTTCTCTAAACGCCAGCGGTGGATGTGGCGCGCGCGCGGATCGCGAAGATCCGGATTCGAATAATCGGCGACTGCCGTGGAGAAGTAACCCACACGCGGATCCGATAGGCGCGGACGCATCGGCTGATCAGGCAGCTTCGAGAAGCCGTAATAGAAGCCAAAGAACATCGAGCGCACGTCAGGCAGCGTTGTTGGCAAACGTGATGGCGGTGCCGATGGATTCGGAACTGGCGGCGGCAATACAACCTTTGCCAGGTTGTAGTGTGCACGGATGTTGAAGCCAGTCTCAGCATCGTTGTTCTTCGCGCGCTCAATGCTCGAATTAGCGCGGTCAAACGCATACGGCTGGCGATAGGCTTGCTCGAGACGAGATGCGGCGGAAGGGAAGTCATTAATCAATAGCGCATTTGCTTCGATCAACACGCTCTTTCGCTCAGGATGCGGCGCGCTCACGATTGCTGCGGTGCCGATCAACGAATCGGAAAACGCGCGCTCGAGCATCGCCTTCGCTGGCGTTTTGTCAGCAGCGGTGAATGCGGTGTTGCGCGCGATCATTTGCACGCCTTGCGTTCCAAACTTGCGGAAACTCGCCATGTACGAACCGCGACCTGTGGCCAAGTAACCGCCCATCTGATTGCCGAAGATGCCCGCGTCGCCGATGGCATTCGTCACGTTCACAGAGAAAAAGAATGGGCGATCCCACATCGATTCGGGAATCTCAATCCAAACCTTGTCGTCTTTGTGCCAAGTCGTGAAGAAACCCTTGTCTTCTTTCGCATCTTTGATCACGTCGGCGAACGGGCGCGGCGGAGGTGGTGCGCCAGGCGCGGCAGCGGGCGGTGTGGCCGCTGCAGCAGGACGCGGGCCGCTAGCGTTTGCAGCGGCAGGCCCAGCAGCAGCTGGCGCTGCTCCGGCGGTGGGTGTAGCGGGCGCTTTCGTTGCCTCCGCTGCGGCGGACGGTGACGCGGGTGGCGCAACCGTTGCGCAAGCGCCGAGCGACGCTGCGAGGAGGGTCATCGAAAACTTCGTGAGCATCGAGACTGAGGATTTAGATTTGGGCATGGATAGATGGATTGAAGTAAGGTGCGCTTGCGTTCGAGAGAAGGTCCCCAGGAGCGCGAATTAGCAATAAGCTAATCCACGCTATCGATCATTCTGAGGGGCTGAACCGCAAAACAGTTTGATCTTGATAAATAGCTTTCTTGGCATTTAGCCCTTTTTTAACGGGCGTAACGAGCAAAAAGCTTTTAATAAAAACCCAGGGAGCCTTCGGACAAAAAGCGAAGCTTTCAGTTTACGCGTGCGTCAGACAAAGCGCGTGCACCCATCCAAAAAGCGTTCGGAAAAAGCGACGAATGACGAAAGAGCAGGATCAACGGTGTTGTAAGTGCGCACGCCGCTCGCATTTAAGGCTCGCATTGGGCGGCTGGGCGCGGATCAGCGCGCGCCGCGCGAACGCTTCGTAACCCCGCTTCGCGCCTTGGGAGTAGCCGCGTACGTCTCATTCGTTCGCTTAAACCATTCCGAAAGTTCCCGGTTAAATTTCTGCGCCTCGCTGCGCAGCCACTCTACGAAAAACTTTGCCTCCGCGCGCTCTGCGACTCGCGGCGAAACGACTAGGAAGCAGCCCGCGCCCGTCGAAACCGCAACATCGAACGGTCGCACCAACTCGCCCTTCATATAAAGATCGCCTCCATACGTACGTCCGAGCGCAACGCCCTGCCCGCGCTCGGCCGCCATCATCGTCTGCGCGATGAAATCGAAGCGAATTTCGCCCGCACCTTTGATGTGCTTCAGCCCAAGGCTCGCAAAAAACTCTGACCACTGAGAACGCACCTCGGCAACGCCACCCGCCTTTGCTTCGATTAAGGTGTGAGCATCCAAATCCGCAAGTGACGCCAGTTTTTTCGGCCCCTGCAGATAACTAGGGCTCACCAAGGGAAAAAGTACTTCTTCAAATAGGAGCTCGGCATTCGAAGGCGCGCTCTCGCGTGGCAAATAGCGAATGGCGAGATCAATATCCTCACTATCGAGATCGACGATTCGATCGGTGGCGCCTAAATCAATATCCACATTCGGACGTAGCGCTCGGAAATCGCCAAGCCGAGGGATCAACCAGAGCGATGCAAAGGACGCAAACGTAGAGATCGTCACCCTGGGGGAGTGCGCTTCGCGGCGGATTCGCTCAACACTGCCGTCGAGTTGGCGCAGCAATGTTTGCAGCTGTGGGAGCCACTCTCGCCCTGCCGGAGTAAGTACGATTTCGCGCGCCTTTCGAGCAAACAGCGCAACCCCGAGCTCATCCTCGAGTCCTTGAACTTGACGCGAAACCGCTGACTGGGTGAGGTTGAGCTCTTGCGCAGCGCGCGTCAGGCTCATGTGCCTGGCCGCTGCCTCGAAGCCACGCAGGCCCGCCAGGGTAATGGGGCGTTCGCGGTAAGTAGTAACAGCAGATTTCATTCGCACTCTTTCAATTGGGCAGGCCAGCGCTAATGGCTAGCTTCGCAGATTATGCGTGAACTGTGATAAGACTGCAATAAACGCAGTCTTACCCGAAAACCTTTCGTTGGACAGAACGCGGTTTCCGCTGTGAAATCATATCCAACCGAGACAGATAAGCCATGCCGTTGCATGAGTACTCGGAATGAAAGGCCTCCGTATGGACCACTATCCATTTGCTACACAAGACTGGGCGCTCGTCAGCCATCGCACGCTGTCGATCGACGCATCGCAAATCCGCGCGATCGAATCGCTTAAAGGCGAGCTCTGGATTACGGTGGACGGAAATTCTTGCGACTTCTTGTTAAGTGCTGGCGAAACGCACGCGGTGCCCGCGCGACGTGGTCGCGTCGTCATCGAGTCGCTCTCATCCAGTGCAATAGTGCGCGTCGCCCTTGCGGCTCAATCGCCACTCGTCGCACACGTGGGTCCGAGCTTCGCACAGGCGCTGACCGCATCGGTATTGCGCCCGTTAGCAACGCTACTCTGCGGCTTTGCGAAATCGCTGCAACAAGCGGCTGTGCACCTAGACCCAAAACTCAGTCGCAGTACGCACTAACCGGGCAGACCGACAATGCGCGTTCATCCGACCCGCAGCCTGAATCAGAAGCGGCGGTGTCACTGCCAGTGATGCCGCCGCTTGCTGAGTTATCGTCACAGCATCTCACGTCGAATGCCGTAAAGTGCCGTAGCATCGATCGACACCTATCCATCAAATCCTTCACCGCTCCACCACCATGCCAAACTCACTCACACTCTACGTGAATCGCGGCTACACCAGCCCTTATGCACTTTCTACGTTCGTTACGCTTCGCGAAAAGAATCTGCCGTTCGACATGGTCGAAATCGACATGAATAGCGACGGGCACAAGACGGGGGACTACCGAGCTCGCTCATTGACCGAGCGGATTCCCACGCTGGTGCACGAAGACTTTGCGCTTTCTGAGTCATCGGCAATGGATGAATACTTGGAAGACGTGTTTCCGGAAACGCTTCGCGTCTATCCAAGCGATGCGCGCCAGCGAGCAAGAGCGCGGCAAATTCAAGCGTTCGTGCGCAGCGATCTGATGCCGATTCGAATAGAGCGCTCAACAAGCACCGTGTTTCAGCACGAAAAGCCCGCACCGCTCTCAGCAGATGCTCGTGCCGCCGCAGAGAAACTCATCAGCTTTGCAGACGCGCTGATACCTTCCGACTCCGGTAACTTGTTTGGTGCGTGGAGTATTGCCGACACCGATCTGGCGATGATGCTCAATCGCCTAGTTCACAACAACGATCCAGTGCCTGAGAAAATCGCGAAGTACGTGCGGGCGCAGTGGGCGCGCCCGAGTGTGCAAGCCTGGGTCGCGCTCGCGAAGAGTGCCAACGGTTAGACGTCACATCACTGACAGCGAGGCGATACCGGCCGCCGCAACACATGTTGCAGCGGCCTCGCGTCGCTTCACTTCTATTTTGGTGGTGCGTAGTTCGCGGGAGTGCTGCCTGATAGTGACTCCAAAAAGGAAACGATCGACTTGGTCTCGGTATCGTTGAGCTGTCTGCCGAGCTGAACGCTTGCCATCACGCGAACCGCATCATCGAGCTTCTGAACGCTGCCGTCATGAAAATACGGCGCAGTGTTCGCAATGTTTCGAAGCATTGCAACACGGAACACGAATTTGTCTTCGTCCTTTTTCGTGCTTATGAATTTGCCTTCATCGGGCTTGGGCGATTTGGTTTCGAGCCAATAGTCTTTCGTGAGACCGAACTTCATTGACATCGCCCCACCGAGTAAAGCGCCTGAGTGGCAACCTGCGCATCCCACATTGACAAAGGTGCGCATGCCGTCTTTTTGCGCAGGCGTCAGCGCGCTGTTGTCGCCCGCCAGATAGCGATCGAATGGCGCCGGGGTTGTGAGTGTGGCTTCGTAGATTTCAATCGCCTTAGCCATATTTTTCAAGTTGACCGGCGCGTCTTCGTTTGGAAACGACGCCGCGAAGCTTGCTTTATCGTAGTGTTTCGCCAGATTTGCAAGCGCAAGATCGCGATTCTCAAAGCCCATGGAGCCGGTCATCGATCCTTCGGCTTGCGCTGCGCCAGACGGACGATCTCCCGTCCACCGCAATCCGCCCGTTTGCAGCATTGCGTTGTAGATGGGTTGCGAGTGGCGTGAAGTGTTTTTTCCACGCGCATCAATTGAGAACTGGCGTCGATCCGATGAACCGTCTTCCGGCATGTGGCAGGTTGCGCATGAGACTTTGCCGTTTGCCGAGAGCCGTTCGTCCCAGAAAAGCGCTCGTCCGAGTTTTGCTAGAGGTGCGTCAATCGCACTTTGCGTCGGCGCCTCGATGCGCGCAAACATCGCGCCAAATTGCTCGCGCGGCTCAGTCGACGATTGGCTCGCGCCGATGGCTACCGACGCTACCGTAACAGACAGGGCTATCAACGTTTTTTTCATGGTGTGACCTTGCAAGGAGGAGAAGCAAATCCATTTTTTCTAGCGCACGAATCGCAAGAAGCGATCAACTACAGTCAGCTCGACGAAATCGCCGCCGTCTCGATCGCGCGGCGTAAACGAGACGCTGTAGTTGCCTAACTCGATGGCGCGACCGTTTTCCAGCGCTTCGACCAAGCGTTCGCGAGTAGGCGTGGCGCCTGCACGTCGCAGCGCCTCGATCATGAGCCGGGCGGTCACGAACCCTTCCATCGAAACGTAATTGATCGGCGCCGTTTTTCCGGCAAGAGAACGAAACTCTGCGCTGATACCGGTTGCGTTTGAGTAAGGCGTCGGCACCACCTGCGCAAACGCGAGTCCGATTGACTCTCGTGGCCCCAAATCGTCTATCAGTGCGGCCGCATTGGTGAACGAAAGGCTCATGAACTGAAACAGTCCGCCTTGTTTGCGCGTCTCGCGAATGAGCGCAGCGGCCGTTTTATTGGTGAGGATCATGACAACCCATTGAATATCGGCTTTAGCGAGTGTGGCGGCTGCCGCTTCAACCTTTGTCGACCCACGCTCGATCGGCACGACAGCCTTCACATCAACGCCAAGCTTCTGGAATTCTTCCGCCGTGCGTTTACCGGTATCGGTGCCGCCACGATCATTGAAATGCGCCACTGCGATTTTGTTGGCGGACATCGCCTGGAGTCGCTTAGTGACGTGAGCAATCTCGTCGTAGTAGCCGGTGCGCGCGTGAAACACGTAGCGGTTCGATGGATCGCGCAGTGTTTGGTTACCGGTGAAAACGCCTACTAGCGGAACTTTGGCCGTATTGATTGCTGGCAGCGCGGCAATCGTGTTGTTGCCACCATAAAAGCCGAATAGCGCGAAGACGCCCTGATCGATCAGTTTCTTCGTATTTGCTGCGGTCGTCTCCGCCTTGCCAGCGTCATCGAGCACCTCGAGCTTGATGGTTCGTCCGTTGACTCCGCCGGCTTTGTTCGCCGCATCGAAGGCCAGTCGCGCGCCCGCTAAGTAATCGGTTCCGACCGCCGATTCGGTGCCGGTGAGCGGCGTAGAGACGCCCAAGAGGATCGAGGTCCGGTCAACGCCACTTTGAGCGTAGACACTCGCAGACATACATATAAGCGCGACCGAGCCAAGCGCGGCAGCGGACGTTCGCCAATTCAGGAGGGGCAGCATATTCTTCTCCGGTTGCGTTCACACACCGACGGTGTGCCTGACGCTTTTTCCTAATCCTAGTATGCAATTGTCATACCCGCATGTCATAAAAATGACAGTTGTTTTCGGCAAAGGAAGGTGCTAGAGAAAATTCTGTGCACAGCAGGCGAAGCCGGTTCGGCGCGCGCCATGAATGGCATCGGCGAGATGCTCGGCGAAAGTCAATCGACTTTTTGGTGCGCGTAGGCAACCCTCGTACGCCCGACATTAGCGCATCTACGCGCTAGTTTTGCGCTCCTTTTTTACGCAACTCGAGAGCAACGACGACGTCGCACTTCCTTGCGAACCCGATTTACGGCGAGCACGCCTGCGCACGCAACGCTATAGCTAACGCCAATAAGCTCGGTTTTATGAGGGTTAGTTCGCGTTTTAGATAAAAACTGAGAATGAAGAAAAAAGAGATCAAGCCTCATTTTCTTAATGGCTAACTGTTGAACCCCATAAATTCTCGAAACTTGCTCGTTGCTGAAGGTCGCAAAGCCGGTTTTGCCGACGTCCTATGCAACGACCATCTCACCGCGCAAGCTATGGGCTACCGCCTCTGTGACCGTGACCTCGACGTAGTGCCCGATCAAGCGCCCGCCGTTCGGGCCGCCGGGAAAATTAATCACGCGGTTGTTTTCAGTGCGCGCGGCGAGTTCAGTCTTGTTTTTCTTCGATGGGCCTTCAACCAAAACACGCTCCACGTTTCCGACCATCGACTTCGAATAGCCCGAGAAGAGCTCGTCGATTCGCTTTTGCAATTGAGACAAGCGCTTCGATTTTTCTTCGGCGGGCGTATCGTCAACGAGATCAGCGGCGGGCGTGCCAGGACGAGCACTGTACGTGAAGCTAAACGCACCGTCGAAGGCGACGTCGTCGATTAGCTTCATCGTGAGATCGTGATCTTTCTGCGTCTCACCGGGGAAGCCGACAATGAAATCGGACGTGAGCGAAATGTTCGGGCGAACTGCGCGAATTTTTCTCACCGTCGATTTGAATTCGAGTGCGGTGTAGCCGCGCTTCATCGCAGCAAGAATGCGATCCGAGCCGTGTTGCACCGGCAAATGCAATTGCGACACCAACTTTGGCACCTTCCCATACACCTCGATGAGCGATGAACTCATCTCACGCGGATGAGATGTCGTGTACCGAATACGCTCAATGCCGGGAATCTCATCAATGTATTCAATCAGGGTCGCGAAATCCGCAATCGATGCGCCGTCACCCATTTTTCCACGGTAAGCATTGACGTTTTGCCCGAGCAAGGTGATCTCTTTCACGCCTTTGATCGCAAGCTCTGCGACTTCGGTCAACACATCTTCAAATGGTCGCGACACTTCTTCGCCGCGCGTGTAGGGCACCACGCAGAAGCTGCAGTATTTGCTGCAACCTTCCATGATCGAAACGAACGCACTTGCTTGCTCCACGCGCGCTGGCGGCAAGTGATCGAACTTCTCGATTTCAGGAAACGAAATGTCGACTTGCGATTTGCCGGTCGCACGTTTCTTTGCGATCAGTTGCGGCAGACGATGCAGTGTTTGTGGGCCGAAGACAACATCCACAAACGGCGCGCGCTCGACAATCGCCGCGCCTTCTTGTGAGGCAACGCAGCCGCCGACGCCAATCACCAAATTCGGGTTTGTTTTCTTAAGTTCGCGTACGCGGCCAAGGTCGTGAAACACTTTTTCTTGGGCCTTCTCACGCACCGAGCAGGTGTTGAAAAGAATGACATCAGCGTCGTCAGGTGTGTCCGTTTTCTCAAACCCGTCCGATGCGTTCAAGATGTCGGCCATCTTGTCGGAGTCGTACTCGTTCATCTGGCAGCCAAAGGTGCGGATGAAAAGCTTTTTCTTGGTGGAAGCGGTTGCGAGCGAATCGATGCCGCTCGTCGAGGCGATTTCATTCATGGGCAGGGCGCGCGGCTTTATCCGGCGTTGCGATGTAAAGATCGAGATTTTACGTTGGAATCAAGCTCGTGGGCCGATTGACAGGATGCTTCGTGTAGCCTCCGCGTCGATATCTTGGAGGAGATAAACAATGAAACACTGGATCAGATATCTGCTCGCGAATTTGCTCACGATTGTGGCGGTCTCTACAAGCGTTACCGCAGGGGCTCAAACGCCTGCTGTATCCGCCAACAAGGTGCGTATTCATCATGTGGGCGTGCTCTCGAAAGGGCCGCTTGTCCCGACCAATAAAGAGGCTCTTGCGAGCGCCCAGGCGTATCTGGCTCAGGTGAATCGCGACGGCGGCGTTGCGGGGCGGCAGATCGAGCTTGTGTTGCTGGACGATCAACAAGAGCCAACACTCGCCGACACGCTTTCACGCGAAGTCGTTGAGCGTAATGAAGTGCTGGCGTTTTTCCTGCCTCGGACCTCTCCGGCCAACCAGATGTTGCTTAAGAACGCGCAACCAGCCGGCGTGCCAATCATTGCCCCCCAAGTCGGGCCAAACTTCATGTATACGCGCGATCAGCGGTCGTTTTTTACGATCCGCGCCAGTTACGAAGCAGAATTAGTGCGCGCGATTGACTTGCAGCTCAAGTTTGATCGAAAAAGCTTCGCATTTCTTGCCGCAGACGATTCGTACGGCAACCCATTGGTAGAGGCGGCTGCAAAAAAACTCGCACCGCTCAGTATCCGGCCAATGGTGTCAAAGGTCGATAACCGTGCTGCAGACATTAATCCTGCGCTCACTAGTTTTATCCAGAGCCGCCCAGAAGTCATCTTTCTGCTCTGCAGCGCGTCATGTGCATCTGATTTCGTGAAAAAGTACAAAGAGCGCGGCGCAACGGCTCAATTCATCACGCTTTCCAACAACAGTTCGAATTCCTTCTTGAAAGCGCTGGGCGATGCTGGGCGCGGCGTTATCGTGATGCAAGTGATGCCCCTGCCCACCACAAAAACAGTAAAGCTATCGCGTGACTACCAAGCCTTATGTGCCGAGGCAAAACTATCGCCAAGCTACAACGGCCTTGTCGCCTACGTCGGTGCGCGCGTGCTGGTGGAGAGTCTGAAACGCGCGGGCAAGAACTTGAACACGGAGACGCTTCGCACCGCGCTCGTCTCCATGAATCAATTCGATTTAGGTGATTTCGTCATTGCCTTCAATGCAAGTGACTACAACGGAACAGATTTCGTTGAGGAAACCATCATCTCGCGCGACGGTACCTTCCTGCGCTAGCCTCTGCGCCATTGAGCGATGCATCGCTGCAGCATGACGAGAGGACGTAGCGATCGCAATACGAGCGTACTCCCTAGCCCCTGTTGAACCAGGGCTAAAGCTGTTTTCCGAAGTCATTCGTGATTTTACGTATTAGCCCTCTTGTCCCGATAAAATCGAGGCTAGATCGGTTATGTTGTTTATTCCATGAACGCTTGCCGACGGGCAGGCGCTACGTCGTGCGGCGCGCTCTGCGCATCGTCTGAGACCGGCGCGGATGCGCCTCCCACTTTTACTCGGGGTGCCCGAAAGAGCGCGAGTTGTGCGCACGCTCACTCAGACTGACGCCGACCGAAATGTTTGCATTGAACACACGATGCAAGCCACGCGGCAACTAGTCAGGCGCATAGAATCCCTGGAACCTCCCTTTGAATCGATCTATGCCACTTTCCGCCGCCACCGCCGCTGATCGCGCACGCATCCTGGCCGATGCGCTTCCCTACATCCGTCAGTTCCACGACAAAACGCTTGTGATCAAGTACGGCGGGAATGCGATGACCGACCCGAATCTCAAAAAGAAATTTGCGTTCGATGTCGTCATGCTCAAGTTGGTCGGCATGAACCCGGTGGTCGTGCATGGTGGCGGCCCGCAGATCAATGAGATGCTCGATAAAACCGGGAAAAAAGGTACGTTTGTACAGGGTATGCGCGTCACCGACGACGAAACGCTCTATGTGGTCGAAGCCGTGCTCGGCGAGCTCAATCAAGAGATCGTGGGCCTCATCAATCAAGCGGGAGGGAAAGCGGTGGGCCTTAACGGGCAGGATGGCGGCTTCATCCGTGCGAAGAAGATGATGCTTGATTCGGAAACCGCCGTAGGCGAGAAGCTCGACATCGGCTTCGTCGGCGACATTCAGTCGATTGATCCCACGCTGATCCACCATCTTGACGCCGCAGACTTCATTCCGGTCATCGCGCCGATTGGCGTGGGCGACGACGGGCAGGCCTACAACATCAACGCTGATCTGGTGGCCTCCGAACTTGCGCAAACGTTGAAGGCGGAGAAGCTTTTGCTAATGACGAATACACCTGGTGTGCTCGATAAAGCGGGAAAATTGCTTACCGGATTGACCCATGCACAAATTGAGGGCCTCTTCGCTGACGGCACCATTTCTGGCGGCATGCGGCCGAAAATCCAAGGCGCCCTAGATGCTGCACTGCACGGTGTCAAAGCGGTACACATCATTGACGGGCGTGTAGAGCATGCGCTACTGTTGGAGATTCTCACGTCGGAAGGCGTGGGCACCATGATCCGCGCGAACTAGGGCACGCGCCATTCAAACAACATCGATCGATTCGCTCGACCAATAGCACGAGGGGATAACAATATGGCGGGCAAACCGGGCGAGCGCCGAACTCAGATTCTGCAAGTGCTCGCGGGCATGTTGGAAACGCCGCAGGGCGAAAAAGTGACCACTGCGGCGTTAGCTGCGAAGGTCGGCGTGTCGGAAGCCGCGCTCTATCGACACTTCGCGAGCAAAGCTCAAATGTTTGAAGCGTTGATCGAATTCATCGAAGAATCGATGTTTTCATTGATCAACCAAATCGTCACGGCTGAACGAGACGGGCGCACACAAGCGCTTTCAATTGTTGCCATGATGTTGACGTTTGCCGAGAAAAATCCTGGCATGGTGCGGGTATTGATCGGCGATGCGCTGGTTAATGAAGATGCGCGATTGCAGCTGCGAATCAACCAAATTCTTGATCGCGTCGAGGCTTCAATCAAGCAATCGTTGCAACTTGTCACTGCGGCGAATCCGCAAATTGATTTGAACCCTGCGGCGTGTGCATCCACGTGCGTCGCGTATGCGCTGGGCCGGTGGCATACGTTTGCGAAGAGTGGCTTCAAGCGCAAGCCGAGCGCAAATTGGTCGAGCGAACAGCTCGCGCTGCGCGTCTAATCTGCGCGTGCTCGTCAGCCGGTGAGAGGCTTCGCCGCTGACGCTTGTCGAGCCGAAGCGCACGCCTGCACCTCGCTAACGAAGTGCAAAAAGCAATCCAAGCGGGACAAACACGACGCTCGCGATGTTTCCTACGAGGACAATCGAGGCAACCTTCGCGGGCTCTTGCTTGTAGTAGTCCGCCACCAAAAAGTTAAGCACTGCGGGCGGTAACGCACCAAATAGAAACACGAGTCCGATTTGCTCTTTCGTCATCGGCACCACGTGGGCAACGATCGCCGCCATGATGAGCCCCGTAATCGGGCACACGGCAGCCGCCAAAAGCGACACCGAGAAATCAGAACGCTTCACATCGTTCATGCGCACGCCCAACGAAAGCAGCATGAGCGGGATCGCGCTATCGCCAATCATCTTCATCGGCTTGTGGATGACATCAGGGATATGAAATCCAGAAAACCCGATTGCAGCGCCGACCACCGTGGCCCAAATCATCGGACTCTTCAGCAAGAACTTCCATTCCGCATGGCGATTAACGATGAACGAACCAAGCGTGAAGTGAAGCAAATTCGAAGTGGTGAACAAAGCCACCATCCCGGCAACACCCATGGGACCAAATGCGAACAGCGCGAGCGGCAGTCCCATGTTGCCGCAGTTGTTGAACATCATCGGCGGAACGAACGTTCGTGGACTCTCACCTGCAAGTTTGGCAAAGGGCCAAGACAAAATGCCCGACCCGACGACCACAATCACTGAAGCCGCTGCGAGGGGCCACAGTGAGACGAGATCCACGCTCTTGTCACTCAAATACGCGAGCACCAGAAACGGGCCAAAGACGTCGAGGTTGAACCGATTCATCACCCGCATGTCGGGCTTCCACGCGCGCCCGAGCGCGTAGCCCAGCAAGATGATGAGCAACACGGGGAGGACGATTTCGCCGATGCGCAATGCGGTACTCATCGTTTCTTCACGCAACCTTCAACGCGCGACGAAGCGCAAAAAACGTCCAAACCAGCAACGCAACTTCAATTGCAAACACAAGAAGAAACGCCGTTTCATAACCGGCGGCAGCGTATCTTCCCGGCGTATCGGTCGGGTATCGATTCACGATCAAGCCGATGCACCATTGCAACACAAAACCTAGTCCGAACATCATGAAATTGATGATCGTAGAAAGTCGACCGGCAACGCCAATGGGAAACTTCGGTGTGAGCGCGGCGAATACAAGATTGCCCGCGACGTGGGTAAGTCCGAAAATCGTAAGCCAAAGCGCGGGCTGCGACGACCAAGAAAGCGCAAGCGGTAACAACCCCAGCACCGCGCCGATGCACGCGATGCTCGCAAAGCGCACCGGGTTACCGCCGCGGGAGGCGATGCGCCCCATCCACAGCCCAAGGAGCAGGTTCGATGCGAACATGCCTGCGGAAATCAACAAAAGATAGCCGCCAATGTCTCGCGGCGACATCCCCACCACATCAACCAGCCACGGACCGGCCCACAAGCCCTGCACCGCCAAACCCATCGCATTGGTAAAGCACGTGATCGGCGCAATCGCCCAGAAAAGCGGCGAACGCAGCACGACTGACACCGGGACAGACGCGCCGGTCGAGCTGCTTGCGCTGTGCCCCGGCGGATCGGGAACGATAAACGCCAACCAGAGCGAAACGCCAATCGAGAAAAAGCCCACAATCGCAAACATCTGCGACCACGTGATAAATCCCAACACCCAGAGCACCGGCGCGGTTGAAAGAATCGCGCCCGCGTTGCCCACTGCGAGCATGTAGCCGTTCATCGCGGGCAAACGCTCTTTCGCAAGCCACAGCCCAAACGTGCGCAGTGTTGCCATCAAACAGGCGGCAACGCCGATCCCGATCAGCGCACGCCCGAGGATGAGTCCGCTTGCAGAGGTGGCCATGGCGAACACGAAACACCCCGCAGCACAAATCAGCATCAACACCGATTCAACGCGCCGAGGGCGGAAACGATCAAGAAAGCTGCCCAGCGGTAGCTGTGTAAACGCAAAGGCGAGGAAGTACGCGGCGGTTAGAAAACCAAGTTGCGCGGCGTCGAGCCCGAACTCGCGGGTGAGCTGCGGCGCGATCGCGGCGTTGACTGTGCGCAAGCCGTAGCTGATGAGATACGCGCAGCCAAATGGCACGAACACCGCTAAATAGAAGCGCGCGTTAGCGTTCATCGTCGAGCGTGTGCGCAAGCGTCCGGCGCAGAAGCAGCGCAGTGCATGAGGCTGGTCAATCCAACATTAACTACTATTCGGTAGCCCTTATTCAATTTGGACGATCGCTGCAACTTTATTGCTATCAAGATAAGTATTTTTCTGTTGCATGCCCACAATAAAACGGGCAATTTGGGTAAAAGCTAAAGGATGAATTGCGAAAGGTTTTCGTCTTTCACAATGTTCTCAAGTTTGCTATTTACGAATGCGGCATTCACCTCAATGATGGAACCCGTCAGAGAATCGGCATCGAAGCTCACGTCTTCCACCAGGCGCTCCATGACCGTGTGTAAACGACGCGCACCGATGTTTTCTTGTCGCTCGTTTACAGTGAACGCAATTTCGGCGAGACGCGTGATCGCATCGGCTTTGAAATCGAGCGTGACTTGCTCGGTCGCCAAAAGCGCAGCGTATTGCTGCGTCAAGCTCGCATCCGTCGCGGTGAGGATGCGTTCGAAATCTTTCACCGTCAGTGCCGAAAGCTCAACGCGAATCGGAAATCGTCCCTGCAATTCAGGAATCAAGTCACTCGGCTTCGAGAGATGAAATGCGCCGCTCGCGATGAACAAAATGTGATCGGTTTTGATCGCGCCGTATTTGGTGTTGACGGTGGTTCCCTCCACCAACGGCAGCAAATCGCGCTGCACGCCTTGGCGCGAAACGTCAGCGCCGCTCGCTTCTTGTCGCGCGGCAATCTTGTCAATCTCATCGAGGAACACGATGCCGTTTTGTTCTGCGTTTTCGAGCGCTTTCGTACGCAGCTCTTCTTCATTGACGAGCTTCGCCGCTTCTTCGTCCTGGCAAACTTTCATCGCCTCTTCAACGGTCATCTTCTTGAGTTTCTTGCGCCCCTGCTGCATGTTGGCGAACATGCCCTGAATTTGTGAAGTGAGCTCCTCCATGCCCGGCGGCGCCATCACTTCCATCTGCGCGGCCGCTTGCTGCACTTCGATCTCAATTTCTTTATCGTCGAACTGACCTTCGCGCAGCATCTTGCGAAACTTCTGCCGCGTCGCACTATCGGTCGGTTTCAAATCATCAAAATTAACGGCGGTCGGCGGCGGCAAAAGCGCATCAAGCACGCGCTCTTCGGCTTGATCGAGCGCGCGATCGCGTACGGCTTTCGTCGCCTGTTCGCGCGTTTGCTTGATCGCCACTTCCACGAGATCGCGAATGATCGTGTCAACGTCGCGCCCCACGTATCCCACCTCAGTGAACTTGGTCGCCTCTACCTTCACAAACGGCGCGTTGGCAAGTTTTGCCAAGCGACGCGCGATCTCAGTCTTGCCCACGCCCGTCGGCCCGATCATCAAAATGTTCTTCGGCGTAATCTCGTTGCGCAAGGGCTCTGCGACTTGCTGACGACGCCAGCGATTGCGAAGCGCAATGGCCACCGCCTTCTTCGCCGCGGCCTGACCCACAATGTGCCGATCGAGTTCGTGAACGATTTCTTTGGGGGTCATGAGGGAGGACATTTGATCAATACAACGAAGTGATGGCGCTATTGTAAAAGCCGCCTCGTACGCTCGCTGGCGGCTCGATGCGCGTCTATCGCAAGTTGATGATGTCAATCACGGGGGGTTGAAACAACCGAAGAGGAAAGCCCACAGTGCCAAGCCCGGCGGTCACAAAAACATGGCTATTCCCTTTTGTGTAAAGCCCTTGCTTGTACTTACCCTCGGTAAACCGCGAGAGGATGTACTCGGTGAGTATGGGCAGGTTAATCTGACCGCCGTGGGTGTGGCCTGCTAGTAGCAGTCGGATCCGCGTATTGTTCAAGCGATCAATCGAGTCGGGGTTATGCCCCAGAACGACCTGCGGCGGCTTCGACGGGTCAAACGCGGGAAGATTGTCTTTCTTTGCGAAGCGGTCTCCGATACCAGCGATCCGCACTTGCTTCACTTCGACAATTTTTCCCTCGATGTTTTCCACGTTGAGTTGGGTAAGCGCTGCCTGAAGCTCTTCCACGACACGAATTCCAGGCATGCCCTCATCGTGATTCCCGAGCACAGCGATCACGCGATGCTTGCTCTTTGCAATGGGCGCGAGCAGCTCAAGTAACGGACGTTGCGCTTCATCAGTCCAATCGCCGCCGACGGCTACCACATCAACGTCCAGTTGATTCAACTCATCGACAATCTGTTTCATCCTCGACTCACCATCAAATATGCCAATGTGCAGATCGGCGATGAACGCGATTCTTAGCGACGCACCAACCTCAATCGTGTGTTCCTGTACAACGATTCGCCGTGGCTCAATGTAGCGCGCGTAAAAGACGACGGCTGCGGCCAAGAGCATGGTGCTTGCAATGCTGAAGGCGCCCCACCGCCGCGCACGTAGGGCAACAATAGTCGTTGCAGTGGCGGCGAGCAGGTAGGGGATGGTGAGCCAAAAACCTTGAGTGAAGAAGACTCGATAGACCGTTATCTTGTGATGGTCCGGGCTGAAAATCATCGCTGATACAAAAAGTGCGCAGCAAATAATCGGGAAGTAGAAAAGCAGAGTGAGAGCGGTCGATAGTTTCATAGTGGGTGTGGCGCGCACGAGCTAACTTCGCGCATTTCACGTTGAGCGGAAGTGATTGCACGCGATACGATGCTATTCCGCGTGCGTGAAGCGAGTGTGAACTTCCCTCGCGATCACATTCGCCCATAAAATCTATTCGTCAAAGCGAGTGCACACCATCATGGCTATTCTTCAAGACAAAAAAATCCTTCTCACGGGCGTTCTCTCGAATCGCTCGATTGCGTTTGGTATCGGCAAAGCATTGAAGCGCGAGGGCGCGACGCTTGCGTTCACCTACGCAGGCGAGGCCATGAAAGAGCGGATCGAAAAGCTCGCGCCTGAACTGGGTGGCGGGCTCGTGATGAGCATGGATGTCAGCAAGCAAGACGAAATTGACGCGGTGTTCGCGAAACTCAAAAGTGAATGGGGTGCGCTGGATGGCGTCGTTCACTCCATCGGCTTTGCGCCACGTGAGGCGATCGCTGGCGATTTTCTTGACGGGCTTTCGCGCGGATCGTTCAACACCGCAATGGATATTTCGGCGTACAGCTTCGCGGCGCTCGGCAAGGCGTCGCGCGAATTGATGCGAGACCGTAACGGTGCCCTGCTCACGCTTTCTTACTTGGGCTCTGTGCGCGCCGTGCCGAACTACAACACGATGGGTGTGGCTAAAGCGGCGCTCGAATCAATCACGCGCTACATGGCCGCAACGCTCGGCCCCGAAGGCACGCGCGTGAACGCGATTAGCGCAGGCCCGATCAAAACCCTTGCGGCGGCGGGGATCGCGGGCTTTTCAAAGATGCTCAAGAATTTTGCTGACGCCGCGCCGCTTCGCCGCAACGTCACCATCGATGAGGTAGGCAATGTCGCCGCGTTTTTGATGAGCGATTGGGCGAGTGCGATGACGGGAGAAATTCTCTACGTTGACGGCGGTTACTCGCAGGTCGCAGCGGGCATGGATGATGGCGGCGAGAAGCCGCGCGAATAACCTCTCCCGCTGGGAGAGGTCGCGACGTAGTCGCGGGTGAGGGAAACGCGCAAGTTACCTTGCGTCAGCTCATCCGGCGCTACCCCCTCACCCGGCCTTCGGCCACCCACTCGCAGGGGGCGAGGGGTCTAAATTGCAATCGAGCGCCCACCATCCACGTTGATGGTTTGCCCCGTCACATACGTAGCGTCGCACACGAGGTATTTCACCGCTTCAGCAATTTGCGCCACGCCACCTTCGCGCTTGAGGGGCACGTGATCCAGGATGCGGGCTTTCTCTGCGGGATCAATTTGATCGTCATCTGGCCAGTCGATGGGCCCCGGGGCAACTGCATTCACGCGCACGTACGCCTCCCCCTCCGCAGTCGGCGCAAGATCGCGCGCGAGCGCATGCGTAAGCCCGCGTAGGCCTGCTTTCGCGACGTTGTAGATCACATAGTTCGCCATCGGTCGCTCGGCGTGAATGTCAGTGATGTTCACAATAGAGCCGTTGAAACGCTTGAGTTCCGGCGCGGCGGCTTTACACAAAAAGAGCGGCGCTTTGAGATTGCTTCCGATGAGCTCGATCCATGCGGCTTCATCGACGGTATCAAGCGTGCCGCCGTAAAACGTGGACGCATTGTTAATGAGCGCATCGAGTCGCCCGAAACGAGCAACCACGGCTTGCACCAATACGTCCAGCGCAAACGTGACCAGCAAGTCCGCTTGAAAAATTGCAGCGGAATTCGCGCGTATCGCGTTTAATTCTTTCGCCAGTGCGTCGGCGTCTGTTTTCGATGCGCGATAATGAATCGCAACACTGAATCCTTCGCGATGCAAGCGACGCGCAATGGCTGCGCCAACGCGTTTTGCTGCGCCGGTAATGAGCGCTACTTTGGGGCCGTTTTCTACAGTCATGGGTAATCCACTTTTCGATGTTGCTGATCGGGGACTCCCAGCTCCCGAAGCCTCAGTTCGCATGCATGGCGAAGCGATGGCACTCGCGATTGCCGCGCGGATTGGGACTTCACTCGCGCGCAGCATCTCGTTTGCCGATTTTATGCGCGCTTGTTTGTATGAGCCGAACCTAGGCTACTACACCGCCGGGGCCGCCAAGCTCGGCGAAGCGGGCGATTTCACCACCGCGCCGGAAATCAGCGCGCTTTTTGGGCGCACACTCGCGAATGCCTTCGCATCGATCAGCGACGGTGGCGTGATCGAACTAGGCGCAGGCAGCGGCGCGCTTGCCAAATCATTCCGTTCGGTGAACAAGCAACCTCGATACCGAATCCTTGAGGTGAGCGCAGACCTTCGCGAACGGCAACAGCGCGCGCTCGCGGGGCGCGACGTCGCGTGGCTCGACACCCTACCGCAAGAGATCGCCGGAATCGTGCTCTTGAATGAGGTGTTAGACGCTACCGCGTGTGAGCTCGTTCGATTCAGCGATGAGCGTTATGAACAAGCATTCGTTTCAGGCGATCAAAACGGCTTTCACATCCAGTGGAAAGCGCTCACGAGCGGCGCGCTTTTTGATGCGGCCAAACACCGCATTCCTCCGATCGAGGGCTACACGAGTGAAATCAACCTTGAAGCTGAGGCGCTCACAGCCACGCTTGCATCAAGGCTTAGCGCAAGCGCAACAGCGGCGATCTGTTTCATCGACTACGGATTTCCTCGGCGCGAGTTCTACATGCCGTCGCGTCGTCAAGGCACGCTGATGTGTCATTACCGACATCGTGCGCATGCCGATCCGCTCATCCTGCCGGGCTTGCAGGACATCACGTCGCACGTAGACTTCACCGCGATGGCCGAGGCTGCCGTTGATGCCCGCGCACAAGTCATCTCGTATTCATCGCAAGCGCGTTTCTTACTTTCGGGGGGCCTGCTCGATCAACTACAAGCGTGGCAATTTGCCAACGAAAGCGAACGAATAGCGATCCACGGCAGCGTGCAAAAACTCGTGTCGCCGACTGAAATGGGCGAACTCTTCAAGGTGTTGATCGTTGGCAACACGCTGGCTGCAGAGCAATTGAGTGCGCTCGCAGAGATCGACGAAAGCTATCGGCTTTAGAAGTTTACCGAACATTTTATTGGGGCTAGGCGTCGATATACTGTTTTATTGTTAACCACAATAAAGTAGATTTAGCCCCAATCAAATAGTCTTTTTAAGACTGAAGTTGTTCTTCAATTTGCTCTGGTTTCGCGATCAAAAAACTGAACGGCCGACGACGCATTTTGAGCAACGCTTTGTCGTAGGTGAGCAGCGCATCTGCGTTTCCGCAAACCGCAAGCTCCAGAAATTTTTGGTCATCGCGATCACTGCATCGCGCCAAATCGGTGACCCGCAGCGGATCAATATCAACCCACTCAATGAACGGCCCGATGCGAGTGATCGCCGCCTGAATTTGATCGTCATCAAGCGCGAACATCGGATAGCAAAGCACGCGCTTCAATTCCCGATACGTCGCCATCGACATCAACGGTTGATGGCGCCCCGCCTCCCACGCCTCGCGCAACGGCAAGTGTCGCGAATCCTTAAACACCAAGGCAGAGACGAGGACGTTGGTGTCGATAACAAGGCGCACGGCGGTTCAGCGGAAATCGGACGGACTCGTCCTATTTTCGCATTGATGCATGTTCTTAATCGTGGCGTTGAAAGGCAATAGTCAGTCTTTTCCATCCCATTCATCGCAATCCACTTGCGAAGACAAGTCACTTACGTAGCATTCGGCGATCCTGACTCTGACAAAATTTCATGCGCTTTGATCTTGCTATCACTCGGCTAATTTCTATCGCAGCTATCGCGTCCTTGAGTGCGTTTTCGTCGCCGGTGGATGCGCAAAACCAGACAAAAAAGGCAGCGCCCACAGTAGTGCCGCCGATCAAAGTAATGATCCTCGGCACGTATCACATGGCGAGCCCCGGCTTAGATGTCGTGAATACGCAGGTGGACGACGTGACGGAACCGAAGTGGCAGCGGGAGCTGGCCGCGCTCGCTGAACGGCTGGCGAAATTCACGCCGACAAAGGTCGCTGTGGAGGTGGTGTCAAGGGCGGATGATTTCGTTTACGCCGACTATCGAAAGTTCTCGCCCGCAGACTTTCTGAAAGACAAAAACGAGATCACGCAGATCGGGTTTCGGTTGGCGCATCGCATGAAACACGATAGCGTCTTCGCGATTGATGAGCAAAGCGAGGCGATAGATTATTTTCCGTTCGGGAAGCTTCAGGCGTACGTAAAGGAAACAGGGCGCGAAGCGGAACTAGCCGCTGTGACCACACGTTGGCAGGCGATTGGCAAAGCGATGGAAACACTGCAGAAACGCGCGACTGTTTCACAAATATTGCGTGAGTTGAATGAGCCAAGCGAAATCGACGAGGGGCAACGCGCTTACGTGAGCGCCATGAACATTGGGGCGGGTGATCGCTGGTTGGGGGCGGAACTAAACGCAGCTTGGTATCTGCGCAACGCGAAGATTCACGCGAAGTTAATGAAGATTGCCAAACCAGGCGATCGTATTGTTGTCGTGTACGGCGCGGGACACAACTATTGGCTGCGTGAGTTGGTGCGGACGACGCCGGGCTACGAGCTTGTTGAGCCACGTCATTTCCTGCGGTAGTGAGCAAAGCCGCTGGGGATCGTTGCGCAGCGAGGCGAGGCCCCACTTAGCTCGCGCACCTTCGGAAAAAGAGCTTGCGAAAAACGGGGCAACGTAGTCATGCCACATCGCAACGCCCCATCACTGCGCCGTCCACCCGCCGTCCATCACGTAGCTCGAACCAGTCACTGACCCACCCGCTTCACTGCATAGAAAGAGCGCGAGTTCGGCGAGATGCTCTGGTTTCACGAATCGCTCACTCGGTTGCTTCTCGCCGACGAGCTGCTTGGTTGCGGCGTCTACCGAGATACCTTGTGCTGCTGCGCGCGCTTCGATTTGCTTGCGCACGAGCGGCGTATCGACCCAGCCGGGGCATACGGCGTTGCAGGTGATATGCGACTTCGCATTCTCGAGCGCGGTGACTTTGGTGAGGCCAATGATGCCGTGCTTCGCAGCGACGTAGGCGGATTTGTTCACCGACGCGACCAAGCCATGAGCTGAGGCGACGTTGATGACGCGCCCCCAACCGCGCAGCTGCATATCGGCGAGCGCGATCTTCGAGGTGTGAAACGCGCTTGATAAATTGATTGCAATCACTGCATCCCATTTTTCTTCAGGGAAATCTGGGATCGAGGCAACATGTTGAATGCCAGCGTTGTTCACCAAGATATCCACACGCTTGCAGATGGCGATGGTCTGTTTCACCAGCATTTGCGCGTCCGCCCCCTTCGACAGATCGGCTGGGATGAAATGCACCGGTACTTTCGCCGATTCGGCGATCTCTTCGCGCAGCTTTTCGATCTCCGCAGGGTCACCGAAGCCATTCATCACAACTTCGGCACCGGCATGAGCAAATGCGCGCGCCATCGCTAGGCCAATGCCTGAGGTAGAGCCAGTAACAAGGGCGACTTTGTTGGAGAGGGGTTTCATCATGTTTCGTATCTCAATTCACTCTAAGCATTGTAGGCGCGGACTTGGCCGCGCTCGTCATGCATAAAAGCGCGCCCAAGTGCGCGCCTACAAATTCGGTTCTGATTTCACAGCGCGCTTGTACTCGTAGAGCGTTCGTTCACGCGCCTTCGCATGATCCACGATGGGTAGCGGATAGTCCCGTCCTGGCGTGAAGTTTCGCGCGCGCTGCTCGACGAGTGACGTGAGCCAAGGCGCATGTATATCCTTGTTAGAAAGCATCGCAACTTCAGGCACGTACTTGCGAATAAATTTCCCTTCGGTGTCAAATTTTTCGCTCTGACTAATGGGATTGAAAATACGGAAATACGGCTGCGCGTCGCACCCGCTAGAGGCCGCCCATTGCCAGCCGCCGTTGTTGGCGGAAAGATCGAAGTCATTCAATTTCTCTGCGAAATAGCGCTCACCCCAGCGCCAATCAATTAGCAAGTCTTTGATCAAAAAACTCGCAGCGACCATGCGCAACCTGTTATGCATGTATCCAGTTTGATTGAGCTGGCGCATTGCGGCATCCACAATCGGATAACCGGTTTTACCTTCGCACCATGCGGCAAAATCCGTCTCGCTCGTTGACCACTGAATCGCGTCGTAATCGGGCTTGAACGCACTGTTCACTACGTGCGGGTTGTGGTGCAAGATGTGAACATAAAAATCTCGCCAAACAAGCTCTGAAAGCCACACCTCAGCGCCGCGCGAACCTTCTTTCCACCGGGTCCACGCCTCGCGTGCAAGGGCTCGAATAGACACGGTGCCAAAGCGAAGATGCGTGGAAAGATAGGAAGGGCCTTTCACAGCGGGAAAATCACGGGTATCGGCGTATCGATCCATTCGCTCAACGAATTCCGCAAACAGCTTCGCTCCTCCCGACGCACCAGTCGGGAATTTCATTTCACGAAGATTGGTTGGCGCGAAGCCCATGCTCTCTAGTGACGGCATCTCAGCAGCACGTGGCTCCTTCGCAAATCGCGCGCGATGCGTGTTGATCGGATACGGCTTCACATAAAAAGCCTCAAGCTTCTTTAGCCACGCATTTTTGTAAGGCGTGAACACCGAGAAGAATTTCCCGCCTTGAGTCAGCACCTCGTCGCGTTCAAAAATAACGTGATCTTTTCGGGTTTCAAATGCAATGTTGTGTTTCGCCAGCGCATCGCGCACCTTGGCGTCACGAACGATTGCCTGCGGCTCAAAATCGTGATTAGTAAACACAGCGTCAACACCCAGCGACTTCGCAAGCGCTGGAATCGCATCGCGAGCGCGCTCGTAGCGCACGTGCAGTTCGCCGCCTAGCGCACCTAACGACTCGCGTAACTCGACGATACTCTCCCAAATGAACTCAACGCGTCGATCCGCTTTGTTTTCCAGCGCATCCAGAATCTCGCGATCAAACACGAATACGCAAAAAACTTGCTCACTGGATAGGAGCGCAGCGTGAAGCGCGGCGTTATCAAAAGCGCGTAAATCGCGTCGGAACCAAAAAAGAGAACGTGCGTAGGTTGCAGCCATAGAAACATCACAAAATATAGCGCGCCTAACCGGGCGGCAAGGCTAAGCTCCCTGCTGCGTGCGCTCGATGAAATCAGGCTCGGCTGAGCGTAGAAACAAGGGGCGCGTACGTCTTTTCGCGTACGTCACTGCAATTTTCGTCGAAAACGTAAAATAGCGTTATGGACTCGAGCTGCCTCGCGGGACACTTCCTAATCGCCATGCCAAACATGGTAGATCCCAATTTCGAGGGAACAGTGACCTATATCTGCGAGCACAACGAAAAAGGTGCGCTAGGTGTCGTAGTGAATCGCGAAACCGACATCTCGATGCTCGATCTCTTCGATCAAATCGAAATCAAGGTGGATCGCTCCGCCCTCTCAACTCGCAAAGTGCATTTCGGTGGCCCCGTCAGTACAGAACACGGCTTTGTACTGCATCGACCTACGGGCGAGTGGAATTCGTCGATTGCCGTGGGCCAAGGGCTCATGCTCACCACTTCAAAGGACATTCTGGAAGCAGTCGCGGGCGGCAGCGGCCCCGCAGACTGGTTGCTCACCTTGGGTTATGCCGGCTGGGGCGCGGGTCAGCTTGAAGAAGAAATCGCTCAGAATGCATGGCTCACCGTCGAGGCAGACGCTGACCTGCTCTTCGCTACGCCGCCCAACGCTTTGTTCGATGAAGCGATGAAGCGCTTAGGCATCAGCAAGTTTGCCTTGTCGGCTGTCGCGGGGCGCGCGTGAATGCGCGAATTTTTTTGGCGTTCGACTTTGGCGAGAAGCGAATTGGTATCGCGGTTGGCAACGATCTTGCCGAGTCGGCAAACGCGTTGACAACCGTCATTGCGAGCAATGATGATGACCGATTCAACGCGATTGGCCCTATCGTGAAAGATTGGCAACCTGCGGCGTTCGTTGTTGGCTACCCGTCACATCCCGACGGAACGCCGCATGAGATGAGTGCGCGGGCTGAACGCTTTGCGCGACAGCTTGAGGGGCGTTTTCGCACGCCGGTAAAGCTAGTGGATGAGCGCTATTCCAGTGCCGAGGCTGAACTAACGCTCGCACGTGAACGTGGCCGCAAACCGAAGGACAAACTTGCGATTGATGCCGAAGCCGCCGCAACGATTTTGCGGCGTTTTTTTGACAGCGGTGCACACAAACTTCCCATGGTCAACACGAAAGCGAGCGTGAACTCGTGAACGAATTAACAGAGCTGGCCAGCGCCGAGGCGCTGTTCGCTTCACTCAAGACGCAAATGGCGTCAAGCATCGCGTTCGACGCGAAGTTGGTAGGCGTGTATTCCGGGGGCGCATGGATCGCTGACCGATTAAAAGCGGAGCTTCACGGCGAGCACGAGGTCGGCTATATCGATGTGTCGTTCTATCGTGATGATTTGAGTACGGCTGGGCTCAAACCCACGGTGCGCAGCACACAAATACCTTTTTCTGTTGAGGGCGCGCATATCGTCATCGTGGACGATGTGCTTTTTACGGGCCGCTCGATCCGCGCGGCGATCAATACCCTCTTCGACTACGGGCGACCCGCCTCGATCCAGTTAGCCGTTCTCGTGGACCGCGGCGGCCGCGAGTTGCCAATAGCGGCAGACTACGTCGGCGAAGCACGGCTCGTCGCAGCAGATCAAATGCTCGCGCTTGAGCGCGGCGATGATGGTCGTTTTTCTTTCAAGCTAGAGCCCTGGACACGGTAATGCTCTCTAAACGAAATCTTCAGCTCAATGAACACGGCGAGCTGCATCACCTGCTAGCCATCGAAGGTTTGCCGAAGCGAATTCTTGAGCGAATTCTTGATACAGCCGAGAGTTTCGTGGGGGTCAACGAGCGTGAAGTAAAAGTGGTGCCGCTCTTGCGTGGCAAGTCGATCTTCAACATATTTTTCGAGAATTCGACGCGTACCCGAACGACCTTCGAGATTGCCGCGAAACGCCTATCAGCCGATGTAGTGAGCCTCGATGTGGCGCGCTCTTCAACGAGCAAGGGCGAATCAATTCTCGACACAATCGCCAACCTGACTGCGATGCATGCAGACATGTTTGTGATTCGTCACGCGTCGAGCGGTGCGCCGTATCTGATCGCGCAACACGCAGCGCCACATGTGCATGTGGTCAACGCTGGTGACGGCAGACACGAGCACCCGACACAAGGTCTGCTCGATGTGTTCACCATTCGAAAGTACAAAAAGGAATTCAACAACCTCACCGTGGCGGTGGTCGGCGACATCCTGCATTCACGCGTCGCGCGCTCACAGATACATGCACTCACCACACTTGGCGTACCAGAGATTCGAGTGGTCGGACCCCAGACATTGCTGCCAACCGAAATAGAACGGCTTGGTGTGCGTGTGTTTACATCGCTTGACGAGGGACTCAAAGGCGTGGACGTCGTCACTATGCTGCGGTTACAGAACGAACGAATGAACGGCGCGCTGCTGCCGTCTGCAAGCGAATATTTTTCGCGTTATGGCCTTACGCCGCAGCGGCTCGCACTCGCAAAGCCGGATGCGATTGTGCTTCATCCTGGGCCGATGAACCGCGGCGTCGAAATCGATTCCATGGTCGCGGATGGTCGGCAGTCCGTGATATTGCCGCAAGTGACATACGGGATCGCGGTTCGAATGGCGGTGATGGCGATTCTGGCGGGAGCGACGCGATGAAAATTGCAATTCGAAACGGTCGGGTGATTGATCCGGCCAACGGCGTTGACCGGGTGTGCGATGTGTTCATCGCGGCGGGAAAGATCGCGGCGATCGGTGATGCGCCCAGCGACTGGCACAGCAACAAGGAAATCAACGCGCAGGGGCTCGTCGTCGCACCGGGTTTGGTTGACCTCGCCGTGCACGTGAAGCGCGGCACGCTCGCTAGCGAACTCGCCGCCGCTGCGGCGGGTGGCGTCACCTCAATCGTGTGCCCGCCAGATACCGATCCGGTGCTCGATGAGCCGGGCTTAGTTGATATGTTGCGGATGCGCGCCAACGCGCAGCACGGCGCTCATGTTTATCCCCTCGGCGCTCTCACCAAGGAGCTGGGCGGCTCGCAACTGGCCGAGCTTTCAAAGCTCGCGCATGCAGGCTGCATTGGTTTTTCGCAAGCAGATTCGCCAATTGTTGATACCCAAGCCTTGTGGCGTGCGATGCAGTACGCCACGACCTTCGGTTTCGCTGTTTGGTTGCGCCCGGAAGATCATTTCCTCTCGCGCGAAGGATCAGCTCATGATGGTGAAGTTTCATCTCGCCTGGGTCTCAACGGAATTCCTGCATTTTCCGAAACAATCGCAATCTCACGTATAGTCCAGATCGCTAAAGCGCTAGGGACTCGGGTTCATTTAAGCAAACTCTCCACGGCTCTTGGCGTTGAAATGGTTCGCGCAGCAAAAGCCGACGGCGTAAATCTCACGGCTGACGTTTCGATTCACCAGCTACACCTCACGGACGTGGATATCGGGCACTACGATGCGAATTACCGGCTCACGCCACCACTTCGCACGGGGCGTGATCGCGATGCGCTCATAGAGGGCGTACGCGACGGAAGCATTGACTGCATTGTTTCGGATCACACGCCGCGGCCGCTCGAGCAAAAGCAAGTGCCTTTTGGTGAGGCCGCAGTCGGCGCTAGCGCGGTCGAGTTGCTGCTTTCGCTCACCCTTCGTTTCGCCGAGAGCGCGAAGATAAGTCTTGCTGACGCGCTCGCGGCCATTGGGGCACGCGCCGCGCGCACGGCGGGACTCCCGGCAGGAACGCTCTCTGTGGGCGTTGCTGCGGATGTGTGCGTGTTTGATCCAACGGCGTACCGCCACATCACCGCGGCATCGCTTAAAAGCGCGGGGAAGAATACTCCGTTTCTCGGATACGAACTTCCCGGCGTGGTTCGCGCTACGATCGCAGGCGGGCACCTTGCTCATGAAGCGAATGCGTGAGCGCTCGCCTACTTTGCCCCCCGCCATTGACCCGAACACAGTGTCATGAACAGTCTTCACCTTGAAAGGCGCGAACTATGCAAACTAACCCCACGCTCACCGAGGCAAAGCGCGAGCTTGATTCGCTGGTACCTGGGCTTCCGCTCAATCGTCGCGGCTTTATCGTGACTTCGCTCGGCGCAGGCTTCGCTGCTGCGACGCTGCCAATCGCAGCACAAACCGCGATCACGACGTCAGCGGACGGCCTCGTTGCTGGCGAGGTCAAAGTGCCCGCGAAAGACGGCGATATTCCCGCCTACCGCGCGATGCCAGCAACGGGAAGCGGCTTTCCAGTGGTCTTGGTGGTGCAAGAAATCTTTGGCGTGCACGAACACATCAAAGACGTGTGTCGGCGATTTGCAAAAGCAGGCTACTTCGCAATTGCGGCGGAAATGTTTGCGCGTCAGGGCGACGTGTCGAAAATGACTGACGTGCCCAAGATCATTTCGGATGTGGTTTCGAAAGTACCCGATTCGCAGGTGATGGCCGATCTCGATGCCTGCGTTGCCTTTGCACGTGCGAGCGGTAAAGCGAATGCAGACAAGCTCGCCGTGACTGGTTTTTGCTGGGGCGGGCGAATCACATGGCTCTACGCGGCGCACAACCAAAACGTGAAAGCCGGCGGGGCGTGGTACGGTCGATTGGTCGGCCAAGCCAGCGCGAATACGCCGAAGCATCCGATCGATCTTGTCGCCCAGATCAACGCGCCTGTGCTGGGTCTCTACGGCGACGCAGACACAGGCATCCCAAATGACACGGTTGCCAGAATGGAAGATGCTTTGAAGGCTGCAGGAAAGAAAAGCGAAATCATTCTTTATCCTGATGCGCCCCACGCGTTTCATGCGGATTATCGTCCGAGCTATAGAAAAGCAACGGCGGAAGATGCCTGGAAAAAGCTTATCGATTGGTTCAAGAAAAACGGTGTCGCCTGACGTGTTTTAGCGCGGCTTATATCCCAGCACGGCAGCGGCAACAGTTCTTCGCCGTGTTGGGTCGATGGTTGTTGCGGCGATCTGCACGATCTGGACGCTGCGGCAAGTCGTCCGCGCACGAGCTGGTACGCGCTTTTTGCCGTTCGAATACGTAGAACGTGAAGCGAACGGCCTGCGCGATGAGCCTCAGATGGTTTAATCCGCGTGCCTCGTACCGAGTTGATCGCCGCCGAAGCGGAGTTTCAAAGCGGATTTGGCCTTGCAATGAGGGTCTTGCAGAGGACGTGCAATCAAATGGCGCCCTCACAGACAAGCTGCGGGAGAAAACTGCAGGGAGCTGTTCGAGGCGCGTTGTCCGTTTGGGAGGCGCACGCCTGCTGCCGGGCTAAATGAGCGCGGCCGCCTCAGCACGTAGCGCGGCACGTGTGGACTTAAGTTAAGCCTACAGGGCCATCAACCCAAAGACGAGCGGCAACACACCGCTCGAATGCGAAAAATCGCGCTAGGCCCTGCGGCTCACGCTAGCGCGAGTCTTCTTGCCAGCAGACTGCATGTACAAAACGGCCGCTGCGCCAGATTCAGACACTAGTCCGAATGTGCCCTCGCTGAGCTCCACATCCGAAGCAAAACGCAATTCCCACTGATGCCACATCGCATCTCGTGACGTCACCTGGACAGACTCCAGCGTGACAAATTTTCCATTGTCTAAGAGAAACCTGCCACCAACACAACGTTCGGGCGTACTCAGCAAATCTTCGGCGGGCGAAGCGGAAAAAACAAACGGAGCGGCCAGCGATACCGCGCTGGTAGCGGCAACGATAGAAGTTGACCGAACAAATTGACGCCGATTCATAAAGTCCCCTAGATATAGCTGCGTTTGCTTATTTACTTTGAATTTTACGGCGGAAACAACGCTGAGGGAGTCGCCGCGATCAAGAAAAGGTGCTGTTTTTTCGTCGTGTGGACTCACTTCACCCCGCCGGCATATGTTTGACGTGTGCGCTGCACTCTTGAAGCGACTCGCTATGCCCAAATCCGTTGAAAGCGATCCATTCGTAGTGCTTGTACGGAAGCACGGTTCCGCCGCGAACATCATCGATTCGCCGAGCCCGAATCAGCTCGACCCGGTGTGGAGTTAGTTGAAAACAGCTTGGTAAATGAATCCGTCCTTTTCCTGCGCGATTGGCACAAGGAACAACGCAAACTCCCCGATGGTACTGTGACGAACCGTATAGGTTTGCTGTGGAAAAAGTACCGCCGCGCCGCTCCGAAACAAAAGCGAAAACGGCGCTCGCAGGAGTTGTGCGTTGGGCGCGGCCTGCAGCGGTCTGGCTTCAACCAGTACAAATTCGGTATTCCCGACAGTTAAAGATGCTGAGAACGTCGTGTTAACGAAAGGCGTAAAGTCTTCGAGCGTCAGCAGCTTAAGCATGAGTTACCGGTGCCGAGTGGCTAGCGAGTATGACAATCTTTTGAATCCAAGAGCGCTCCCCTGTTCGTCGCCCGGCTGGAGCGGGCGAAGATCAAGGGGGCTCAAGGCGGGCCTGAGACGCGAATCGCGTCGTTGACCTATGCCGCGTCCGCTCTACGGCGCGATAGTCGCCCACGCAAAGCAAATACTGCCAACAAAGCAAGCAACAGGCTCTGCAGCGGAGCGGTAGACAGCGGGATGGCCACGGGCGGCAGCGTCGCTGCAACGGTCGCAGACGCTGCGCTGTTGCCCGCACTGTTGATCGCGACAACGCTGCAGGAGTACACCGCATCGTTCGGCAAGCCGCCCACCGTAATTGGGGAAGCTGCGCCCACTGCGCTAGCGGTAAACGACAGGCTCGGCGCGGTGCAAGTTACCCGATAGCCAGTGATGGAAGCCCCGCCGTTCGATGCGGGCGGAGTAAACGACACGGTCACCTGCCCCGGGGCTGGCGTGGCCGAGCCGATCACAGGAGCGTCAGCCACTGTTGCTGGCGTGACCGCTACCGTGGCGGAGGCCGCCCCCGGACCGGCCGCGTTGGTCGCAACCACCGAGCAGGTGTAGGCCGTGCCGTTGGTCAGTCCCGTCACCGTCAACGGCGAGGCCGCGCCCGTGGCAGTGAAGCCACCCGCGTTACACGTGACCGTGTAGCCAGTGATCGCCGAACCACCGTTCGAGGCCGGAGCCGTAAACGCAATCGTGGCTTGTCCATTACCCGGCGTGGCCGCACCAATCGTTGGCGCACCCGGTACCGTGAATGGCGTGACCGCGACCGTAGCGGAGGCCGCCCCCGGACCGGCCGCGTTGGTCGCAACCACCGAGCAGGTGTAGGCCGTGCCGTTGGTCAGTCCCGTCACGGTCAACGGCGAGGCCGCGCCCGTGGCAGTGAAGCCACCCGCGTTACACGTGACCGTGTAGCCAGTGATCGCCGAACCACCGTTCGAGGCCGGAGCCGTAAACGCAATCGTGGCTTGTCCATTACCCGGCGTGGCCGCACCAATCGTTGGCGCACCCGGTACCGTGAATGCAATCGTTGGCGCACCCGGTACCGTGAATGGCGTGACCGCGACCGTAGCGGAGGCCGCCCCCGGACCGGCCGCGTTGGTCGCAACCACCGAGCAGGTGTAGGCCGTGCCGTTGGTCAGTCCCGTCACCGTCAACGGCGAGGCCGCACCCGTGGCAGTGAAGCCACCCGCATTACACGTGACCGTGTAGCCAGTGATCGCCGAACCACCGTTCGAGGCCGGAGCCGTAAACGCAATCGTGGCTTGTCCATTACCCGGCGTGGCCGCACCAATCGTTGGCGCACCCGGTACCGTGAATGGCGTGACCACTACCGTGGCCGACGGGGCGCTAGTACCACCCGAGTTCGATGCCACTACTGAACAGCTGTAAGCCGTACCGTTAGTCAAACCTGTTACCGTCAACGGCGAGCTCGGCCCCGTGGCCGTGAAGCCACCCGCGTTACACGTCACCGTGTAGCTCGCCACGGCACCGCCGGACACAGGCGGGGTGAATGCAATCGTCGCCTGGCCATTGCCTGGTGTGGCCGCACCAATCGTCGGAACGCCTGGAGGTACCGCAATCACGGTAATGGCGTAAGACTGAGTTTGGGCGTACGGCCCTGTTCCAGTGCTGCTATCGGTGGCGGCGATAGTAAAGTTAAAGGTGCCCAGCGCGCTCGGCGTGCCGGTGATGGCGCCGGTCGACGGGTTGAGCGAGAGGCTGCCCGGCAGCGCGCCGGCGGTGACGACGTAGCTGTATGGCGCGGTGCCGCCCGACGCCGCTGTGATCGCAGCCGAATACGGCGAGCCTAGGGTGCCGCCGGCCAGCGTAGTCGCCGACAGGACAATCGTCGGCGCCGAGATGGCCACCGTGTAGGCGCGGCTGCCCGCGAACGGACCCGGGAAGGCACTGCTGTCGGTCGCTGTGATGGTGAAGTTGAACGTGCCGCCTGCGGTAGGCGTGCCGCTCAGGACACCCGCCGGAGTCAGGGTCAAGCCTGCGGGGAGCGCGCCTGCGCTCACCGCGAAGCTGTACGAGCCGGTACCACCGCTCGCGGTGACGGTCTGGCTGTAGGTTGTGGCCACCGTGCCGTTCGGCAGCGTGGCCGGGTTCACCGTCACCGGCACGTCGTCATTTGTGATGGTGCCGAGGCCTTGGTTGTCAGAAATAGTGGCATTAGTCGCGCCGCTAAGGTTGATGAAGAAGGTCTCGTTGGCCTCGGGCACCGTCTCGCCGATCACCGGCACGGTGATGGTGCGGGCGGTCTGGCCCGGGGTGAAGGTCAACGTGCCGCTGGTGCTGGTGTAGTCCGCCGGCTGGGTCGCGGTGCCGTCGGCCGTGGCGTAGTTCACCTGCACGGTCTGGGCGCTGGCCGCGTTCAGGGTGACGGTGAACACCGCGTTGACGGTGCCGGCATTGCCTTCGACCACGGTCACGTCATCGATCGACAGGCTCGGCAGCGGATCGTCGTTGGTGATCGTACCCACACCCTGGCCATCGACCACGACCGCGTTGACCACGCCGGTGACGTTGACGAAGAAGGTCTCGCTCGGTTCGTTGAGCAGATCGCCGTTCACCAGCACGGTGAACGTATAGGTACTGCTGCCGGTCGGGATGGTCTGGGCAGTCAGGCTTTGCGCCACATAGTCCACGCCCGCCGTGGCCGAGCCGTTGGCGGTGGCGATGTTGAACGTGACGCCACCCGGACCGGCCGGCGCGCTCAGGCTCACCGTGAAGGTGAAGTTGGTGATGCCGGCGTTGCCTTCGTTGACCGTGACGTCGTTGATCACCAGGTTCGGCAGGTCGTCGTTGAGGATCGTGCCGGTGGCGCTGTTCGGCACGCCGACGGTGTAGCCGCTGCCGGCTGCGAGGGTCAGCGTGACCGTCTCGTCCGCCTCAATGTTCGTGTCGGCCGTCGGGTTGACCGTGACCGTACCGGTCGTGTTGCCGGCCGGGATGACCAGCGGCGAGGCGATCGTCGCATAGTCGATGCCGTTGGCCGCAGTGCCGCCGATAGTGTAGTTGATCGAGATCGCCGAGGACGCGGCTTGGTTCAGCGTAAAGGTATAGACGAGGTTCGGTGCACCGTCTTCGGCGACCGCAGCCGGGGAGACGGAAACCGTCACGCTCGGTACGTCGTCGTTTAGGATGGTGGCGGTGGCGCTGGCTGGCGCACCGACGGTGTAGCCGGTACCTGCGGCGACCGTCATCGTGACCGTTTCGTCGGCCTCGACGGTGCCGTCGACGCTCGGATCGATGGTGAAGGTGGCGGTAGTCGCACCGGCCGGGATGACGATGGTGGCGACCGCGCCGGTGTAGTCGGAGCCGGACGTCGCGGTGCCGGACGTGGTGATGTTGACCGTCGTCGGCGATGACAGGTTAAGGCTGCGCGTGACGGTGAAGGTGAGATTAGTAGCGCCGTCTTCGCTGACCGAGGCAGGTGAGACCGCGATAGATACGCTCGGTGGCGGACTAACGGTGAGCGTGTAGTTTTCTACTTCGAAATAGCTGCCTGGCCCCGTGCTGGCATCAGTCACGCGAATCGTGACCGGGTAATTGCCTGGAGCGGCGTTCGTTGTGCCGCTGACTACACAGGCACTTGAAACGGTGATGCCGAGAGGAAATGCGCCAGTTTCCAATTGGCAGGTATGCGGCGTAACGCCGCCGCTCACCGTCAGCGTCTGCGAAAAAGCAGCGCTCTGAATTGCAGTGCCACTTGATGACGTAAGCGTCAACGTCGGGTTCTGCACTATGCCGGTGTATCCCTTGTCGACAAACTGAGCGGTTGGTGTGGTCGCGTCGGTCGAACGGACGCTAAATGAATACGCGCCGCGCTGCGTCGGAGTGCCGTTGAGTACGCCGCCGCTGGTAAGTGTGACTCCGATGGGTAAAAGTCCGCTTTGCAGTGCG
Organism: Betaproteobacteria bacterium; assembly: GCA_013298765.1. Classification (GTDB taxonomy): domain Bacteria; phylum Pseudomonadota; class Gammaproteobacteria; order Burkholderiales; family Casimicrobiaceae; genus Casimicrobium. Next base: position 201,045 of record JAAFJA010000004.1, read on the forward strand.
TACGTATATGGCGCGAGTCCGCCCGACGAAGTCAAAGTTTGCGAGAACGGAGTGCCAGCGGTCAATGTGGGCAGCACGCCCGGGTTCACCGTGATCGGCGAAGCCGAGGCTGTGATGGTGATCGTCACCCGCACGTCGCCGTTGCCATCAGCCTCGGTGATCTCGAAAACATCCGTCGAGCCGATACCAGTCGTACCGTTGTGGCTGTAGTCGAGGAACCATTGTCCGCCGGTGATGCGAAGGGTGCCAGTGCCGTGATTTTCGAAGTCCGCCGCACCGTAGCTACCGCCATCGACTGGTCCGATACCAGCGAAAGCAATGTTGCTCGCACAGGCTGAGACGTTGATCGTGGCCGTCCCGCCAGCTGCCACTGTGGCGGTCTGCGGAGGACACAGGGCCGAGGTGTGTTGCGCCTCCGCGCGCCCGAGCCCAAGAAAAACTACAAGCACGATCGAGAGGCTTGCCGCGGTGTAGCGAGCGAACAAGCCTCTATGCCCTGCGCAAGCTGAAGCTAGATGCTTGCCTGCACTGAAGACCGGCGACAGAAGCGCAGTCCCCCGTGCCGCGTTGCCAAAAATTCCGCAGCCGACAAACCGCCGAAATAAGTCCCGCATATCAATCCCCCGAAAGCCTAAAAGCCGGTCACAATATGGCCACAAGTGTAAGGTGATCTTGCAAAGAACGGCTCGGTTATGCCGAACTTTTTTTGTGAAACGGCGGCTTCCGAGCGCGTGCGGCCCGCGCAAGATGCGCGGCCGCCACGCGCCGGATCACACTGATCGCAATGCACAATAAGTGTCACAAAAATTTTTTGCGTGGCACCCTTGCTTTCCCGATTTGCATCGCTGAGAATCAATGCACGTGGATTGATCTTAGGAACACCGAGCCTTTAGTTGTTTAGCAAATGCGCTGCGGGCAATGTGCCTGCGACGAAGCCACTTGGGTGGAGACCGGGATCGTAGAAAGATCGGTTGCGAATAGCGCGCGGAGGCCTAGCTTTAGTGCACACCGTCCGGGTGGCGGGCGGCGGTCGCGGACCATTAATTTTTGACAACGAGGGATGTTCATGAGCGAGTTTTTTATTGGCCAGATAATGATGGCCGGCTTCGGTTTTGCGCCCAAGTTTTGGGCATTGGCCAACGGTCAGTTGTTGCCCATCAATCAGAATCAAGCTCTGTTCTCGCTGCTTGGCACTCAATACGGCGGCAATGGGACGACAAACTTTGCACTACCCGATCTACGTAGTCGCACTCCAATTGGCTATGCCTCGTCGGTAGACCCCAGCTGGCAACCACCTAGCGTTCAGATCGGGCAAGCCTCGGGGGTCGAAAATGTGACCCTGCTCAGCACCAACCTGCCCGCCCATACGCATTCGGTCAACGCCTCAACCGCGAACGGGGACAATCGTATTCCGACAGGGCGTGTGTTTGCTACGAGCACCAACAGCGCTGCGGTGCCAAATCTTTACTCCGCCAGCACCGGGCCTCTCGTGCCGCAGTCGTCGCAGACGGTCGCCCCTTCGGGCGGCAATCAACCACATCCGAACTTGCAGCCGTACAGTGTGATTAATTTCTGCGTCGCGCTATCCGGGATTTATCCGTCGCGTAACTAGTCCGCGCGGGAACCCCCCAATATTCGACGCATCGCACGCCGCATGGGCGCGATCGTCCTGACCCATTTCGGAGGAAACCTCTATGAGCACACCCTATATCGGCGAAATTCGCATGTTCGGCTTCGGCACTCGCGGGGCGCCTAACGGCTGGCAAGCCTGTGACGGGAGCTTGCTCCCGATTTCTGAGTACGACGCGTTGTTCGCGCTCATCGGCACCACATACGGCGGCGACGGACAGACGACATTCGCAGTGCCTGATCTTCGCGGTCGGCTCCCTATTCATCAAGGAACAGGTCCCGGCCTTAGCACCTACGTCACTGGCCAGCGCGCGGGAACTGAGACTGTTACCGTTTTGCCGACTCAAATGCCGGCCCACACGCATACATTGGTTGCGACTTCAGGTGCAGCAGCGGCAATCACCCCCGGCAATACGCAGTTGCCAGGGGCTGTCAGCGGTGAAACGTTCTACGTATCGGACCTGACCGGTGCATCCCCGCAGGCAATGTCAGCGCAATCTACTAGCTTGGCCGGAGGAAGCCAGCCTCACGAAAACTGCATGCCCACGTTGACTGTGCAGTACTGCATCGCGACGCAGGGAATTTTCCCGTCGCAGGCCTAACGGGCGGCGCGCGCAGATAGCGCTCACCGAGGGCAACGGGCGACAACTGTCGCATCGCAATTTCACAGGTCCGCGAAATATCGCACCGGAGGAACCAAGTCATGACACAACCTTATATCGGCGAAATTCAGCTCTTTGGCTTCAACTTTAACCCGCGCGGCTGGGCTTTCGCGAACGGCGCTACGCTGCCAATTTCGCAAAATACGGCGCTCTTCTCCTTACTCGGCGTGACCTACGGGGGCAATGGTCAGACCACATTTCAGTTGCCAAATTTTGCCGGGCGAGCCGGCTGCCAGCAGGGAAATGGGCCGGGTTTATCTCCGCGATCATTGGGGCAGTCGTTCGGCGTCAATACCGTGACATTGACGGCCAACCAAATACCTCAACACAATCACGGAATAAATGCGTACGCCCAAGCCGACACGGCTAAACGCGTTGGTACGCCTGTTGCTAATGGCGGACTGTCCGGTGCCGGCACGACCAGCGTCAGGCCATTCGCTTCGGGCGCGCCGAACACCACGTTTGCGCCTAATATGCTGAGCCCAAGCGCTGGGGGCGGCCAGCCTCACCAGAACCAGCAACCTTACCTAGGCGTCAATTTCTGCATCGCGCTGCAGGGCATCTATCCTTCGTTCCCGTGATGTGACGAACACCGCCTCGAAGGCGTCTGCGAGTTTTCCGGCGGAAAAGCCAGAACGAACGCAGGCGCCTCAGTTCCTGGTCAAACGAGGCTTCAAGTTGCGCTGGCTACGAGATTCCGATCTTTGCTGGTTGCGCGATCTCTACGCGTCGACACGCGCCGAGGAAATGCGATCAGTGCCGTGGGACGCGCAAACGAAGCGTCGATTCCTCGACCAACAATTTGCTTTGCAGCACGCGCATTTCGTCGGCCACTTCGGTGATTCTGAGTTTCTAGCCGTCGAACTTGCGCCCAACAAACCCATCGGGCGATACTATATTTCCCGCGGTGATCCAATGCATATCGTTGACATCGCATTGCTTCCCGAATATCGCCAGCGCGGAATCGGAACAGCGCTCATAGAACACACCCTTGCGGAAGCGCGCGAACGGCAATGCAGCGTGTTGCTGCATGTCGTCAAAGCCAACGAACGAGCAGCCAAGCTCTATCAGGGGTTAGGATTTACCGTTCAGGGCGACGCGGGTTTGCATTGGGCAATGCGCTGGTCGCCTTAAAAGCGCTGCTCGGAAGATGCGGCCGAGCAAAAGCCGATTCTGTTTTCGCGGTAAAGGCAATAGTCTCAGTTACCGCCCAGCCTTGCATTGCGACGCCATGAGCTGTGCGCACGCCGTCTTCGCACACGCCTACCGGAACAGGTTATTTGACTCAAGCAACTGAGTTGGATCTAGCGCGGCCTACCGTCGCATTGAATGCAGCGTTGCAATGCTGGCTATGCCCGGCGGCAAAAGTCGTCCGTCCTCTTGACCGCACAGAACGCTGCTAATTAAAGCTCGCGATACTTCGTCACACGTGCTCGAACAATCCTCAAGCGCGCTAGCACGCTTGAACGCCTAGAGAACATTTTTCTCCAACGAAGCCGCGCCACTTTACGAAGCTGCTTTTCTCCGCCAGGGCTGCTCGGGCTTAGTTTTTCTTCGCGTCCTGGATTGCACGCGTGCGATCAAAAAAAGCCTCGATCTCCTCACGAGTTAAAAAACCGTCGCCACTCGTGTCGATAAGATTGAAATTTCTTGCCCATTCAGGGCTCGCGCGGCGCGCTTCTCGAAACGAGATGAAGCCATCGTTGTCAGCATCTGCGGCATCAAACTCATCGTCGGTGTCATCGTAAGACTCTTCTAACTCTTCGGCAGCTCCGCCGATAAGAAAGCGAGCGGGGCGATGCGGTACGGCCACATACACACGAGGCGAAAACGTATTCCGATCAACGCGCAGCGCACGGTGCGCCGACTTCGCAGCAGGTTCGAGCGGGAGCACGATGATCGCACTGCCTTGCGCTTCTGCCAGAGGCGAAGTCAGTCCGGCGCTCGCAGCCAGAAGCGCCCCTGCGACAAAAACGCAGATCCGATTAAGTGCTGGGTGCTTCATACATAGGCCTCATCGAATGAGCGTTATCCACGAGCGCGCCGACGATTTGGCGCGCAGCGGCAGCGCATCGTTACCAGCCCTGGCGCCAGGCGTCGACTTCGCTTCGCGAAAGGTACCCGTCGCCATTCCAATCAATCGCAGCAAAGTTGCGATGCAGTCCGCCGAAGCGACGTGACTCGTGATAGCTCAGGTAGCCATCGTTGTTCACGTCGGCCCAAGAGAAACGGTCGCCTGGCGTGTAATAGTTCACTGGGGCAGAGTACACGGGTGCGGTGTAAACCGGGGCCGCGTAGACAGGCGCCGACGCAGCAATGGCCCCGACGGTTAAGCCAACCGCGAGCGGCGCGATCCAGCGCCCATCGCGCCAATAGCCACGACCGTGATAGTGACGGTCATACGCGACGTAGCGCTGGGGGGCGTAGTAGCCACGCGGCCCATGCACGTATGCGGGCGGCGCATGACGATGGCCCTGCGCGTAAACACGTTGACCGGAGTAATGCTTTTCGTTGGTTTGTGCAGATACGCTAGCCGTGGTGGTGCCAATCACAAGGGCTGTAACCGCGAGAGAAATTAGGCTCAGTTTCATACGTCGCTCCTTCGTTGCGTGGGTTGTCGTATGAAGCTGCAACGCGGCTGATCGCGATCTCGTGGACAAGGAGTTTCCCGTGCGCTCTCGATCGGGCGCTGTCTCGCCGCGAATTTCGCGGCTGAAATGGGCAAAAAACTATAATTTGCCCGATAAAACAAGGCGTTTCATGCAAAAAGAAGAATTAATTTCGTGGCTACGCGATGGCCTCTCTGCGGCGGGATTGACAGTCGAGGCGATGCCCGTTGTCGCGCTCGAGCGCCCGAAGCAAGCCGACCATGGCGATTGGGCGACCAATATCGCGCTGCAATTGGCGAAACCGTTGGGGAAGAATCCGCGTGAAGTAGCTCAACTGCTCATCGCCCAATTGAATCAGGGCAAGCCGCCGTTAATTGATGAAATCGCTATCGCCGGGCCGGGCTTCATTAACATCCGATTGAGTAAGGCCTCAAAGTTCGAAGCTGTGCGCCAAACGCTGCAAACGCTGAGCCGCTTCGGTTGCACCGAGGCGAATGCGCGCGAAAAAGTGATGGTGGAGTTCGTTTCCGCTAACCCCACCGGCCCACTGCACACCGGTCACGCGCGACAAGCGGCGTTGGGCGATTCGCTTTGTCGCATACTTGAAACGCAGGGCGCGACGGTGCACCGCGAGTTCTATTACAACGACGCAGGCAACCAAATTGAAAACCTGACGCGTTCGGTTCAGCTTCGCGCGAGCGGTATAACGCCCGATTCACCGGATTGGCCCGATGATGGCTACCGGGGCGATTACATCGCTGAAATCGCGAAAGATTTTTGCGCAAAGGGCTTCGATCCGACGGACACCGACGCCGTGCGCAGCTTCGCCGTCGAAGTGCTCCGCGGCGAGCAAGATAAAGATCTCACCGCCTTCGACGTTAAGAAATTCGACTGCTATTACCTCGAAAGCTCACTCTACACCGATGGACGGGTTGAGCAAACTGTTGGCGCGCTAAAAGCCTCGGGCCACACGTATGAGCAAGAAGGGGCGCTCTGGCTGAAGACGACCGGGTTTGGCGATGATAAAGATCGGGTGATGAGGAAGGCGGCGGGCGGCTACACGTATTTCGTGCCCGACGTTGCTTATCACGTGACCAAATGGGAGCGCGGCTTCACTAAAGTCGTCAACATCCAAGGCACCGATCATCACGGCACCATCTCGCGCGTACGCGCGGGTTTACAAGCGCTAAACGTTGGTATTCCGAAGGGCTACCCGGATTACCTGTTGCACTCGATGGTTCGCGTGATGAAGGGCGGCGAAGAGGTCAAGATCTCGAAGCGAGCGGGCAGCTACGTCACCCTCGGCGAGCTGATCGAATGGGTCGGCAAAGATGCAGTGCGCTTCTTTCTAGTGTCGCGGAAGGCTGATAGCGAATTCACCTTCGACATTGATTTGGCGCTTTCGCAAAGCGAAGAAAACCCGGTGTACTACGTGCAGTATGCGCATGCAAGAATCTGCTCCGTGCTTCGAGAATCCGCGCTTACGCAAGAGGAACTCGTGGGCGCGGATTTGTCCGCGCTTGGCCATGAAAAGGCGGAAGCATTGGCAAAGAAAATCGCTGAATACCCGGAGATCATCGCCACGGCTGCGCGCGATTTGGCGCCGCATATGGTTCCGTTCTACTTGCGCGATTTGGCCTCTAGTTTCCACACTTATTACAACGCTGAGCGCTTTTTGGTGGATGATCTGCGCGTGAAGACTGCGCGGGTTGCACTGGCCGCGGCAACCGCACAAGTGCTAAAAAATGGTCTAGCTTTGATCGGCGTTTCCGCGCCCGAGAGGATGTAGTTCATGGATTCAGCCAATTCACCCAGCGCACGCCCGAATACGGCACCGTTTCTATTCGGTGGTCTGATCGGTTTTGTTGCTGGCATGGCCGTCGCTGGCGTGGTTGCCGTGTGGATTTATCAGTCGTCTCCCTATCGCGCTGAGACAACGCCTCCCGCAAAGATTGATCCAATCCGAAAGGTCGAAACCAAAGACGCGCCAAAGCCAAGCAGCACAGGCGTCGCGGTAATCGCAAAAGAAGAAGGCAAAACCGATGCGCAACGCATCGCGCCCCCAACCGCAGTGATTGCGCCAGGTTCCACTAGCGCAACACAAGCGCCCCCCAAAACCGCGAGCGTTGAGCCGAGCCCTTCAGCGGAACCGCGTGGCCGCCTCTGGTTGCAAGTAGGCGCATACGCGAACGTTGCCGATGCCGAAGCTCAGCGCGCCCGCTTTGCAATCATGGGCTATGAAGCAATCGTGCTCGCCGCCGAGGTCCCCGACAAAGGTACAGTTCACCGCGTGCGCGTTGGCCCCTACAAAGACCCGGAAGAGATGGGTAAAGTACGCGGGGATTTAGCGCGGCAAGGTATTGAAGTGAGCGTGGTAAAGCCTTAGCAGGCCGTTTTCGCACGACCAGTAGTGGGCGTCAGCGAGGTCATGTCATCGAACCAATTGCCATCGCGTTAGTCAGATTAACGTTTATTTTTTGGATCGCTAGGAAAACAATATGTTTCGCTGGGTTACTTCGTTGAAATGGGTTGCAGCCGGATTGGTGGCTGTTTCGATGAGCGCGTTTGCGCAGCAGCAGTTCACCGAGGGAAAAGAGTTCACTCGATTGAAAAATCCGCAGCCTGTGGAATCGGGCGCGAAAATCGAAGTGATCGAGTTTTTCAGCTATGGCTGCCCGCACTGCCGAGACTTGGAAGAGCATCTCGGTCCTTGGGCGAAGAAGGTGCCGGATAACGTGAGTTTCAAGCGCGTCCCTGTCGCGTTTCAACCAGCGTGGAACAACCTCGGGAAAATTCTCTACACGCTCGAAGCGCTGGGCCGCGAGGATTTGACCATCAAGGTTTTCCAGTCGATTCACAGCGCAAATGTTCGTCTGCAAGAGGAAAAGATCTTCTTCGATTGGGCAAAAAACAATGGTCTTGATGAAGCGAAAGTCAAAGACGTGTGGAATTCGTTCTCGATCAACAGCAAAATGAATCGCGCTAAAACGCTCGCGTCTGCTTATCAGGTTGACGGCGTACCGATGCTGTTTGTCGATGGCAAATTTAAGTTGCAACCGGGCAATCTCCGCGGCTCACACAAAGACGTGCCCGCTGCGCTCGATTTTTTGATCGCCCGTGCAAAATCTGAGCGCAAGTAACTACAAGCGGGTGCGCGTCAAAGCAACCGTCGCCAACGAATCAAAGGCCGCCTAGCGCGGCCTTTTGTTTGCGCGCTTTGCCCTTACGTCAATCCGATGAGTTCTTCCCTGCAACAACGCCCGCTTGACGCGCTGGGTCGCTACCACGCGCCGCATACAAGCCCGCGGATCGCCTCGCTCGTTCCCTCAATCACCGAAACCCTGTTTTCCTTGGGTCTTGGCCCGCATGTCGTCGCCCGAACCGGCTTCTGCATCCATCCAGAACCCGCTGTTCGTGAGGTGCCAAAAGTGGGGGGCACGAAGGATGTAAATCTAGCGAAGCTAATCGCCTCGGAACCGACTCATGTAATCGTGAATATCGACGAAAACGAAAGGCCTACAGTCGAAAAAATAGCTCGATCAATTCCCAATGTAATCGTCACCCACCCCCTTATTCCAGAGGACAACATCGCGCTATTTCAGTTGCTTGGCCATGTTTTCGCTCGCCCGCGAGAGGCCGAAGTGCTGAGTCAATCGCTACTCGCCGCGCTTCGTGGCGCGCGCAGCGTGGGGCAGAGCGCTCCGATTGAATCCGTTTTGTATTTGATCTGGAAAAACCCCTGGATGACCGTTTCTCGCGACACCTACATCAGTGCGATGCTCGCGACTGTGGGTTGGCGCACCGAACCGGTGCAAACTGAGCGGCGCTATCCAGAGATTTCGACCGACGACCCAATATGGGGCAACGTCGACCGTGTGCTGCTCTCTACCGAACCCTACAGTTTTGGCGACGAGCACGCGCGTGAGATCGCGAATGCTCACGCGCTGCGTTCGCCCGCGCAGCTGATCGACGGAGAGATGACTAGCTGGTACGGATCGCGTGCAATTCAGGGGCTACGTTACCTGAGTGCACTGCGAATTGATTCCAAGCAACTACACAAACGAAGTTCTTTATATATCGGGGCTACAAGAACTTAATTGAACAAATTGTTTACGCAATTTCTACAATGTTATTCATATGTTTAATGGCCTTTTGATCATAAGCAGTAATCCCGTTCGGTGGAGTCGACATGCGGCTCCGGACTCGCTCCATAATTGCCGAACGGCGGACAACCCCTAGCAACGTTGGCACGGCGGTTGCAGCTCCGACGCAATTCCGAGTTGATTTCAAAGGGAACACTATGGCGATTCGATTGGGTTTGATTGCAACGGCTTGCACGGCGGCGCTCTTCGCAAGCGCGAACTTGAGCGCACAGGAGAAATTCACCTACCTCACAAACTGGTATGCCCAAGCCGAACACGGCGGGTTCTATCAATCGGTCGCCGACGGCACGTTTAAGAAGTACGGTCTCGATGTCACCATCCGCATGGGTGGCCCACAGGTGAACGGCATGCAATTGCTCGCCGCAGGCCAAGTCGATTGCTTCATGGGCTATGACGCGCAGACGATGAAGGGCTGGGAGCAAGGCATCAAGGCGGTAACCGTCGCCGCTGCGTTCCAGAAGGATCCGCAAGTGATCATTGCGCATCCGCACATCAAGAAATTCGAAGAGCTCAAAGACAAAACGATTCTGATTTCGAGCGCGGCGAACACGACCTATTGGCCGTGGGTGAAGTCGAAGTACGGTTTCACCGATGCGCAAGCGCGTCCTTACACGTTCAACATTCAGCCGTTTGTGGCCGACAAGAATATCGCGCAGCAAGGCTACCTCTCGTCCGAACCATTCGCGATTGAGAAAGAAGCGAAGTTCAAGCCGACCGTATTCCTGCTCGCTGATCTCGGGTGGCCACAATACTCCACCACGATCGTCTGCATGGAAGACACCATCAAAAAGAAGCCGAAAGCCGTCGAAGCGTTCGTGAAGGGTGCAATGGAAGGCTGGAGAAACTATCTCTGGGGTAACCCGGCTGCCGCCAATGCGATGATCAAGAAAGACAATCCGAACATGACGGATGAGAAGATCGCGCACGGTATCGCTATCCTCAAACAAATGGGCATCGTCGATAGCGGCGACACCAAAACGATGGGCTTGGGCATCATCACCGATGCGCGCATGAAGCAGTTCTACGACTTCATGGTCGCCAACAAAATGCTCGACCCGACGAAGGTGAAGGTGGCGGACACCTACAACACGAGCTTCGTGAAAGATCTGAAGATCATGGCTCCAAAATAGCCTGCGGCTATTTTGAGGACGACGAAGTGCGCCTTGCGCACTTCTACGACGACGCTTCGCTATGACGTCGCTTCCGTTGGTCACTATGACGCAAAGCTATGCCGTGGACGGTTCTATTTTCCGATTGGCTGCGATGGTTGCCCTCGCAGCTAAGCACAAAAGTCACTGCAATCCTTTGCGTCATAGCGTCGATGGCGCGTCGTCTTAGTCACAAAGTGACGTCGTCCTAGCAACGAAGTTGCGACGTCCTTCGCGGCGTGTTTGCTGAAACGAAAAACTACGTACGAAACAAATTCGACAATGGCAAATGCGATTGAAATACTGTCCGCGAGCAAAACTTACTCCAACGGTACCCGCGCGCTCGAGCCGGTCGATCTAAAGATTCAGCCGGGCGAGTTTGTGACGCTTCTGGGTCCTTCAGGTTGCGGCAAAAGTACGCTACTGAAGATGATCGCAGGACTGCTCTCTCCGAGCGATGGTCGTATCCTGATTTGGAACAAACCCATCGACAAGGTTGAGGCGTCGGGGCACAAACTTGCATTCGTGTTTCAAGAGGCGACGTTGATGCCTTGGTCGCGCGTGCGCGCGAACGTGCGCTTGCCGCTCGATTTGCACGGTGACGCGAAGGATGAGGCAGAAAAGCGCGTCAACGATTCGCTAGAACTCGTCGGTCTCTCCAAATTCGCTGACGCGTATCCGCGCGAGCTTTCGGGCGGTATGCAGATGCGGGTGTCGATTGCACGCGCGCTCGTGACGCAACCTGATCTGCTGTTAATGGACGAGCCGTTCGGTGCGCTCGATGAAATCACGCGCAATAAGCTCGATAGTGATTTGCTCGATCTGTGGGAGAAGAAAAAACTCACCGTGGTCTTCGTTACGCACTCGATTTACGAAGCGGTTTATCTCTCGACCCGCGTCGTGGTGATGGCGGCGCGTCCTGGGCGTGTCGTCGATCAGGTCAACATCGATGAGCCGTATCCGCGGGGTCACGACTTTCGCGTGTCATCGCAATTCGCACAGTACGCAAAGACCTTGCAAGACAGCTTGCTTCGCGCGGCCGCGATGGGTGCATCCACAGACAGCGCGTCGGACGAGCCGAATGGCAGTGCGTCGAACCGCTCGACGAACGAGGCCGCACAATGAAGCATCAAAAGTGGCTCTTGCCGTTGATCGTTGCAGTGTTCGCAATTGCGCTGTGGAAGGGCCTTGTTATCGCGCTCGATATCAAGCCGTTTCTCTTGCCCGGCCCTGATCTTGTCGTGCAAACACTGATTAAGGATTGGGGGCTACTCGGAAGCGCCCTCTTCAATACGTTGCGGATCACGTTTTTTGCGTTTCTTGCTGCCGTCATACTTGGCAGCCTGATCGCGTTCGCGTTCGTGCAAAGCAAATGGATTGAAACCGCGTTTTTTCCGTACGCGGTATTGCTGCAAGTCACGCCAATTGTGGCGATTGCGCCGCTGATCATCATTTGGGTGAAAAACCCGACGGTGTCGCTGGTGATCTGCGCGACGATCGTGGCACTGTTTCCGATGATCTCGAACACAACGCTCGGCCTGCGCAGCGTGAACCCAGGACTCGCGAGTTATTTCAAGATGAATCGCGCAACGCGTTGGCAAACGTTGGTTCGGCTGCGCATTCCATCGGCAGCGCCGTACTTTTTCGGCGGGCTGCGCATCAGTTCCGGACTCGCCCTGATCGGCGCGGTCGTCGCCGAGTTCGTGGCCGGCACCGGCGGCACCGGGGTCGGACTCGCGTATCAAATTCTGCAAAGCGGGTATCAGTTAAACATCCCGCGCATGTTCGCAGCGTTGCTATTGATTACTGTCGCCGGCGTGTTGTTGTTCGTGCTCATGAACTGGCTCTCAAAGCTCGCGCTCGGGCATTGGCATGAGAGCGAAGTGAAGCATGAGGAGTGATTCTTTGACGCAGATTAACGCTGATTTCTCGCAGATTGCCGCTGATTATTGGGTTTATCGAATGAGAATTGCGTAGCGTGTCGGTTGCGAACTATCCGGTGCAGCGAAGAATCAGCGCAGCTCTACTGGTGCGCTCGGAACAACGTGAACCAATCAATGAGTAATCTGCGTAAATCTGCGAAATCAGCGTAATCTGCGTCAGAAAATCACCTCGGTAAAGCATGCAGTCAAACCTTCTCATCAGAAATCCCCTCGCCATCATGACCGGCCTCGCAGGCGCGCACGCGAGGCGTGACCTATCGCGCGGCGGAGATATCCGCATCCGCGACGGCAAAATCGCGGCGATTGGCCATCTCTCGCCCGAGCCGAACGAGCGCGTGATCGATGCGAGCGATTGTGTGATCTATCCGGGGTGGATCAACACGCACCATCATCTCTTTCAATCGCTGCTCAAAGGCATTCCCGCAGGTATCAATCTCGCGCTGCTTCCGTGGCTATCGGCCGTGCCCGTGCCTTACCGTCGCTACTTTGATCGCGAAGAGGCGCTCGCGATTGCGGCGCGCGTGGGACTCGTTGAGTTACTGCTCTCCGGCTGCACGACGGTTGCCGATCACCAATATCACTACTACCCCGACATTCCGTATAACGCCTCCGAAGTTGTGTTCAACGAAGCGGAAAAATTGGGTGTTCGTTTTGCGCTCTTGCGCGGCGGGCAGACGCACATGCGGATCATCGACAAACAGCCGCCGCCGCAATGCACGCCTGAGCCGATTGATCTCATCATGCGTCGCATCGAAGATGACGTGAAGCGCTTTCACGATCCGAGCGACTTTTCGATGCGGCGCGTCGTCTCTGCAATCACGACGCCCACCTGGAGCTGCAAGACGGATGAGTTGCTCGAATTCGCACGCCACGCACGGCGACTTGGCATTCACCTGCATTCGCACTTGAGCGAAACCTACGACTACGTAACGTTTTGCCGCGAAGTGCACAACACGACGCCCATCGATTTCTGCGAGAAATACGAGTGGCTTGGCCCCGATGTGTGGTTCGCGCACATGGTGCATCTCTCGCAAGCCGAGATCGAGAAATGTGGCAGAACGCAAACCGGAATCTCGCATTGCCCGCAAAGCAATTGCCGCCTCGCGTCAGGCGTTGCGCCAGTGCCCGAAATGCTCGCCGCAAATGTACCGGTGTCGCTCGCGGTGGACGGCGCAGCGAGCAACGAAGCCGCGGACATGGCAAACGAAGCGCACACCGCGTGGATGGTGCATCGTGCAGCGAAACAAAACGCTGCGTGTATCGATGCTGAGACTGTGACGCATATCGGCACGGCAGGCGGCGCGCGCGTGATGGGCTGGAACGGCATCGGCACCATCGAAGTCGGCAAAGCCGCTGACCTCGCGATTTACTCACTCGATCATCCACGCTACTTTGGCTTGCACGACCCAGCGGTCGGCCCGGTCGTGTCAGGCGGTGCGACGCATTGCAAGGCGGTAATTTGCAACGGACGAATCGTCGTTGAAGACGGCGCGATTCCGGGGTTCGATATGGATCAGCTTAGACGTGATGCGCAGCGGCTTGTGAGAATGATGGTCGCCGCGTAAGCAACGGTTTCTTTTTTGACGCAGATTACCGCAGATTACCGCAGATTACCGCAGATCCTTTTGGAGAATTTTTGCCACAGATTTACACAGATGAACACAGATCTAATCTGCTTTTTGCAGCCTAGATCAGCGACGCGAACGTGTGATTTTTTGACGCAGATTCACGCAGATTTGTTCAGTTGATTTACGCAGATTTTTAACGTGCGCTTCGCTTAAACATCTGTGTGTATCTGTGTAAATCTGTGGCAAAAAAATCTGCGGTAGTCGGCGTCAAATCTGCGTGAATCTGCGTCAAAAAAAGTAGCTAGTTGAATATCCACTCATGAACAAACCCACAGAACAACAACTCTCCGCCGTGCGCGCCGAACTCGATGGCGTTCACATCATTGATGACGAATCGCAGGTGACGCGACTGTCGCGTGATTTTTCGTGGTTCTCACCGGTGCTCACGCAAGAGCTTGAGCCCTATCGCGCAGACATCGTCGTGCGACCCAAGACGGAGGATGAAATCGTTCGCGTCGTCGCCGCCTGTGCGAAACACAAGGTGCCGATCACGCCACGCGGTGCTGGCTCGGGGAACTACGGGCAGTGCACGCCACTCTTCGGTGGCGTCATCATCGATCTTTCGCAGTACAACCAGCTCGTGTGGCACAAGGGCGATGTCGCGCGCGTGCAAGCGGGCATGCGTTTGCTCGACATCGATAAAGCAACGCAACCGGCAGGATGGGAGTTGCGTTGTGTGCCCTCGACCTTTCGCATCGCCACCGTCGGCGGTTTGTACGGCGGCGGCTTTGGCGGTATCGGATCAATCAACTACGGGCCGCTCGCGAGCACCGGCAATGTGCTGGGTGTGAAAGCGATCACCGTGGAGCCGGAACCTAAGCTTGTGGAGTTGCGCGCTCCGGAAGCGCTCCTCCTGCATCATGTGTACGGCACCAGCGGCATCGTGCTCGAAATGGAGATCGCGCTTGCGCCCACGCATGCGTGGCGCGAGTGCGTGTTCGTGGGTGATGGGATCGAGCGGATGCTGCGTTTGGGGGATGAAATCGCGAATGCACCGGGCATCGTGAAGAAGTCAGTAAGCTTCTTCGAGGACTCGATTCAGCCTTTTTTACCAACGCTGCATTCTTTCTGGGCAACAGGTAAATCTGCGTTGTTCGTGGTGATTACAGAAAACGCAGTTGATGCCCTAAGAGATTTGGCGAATAAGCATGGGGCTACTATTTCGTACAACGAGCCGCATCTCGATCAAGTAAAGAAGGGCAGAACGATTCTCGAATACACGTGGAATCACACGACGCTACATGCCCTCAAGATCGACAAAACGATTACCTACATTCAAAGCGGTTTCCCGGCCGGTCAGCACATCGAACATGCGCTCAAGATGAAAGCACTGCTTGGTGATGAGTGTTTGTTGCACCTCGAATTCATTCGCCTCAAAGAAGGGCAGATGACGTTCAGCGGCTTGCAAATTATTCGCTACACGAATGCGGCGCGCTTGAACGAGATCATGCAACTGCATCGCGACAACGGCGTCTACATCGCGAACCCCCACGTCTATCACGTGGAAGACGGCAAACAAGGCCAAATCAATCCCGATATCGTGATGACGAAGTTGCGGCTCGATCCGCAAGGCCTCGTCAATCCGGGAAAGCTGCGCGGCTGGGAGCTGCGCGATCAGATCGCAGCGGACGTGAGAGCGGGGAAAGTGAACGTCGCTACCTTACCGAAGTTTTAGAGCCCTTCGGGCAGGACGAATGACGACGCGCCATCAGCGCTAGAACGTCGCTTCGCTAGGACGCAAAGCTTTAAAACGATCACCGGGTATTCAGCGCGGCTTTCAGTCCGCGACTTTCTTTTCGGGTTTTGCGGTTTGCTTGACCATCGACCACGCCAATCCGCCCAGCAACAACACGCCCGCAATCAATACGCCCCACAACACGAGCGAGCGCTCTGACGGTGCACCTACTTTTTCTTTAATCGTCGAAAGAGCTGTTGGCGCGGCAGGGGCTGCGGCGATCACGTTGACGACATCGACTGTTGCTTGTGCGAGCTTTGTCTCGCTGCTGTCAACGTAACCGGGAATCAGGCTGGCTATCGGTAGCGCCACAGACTTTGCTTCTTTGTTGCCAACCGCGAGCGTGAACGGCGGATTGCCCGACGTGACAAAAGCGATATTGACAGGGTTCACAACCGCGTGTGCGCTGGGTAGCGCGGCGGCGAATGCGTTCGGATTGCGATCCGATTCAATACGGATTTCTTTCGCTGCCAACCCGTTCACTTCGAGCGGCGGATTGATGGACTCAGCATTGCCGCTCGCGATTCGATACACCACGCTACTCGCAACAAATCGCCACGGCTCACTCTTAGCGTTGCGCGCGTGAATCCGCACGGGCAAGAGCGTGTTCGGTACGCTCGCGCGCAACACAAGCGCATGAATCGGCGTCGCGAAGGGCACAGCAATAATCGCTTCGCCATCCGAGCTACCTTTCGAAACAGCGAGCGAAAGTTCGCTGCGAACTGCGACGGTGGCAGTCGGTGTTTCCACTGTTTGCACACCGCGCAATTTGATCGCAGCATTTGACGGCCACGTCACTCGCAAATACTCTTTGTCGAGACTTGCGCCGCTGAGCGGAACGCGCAGATTGCCAGGTGCGCCTTCGCCGCCGAAGCGAAATACGGGTGCTTCGCCGACCGTGCGCCAATTCTTTAAGTCTTTACTCGCGGAAACGGTGAGTGACACCGGTTCACCGACGGGTAAATCTGCATCAATAATGATCGCATCGAGTTTCGCTGCTCGGGCAGAGGTGTCGATCAATGCGCCGATTTGTTTCGTCTGCGCGCTCGCAGATGCACTCGGTTTCCCAGCGTCAACAATCACCGTGCGCTGCCCGGCGCGCTCATCGATTCGAAGTTGCAATCCGCCGAGGTTTTGTTCTTGCACTTGCGTCACGTTGATCGAAAAGATCGAAGCGGCGCGCGGCAATGGCGCAGTGGTTTCGGTGCGTTGCGGGAGCAGTGCTATCGGCACCGAGTCCCCGTTCGCATTGAACACGCGCACATCGGCGAAATTGCTTGCCCGAATCGCTGCAAGCGCGGCGGGCGGTAATGCGAGACGCTGCAACCCCGCGTTGGCTGGCGTTTGCAGGGGAAAGCGCAGCGCGAACGTATCCGGCTTTTCAGTCTGCGCGGAAAGATGCGCGCAAGCGAAGAGCATCATCGATGAAAGTAGAAGCTTGAAGCCAGATTTCATTGAATTCACGATGACTTTTCCTCACTTACTTTCGCATTCTTCGCGTCTTTCGTCGGCGGCAGTGGCGCAACATAACCCACAATCAACATCAATACCCCGACCACAATGAAAGCGACGATGCGCTCGGTACCACCCGCGTTCGAAAGATCAATGAAGAATAGCTTCGCCACAGTGAGGGCGAGCAAGCCCGCGCCCATCATCCAAAGCGGACGCAACGCTTTTCGATGCGCGAGCAACATGAGCACGAGTGCGAGTACGGTCCACAAAATTGCGTAGCCCATTTGTACGAGAAACGAATTGAAGAGCGCGCTTCCGTCCCACGCGACACCGCCGAAGTGATGCGCGACACGCAGCCACACAGTGTTAATCGCGATAAACGCAAGCGCTGCGAGCGCAATCTTCGGCGCGTTACCAAAGACCACGTTCGGGATCGATTCACGAATCGATTGCAAGCGTTTTAGCCACAACAAGATGCCCACCAAGCCAAGCGCGATTGCAAGATCAGTCGGGTTCAATAGCGGGATATAAGGCAGCGGATCGGCGCGACCACTTGAAGTCACGGCAACGAGGAATGCACCGACAAAAACACCGATTGCAATCGGCGCAGCAGCAAACCAGAGATACGCTTGGTTGAACGCAGCAAGCGGCCAGCGCGCACGTGCGCTCGACGCGCTCGCCCAGATCGCAAGCGCGACTAACGTCAGCGTCGCAGCCACCAGAAGCACCACTGAGGCCCATGCGGTACGCCACAAATCGCCGCGATCAACCGCGTAGACCAACATGTCGGCCAACAATATCACTAGGGTCCATACGCCAATTACGTGCATTGCCGTGAACCACAAACGTGGTGGATACGAGTCGACGCGACGAAGCAATACGTAGTGCAACACGAGGGCAACGGACCAGAACGCCCAGCCAAAATCGTGGGCGACGCGATTGCCATCAACGATATTGAGAAACGCAACGTAGGCGAGCGCAATGGCTGTTGTGTAGGCGGGCCATGCAGCGACACTCCAATTCGTTCGCTTCGCAAATCGCTCTGCGATAAACGCACTGCCAATGCAGGCGAGCAGCATGAGGTTCGCATGCATTGTCGAAGCAATGGCGAAATCTCCTAAATCATTCATGCCAGGAACGCGTCGCGTCACTTCAAAGAAGAGCGCTACCAACCACCAAACAAATCCGACCATGAAAAGCGGATTCGGCAGCAACACTTCAAGCGATGCGTATTGTTTCGCCGCACTGCTTTCGCTATGTGCGAGTGGCTTGCGTGTCCACCATGCGAGTGCGAACGCGGGCAGCGCAAGCATCAGCGCGCCGACGAAAAGCGGATTCGCGAACGGAAAACTCGACAACGTGTTTTCATGCAAGCGACTCATGAACGAGAGCGCTGCAATTAGCTGTAGCGCGAGCCCGAAAAGCCGTGGCATCCAGCGCGCCTGTCGCATCCCGACCCAGAACACAGCCGCGCCCTCTACCGCCCACACCGCCGCAGTCCAGCGCGCATCAAGCGCGAGCGGTACCGCGAGCGTGACAAAGCCAACGCCCAGTGCGATGAAACACTCGATCAGTAAACGCTGGGTCTCAGCGCGGCGTTTCATCAATACGAAGGCGAGCAACAAGTAAAGCGCACCGAGCGCGAGCGCGGAGAATGCAAGCGCGAATTCGATATTGCGCACAAGCACTGCCTGAATACCGAAAGCAATAATCGGTGCGCCGAACACCAAGGTGGCATCCACCGCCCCATTCACGCTCGCGTTGAATTTTGTGGCTTCATGCCGCGCGTAGAGAATCGCAGCGGCAACGTAGATCAATAGAAACGCTACCAAGAAAGGCATCGTACTTCCGAGCAACTCACTGGTATAGCGATCGCCGACCCACAACGCGAACACGCCAAATGTGAACACAAAGCCGACCACATTCAACAAACGCCACGACCGTTTGTATGCGATGAACAAAATCGCAAGATTGAGCAGCGCGTAGTACGAAAACAAAACGACATGACTGCCGCCGCCGCGCGACGCGAGAATCGGCGCGAGGAAGCCTCCGGCAAATCCGATGACGGCGAGCGCGCGTGAGTTTTGCAAAAGCGCAATCGCAGCGGAAAGCGCGCAGACGGCGACCATGACGGCGAGCGCGAAACCTGCGGGCAGCAACGAATACAAGCGGAAACTCGCAAACACCGTGAGATAGAGCACGGCGACACCGGCGCCTTGCAACGTCATCGCGTAGCCGTGCTTCTTGTCGCGCAATCTAAATCCGGTGATCAAGAGGGCGAGCCCCGCCGCGCCGACGAGCGCGAGCCGCAGTTCAACCGGAAACATTGAATTTTCAGCCGCGTACTTCGCGAGAAACGACAAGCCAATGAAAAGTACGACGACACCGGCGCGCACGACCGTGTTGCCGCCAGTGAG
Organism: Betaproteobacteria bacterium; assembly: GCA_013298765.1. Lineage (GTDB taxonomy): Bacteria > Pseudomonadota > Gammaproteobacteria > Burkholderiales > Casimicrobiaceae > Casimicrobium. Next base: position 220,431 of record JAAFJA010000004.1, read on the forward strand.
CCAAGCGATCGCTGCGTTGAGTGCGCGCTCGATCGCGTTCGACTGCGGTGGTGTTGCAGGCGGTGGTGGTGCCGACGGTGTGCTTTGAATCGGCGGCGCGGCAGTCGGCACGGAAATCTCCGCAGCAGCGGCTTGTGCTCGCATCGGCACGGGCGACGGCGTTTGCAGTTCGTCAATTGCGGTGAGCGGCGGCGCTTCGTCTTTACCGAGCGGCGCGCTCAGTGAATCTGCAAAGGCTTCGGGGATCGGCTCGCGGGTTGCGGCGGCCGTTACCGCCAACTGGGCGTCTCGCGATTGCGATTTCGCCAATTCGGCAGCTGCGGCATCCACCGACAACGCTTGCTCTTGCTTGATTGCATCGGTCTCGCGTTTGATCGCATTGCGAACCGATACACGGAGCGTGAGGCCCATGAGCGATCCGATGATCGCGCCGGGAATCCAACCGAAGTCGCCCATGCCCGGCCACAAAAGCCCGACGAACGCGCCCCACAACGTGCCCCATATAACCATCGCCGCCCCCACACTAGTTCGTCGTGAACTGAATGAGGCTATCTTGTCACATGTTTATTGATGGGTTGGCGGGAAACGGTAAAGTCTTTCGTAGCGATACGTTCGGTACAAATGACTGGCTAATCGTCGAAAGCGACACAATTATTTGGCCTACGCGATTAGTTTCGAATTTTTCGAAAACTTGATTAACTTCTTTGAAGCCCTGATTTTTACGTCGCCTTATGAGAAAAGCTTCCCGACCAAATCAAGTTCTTTTTCGCGCTAAAACTTCGCCATTCGCGCTTCCACTTTCGCAAGGAACTTAGCGCGGCTCGCATCGGTGCTCGCATTCATGTGATAGTGCGCGATGTAATCAGTCTTGCAGCCTTTCGCACAAAACCATTTCACGTATTTCACGATCTGCGTGCGTGGTGGGTCGCCCATGCCGATCGCCATCCAGCGTGCGCGGCCGTAGGTGGAAACGCCAGCGATTTTTTTGATGTTTGAAAAGAGCGGCGTGACCACCGCGCCATCGATGTCAAACGCGACACCGGGGCGGAAGACGCGATCAAAAAATCCTTTCAGAATCGCGGGAACACCGAAACACCAGGTGGGGAACACGTAGACCATTGCGTCATGCGACCGGATCAAGTCAACGTATCGCTGAAGATCGTCTGGGATGTACGCGTGATCGTGATACGTGCGGCGCTCTTCGGCTTTAAGACGTGGATCGAAATCGTCTTTGTTCAAATCGATCAGCGTCGTTTCGTGGCCCGCATTCTTGAGACCACTTAACGTCGCTTGCAAGACAGCGAAGTTGAAACTCTCATCGAGTGGATGGGCGCGAATGACGAGGACTTTCATCGCATTTTCCGCTTCTTCAAACTGGGTTGACTCGGATTCAAGCTATTTCTTTTTTGACGCAGATTAACGCGGATTAGTCAGAGGATTTACGCAGATTTTCTACTAGCGCTACGCGCTGGCCATCTGTGTTCATCTGTGTGAATCTGTGGCAAAAGAAAATCAGCGTCAATCTGCGAAATCAGCGTAATCTGCGTCGAAAAGTTCGGGGCTCCACAGGGAACGCATGTGCGAGGCCCAGCTTATCCACACCGCCGCGAGGACACGCGAATGTCGCTCACTATCCCTGCGCAGACGAGCTAGCCTAAAAAAGAATCTGCGTAAATCTGCGTCAAATCAGCGTAAATCTGCGTCAAAAAAATCAGGGCAGCGCCCCTGTGACTCAGAAGCCCTGATTCTCTCCACGGAACGCCCAGCCCGTCATCCGTTTCTCGACCCAAGCGGTCATGGCGTACAGCACGATACCGAGCACCGCCAGTGCTACGAGCGCCGCGAAGACCAATTCGACTTTGAAGGCCGCTTGTGCGTCGAGCATCAGTTTGCCCAGCCCCGCGTTTGAACCCACCGTTTCGCTAACCACACTACCAACGAACGCCAACGTGATTGCCACTTTGAGCGAGCCGAAAAAGTACGGCATTGAGCGCGGAATGCCGACCTTCCTCATGATGTCTAACTTACTCGCGCCCAACGCACGCAACACGTCGCGCAACTCGGGTTCGGTCGTGGCGATGCCGGTGGCGACGTTCACGACAATCGGGAAGAACGAAATCAGAAAAGCCGTCAAGATCGCGGGCACTGTTCCGATCCCAAACCACAAAATCAGAATCGGCACGACTGCCACTTTCGGCACCGCGTTGAAGCCGATCATGACGGGATAGAGCGCGCCGTAAATTGTTTTTGACCAACCGATGAAAACGCCGAGCAAGAGACCAAACACGATAGCGAGGCCAAAGCCCGCGAGCGTCGTGAAAAGCGTTTGCCAGGAATTGGAAACAAGCGGTCCCCAGTACTGCAAGAGCGCTTTCCAAATGTCCAACGGCGACGGAAGAATGGTGGGCGCGATGCCAAACAGCCGCACAATGATTTCCCAGAGCAGGATCAGCGCAACGACGAAGAGCGTGGGCGCGAGGATGGTTTCTTTGAACTTTTGCATATTTCTGGCTACCCTCTCCTTCGGGGAGAGGGGCTGGGGGTGAGGGGATGAAAACGCATTTGCGTCGTGTCTCGCGTTTTCATCAGTGACGACCGATGTAAGAACGAAGCTCTTGCACGAGTTCCTGAAAGTGCGCCGTGTAGGTGACATCAAGGTCGCGCGGGCGGGGTAAATCGACTTTCTGCACCTTCACGATCTTTCCGGGGCGATCGCTCATCACGTAGACCGTGTCGCATAAAAACACGGCCTCCCTCAAATCGTGCGTGACGAGCATCGCTGTGATCTGTTTTTGTGCATGCAGGTCGCGCATCATGCACCAAAGTTCTTCACGAGTGAACGCATCCAGTGCGCCGAAGGGCTCATCGAGCATCAAAATTTCTGGCTCATGAATCAGCGCGCGGCAGATACTCGTGCGCTGCTGCATGCCACCCGAGAGTTGCCAGGGAAACTTTTCGGTAAAGCCTTTGAGGCCTACGGATTCCAGAAGTGCGCGCGCCTTGTCGCGATACTCCGCACGCTTCGAGCGCATTTGCGAACGATGCGGCTGAACGATTTCTAACGGTAGCAACACGTTATCCACCGCGGTACGCCAGGGCAAAAGATTTGAGGCCTGGAACGCCATTCCTACTTTGTTAATCGGCCCCGCAATGGGTTTGCCTTCGAGCTTGAGCGAGCCGCTCGCCACTGGCATCAGGCCACTGATCAATTTCATCATGGACGACTTGCCGCAGCCGGAAGGCCCGACGACTGCGATGAATTCGCCTTTGTGCACGGTGAGCGTCAGGTTATCCACGGCTTTCACCGCGTTCGCTCCTTGCCCGTACACCATACTCACATTGCTGAGCTCTACCAGCGCTTCCCCGTGTTGCATTCCGCACTCGCCTTTGTTTTCGTAGTCTTCACGGATTCTATGAGCGCGAATCGTGCCCGGTGCGTAGGCCAACCCGCTTTATCCGCTGGTTTCCCCTATAGCCCCCATAATCTTCTGGCACGTTCATTCAGGGTTGCGCCGCACGGTAATGGCACGCGCTTTGCCTATAAATAGGTGAATCTGTTATCCGGAGGTATCTCAATGTTTACTCGTTCGCTGCGCGCAGGTGCGCTCGCATTCGCCCTAATCGGGGCTGGTTTCGCCGCTGCGCAAACCCCAGTGAAGTTCACGCTCGACTGGCGCTTTGAAGGCCCCGCTGCACCTTATCTCTGGGCGCTGGAAAAGGGCTACTACAAGGCTGAGGGGCTCGACGTTACGCTCGACAACGGGGCGAATTCGACCGAAGCCATTAACCGCGTGGCCTCGGGCACGTACGACATCGGCTTTGGCGACATCAACTCATTGGTGCGTTTTCGCGACAAAAAGGAAAACGCGCCGGTAAAAGCGGTGCTGATGATCTACAACACGCCCCCGTTCGCAATCGTTTCGCTCGCCAAAAGCAACATCAAGAAGCCGCGCGATCTGGAAGGCAAGACGCTTGGCGCGCCTGCCGCCGATGGCGCGTTCGCGCAGTGGCGAGGATTGGTTGCAGCCAATAAGATAGACACCAGTAAAGTAAAAATCGAAAACGTTGGTTTCCCGGTGCGCGAGCCGATGCTCGCCGAGGGCAAAGTCGATGCGATCACCGGTTTCTCGTTCTCAAGCTATATCAATCTGCGTAGTCGCGGTGTGCCGCAGGAAGGCGTGAACGTGATGCTGCTTTCCAATCACGGGCTAGAGCTCTACGGCAACGCGATCATCGTGAATCCGAATTTCGCTGCGAAAAATCCGAAAGCCGTGCAAGGCTTCGTGCGTGCGACCACGCGCGCGTGGATCGAAGTCATCAATAAACAGCGCGAAGCCGTGAAACTCGTGGTGAAGAAAAATCCTATCGCAGATGAGCAATGGGAAGCGGTGCGATTTGCGATGGCAATCGATCAAAACGTGGTCACCAAAGAAGTGCTCGCGAACGGGTTCGGCGACGTCGATATGAAGCGCCTTACGAAATCGATCGATCAAATCGGCGAATCGTTTCAATTCACCAATAAGCCGCGCGCCGAAGACATCTTTGATCGCAGCTTCTTGCCGCCGCGCGCGGAACGTGCGGTCGTTGTGAACGTCAAGTAGTCGTCGTACCAGCTACCGCGAATTATTAGTTCACTCTAGGCGCTATCGCCCAATTCGTTTGGGCGACGCGCCTTTTATTTTTACTATCGTCATAGTAAAAATTTGCCCTCTTGCCCATGTTTATTGCGGCCTTAAGAAAGAGTCCGCGTATTCAATCTACTGAGTGTGCGCTCACGTAAAATTGGTTAACAATGAACAAGTTAATCGACGTTACCGAATACATGCATTTAGTCGGGCGCTCTGCGCGCGCGGCGTCGCGCGCGATCGCGCGAGCGACTACAGCGCAGAAGAATTTGGCCCTCGCCGAGATCGCCGCTGCGCTCGAAAAGCGTGAGGCTCACATCCTTGAAGAAAACGCTGCCGACGTTCGCGACGCGGTGAAGGCGGATCTTTCTGCGGCGATGGTGGATCGCTTGAAGCTCACCTCAAAAACGGTCGCATCGATGGCGACAGGATTGCGTCAAATCGCGCAGCTGCCAGACCCCGTCGGCGAGATCACAGATTTGCGTATGCGACCGAGCGGCATCCAGGTTGGCAAGATGCGCGTCCCCATCGGCGTCATTGGCATCATTTACGAATCTCGACCAAACGTCACCATCGATGCGGCTGGGCTCTGCTTAAAGAGCGGTAACGCGACGGTCCTGCGCGGCGGTTCGGAAGCTGCGCGCTCCAATCAAGCGATTTCCGCGTGCATCGCGCTCGGTCTAAAAGCCGCGAAGCTCCCAGAAACGATTGTTCAAGTCGTCGAGACCACGGATCGAAAAGCGGTCGGCGAAATGATCACTCGGCCTGAATACATTGATGTGATCATCCCGCGCGGCGGCAAAGGATTGATTGAGCGCATCAGCGCCGACGCCCGCGTGCCCGTCATTAAGCATCTCGATGGCAATTGCCACATCTTCGTCGATGAGCACGCGGACATTGAAAAGGCGGTTCGCGTGTGCGATAACGCAAAGACGCGCCGCTACGGCGTATGCGGCGCGATGGAATCGCTTCTCGTTCACGAAGCGCGCATGCACGACGTGCTGCCACGCGTGGCCAAAATCTTCGCCGATAAAAGCGTCGAAATGCGCGGCTGCGAAAGAACCCAAAGCGCGCTCGCTGCGTTTGACATCAAGCTCGCGACTGAAGAGGACTGGTCGACGGAATACCTCGCCCCGATCGTATCGATCAAGGTTGTCGAATCAATGGATGCTGCGATCGAACACATCGAGCGATATGGATCTCATCACACCGACGCCATCATCACGGAGCACTGGTCAAACGCGCAACGATTCCTACGCGAAGTCGATAGCGCGAGTGTCATGGTGAACGCCAGCACCCAATTCGCCGACGGCTTCGAATACGGGCTCGGCGCAGAAATCGGCATCTCGACCGACAAGCTACACGCTCGCGGCCCGGTAGGGCTTGAAGGGCTCACGACGCAGAAATGGGTGGTGTTGGGGGATGGTACGGTGCGAGCCTGATCGATTTTGCGCCGCCTGAAAACTCGCGGCGCGATGATGCGGTGTCCGCATAAACTTTCGTCGCAGTCAAGAAAGACGTCATCCTCGAATACAGAAGCGAATGAGTGAAGCAAAAACTGCCCCCGCCTCCCGAAACGATCCATGCCCGTGTGGTAGTGGTAAACGATACAAGCATTGTCACGGCGTAATTGCACCGTCGCAGCTCACCGAGTACAACGCCACCAACAATCGAGAGAATGACGTATACGCGATACTGAATCGTGCGCTGGCCGCCCAGCAAGCGAATGACCTCGAAACGGCAGAGCAGCTATACCGTGAGGGGCTAAAGGTAGAGCCTTCGAACTTCGATGCGCTTCACATGCTTGGCGTTGTGCTCATGAGCCAAGGAAAAACGCCTCAGGCAATCGATTTACTCGAACGCGCTCACGCAATACATCCCGATGATGCTGCGGCTCTGCATAACTTGAGTCTTGCAATCGAGAATCGGCGGATCGAACTGCAATTGCCGTCGAGCTTTGCCGCGATAGAAACCGCTTCGTCATGGCAGGCGCAAGCGAATGATCCGGTCATTGCGCCCGAAGACGTTCGACTCATTGCCTACTACCTACCGCAATTTCACTGCATCCCCGAAAACGATGCGTGGTGGGGAAAAGGCTTCACTGAATGGGTCAATGTTGCCCGTGCTCGCCCGAACTACGACGGTCACTACCAGCCGCACCTACCCGGGGAATTAGGAGCGTACGATCTCTTGGCGGACCCTACTATTGCGTCACGACAAGCCGCGCTTGCGCGTGAGCACGGGTTGCATGGCTTTGCCTATTACCACTATTGGTTTCGCGGTAAGCGGCTGCTCGAGCAGCCGTTGGAAAGAGTGCTCCGATCAAAACAGCCAGACTTTCCGTTTTGTGTGTTTTGGGCAAATGAGCCGTGGAGTAGACGGTGGGATGGTGGGAATCAAGAAGTTTTGATGCCGCAAATGCACGACGCAGCCGACGATCTTGCGTTCATTGAACATCTTTTGCCTTACTTCTCGGATCATCGCTACATTCGGGTCCGCGGTCGACCGCTATTGATGGTGTATCGCGTCGAACTTTTTCCAAACGCAAAAGCAACGGCACAGCTTTGGCATGACGTTTGTCGCGCGAATGGCTTTCCACCGCCTTATCTGGTGAAAGCAGATACCGGTGCCAGCGATCCGCCAGAGCGCTACGGATTTGATGCGTCAGTGGAGTTTCCGCCGCATCGCCTACGTAAAGTCAAAGCGACAACCTCGACGATCACTGGGCTTGACCCGAGCTACACAGGACACACGTTTGACATCCGTGAGGTGATCTCCCAGCTAGCGAACGTCGAAGAGCGCAGACACCGACACTTCCAGTGTATTGCGCCCGCTTGGGACAACACGGCGAGGAAACAGCGCGATGGAATGATGTTCGTTGGCGAGCGACTTGAATTGTTTAGAGCGTGGGCGAGGAATGCTATGGCTCGCTCCCAAAAAGTGCACCCGCAGGGCGAGCAACTGGTATTCGTGAATGCTTGGAATGAATGGGCCGAGGGTGCTCACCTCGAACCTTGCAGGAAATTCGGGCGCGGATGGCTGGAAGCGTTACGAGACGCTCGAAGCATCCCAGAGTGTTACCAGCCCATTTCCCAACTTACCGACGCGAACCTCTTACGGGAACTGTCAACGGTCCGCGATAGGCTGCATACTGGCGATGAACTCACAATGTTGGCGTCGGCGTGGCGGCGGCAAGGTAACGTCGAGCGAGCACTAGAGGCTTTGGGTGAGGCGTGCAAACAAACCACGGTTGCGACACCCGCGCTATTGCGCGAGGTGGCCGACACGATTGAATTGCTGGAATCAACTCTTCACACCGAAAAATTCGAGGCCGTGAGTGCTACCCGACGCGCTCGAGCGCGACAGCGTAGCTCTGTGGGCGCGCCGCTCGTATCAATCCTGATCCCTTCGTACGGTCACGCGCTCTATGTCTCGCAAGCGATTCAATCAGCGCTCGATCAAACCTATCCGCACATTGAAGTCATCATCATCGATGATGGCTCCAAAGACGACTCAGTCGCAAAGATTAACGAAGTCGTTGCGGGGACAAAGCGCGCCGTGCGATTTATCGCACGTGAGAATCGTGGAGCGAATACCACGATCAACGAGGCGGCAGCGCTTGCGAGAGGCGTATACATTAACGTTCTCAACAGTGACGACCAGTTCACGCCCGACCGGATTGAGCAATGCGTTGCCGCCATTCACTACGGTGGGGCGGTTTGGGGTTACGCACGCACGGAATTTATTGACGATCGAGCACAGCCACTACCAACGATGGACCCACGAGCTAGACCGCTCCATGAAGCGATCGAGCTTGCAAGCCAAGCTAAGCGGCAGAGCGAGATCCATGTTAAGCATCGTTGCAATCCGGCCATTTCGACGGGTAACCTTTTTGTGGATCGCACTTTTTTTAGCTCGCTGGGTGGATACACCAATCTTCGATATGTGCACGACTGGGACTTTTGCTTACGCGCGATGCTGTTTGAGGAGCCTGTCTGGCTAGACAAAACGCTATACCGATATCGGTTTCACGGCAAAAACACGATATTTGAAAACGAGTTGGCGGCCGCCAGAGAGTCCGACCAAACTCTCGTTAGCTATTACGAAAACGCGGATTCGCCTGCCAACCCGCTAGCCTGGTCACGCCGCTCTGATGGCGCAAAGTTCCTCGCGCATCGCGCACTCGCCTCGGGTCCGACGCTTGATGCTGTTCGCGAGTTAGCGGTGGTATTCGACTCCTACCGCACAAAACAGCGCTAGTCGATTGACTTTACGCTAGAACATCACCACTGAAACAGAACCACAAAGCAGTACGCAAAGCAGTGCGCAAAGCTCAGTCAGCGAGAGAGTTTCAAATACGGCGCTCGCCTCGCTTCAAATAAAACGTGTTATGTGGGGAATGCGAGCTCGGAGAGCTGGCGCACCGTGGTTAGAAACTCTTTGAATAGCGCTAGCGTCGTCCAAAAAGTCCCGCGAACGATACGACGGGTGCGCTTGACGCTGAGGGCGCGAGCTGAGCGACTCGCATCGCCTCCAGCGAATCTCCCCCTGCGTTTCTCACTTCGAGTACAGCCGGGTCAGCCGCTGCGACTTCTCCCACAATCACGCGTTTACCGAGCGTCACGTCTTTGGGTTCTTTCGCTTTTCTCACGATTGCAATCGAGTTCGAAAAACTTATCGATTCAATGGTTCCGATCAACTGGGTCTCGTCGACGATTTCCGTCGGCGCGAACTGTGCGAGCAATGCGCGCAATTCGGTCACATCACGCCAATGTTCGAAGTTAATCACATGAACTAGTTCGGCGAAAAATCGGTTCGCGATATCGCGCCGCGTAATCCCGCCTTCGTGAGTTGCAAAGTAATCGCAATGGAGGTCCTCTGCGATGAACACACCACCAGGTTTTACGTGTGGCCACAACTGCAAAAACGTTGCGATGACTTCGCGTGGAATGTGCGATCCATCCTCGATGACGATATCGAACTGGGCTGAAATATCGAGAATCTTCGATCTTGTTGCTGGCTTGGTTGCGTCGCCAACAACGACCCGGATTCGCGGGTCGTCATAGGTGAGTTCGCCGCATTTTGGGTTGATGTCGCAACCAACGATCAAATCCGCGTGGCGAAAAAAATTCGCCCAGACTTCAAGGCTGCCGCCGTTTTGAACACCCACCTCAAGTACGGTCTGCACGCTTTCGCGCTGGCGCTCAAATTCTCGCTCGTAAAGCGAGAGATAGGACGCCCATTTATCCGATACCTTACCGTGATGCTGCGCGTAGAGTTGCTCTAGCGTAATGTTTGAACTGGGCATACCCGACGTCTCACTCTTTTTGAACTAAGACAGATGCTATCTAAATCACGTTCTAGTCGAAAATAGGGGCGTACAGTTACCTACTCGGCACACTAAAAATGATTCACCAGTGCTATTTTCTCGCCGAACAGCGGGATCGCCTCTTTCAGCACGCACCTTACGCACCACTCGGATTAGAACCAGACGTCTACCCTCGACTTCTAGAGAACTGTCCAGAACTAGCGAAACCCGAGACACGACTTGCATTGGTCGAGTACGCGGGCATGTTGCATCACTGGCGAAATCCAACGTTTGACCCAGACCCATGGATTGGGTTTACGTCCTACCGGCAGCTCGATAAAAGTCCTGCCGTTTTTGGAACTGGCGATGAGGTGGAGGCTGCGCTCTCGGGCGCCGATCTCGTGGCGTGGAGTGTGTGGGATGTGAGCCAAGTTCGCACTGGTTGGTTGCGTGGCGTTGCCGCGCAATCTGAACTCTCCTCGCCAAGACTCCATTCGTTCACAGTCGACGTGCTGCGCGCATTTAGCATCACACTGCCGCAAACTTACTACGAAGGCTTTGATATCGTGTTTGCCAATTATTGGGCCATGTCTCGTGACAATTTTTCGGACTTTATGGGGTGGTCGTGGCCGATAGTTCAACATGCGCTGGAAATAGATCATCCTTACAAAAGCCATGCTCACCAGCTCAACCCGCTGGATCACAAAGGAAAAAGTGTAGGCTACCTAATGGAGCGACTCTTCGTTGTTTGGACAAAACTACGCAAACTGAAGCTTGCTAGCGTGGGGCCAGTGAAAGTAGCATGAGACGACAGATGTTCACATCTATCAGCAAGTGTTTTGCGCACGTTGTACAGGCGAAGCAGACTTGGAGGTTTGCCGCCTCTTTTCGCGTTGTTTTGACTTCCTCGATTGCCGTGTTGTGTACGGCAACGGCAAGTGCGCAGTCGACTTGCCTCGATACCGCCAGCCCCTTCAACAGCGTAAAGAAGTATGAAGGGGTGTACAAGTTCACGCTCGATAACGATCTATTCACCAATCGGGATCAGGACTACACCAATGGCGTGAAGATGGCTTGGTCGTCGCCAAACTTGCGCAGTTTTCAGGATGATCCGTGCTTGCCACCTTGGCTTCAGCAAGTGGGTCGCTTGTTTGATTCAATCTATCCAATTCGTATCGGTAAAGAAGAGATTGAGGGCAACGTCACCGTCACACTGGGGCAGGCGATGTATACCCCGCGCGACCGCAAACAAACTACGCTCATTCAAAATGATCGGCCCTATGCGGGATGGACGTATCTCGGTTTCGGCTACAACACGCGCTCTTCGTATCGACTGGATTCCTACGAAATCAATCTGGGTGTTGTGGGCCCATGGTCGCGCGCGAAGCAATCTCAGGATCTCGTGCACCGTACGCGCGGGATTGAGCAGTTTCAAGGCTGGGCGAACCAACTGGGTAACGAATTCGGTGCGCAGCTTGTCTTCGAACGTAAATATCGTTTTGATTTCTTGAACAACGACAAGCAGCGTGCGGGGTTCGGGATCGATCTGATTCCGCATGCTGGGCTCTCGCTCGGTAACGTTGCAACGTATGCGAATATCGGTGGCGAGCTACGCATGGGATGGGGACTTCCAGACGATTTCGGCACCTCGCCCATCCGCCCGGCGGGAGACAATTCGGCCCCGCGGGCTAAGGGGGCCGCCTCGTTTGTGCGCGAGCTAGGCGTGCATGTATTCGCCTCGGTCGACGGACGTGCAGTTGCCCGAAACATCTTCCTCGACGGAAATACGATTCGGGATTCTCATCGCGTGAATAAGCGCGCGTTAGTGGCCGATCTCACCGCGGGAATCGCGTTTAACGTGAAGCAATACAAAGTTGGCTTTGTCCGCGTATTTCGGAGCCGCGAATTTGAGGGGCAAAAGACCTCGCCCCGCTACGGGAGTTTGACGATTTCTGGGCCGCTTTAAGCACCTCACGCAGATATCCACTTTAGTCGATTAGACGCAATTTAATTGGGCCTTAAGACTGATTAGATTTATTCTCAATAAGTAGCTTTTCGAAGTGATAGCCCTGCTTAAATGGGCTTTTCATAAGTTCGGTTGATAGCGAACGCATCTGACGTAGTCCTATGACACACTCACGCTCGGTCTTGCTCAGTCACTTACGGCTACGATAGCGAGATGCGTTTTTCACGATATCACGCGCTCGGAAATGACTATCTCGTCGTTGACCCGGCCGACCATCCCAGCGAATTCTCGATCTCCGAAACGGTTCGCATTTGCCACCGCCACTACGGCATCGGCTCTGACGGAATTCTTTGGGGGCCGCTTCCGGCAACAACGGGCGCGAAATGCGCGCTTCGAATCTTCAACCCCGACGGGAGCGAGGCGCAAAAGAGCGGTAATGGGCTGCGTATCTTCTGTCGCTATCTCTACGATCATGGCTTAGTGGGCGATGAGCCCTTCGCGGTGGAAACGAAGGGCGGCATCGTCCAAGCACGCGTGTTGGAGCGCGGCGCGCGCGTTCGCATCGAAATGGGGCGTGTGAGCTTTATGAGCGATCGAATCCCGGTTGCTGGCCCAGTGCGCGAGGTGCTCCGCGAATCGCTTAGGGTGAACGGCGTCGATCTGCAGGTGAGTTGCGCAACGATCGGTAACCCACACTGTGTCGTTGAGTTGCCAGATGGGATTTCGCCGACAGAAGCAAAGTCGCACGCCATGGGCTTCGGGCCAATGATCGAAAGCCATGAATGGTTTCCTGAGCGCACCAATGTGCAGTTTCTTCGAGTGCTCGACCAAAAAAACATCGCGATTGAAATTTGGGAGCGTGGCGCGGGGTATACGCTCGCATCAGGTTCGAGCTCGTCGGCGGCAGCGAGCGTTGCTCGACGCTTAGGGTTGGTCGGCCCAGATGTGACGGTTCACATGCCAGGTGGCAAAATCGAAATCGAACTGAATGAAAACTTCGACGTCATCATGACCGGTGGTGTCACCGCAATCGCCATGGGCGAACTCCTCACCGAAGCACTCGCATACTCAGCAACGAACGAATAAACGAATGAACGCACGCGACATTGCAGACTGGCTAAAAGCGAACCCGGATTTCTTCGTTGAGCATAACGAGGTCTTCGCCAACATGCGCACGCCGCATCCTGAGGGGGGTCACGCGATCTCAATGGTCGAGCGGCAACTGATCGCGTTGCGCGAGCGCAATGTTCAGTTAGAGAAACGGATTTCGGAGCTCATTGGCTACGGTCAACACAATGACGTGCTCGCCGACAAATTGCACCGGCTCACGTTGGCTCTCATTCGGGCCGACGACATAGAAACCACAAATGCGGTCGTGCGCGAAAGTTTGATGAGCGACTTCCGGATTCCCTTCATTGCACTCAAGCAATGGACAGCGCCCGCGCACGATCTTGTTTCCGAAGATTTACAGGGTTATGTGCGTGGCTTGGATCAACCTTACGTGGGCCCTCTTGCCGCGTATGAATCACGCAGTTGGTTCAGCGACGAAATTCCCGTAGACGAGCTTAAGTCATTTGCCTACGTGCCGCTCTTAGACGGAGAAGTGTTTGGCCTGCTGCACTTTGCAAGCGACGATGCAGCGCGCTTTACGCCCGACATGGCGGTCGATGTGCTTACGCGGATTGGCAACTTGGTGAGTGCTGCACTCGCGCGCTTTGCCGCTAACGCAGAAGAGCGTTTTGGCGATATCGGCTAACGTCAAGCGCTCAACTCCCCTGGTTAAATCGGGCGAGCGAGAGCCATCGATCAATGTCGCCGTCAATCTTGCGCCGGCAACGATTGAGGCGCTCGTCACCTTCGAACGCTCTCTCGAAGCACGGGGCGCAGCTCAAACGACGCGGCGATATCTACAAGCCTGTCGCGTACTTGCGGAGTTTCGCGGCGAAAATCCGCTTCACGAGACCACAAGTCGCGACGCGCAGCAATTGCTAGGCATTCTGCGCAGTCAAAACCAAGCGCCGCGCACACTCGCCACCACGCTTTCGGCCTGGAAAAGTTGGTTTCGCCTCCTCGCAAGATCAGAGGCTCGATACCGCGCCGACACGTTTGATAACGTGCGTGTGCCGCATCCACCGAAGCGTCTTCCGAATGCGTTGACCGAAACAGAGATGGCGCGCCTGCTCGATGTGGTCGCTCAGGACGCTGCGACAAGTTCTCCTAATGCCTCTGCGGATGTTCGGGATCAAGCAATCTTTGAGCTTCTTTACGGCGCAGGTATGCGAATCAGCGAGCTCACCGGTCTTGATATTGACGACATTGATCTGAGCGCACGTGAAGCACGTGTTTTCGGCAAGGGACGCAAACAACGCATTCTTCCCATTGGCGAAAAGGCGTGCGCAGCGCTTGAACTCTGGCTCGCAGCGCGGCCTGACTATGTGGTCGCTCTGGGATCGAGCGAACGTGCCTTGTTTCTCGGCGAACGCGGCGGTCGCATTGCAGCGACCGTGGTTCGCAAAGCGCTAGCCGCACGAGCAATTACCGCCGGTGTTTCAACCCATGTTCATCCGCACCGATTGCGTCACTCGTTTGCTTCGCACGTGTTGCAGAGCTCTCGCGATTTACGTGCCGTGCAAGAGCTGATGGGGCACGTGAGCATCGCCTCAACTCAGGTCTACACGCATCTCGATTTCCAACATCTCGCAAAGGTGTACGACGAGGCTCACCCGCGCGCAACCAAGAAAAAGTAGCTGTCTGGTTTAGGAAACGCTGATCAGATTCCGCACAACGAAGCGCGGCGCGTGAACGTGGGCGTAGCCGCGATCAGTGAACTTTCGAATCGTCGCGCAACCAGTGACGAAGCTTTGCACGAGCGCGCGGCGAGCGCAACAGTTCAATCCATTCGGGACGGGCCACGACGTTGTCCGCCGTGATGACTTCGACGATATCGCCCGAGCGCAACTCGGAGGAAACATCGACCGCCCGCCCGTTCACCAGCGCGCCGCGCGCGCGCAAGCCGATCTCGCTGTGAACTGCGAATGCGAAATCGAGCACGGTGGAAGAAAGGGGCAACAAGTACGGTTTGCCCTTGGGGGAAAGCACGGTGATTGAGCGATGGCGTAGCAATTCGCGAAGCGTGCGCGTGAGCTCGCCCTCTTCGCCGCGCCCCGCAACGACGATTGACAGGTCTTCAAGTGAGGCTGCACCCTGGCCTTCGAATACAAAGGCACGTGTGCGCAGCGGTGGAAAAAGTTGAACCAGATCGACGACTGGGCCGTGTTTGCCGAGAAAGACTGTTGTGTGGACGCTGCCGCCCACCAAATCAGTTCGAAAGCCGCCGGGAAGTGCGTAGGCGTGTTCGTGCCAGAGCGCGATATTGGCGTACGCTGATCGCATATCCGGATTCGCGAAAAACACTGACGGCGTGGCAAACAAAGCGCGCGATGACTTTTGCTCTCGCAAGAGCCGGAGCGCTTGCGCAAACAGCGCAGCCTCACCGAGCACCGGGGCTGATTTTCTGAATGCTTCGAGCAGTTGCGGCTGTTCTCGTAGCGCGGTTTTGATGCGACGACCATCAAAAAAAGCTTTGCGCTCGGCCCACGCTGCAATCGCACGCGTTCGATTCGGATGCGCCCACCGAAATGCCAAGTATTCAAGCTCAACCGCAAATCGCGTCAGGCCGACATACTCTGCGAGGGGGCAGAACACGGCAAGCGTTTCATTGGCGACTCTGATTTGTTTGGAACGCGCGACAAAATCGAGCGTTCGAAGATTGTGCAATCGATCCGCACACTTGAGCGAGAAGATTCGTTGATCTTGAGCGCCTGCAGTAAGGAGCTTTCGGAGCGTCTCTTCCTTCGCGTTACCGCCCAGTCCGACGCGAGTTTGGTCAAACTTGGTCACACCCGCGACAATTTCTGCCACCTCCGCGCCAAAATCGTCGGCAAGTGACTGCTCGCTTACGCCACAGTCCTCAATCACATCATGCAGCAGTGCGGCGCACAAAAGCGCACGATCGGCTGCGGCAAACTCGAGGAGGATGCCGGCAACCGATACGGGGTGAGTGAAGTACGGCTCGCCAGAAGCCCGGGTTTGGCCGGCATGGGCGAGCGCTGCGAACCGCGCAGCGCGGGCGACGTCTTCAGCGTCTTCGCGAGCGAGACGTGCAAAGACCTGAGCTAAGAAAGCGTTGGCAATCTCAGTGCCGTCGCCCATTGAACCCTGAACTAAACGCCGACGCGACGAAGCACCGAGCGATCAATACGTTGCTCAGCGATTTCGCGCAATGCGACGACGACGGGCTTATCCTTTTTTGACGCGTTGATAAGAGGCTGGTGGCCCGCGCTCAACTGGCGTGCACGCGTTGCTGCGGCGAGCGCAAGCTCAAAACGATTATCCATGTGTGCGAGGCAATCCTCGACCGTAATACGTGCCATTTGAATCTCCAAAGCGATTGCAATACACCGGGCCGAGCGCCCAAAACATCAGCGCATCTGCGAGCTAAGACGATTCTCTGTCTTAGCGGCTTGACCGAATCGGGTGTCAGACCGCCAGGCGCTTGCGGACATTGAGCCGCAAGTAATTTGCTCTACTTCGTATTGTACTGCGCTGCTATGATCACACCCAAAACGCGCCCTAGGGACATCACCAGACAAAACTGGCGCGCGCCGCACGAAAAGAACCAAATTTCACGAGGTTATGTCAGCTGTTGCCAACCGCGCGCTCCCGCAGGGGTATCGCTTGCAAAACTATCGGATCGATCGCGCGATAAGTCGAGGCGGGTTTTCGATTGTCTATCGTGCCGTCGACGATAACGGCCAAGTGGTGGCAATTAAGGAATATCTCCCGAGCGGGCTGGTGCTGCGCACCGAAGGCTCACGCGTTCATGCGAGCTCCATCGAAAATCTCGATTCGTTTCGCTTCGGGATGAAATGCTTTTTTGATGAAGGCAAATCGCTCGCCTCCATCAATCACCCCAACGTGGTTCGCGTTTTGAATTTCTTCCGCGCAAACGAAACGGTCTACATGGTGATGAAGTATGAACGTGGCCGCACGCTGCAGCAATACATCCAGGGCAACCAAGGCATGCTGCCGGAGGGCCTGATCCGTCACGTCTTTTCTCGATTGTTGAACGGACTTCGCGAAGTGCATTCGCGACGTCTTCTTCATCTTGATATCAAGCCCGCGAACATCTACATCCGTACCGATGGCTCGCCGGTCATGCTTGACTTCGGCGCCGCGAGGCAAGTGCTCACTACACGCGGAGGCAAGGTAACGCCGATGTATACGCCGGGTTTCGCAGCGCCTGAGCAGTATCGTGAAGGCGATTCGGATCGCCTAGGGCCGTGGACCGATCTCTACGGCGTGGGCGCATCGCTCTTTGCCTGTTTCGCAGCCTTCGCCCCGCAGGCGGCTGATAGCCGCGTAAAAGACGAGCACTACGTGCCGGCGAAAAAGCTCTGGGGCGGAAAATACTCAGACAATTTGCTCGAACTGGTCGACCAATGTTTGCGCCTCGATCCGCTGCAGCGCCCGCAATCGGTGCTTCAGGTACAAAAACTGCTCGCTGACGATATCCCGAAGCGTGAGCCAACGCTCATGGAAAAAATGCAACGTTTCTTGAAGGGGAAACCGTCGCGTAAGTGACGCCGTGCGATAGCGATGGAATTTTCGATCTTTCAAGAGACAAGGCGCGGTGCGCGCAAGGTAAACCAGGATCGCCTGGGCTACGTCTACACCCGTGATGCGCTCTGCCTTGTGGTGGCAGACGGCATGGGCGGGCACGTGGGTGGCGAAATCGCGGCCCACATCGTCGTGCGCTTAATCATCGAGCGCTTCGAAGCGGAAGCCAAGCCGATCCTTTCTTCGCCCGTTCTGTTTCTGCAGCGCGCGATCAACGCGGCGCATGAGGCGCTTGGCGATTACGCGGAGCGCTTTCGCATGGTGGACACGCCGCGTACGACCTGTGTTGCCTGCATCATTCAAGACGACGCCGCTTACTGGGCGCATGCGGGCGACTCTCGGTTGTACCTAATTCGCGATGGCAAGCCGCTGGGCCGCACACGCGACCATTCGAAAGTTCAGTATCTGATTGACAACGGGGTCATTTCGGCCGAAGAAGCAAATCGCCACCCGGATCGCAACAAAGTGTTTTCGTGCTTGGGCGGCCAATTTGAACCAAACGTCGATTTTTCGCCGCGGTTTCCGTTGCACAACAATGACACCTTAGTTCTGTGTACCGACGGGATGTGGAGTGCCTACTCCGATCAGGAATTTGCAGAAGCTTTTCAGTCGGGTGGCGTACAACAAAACGCGAGCGCACTGCTCAACGAAGCGGAGCGCAGAAACGGGATGGATTGCGACAACTTAAGCGTTATCGCGCTCAAGTGGGCGAGCGAGCTTTCGGGCTGGAATGACGAAAGCGTTACCACGCAGACATCGACGCTCGCGCTCGGTGAGTTCAGCACGCAGATGGATCGCACCGTGACGCTTGCCGAGCCTTCGACCGGACGCCCCGCACTTTCAGAGGCGGAAATTGAAATGGCCGTAAAAGAAATTACAGAGACGCTCAAGCGACATGGCTCATAACGAGCGTTTGATTTTTCTTGACACCGAAACCACGGGCCTTGATCCCAAGCTTGGGCACAAGATTATTGAGGTCGGAGCGATCGAGGCGATTGATCGGCGCTTGACTGGGCTAACCTTTCATCGCTATCTCAACCCTGACCGAGAAATTGACGCAGGTGCGATTGCCGTTCACGGGATCACCAACGAATTTCTGCACGATAAGCCGCGTTTCTTCGAAATTGCGTCGGAGCTTTCGCAGTTCCTCGATGGCGCGACGATTGTGATTCATAACGCGGCGTTCGATCTCGGCTTTTTGGAAGCAGAGTTTGGTGCGCTGAGAATGCGACCCGCGTTTCTCGCGGCGCGCGAGACTGTCGTGGACTCACTCGCGATTGCGCGGGCAAAATTTCCGGGTAAACGCAACTCGCTTGATGCACTGTGCGAACGATTTGGCGTTGACAACTCATCTCGAAATTTGCACGGCGCCCTTCTCGATGCACGTCTGTTGGGCGATATGTATTTCGCGCTGACCCGCGAGCAGGCGACCATCGAAATCGAATCAGAAGCGGAGCGCGTAATCACGTCTTCCGGCTCTAGCGCCATTGCAACTGCGGCTTCAGCCGCGGAAATGATTGCGGTTGAAATTCCTGATTCGCTGCGTTTAGCCCATAGAAAATATGCGCTTGGCGACAAAATTGACTCGCCAGAATTCGCGCACGCTGACTGGGCATAACTCGTCATGAGGCATCGGCTGCGACGTTGCGGCTCAAGCGTCTCTATGCTTTTCCAGTCCGGCTCGTCCTCGTATCACCATGCCGAAACCGGCGCGTATTCGTGGCGAACGTTTGCGCCCGCAATGATTAATTGGTCCGCGCGTCGACGGGCGAAAATGCCGTTCGAAAGCACGCCAGGAATCTGATTGACTTCTTCCTCTAACGCCCTTGGGTTGATGGGGAAGAGACCTGAAACGTCAATAATGATGTTGCCGTTATCTGTGAGCGGAGCCTCGCGTTTTTTGGGGCTACCGCCTAAACGCTGTAACTCCCGCGTCACGAACGCTTCCGCCATCGGAACCACTTCCACCGGAAGCGCAAACTTTCCGAGCGCACTCACGAGCTTGCTTTCGTCCACCAAACAAACGAACGTTTCGCACGCGCTGGCCACGATCTTTTCGCGAGTGAGGGCCGCGCCGCCGCCTTTAATCATCGCGAACCCAGGCTCAATCTCGTCTGCGCCATCGAAGTAGAACTTCGGCGCAACGTCGCTCGCGAGCGCGTCGTTCAAGCTCCACACACGAAGGCCCGCTTCGAGTGCGATTCGCTCACTTGCGCTGGAGGCCACCACAACGCCCGGGATGTTTGCCGCCAGCGGCGCGAGTCGCTTGATGAACTCGGCCACCGTGCTTCCGCTGCCGATTCCGACAATGCGATCAAATGCAACTAAACCAACGGCAAATTTTGCCGCCGCTTGTTTTTGTGCGGTCTTCGCGTCCATATCCATTCCTGTTATCTTTCTTCGCGCGGCGACTCGCCGCTACAGCCAACAAAGCCGCCCATACAATAGCTTGAACGACATGAGCGACTTCGCTCGACAAGAATTATCCTCAATGCCTCTGGACTATCTCAAACGCATTCTGAATGCGCGCGTCTACGACGTCGCGATCGAGACTTCGCTCGCGCAGGCACCGGCCCTTTCCGCGCGGCTTCATAACCAAGTGCTCATTAAGCGCGAAGACGAACAGCCGGTGTTCTCCTTCAAGCTGCGCGGCGCGTACAACAAAATGGCGCATCTCTCGGTCGAGCAGCGTGCGCGGGGCGTGATCGCGGCAAGCAGCGGCAATCATGCGCAAGGTGTGGCGCTTGCGGCGCAGAAATTGGGGTGTCGCGCAACGATTGTGATGCCGGAGACCACCCCGTCAATCAAGGTGAACGCCGTGAAAGCGCGCGGCGCGCAAGTGGTGCTTTTTGGCGAATCGTATTCCGATGCCTATCGCCACGCGCTTGAGCTTTCGCAAGCGGAAGACCTCGCATTTGTGCATCCCTATGATGATCCCGATGTGATTGCGGGCCAAGGCACCATCGGAATGGAGATCCTGCGCCAGCACAGTGGCGATATTGAAGCAATTTACGTCGCCGTTGGCGGGGGCGGGTTGATTGCAGGCATCGGCGCGTATGTCAAAGCCGTGCGACCAGAAATCAAGATTATCGCGGTTCAAGCGAGTGACTCTGATGCAATGATTCGCTCGCTCGATGCAGGGATGCGAGTTGAGCTCGCGAGCGTTGGGTTGTTTGCCGACGGCGTGGCCGTGAAGCAAGTCGGCAGCGAAACGTTTCGAGTCGCGCAACAGGTTGTGGACGAAACGATCACCGTTAATACCGATGAAATTTGCGCGGCAATCAAAGACGCCTACGTGGATTGCCGTTGCGTGCTCGAACCGGCGGGTGCGATCTCGATTGCCGGGCTCAAGAAGCATGCGAGCGCAAAGGGCTGGCAAGGCAAGACGCTGATCGCGGTCGCCTGTGGCGCGAATATGAATTTCGACCGCCTGCGCTTTGTCACTGAACGCGCAGTGCTGGGCGAATCGCGCGAGGCAATTTATTCAGTCAGTATCCCCGAAGAGCCTGGTAGCTTTTTAAAGTTCTGCGAACTGGTTGGGCAGCGCGCAGTCACCGAATTTAATTATCGCTACGCCGCTGGTCCGGAAGCGCATATTTTCGTCGGCGTCGAGGTAAATAGTCGCTTGGAAGCTGCGGAGCTTGCCTCCGAGTTTCAGAGAAATGGGCTTCCAACCGATGATTTATCAGATGATGAGACTGCGAAGCTGCATATCCGACATCTTGTGGGTGGAAATGCGGTGGGTGTTGAGGGCGAGCGCATCTTCCGCTTCGATTTCCCCGAGCGTCCTGGTGCCCTGGTCGATTTCTTGCGTACGATGAATCACGGCTGGAATATCACGTTGTTTCACTACCGCAATCACGGCTCAGATGTGGGTCGTGTCCTCGCGGGTATTCAGGCACCGCAAGAGGAACAAGCGGCACTGGATGCGTTTTTGCGTAAGCTTTCCGAGCGGCAGTACGGTTGGGTCGAGGAGACCGAAAACGTTGCCTATCGAAAGTTTCTAGGGCGCGGCTAGTGAGCCAGCGATACTTCAGCGCGTCGCACGTTGACAAAAAGCGTCACGTTGCGGCGATGGAACACGGGGGCTAAAGTCTTGTTTTGTGACGCTACTTTCTCAGTTCGGCAGCAATCGAACGTGGCACACTACCCTTTCTTTTGGGTGTCGGCCTACATTGGCGCGCCCTCAACCCAACTTTCGGATCGCACGTGAGCGGAAATTCAGCAACCAAAGTGATGGTGATCGACGACAGCAATACGATTCGTCGAAGCGCCGAAATCTTCCTTTTGCAAGCGGGCTACCAGGTCGTGCTGGCCGAAGACGGATTTGATGCGCTCGCAAAAATTGCCGACCATCAACCCGATGTGATCTTCGTCGACATCATGATGCCGCGACTTGACGGCTACCTGACCTGTTCGTTGATCAAGAAGCACGCAAAGTTTCGATCCACCCCCGTCGTGATGCTGTCGTCAAAAGACGGTCTTTTCGATCGTGCCCGTGGTCGAATGGTCGGTTCAGACCAGTATTTAACTAAACCGTTTACCAAAGATACACTCATCGGCGCCGTAAACTCATTCATGAATCCTGAAAAAGTATCGAGCTAAGGACCCATGCCAATCAAAAATATCCTAGTCGTCGACGATTCCCCAACCGAACGTCACTTTCTTTCTGAGCTGCTCATGGGCGCTGGCTACCAAGTGAGTCAGTGCGATAGCGGCGAGCAGGCTGTAACGCTCTCTAAGGCGCTCCTGCCGGATTTGATCGTGATGGACGTTGTGATGCCGGGGCTCAACGGCTTTCAAGCCACACGGCAAATCAGTAAGGATGCTGCCACGAAGCACATCCCCGTGATCATCTGCACCACGAAGAGCCAGGAAACCGACAAGATCTGGGGCATGCGCCAAGGAGCGCGCGATTACGTGGTCAAACCCGTTGTCGCGGCAGAGTTGCTGGAAAAAATTTCGAAGTTGAACTAGATCGTCGAAAGCGCGGCTCCGGAGGCTGGCGCAAAAAGCGATTGGGGGAACAATGGCACGAGACAGAAATAGGCTGGTGAGCTTTCAAGAGGCGCTTGGTGCGCGATTGAAGCTCGCCGCCGCACAACCGAAGCGCGAGTCGCGACTCGCCGTCCGCGTCGCGGATCAGAACCTGCTACTCGATTTGGGCGACATCGCCGAGGTCGCGCAAATTGGTCAGTTCACGTCGGTGCCGTTCTCCAAACAATGGTTTTTGGGCATCGCCAACGTCCGCGGGACGCTCTACGCCGTCAGCGATTTGTCCGCTTGGATGCAAGGCGGCAAACGCTCGGCAACCACGGCTGCAACTCGGGTAGTGCTCCTCGGTCAACGACTCGCCCGGCTTCGAACCGCCGTGATGGTGGATCGCGTGATCGGACTGCGTTTACTTGACTCCATGAAGAGCGCGGGCGATTCAACGCTTGCCGCTTGGGAGCGAAATCGATTTATCGATGCCGACGGCATCGTGTGGCGGGAAGCGGATTTGGCGCGACTCGTCGAACAACAAGACTTTTTGCAAGTGGTATAGCCGCCTTTCAGTTGAGGATCGAGTATGAAATTGAAGTTAGGAAAACTCTTTGGCGATAAGGCGCAACCCTCCGTGGCCGTGCCTACCGTCATGGCAACCCCCATCGCCACCGACACCGCCATCATGTCAGCGGCGGGATACTCCGCGAGCGACAGTGGGTCAGTCGTTGAACAGCTGAGAACCGCTGCGCGCAGCAACGCGGGCGCGAAACGGCTGCCGTTCATCGGTCACTGGCCCTCCGCGAAGCAGTTTCAGTTGCTTGCGTCGCTGCTGGCCATCTCGTTCGTGTTGATGTTGGCGTTCTTCGGCTTTTATGCTTTGGAAGCCGCGCGCAACACCGCGCAGGTCTCAGCAGCGCGTGAGCTCGAAACGCTTTCTCAGCGTCTGGCTCGCGGTAGCGCGCAGTCCGAGATGGGAGCCGCCGAAGCGTTCGACGTTCTAGCAACGTCACGAGACCGCTTCAAGGCAAACCTTACCGCGCTCACACGCGGCGGCATTTACGAGGGTGTCACGATTTCCGAGCCGCAATCGGCGGCCGTCTCGAAAGTGGCCACCACGCTTGAAAAGCGTTGGACCGCGATTGAGCCGAAAGTCGAAGAGTTAATGGCGTCGCGAGCGATCCTCACATCGCTATCAGCCGCGGTATCAAACGTTAACCAAGGAAACCAGGGCCTGCTGGAGCTGACTGAGCAGTTAGCAACGCAGCTTGCGGGTGCTGGCAGCCGTGAGAGCGCGCTTTCTAACAACCTCGTGATGCTCACGCAGCGTATCGCTAAAAACGCTAACGCGCTGATCGGTAACGAAGTGGATTCAGACGTTGCCTTCTTGCTCGGTAAAGATACGGCCACATTCCGCGACATCGTAAACGGCCTTTCGCAGGGTAGTGAAACGCTGCGCGTTAACCCAGTGCGCGACCCCGAAACCAAACAAACGCTCACCGAAATCGGCACCCGCTTCCAAGAAACCGAGAAGCGTCTGGTGGAAGTGCTGCGCGCCATGCCACGCTTGCTCTCGGGTAAACAAGCCGCGAAAGTGATCGCGCAAGAAGCAGAGCCGCTCTCGGCTGACGCAAAAGCACTCGCCGACACGTATCGTGGCGCCGGCAACACAAGCAACTTTGCGCTCATCCTCGCGGCGATCTTCGGTGCGCTCGCTCTCCTGTTCGGCTTCTTGCTCGGCTACTTGTACCTGAACGAAGCCCGTGCACGCGCCGCTGAAATTGAAACGGAAAACCAGCGTAACCAAGAAGCTATTTTGCGTTTGCTGAACGAAATGGGCACCTTGGCTGACGGTGACTTGACCGTGCACGCGTCGGTGACGGAAGACGTGACCGGTGCGATCGCTGACTCGATTAACTTCACGGTTGACGAATTGCGTAAGGTTGTTACCGACATTAACTCGACGACGACTGAAGTTACAAGCGCGACGCAAACTGCGCAATCGATTTCGCAGCGTCTGTACCAAGCATCGCAGCGCCAATCCGCTGAGATTCAAAAAGCGTCCGCGCTCGTGCTGCAAATGGCGCAATCGATTAATGACGTATCCGCCTCGGCGGCCCAAGGCGCAAAGGTTGCGCAACAGTCCCTGTCTGCTTCCGAGCAGGGCGCAACGGCGGTACAAAACCAGATCGCCGGTATGAACGAAATTCGTGCGCAGATCCAAGAATCTTCGAAGCGGATTAAGCGACTCGGTGAATCGTCGCAAGAAATTGGTGAGATCGTTGAGCTGATTTCTGACATTACCGAACAAACCAACGTTCTCGCTCTAAACGCTGCCATCCAAGCGGCCTCTGCAGGTGAAGCGGGTCGCGGATTTACGGTGGTTGCCGAAGAGGTTCAGCGACTCGCTGAACGCTCCGCCGAAGCCACGAAGCAGATCGAAGCGCTGGTGCGCGCGATTCAGGCCGATACGCAAGACGCTGTTAACGCGATGGAAAAAACCACGCAAGGGGTGGTCGAAGGTACCCGCCTGTCCGACGCCGCCGGTCAAGCGTTGTCTGAAATTAACCGCGTTTCACGCGATCTCGCAGGTATCGTGGGTAACATTTCCGCGCAAACGCAAACGCAGTCACAATCGGTATCTGAGGTGACCCGCGGCATGCAAGACATTCTTGCGGTGACCGAAGAGACCTCTCGCGGCACCCAACAAACCAACGTCTCGATTGAAGAACTCGCTCGTCTGTCGCAGACGCTGCGTGCTTCGGTAGCCGGCTTCAAGGTATAACAACCTAGCCGCTCTGAGGAACGAGAAAGCACAACAACGAGGAGCACGTTTGTGGCAGTAGACATTCCACTAGACCTGGATAGTGGACCGATCATTTGGGTGAAGGCCGAGCTTGATGTAACGCTCATGGCCGCACTCGATGGTTTGACCAAGCTCCAGGCGGGCGAAACGGGAAACGTCGCCACATCGGTTCGTAGCAATCTGCACAAAGCCGCAGGTGCGTTCGAACTGGTGGGGGTTGAGGGTTTCGCAGTTCTGCTGCGCGAATTTGAGAACCACCTTCCTGATCCACCCGAAGTCGCAAAGCCTGAGGCCTTGCAAACGATCGCCGCCGCATGTCGGCGTCTGGTTTCGCATCTGGAAGAAATCGCTGCCGGCGCGCAAGCTGTGCCGCTGCGCTTTTTGCCTGAGTATTTGGCGCTCGGGCGACTGCGCGCTGCGCGTTTCGGCCCCGCCGATTTGTTTTTCCCCGACGTCAGCAGAAAGCCCCGGTTTACGGAATCGGCTGAAGCGATGGACCCATCGAAGATGGCGTCGTACTTATTGCGTCACCGGCGTGATTTCCAGCGCGGTTTTCTCGATTGGCTGCGGGGCACGCAAACGCAATCCGGTTTGGCGTTGATGCAGCAAGCGCTCGCAGGCATTGAGCAAGCGCATCCCCTGCCCGCACAGCGCTCATTCTGGTGGGTTACCAGCGCGCTGCTTGATGCCGTACAGCTAAACCTCATCGACTCATCCACGTCGGTGAAGCAACTCTTCGCGCGTATCGATCTTCAGATTCGCCGCTTGGTTGAAGGCTCCACCAAGGTCGCGGACCGACTAAAACGAGAAGTGCTCTACCACGTGGCTCGCGTGGGCGACGGCTCGCAACGCTGCGATGAAGTGAAAGCCCTCTACAGTCTTGACGTGCTGGTGCCGAAACGCGTGCCGCGCGAACTCGATGTGGTCGCGCTTCGTCCCGCGATTGATCGTCTTAACGAGATCGTTGTACGCTGCAAAGAAGAATGGTCCGCGGTTTCCACCAGTAGGGCTGGCGCGGCTGAGCGGCTTGCCTCTGCGCTGGGCGAATTGCCTTCCGCATGTGATGCAATCGGAGTGCGAAGCCTCTCCGAGCTGGCAACCGCGCTTGCTGGTGTCGCGCCTGTTATCTCTTCGCGCGCGCTGAGCGACGAAGGATCGCTCGAATTTGCGTCGAGCTTGTTGTTGCTCGAAACTGCAACTCAGCATTTGGCCGCACTCCCGCGTACGTTCTCAAGCGAAGTTAATGTCGCCGTGAAGCGCTTGGGCTACGCCACAGCGCGTGCGCCAATACCGGCGGAACTGCTCGATCAAGCTGGCAGCGGCTCGCTCACTCGCCTCGCACAAGAACGGGAAACGATTGCACAAGTGTGTCGCGAGATTCGCGCAAACATGCGCCAGATCGAAGCAGCGCTCGACGCATTCTTCCGCGACTCCACAGCCGTCGAGGATCTGGCACAGATTCCCGGGCTTCTGGCTCAGGTCTCCGGTGCGCTGCGTTTGCTCGGCTGGAACGATGCACATCGAATCGTCGCGCAAGCATCTGAACGAGTGACTCAACTTGTTGCTGAGCCAGGTGCGATTGAAACCTCCGAGATCGATCGAATCGCTAACGTACTTGCAGGCTTCGGCTTCTACGTCGATGCGCGCGAACGCAAAGAAGGCGGCGCGGAGGCAATTCTCGAATCGCTCGAGCGAACCTTACGGGGCGAATCCGCATTGGCCCCGGTGGAGCCAGTCGACAACACCGTTGAGCTTGCAATCGACAGCCGCATCCGCTCGCTGAAATCCGATTTTGCACAGCTCAAGAACGACCCTAGCGATTCGCGCGCCCGTGCTTCGGTCGTCGCGGGCCTCAACGACATTCGACGCGATGCTGAACTCATCGACGACGGCGCGCTAGCACGCGCAGCGAAATCGGGTCTGGATGCGGTTTCGGATAGCTCGCTTAATTTCGAGCAACTCCAATCCGAATTGAAGCCCGTGATCGGCGTTGTTGCTGCGCCACCTTCGGTCTCAGCGGAAACTCAACGCCTGCTCGAAACGCCGGAAGCATCGCAGGATGACGCGCTCCTCGAAATCTTCGCGGAAGAGGCCACCGAGGTGGTCGACAACATTGAATCGAGCATGCGCGAATACATACAAGCGCCTGCTCGAACTGATTTGCTCAAGGACATTCGTCGCGGATATCACACGCTGAAGGGCAGTGGGCGGATGGTCGGTTTGACATCGCTGGGCGATGCTGCGTGGAGTGTTGAGCGAGTGCTCAACCCTGTGCTCGAGGAGGGTCGTGCGCTTTCCGCTCACGAGATTGAACTCGTTAACGAATCAACTCGCCAGTTCAAGGGTTGGGTTGCCGAGCTCAACGCAACTAAACGTGTAAACGTGCCCCCTCAGCCGTTCAACGCGCTCATCGAGAAATGCGGCTTCGCCGTAGCGCCAACGCCGCCCGCACCGACGCAGCCACCCGTCGTTCCGGCGGTCGCAAGTACAGCCGCTTCAGTTGCTAGCGTGAGCGCGCTCCTTGGACTCGGCGCCTTCGCGGCTACCCGAGAAGATGCGCCGCCGTCGCCCGCGATTTCCGACTCAGCTCCCACGGCTTCGCCGCCCATTAATGAGGGCAAGGCGCAGGAAGACTTTGAGCTCGATCTGTCTGGTTTCTCTGATCTAGCCCCAGTTGCCGCTCAGGCTGCGCCGGAAGTTGTCGCCTTTGATGAGATCGTGTTTGACGCAATTCCCGCGCCCGAGCCGATTCCATCGCCTCCCCCCGCGCCCACGAATACAGCATTCGAGGCCAATCCGCTAAATACAGCGACCGCGCCTGTGTCGCAAGTGATCACTGCGCCCGCTCCTCCACCAGTTGCGCCGTCACCGGCGCCGCTTTGGTCAGACGAAGTGGTCGTTGACGGCGTGCGCGTAAGCCGCACGCTGTTCTCGATCATGGGCGATGAAGCTCGCGCGCACCTGGCGACGCTCGATCAAGAGCTCTCGCTGATGCAATTCGATCCGCATTTGCTGCCATCGGATGGCATGATTCGCGCGGCGCACACGCTTTGCGGCATCCACCGCACGGCGGGCTTCAACGCGATCGGCACACTCGCAGGATTGCTCGAAGAGTCACTGGTGGCCGTGCGCCGCACCAAACAAGTCGAAGCTAATTTGGTCATTCTCGCCAATGGTGTCGAAACCTTGCGCGGCGCGGTGCTGCGGCTGCAATCGCAAGCGCCTGTCGGGCCGAGTGAATCGGCGATGGTCGCTGCGAGTACTGCCGAACTGCAACGCTTTCTGCAGGCGTTGGGCGGCAATCACGGCGGCGCGGCTGCCGAGCTCGCTCGCACGACACTTATCGAAGAAGAGCCAAGCTTCGAGATCGAAGAAGAGATCGTGCTCGAACTGCCGGAGGATTTCGGCGTGCAGTCCCTGGCGGCTGAGCCGTCGGTGGCCCCTTCGCCGCCTGAGGTTCGCGGCCCAAGCTCACTTCCATCGTTCGCCGCTGCATTCGGAGCGGCGGGCGCAGCTACGCTTGCCGGAGCTGCTGCCATCGCCAGCGCTTCCGAGAGCGTGGTGACACCACCGGCCGACATTGCCGGACTCGATCCAGAGCCTGTAGCGCCAGTCGAACCCGTTTCAGTCGCCGCACCATCTGCGCCAGCTATCTCGTCGACAGCGGTTCCCTCCGTTTCGGTGGGCAGTCTTGGCGCAGTTGCGGCTAATGAGAACATTGCGTCAAACGTGGTCTCAATTGGGACGGCGGCCGCAAAAGCGAGCGTCTCGGATAGTATTTCGGATCGCGTGGCGGCCGCATTATCTGAGACCCCGAAAGCGAGCGCTATGCCGCCCGCAGGCGAAGATCCTCTGCTGGGCATTAACGACGACATCGACGTTCAAGTACTGCCGATCTTCCTTGAAGAAGCACAGGAGTTGTTCCCGAACGCGAGCGCAGAAATTCGCAATCTGCGCGCCAACCCAAGTGATCGCTCCAACCTAGATAGTTTGAAGCGTACGCTGCACACACTCAAGGGCAGTGCGCGGATGGCAGGCGCAATGCGCTTGGGTGAATTGACCCATATCGTGGAATCCGCTGTCGCCGAAAACAGCGGCGCGTTTAACGACGCAGAGCTTCACCAAATAGAAGAGCGCTTCGATGACGTCGCGTTCGTACTCGATGCGCTGGTTGCCGGTCGCTACGACGTGGTGCTGCCGCGCTTCGCGGCTGCGGCCACAGACGACGCGGACAAAACGACGTCGGCATTCGACGCGGCTGCGGAAAGTGCCGCAGCGCTACTCGCCGAGCAGATCGAGACCGGAAAGCTCGCAAGCGATGCTGACATTGCCGCATCGCTGCCGCAGGCCGTGCAAGCGGCCGTTCGCGATGGCGCAGCGGTTACTGGCACGCCCGTGCCCGCAGTGGCAGCGAGCGTTGCCGCTGCGGCGACGATGACTGCCGCCGTTGCACCAGAAAGCGCCGTGTCGTTCCTTCGGGTGCGCACAGACGCGGTCGAATTGCTTGCTGACGAAGCCGGTGAGATCGCGATCAATCGTTCGCGAATTGAAAGCGAAATGCGCGGCTTGAAGACAAGCTTGAACGATCTGACATCGTTCGTGGTGCGTCTGCGTACCTTGCTGCGCGAAATCGAAATTCAGGGCGAATCGCAGATTCAGTCCCGTCTCGATCAAGAATCTACGTTCGATCCGCTCGAATTCGATCGCTACACCCGTTTCCAAGAGTTAACGCGCGGCTTGGCCGAAGGCGTGAACGACGTGGCAACGGTGCAGCAAAACTTGATCAAAAACATCGATGATGCAGACACCGCGCTTGCCGCGCAAACGCGTCTGTCGCGCTCAGTTCAATTGCGCTTGCAATCACTGCGCACGGTTCCGTTCTCCACCGTTACTGAGCGTCTGTATCGCGTCTTGCGGCAAACGGCGAAAGACGTCGGCAAGCGCGCCAACTTAGACATTGTTGGCGGCAGGATCGAAATCGACCGCGGTGTTCTGGAGCGATTGATCCCAGTGCTTGAGCACCTGGTGCGCAACTCCTTCGCGCACGGAATAGAAGCGCCGGATGCCCGTGAATCGGCGGGCAAACCTGCGATTGGTGAGATCAACATCGCGGTTAAGCAGCAAGGTAATGAAGTTGCCATCGAGTTCACCGATGACGGTTCGGGAATCGCTCTCGAGCGGGTGCGCCAACGCGCCATCGCCGCAGGTCTCGCGCAGGCCGATGAGCCGCTGAACGACGCCCAACTCATCGAATTTATCTTCCGCCCAGGCTTCACTACCGCTGACTCGGTAACGGCGATCGCCGGTCGCGGCGTCGGTATGGACGTGGTGCGAAGCGAATTGGCCGCACTCGGCGGCCGTGTCGTTGCATCTACGGCGGCGGGCGTCGGAACCAAGTTCGTTCTTTCCGTGCCGCTCACGCTTGCCGTCACGCAGGTGTTGCTCGTCAGCATCGCTGGTGTGACCTATGGTGTTCCCTCATCGCTGATCGAAACTGTGCGCCAGATTCCAGCTCGTGATCGCACGATTGCATTGGGTGCAAAACAGATCGAGGTCGCTGGTAAGTGGATCCCGTATCGAAGCATGTCGGTGCTTTTGGGCGGTCGTCCCGACGGCAGTGTGCACAAAACCTATTCGGTCGCCTTCGTTCGCGCGGGAGAAGCCGTGGTCGCGGTTGAAATAGACCGCGTGATTGGTAACCAAGAGGTCGTCGCCAAACCTTACGGACCGCAGCTCGCGCGCGTGCCCGGCATGGCAGGCCTTACTGTTTTGGGTGACGGCAGAATCGTATTGCTGATGGATCCGTTGGCGCTCATGCGCGCCGCGGCCGAGGGTACCGCGACGACGGCGGTGACTCGCGCGGCGGCTGCAGCTGCCGTAGCCACGCCACCCGTTGCCGCGCCCGTGCCGACGCCTGCTGCTCCGAGCGTACCGACCACGACACCGATCGCCGCAACCGCACCGACCGCCGCGAGCGAAGTATCCGCGGTTCCCGAGGTGGTTTCACGCGAGGTAGCGACGCCAAGCGCGCCGTTGGTGACGCCGGTCGCCGTCGACGTGCCAGCGGTTCCTCAGCCCGTTGCGCCTGAGCCGATTGCTCCAGAGCCAGAGCCCGAACCTGAGGTCATCGGTCGCCTGCCAATCGTGCTGGTTGTTGACGATTCGCTCACCGTGAGAAAGATTACCTCGCGCTTACTGGAACGCGAAGGCTTCCATCCGATGACGGCGAAAGATGGTCTCGATGCGCTGCAGGTACTTGCGACGGTAAACCCCGATGTCATCCTGCTTGATATCGAAATGCCGCGCATGGATGGCTTTGAATTCACTAAAACGATCAAAGCGGATAACCGACAGAACAATATCCCGATCATCATGATCACGTCCCGCACCGCCGAGAAGCATCGCAGTCATGCGCAAGAGCTCGGCGTGAACGAGTATCTGGGTAAGCCATACCAAGACGAGCAATTGATTGGTCTAGTTCGCCAGTACACCGCGCACGTCGTGCGACCGTCGTAGCCGTTGTGCGATAGTGCTGATAGTGAAAAGCCCGTTTTATGCGGGCTTTCTTTTTATTTGGCCTTTAGTTGACTTAGTTTATTTTGGCTCGCTTGCCCCAGTAAATCGAGGGGAAACCCGAAACAATTTGGAACATCTTCTCCGCTGCTGAGTCCGCGCATTTTTTCCCGACGTACGCAAAACGACAAAGTCCATCGGTGCATGCGCGCTTCGAGGCATCGTTCCCGCGTGAAACGCGCACGCCGCGCTCCGCAGAAGCCTTTTCTTTGAATCTGATGAAGCCGGTCTATAGGCCGGGTTCTGTTCGTGATGCGGTTTCCCGCTTCTCGTGACAGTCATTCCTCTAGGCCGTACATTGCTGCACGGCTCAAGCTACCTACCCGCACACTCCAACGAGCCGCCTTCTCGCCAGCGGTTGCCCGCTAGCGGCGTGTGCCTATTTGGTATTGCTCCGGGTAGAGGTTGCCGCGTTTCACCGTAACTAAATACGCTCGTCTCTGTGGCCCTAGTCCTCGCCTTATAGGCGTGTGGCTTCTCGCCCTCACACCGTTTCAGCGGGCGGTCGTTAGCCGCTACCCTGCTCTGTGGAGCCCGGACCTTCCTCCCATTACTTGCGTAACCGGCGACTGTCCAACCAGCTTCACAACGGATTATCTCAGCTCGCGAGCGTGTGAACCGCGCACGGAAAGCCCACTAAGCGGGCAACAGCGATTTACGGTATTTGTTTAAGTCGCCCAGCGTGTCGATGCTCTTATCAAAGAGCGACGAGAGGTTGTGCAGAATCATTTTCACGACTTTGCCTTCCCACTCTTTATCGAAATTAATTTGCTGATCGAGCCAGCGTTCGAGCCATTCGGGATCGGGCAACTTGCTCTGCACGGTGTCGTTCGGGAAGAGCGCTTTGTTCACGTGCAAATTGGTCGGATGCAAGGGCTTGCCTGCGCGACCGCTCGCCGCCATAAGGAAGCCAATCTTTGCGAAACCGGCTTTCACTTCATTCACTTTTTCAGCGGCCGATTTCGCGATCGATCGTTTCAAGTATTTGAGGTAGGCGCCAGCATGCCGCGCTTCGTCTTTTGCGATCAAACCGTAAATGTGTTTGATCAGCGGCTCGGTATGCCACTCCGCCGCACGGCGGTACCAATGATTCAAACGAATCTCGCCGCAGAAATGCATCATCAGGGTTTCGAGCGCGGGCGCCGGATCAAACTCGAAGCGCACGTTGTGCAGTTCGTCCTCAGTGGGCACGAGATCAGGGCGGAAGCGCTTCAGGTATTCCATCAGCACAAGCGAATGCTTCTGCTCTTCATAAAACCAAATCGACATGAAGGCCGAGAAATCGCTGTCGTTTCGATTGTCACGCAAAAACATTTCAGTCGCAGGTAGCGCTGACCACTCGGTAATCGCGTTTAACTTGATTGTCTTGGCCTGTTCATCGGAGAGTTTGCTCGCATCGAAGTTGTCCCAAGGGACATCCTCAGCCATGTTCCAGCGAACCGATTCCAAATCCTTGAACAACTCTGAATAAAGCATAGCGAGCGAAGGCGTACAGTACGAAATTGGGATCACGAGTGTAGCGCCGAAAGCGTGACGAACGTCATCGGGTTTTCTACGGCTTTATTACGCTTGATAGCCCAGATCGGACTCAGAGAAGACGCAACACGCACACAGCGATTCGCCTAGGTACCCGATTTAATCGGGGCGTGGCTCGATTAGCGAATTATTTCGCGTCGCCGAATTCCGCGCGCCACTGCCTGAGTGCGGCGAGGATATCCGCCAAAGACGCTGTCGCGGTGACACCTTCTACGTCGCGTCGAATACGGCGGATGAGCTCTCCGCCAACCCAGATCGAAACGCGACTTGGGAGCATCGCTCTGAGCGACTGTAATCCGGCCAGCGCTTGCTTGCTGCCGTACGCCGACGAGAACGATAGGGCAATAGCGTCTGCGTTGTATGCATGCGCCGCGGCAGCGATTTCGGGGATAGGGGTTTGTGTACCAAGCGAGATGCAATGCGCACCTTCGGGAGCGAGGATCGCCTCCACCATCAACAAGCCAAGCCCGTGCTGTTCATTAGGAAAGGTTGCAAGCAGGATGGTTGGCTTGGCAGCGCGATTGGGAATTGCGTGAATCGCACTTCGAAGCACCACCTGCACCTGCTCGGTGTAGGCGTGTTCCTGAAAGATTTGCATATCGCCGCGCATCCACGCTTCGCCCACAGCGCGATTAAGCGGAGCGATGGTTTCCGACACGAATCCTTGCAGCCCCTGCTTCATCAGAAGCTGTGCGAGCGTTTGACGCAAACCGATGGCATCGTGCGCTTTGAGAAGATCGAGGATCAGCCGCTGCAGCTCGCCGACTTCATCGACCACTTTCGAGCGCGTTTGTCGCACGGCCAGCGTATCGAGCGACTGCTCGTCAAGCGAGAGCAATTTGCCTGGGCGATGTCCAGCGTCCATCAATCGCTTGATCGCGCGCAGCCTCTCAACTTGCTGCATCGGATACATGCGCTCACCGTTGGCATCGCGTTCGGGCTGCGGGAAACCGTAACGACGCTCCCACACGCGCAGCACATCTTTAGACAAGCCGGTGTCTCGCTCGACGGCGCTTATCGAAAGGTGCGTTAATGTGGTGCCAGAGGCGTCGGACACAAAAATCATTCGTCTAAGACAAGAATTTGACAAAACTGCCGTCGATGCGTAGTCTAGCGCGATGACTTAAACATGTCTAGGACATGCGTAACGAATTTTGGGGACTCGCGGGAAATCCCCGGGCCAACGCTGAGCAAGGCGTAGCCTGGGCGCAACGGTGGCGCAAACGGGCCGAAAAGCCAGTTTTTTCTGTCCAAGGCTGTCTAGCCACAGGACGAGCGCGCCTCGTCCGCCCGTCTGGGTTTTTCCGGATGAAATCAAACAAAGCGGAGAGGGGCGAACGACTGTGACTCGCAGCCTCCTCAATCTGCCCTTGATGGTTAGCGCAACAGCACCAACTCCCGAAGGAAACTCACCGCTAAACTTCAATTCATGAACGCAAACGACTCCATGTTTCGCGCCAACGCCGCTCATTCGACCGCGCTCGATGACACGCAGGCGCGCCCCGATGATCGCCATCTCGCTATCCAGCGGGTGGGCATACGCAGCCTTCGCCACCCTGTTCGCGTGGCAAACGTCGACGGTGACGCACAGGCCACCGTGGCTACGTTTGCGATGTATGTCGGTTTGCCCGACCATGTGAAGGGGACGCACATGTCGCGCTTCGCGCAAATGCTCGCCGAAGGGCTCGATGTCATAACGCCCGCATCATTTCTCGCGCTCTCCCGCGCGATGCAAACGCGGCTTGAAGCGCAGTCGTCCTATCTTGAAATGCGATTTCCTTACTTTCGGCGCAAGCGCGCGCCCGTATCGGGCTATGAAAGCCTGCTTGACGCGGATGTGGCTTTCATTGTCGAGTCCAAAGAAAATCAGGGCGAGAAACTCATTATCGAGGTGGTCGCACCTGTGACCAGTCTGTGCCCGTGCTCGAAGAAAATTTCCGACTACGGCGCACACAATCAACGCTCACACATCACGATTCGCGCAGAAGCCGCTGATTCGCTCACGATCGACGCGCTGATTGAAATCGCCGAGCAGCAAGCCTCGAGCGAGCTCTACAGCGTGTTGAAGCGGGTCGACGAAAAGTTCGTGACGGAGCGCGCCTACGACAATCCGAAATTCGTCGAAGACTTGGTGCGCGACATCGCCCTGGCCTGCAGCGCACACGAACAAATCGGCGACTACATGGTGGCAAGCGAAAACTTTGAATCTATTCACAACCATTCGGCGTATGCAGAACTGTACGGCCGAGGAAGACTAATGAGTTCATAAAAATACTCGTCAGTTCAGAAAACTAGTTATACTGCATGACAATTAGGGAAATCTGCGCGATAGAACCGAAATAATCGGCGTCGCGCATGCGGTGTGTCTCGGTCGTTGGCTGTGATCACCTGAACTGGAGCACACATCTTGGCATCAATTGCCGTCGTTGGTGCCGGAATTTCCGGCTTGAGCGCTGCGTATTACCTGCAAAAGTCAGGGCACCAAGTTACGCTTTTCGAGGCGAATGACTACTTCGGCGGTCATTCGCACACGGTTGATGTCACGCTCGACGGTGTCACGGCGGGCGTCGACACTGGTTTTTTGGTGTGTAACGATCGCACCTATCCGAACCTACTCCGCTTTTTTGCTGAGCTCAATGTCGATCTCGCAACAAGCGACATGTCATTCGCAGTCAGGTCTGATCGCGACCAAGTCGAATGGTCGGGCACCAGTGTGAGTGCGCTCTTTGCACAGAAATCGAATCTGGTTCGCCCGAAATTTCTACGCTTCTTGCTCGACATTGCACGCTTTAATCGCACCACCACCGCGATGGTTAAGAGTGGTCAGGTACCGTCGATGTCGCTTGCCGATTTCCTCGCGCGCGAGGACTACGGCCAAGCGCTGTTTGATTGGTATCTGTGGCCGATGGTTGGCTCCATTTGGTCGTCGCCGCGCGGCGAGGTGATGGATTTCGATTTGGCGATGTTGCTTCGCTTTTGCCACAACCACGGCCTTTTGCAGGTGGCAAATCGTCCGCAGTGGATGACAGTTCGTGGCGGGTCGCGTAACTATGTCTCACGCGTGATCGCAGCGCTCAAGGACGCGCGGCTCAATGCCCGAGTGGATAAGATCATCACGACGCCCGGATTCGTCGAAGTGAAACTTGCCAATCAACTCGCAGCATCAGAACGCTTTGATTACGCGGTTATGGCCACGCATTCAGATCAGTCAAGGCAAATTCTGTCTGCGGCTACACCACGTATCAATAAGGCGTTGGATGCCATTGCCTATCAACCTAATCGCTGCATCGTTCACACCGATGTGGGGCTGATGCCCAAGCATCGGGCCGCATGGGCCTCATGGAATTACGTAGAGACGTCGGCTGCCATCGACGACCGGCGTCCGGTTGCGCTCACGTATTGGCTTAACAATTTACAACCGCTCCCATTCTCCACGCCGCTCTTCGAAACGCTCAATCCCCCCGTCGAGCCTGCCAAGGAACATGTCATCGCCGAATTTGAGTATTGGCATCCACTGCTCAACCAAGCCGCGATTTCGGCGCAGAAGGTTGTGCGGGAGCTTCAAGGAACGAATCGCACTTATTTCGCCGGCGCTTGGCTTTACAACGGTTTTCATGAAGACGGCATACGCTCGGCACTCGAATGCGTTCAAGCGATCAATACGCGTGAGAGTGCACAGCCCATGGGGCTTGCGGCTGAATGAGCGCGCGCACGCCCCGTCGAGCGGCGGTGATCGTTGGTGAGGTCACTCACTCGCGGGTGCGCCCAAGTGCGCATGAATTTCGCTATCCGTTGTTTTGCTTGCGACTTCCACTGGCGGAGCTCGCTCAACTCGAACCTACGTTGGCGATCAATCGTGCTGCGCTGTTGTCATTTCAGGAACGTGACCACGGCGCGCGTGATGGTGAATCACTGCAGCAGTGGATCGATCAACTGCTTCGAGAGCATCAACTTTTGCGTCAAGACGAGTCGGCGAACGTTGAACTTGTGAGCTTTCCGCGCGTATTCGGTTTTGTGTTTAACCCGGTGAGTTTCTGGGTCTGTCGCAATCAAAGTGATCGTGTGTTCGCCGTGCTCACCGAGGTCAACAATACGTTTGGTGAATCGCATCGCTACCTTCTCACCAACGAGCGCGGTGAGATCAAGACTGGGGACACGTTAGTCGCCGACAAGTTGCTGCACGTTTCGCCGTTCAATGAAGTGCGCGGCCAATACAGCTTTAGATTCAACTTCGCACCGGATCGCTGGCTCGCACGCATCGACTATGACGATGGTGAGGGCCGACTGTTGCACACCCACATCGGCGGCGAAGCAAAACCGCTCACCCGAAGCGCCCTTCGAAGCGCGCTCTGGCGATTCCCGTTGCAGAGCTTTGCGGTGGTCGCACGTATTCATTGGCACGCACTCCGGCTTTGGATCAAGCGCGTGCCGTTTCACGGAAAACTCGTTTCAAAGATGACTGGAGTATCACGTTCATGAGCACCGATGAATCCACCTATTCGGCGCAACCTGCGTTGCCGATGGCGGCTCGACTTTTGCTCAAGTTGCTGACACATTTGAAGTACGGCAGGCTTACCGTCCAGCTGCCGGATCGCTCCCGTCATGAATTCGGCCACGCTTCGGAAACGCTCACGGCGCAGATCGATATTCATGATCTCTCGATGTGTACGGAAGTGATGACCGGCGGCGATGTCGCGTTCGGTGAAGCCTATTTCAATGGCAAATGGGACACGCCGGATCTGGTCGCGCTGCTTTCGCTACTCGCAAAAAATCAACAGGCCTTGATGCCCGCGTTTTACGGTCGAGGATGGAAAGCCTTTCTGTTCAATCTTCGGCATCTCTTGCGCGCGAATAACAAGAAGCAAGCAAAGAAAAACATTGAGGCTCATTACGATCTGGGCAACGCGTTTTATCGACTTTGGCTCGATCCAACCATGACGTATTCCTCTGCACTTTTCACAGAGGGAAACGCACAGTCCACCGTTGATGCGCAAAAGGCGAAATACGAGCGCATTCTCCAGCAGATCGATCCCAGACCAGGCGCAACGATTCTTGAGATCGGTTGCGGCTGGGGCGGCTTTGCAGAGCATGCGGTGAGCACGCGTGATGTGCGCGTGCTCGGAATCACGCTTTCAACCGCGCAACTTGAATACTCGCGCAAACGGATCGCCGCACTTGGGCTCGAACACCGCGCACGTTTCGAACTTTGCGACTATCGTGATGCGCCTGCGCGATTTGGTGCGAGCTTTGACGGCATCGCCTCCATCGAAATGTTTGAAGCGGTTGGAGAGAAGTATTGGAGCAAATTCTTTGACGTGGTCGCGAATACGCTCAAGCCTGGCGCGAGGGCTGCGATTCAGGTCATCACTATCGATGAATCGCGCTTTGAAACGTATCGCAAGACGAGCGACTTCATCCAACAATACATTTTTCCCGGCGGGATGTTGCCATCGCCGGAGCGCTTTGTTGATCGCGCTGAGAAAGCAAGTCTCACGCTGCGCGATCGCAAGGAATTTGGGTTCGACTACGCAGAAACGCTTCGCCGCTGGCTTCGACAATTCGACGCCAGTAGCCAAGCAATTGCTGAACTTGGCTACTCAGACAAGTTCAAAAAGCTCTGGCGCTTCTATCTCGCGTATTGCATCGCTGGGTTTGAAGCGAAAAGTATTGATGTCGGCCATTACACGTTTCAACGTTAATTGTGAAGTACGCGGTTATTCGCGAGCGGATGAATTCGCTCCGATATCACGCCCCCGCCCTGCCCCTTGCGCATAAAGGAAATAAGACGATGCAAACAAAGTATTCACGTTTTCTTCCACGCACTGCAGTTTTCTGCGTGAGCTTCGCGCTAGCGCTCTCAGCACTGTTCGCATCGGTGCAATCGAGCGCACAAGCCGCTAGCGCGCCCGCGCTCCACGCTACCGCAGCCGAGGGCTTGCCCCCGCTTAAGTTGCGCGGTGGCGGTTTGCTTCGAATGTTTGGTTTTCAGATTTACAACTCGTTCTTGTGGACGCCGGGCGGCGAAGCGTTCGACCCCGCCAAACCCTTCGTACTTGATATTCAATACTTGCGCAACTTCGAGGGGCGTAAGCTCGCCGAGCGCAGCATTGATGAAATGCGCGGACAGGGCGTGGGCAACGACACGGTGTACGCGAAGTGGCTCGCAGAGATGACCCGTGTGTTCCCAAACGTGAAGCCGGAAGATCGCTTAACCGGTATCTTCACGAGCGAACGTACCGCTCGCTTTTTCCACAACGGCCGTTTCACGGGCGAAGTAAAAGACGCCGACTTCGCCGCTGCGTTTTTCGGCATCTGGCTCAGCGAGAACACATCGCAACCGCGTCTTCGTGAGCGCATGTTAGGCGGCAAGTAAATCCATGCAGACGCAGCATTCGCAAGGACTGTCGTGAGCGAGCTCGCCAAAGCGCCAAAGCTTGAAGTCGCGCGCTACAGCCTATTTGCGGCACCGCTCGCGATGGCGGCGCTGCCAATCTATGTACACGTACCGAAGTTCTATGCCGAACTCGGGCTCTCGCTTGCAACGCTCGGGATCGTGCTCCTGCTGCTGCGATTTGCCGATGCGGTGATCGATCCGCTCTTAGGGCGTTGGGCTGACACGACCGCTAGCCGATTCTTCGCGTGCGCACTCGGCGGCGTGAGCCTTGGCGTGGGCATGTTGGTACTTCTTAATCCGCAGTGGACTCCCGTTTCAATTTGGGCTTGGCTAATTTTTTCACTAATCTTGGTTTATCTTGGTTTTAGTCTCGCCTCCATTGCTCACGGCGCGTGGGGTGCAGAGCTGCCGAGGATTCCAGCGCAGAGAACGACCTATACGGCCACCCGTGAAGCCATTGGCCTTATCGGTGTGCTCTTCGCCGCCGCGCTACCGGCAGTGCTCGCGAAAAATAGCGCGGAAGGTCTGGCGAAGTTTTCGTGGATTTTCGTGTTTGTGCTGCTCGCCACGCTCGCCTTGCTGTGGAAACTTCGTGAGGCCAAAGTCGTCGCGCATGAAGACAAGGCGATTGCAAGCACACTGAAAGACACGCGGTTTCGCGCCTTGCTCGCGGTCTTCGCATTGAACGGAATCGCCTCTGCCATTCCGGCAACGCTGCTGCTCTTTTTCGTCGACGATGTGCTCCAAGCAAAGGATTGGGAGCCGCAGTTCCTCGTAACGTATTTCCTTGCAGGCGCGCTTGCAATGCCGATGTGGGCATGGCTCGCGCGGCGCTACGGCAAAGTCATAGCGTGGTCGATTGGCATGCTGCTCGCGGTCGTCGCATTCATCTGGGCGGTGAGTTTTTCTTCCGGTGATCGCATCCCGTTTCTGATTGTTTGCATTGCAACAGGCGTGGCATTGGGCGCTGATCTTGCGTTGCCGCCGGCATTGCTGGCAGACACCATCGCCAAAGCAAACGGCCAATCGCGTACCGGCAGCTACTTTGGTATCTGGGCGTTTGTAACGAAGGCAAACCTCGCGCTCGCGGCGGGCCTCGCATTGCCAATTGTGAGCGCGCTTGGGTACCAAGTTGGGAAAACTGAATCTAACCTCAACGCGCTTACCTACGCCTACACACTTTTTCCCTGCGCACTGAAGCTTTGTGCGTTGGCATTGCTCTGGAAATTCAAACCGCTTTTTGATGAAAGGCTGCCCTGAATTCTTGACGCAGATTAACGCTGATTCGACACAGATTTACGCAGATTTCTGTTTCGTTAGCGACGCGGCGTTCTTCGCCATTCTGAAAAAAACCTGCGGCAATCCGCATCAAGAAAACAATCAGTTACCAATATGAAAAAACTCTATCTCCTCCTCACCGCATTGCTCGTCGTCACACTCGCTGGTTGCGGTTCGCATCGGCTCGCCGACTATGCGGGCACGAAACCGAAGTTCGATCTAAAGCAATACTTTGACCGGCCTGTAATCGCGCATGGTGTGATCACGGATCGCTCAGGCAAGGTCACACGTTCGATGGTGGTCAACATCAAGAGCACTTGGAACGGCGACGTCGGCACACTCGACGAAGACTTTGTGTATTCCGACGGCAAAAAAGAAAAGCGTATCTGGACGATCAAGAAAAACGGCGACAGCTACGTCGGCACCGCCGCCGATGTCGTGGGTGAAGCGAAGGGCGAAGCCGTGGGCAACGCGTTCACCTGGAAGTATGTCCTCGCGTTCAAGACCGATGACGGGAAGGTTTACAACATCGATCTCGATGATTGGATGTGGCAAATCGACGATAAGGTCGTGATCAACCGTGCAGAGTTTTCGAAGTTTGGCTTCAAGCTCGGTGAAATCATCATCACGTTCACTAAGCAGTAACGAAAGCACCCATGGCAACGCTCAATCCGCCGATCCGCGACTGGTCGAAACAACGCGTTTGGATCATCGGCGCTTCTACCGGTATCGGCAAAGCGCTAGCGCTGGACTTGCTCGCCCGTGGCGCGCGCGTGGCTGTGTCGGCACGACGGAAGGAAGCGCTCGACGACGCGTTTTCAGCAAAAGAAAACGCGCTACGGTTGCCGCTCGATATGACGGACAACTCAGCGCTTGCGACTGCACTCGATCTCATCAACGCGAACTGGGGCGGCCTTGATCTCGGCATCGTGATGGCGGGCACCTATCGCGCGATTCGTGCGTGGGATCTAGACGACGCAGCCATTCGCGACATGATGCAAACAAACGTTTATGGCGCAATGAATGCCAGCGCGTTGCTCGGAAAGCAATTTCTCAAGCAAGGTGCCGGGCATGTCAGCGTGGTTTCGTCAGTGGCGGGCTATCGTGGCTTACCGAAGGCGTTGGTGTACGGCCCTTCAAAAGCCGCGATGATCAATTTTGCAGAGACGCTTTATCTGGATCTTTCGGAGAAAGGCATCGGCGTGTCCGTGGTGAATCCTGGTTTCGTTCGCACACCGCTCACCGCGCAAAACGAATTCAAGATGCCGCACTTGATTGAGCCAGAAGAAGCGGCGCGCGAGATGATCGCGGGCTACGAGAGCGGGGATTTCGAAATTCACTTTCCGCGCGCGTTCACGCGGCAGCTCAAATTTATGCGGCTTCTACCCTATTCTCTCTACTTCAAACTCATCAAACGATCGACGGGGCTCTGAGATGTCGAATCGCTTGCAGCGCGTGGCCGCTTTTTACGAAACGCTCACTGAAGCAACGCTCGGCGAGCTGCGTGCCCTCTACGCGCGGGAAGCGTATTTCAAAGATCCGTTCAACGAAGTGCGCGACGTTGAAGCAATCCATACGATCTTCACGCACATGTTTGTCTCGCTTCATGATCCGCGTTTTGTTATCCAATCACAGATCGAGCAAGCCAACGAAGCGTTTCTCACATGGGAATTTCGTTTTCGAATTAAGCGCTTCAAACCAGAGACTATTCAAGTCATTCGGGGCGCGTCTCATCTGCGCTTTGATACTGAGGATCGCGTATGTTTTCATCGCGACTACTGGGACGCCGCCGAAGAGCTCTACGAAAAGCTGCCAGTCGTTGGCGCGCTCATGCGATATCTAAAAAAGCGCGTGGGTTAGCGGTAACAGCTATTTCGCAAACGAAGCAGTTTTATTAGGACGTAGTCGCGCTTACGCGATTTATTGAGACGAACGTTTTTCTGGATTTCCCCGTTTCAGTTGTTGGAAATCGTTGAATAGCTGCTTTCTACATCCGGTGATGTACAGGGATGCGCAAGGCTTGAGTTAATCCTCTATCGTCGTTAATCGTGCTCGCAAGAAAGTATGG
This sequence comes from Betaproteobacteria bacterium, assembly GCA_013298765.1. Lineage (GTDB taxonomy): Bacteria > Pseudomonadota > Gammaproteobacteria > Burkholderiales > Casimicrobiaceae > Casimicrobium. Next base: position 263,647 of record JAAFJA010000004.1, read on the forward strand.
TTATAATGGAAGGCTTTCCGGGACGTTAGCTCAGTCGGTAGAGCAGCGGACTTTTAATCCGTTGGTCGGCGGTTCGAGCCCGCCACGTCCTACCAAGAATTACTTAATAAAAACAATACCTTAGAAAGCCCTATCGCGAAATCGGTGGGGCTTTTTTGTTTGTCGGTTTTTGCGCCATTGCCAGTTGGTTGCCAGAAATTCGACGGATGATTACGAACAACCGCGTGAGTTTGCGGAAAGTTGACCCACAAAAGTAGGGGCCGCGCTACCATTTTCGTGCGAACAAAGGCGCGTGACGCAGAAATTCACGTCGCGACCATTTGGCTACCTCTCCGCACCCAACAACGTACCGCGCAATTTCACAAACACCGAGTCGGGCACAAGATCAGCAAGCCGTGCGAGCATCGTCTCGTGCTCGCCGTCTTGATGACGATGCCGCGATTGATTGGCGAGCGCATCTTCGGCCAACCAATCATCCAGCCGTTGACCGTGAACCGCACGAAGTCGCTCGATCACTCGGATGAACACGGGCGTCATCGCCGGGTCGAACTGAATGCCTGCATTCCGGCTGATGAACGCAACCGCTTCGGGGTGCGTGAGTGCATGCCGATAACTGCGGTTGTGCGTCATTGAATCGTAGTTTTCGGCCAAGCAAACGATACGAGCCGCTTCGTGGATTTCTTCACCTTGCAGATTACGCGGATAGCCCGTGCCGTCCCATGCCTCATGGTGCGCATGCGCAATCTCCGCCGCTAACGCAAAGATCGGCTCGTGACATTGCCCCAGTATTTGTGCGCCCATCGCCGCGTGTCGCCACATCACGAGATATTCGCTCTCGTTCAACCGCATATTCGGTTTGGCAAGAATGGCGCTGGGAATCCCGAGCTTGCCAATGTCGTGCAGTCGTGCCGCATGCTCCAAAGCCGTGGCCTCGGCTTCGGTGTATCCGAGTTCAAGAGCAAGCAGTTTGGAGAGTTTGCCCACACGGTAGATCGCACGCCGTGACGGATCATCGCAAAGCTCAGCGGTGACTGCTAGCTCTTCAAGTGATCGGGTGAGTTCTCGGTTTCCCAGCGTCGCTACGCGCGTTCTTTGGGTTTGCTGGGTCTCCAGCGCCTGCGAAACGATGCGATCAATAATTTCTTGTGTGGAGTTCTTCGCCGGTGTGACGGTCTTGGGCGTTTGTCCGAGTTCGATCAGTCGTTCGCGTACTTTGCCTCTAACTTCAACCGTCGAATTCGATCCAAAGCGGTCTTTCACCGCATGCGCTCAATCGCAAAAATCGACCGGAATCGCTTCTGAAAGTAAGTGGGCCGTTTGAGAATCGGGTCACGCGGTGTGATTGCTCTGTTCCACGAGCCGCTCGGCGTCGATTGCGCCCATTGAACTGCAACATCTCCCATCAAATCATGTCGCGACATCATCAAAGTTATCATTCGGTCGTCGACCGTAAGGCATCAAGTGAGCCCACTGTGAAACTAACGAAACGCTGGATTCTCGGCTCACTCCTCTGTACATTCGCGCCGCTGGCATTACCTACGTTCGCGCAAGACAGAAAAAGCGAGCAGGCGATCAAGCATCGCCGCGCCGCGTTCACGATAATGGGCACTTATTTCAGCCGCTTGTTGCAGACGGTTGAAGGTGATCGTCCTTTTGACGCGCAACTGGTGAAGCGTGACGCGCAACTCGTCGAGACACTCAGTCGCCTTCCGTGGGAAGGCTTCGTGCCTGGAACCGAAATTGGAAACACACATGCAAAAGAGGACGTCTGGTTTGATGAACAAAAATTTCTTGCGTTGCAGAACAAACTTCAGCAAAAAACTACGGAGCTCACGAGAGCCGCGAACTCTGGCGACCCCGCGCAGCTGAAGACTGCCTTTTTGCAAACACGCGAAGTCTGCAATGCCTGTCACAAACAGTTTCGCAAGGATTAGACGCGACAGGTACGATGCATCCACCGAGTCGGCGTCCTAGTGGACATGCCCATGGTGCGCGTCCGGCACGTGGGCGTGAGCGTGACGCAGCGGCTCATGCTCGTGTGCGTGGCTGTGTTCGCCGTCGGGTGATGAGTCGTGTGTGTGATTGTGATGGCCGTCATTGTGGTTGTGTGCATGCTCGTGCTGCAACAGTTCATGCTGATGCTCATGCTCGTGCGTTTCGGCCAAGTGCAGCAGCACACCGAATAGCATCAGCAAACCGCCCGCTGCGATCGCAAGGCTCGCCGAGCGTTCGCCCAGCGCAAATGCTAGCGCCGCACCGATGAACGGTGCAAACGCAAACACCGAACCGGTTCGCGCGGCTCCGAACGCGCGTTGCGCCAGCAGGTAAAAGCGAAGGCTCAGTCCGTAGCCAGTCGCGCCCACCGCGAGCAACGTAAGCGTCGCCTGCCACGTTGGTATTGGTTCGCCAAATGCCAGCGCAAGGAGCGCAGTGACGCTCGCGCCAAGCGCCGCTTTGATCATCACCACCTGGCTGGGGTCACGCTCGGCCAATGCCCGCGACAGCGTGTTGTCCATCCCCCACGCAGCCGTCGCCAACAGCACCGCCAGCATGCCCGGCAAGCCAATGCCAGAGCCGCGCCCCTGATCGAGGATCAGCGTCATCCCACCTGCGAGCAAGAGCAACATCGCCGCCCACACCCGACGATCCATCGTTTCGCGATACAGCCACCACGATAGCAACGCGGTAAATAGCGCCTCAAGTGTGAGCATGAGCGACGCGCTGGTGCCGCTCGTATGTTGCAGACCCCATGCGAGTGCCACCGGGCCGACGACCGCGCCAAAAAACGCCACGGCAATCAATCGCGGCACGTCGCTTTTCATCACACGCGCCTCACGCTCAATCCGCCGTCGCGATACCGCGCCGACAATCACCGCGCCGCCATAGAGCAGCGCAGCGGTGGTGAATGCACCCAAGCCAGCGCCAAACTTCTGTACCAGCGGCGTGCTAATGCCGAACAGAGTCGCTGCGAGCAACGCAAGCAGGCCGCCGCGTAGGGCAGGCGACGAAAACGAACGGTCTGACATCTAATTACACGCGAAACGCATCTAAGAAACTTTCGTAGTTATCGAAAAATCGGAGTTTAATCAAGCGTTAAGTATGTCAGCAACAATGAAATTGAGGCGCTGATCGCGAAGATGGTAACCGCCGCAAGCAAGAGCAACAGGCTAGCACGCAATTTGCCTGCACAACGGGGCCAGTGCTTATCATGGAATTCGACCATAAAGTGATCCTCTCGGCGATTCAATGTTCAGCGCCCAATCCCAATCCCGCTCGCGCGTACTGTGTGCACAAACTCGCGTAATCCTACACGGTATGCGACTCCGCGGTCGTCGTACTACTTACCCGTGAAATTTGCGGCAATGAAGTTGCCTTGCGCGGTATAGAACATGTACAGGTTCTCTTTCGTTTTGTCGGTAGCGGCAGGATCCTTGAAGGTGACTTTCCATTCCTTGCCGCGCTGACCGTCGACCTGTTCGAAGCTGGCGGGCTTGATCGTTTGCCACGACTTGTCGATTTTGCCGCTGTTGATTAGCGCTTGCTGGCGTTTGCCTGCACAGGTTGCGACGACTTCCTCTGTGGCGGCTCTAGTCCCATGGAAGTGGCAATCCTCGGCACCACCAGCGATTGCGGGCAAAGACAGCATGAGGCCGGTTGCAGAGAGAAGTGTGGCGAACAGTTTATTCATGATAATTTCCTTTTTCGATGAGTTGCGTTGTGGTTGCGTTAATAAAAATGTGTTCATAGTTTGTCTCTGCCAGTGTTGGTGCTTTTCAGAATATCCATGTCTTCGTGCTCGTGAAGATGTTCTTGCGCCGGGAAACGGAAGCTGTTCGGGTCGCTGTCGTGCAGATAGCCATGCAGCTGCATCAGGAACAGTAGGACTCCGGCGTAAATCAGCGCGGTATTGGCCAGCACACTGAAGCGCGCAAACGAGGAGCGCTTGCGCCAAATCGCAAGTAAAGCCACCATCACCGTAAGCGCTGCGATCTGACCGATTTCTACGCCGACGTTGAAGCTAAGGATGCGCAGCAGGATACTGGTTTTATCGTCCCCTAACGGCAGTTGCTGTAAGCGCGTTGACAGACCAAATCCGTGCAATAGCCCGAAGCCAAACACCATCGCCAGAAGGTTGGGTGAGGCGATGCCGAAATGCTTCTGAAAACCGCCGTTATTATCGAAACCTTTGTAGATCACGCTGATCGCGATCAACGCATCCACAAGGTAGTAATTCCACGTAATTTGCAAAAACGTCGCGAAAATCAATGTGATGCAATGGCCAACAGTGAACACGGTGACGAACTTCGCGATGTCCTTGAACGTCGTCAGAAAAAACACCACACCGAACAGAAACAGCAAGTGGTCGTAACCGCTGAGCATGTGCGTGGCACCCAGCCCGACGTATTGCAGGTAACCGCCATCCAGCATGCGCTGTTTGTCGGCGTCCGAGATGCCATGCGCCAGCGCAATCAGCGGTACGAGGACCAGTGTGCCGATGGCGAGCCACTTTCCGACGAACCGGCTCTGCGATGCGGAACGTGAACTACTCATCAGCCAGCCCCCAGATTAAGTGCGCATCGATCAACAGGCGATGCTGCCAGCGCAACGCCTCGACGCGTGCTTGTTCGGCAGCGGTCGTTGCCTCAAGCGCCTGCCGCCGCGCCTGAAGCAATGTCTGCAAATCGGCCTCACCCAACGTGTACGCACGCTGAGTCAGGCGAGCGCTATCCTGCGTCGTGGTCAGGCCCTGAGCGGCCAGCCGCCAGCGATCCAGGCCACCGGTGGCTTCAACATAGGCTTCAACGATTTCGGTCTCGATCTCCCGACGCTGGCGCTCCAGCCGCGCGCGTGCGGCCTCGACCTCCTGCAGCGATTGCAACATGCGCTCGTTGCGATAGGTGCCGCCGAGCGGAATGCTCACGCTCACGCCGATGACGCGCTCGCTGCGGAACGCTTCCGAAGCGGCGAACACACCAATGGTTGGATCGGGAACCTTGTCAGCGCGCGTTCGCGCTGCGGTTAGCTCAGCTTTTTTGAGCAGCCCAGCCGCCACGCGGATAAGGTCACTTTCAGCCACGATGCGATCGCGCCACTGTGCTCGCGTCAGCTCAATTACGTCGGGAACGTTTAATGGTTTGGCAGCAAACTTCAACGCGGGGAAACGCACCGCGAGTGTCGATGTCGCTTTTGATTCCGCGGTCATTGCCGCGCTTAGTTGTTGCTGCACTTCAACGCGATCACCGCGCGCGATGTTCACATCAAGCTGCGAGGCGTCGCCCGCACGCTGCCGAACTTCGACCGCGCGCAAACTGGCATCGGCAAAGCTCAACTGCTCAGCCCACAGCTCACGGCGGCGCGTCGCGGCCTGTGCCTCAAGCCATAGCGTAGCTAGTGTCCGTGCTGCCTCATGTCGTGCCTCGCCAATACGAGCCAGCGCAATCTCAAGCTCGATATCACCTAGATCGCGATCGAGTTCGGCTTTACCACCCACGCGAATGGTGCGCTCTAGTCCCGCCGTCCACTCGGTGGTGGAGCCTCGTGTATCGACACTTCGCCGCTGAGTGGACAACCTCGCCGTCCATTCGTGCGGTGATGCGCGTAGCGCTGCCGCACCGTGCCTGGACGCATCCAGCACGCGCCGTGCTTCAACGACCTGAAAGTCCCCGTCGATCGCCTGTTTCGCCAGCGCTGTGGTCGGTAGATCGGGCGGCGTGGGTCGCTCTGCGGTCGCTGCGGATGCGTACGTCTCGAAAGTTATGGCAACGACCAAAGCAATTGCTTTCCAGTGTGTCATTCAATTTCTCCTTCAGCGGCGAGAGCCGCGGCCCAATAGCGGAGTCCCGTGCCCCGGAAACGCTGTCGCAGCAAGTCAAGCAAAACCGACAGATCGGACTCGGTAACGATAATTTGTATTTGTATGGATCGGCTGCGGCCCATCACTTGTTCCGCATTACTCAAACGGCCTTGTGCGGTGCCGTGCGTGAACGTGGGTGTGCTGGTGAACACCGCGCCGTCAACGGTGACGAGCACTGTATCGAGCAGCGTTTCCTCAATCTTTGGCGAGCAGATGAGCGTCAAGCAATAGTTAGACATGGTTGATCGCTCCTTCGGAAACGTTCGCCGTCTTGGGATGCGCGAAACGGAGGTAGAGGATCGGCAGCAGGATCAGCGTCAGTGCCGTCGCGGTGATCAAACCACCGATCACCACGATGGCCAGCGGTCGCTGAATTTCCGAGCCGGGGCCGGTGGCAAACAACAGCGGAATCAACCCGAACACGGTGATGGATGCCGTCATCAGCACCGGTCGCAAACGCCGCTTCGCCCCCTGCGTGACGCATTCGACAAGCGGCTGCCCTTCGGCATACAACTGGTTGAAATAACTCACCAGCACCACGCCGTTGAGCACCGCAATACCCAGCAACGCGATGAAGCCAACTGACGCGGGCACCGACAAATATTCGCCCGTCACCCACAGCGCCGCGATGCCGCCGACCAGCGCGAAAGGCACGTTGCTTAGCACCAGCAGCGCCTGCCGCACCGAGCCGAAGGTACTGAACAAGATAATAAAGATGAACCCGAGCGCGAGCGGCACGACAAGCGTGAGGCGCGCAGCCGCACGTTGCTGGTTTTCAAAGTGTCCGCCCCAGCCGATGCGGTAGCCGATGGGCAGCTTGACGCTGGCGGCGACCGAGGCTTTGGCTTCGTCAACAAATCCCACCAGATCGCGACCACTGACGTTGGCGATCACCACGCTGTAGCGGCTGCCCGTTTCGCGATCAATCTTCACCGGACCGGTGTCGCGTTCGAGCTTGGCGAGCGTTGCCAGTGGCACATTTTGACCGTTGGCCGACATGATGTTGAGCGACGCAAATTCAGCCGGAGAAACTTTCACCGCATCTGGCCCACGCAGCACAATCGGAATACGCTGGTTGCCGTCGATCACCGTGCCTGCGCGCTGCCCTTCAATCTGTACCCGCAACGCATCCTGCACTTCTTCCACCGACAGGCCATAGCGTCCCGCCACCAGCCGGTCAACGACCACGCGCAAATACTGCACACCGGTGTTTTCGACGGTGTACACGTCCTGATTACCAGGCACTTTTTTCATCAGCGCCTCGACCTGACCGGCCAGCTCGTTCAACACCTTGAGATCGGTGCCAAAGATTTTGATTGCCACGTCACCGCGCACGCCGATGATCATCTCCGACACCCGCATGTTGATAGGCTGCGTGAAGCTGTAGCTGATGCCCGGCATCTGATCCAGCACCGAGCGAATCCTCTCGACCAACGCCTCCTTGTTGGCGAGTTTCCATTCGTCGCGCGGCTTCAACACCAGAAAGGTATCGGTCTGATTGAGGCCCATCGGATCGAGGCCGATTTCATCCGATCCAGCCCGCGCCACTACGCCAGTAATCTCCGGGATATTTGCCATCAGTGCCTGATGAATTTTCAGGTCGAGCGCGGCGGTTTCGGCAAGGCTGATCGACGGCAATTTTTCGATACCGACAATGATGTCGCCTTCGTCCATCTCCGGCATAAAAGTTTTGCCGACCTGAAAGTACACCGCCGCAGCGGCTGCTAGCAACGCGCCCGCGGCGATGAACACGACCACCTGACGACGCAGCGCCCACGTGAGCGTAGGCCCATACAGTCGCAGCAATTGACGAGGCAGCCACGGTTCATCATGCGACACTTTTTTGAGCAGGAATGATGAGAGCACCGGAATAACCGTGAGCGACAATAGAAGCGAGCTGATCAGCGCGAACACGATGGTCATCGCCACCGGCACGAAAAACTTGCCTTCCAAATCCTGCAACGTCAACAGCGGCAGGAATACCGTGATGATGATGAGTATCCCAGCGGCGACGGGCGCTGCCACCTCACGCACAGCGCGGAACACGATGTGGAGGCGCGGCAGCTTGCCCTTGGTTTCGTCCTTGCTCAAATGCTGCACGATGTTTTCAACCACCACCACCGCAGCGTCTACCAGCATGCCAAGCGCAATGGCCAGCCCACCCAAACTCATGAGATTGGCCGACATCCCGGCAAACCGCATCAAGATGAACGTAGCCAGTGCCGCCAGCGGCAACACCAAAGCAACTGCAACGGCGGCGCGCACATTGCCGAGAAACGCACCGAGCAGCACCAACACGATGAGCGTGGCTTCAATCAGCGCTTTGGAAACGGTGCCCACGGCTTTCTTCACCAAGTCGGCTCGGTTGTAAAACACCGTGATGGCAACGCCCTTCGGCAGCGTGCCTTTGATTTCGTCCAACTTCTTGGTGACACCTTCGACCACCTTTTGCGCATTGGCACCAGCGAGTCCGAGTACGAGACCCTGCACCGCCTCCGCGCGACCATCCTGCGTGACCACGCCGTAGCGTGTTACGGAGCCATCGCGCACCAGCGCTACGTCAGCGAGGCGAATCGGATTACCGTCCTTGGTACCGACGATGATTGCGCGCAGGTCATCCTGCGTCTTTACGCTGCCCTCGCTGCGTACCAGCAGCACTTCATTGCCTTCGCCGAGTCGGCCCGCGCCGTCGTTGCGGTTGTTCGCCTCGATCGCCGTTTTCAGCTTGGCGGTTGATAGTCCGACCGCAGCAAGTTTGGTGGGATCAACCACCACCTCAAAGCTGTGGACTTTGCCGCCGAGCGCATTGACATCCGCCACACCGGGCACGCCGCGCAATGCCGGACGAATGATCCAGTCGAGCACGCTGCGCCGCTCCTCCAGCGTCATGTCCGGCGAGTCCACGGTGAACATGAACATTTCGCCCAGCGGCGTGGTGATCGGTGCCATGCCGCCACTGATGCCAGAGGGCAAGTCCGACATGATGTTGCCTAGGCGCTCGGTCACCTGCTGGCGCGCCCAATAAATATCAGTGCCGTCGTTGAAGTCGACGGTCACATCGACCAGTCCGTACTTCGATACCGAGCGCAGGATGCGCTGCTTCGGAATGCCCAGCATTTCCACCTCAATCGGTAGCGCGATGCGACTCTCGATCTCCTCCGGCGTCATGCCGGGGGCTTTCATGATGATTTTCACCTGCGTGCTCGACACATCCGGGAAGGCGTCAATCGGCAGATTACGGAATGCGTACCAGCCGCCACCGGCCAAGAGTGCTGCAGCGAGCAGCACAAACAGGCGCTGCGCCAGCGCAAATTGAACTAAGTGAGAAAGCATGTCAGCCTCCGCGCTTGCCGAGCCAGGCCGCCTTCAGCGCAATGACCGCGCCAGTCGCAATCTCCTGCCCCGGTTTGAACGGACCCTGCACCTGCACCGACTGACCGGCGCTGTTGACCACCGTCACCTCTTGCGCCGTGAAGCCGGTCGCGGTGCGCACGAACACGTACGCCTTGTCATCCTGACGCACCACCGATTGCACCGGCACCGGCCAGCTCTGACCAGAGCTCGCGTCCGCCGCCCCCGCGAGGAAAGGCACCTGCACCTGCACGTACTCGCCGGGCCGCATCAGACTGGCGCCCTTGCTGACTTTGGCGCGCAGCACGACCGTCTGACTGTCGCTCACCATCGGACTCACGCTCATCGGCAAGGCCATTGCTTCGCGACCGACCACGGTAATTTGCCCGCCCTTAACCAGCAACTGAGCGCTGCGATCAGCGGGCACTTGAACGTCCAGCCACAACACGCTGGTATTGGCCAAACGCAGCAGTGCGTCGGCGGGGGCGACGCGTTGACCGGTTTTTGCGTTGAGCGTCAGCACCGTACCTGCCGTTTTTGCGTAAACGGTCACGCCCGCTTGCAACGCGGCACCCGTCGCGATTTTCTTAACGCTTTCGGAGTCCATTCCGACAAGACGCAACGCTGCTTCACTTTGCATGACTCGGGCGCGGGTTTCTTCGGCCAGCGCTTCGGCCTCCTGCACTCGTCGCTCGGGAATGATGCCTTCTGCCAGCAATTGCCGCTCACGCAGAACGGTCTTCTGCGCTAGCCGACTCTTCGACGTCGCCTCCAGCAATTTGAGCTGCAATTCACCTAGCTCGGGACTGGTGAGGCGCAGCAAAGGCTGGCCGCGTTTGACCACGTCGTTCTCGCCGACCAGAATCTGCTCCACGAGTCCGGCAATGGGCGCGCTGACGATCTGCTCATTCGCCGGTGGCAGTACCACCTTCGCTGGATACGCCTGCCCCTTGATGTCGGAGGGCTGTTCTAGACGTTGCAAGGCCACGCCGAGACTTTGCAACTGGGCCGGGGTCACGGCGAAATCGTTCGCCGCGCTCGCTAGCGTTGAGATACACGTTAGCGAACCGACCACGGCAGTAGCGACAACATGACGCCCCGCGCGTTGGGAAAAACTGAAAAACATAAAAACTCCACGAAAGCCTTGAACCCGTTTGCTTTGCGTTAGCAATAGCAGTGGGATTGGCAGGACTGCGCCAAAGCGCAGGACGGCGGGTTACGCGGCGTGGAGCGGCGGGGCGCGACCCGCAGGGGGCAGGCTGTGATGAAATGGAATGTCCGCAAGCGAGCGATTCGGTCGCCAGTGCGTCGGTGAAGCAGTATCTACTCGCGCGGGCAATACAACGGCGGCCATGAGCGCCCATGATGCCGCAGCGTCAAACGCAGACGTAGCCGTGGGCTCAAGCAGCTGCAATGACTCGTGCCGCAAAGCTCCTGTCGCATGTGACAAGACTGGTTGTTTGTCAGCGTTGTGATGATCTGCCCGGCCAGCGTGATCGACGTCTGCGTCATGCGCGTCATGATCAATGGTAGCCATCGTCGGCTGAAATAGGAAGCCGTCATGAACGTGATTATGAAACGGTGCGCTAAAGTGATCGAGCGCTAGGACAAGCACCAACACACATTTCCCAAACCAACACAAACCATTCGCGAAGCGAACTCCCAAGAGTACCTGCGTTGAAGATGTGAGAGCGGCAAACATCAAAGAATAATTGACGAGTAAATTTCTGGAGTCTGGTGGTAAGTGTACCGGATGCTCAAATTTAAAATCGATCCACCGCGGCCAAATTCGCAGAGCACGATCGTCTCCTTACGAACCAGGCTGTTGTGTGGCGCATCTCGTCGTAGCTTAGTCTTTGCTGCGCGATCTCAACCCTAAAGATTTTGTGGGGGGCGCTGTGTTGGGACAAACGGGAACTGATCCACCGCTTCTGGTTGATTGCCTAAGATGGCCCCCGTGCTACGCAGCGTCGGTATGCAAGCGAAAAAGCTAACAACGGAGTAATCTTCAAAACAGTCAAGTTTCTAGCGACAGGCTGCGGATGACTGCGGCCTCGGTGGAAGGGCGGCAGCTGCCGCCATCAACCAGGAGACTTTGATGGACAAATCAACGCATGAATCCCATGTGCCATGGAACAAGGGCAAGCTCATTGGTCAGAAGGCACCCCTAAAACCCAAGGACGTCTGGTCGATCCGGATTCGACTACAGATAGCCCAAAGCAGGCATTCATGCAGCACGCTTGTAACCGACCCGAGAAGTTCGCTTTCCAAAAAAAAAGAACGTCGTCTGATCAAGATAAAGTTGCCAATAGAATCATCAATAGAACGTATGGATTCAATCGAGTCGTGTATGACGTCAGCTGGAAGCCAACGGTCACCCTCGAATGGGAATAAGGTTCTGCCTCGTTTGGAACACCTTCGCTCTGCTTAGAGAGCCCCGTTCAGCATTTACTTGGGCAGGGTGGTACGGGCGTTGGTGAAATCGATCATTGGGTTTTCCGTCGTCATGAAGATATCCAGTACGTCGAAGTATTTGTGCCAGAACTCTTGGTCGCGCAGTCCATCGATGAACCGTTCGTACTGGCGCAGATCGGTCGTTTCGACGACCATCATGTCTGAAATGCGTGCCGTATAGAACTCGGCGTCAAAAAATCGAACTTTGATCGCCTGATTGCGAGCGAGCAGTGGGAAGACGTTCTTGCCGATGTAAGCCAAGCGATCCTGCGGCGTGAGCGCCAGCCATGCGTCACGCGTTTTAACTTGAACAAAGACGGTGTATTTGCGCGGTGCGCTTTCTGCGCTTGACGCGGAAGCGGGCGTGCTTGACGGTGCCTGAGCTGCGGCGATGCCCGCCGTGGCTACAACTACGGCTGCGATAAGTGCGTGAGCGGCACGAGTAAAAACTGACATAAACATTCCCCTTGCTTAAGTGAAGTGCAATTCATTGAGTAAAAATTGTGGTCGGCTCTACGATCTCATGCGCTTAGTTTGCCGAGCATCCGACGTAGCGTCGCTTGTTGCTCGGGTTTGAGGCTGTCGTAGAAATCTGCGGTGGCGTTGATTAGTGTTGGCGACGCTAGATTCACCGTTCCCGAGAATTCGTCGACTAAGGCCTGCGCTTTTTTTCGATCGAACTTCTCGCTCACAAGCAACGATTGCATCGCCGATTTTGTGTTTGCGATGCGATTAAGCGCAGTGCGTTGTGCAGCGAGTGCATCGAACAGTATCGCGAGCTTGGCCTGTTGCGTCGCGTCGAGATCGAGCTTGCGCGTTGCTCGCCCAATGACGCGTTCGCGATACGTTGCGAGTTCACTGTCGGTGATCCCGTTGTGCGCACGCTCGAAACCGCGATGCGTACACGCTGCAAGCCCTGTCACGGCGACGAGCGTTCCAAGTGAAACGAGGGTGACACGTTTAATCCATGATTTCATTAATTGCTCCTTAGTTTTTGGAAGAGCGCGCTCACGAGCGCGGGCGCGCCAAAGTGCCGCGTGTGAACAATTCCCAGGTCATTCGATGGTTCGCTGCTATGAACCTAAGCGGCGAATGATCTTTGCGTGTGACGCGCACGTCCCCCACTGCTGAATTGCGCTCGACCATCCGATGACCAATGAGTCCGGGCAGCGCATGCACGACTGGAAACAGCAACGCCAATAGAGGCGCACCCATTAGGGGAGTCGCAACGAGCCATGCCAAACCGGCCAGAGTGCCGAAGACGTGGAGCGCGATGTTGAGCGGATGCCGATGCTCGGGAAGAAATACACGTTCGTAAAAATTGTCGAAATCGATCGTGTTCTCGGGCGTTGCAGGTGATGACATGATGCCTCTAAATTCGTCTTGACCATGGGACGATATTTTGCGAGCATTTACTCGCTTTTCATACTCGCATTCCAGCTTATGGCTACCAGCGCTCGTCAGCCGCACATTTCTCCTCGTAAAGCGCCACGTCAAGCGCGCTCCGCATTCACGGTTCAGACCATCGTCGAGGCTGCTACTCGCGTTTTGGCGACCGAATCGCTTAATGGCTTCAACACCAACCGCGTTGCCGAGGTTGCCGGTGTCAGTGTCGGTTCGCTCTATCAATACTTTCCCAGTAAGGACGCATTGATGGCAACGCTCATCGCGCACGAGCAAAGCAAACTCGCGCAAGCGGTAGAAACATGCGTTGACGCGAGCGCAGGTAGGCCGCTGCGAAATGCGATGGAATCACTCGCGAAAATTGCGATCGCCCATCAATGGGGAAATCCGGTGTATGCGGCAGCTCTCGATCACGAAGAGCAACGCTTGCCAGTCTCCGACACGCTGCAGGCGATTCAGCTACGTGTTGTGAACGCAGTTGCGCGCCTGTTGAAAACTCATTTGCCGACACTACCCGAAAGTACGCTGCTACAGCTCGCAAAGGATTGCGTCGTCGTGGCGAAAGCCTTGATTGAGGCAGAGCCGATAAACGCGTCGAAGAAAAATTTGCAATACCGATTGGTATCTCTTCTGATGGCTAATATGAGCACGCACACGCCACCACCTGCGCGACGTAGCAAGCGCGATTTACCCATAAGTAAGTGAGCGGCGCGACCGGTCTTTCAAGTGCCCCTCACGCGCACGAAGCTCGCTCTATGAAATCTGCCGTGCGGTTGCGCAAGGTTAGTGGGGCGGAAACAAACAACGCCTACTATCACGGCGATTTGCCTCGCGCGTCGATAGATGCAACGTCGCGTCAAAGAACTGGCGCTGTTTAACCTCGGCCTTGACACCAAGCTGCGAGGGTGCGACCTTGTGGCCTTGCGCTTTCGCGACGTTTGCAATGGCGCACAAGTCGCTCTGTACGATTATGCAAACTTGATCTGTGGGCCAGTAAGTCGCGCAACCGAGAAATAGATCGTTAGACTCTAATAATCCCCGATTGGAATTTGCAAGACTGAGTCAACTTAACCGCCACGGGTTTTGCGGAGGCTGCTCGGTTTAATTCAATCTAGGGTTGAACGACCGCTTTTGGCCGGTTCTCGTTACTCGATGTGCTTTGCACGGGTTTCGAATGGCTACTGCGGGATTTAAGGCGCGAAGAGGTCAAGCGTCGTCTAGCGAATCAGACGCTGACCTTTGCATCCTACTTATGCCCGATGAATTTCAAAACATCCGCCACAAGCTCATCGGACGCCGAACGATCACCGCCAACCCGAGCACGCGAGTGGGTCATGCAGTGCTTAACTGCCTTGTCCCAATCTTCCAGCGATTTGATCTCAGTGTTGTTCTTGATGTCCTTAGCATTCCGACCCACGCCGCTGCCTTGTGTGTTGGTCATTTGCAGTTCCATATCGCATTGCTTTGAAGTATTCGCATTGTTGTAATAGAAGAACGGTGCGCGACCATCCCAACCGTGGTGCGTGCCTTTGTACTCTTTGATAACAATATCGTTACCGGCGGCAACCAATTCTTTGATGTACCGCTCGCACACCACGTTGTCCTGCCAGTCTTCACGACCCCGATCAGCCATTGCGAAAAACATGGGGGCAGTGGCTTTCACACCGTCATCAGCACGATAGCGGATATTGCAGCTGCCGGGATAAACAGGAATGTGACCAGCAAACTTTGCACCATTGGTGTTGATCGGCGCTTGATACATGGGCCATGCGGTGTAAAACGCTGTGGAACCACCTCGTGAGAAGCCAATGTTGTAGATACGACTTGCATCAATCTGCGGGTGGGTAGCTACCAGTTTCAGTGCATTGAGCGCATCCGCTACTTGCGAAGCGGGACTCACCAGACTTTGATCTTGTGCGGTTTCGCTCACTCCCCGCGCTTTGAACGAGTCGAACACAAACACGGCAACACCCGCAGCATTCATCTTGGTTGCCCACACTTCATACGCATACGGTGACAGTCCTGAGCTACCGTGACTCAGTACCAGTGCTGGAACCTTTGCGCCAGCCGCAACGTTTTTGGGCATCAACAATTCACCTTGAACTGTGACCGCCACGTCCTTGGTCTTGTTCAGGCGTGCGTACATAAACAGGTTGGGTGTTGATTGCGAAGCAAATTCAATTTTTCCGGTCAAACCGTCTTTCAGATTGTCGATAGGTGCTGCGCTTACGGATGCGGACACGGCTGCTACCGTTAGTAATACGGCGGTCGCTGCGCGTACGAGTTTAGAGGACGGTTTTATGGAGACATTGCTGAACATGGTTGATTACCTTTGGGTGTGGTTTGGGTGAAGAAAATTGAAGTGACGCTACATCCGCAAAACAGTAGCTACGTAATTCGTAGTATCTAGATCATACAAAAACTACGACATTCGTAATCTTTTGGGGTTACGAAAATTGACCGAAACAGAGAAATGGGGCTATCGGCTCAAGCAGGCACGCACCGCCAAGGGCTTGAGCCAGAAACAGTTGGGCATCAAAGCGGGTATTGACGAATCGGTCGCCAGCACACGTATTAACCGCTACGAACTCGGCATTCATCAACCCGATTTGCTGTCAGCGAAGCAACTGGCCAAAGTGCTCGGCGTCCCCGTGGTTTTCTTCTACGCTACCGACGACGACGTCGCCACGCTACTGTTTCGGTACGGTCAAGCGAGCAAAGCGGAGCGGGCTCAGTTGCACAAGCAACTCGAACATTTGCCGAAACCGCCTTTGGTGTGAACGACGAGCGTCGGCGCGTTAAGTTGCACACATGTAGGTCGTCACACGCACGATACTGGGCGACAAGAACTCATCGACCACGGGAATCAAAAGCGACCTGTCGATTGCTGTCTCGTCGAGCCGTATGCTCGCCGCAACATCCGCGCATTTGTGTAGGTCGATCGAACCACCGAACGCTACGGCGACCAGAATCGACCGCGCTTTGAACGATTTCGATTGAGCGCGATGTTTCCGCAACCGTTCGCATTTAGACGTCAGGTCGTCGTTTCCAGCTAACCAGCACACACTGACCGCAAGATCGCAAACGTAACGCATAGCGACCGGCCACATTGCATCAAAATCAGCGGTATCAAACATCGACGAGACAGCAACGCGCTGTAAGTCCGACGCTGCCGTAATTGGGTCTATCCAGAAACCGTGGAGTCGGAATCGGCGACCGTAGATCGTTACATCACAAGAATTCGATGTGCTGTTTGCAGTAACGGGCATCGCGAAAGACGCCGCGTTTGCCGATACCGATGCCGCTATCGACGTCAATGCCAGCGTGGAAACTAAGAAGTCACGACGGCTTGTGCTGTCTTGAAAGTTGCTGTTGTTCATAGCTTTTGTCTTTCTATGCGAATTGCACCGATGAGTTCAACGATTTCAACGCCGTCGCAGTGCGCGGTTTGGTACTGCCACTGGTGGGCTTTGAGCTGTTGTTGTCGATGTGTTGTATCGCGTTGATACGGCAACGATGTGCCACGCTGCATCACGCCGTTATAGGCACTCAGCATCGGTTCCGGCGCACCGCTGTCGATGGTCAAGATTGAATCAACAGTTTGCGTTCGACCGGCTTGAACCCCACCGACGCCCACTCCAATAACGAAGTGCTTGAAATGGTTGCGGGTGTTTTCGTAGGCAATGATGGCGAGACCACCTGCGGATAGCCAACGAATCACCGCCGCATTCACCTCAGCGGGCTTGCCGAGCGCACAAGCGAGCTTGACCGGAAGATCAAGCGAGCCGAGTCGTTCATACAGATCGACAACAGTGATACCAGTGAAGTAGGTGTCGCCAAGCGTTTGCCAAATCTCTGACACGACGCCGTATTTCCTGCGTGGTGCGTTCTCGAACGCGGAAGCTTTGACGACGCCCAAGATTGAAAGTGCTGTACCCACGGCTAAGATGCCACACGATCCTGAGAGATCATCTTGTTTTTTGAAGAACACGCGAACCGGGGCGTCGCGTTGCGATGTGGTTGCGCACAGCACTTGACCGACATGTAGCGCACCGTGAACACGAGACCAGCGAAATTGTTGAACTGAGCTTGTACGTTGATTTCTCATCGCGAAGCACCGGTTAAATCGTCTTTTGGGCGGCGTTTGAACACCACACTGCAACCGTCTTGACGTTTGAGTTCGCGTCCGTCTTTGGCACTGATAACGGTGTACGACATACAGCGATACGCAAAGCCGTCGCATTCGCTGCGCCAATCGCATGCACGGCAGATATTGCCAAGGCTTTCGGTAGCTACATCACTTTTTAGTACCGCAATAAAACCGTCGGGCGCTTCATTGGGGGCTAGAACGGCTGAGGAATACGTTTGCATCATCGGCGCGCCTCGCTAATAGTTGTGCGGGCACAAAATCGTGGTGACCGAGCGATCCGCTTCGGTGATGATCCACACGGTGTCGAGCTTGCTTCTTTCTGCGGGTGGCGTGGCTTTGAACACAGACCGTTCGACGAGACGATACACACTCATCACACGCAAGTTATGTTCGAGTGCGACCGCGTTCTCTTCCAAATCGGATTGGCACAAGTCGCCGAAATCCCCGTGCATATGCCTGTTGAGCAGCAATGCGGTAGACGACTTCGTGGCTTGCAAAAGCGCCAAGGCATCCGGCGTTGCCACGACCTGGCCAAGCGGGAACAGTGCGGACGTTGTAATGACCGTCATCGGTAACTGCATGTGAATTTCAGTGGGTGTTTGTGATTCGTTGTGACTTTGAGTATTCATGTTGATGGATTGAATTGGTTAGACGTGTTGGTTTTGGTAAGACGATTGCTTATCGGATTGATCGTCGGATTGCCCATCGAACAGACGTGCGTCGTTCTCGGCATGCGCATCCGATACGTTGGAAAAATAAGTGGCGAGTGGTTGGTGGACGGCGGTCGGCGCTTGTGCTGGGCGTTACGCACTCGCTGCTAGACAACGCTGACGACGTACTTGGCGTTATTTTGCCGCTACGTACAGCGCACGAATCACATCGAAGGGCCGTGTTGGAAGTCCGGCGCGGCTGCGCTCCAGCGCGCAGCGTTTGATGGTCTCGCGTACCGTCTCGAACTCAAAGCACTTGCCGAAGTCGTCGAACGACTCCCGCTTGAACTCGATGCCGGTGAACCACTCAACAAGCGCGTGAACATCGGGAACGCGCATGGCTTGATTGCGCAACGCGCGTTCGTAGCAGTCCGCAATGTCGCCGGGATACGTTTCGAACAGCGTGGTGCGTGAATCATCGTCATCGGTGAGCAGTTCGCTGTCCGCTTCGTGTTCCAGCAGCATCGCCACGAGCCCGTCGTCGGAGCGAACCGGTGTTTCGAGCACCCTCACCAACGAATCGGTCGCGACCAGCCCATCGGCCAGACACTGCTTAATCTGGAACTCATTGGGCACTAAAAAGCCAAGGGCGAGCAGTCGATTGATCGCGTTGAAGTAGCTTTCAACCGTTTTCGCTGGCACGCCGAACAGAGTGGCGATCATCCGATGGCGATGAGTTTCATCTCGGAACACCAGATGCGACAGCACTTTGGACGGTAGCGTATCGTGCGCACCCACCAGTGCATATGCCCATTGCAGCATCGTGCGCTCGAAATCGCTCAAGTGCAGCAATCGTTGCAACGCGCGGAGATTCGCTGAGACCGTGCAACACAACGTCGGTTCGTCCGGTGGCGTGGTGTCGCGCAAGAACATCGCATGTTCTGCGGCGTCAATGGCCGGAAGCGTGGTGATGTGATCGACTGTCATGCCGGTGAGTGCATCACCTTGCCGTGTCATGAAGTACCGTGCAATCCATGCAGCGGCGAAACCCGCATCGGAATCGACACCGATGTTCGGCAATTCACAGCCAACGCGGAACAATATCTGCACCACGGTCTGGCGGGCAAAGCGGTGGTTATCGGGGTGGGGGGCAAGACCAAAGGTCTCCATCGGTAAAGCGGACAAGCAGACGCCATCGACGGCGCTGTCCAACGACAGGTCGTTCATAAAAAACCTCAAGGGGAAGGCGTTAACGAAGCGTTAACAGGGATGAAGAAACGAGGGGAAGAAACTGGGAAGAAAAGAAACGGTCGTCATCTCGCCACAAAAGACTGCGGGTGGTGAGACGGAGGGGGAGCGAAGCGTGACGATGCAAAGCAATGGCTCGACAAAAAAGCGCCGTCATCGGCGACAACGGCATCACAGAGTGAGGCGGTTGCGCGAGAGCGGAGGGCTCATCACAACAAGCTACCCGCAGCGTAGCCAACGTCGCTGCCTATTGCCCGTGAAACGCCGTATTCATTGGTTAAACGCGGCATTTTGCCGATAAGTCAATTTTACATCGAAATTCAATAAAATCCATGCAAAATGGACTTTATTCGACTTTTATGCTAAAAATACTCAAAAGTACGTTGTTTTTACGGTGTTTTAGTGAGTTTTTGAGCGATTTCTGGCTTCCGCAGCCAGTTGCCAATCAAAGTTAGGTACTTCACTGTCAACTGTAAAGTTGGGTAAAAATCGAGCACACTCCGCGCATTCCTTTCGCCGTCGCGCTCACGCTTGAGGCGATTTGTAACGAGTGGGCAGTGCGGTTGGCATCTATTTGCCCACTGTCTGCGCCGCAGCCGTAGTGTCCCACACCATTTCGGCCAGCGCATCGTCTTCGCAAAAGAAGAACGCCGCTGAAATCCCCAACGATTTCGCCAGTCGCAAGATCATCGTGAAATCCGGCTCATGCACGCCCTGTTCGTAGTGGTTCATTCGCGAACTGGCGACCGCCTCATCGAGTCCGGCTTTGATACCGAGTTTCTCTTGTGTGAGCCCGACCCGCAGTCTGGCTTCTCGTAGCCGACGCGCGAAGAGGGGACGCTTTTTTCTTGCTGCACGTTGTGCGCGGGTGAGCGGCTTCCTTGGCTTCGCGGCCTTCTTTGCCGGAATCTTTCGCGTGCGTTGCCGCTCTGTTGCTTCGGGTGCAACACGTTTAACTGTCCGCTTTGAACCCTTCGTTGCCGTTTTTGGCATACCCAGCTTTCGCGTAAAGCTGAGAATTTCTGAGTTTTAGCGACAAAATTTACTGAGACTTCCTAAGTATCAGGGGCGACAAAAAACCTAGGATTGACGGGCTTCTGGCTTGATCGGCGCATCCGCCGCACAAAAATACCTACTTATATTGATAGGTGACAAACAGAGTTGTTTGTTGTAAGAATGCCAATGTCATCAACGTTTCGATGCGCTGTCAACGATCAATTTTTAGAGGCTGACGGTCGTAGTTGAGTCGCGATGATCTCTCTGCACCAGCGCCCCGGCGTACCTCCTCCGCGCCGGGGCGTTTTGATGTGGAGCGTTAGGGAGGTGAGTTTGGCTCGACACGGCAACGTCAGCGTCGGCGTCGAACTCGCACGATCACGATCACGAAGATTTTGGCGGACGCTGCGTCCACCCATTCAAAAAACAAGTCAGAACATGCGCTCAATGGCTACCGTTTCCCATCCCTCTGTGAACCCCGCTGCGCCGACTTCATCGTCGCATCTGCCGGACGCACTTTCACCGCATCGTGATCGCGATCAAAATCACACCATTTGGCGACAGCTAGTCGGTGGTGCGATCACGATAGCGACCGCGCTGTTACTGCCCGCTGCCCACGCCGCCTGCGGCTTCAACATCGACCGGCTGACCAACACCGATCCCAGTCTCGTTTCGGGTGAGTTCACGAGCGACGGTCTGTTGATCGTGCGCTCGTTGCAAGGCTTGTCGGGCAGTGGTTTGATTGC
Source organism: Betaproteobacteria bacterium (assembly GCA_013298765.1). GTDB lineage: Bacteria > Pseudomonadota > Gammaproteobacteria > Burkholderiales > Casimicrobiaceae > Casimicrobium. The sequence continues at coordinate 284,500 of JAAFJA010000004.1, forward strand.
GGGCACGCGCGTCGATCAAACACCGGCCAATCAAGCCACTGTGGTCGCAACGATCCAGAACCACATGCTGACCTATCGTGCCGCGCACGACATGGACGCCAGTGGTTTTACCGATGTCAACGACGGCGTCGTCATCGCGCGCTATCTTGCAGGGTATCGCGGCGATTCGCTGGTGCAAGGCTTGACGCTGACCGGCACCCGCACAGCAGGTAGCGCCATCGAAAGCTACATTGGCGGTGGTTGTACGACGCCGTCGCTACCGTTGACCTGTACGCTGTCTGGCCCCACCAGTCTTAACGTCGGACAAGCGGGCACGGTCAACGTCACCGGCTGCACCTCGGGCGGCACACCCGTGACGGGTGTCACGTTTAACTGGACACCGAGCAGCAATCTATCGCTCGGCGCGAACTGCACCGCGAGTTCCACGGCCTGCACCGTCACCGCCACCAACGGCGGCAGCGGCAATCTGGGCGTCATCGGCACCAAAGCGGGCTACACCGGCAGCAGCGTCTCGTGGCCGATCACGTTGGTGGGCGTGAACAACGCAGCCCCGCAAGCCGGGGCGCTTGCCAACATCACTGCAACGAATGGCGGTCGGGCGGTGGTGGGTGCCGCGTACACACTACGGCTACCGGTGACGGACGCCACGGGCACGCTCGCAGGAAGTGTGACCGGACTCGCGGGTGCAACGGTGTCGTGTAGTGCGGGCAATCCGAGCAACTGTGACACAACGTGGACACCAAGCGCCGCAGGGTTGTATGCGGCCACGATTTCGATCACAGATAGCAGTGGTGCGGTCACCACCCAGCGTACGACCGTCGCGGTGCAGCAAACCCCGGCGGCGGAAGATGTTTCAGTCACCGTGAACGTCGCAGGTGGTATTCCCGAGACGGCACTCGTGGGCAAAGTCGCCGGTAGTTTCAGCGTCTCCGAAGGCGGCGGCGCGGGTTATTCGATTCCGATACAAGTGCCGCCCGGCACCAACGGCTTACAACCGAGTTTGTCGCTGGGTTATTCAAGCGGCGGCAGCTACGGCATGCTCGGGATTGGCTGGAATCTCTCGGGACTCGGTTCGATCACGCGCTGCCAGCGCACCATTGCACAAGACGGCATTCGCGACGCCATCAATTACGACAATCAAGAAAACAACGATGCGTATTGCCTCGGCGGTCAACGTCTGATGCCAGTCACCGCTTTGGTGAGTGGCGGCACGGTGCGGCTCAACTATGTGAGCTACCCTTCACAAGACGTGTTGGTTGACAAACAGGAATTCCGCACTGAAATCGACAACTACGCGCGCATCATCGGCTACAAGGAATGGCCTAAGCTAGCGGGGCCACCACCGGGGCCGTTTGAGCTTCTGAATGCCGCCGGGTTCAGTCGCTTCACCGTCGAGACCAAAGACGGGCGCATCATGCACTACAGCCGTCGCTTCAAAGTGCTCTCCAACGGTCGAGATGCGTGTAGTGACGTGAACAATTCGCTCACTTGTCCGGGCGGTGAAGAGTCCAACCGCATCAAACTCTTCGTGCTGGATCGCGTGGAGGACACGGCGGGCAATGTGATGAACATTGAGTACCACACGACCCGACCATCCACGCCCTCCGAATCCACCTACGTCGTGGATTGGGATGCCACTGTGGGCACGATTACGCCACTGGATGTGGGTGGCAACAGTTCCTATCCGCCAACCGAAGTGCTCCCTAAAGTCATCAAATACTCGAACGGTCATGAGGTGCGCTTTGTGTACGATCCGAGCGGGCATCCGCCGTCTGCACAAATTCGCTCATTCGACAGTGGTGCGGGAGAAACCGTCACCACGCAACGGTTGAACGGCATCGAGACCTATGCTGATGGCGTGCTCGCTAAACGCTACGCAATGACGTATGACACGATCACCAACTCGCCGACGCAGAGGAGCCGCATCATCTCCGTGACCGAATGTCATGGCGCAGGCGTCGATACCTGTCTGCCTGCGACACAGTTTCAGTGGCAGGGTGCGGTCATCACTTCTTTTGCGAACCTCCAAACGTCCGTCTCAGAAAATGGCTTCACACAAAACGGCGCGCAGCGCTTGGTCGGTGACATCAAAGGTACCGGTCGAGCGAGCCTGGTGATGACCTGTCCGAGCGGCGCGGGGCTCGGTTGCGTGCGAGGGCAAACAGTGACGTGGCTGCGGGTGTGCGACATGACCGGCGGCACGAGCAGCACCAGTGGCAATCTTGTGTGCGAAACACAATATCTGCAAACCACGAATCTCACCAACACCGATGCGAACACGTATCTGGCCGACGTGAACGGTGACGGCAAAGCGGATTTGGTCTACGGGCAACCGGACACCGGTAATCACTACGTGTGTCTCGCGCGAACCGACGGCACAGGATTCTCGACGAATAGCGCAGCACCGACCGCGTGTACGTTGGTTCAACTCCAGCAGACGGTGACGGGCGGACTCTTACAAGGGGATTTCAACGGAGATGGTCGGATCGACATTCTGGCGTACCGACCGGGCACCTTCCCCGATGCCAACGGCGTCCCGCGTCACAAGTTCGATCTGTTTCTCGGACAAGCCAGCGGCACTTTCACGCTGTCTGGCCCGCACTATTTCCCCGCCTCTGAGAAGGAGCGCCAACAAAACTCGCTCGATCAAACCGAGATGCGTAAGCGCTTCTTTGTGGCGGATTTCAACGGCGACGGCGCGGCTGATCTACTGCAATATGCGCCAAGTACGGTCGGTGCCGGCCCTCAGAATCGCTGGCGTCAGTGCTACGCGCGGCAAGGCAACAATGCGAGCGACGTGCGCTTCGACTGTCCGCGCGACATTCAAACGATTCTCGCGGGCGCGGGTGTCGCGACGCCAGCACCGACGCCAGAACTGAACGCGCCCATCCAATGTACGGTCGCCCAGAGCGCGCTACCGACCGCGACATGGCAGATTCGCTATACAAACCGGATTGAATCAAGCTACGATGTGCCCTCGCAAAGCAGCGCCACCGTGCTCGGTAACGGCACCTGCGCGACCAGCAGCAGCGTGACCTGGAGTGCGGTCGTCAGCGGCGACAACGGCGGTTCGGTGGACGGCACGGTGGCCAATCAACCCGCCGCAAGTTGTACCAACCAAATCGGCATCGGGATCGTGACCGATCAACCGACCTTGGCTGCGACGATTCTCAACCAGCAATTTACGGTAACGCGCACCGGTGGCAGCGGCAATCTCGTGGTGTCGATCAACCCGCTGACGGGCACGACGATCCAAGGCTTTACCGTACCCGCCGGTGTCGTCTGTTCGCAATCGAAACCGACCACGGTGCTGGGGCCTACGCCTGCGCAGGACGGCTTACGCTGGAAATCGGAAGAGACGATCCTTGCCGATTTCAATGGCGATGGACTCGCCGACATTGCCATGCCGGTAGATACGAATGTGAAGAACAACGACAACGGCAAATGGACGGTGTGTCTATCCACGGGCGACGGGGGCTTCGAGCGCTTCACGGGGGTGAGTACGCGCGTTAGCACCTGCAAGCAATTCAATGGCCTGATGTACGCCAACGGCGATGCAGTGGTCACGGGCGACTTCGATGGCGATGGGCGCACCGACTTGCTCGGCTGGCAAGACAGCGCCGCAGGCAGTCGCGGTTGGCAGATTGCGTATGCGCGCGGCGCGGCCTCGGGCTTCGCAGCGGTGGCCGATTCGGTTGCGTTCAGCCGCATCGAAGCCATCAGTGCCAGTGCCCCGGCGGATAAAGACATCGGCAACTATGCCCGTGTCGGCGACTTCAACGGTGACGGGATCAGCGATCTCGGGTTGCGCACCGGTGCAGGCGGTGCCATTCGCATGCTCTCGCCCACCTCGTTGAGCGGCAACACGGGTGGTGCCCGACAGGAAATGGTCAATCGCATCACCGATGGCTTGGGCAGCGTGACGGAGATCGACTACACAGCGATCACCGACGATAACGCCGTCACGCCGGTTTACCTAAAGACGCCGACGATTCCAAATACCGCGCTTGCCGCGAACGAAGTCGATGTGCGCTCCCCGATGCAAGTGGTCAAGGAAGTGCGCGCCGACAACGGGCTCAACTGCGCGCAGGCGACGGCGAACTGCGCGTGGCACACCACGAAGTTCAAGTACTACGGCTTGCGCGGTGCAACCGACGGTCGCGGCATGCTGGGCTTCTCACAGCGCGACGTGACTGAGTCGTTCGGTAGCTATATCGGTGCAACGAGCCAAACGGCCTACAACAACACGCTCGCGCAATGGTGGCTCGCCGGATCGGTTAAACAAGCCCTCAAAACCCATCCGAATGCGCTGGAGGCGAGCAAACGCCTGTCGGATGCGTCGATGACGTATCACTTGCCGCGTATCCGAAACGGCTTCATCGCACCGGGTGCGGCCACACCGAAGATTTACGAAGTGTTCGCTTCCGGCTCGACGCAGGTTGCTTGGGATTTGAACGGCGCGGTATTGCCGACGCAAAGCACGACCTATCCGAGCTGGGACGCCATGGTCACCGGGGCCAACCTCGAAGGCTACGATCAAGACGGCAATGTGTTGAGGAGCAGCGCCACCACCACGAACACCGTCGCCGCAACGACCATCACGCACACCAAATCGAGTAAGAATACCTACGGTTACCGCCTCGTCGACAATCCGGCAAACAGCATTGCGCGCGGCAATTGGCTGCTCGGGCGATTGACGCGCAGCGAGGTCACCCACACAAAATCCGGTGCGGTCGCGGACGGCGGGGGCTCGATCACGCGCGTTTCTGCGTTTGGGTATTACGGCGACAGTGCGCTGTCCACCGTCTGTAAAGTCGGTGTCGGCAACAGCCTTGATACTGCCCCCGCAGGCTATGTGTGCGATGAGACCGTGGAGCCTGATTTCCAGAACCATCCCGATGATGCGGCGCTGTGGAGCAGCACGCGGCATCGCTACGACAGTTTCGGCAATCGCGTCAAATCGCAAACGTCGTTCAAAGCGCCGCTCAATCAGGGCGACACCGTGGGTTTCACCGGTATTCTGACCCGCGATTCGGGCACCACCACGTTTGACGTGAAAGGGCGCTATCCGACGACTGTTGCGAACGCACTCGGTCACAGCGAAACCCGCGTCTACGATCCACGGTTTGGCGTGATGACCGATCTGATTGGCCCGAACGGATTGCTCACCAAGACGCAACTCGACGCCTTCGGCAGAAAGATTCGCGAGAGGAGCTTTGCGGGTAACACGACCGGGGCGGCGGTCGTCTCCGATGCCAGCACCTATACGCAAAGCTGCTCGGGCGTGGCCGATCCAACCTATGGCACGGCAGCCAACTGCCTAGCCGGAGAAAACCATCGCAAGCGCACGCGCGTCTCGGGCGGCGGCGCTTCGATTGTGTTCTACGACAAGTTGCAGCGTGAGGTGCGCACAAAGAGCCAAACCTATTTGAGCAATCTCGCGGCGACGAGCGCGACGGCTAATGAATGGGTGGTTGCGAGCGTGACGTATGACGAGCGCGGTCGCAAGCGCACCTCGGTCAAACCGGCCGGTGACGGCACGGTGACCACCACGATGGATTACGACGACCTCGATCGCGTGACGCAAGATTCGATGCTCGGGAACAATGGTGCACCGACTACGCCGACGATCACCGCGACCACGACCACTGCGTACAACGGACTCACGACCACGGTCACGCGGAAGAAAGCCGCGACCGATCCGAGTGATCGTGCCGATCAAGTGACGGTGCGGGTGGTGGACAGCCAGGGCAAGCCACTCACAATTACCGATGCCTTGCTCGGCAACACGCGCTTTGTGCACGACGCCGTGGGTAATTTGAAATCGGTGACTGCGCCGACCGCACCCAACCAAACGGGGCAGACGGGGCTCACCGAAACGATGATGTATGACACGCGGGGTCGCCGGATTTACATGGAGTCGCCGCAGGGCGGTTCCGTATTTACGCGCTACAACGGCATCGGGGAGGTCGTTCGCAACGAGACGCAGCGCGTCACGACCGTTAACACGTACGACAACCTCGGTCGCGCGACGATCCGCGCCGACCGTGAAGGCTCCGCGAGCACATCGCCCACCTTCACGACGACATGGACCTATGACGCGGGCAGTCAGTGCGGGCAGCGAACGACGGGTAAGCTGTGCACCGTCACGACCAGTCGAAGTAACTACGCCGCCGGTAGCAATGGGGGTGCGACGCCCAACGGGGCGGTGAGCGAGACCAAATACACGTATGACCTCGTCGGCAGAGTCGAGCGCACCGAGAACGCCATGAACCTGTCGAGCGCCGTTGTTCAAGGCGATCCGAGCACCGGCCCCAAGCGCTTTGCGACGACGACCTTCTATGACACCAACGCACGACCCGAGCGCATGGGCACGGCCGGTGGCGTGATCTTTAGAAACAACTTTGCCGCGTGGAACGGTAGTTTGTTCAATGTGACTGATGCCAGTGGTCTCAATAGCTACTGGCAGGCCAATAGCCGATTCCAGGACGGGCAGATCAAGTCGATGAATGTCGGCGGCAGTCTTGGCATCAATGCCAGTGCGTTCCAGACGGTGAAGACCTTGGACGGGCTCGGGCGCATCGATACGATCAAGACAGGCAGCGCGACCAGCGGCACCGCCTCAACCAACATCCAGAACGCCAATTACGACATCGACAGCTTCGGCAATCTCGTGGCGAGGAGCGATGCGCCGACCGGGGGCGCAGGTGGTGCGGCGATCACGATCACGGCGAGTGAGACGTATCAGTACGATGCCTTGAATCGTGTAACGGGCAAGAATGGCGTTGCCAACTCGGTCGCAACGTACGACAGCCTAGGCAACATTCAGACGAAGAACGGCAGCGCGGCGGGGACGTTTGTTTATGAAACCGTGGGCGGGGTGGCCAACTATCGCCTCAAAACCTATGCGGGTCGCACTTACGTGTACGACGGTGACGGGAATGTCACGAACGATGGACTAAGGACGATTAGCTACGCACCGTGGAACCTGCCTTGGCTTGCAACGCGCGGCGCGAACAGCCTGTCGTGGGATTACGATCATGTCAGAGGCCGAACCATTGAGCGATCAACGACGCACGGCACGACGTTCTTTGCCAGTGGGTTTGAACTCGTCGTTCCGACTGACAGCACCGCCATCAACCCGAAAACCATCGAGCGTACTTACATTCCAACCCCCGAGGGCATCGTGGGCGTGCTCACGCGAACCGCGATTGCGAATAACAACACGACGGAAAGCGTCACCAACAAGACGGAATACTGGCACAAGGATCACATCGGCAGCCTTGTGGCGACGACCGATCAAACGGGGATCGTCACTCAAAGATTCAGATTCGAGCCGTGGGGCGGACGCGAGTGCTTGAACCCGACGACCGCAGCAATTCAAGCCTGTTCCAGCGGCGGCGGTGCCAACAACGGCAACGAGGAACGCGGTTTCACCGGGCATGAGATGTTGGATGAGATTGGCTTGATTCACATGAATGGCCGCCTCTACGATCCCGAGATCGGTCGTTTCCTGCAAGCCGATCCGATCATTCAAGAGCCTCTGAACGGGCAGAACTACAACCGCTATGCCTACGTTCAAAACAATCCGCTGAGTTACACCGATCCGACGGGTTTCTCTTGGTGGACGAAGTGGAGAAAGCCACTTCTGAGTTTGGTGGCGATGATCGCCGTGCCGTGGGCGATACAGACCATTGCATTTGAAATGGGCAGTGCTGCCGCCGCAGCGGGAGGCGCAGATGCAGTCGGCGCAGTCATCGCAGGCGCGGAAGCGAAGGCGTCGGTATACGCTGCATCACTGGTCGCGGGTGGTGCCGCTGCGGGTGGCATTCAAGGTGGCAACGTGCAGAGTGCGGTGATTGGTGCGTTTACTGCGGGCGCGCAATTCGGTGTCGGTGAATGGTTGGGACACAGCACGCCAAGTTTGTTCAGCGGTGGCGCGGGGTCAGTGACAGCCGCGCAGAAGATGTTTGCACATGCGGCTATTGGTTGTGCAAGTTCAGCCGCAAGCGGTGGTAGTTGTAGATCGGGCGCTGCGGCGGCGGGCTTTAGCTCGTTCGCGGGTGGCTCGATTCCGGGTGCCAACAACTTGCTTGGACGTGCGGCGGCGGGTGCAATTGCAAGCAAGCTTGCAGGCGGTAGAGCCGAGCAAGGGGCACTGCTCGCAGCTATGGAGTATCTCTATAACGAGGCTGCCGAGCTTCTTGCTCACAGTAAACTACAAGCGGCGATTGCAGAAAAAGGTGCGGTAACTGCGCATATGTCGAATGGTGCGATTGACGTACTCAAGCATGTTGGCATCACGGTAACTGATTCAGCGGGCAAGCCTCTGCAAGTGATAGCCGACTATGTTGCGGTCTATGCCGATAGAGTTGTTATCGGAGAAGTGAAAAGCGGGCTGGGCGCGCGTCTTTCGCTGAATCAAGCAGCGATGTTTGAAGCCGCTCTGACGGGACGCGCGGGATCACTAGCGTGGACAACGGCAGCCACACGGGAAGCTCTTAAAACAGCCCTCGGAGAAAGCTTTGGGGCCGCGAAAATAGCGCTTACTCTTGATGCGGCGGCGGGTGGGCGCGCTTTGAAGCAGCTCGGTAGATATGGTCTGATTGGCGTCGCTGGGGGACTCTCAATTCTTGCTAGTCCTTTCGTCATGGGAATGACATGGTCTAACGATCTTGCGCCTGCGACCATACCTTATACGTGCACTCAAGGCTGCACAATTCCGGGAAAATAGCCAATAGATGAAACCAATCGTGTCAAAGAAGTGGGGGCCTTTCTGGCCGCGCATTGCAGAGGAGCACATAACGCCTCTGCTAAAGCAACACGGGTTTGCGTTTTCCTCATTAGACGACGAAGACGGGTTCATTCACTGGGAGAAAGAATCTTCAAGTCTGTTCGACTTCGAAATCCGAGTGAATCCGCATGACTCAACCAAGCCTCGCTATTGCGAATTCACGGGCGTTCTGTATGCGAGAAGTGCAGCGGTTGGACGCTTGCTGTTCGACGCGGGTATGGATTCCCAAAGCGCTGCATCCGTTATGTTGTTTGTTCCGCTCTCGTGGATGGTTCGGCATGCGAACCCATCGTGCGAGCGGTTCACTTGGGAAATTAGCTACGACGATACGGCAGTCTCACTAGAAGTCTTTCGCAGCGATATGGCCAATTGCTTGCCCCCGCTATTTCGAGAGCTTGATTCAGAAGAACATCTGATCGACTTCATACTAAACATCGACGCCTACAGCAAAGGCATCAAAGGTGGCCCGCCATTTCGACCTGTTGAAATACTTAGGATTTCTGCGCTACGTTTCGTGATGGGGGACGCGACTGATGCTGAGCGATACTTGCGCGAGTACGAAACGAGTGAGCGAGCTAGATTACATCGTTTGTGGGGACTACCAAACGAAAAGCCAAAACTTGAACAACTATTGCTCTCACACGAAAAGCTCGTTAGCAATCTTAGCAAGCGATACGAAACGTTGTGACCACTTTATCGTTTACCTTTCGTTTGCGATTTCGTTACGAGCGGAAACTCAACAAGCATTTTCTCGGGCTTGTCGCGTTTGCCATCGTGGTTTCGTTGTGTGGCTGCGCGTCAAATCCCGAGCGAATTTCGATGGGCACGGGCACCAAACCCGTAGCTCCCATGTTCACGCTGCTCGATCAACGCCCGTTCGAAGATCGAGAAACTAAATCGTCCGCAGTCGGAGATTGGTCAGAAAAAGTGCTCGGCGACGATGCGATTACGCCTTCGCCGTTTCGTCTACTGAAAGCAGAACTCGCACGGCAAGGCAACGAATCGCTAGCCCGCCGCACGCTGACCGTCACAGCAATGCAAGTTTCTTCTCGCGTGCAAAGTCCCAGTGTTGATCCCCGCGAAACCGACAGTGCGGCGGGTGTAGGGCCCGCGGGCCCCGCGTTAGCAGCCGCCCTCATCTACGGATTTCGTGCGGCAAAGACTCGACCAACGATAGTGGTTCGCACAACCATCAGCGAAGACAACCGCGAATACAGCGTCTACGCGCGCGGCGAAGTTGGTTTCTCAGGCAACTCATCCGAAGCGTTAACCGCAGCAATCTCCGACGCCACCAAACAAGTCATCGAACGCATGCGCGACGGCGTTGCGAACGGCACGATGAAGTGAGCCGACCCCAATCGTTTGAACGTTAACCGAAATGTCCGACGCCTATCAACAGTTACTAGCAGACCTCGACGCATTCGTTCAAGACGAACATCTAGCCGCCGAACACAAACTCCGTGAGAGTTGGGAGCAGCCGCTCGAACAAAAACTAGCCAAGGGGCTAACGCAATCATTTTTACGAATCGAAACCACATCCGATCCTAAGTCGTTACTGGCTTATCTCGGCGACAACGAATCGCGCTTTCGGGAAGGCGATTTGCTCTTTCTACATCTCGGCGAGCCGTTTCAACAGCTACTCGCGCGCCGTCTCGCCCTCGAAGCGGATGATGGTGACTGCTGGCGACTTCGGAGTCACGAGCCCATCACGCTGCTAGACGATTATGACGGCGGCGTCTGCTACGCCGATGCAGACACGATAGATTTGCGCCCCTTTTACGAAAAAGCTATCGCTGACATTGCAACGTCGTCCATCGGACAAAAGACCATATTGCCGCTACTGGCCGGTCACCTCGAACCGGAATTCGATCCGAGCGATTGCGACCATGGCGAAGCGGTCGCACTAAGCGAGGGGTTCAACAAAAAGCAAGCGGCAGCGGTTGGCACGGCCTATGGTGCGCTGCACATTGCGTGCTTACAAGGACCACCGGGAACGGGTAAAACCAAAGTCTTGTCGCTGATCGCACGCATGCTCGTCGAGCGTGGCGAGCGGGTACTGTTGACCTCGCACACCCACATGGCCATCAACAACGCGCTCAACCGAATACACCGACAGAAAGTACCCACAGTCAAAATCGGTCGCCTCACACAAACGAAGGGACTCGGTGCGGAAGTCGATGCGTTCGAGGCGATTGGCGGCTGGGAAGATCGTCCCAAACATGGAGGATATGTCGTCGGGGCAACACCGTTTGCAACGGGTTCGCAGCGGCTCGATAATTATCAGTTCGATACCGTCATCTTCGACGAAGCCAGTCAGGTTACTGTGCCACTGGCGGTTATGGCGATGCGCACCGCCCGAAAATACATCTTCATCGGCGACCAAAAGCAACTACCTCCGGTCGTGCTGTCCAAATCCATCTTAGAAAAAGACAGCTTCTCAGTGTTTGCAAGGCTCATCCATCGCACGCTCGACGCTGTGATGCTCGATGAGTCCTATCGGATGAATCAATGGCTGACGTCATGGCCAAGTCAAACCTACTACGGCGGGAAACTCGTATCAGCAGGCGCTAATCGGGATCGACGCCTCAATCTCGTGACGGCTACGACAAAGTCGTCACTGGTGAACGCACTTGATCCGCAACACAGCGGCGTCTTCATTCCAACGAATGATCTGAACGCCCGCACGCGAAATCTCGATGATGCAAAACTCGTTGTTGAACTCTGCGAGGCCGCGATCGCAGGTGGGCTAGCTCCGACTGAGATTGGTATCGTGTCGCCGTATCGGGCACAAGGTAAAGCGATACGCAACTTGCTTGCGGCGAAGTTGGGTAAAGCAGTTGCGCAACTCATCGTCGCGGACACGGTGGAGCGCATGCAAGGCCAAGAGCGCGAACTTATCATTCTGGCGATGACGACGGGCGATCCAGTATTTCTAGCCGCGATTGCCGAGTTCTTCTTTCAACCGGAGCGGTTGAACGTGTCAATCACACGTGCAATGACCAAGCTGATCGTAATCGGCCCCAGTGAAGAACGGCTACCCACCAGCGAAACGGATTACGTGAATGGCTGGATTGGGCAATACCGTAGCTTCATCGAAACGCTCAAACACATTGAAGTCTAGGTATGGCGCGTTTCATTCCTGAGTGGACGACGGTCAACACGCGCGAGCGTGCGCTCAAGTCTGCGCTGGGCTCCCTGAGTGACGAACACGTTATCCGACGTCCACTGCGGCAGCGTGGATGCGTGGCAGATATGTTTATCACGCACCCCGCCCTCGGGTGGCTTGCGCTTGCGATTGAGGACGTGGACTACGCTTCTCTTAATCAAGGCAACATGTTCGATGCGGATGCAGATGCACGTCAAGACTTCGAAGCGCGAATGGCGTCGCTACGTGCGCTATCGAACCCGCAGCCGAACGACGAAGCATTGGACGACGCTGCGATACCAGTGCTCGTCATCATGCGGCGATGCACCACGGAAGAAACACAACAGTTCGCTAATCATTGCTTGTTGCAATACGGGGTTCGCGTCGTTGCGCTCGAACGGTTTGAAGCACTGGGTACCAAACTGGTGGAACGAATGAGTACGTCGCTATCGCACTCCCGCATTGAGCGGTTGATGAGCGAGTACTTCCCCGAAGCCGAAATTGCTGCGGTACAAACCGCGCGCAGTGTTACCCGGCACGCGGAAGCATCGCGAGCGCCTAAGCTGTTTCTTGACATTGAACAAGAGTGGGCATCTAAGCTCGACCTTGAACAGGCGCTGCCGGACGAACAAGCATCGGTTTCCACCGATCTCAGCGTTCGGCTTGTGAACGGCATCGCTGGAAGTGGCAAGACACTGATCCTAGTCAATCGTGCATTGATGCTCTGCGAACTCTATCCCGACCAGAACATATTGCTCCTTATCTTCAATACGCCGGTCGTAGCGGACTTGAAAGCGAGGCTACATGCGATTCGCCCCTCGCTCCCTGATAACCTAGAAATTGCGACGTTTCATGGCTGGGCGGTGAACCGATGGCATGTTCAGTTCGGTCGCTACCCTCAATTCCTTACTGGTCGCGTGCTTGAGACGTGGTTCAAGACTAAGTCCGACTCATTGCCCAAGAGCCCGCTAACGCCTTCGCAATTGCTCGACGAAATCGACTTCATCAACCATTCGTTGATTGTTGATGAAGCTGCTTATCTGCAAGTAGCCCGCCTAGGACGTGGTTTCACGCTGCGCGCAGAGGAGCGCCGTGCCGTGTGGCAATGCCACATTGCAGTGACGCAAGCGCTTAAAACAGCGAATAAGCACCTGTTCAGTCAACTCTCGCCCGCGCTGCTACGGAGTCGTGAGGGCGAGCCCGCGTTAACGCGCTACGACCATGTGCTCATCGACGAAGCTCAATTCTTTGCGCCGTCGTGGTTTGAATTGGTAAAGCATGTGCTGCGACCGGGGGCACATCTGTTTTTGTGCGCCGATCCGAATCAAGGCTTCCTTAAAACGCGTCTCAGTTGGAAGAGCGCGGGGATCAATGTCGTGGGTCGCACTAAGCGCCTTCACAAGTCCTACCGGACGACACGCGCGATCTTGGAGTCTGCTAATCGCTTACTTGTCGGACTATCAGGTAGCGGTGATGAGGACTATTTACTTCCCGAGTATGAGGGCATGCCCGAGGGAGAGCGTCCGAGTTTGGTTTACGTGAAGTCATCTCAGGATGCGGTGGACAAACTCGTCGAATTGCTGCGAGACGTGCATGGTGGCACGCGAGCCGTCAGGCTGTCCGCAACGCTGGTTATTCACGGCGATAGTATTTACGGCTCGAACCTTGCAAGCCGACTTCGCGCCACACCTGAACTCGGATCGGTGTGGCACATGAATAGCGATGGAATCGGAAAACACGGCAAGAGTGAGAAACACGAACCACCTGATGGATACGACAAAGACTACTTGCGGTTAGTGTCGATTACAACTGCAACTGGACTTGAAGCGGCTATTGTGTTTCTAATTGGCCTTGAAAGTCTGTTGCTCGGCTATCGACCGCACGGCATGGCAGAAGAAGCGTGGGACGTCGAACAGGTGGAACGAAGACGCAAGCTCTACATGGCGATGACGCGAGCCGGGCGGCGGTTGGTGCTGATTAGCGCCGACAAGTTACCGATTGAAATGGAGTCGCTGTTTGAGGTTGTGGGGTGTGATGGGGCATAGCACTTGCCACAAAACTACTGTACGCGAACGTTCTTAAACTCTGGACTGAGTTGTAACGCTGCACTTCGTCGGTCGCCAATATCCACGAGGTAATCAAGAATGCGAAGAAGTTCTATTTTGGAATCTGCGTTCAAGCCCGCACGCTCGGCATGCCGCTGAACAAGCGCGGCGAAGCGATGTGGAAGCGTTAACCCCACCCAGTCACTTGCGCCGTTAATAGCCAATAAATCTATCGCGTGTTTCTCAAAGAATGCCGTTGGGCAGTGCTCACCTGCGCGTTCGCATAGTGAGATAAAAGCGCTTGCCGTATCGACGGCCCACGATGCCGCTCCCACTACTTTGTCAACCACTGGCAATATCAAATCGATTTCGCTCCAGTCGCTATTTGAAAATCTCGAAGCGGCTCCCGCGTGTTCGACGGAAACCATTAGCGAATCCTTAACGACTGAACGTAGCGCATCGTCGTAGATTTTTCCTTCCTTCCGCCAATCTTGCTTGAACGCGCCTTGCGCGATAAGCTCATCGACGCAAGTATCCAATAGCTTTAATGCGTTCTTCGGCACCACCTTATCATCGTGAATTCGCATCACGGCAACAGTAACAACAGTGGCTAGCAGTGATGTTAGATTTTCGCCCGTGAGGGTGCGTATTTTGGACAGGTATCGCTCGTCAAAATGCTCGATGCTGCCGTTGATGCTGCTACGTGCGATGAGTGCTCCGAGCGTGCTGTTCCACGCACGAAACTCCCTATGCTTATCTCTGGCAGAACGACTGCCATCTTGATCGTCGTCTAAAGTTAACTGAACAATCGTCCAATCTAAAAGACGCGAGAGAAGATCATGCAAGGTTCTACTGTTTTCTTCGCCATTGAGAAGTTGTTCGACGGTAAGCAAACGTAATATCTCTTCAATAGTCCCCCAGCGCCACTCGTGTGCTTTCGACTGGCGCGGATACGTTTCTCCGACGCGAAGCGTTTTTTCTGAGCCTCGTCGTTCCTCATTCGCCTGTAGCGTTGCTTCAAGCGTTGAAACAACAGTCGGTGTACTTTTGCTTGTAATTTTTTTGAGGCTAACGCTTACTAAGGTTTCAACGTCGTCAACAATTTCATGTCGTCGTGATTCGTCGTGGATTTGTTCCCAACTCAGATCAATATCCGCAATCTGGAACGATAGCTCCAACACCTCCCAAACAAGCGCAGGATCAGTCTCCGCACAGCCGAAGACTTCCTTGATTGCCTCAAGAGCAACTTTGTAATTATTAGACGCACATAGCGTAAGTAGTCGTTCTCGATCAGTTGGAGTTGCCACCCCGCGCCGAATGAGTGCACCGTAGGCGATAGCGAGCGCCGCCTGCACGTCGAACATCGGTAGCATGTCATCAAGCCACGGGCCTAGAGTCTTAGGGACATTTTGCTCGGCGAATTGAATAATTTTCAGCGCCCAGAAAAATTCTTCACTCTTAGTATCGGGTAACTCGCGCACGCACAACGCAGCAGTGGTGACGATTGCTCCAGCGATAGGTAGCCCTACTTGATTTGATGTAGACGGTGAAGAGAAGAATTTTGATTCGTACTTTTTGGCCGTCCCTACTTCTGTTAGTAGCGCTGCTAATTCGACCTTAGTTTGATGCTCGATAGCGCTTGCCGACCGTGCTGCGAGGTTCATAACCTCCATTGATGAGTTAGTCTCCGCGAAACTCTGCTGCAACTCTGGTGTATCTAGTAGCGGATTGTTGTGAACGATTGAAAACTGACCTTCGGCGGGAGCGTTGTGGATCACGCTGTAATTCTCGACAATACCCAGTTGAGCCCAGATTTCTGACGTCCTCGTCAACGCGTGAACCGTGTCGGAATCGTTTCGCTCGTGTTCATAGGCGAACGGCAAGCTATTCGGGAAGTTTCGAATCGCCTTTGCTAGCGCTTCCCGAGTCTCTCGGTCTGAATTGATTAAGTGAGGAATGAGTAAGGCGCGCAACTCCGTTCGCCGGCAAGCTCTCGCGTTTGAATCACTCACAGCCTTGTGATGAGCAGCGTCAGTTCTTTTGCTGAACCCAATCAAATTCGCCGTCGAGCTTCGATCAGACACAAAGCGGTCTATATCGAGCTTCCAAAGTCGCTGGCTAGACAGCAGTGCGAAACTCACTGGGCTCGGCTTTTCATGCTCAAGACAGATTGCAGCGGCGATTCCAAGTGCAGAGATAGCGGGATTCTCCAGAAGGACGTCTTTAAGTACCTCGTCACGTTCGCGGCCCCGTTCTACTTCTGCAAATGCCCAATGCTCAAGCGCCATGAGTGCGCTACAAAGTGGGTAGGCTGCTTGAACGCCGCGATGCCACATATAGTGCCTGTCGTCCCCCCAGAACTCTGCTTCACCCCATGGAAACGTCAAACGTATCGGAATAGGAATTCCTTGATGCCGGCCAGGAATCTCCAGCATCTCCCGCCACGCGGTTACCGCATGTTGAACAAGCGTTTTTGTTATTGCCAATGCGTGTTGAGGCGCGTGCTGGAAGAGCGAATAAAAAGGTTCACGTAGTGGAGAGGCCGGGAAGAATTCACCGAATCCATGATCGCGTATACATAAGTCATGCCATTCATCACTTCGCAATGAGGGTGAAAAAACGATGTTGGTAGAACTCATGCGTTCGAGTTGTGTCCATTCTTCTTTTGGCTTCCGACGGAGCTTTTCTTGGTAGGCAATTTGACGCTGATTGCTCTCCTCCTGATGCTTGATCTGTGCCTTTGGAAGCGGTTCAAGAAGCGCCTTCTTGACACAGAGACATAGCGTCTCAGGCAGCGTTTGCGCCAGCAAAAAACTTAGCGTTTGTATCTCGGAAAACTCATCGCGTTTGATGCGTTCGGTTGTCGCAACACTAGTAAGGTAGCTTCCCGCTTCGTCGGGATAACTTGCAGATGCTCGAAGCACCAGTAAGCGAAGTTCACTCTCCAGTTTCTCAAGCGCGCGGTGGCCGACCGACATCGGCGACGCAGCACTGGAGGTCGAGCGATTTTCCGGCGGATCGTCTAAGGAGGTCAACCATTCGATAGCGGTAGCTACAATACGTTTCGATACAGGGTTCTCGAATTGGAAACACGCGTTTTGCCAGACCATCAGCACTTGAACGAATGACGATGTAGTGGTTGACGGTATTCGTTGCCGCCTATCCAGTGTCCAATAGATCACTTGCGCCCACAGTCGGAAATCGCTCGGCCACGCATACATCTCTGCTGTAGCAATTTGATCTTGCAGGTTTTCTCCGATATTCGAGGCGTTGATGATGTTGGGGTTCGCAATCGTCTTTTCGGCTTGAAGCCAGACAAACAGTTTGCGAAGCATCTCACCACTGCCTTCAAACAGTGCGGCTTCGAGACGGTTGTTTACCTCCTGACTGCGATCAACCCCAAACGCGCCGAATAGCCATGCTCGTGTCCATTGCGTACGAAGTTTTGAGGACACGACCTGACTCAATTGCTGTGACCATTTATCAAACGAATCAGCGATCGTGACCTGCGACAAAAGTTCAACGGTGCGCGCGAGTACAGGCGGTTCCCCCGCGTCGGAAATGGCGTTCAACCAATCGTTACGAAGTGACTCCAGTACAAAGCAGTAAGACCACTCAAAAAACACGTCGTGTGAAAACGTGTAATGGGTATGACCATCGCGTCGAATCATCTGGTCGTGGATCAGTTCATCCAGCATGTCGGCAGTCGTATTCGAGAGCGCTGTTATGGAGACAGTCCGCTCATAGTTTGCCGCCGCTTTTTTAGCAATATCAAGTAACGCCATCTGCCGCTTGGCAATATGTGTTGCCTCAGTGCAATATGCTCCAAACTTCCACCAATCTAACAACAACGCCGCCTCAGATGCGGGCACAACACCGTTACTCGTTCGCGTACTGGCAGATTGCTTTGCCAAGACATTCGCAAAAAACGGGCGTCTTGCGATTTCTTGTACGTGAGTTGTGCCAAACACTAAGGGGCGCAGTCGAGGTATTGCATCTGCGATTTCTTCACATTCTGGATCGGAAAAGTTCTTAACGCTAACTAGGTGAAGCGCATTGGCATCATCTATCGGAAGCCAGCTTTTGAAAAGCTCAAGGCCACTGTCCCGTATCGTGGCAATACATCGCCACTGTTCACATTCGGGTAGGTTAATCGTGCGCAATAAATCAAGAATTACGCCGCGATGCTCAGTGCCGATACGATCAATGCCGTCGATGAAAAGTATCGGCTGACCGGTGCTTCCAATTTCTTGTAGCAGCGCAGAGAGTTCGTTTGAATCGAGTCCTGTTTTCGATGCGTACTCTATCCAACTGCTACCCGTAATGCGATCAGCTTTGAGAAAAAGTGTGGGGCCTCGTTCGACTGCTGTCGTGACGAAACGTTTCAGTAACGCGGATTTACCACAACCCGGATCGCCACGTAGCAGTATTAGCTTGTGCGATTTCGCGGCTTGTACCGTTTGCTGCATGAGGTCTTCCCGTGCAACGGCAATCCCCGCAATTTGATCCTTAATGTCCGCTGCATTTGTAAGCGCAATTTGTTGGAGACGATCTATCGTCGGCTTGAACGAGCGTGAAACAGAGAGTCGGTAATACGGTGCAACCTTTGCGGTCAGTTTGCTTCGATCAATGCGTCCTCGGTGCGCACGGGCCTTCGCGGTAATGCTCTTCAATTCGCTCCAAAGTTTTACAGCGTCGTCTTGACTATCGGGACGTAATGCCATCCGTAAGCGATCTAAGGCAGGCTGTTCATCGTTTCTTGCGCCATCGAAAATCCTCAACTGGACAATGACGAAGTGCCTCAACAAAACGAAAACGTCGCCATACGAAGCATCTGGACTAACCTCCTGAATGAGGCGTAGAAATAATTCTGCTGTTGACTTAGCTTCTTTGCCTGATTGAACACCCTCAATCCAACTGCAAAACGCAGACTCCGAACTCAAGTTTTGCGCTGTATCGCAAAGGCGATTTATTTCTCGCAGCTTTTCGTTGGTGCAGTATTCAACGACGGCACCAACGCGATCCACCTCCAGCGAAAACTCAGGTTTCTTCAACGTCTTCCAAGCGTTAGTTACAACCTCGCGGAAGTCCTGATTAGTATTCGCAGCGCTGATCGTGAGGCTTCTTTTGCCCTGTAAGCTCATCACGCATACGTCGTTCGCCGTCGCCTCGATAACGAAATCGTCTAACGGGAAACCGTTTGATTTTTGCTGGAACGAGACTTTTTTAACGACGCGGCTACCCACGCCAACAACGGAGTGCTCGCCGAGTAGGGCCGCAAGAAAGTAAGCGCCGACGCAATCCTCGTAGCTAAAGCCCGCGCCAGCCGTGATTTCTGGAGAAGTCGTCGTCATATCAATCACTGTGTTCCTTGCGCTCTTCTTGTCGGTAGGTCATTTCCAGATCGAGTCTAGCGAATGAGCGGGTAAGTAGTGTCCTGAAAAAGCACGAGGAATGCTCATATTGCGCCGCAACTTTGAGCTACTTGTACGGAACGCGCGGCCAGGCTGGTCGTTTCGCGACTACCAAAGAGTTCTGTTTTTTCATCGCATGCGAGTATCGGCACGCGTTGTTACAGGCCATGGTAGCCCCAAGCATCGTCAAGCTCGCCCCCCGCCAAACGACAAAATATCTCCGCGTCCACAGGGCAGCTCGGAAGACTTGAACGCGCTAAGCCGATTCTGAGCCGCCAGCGCGTCGCCACGGGGCTTAAACGCGGTTTTTGAGCGGGTTTCGGTGATGTTTTTCGTGGCGGTAGAGCCGCTAGCCGTATTGCCTTGTTCGCAAAGTCCTGCGACATTACCAATAAATCTCGCTGCAATGGCGGGATTCGAGGCAACCAAGAAACTTTTTTGATTGCCCGCACACAAGCGTCGGAACGCATGCGCCGTTAGCCAAGTAATTCGCTCGAACAATGGCGTCCACTGCCATCGCTGAATCGATCAGTACCCCACAATCAAATCGAATTTTGTTGCTCCCGACCGGGGACACAAAAAATCGCGCTGGCACGCCTGAGTTCCGACAGTCCACCATTACCGGCACTTAGAAAGCCCACAAAATGACCAAAAAATCTGCGTCAGTTACAGGCGCAAAAACCACTTCTGCCAACGAATCCACGACCAAACCGCCAGCGCGTCTCAAACCGGCTAAAAACGCGCTTGCCGAACGTGTTTTGACCGCTGTTTCCGTCGATCTTGCCGAAGCCGAGCCGTACATCGCTGCATCTCATGCACCAGCGACCGTGCGAGCGTATGCCAACGCCGCACGAGATTTCGCTAACTTTGGAGGCACGATCCCGACGACAGCGGAATTTCTTTGCCGATACCTCGCCCATTGCGCGAACCGAAAACTCGCGGTCGCCACCATCGAGTTGCGTTTAACAGCAATCCACGCTGCACACGTCGAACTCAATGAACGCACGCCCGTCGAGAGTCGGATCGTGAAGCGCACCATGCAGGGCATACGGCGAACCGTTGGCGGAAGGCAGAAGGCGGCTACGCCGATTCTCAAAGAAGATTTGCTTCACATGCTGTTACTGGCTTCGCGGCAGGAGCCAAATAAAGCAGCACGGGACACTTGTCTGTTACTTGTCGGATTCGCGAGCGCATGCCGCAGGTCTGAACTTGCAAGTGTTCGATTGCGCGACATCGCTAAAGTCACTAACGGTGTTGAGATTTTCTTACCTGTCTCAAAAACAGATCAACAGAAAAACGGTCGCGTGGTGTTCCTTCCCTACGCCGCTGGAAATCGTTGTCCGGTCAAGGCACTGGATCATTGGATCGCGGTAGCCAATATCACTGAACCGGATGAGTTTGTATTTCGCGCGGTAAATCGCCACGATCAGATTTCAACGAAACCGCTTTCTGCAAAAGGTGTGTCGATTGTGGTGAAAGCCAGTGCGAACCGCATCGACTTGTTCGACGACGAAAGTCACCGTTACAGCGCTCACGGACTTCGCAGCGGGTTCGTGACGCAAGCGACGATAAGCGGATTTCAAGCATTTCAAATCAAAGAACAGACAGGTCACAAGAGCGATGCAACAGTTGCTCGGTACACGCGCGTAGTCAATCGAAGGAAGCTGCCGAGTTTGTTGTGAGGCCGTATCCGAAATAAAGCAGCTTCCTCACCGTCGCCCCGCATACGTCGGACGCGAGTGACGACTCAATCCCCAAACGATTTGGCTTCGGACGGCTAGCTGGTAGATGTTTCAGGTATTGAACTTTGACTCTCTCTGTTCATCACACGCGCTACTAGGCTCGCACCGGTTGCCGTCTCGTAGCGCGTAGGAAGTTTTTCCCGGAGCTTAAAAAGTCTTGCGTTCGCATGCCTAGTTAGTTGCCCATAAGTCGTCGCAAGAATTCGAGCGCGAGTAACGCCTTCTTCTTTGATCTCTTTCTCTCTGCTCGTTCTCGCTGCGATCTCGTGGCCGACAACAAAAACTCGGAACATAGGTGTGCCGTCAAGGGCTCCGCTATTCAAGAAATCTTGAGCGTAACCATCGGCTTGAGTCATTTCTTCCCGTCCGATTGCGGAGGCTCCTTTTTTTAGTTCGATTATCAGTGCGTTCTGTATTCGAATGAGACTTTGATCGTGGCTATCAACTTCCTCGGTTGCAACTATTGAGCACGTTGCATCGGACAGCACAATAATGTCAGGACGCTGCGCACTATTGCGAAACGCATCACCAGATACTCTCTTGTTGAAAATCTTTTGGGCTGCTGTACGCAGAGAAACGTTTGATGCGTATTCGTGACTATCGAATTCAGGGCCAAAAAGCCATCTGGCTTGTGTCACAAGCGGATGCAATGTGTGCAACTCATCGGTCGTTGATTCTCCACAAAGTTTTTCGATCGCGGCAATGACAGCGAGCCGTTTGTCGATTTCATCGAGCACCGTCAATGCGTCACGAATCGACCACTGGCTAAGTAGCCTATCGAGACCTTCAATATCGGTGTCGTCGAGTTTTGTTAGCCTGTTCAGTAACGAAACCCCACTTCTCGATCTCTCAAGGTTGATTACTGCCTGCACAGCGACTGAGAGCGATTCAGTATTTATGGTCGGATTTCGGCTGACAACCTCCTGTGCAAAGGATGCGACTTCAATTCTTCCAAGCGGTGTAAGTTCGCGCAGTTGCTCCCGATTGCGCATCAGCGCATCCTCTGAATTTTCTTCGACGAACGATTCTGAGATACGACTAAGGACATCATCTGTGTATTTCGCGACCCCTTCAAACAGCGCACCCGATTCGGCAGATTGGCGGAAGCGAGACCAATCGGGCTCTAACTCTTTGATCCATTCGTCGCCGCCCTGAACGACTATCGCGTAGCGTTTAGCGAGCCTACTGCGCCGATCAATCAATGTAGCTCCACCAACAAACCAACTTGGTAAGCCAACAAGCCTTCGGTTAATCCAAAAAGCTACACCTTGGTACAGGGTTGAAGGAGCTGACTTACTCGAATCCAGTACAAATGCTTCCACCGTTAGCCCTGGCGAAATGTAGAGAGTTTCTTGTTCAATCAACCCGGGCAATTCGGCTAATGCAATCGAGTGCCCGTTTACGCGAACAGAGAATCGCGGATCGTGAATAAACCTCGCCGCCAAAATCGCACCGACTTTAGATGCGTCGGGAAGATGTCGATCAACAACTACCGAAAGTTTAGTGCCGTGCTTAACGATCTTGTCCGGGTTTAATTCGGCTTCAATTTTAAACGGCGTTCTCGAACTGTGGGTGCTCACAACAAAACGATAGCCTTTATCATCGCGGCAGGTATCGACGGTGTAGCGATCTGCAAAGCAAAGCATCCCATGCCTTCCGACACCGAATCGGCCATATGCTTTTCGCTTCCAGTCTTTACGCTCTGCCGGGAATTCAACGCTTTGACCTTGATGTTTAGCTCGGTCATACGAGAGCTTCATCCAGCGAGCCTTAAACTGCGTCGAACTCATGCCGTGTCCGTCATCTTCGACGACTAGCGGTAATCCTTTTGCTCCGGGAATCGTTATGTTGACAAACGATGCACCCGCATCCCACGCATTTGCGACGAGTTCTGTCAGCGCCACCTCTGGATCGTGCGCGATACGGCCAAGTGTCCGAATCAGATAGTCTTCTTCAAAGAGTGAACCGAATTCTTTTTGATTACTTGTTCGACTTACCACTCTTGCCTCGCAGACGAAAAATACTGTGCAGCACTACGCCGCAACGTAGCCTATGTGCGAGTTTAACGCTTGACTAGCAGCGAAATGCTGTGGCTGATCGCTCTCCGCAGCTGACTCACTCAGGGGACTAGGTTAAGGAGCAGTAACTGCGTAACTCGCTTTCAAGGCTGCTTATGAGCACTGTTAGCTCCCCATTTGTCAATCGTGATCTATTCGCACGCTCTTGACGGGCGATGTCCGAGTAGAAGCGCTTTTCAAGCGCCGCGTCGAATTCCTCTGTGCCATGCCCAAATCTCGGCGAAGCAGGGATGGTATATGGCCTCTCGCCGTCTTGCCGAACGGCAAAAACGCGAAGTGAATTTGTCCTAAGAACATCGGCGAGTCCTTCATCGAAGGTCAAGAATCCGGGTACTGTGTGTCGTGCAAAGTCAAATGGCTCAAACGTTCCGATCCGTTCCATTCCTCGCAGATGAGCTAAATCCCACGACATGCCATTGATCTCTTTGATGAGTTTTTCAAACGGTTTGCCTGTTTGTATTTTGCGAAAAAAAAGCAAGTTCTGATGTTGCTCAAAATAGGTCGACGCGAGTACAAGTTCTCGTTGAGATACTTTGCCCAACTTAACGTGCATGAAAGCCAGTAGTTTTTCGATTTTTGCGTGGAGACTTTTTTGCGGCGACTCCCATTGAATCAGCACTGACTTTAGAAGAATTGCTTTTTTTGTCAGTTGAAAAACACACAGTTCTCGTGCTACCGCTTTCATCTCTGGAGCATGAAGTAATGTATGTTTAAGGGCGGCGACTTCGCGGGCGTGACGATCTGCCGAGTGTCGTGATCTGACGACGCCGCATCTTTGGAAGAGCCCGGCGTCGATTGAGCGAAGGTGCGCATAGGCTTCCAACGTTGCCTCAAACGCGCCCAGTGTTTTCCGGTCTTCTAAAGAAACGATGTTCTCCAGCACGTATGGAAGCGGGTCTATATTGATGTGGCCTTCCGCAATGAACGCGATGACCTCCGCCACATCTTCAGGGAGACCGTCGGAGCGCTCGCCTTGTGTCAAGCGACGAAGATAGCTGGCAGCTTGAGTGTCGAGCCCGATTGAGTAGTCAATCGCTAGAAGATTCACGCCGTCGCTCGACTTTTCGCTGAGTGTGCGTGCGTCTAAGAATAAAACTTCGGAATCACCAAATAGGCTAATCGAAGTTGCTGTTTTTGAAAATTTTCGATTGATTAGGCCATTCAGCGAAATCCCTTTCGGTACGGCAAAGATAAATCGCCACGGGTTAATCAGCGGCATGTACTTCAGGTATCTCTCCGTTGCCGCTGCAATTGTGTCTGCATGCAAAACCTGTAAAACGCACTCCTCTTCGAGCGCACGTACTTGTGGCATCGCGCCGCTGCGTTCTAGGTGAGCTGTTGCGTCAAACACTCTCTGCATCGGGTTAGTGTATTGTCTTTGCGATGCGATCAATCCCAGCGATCAGGATCAAGGCACTTCGCCGCGCGGTACTCTGCCACGAGTTGGCGAACGCGGGGCAGTAATTCATTGGGAACACGCAGCACTTTGCTGGCCGTACTGGTTCTCCAATTGCGCGCTTGAGACGCCTGCGTGGGCTGCGGTTTTTCTGTTACTCGCGGTAACTCTTTGCGTTTAGCGGTAACCGTGAGTTCGTTGGCGTTGTTACCGCGAAGTGCGGCGGTGTTGGTTGCGTTCTGCATAAATGGCTCGATTCCGATGCTGTTGTACACACCATCAAAATTAGTGTGCAATCGGTGCGAACATCATCTTTGAACACACATAAAAAAGGCGGGTAATACCCGCCTTGTAATCATGCCGTGCGCTTACGCCATACTCTCACGCAAACGAAAACCTACAAACAAATTGTGCTTGCTACGGCGCGTCGCCACAAAGCGCTTTGCGACGAGTTGCGCCCTGAATTTCGCCGCCGACAGTGCCGCGCGCAAGTGCCCATCGCAGTAAGTCTTGTAGCTCTCGTGTGCGATACCCGCCTGAGTGGTGTACCTGTGCGTTACCGTGGCATCGACCAAACCATCCTCATCGGTAGGCGCTTCTTCGCAACATGCTTTGAGCCAAGCCGCCACCGAATCCATGCGCAAACGATGGGTGGCTTCCGCACGCTCAACCGCCGGACAGCCACCCAACCCTTCGCTGGCATACAGCCGCGCCCCCTTGAGCATCCAGTTCAAAACACCAGAACGCTCCTTGAGTAATTTCTCCTCAAGCTGCTTGTCATCGTTTTGTTTCAAGAAGCTCGCAGCAAACGGCAACAGACGAAGCCGACGCCACATGGGTTCGTCGTTGGCGTCAATCTCCATCAACTGGTTGGTCGAGAGCCACAGCTTGCCTTCTGGCTTAAACGAGAACTCCTCGCCATAGGTAGCTCGCCCCACCAACTCATCACCCCCCGCGAATTGCTTCACAAATGCCTTGTCCAAACCGCGATCCTCTTTGGTTTCGGTACAAATAACGTGACGCGCTCCGTGCAGACGCGCGATCGCAGGTGAAGGCGCGTTGGGGTTGTCGCCGTAGGCATTAGTCAACAACGAGGGTTTGACGGAAATGCCGTAATCACCCGCAATATCCTTCGTCACCCGCATAAACGTGCCTTTGCCATTCGCTCCCGTACCGTAGGGCACAAAGAAGACCTGCTCCCGCGCATGACCATACAGCGTGTAGCCGATGCTGCGCTGGAGGTACCGGGCAAACGGCAGATCGTCTTGGGTGATCGACTTGAGAAAGGCGATCCACATCGGACATTTCGCCGCAGCATCAAATTCGGCATTCATCTGACGGCGCAACCAGTCGGCGGGCTGCGCGGCACGGAATACACCCGTATCCAGATCAATCACGCCGTTCTTGACCGCGAGCAGATTGGGAGCCAGATCGAAATCCCGGTCGGACACCAACATCACGGGGAACAATTGCGCATGTTGAGCGATTGCGGCATATTGGGCGCGAGTGCGAAAGCGAGCCAGATTTTTCTTCTGCTCATCGGGCGTCGTGGCATACAGCCCGTCAATCATTTCGCGCACTCGCATCAGCGGCGCTTGCTCGTCACGACGCCACACCACGCCGTTGAAGTGATACCACGTGCGTTCCTCCGGGTTATAGCGAAGCTCGCCACTGTGGGTCACTGCAAACTGCTCGGCAAGCGAGGATTCACTGGGCTCAGAGGCGGTGGCTGCGTTTTTCGTATCGCTTGATTGCTTGGCCATGAAGAACACGGTGGCGATATTCACGCCACCCACGAGATCCTTAAAACCGTCCCAAACACGGCGTTGCGACGCCTCATCGTAGTTATTGCGCGCAGTGGTTTTTGACCAGCGATCCCACAGCACGAAACCATGCTCACCCAAATTCCAACTGTGCAGCGCCGCGCCCACGCGAAACCATTCACGGTAGTCATCGGACGAGATACGCTTGAGCGCGGCTTTTACATCGCGACGAGTGGGTGACGAATCGGCTTTAGGCTGTTCGCTTGCCGACGAGCGCTTTTGCGCGATACGGTCATGGTCACCAGCGGTTTCGCTTTGGGACGAGTTGGCCTTGTTGTTAGCGGGCTTCGTGTCGCTTGACTCAACATCAAGTTCGAGTTTCAGACGCTTTGTCAACGCGGCGATGGTTACCGGCTGCGCGTCTTCGTCAACGTGTACGACGTTAACCAAATACGGTGGCGTGTACTTGTGGTTCAACGAGCCGGGAACACGCATTGCACGCGCCAGATCGCAAATGTTGGGATCACCGCCCAGACGCGCCGCCAGCGCCTTCTGGACAGCACGAAACTGCGCGACCGTGCAGTCGTCGGTGCGCCAGTACGCATGAAACCGACCCGGCGACGATTCAACGATCAAGTGCGGCTGGACGCGCAGCGAAAGCAGTGTGGCGAACAAATCGTCGCGCGACATTTTCTTGGTCGGCTCGTCAATGTCGACCCATACGGCGTGAACTGCATTCACTGCCTCTTTACAGCGACGGCTGCCGTCAATACGGTTGATCGCCAGAGAGACGTTCAATCCATGTAGATTGGCTTTGACCAGCTTTGCTGCCATCTCGGTGTTCCAGACGCTTACCGTGGTCTCGCCATCGCTATTTCCTCTCTTGGATGAGAATGTCTGAAACTGTGCTGCCTGCTCGCCATGAAAGAAACGCTTGAAGTGGCGCATCGCGCCCCGATCAATCTCGGGCGGTGCTTCGGGCTTTTGCTTTGGTTTCGTTTTCTTTGCGGCTTTTGTGGTCAATGGGGATGATGACGACAACGCGGTGGAAAGTGAAGATGTGCGAGTGTCACGGCGATGGGGGTGTTCTTTCTGATCTTTGCTTTCTTCGGTTTTAACGTTCTTCGTGAATTCACGAGCCTTTGCAGGTTCATGAGCGTGATCGACGTTGCGGTTTTTCTTCGTATTGCTTGCACTTTTGTTCGTGCTGCGTGGTGTGGACTTTTTCATAGGGGTTCCTGTAATTGGTAATTCGTTCAATCGCGTGAACGTTTCAAATGGTTCAAATGCTTGAGGTCGCTCAGGGCAGACACACGGCTCATCTGCTGTGTCCGTACCGATGCGGTATTCGCTGGGCTATTGGCAACGGGTCGTTTTCCCAAAAAAGAAGAGAAGAGCCGCTGGTGTTTTCCGCCGTTACTGTGACCGTGGAGACTTTTCTTGCGTGGAAGCAGTGGAAGCGATTCTGCGAATCGCAATTACTGTTCAATCGCAATAGCTATCTTTAGTGGTCAATAGTTAAGAAAGAAACGCTTCCACTGCTTCCACTCGGTGAAATCTCTCACCGTTTTTTCGCCGTTTTTGCCGTCCTTCTTCTCTTCTTCTTGGGGAAGAGCGCGTTTTTCTCGCAGCCGATCAACGCGGCTTGCCGTACTCACCATACTCACCGTATTCACAGTGTTTCCGGCATTTACGGCATTGACCGAGTTGACCATTTGCGATGCCTTGGTTATTTCGCGACTGGTGGCGTGTATCCCACCGGCCACTCATTCCATTCACGACCGTCAAGCAGACGCCCGTTGGCTGATTTGCCTGAACGCTTGACGCCATCAGCGCCCCACTGCCCCCACTGTTTGAAGTGAAACGGTACGTTTTGAGCTTGGCAGTTGTGAAGAACGCGGTTGACCCACGCCGGTTGCATTGCTCGCGCACCGTGACCGCTTTCGCCACCTGCAACGACCCAATGAATGTCACGGAGATCGAGTTCGCCAAGGTCTTCGAGTAGCGGTTCAATCGACAGCCAACGCACGTTGGCGTTCACCGCGCGCAGCACGTCAATACGCGGCACACCGTACTTTTTGTCCTCAACCGATACGCCAATCCATGCGTTGTCTGGAACGTCGCGGCATGCAAAGTATTCGGCCATGCGTTCAGCGCGTTTAGTCAGCACTTGATACGTGTGCTGCGGTGTGTCCGCAATCACATCCATCACGAGGTCGATATAGGCAAACGGCACATCCGCGTGAAACAAGTCGCTCATGCTGTTGACGAAGATCAACGACGGCTCACGAATCGCATATGGTTCCCCGAGCTTCTGCGGCTGCAACGTCAACGCAAATTCGTTGGCGTAAGGACGTCGAAAATCGTCGTGTACGGCCGCACGAATCGGGATGACTTTGAAGTGGCGACTGGCTTTGCGGGTTTGGACAATATTTTCTGAGCAGCTCATTGCAGCGCTCCTCTTTCAGTCGCGGCGTCCAGCTTGGCGCGTGCTTTCTTGGCGCGACCTTCGTGCGCCTTTTTCCAGCGTGCTGCCAGCGTTTCTGCATAACAATTCATGCAGCCGGGGCTGACGCGCGTGCATCCGGTGACAGGATTCCACGTCTTTAACGTCCATTCAATGGTTGAGTTCTGAGACATACTTTGCTCCTTATGCCGCTACGCGCGCCGAAGCCGCCGATGGTTTAACGAAGGGCATCACTTGTCCAATGACGAACATGCGTGCGCCAGTGGTGCGCTCAACGACTTCGAATGACTGCTCATCGGTGCTTGAAACGCGGTAGCCGGGCGTCATATCCGTCAGCAGTTTGAGCGAACGCACGTTGCCGCGATGGTCGGTTTGTTGCGACAGCGTGAAGATCGCGCCCTTCAGCAAGAACCGCTTGTCCGCGATCAGCAAACGAAAGCTGCCGTTGCCGTGGCGACCGCAATACTCGATGTGCAGCGGTGCGGGTGTTGGCTCGACAATATGCAAAATTGCGCTTGTAGGACTAGCACTATTGGTTTTCGGGTCTGCTTTGGCGCGAAAAATCAGAGTGCGCTTTTTTGCGACGACGATTGGGGTAGCGACGCTATTCATTTACCGCTCCTTGTTTGACCTCTGCATCACGAGCGGCGATCAAGCCGTCGATGTAGTCGTCGATCTCTGATTCCACCCATGCGACACCGCGCACGCCGGTTTTTACGGGACGAGGGAATTTGCCGGAGGCCATCTTTTCATAGATAGCGGTCGTGCCCTCGGATGTTTTTGACTTCACTGCTTTAATGCGCAGCAGCCGTTTGCTCTGAATACGATTCATTTCATTCCTCACAAATAGTTACGTTGAAACCGGTCTTGCGCAAAACCTGTTGTAAATATCTTTGAGGAATTGACTGAACTGCGTCGCTTACGAATGTTCCAGACGCACTACGAAAAATGCCGCACTACTCTTCATAGTGCGGCATTCGTTTTTCTTAAAACGGTGCTGTTGTTTTCGTGACAGTTAGGGCGATTTTCTCAACAGCGAGAATGGTTTTCTCAATCGTCGCAGCGCGATATTTAAGCGCGATTCCTCTTCGCTCTGTCAAACGCGGTGCGTGCTGTGTTGAGCAGTCTGTCTATATTCGACTTCTTGAAACCGCGATCACGCTCGACGTAGTTTTCTAAAGCGTCAATCGTGAGTTCAGTGAGCGCGCTGACATTGAGCCTTTTATCGTGGCCTATCAAAAGCCTGCGCGGCTTTTTAGCGTCGACAGCTTGCCCGTCGATACTCGGTAATTCATCCCTCACTAATGCTTCGCCCCTTGAGACACGTTCCAACATGTCAAGCAACGATCCCATAACGATAATTTGTGTCTCTTCTAGTAGCTCGTCGTCTACCTCGTCAACCAACTGGGGTGATGGCCGCTCCCACGACGACGATTGCGACTCACTTTGCTCGTACTGTGCAACGTCGCACCAGCGCATTTCTTTCGTGAAATTCACGAAGTTGTCCCAAGTCACGTACTTGTTTCTGGTCTCTTCGCCTTGTTTCTCGTGTTCGACTGCGCTCAGAAATTTGTGATGCCCGTACTGCATTTCGAGCACACCTTTTCGGCGACGGTACTCGTTGTAGTCAGTCGGATTGCTGGCCTCCAGCACTTCACGATTTGCGACTGTAGGTTCATAGTTCAGCGACAGCATTGCTGCTTGCCAGAGCCTCACAAAGCCACGTTCTCGCCGATGCTCCCAGTTAGCATTTTGCGGCTTTGATACATCGGTCTTTTGTGTTGTTTCTGTCTCTTGTGGTGCGTCGTCTTTGGGGGCTGCTTCTGCCATAGTCGATGATCGTATTGAGATGAAGGTAGTGGGCGTGATTGTGTCAGTTCAGTTTGTACTTTTTCAAGTCACCCGATTCAAGCGTGCGGTGCAGAGCTTCTAAGGCCGCTAGCTTCTCGGGCAAGAAGTCGTTGCCGTCGTAGTGACGCTTTTGAACCCCCGAGATGCCGTGCGATTGAAGATGCCCGCGCACCTCTAGACTTACACCAGCCTTAGACAGCAGCGTCTCCACGCCCGAGCGAATACGCTTGGCTTGGAAATCGGGGATTGTTTCAATCGCCGATAGGGTCGCACCGTTTCTGGCCTCGGCTTCCACTGCCTCCACAACGCCGACCGCCCATTTACTCAGGGTGGTCGCCGTGACATGCGTAGTCCCGCCATTAGTAGACAACGCATAGTCGCCGGTGGGCTTGCAGGCACGAAGCGCAGCCTGAGCGGCAGGTGTCAGCGGTACGACGTGCTCGCGTGGCGCTTTGCCGGGTCGTCCTTTGCTGTCGATGATGGTGAACGTCGAATAGTCACGGGCAATGTCACGGGTTTTAAGTTTGACCAGTTGTTCGATGCGCTGTCCGCCCGTCAGCAAATGAAGCTGTAGGACTGCACCGCGAAAGTCATCCAGCGACTCAATCATTCGCCAGTATCGGCAAAGCTCCTCGACCAACAACGGGTTCTTGTCGGGCTTGTTCGCTGATTCGTCGGGCTCAGTGTCTTCAACCGGATTGTCGCGTACACCGTAGGCTTTGAAGCGTTCGGGAATACTGCCTTTGGTGCGTGACTTCTTTGCCGTTTGGTAGGCCGCGCGTAAGTAGCTGCGCAGCTTGTTGGCAGTACGGCCTTTGCCCAACTGGATGACCGCACGCACCATGTCGGTCACGTTGTCCGTGGTGATTTCTAAGGCGGACAGGCTGGCTTTCTCGGGCCAGCGCTCCAGCACATGCAGTCGAAAAATCGAGCGCACGTCTCGGTGCGAACTGCGACCCAGCCTCTCCAGTTCATTAGCGTAGTCTTCGAGCAGGCGTGCCAACGTGAACTTTTCCGCGCGCTCTTGCGCTGCACGTTGTGCCTCTGTTTCGGCGCGTTTTGCTTCGTCCTCAGCAAGTTTGCGCTTGATAACCCCGGGGTAGCCGCCGATGTCGCGGTTTTCGTAATGGACATTACCGTGTTCTTCTGCCGCGCTGATTGCACCAGCAATGGAAATGCCACGTGCAGTTTTGTTTCGAGACTTGGGCGAGGCCAGTGGATCGTAGAGACCAACGTCAACTCGTCCGCTTTTGCTTCCAATGTTCCAGCGCCAATAGAAGTTAATTGCGCCGTTACTTTGCTTGCGCGCTTGTAGCGCACCACTTGGCTCGATCTTCTGTAAGGTGACGAACGAACCGGCTTCGAGTTGATTGAGTTGTTGTCCGACAGTAAGAGAATTTTTTGGCAAGCTGACCTCGATGCGTCGAGAATTTGAAAACACTACGTTGCCAGTATGTTGCCAGAATTTAAGTTGATGGTGGCGAAGGAATGCGAATGACTGCGAAACATAAAGTGAACGTTTTCAATGATTTACACAAAATACAAACACCATAGTCATTCGCAGAAAAGCGAATAATCGGACTTTTAATCCGTTGGTCGGCGGTTCGAGCCCGCCACGTCCTACCAAGAATTACTCAATAAAAATAACAGCCTAGCAAGCCTCGTCGAGAAATCGGCGGGGCTTTTTTGTTGGCGATTACTCCTCACTGATCGGGCTGCAGCGTACGCAGGTTCGGATTTGGTAACGCTCTCCGGGGGGCGCACCGCGCTCGCTGTCAAACCGACGCTCATATCGATCAGTTTGACGCACTTGCCCCGCCGAAATGACTCGCGCGAACCATCACGTTCACATCGCTTCGCTATACTGAATTCACTAAATTCGTTGCGGGGAACGAATGAATACTGAGGCGGCTACCGCCCATTTCGACTAGTTGCTCTCGAACCGCGCTTTTTCCCGAACGCTTACGAGTGCGTCGGAGTGACCTGCGCTGGGCGGCCTTGCGTCGTCAGGCGCTAAGCCGCTCACTACAAAAGCGCGGCAAGTTTACAGAAACATGCAAAAGCGTATTCCACAGCTTGTTTCCGTGAAGTTCACGCTGCGAACCGCGAAATCACATCGCGCTCATTCGGCCGCGATTTAATTAAGAGGGGTTATGGATTCTGCAAGAGTGATGGTGTTGGGAGTGATCCTTGTGATGGCGTTACCTGCAATATTGCCGTGGCTCTTTGTGGTGTATCGCGTCGGGCGTGGCTGGAAAAAGTGCTATGCACGCGAAGCACTTCCGCGGTGGTTCCTTGTGTGGACTGTAATCGGGGTGCTGCTCGCCATTCCAATGCTTATTTATCTAGTATCGGTGGGGTTGGAGCTCTACATGGGATTGACGTGCCAGTCGGCTGACTGTGCGGGCATCGGGATGCTCACCTTCTTCGTTTCCTGGCCCGCCTACCTCGCCGCATTTTTGACGCTGCTTCTTTACTGGCTCTTCTTTCGCAGAAGGCTTTTGGCTAGCACGAATACTTCCTCACAATAGAGTCGCTGCGGCGAACGCCGCTTACAAGGCAGTTTTTTGCGCATCGCGTTTCTGTCAAGCGCCCTAGTGAAGGCTGGGCCAGTGAATCAACCGCACGCACTCCAGTTAAACAGAGCGCGCGAGCGAATCGGCTGACCCATGGACTTTCGAGTGGCAGCCCGCTTACGTTCCGATAACGCCGCCGTCTTTCTTCTGAATGACCACGGTGGCTGAGCGCGGCCTTCCTGCGCTAGCACCATCTGGCCACTTTGAGAAGCGCGTGGGTTGCGCGGGATCGCTGCGCTCGCTCGGCGTTTCACCAGGGTGCTGAATATTGACAAACATGGTTTTGCCATCAGGCGTAAACGCGCAACCCGTCACTTCGCAGTTCATCGGACCCACTAAGAAGCGGCGCATTTCGCCTGTCGCTAAATCGCACGCGAGCATTTGATTGCCGCCCACGTTTGCGAACTCGCCTTTGCCCATTTCTGCGGCGGCTGCATCGGTTTGAATCCAGAGGATGCCGCGCTCGTCGAGCGTGATGCCATCGGGGCAGGCGAACAGATCGCCTTTGATATTACCCTTCGCGGAGACGCGTTCATTTTTTGGGTCTCCCGCGAGCACGAGATGATTCCACGTGAACGTAAGCCCATCAAAGTCACGCTCCTCTTTCCATTTGATGACGTGGCCCATCATGTTGCGGTCGCGAGGATTCGCCGCGTCCACGCCAGGATTGCCGTCGGTGCCGCGCGCACTGTTGTTGGTGAGGGTGCAATAGACCTCGCCGCGCGCTTGATCAATCGCGATCCATTCAGGACGATCCATCTTTGTGCCGCCGAGTAAATCACTCGCCTGACGCGCTTTGATGACGCAGTCACCGGTATTCGAGAAGCCCGCCGATGCAGTGAGCGGACCCTGTCCTGCAACGAGCGGCAGCCACGTGCCGCGTCCGTTCGCATCGAAGCGTGCAACATAAAGCGTGCCGTGATCCAAGAGTTCACGATTGGCCTGCGCTTTGGTGAGGCCGTTCCCCGCTTCACGAATCTTGTCGCGACTGACAAATTTGTAGATGTACTCGAAACGAGAATCTTCGCCGGAATACACAACCGCGCGGTTGTCTTTCGTTATCGCAACCCACGCGCCTTCATGCGCCGCGCGTCCGAGCGCGGTGCGTTTCACCGGCATCGATTCCGGGTCCATCGGATCGACTTCCACGACCCAACCGAAGCGATTCATTTCGTTGGGATGTTTGATCGCGTCGAATCGCTCATCGAATTCAGGCCAACGGAAGAACGCGCCGCGATTGAGTCCCCAGCGCTTCGCATGTGGATCGGTGATGTTCTCGCCGCCCGCGAAATAGAAGCGAAAATTTTCTTCGCCGGAAAGATAGGTACCCCAAGGCGTCATGCCAGCGGCGCAGTTGTTAATCGTTCCGAGCACTGTCGTACCGCTGGGATCAGCGGCGGTTTTCATCATTGCGTGACCGGCGCCCGGGCCACCAATTTTCATGGGCGTCGTCGCCGTGATTCGTCGCGCGAAGCGAGATGGGCGCAGGGCGTCCCATTTGCCGTTTTTCTCCGCGATTTCGATCACTGAAATACCGTGCGACGCCTGGCTCTTTTTCACTTTCTCTGCCGACCAATTTTGCATGCCGTCGGTGTGGAGCAGTCCATCGTCCACGTATTCATGGTTCTGCACGAGCAACCCACGCTTGCTTCCGTCGATCGGGAAATAGTGAATTGCATCGTGATGCATGCCCATTTGCAGCGCTTGCTCGGCGGCGGTGTTGCTCGCATCGGGCTTCCACGCGGGCATGCCTGCGAGCGAGCCAATCGGTTCGCCCCACGGCACAAACGGTATGGCGGTGTAGCCCTCAGGAACAGTTAAAGTATCTGCAATGGCAGCAGCAATGGGCTTGAAGCCAATCCGAACGCTGTTAGACACTTTTGCACCCGACGCGCAGCCGACGAGCCCGCCAAACGCGGCGGCGAACACGGCGCCCGCGCCACCCTTGAGAATCGTTCGTCGATCAAGCGCGAGCGAATGCGGCAACACCTCGCCCGCTTGATCGTTGGAGATTTCAGTACCGTCAAAGCCCTTGCCCATTTGAGTTCCTCCTTTAGATGTCGAATCGCACGACCACAATTTAGCGCCGCGTGCGCCACGCTATGCCGTGCGCTCACCTGGCCCCATTTTCGGTCGTGGCTTAGGTCCGCAGTTCTCCCGCTTCAGAACGCGCTCATTGCCTGCGAGCCTTTCTAGAGACTCCCAGCATGCCTCCGACGTCTGAAATCGGGTGGCCATTGGTGCGTTATACGCAAGCCCTCCGGGCACCACCCGCTCGAAACTAGATACGTAACTGAAAGGCAACTGTTCAGCCGGCGCTGGCACGCCCGCGCAGCGATAGCGACCGGACGACGATTTGGTGATTTCCAGTTCGCGATTATTGTTGGCAACATTCACATCGCAACTCACCGAACCAGCGCCGACCGCGTGTTCCCAGATGACTTCGCCATCAAGAACAAACTGCATGTACTGCGTCAAACCCGGTATTCCCCGCTCCAATGTCGCGCAGCCGTTCGCGGCAATACATACGAGAGCTACTGCAAAGAATCGGCCTATGGACATCGATTAACTTTTCCGTGAAGCAATTTGCACTGATCGTAGCGTATGACACCGACCAATAAAAAACCCGGCGCATGGCCGGGTTTCGAATTGCGACACGAGTTAGGACCGTTACGCCTCAATCTCCACGCGCATTTGCTTCATCGCTTTCACTTCGATTTGACGAATCCGCTCGGCGGAGACGCCGTACTTGTCGGCAAGCACTTGCAGCGTTTCTTCCTGATCTTCGGCGAGCCAGCGACGCGTGATGATGTCGCGCGAGCGTTCATCGAGTTTGGTCAGCGCGCGTTTCAAGCCTTCGCTGTGCACGCGCGAAACCTGTTCGGCTTCGATCACATTCGCAGGATCTGAGTTGTCATCAGCGCGCAGGTAGGCAATCGGCGAGATGGCTTCGCTTTCGGAGTCATCAGGCGTGCCGTCCATTGCAATGTCGCGGCCGTTGAGGCGCATGTTCATTTCGAACACTTCCTCCGGCTTCACGTTCAACTCTTTGGCGATTCGCTTCGCTTCGGCTTGGGTGAGCGCGTGCTCGCCCGAGCGCATTGCGCGCAAGTTGAAGAACAGTTTGCGCTGAGCCTTGGTCGTTGCGACCTTGACCATACGCCAGTTCTTCAAAATGTATTCGTGAATTTCGGCGCGAATCCAGTGCAGCGCGAAGGACACAAGGCGCACGCCCCGTTCCGGATCAAAACGCTTCACGGCTTTCATCAGGCCGACGTTACCTTCTTGCACGAGATCGCTCTGCGGTAAGCCATAGCCCATGTAGTTGCGGCTAACGGAGACGACCAAGCGCAGGTGAGACATCACCAATGAGCGCGCCGCTTCGAGATCGTTCATGTATTTGAGGCGCAGCCCCAATTCGAATTCCTGCTCTGCCGTGAGCAGCGGGTATTTGTTGACCGCGGTGACGTACTGGTCAATCGTGCCTAACGACGATGGAACGGGAAAATTCAAGGTGGCGGTCGGGTTCATTTCTTCAAATCTCCAATCAGCATTGCAGCGAATCATTGTGCGTCGCAGCGCGCCGTGCCGACTTGATACGCATCAGCATCTCAAATCGCTGTCCCCACGAGGGGGCGGGAGGTTGCGACACCGATCGGTCGCGTCCCCGCCAGAGCCGCTCCAACCGGAACGACTCAAGTGCATCAGGTGGTTGATTGCTCACCAATTTAGCACTCACCGCATGAGAGTGCTAATTATTGCAAAAAGTTCCCGACTTTTTTACTCAGGCTTACGACAGCCCTAACAGCCAGACCACGCTAAGCCCGTATTAATTGGGGCTAACAGTTATTATTTACCATAGTTGACTAGAGACTAAATAATCCGTTTGCCCTACTATATTGGAACTTCACGGATTTATTTTTTAGATGACCACACGCCAGGATCATCCAGCGCGGCGATTAGCGCAAGTCCGTAAGCAATGGATTCCAGCTGGTCGCCCGTCTCGATTTTTGCGGGATCAAACTGTCGTTCAAACAGAGTCCGAACCGACGGAACGAACGAGGTTCCGCCTGTTAGGAAAACGCGATCAACCTGATTTGCCGTCAGTTGCGCTTTAGTGAGCGCTTGCTCTACGGCGCCTTCGATCGCGGTCAGATCATCGGCGATCCAGCGTTCAAACTCTCGGCGCTCGATCCTTGCGTTCAGCGTGAAAGCGCCTTCGCCGCCCGTTGCCGCAAAGGAAAACTCAGTCGACTGTGCATGGGAAAGCGCGGTCTTGGCGTCGGCCACCGCCTTGTAAAGCGGATAACCCAGATCGTTTTCGATGATCGCCAAGAATTTGGCGAGCCCGTCACGCTCAATCGCGTAGCGCCAAAAATCGCGCAGTTCGCGCAACACTTTGGGGGATTTCATCAGCGCGAGCTGGCTCCATTGCGCAAAGCGATGGTGATAGTGCGTCGGCACTTCGAGCAGCTTATCGATGCTTTTGTAAGCCGCGCGGTAACCCAACTGCGGGAGTATCGCGTGCTCAAGAATGCGGTAGTCGAACACGTCGCCCGCCACGGCAACACCCGAATGAGAGAGCGGGATCGAGCGCAAGCCGCTCGCGCTCGGTTCGAATCGGATGATGGAAAAGTCGCTCGTGCCGCCGCCAAAGTCGGCAACGAGCACCGTCGCCGCCTGCGTCAAACGTTGTGCATAGAAGTAGGCAGCTGCGACGGGTTCGTACACATAGATGATCTCTTCGACACCGAGCGATCGCAGCGCTCGCTCATAGCGGGCAAGTGCGAGCAATTCGTCTGCGTTGGTGCCTGCGAACGCAACGGGACGGCCCACTACCAAGCGTTTCGGAAATTCGGCTAACTCGCCATCTGTGTGCGCACGCAGTTTTTCTAAGAATGCAGAAAGCAGCAATTCGAAGGTGAACTTGCGGCCATGAATAAACGTATCGGAAAACAGCGGGCTCGCAGCGAAGGTCTTGAACGATTGCAAAAAGCGGCAATCGGTCGGATCGTCGATGAAATGCTCAATCGCCCAAGGCCCAGCTTCAAAACGAAGATCGAGCACATCATTGTGATCCTCTTCCCAAAAGCACATCGCTGAGCGGAACGTGGAATAGACCTGGTTGCTGCGGGTCGATTGCAGCTTGAACGGAAGCACGGACGCAACCCCGGTTATTGAGGCGGTCGCAACCACGGTGTTGGTCGTGCCAAAGTCGAGGCCAACGGCGAAGGGAGCGGGTGCGAGCATGAAAAGCGAAAAGCCTCCCGAACAGCTGCGACAAGCGCGAGGCCGTGGGAGGCATTGATTCGGGAAGCGGCGGGGGAGAGATTGTAGGGCTAACGCCTCAATTCGCCGACGCTCAGCTTAGTCCGCGAGGGCGCAGAAGCTCGTACCTTGGTCAACCCAGCCTCTCGCTTTCATTGCCTCAACAAGCGCCGTATCGGTGACATACCGATAGCGCGCAGGTTCGCTCGGAGAAGGGGATGCGAAATGCATGCGACGCACAAACACCACATCTGTTCCAGTGCACGTCACAAAGCCCAGGTTCAAAACATCTCGCCGCTTTGCATAGAACGCAACCCCCTCGTTTACAAAGCGCGTGTTAGGTTCGCCCGCTGGACGTCCAGCAGCAATCTCCGCAAGGTCGGCGGTATAGAAGTGTGTCGGAGGACGCCCAGGTGCACCGCCAAAAAAGCGGTAGACCGGCACCAGGTCACTCCCTACCCGCGGCACTCGGAAGGAATTTGAAGTGTGCACCCACCTTCCACCCACAGCGCCATTAGTCACAGCATTCGTTTCCGAAGCGACTGCGAGCAAAAGATGCGCCTCAAGCGTTCTCCCAGGCCGATCAGGTGTCCCGCTCGCATCGCGAACTGTCGTGGCAAATTCACGAATGAGTATGTATGGCTTGGGTAATACGCCTGGAAACGCACTGCCGTAGCTCGAGGTGGAATCCTCGACGAAAGCGATCTTCTTGCCTCTCGCACAAACCGTGGTCTCGAGTGCCGATGTTTGGTAGTAGCGGTATTCAACCTGGGGAATTGAGGTTCTTTCGGCGCGCCAAACCGGCACGTTAAATTGCGAAAGCGGCGTTACAAAGAGAAATTGGTCAGTCGTGTTGTAAAAGTTGCCGTGGCTATCCACGTTTAAGTACACCACATCCGCTCCGGCGAAATCGCTCGGCTGGCTCGCAGACACCGTACAGCTCGGCAGTTGCTCTGAGACAGAGCCGCTACTAATCGTACTCGCCGTCGCGGAGACAAACGTTGCGACCGTGACGGCCAAGCGTCTCAGGTTGTTGCGATTCCATGTATCGCCCATAAGTTTCCTCTCGATCCTATCGACTATCAATCCCCCCGTCTCGGAAGCATATGACGCTTTCCCGGGTTGTCGCCATCCATGCGCAATGAACTTTGTGTCGCTAAGGGCTTGAAAATCTAATTCAATGACTATCTCTAAAAAACCCCAACAAGCCGCCACCCTCGCCTTCATGTGGCCTTTCGTGAAGCCGTATTGGAAGCGTTTGTTGTTTGCGATGTTCGGGCTCGCGCTTGCCGCAGCGGCGGTGCTTGCGATTGGCGAAGGCTTGAAGCGGGTGATCGATCAAGGGTTCGCGGCGCAGAATGTGGCGCAGCTCGACAAGATTTTGCTCGTCATGTGCGCACTCGCGCTTGCGCAGGGGGTCGGTGTCTACATTCGTTTTTCCAACATCGCGTGGATCAACAATCGCGTCGTCAATGACATTCGCCAGAAGATTTATTCGCACCTGCTAA
Organism: Betaproteobacteria bacterium; assembly: GCA_013298765.1. Taxonomy (GTDB): domain Bacteria; phylum Pseudomonadota; class Gammaproteobacteria; order Burkholderiales; family Casimicrobiaceae; genus Casimicrobium. Next base: position 324,547 of record JAAFJA010000004.1, read on the forward strand.
CGCTGTCTCCTGCATTCTTCGAGAAAGAGCGCGTCGGCGATGTGCTCTCTCGCCTTTCGAACGATACGCAAGTGCTTGAAGGTGTGGTGTCCTCTGCGTTCTCGTGGGCGCTGCGAAACCTGGTGATGATGCTAGGCGCGCTCGTGATGCTTGCGATCACCTCATTCAAACTGCTCGGGCTTGTGTTGATCGGTACACCGCTCATCATCGCGCCCGTGGTGATTTTGGGGCGTCGAGTGCAGCGCCTTGCGAAGGCATCGCAAGATCGTTTGGCGGAAGCGCTCGCACGGGGCGACGAAACGATTCATGCGGTGCGCACCGTGCAGGCGTATGCGCGCGAAGATTTTGAGAAGCAGCGCTTTTCTGAACGCATCAACGCGCTCTTCTCAAACGCGGCAGAGCGAGAGCGAAACAGCGCCATGCTCACTGCGATTGTGATCGTGCTTGCTTTCGTTGGTATCTCGTTGATTTTGTGGATCGGCGGGCGCGATGTGCTCGCGGGCAACATGACGGCCGGACAGCTCTCTGCATTTGTGTTTTACGCGGTGATCGTGGCAACGGCCGTGGGTGCAATTGCGGAGGTGTTTGGCCAACTGAAGCGAGCGGCGGGCGCGAGTGAACGCATTCGCGAACTTCTTGCAGCAGTGAGTGAGATTCGCTCGCCAGCGGAAAACACATCCACCGCCTCAATCAACGCATCGTTAGCCACAGACGCTCTTCCCCCATTAGATAAGGGCAAGGACGCCGTTTCATTTAATAACGTTTCCTTTTCTTATCCAACCCGTGCCCAGACAAAATCGTTGGATTCGTTCAATTTTTCGGTTAAACAAGGAGAAGTCGTTGCGCTGGTCGGCCCAAGCGGCGCGGGGAAGAGTACCGTCTTCCAACTGCTGCTTCGCTTTTACGATCCGCAGAGCGGCGAAATTCGTCTGAACGGTCGGGCGCTTCGCGAATACGATCTCACAACGCTGCGCTCGAAGATGGCGCTCGTCTCGCAAGACCCGGTGATCTTCTCTGATTCGCTCTTTGAAAACGTACGCTATGGGCGCTTGGAGGCAACGAAAGAAGAAGTGCTCGCCGCCTGCGCCGCCGCGCACGTGACCGAATTCGCCGAGCAACTCCCGCAAGGGTTTGACACCACGCTCGGTGAACGCGGCGTGTTGCTCTCTGGCGGTCAACGTCAACGCGTCGCCATTGCCCGCGCCATCCTTGCTGATCGACCGATCCTTTTGCTCGATGAAGCCACCAGCGCACTCGATTCAGAAAGCGAAGCGCTCGTCACCGATGCGCTCGAAAACATCGCGCGCAAACACACAACACTCGTCATCGCACATCGCCTTTCTACGGTACAAAACGCGGATCGCATCGTGGTCATCGATGAAGGCCGCGTCGTCGCCGAAGGCACGCATGCCGAGCTTATGCAAAGCTCACCGTTGTACTCGCGACTCGCGACGTTGCAATTGCAGGCGTACGACTTGTAGCTTGCTACCCGTCGCGTGAAAGCACTCAGTTCATCGAAACCTAGCCACGGGCCGCGCAAGCATTTCTAACTGAGCCAATTTAACGCTGCCATGTCGAAACAATCCGAACATGGCCCGCGCTGTTCACCTCGCTGCCGTTGGTCGGTAAGCTGTTCCTGATGCGCATTCGTCGAAAGATTATTGTCTCGCCAAGCATCGAGTGCGCGAGGTCAACGAAAGATGCGAGAAGGCCAGCCGTAGCTAGGTAGTAGTTTATTGGGTGTGAAGAGTGCGCGAGCGTGTGCAGTCGATCTTTCCAACTTCCAGATTGAGTCTCAAATTAACTCAGTCGATGATTTGCCTTTGCACGCGATTGCCTCAACTTCGACAAACCACGACGGATCGACTAGTTGAGATACGAATATGGCGGTGGACGCTGGGCGGTGCGAGCCGAGGTGCTTAATTCTTGCAGCGCGAACCGCGTCGCCGTCTTGCCCCGCCACCATGAAGGTAGTGAGCTTGATGATGTCAGTTGTCTCTAAATGATGTGCTCGGAGTAAGGTTACGATGTTGCCGAAGACTTGATCGGCTTGCTCTCCGATTGATTCGGGCGTTCTGCCATCCGCGCGTACCCCCAGTTGGCCGGAAATGAACAACAGCTCTGCGCCTTCTGGTACGCGTACTGTGTGACTGTACAAGCCGAGCGGCGGGTGCACATCGGGAGGGTTAGAAAAGGTCAATGGCATTGTTTTCATTCACGATTGGAAACGCAAAGAATAGCCTTGCTTGGCTCCCGTTCGCGATGCGTTTAGCTAGGGCAAAATGTGATGGGTGAACCGACCGCGGATCAACCCGACGACGCGCCAATTTCTCGCTGAAATACACGCTTCGCGATTTCGTGGTAAGTTACGTATCCAAGACGCATTTTCGCGTACCAGGGAATAGGTGTTTACCGATGTCGCTAGCGATCTTGGCTCTTGATTCCGGCGGGCAACCGAAAGGGTGGATGACACCCGAAACGGCGGTGTGCCAATACGCGCGTGGCAACGTGGTGTGGTCGCTCGGCGAGGTGGTGCTCACCTTCCGCGGCGGTATCCAACGAAAAAACGGTGAACGAAGCGTGATCGAAGTCTCGTCGATCATCGCATGCGAAGGCGAACACAAACACAGCACCTGGAGCCCCGTCTCGGCGCTTCCTGGGCGCGACAATCGATTGCTCTTCGCACGCGATCGCCATATCTGCGGATACTGCGGCGACGAATTCCCAGAATCTGAACTTACGCGTGATCACATCATTCCGCGCTCGCAACACGGGAAAGACACCTGGGAAAACTGCGTCACCGCCTGTCGTGATTGCAATCTTTCAAAAGCGGGCCGCACGCCCGAACAAGCCGGGCTGCGTTTGCTCTATGTGCCTTATCGCCCAGTGAAAAGCGAAAAGCTGATCCTCGCCAATCGACACATCCTGGCGGATCAAATGGAATACCTGCAAGCGCTCGCGAAGACGCATAAGAAATTGATGCGGGCTGCGTAAGGGCCTATGAGAGTTAGCGTCACTCTAGCGATTCTCTTGCTGGCGCTGTCGTCCGCAAGCTTTGGCGAGGGCATACCGGTAAATCGCGAAACATGGCAGCTAACCACGCCCGCAGAATTGATAGCGATTTCAGAGAGCCAGCGCGAAGAGATAGATGTATACGGCACCCTCACGCTAGACTCAAAGCAGTGGAAGCGTCTACAACGTAAACATCCTAGTATCAGCAAGCGGGTGACTGTCGTCCCATTGAACTACGACGACTGTACTTGCGGCATGTCGAATTACGTAATCCGCACCGCCCCGCTCGAAGTCGCGTTTCCGCTGCACATCTCTCTACGGCGGGTCAGTTCTGTCAAGGAGCTTCTTGAGTCTGATTTTGAGGATAACACTGAGAACCAATCTCACTTATACGTGCGTATCGATGGGCTCGGTCGAGCGTACGTGCACGGTACGCGATTTTCCCTGAAGCAGATCGAAGACTTTCTCAAGCATCCAATGGAATCTTTCAAAACCAAGAAAGACAAAACGCTTGTAATTTACGACGCTGGCCCGTCGACGGGTTTCACCCCGGCAAGCCAGAAGCGTGTGGATAAATTGATCGTCGCCGCACAGAAGTACGGGTGGCAAGCAACCCAGATCGGGCACCCGTATCTGACGGGGACTCGCTAACGACGCCCGACACCGATTTCGGATAGGTACCGCTACCCGAATTAGCCTCATCGTTCGAAACGCGCAAGTGAGTGCCACTCGCGGCGGCGATAATCGCGAGATGCGCCAACTCCCCCTCGCTGCCGCGCTCGCGGCGCTCATCAATGCCTCCGTGTGGGGGCTTTCCTGGATTCCGCTCAAGTACCTTGAGAAACAAGGCATGCCTTCGCTGTGGGCGACGTTTTTTGTGTTTTTGTTGTGCTCGATCGCAGTGATCGTTGCGCGCCGAAGCGCGCCGCGTGCGCTGTGGCAAAACAAGGCGCTCTGGTGGCTAGTGCTCGCGGCGGGTGGGACCAATGCCTGCTTCAACATCGCACTCGCGCAAGGCGATGTGGTGCGATGCATATTGCTTTTCTATTTGATGCCAATGTGGGTGGTGCCGCTTGCGCGCTGGCTATTGAATGAACCGGTGACGCTCGCAGCGCTCGTGCGCATCGCGCTCGCGCTTGCAGGCGCGTCGCTCGTGTTGGGCGATGGACAATTCATCGCGCCTATTCCGCACTCAATTCCCGATTGGTTGGCGGTTGCGGGCGGCGCATTCTTCGCGTTGAACAATGTGATTCTTCGCAAATACAACTCAACGCCGGAAGACGCGCGCGCGCTTGGTATGTTCTTGGGCGCTGTTGTGATTGCGCCGATGACGATTTTTGCGCTTTCGTTCACCGCTCATCCGATGGTGCTGAACGCAACGCCGGTCGCGTGGCTCGTGATCCTCGCGTTTGCCGTATTCGTGCTGATTGGAAATCTTGCGTTGCAGTACGGTGCGGGCCGCTTACCTGCAAACGCGCTGTCGGTGTTAATGCTCTCGGAGATTTTGGTGGCGACAATTTCTTCGTGGCTCGGCGGCGCGGCGACGATCACGGGCGCTACGTTGATCGGCGGCGCGTTGATCATTAGTGCGTCGTTGCTCGCAGTTTTTTCGAAGAACCCCAGCACTCACTAACGTCATGATCCCGAACCTTCCGCTCGAAGAACTCGCTCGTCGTTACAACAATGGACTGGCCGTGCCGGATTGGCGCGAAACGCTCTTGCCGCGCTGGCAGCAGGAAAGTGAAGCCATTCGCACGAACGCGGGTGGCGCGCGAAACGTCGCCTACCGTACAGGTGAGCGAAATCTCTTTGATCTATTCACGCCAAAGGGCGATGCGCCTGCGAACGGCTGGCCAACGTTCTTCTTCATCCACGGCGGCTATTGGCAGTATCTGTGGAAAAACGATTGGAGCGTGATCGCGAAGCCGTTTGTTGAGCGCGGTTATGCGGCGGTGATCGTGGGCTACACGCTCTGCCCACAAACCACGATTCGCGGGATCGCGAGTGAAATCGAGTCAGCGATTGCGCATGTGTGGACGCACGCGAAAGCGCTGAACGTGAATCGCGATCGTCTTGCACTGGCCGGCCATTCGGCGGGCGGGCATCTCACCGGGTGGTGCATGTCAATCGACTGGACGGCGCACGGTTTGCCGCAAACGCCGTTTGTTTCTGCAACGGCCATCAGCGGGCTTTTCGATCTTGAACCGCTGGTTCCGATCTATTTGAACGACGCGCTCAAGTTAACCAATGAAGAAGCGCTTGCGATGAGCCCGGCGTATCGAAAGCGCCTCGTCGACTGCCCGTTCACCGCAACCGTTGGCGGCGCGGAGCTTCCCGAATTCCACCGACAAAATGCATTGATCGGCGAGCACTGGCACGGCGTTCATGAGTGGACGCTGCCGGAACTCAATCACTTCACCATCATTGATCAACTCACGCGAAGCGACACGGAGCTTTTTGCGCACATTGCTGGCTCGCTCGACGGTTAACTGGCGCATCATCGCGGTTTGACGTCGCTTTCGTCGTTTGCGAGCGCTGCGTGAACAGCGCGGTCAAGCCCGCGCCTACCAAGACACTACTTTTTGCCTTCAGCCAATAATTATTGGGGCTAAGCGCAATTAGATGTGCTTTTCAATGTATCGCAAAAGCACTCTCTAGCCTGTGAATATTCGTGGCTCTTGCAAAGGATCCATCACTCGCCCTCAGCCGTACAAACAACGCTCAGCGCCCAGCGCGAATCGCCTCAATACGCGCCTCTCGCACAGCCTCATGAATGCGCTCGGGCTTGCCGTCAGTCACGCAGCGTTTCGCAATCGCACCCGCATCGACCGATTGCATTGCGGCGAGCGCCTGCATGGCATCGGCGCGCGCAACGAACGGCTCACCTGCGCTCTCAGGCAGACCCACCGCGCGGCGTGAACTTTTATCCGCTTCACACGCGTCCAGCATTTGCTCAAAGCGCTCAGGGCGACGAATCGCATCGCAACGCATGAGCACATCATGCACCGTCGACGGTTTCATCTCGGCAAGCTTCCCCAAATTGCCATGCTCCGCGGCGACACCGCGCGCAAGCTCTGCGACGTCACGCTGCACACGCCAACGCTCGCTCAACGCGCGCACGAGTTCAACGCTTCGAAGTTCATGCGCGTGATGCGCGGGAAGAATCTCCTGAGGCGTCGTGCCCTTTCCCAAATCATGCGTGAGCACTGCAAAGCGCGTCGCAAGCGGCCAGCGCTTATTCGCCGCGTAATCAATCGCCTGCATCACGTGAATGCCGGTATCAATTTCGGGGTGCCACTTCGCTTTTTGCGGCACGCCCCAGAGTCGATCAATCTCTGGCGCCAGCACCGCGAGCGCACCGCATTCGCGCAACACATCAAACATGCGCGAAGGCATCGCCTCCATCAAGCCGCGCGAGAGTTCTTGCCATACGCGCTCAGCAACGAGATGCGCGATCTCGCCTTCAGCAACCAGTTGTTTGCACAGCGCCATCGTTTCCGGCGCCACACTAAATTCGTGAAACCGCGCCGCGAACCGCGCAAGGCGCAGCACGCGTAGCGGATCTTCGGCAAACGCATCGCTCACGTGGCGCAGCGTCTTCGATTGCAAATCTTTCTGGCCGCCGAACGGATCAATGATGTTCGCAGCGGAATCGACAACGTCGCCATCAACCGCAAGCGCCATCGCGTTCACCGTTAGATCACGACGCCGCAAATCCTCTTCCAGCGTCACCTCGGGCGACGTGTGGAATGTGAATCCGGAGTAGCCACGCCCACTCTTTCGCTCCGTGCGCGCGAGGGCATATTCCTCTCTCGTCTCAGGATGCAGAAACACCGGAAAATCTTTGCCCACTGCGACAAAACCGGCCGACGTCATTTGCTCCGGCGTCCCCCCCACCACCACGTAGTCGCGATCCATCGACGGCAAGCCCAAAAGCTTGTCGCGCACGCTGCCGCCGACTTGGTAGGTTTTCATGACGCGATTATGCTTGCTGGAGATGGAACACACTGAATGCTCAATGCTCATTCGTCCACGATATCTCGTTCTGGATACCGCGCACGTAGTCGGGTTGGTGGACGACTATTTTTCACTTGAAGAACTATTCCGAAAGCGTGCTCGAGATTATGTGCGCGCGTTGTCTGATTCGGGGATTTTGCTGACTTTCGCGGATCACCACTTCGTAGAGATGTTTCAGCACGCTGACGACAATTTGGTCAAAAGTCGTTTGCAGTTCATTCGATCGCTTGACCCCGTAGCCTGGGTTGCACCTATCGATGAGCACGGAATCGTGGGGGCAGTTAAAGATGTCCTTGCACGAGAAATTCTTGCTCTACAAAGCGAACCCACTAGAGCCGCGATTGACATTCGAAACGCGGTTCGAACAAACGTGTTCCAAATTGGAAACGGCAGTCAACTAGTGAGTTCCTTTATTCGGGATTTTCGAGAATTCTCAGAGAAAGTGAGATCGGATCAGCAGAGGCCTATGGAAATCGCTGCCGTAGTGCACTCGACGCGCATGACGCCTGCGCGTATGACGGTCGGCGAATTTTTGGAATTGCCGCGACCTTCAAGTACATCGATACCGCAAAACCTCTCACCTCGAAGAGAAGAGTTTTCTACCGAACTCATATCAAAAAGCGATCGACGGCTCGCAAATCCACAGAGTGTCGCTATTGAATTCATGGAAAACGTTGCCGACGGTGTCGAGTTCGGAATGCAAGCGTCGCATTCAACCTATGAATTCATGAAAGTAGTTCTGGCGCAAGTTGGCGTGGATGTCGATACGATAGCTCGTGACATGTTGCTATGCGATCTTTGCCAGTTAGTTGTTGATCGTCATAAAGTAAGAGTTTCAATGAACTTGCTTGAGCGCGCGGGCCTAAATCCGGAATTTCCGTCGTCACTCAGTGGTCTTCCAAGCCTCATCGCTGAACGGGCGCTACTGCGACATCGACAGGACTATGATGAACGACCCGGAAGTGAAATTACTGATCGTCACATGGTCGCTCTAGGACTATACGGTGACTGGGTGTTTGTCGACAAAAGGACTCTGGAGAATACTCGTCGGGCAGCGCGCAGCGATGAGCAGTTTCGGCTACTTGCAACGCCTGTCTTGAGAGCTCCACGCTACCTAGACACGCTACGGAATCTTGGCATCGATAGCGTCTAGTATTTTTCTCCTCGAAGTTTGATAGATCTCGCTAACGGCAAGTTGGCACATGTCGAGACAGCACCTAGTATCTTTTCCGTCTCAACGCCAACGCCGCCTCCAACCGTGGTTGCTCCTGCGCGTTGAACATGCGATCCTGCAATGCTGTAAGTTGTGTATCCGTCATCGTGCCATCGCGCGTTGCGCGCTCTGCTTGTTCATACTGCGCGAGGCGTGATTGCCATTCGCGTTCGCTGCGATCAAGCTCGGCGAGCCGTTGTGCGGCGGCTTCGCCATGCTCTGCTTTGCGCGCTGCGAATCGTTCTTCGTCACCCGTTTGTTTGGCGTCGAATAAAGCGGTTTGATTCAGCGCGGTCAGGTGCAATTGCCAGCTTGCTCGCTCGGCGCGCCCATCGGGTGTGAGTTCGCTCGCAGCGGCCGCGAGCGCTTGTTCGCGCTCTCGCGCGTCGAGCTTCGTGTTCGCTTCGATTTCCATTCGCGCAATGGTGTAGCGATCAAGTCGATCATCGCGCGCGAAGAGCGCTTCGTATTCCTCAGGTGCGAAAAACGATTTGCGCAACGCGCTGCGCGCTTCATACAAGCTTCGAAGCGACGCCAGATCGTTTTTCGCAGAACTTAAATTCAGCGCATCGAGCGATTCGAGATAGTTCACGTATCGATTGAGAAACGCAATCGCGGAATCGGCAAGCTCCGGCGGAAAATGCGCTTTCGCTCGCGCCGCGAGCCGTGCGCGGAAGCCATGCGGATCGTTGCGAACGCTGCCATTGCCAAGCACATCACCGATCAAGTCTTCAACAACGCGATGCAGCGCGGGGGTCTGCAACAGGGCCTTCGGTGCGGAAACAATATTCGATCCCGTCGCCCCATTCCAACTGGAGCTAGCGCCCGAATAGAGTCTTTGTTGCGTTTTATTTTTTTCTGCAGTTAGCCCCAAATTTCCTGAGCCTGAAGTCGCAGAGTTTGTTTGACTACTTTTCGTCTGCTCACTCGCCAAGCTGAACCAAATCACGGCGGTGAGACCACCGATCAAACTCACAATGAGCGCGGTCCGCCAGCGCACGCCCGCGCGTGCGCCGCGGGCGCTTTCGCGCGCTACGGCATGTTCATGATCGAACATCAAAGCCCAGCGCTTTGTAAGCGATTGGCGTGTTGGCGAAACAATGTTTTCGGGTTCACCGAGAAGATGTCGACAAGCCCGAGCGTTTGATTGACTTCGTCGAGGTGGTTCTGGCTATAGACGCCGAGCGAGCGGCCCAGCTTCGACGAACACACCGAGACCAGCCCATCGTTCTGCACGAACAAGCCATGCAGTGGCGCGACGATGCCGAGCGGCGCGTCGAGCGGATCGAAGATGTTGGTGAGCACGCGATCGCCCGTCCACGAGTAATAACGAATGCCGTTCACGACGTTGGCGCCATCGCCGCAACTGGTCGTGGGGATGCCCTGTGGAAACTTTGCGTTGAACGCGGCCGAGCCAGCGCTTGTGAGCGAAAGCAACCCTGCAATCGCGTTTTCTTCGTAGCCCGGTTTGCTAGAGAAAAAGCTGATCACCTGCCCGAGCGCGTTGGCAACGCTTGCCGCCACGCCGCGCAACCAAGAGCCTTCGCGCAGATTGTCATTCACAAAATCTGCAACCTTCGAGCCTTTGTTCGGCCCACCAACTGCCGTGACCGACGCGACGAGCTGCGGCGCCACAGCGGCAACGTAGCGCACCGTGTGGCTGCCATGCGAATGGCCAATCAGATTTACTTTTTGTGCGCCGGTAATCGCGATCACGTTTTTCACTTGCTGCAAGAGCTGCTCACCGCGTTCCTCCGAGCTATTGAACGCGGAGACTTCGGCAACAAACACGCGCGCGCCACCATCGCGCAACGATTGCGGAATCCCGTAGAAATAATCGATCGCGCCGATTCGGTCGAACCCGGACATGCCGTGCATCAGCACAATCGGATACTTTGTCGTCGTGTAACCGGCGTGCGTTACCGATGCGGCGATGGCGAAAACCGCCGCCAAAACAACTCGCTGCCACTGCTTGCCGCAATGCGCGGCCGCCATACGTGTGATGCAAAACATCAACTGCCTCCTTTGGTTGTGGACATACCGGTCTTCAACAACTCTAAACGGCTGTTTGGAACGACTGTTTTTGTGCGAAGGCGAAATCTATGAATCGAAAAACGCTTCAAACGCAGTGCAAACCCTAAGCTGCGGCGCAGCATCACTCGCCCGCGCCTGCGCCTGGTTTCGCGAGTTCGCAGAAACCTGAGGATGACTTGATGTCCGAAAACGGCGAATCGATGCAACGCGCCTGGCTAAACTGCCGACATGCCCACTGCAATTGAAAACACGTCAGGCGAGACGAAATCGCTTCGCAGCTTTCCGCCGGAAGTCTGCTACCAAGCAATGAAATCGCACGATGCGCGCTTCGACGGGCGGTTCTTCGTCGGTGTTGCTTCGACCAAAATTTATTGCCGCCCGATTTGTCGGGTGAAGTTGCCGCTCTTCAAAAACTGTTCGTTTCATCCGAGCGCGGCGGCGGCGGAGTCTGCGGGGTTTCGTCCGTGTCTAAAGTGCCGACCTGAACTTGCTCCCGGATTTGCGGCGAGCGAGGCGAGTACGACACTTGCCCGAACAGCGGCGCGCCTCATCGAAAACGCGGTCGCAGGCGTGGGCAAGTTTGATGACGATCTGAGCACGATTGCGAATCGCATCGGCGTGACGGATCGGCATCTGCGGCGGATTTTTCAATCGGAGTTCGGGGTTTCTCCGGTGCAATACGCGCAGACGCAACGCTTGTTGCTCGCGAAACGATTGTTGACCGATACCGCATTGCCCGTCGCCAACGTCGCGTTCGCAAGCGGCTTTTCTAGCGTGCGCCGCATGAATACGCTTTTTGCGGAACGCTACGGATTTGCGCCCACGCGGTTGCGCAAAGAAACGGACGTGACGCCAAGCGCGAACAGCAGCGGGCAGTTCTTCACATTCAATCTTTCGTATCGTCCGCCTTACGATTGGGATTGGATGCTTTCTTTCTTTGAGAAGCGCGCGATCCCGAGCGTTGAAGCCGTGGTTGATGGCAGTTACCGACGCATCCTGCGCTTGGCGCGAGACGGCGAATCAGCGATCACGGGTTGGTTGCAAGTGAGGCATGCGCCGACAAAGAACTCGCTTGAAATCATGCTTTCGCCCGCGTTCGCGCCGGTGATCGCGGGCGTGCTCGCGCACGTGAAGCGAGTGTTCGATTTGCATGCGGATCCGGTGGAAATTTCCGCCGCGTTGGGCACGCTCGCGAAGAACGCGAATGGGGTGCGTTTGCCCGGCGCATTCGATGGCTTTGAACTGGCCGTGCGTGCGGTGCTCGGTCAGCAAGTGACAGTGAAGGCAGCGCGCACGCTGGCGACACGATTCGTCGCCGCACATGGCGAGGCGATAGCGTTTGACGTCGCACCACCGTTTGACGGCTTGAATTACGCGTTCCCAACGGCATCGAAAGTCGCGCAACTCACGCAAGACGACATCGCGAAACACGGTATCGTGTCTGCGCGCGCGAATGCGATCATCGCGATCGCGCAAAAGGTTGTTAGCAGCGAACTGGATTTGTCACCGAACGCGTCGCTCGAAGCGGCAAGCGTTGCGCTGCAATCGATCAAAGGTATTGGGCCGTGGACCGCGCATTACATCGCGATGCGTGCGCTCTCATGGCCCGACGCATTTCCACCGCAGGATGTGGCGCTACTCAATGCGCTTCAGCTGCCGAATACGACGAAAGGGCAACGCGAAGCCGATGCAATTGCCGAGGCGTGGCGGCCTTGGCGCAGTTATGCGGTGATGCATTTGTGGCGAAGCTTAGAAACGAACAAGTAGTCGCCCGATTTTGGAGCGCGCTTCCCTCACCCAACGCTGCGCGTTGACCTCTCCCAAGGGGAGAGGCGGAAAGTTGAGATATGAAAAAACACTTCACACACTTTGATTCGCCGATAGGCACGTTGTTGGCGATTTCGACAGACGATGCGATCACTGATTTGCACGTGGTGTCCGGGAAGTACGTTCCGGCTATCGCTGACCATTGGATTGATTCGCCGAAACTACCTCTGTTCTTGCAACTGCGGCAGGAGCTTGGCGAATATTTCGCGGGCAAACGCAAATCGTTCAACGTGAAGCTCGCCCCCGAGGGCACGGAGTTTCAGCGCGCCGCATGGAAAGCGCTCACAAAAATTCCGTTTGGACAAACGCGATCGTACGGCGAGCAAGCGGCGGCCATCGGTAAACCCAAAGCAGTGCGTGCGATTGGCGCGGCGAATGGTCGAAACCCAATTGGCATCTTCATTCCGTGCCATCGCGTGATTGGCGCGAATGGAACGCTCACCGGATACGCGGGTGGGCTCGACAAGAAAGAGTTTTTACTGAAACTAGAAGGGATTTTGTGACGGGCCAATGCGCCAGGGAAACGCTGAACAAGTCATGCGCGACGGAGGCAATCTTGCCGATCCACGGCAAAGCATCGTCGGAGTTGGGCGATCTGAAACCCCAAAACTCTTCAACATAGCCCCGCTATGCCTCAGAATTTTGGGCTTCCAGCTCATCCCAATCCGCCGTGCGCTGCGTCACGCAGACTTATTCAGCGTTTCCCTGGTTTTTTGACCGCGGACGCGGGCATGGGCGTCGGCGGTTGATCTCAGCACTTTCTCACCAGCATTCGCCTTTATCCATGATTGGCCTTTCATAACTGGGTTAGGCGTGTAAAAACTTAGTATTGATTTTGCGATTTTCTGTCTTTTAGCCCCTATTCAATATGATTTAACGAGAGATAACTATGTTGCGGACAGTTCTCCTCAGCGAGAGCGTCGTACTGCTGGGAACGGCGCTCGCATTAGGCTTCTTGACCAAACAATCGCGTTAATCCATTAGGTGTTTCCGTCTATTTGGACAAAAAGCATGTTGCGAACGCTATAATTGAGGGCTTTTTCGCCGTTTCGTACCTATTTTCCTGGGGCAGCGGCGTGGCAGTCGGCAATCGTTTCGACTGCATCCCTCTTCCAAGAAAAGAGTTCACTATGAAACGTACATTCCAACCATCCGTTATCCGTCGTAAGCGCAACCATGGCTTCCGCGCTCGCATGAGCACCAAAGCGGGCCGCCAAATCCTTAACGGTCGTCGCGCCAAGGGTCGCAAAGTTCTCTCTGCGTAAGCGCGAACTGCGCACTGCGCTTGATCGCTGCAAACCGGGGTGACTGGGGCGAAATTCCCACGAGACGCCCGGCTTTTGACGCCGGACGCGTTCACTCGCGTGTTGAAAACGCGGCCCTTTCGCGGCAAGTTTCTTTGGATCTATCGACTTGACCGCGCGCTCAGCGAATCGGCAAACGCGGTAACGACTTCGGGTGAGAGCCCAGAAGCCGAAGCGACGAACCGCGGAAACCCTGCCGTCGTCTCGCTTGCAAACACCTACCGTGGGCCACAACTCGGCATGATGATCGGTAAACGCAACGCCAAAACCGCTGTTCTTCGAAATGCGATCAAACGTCGCATTCGCGAGCAGTTTCGGTTGCATGCGGGGCGTTTGCCGGTGCGCGCCTACGTGGTGCGTCTTTCAGCGCTGGCTTCAAAAGCTGACACTTCAGCGATTGTGGGCGAATGGGTTGATTCGATGGAGATCGATATCAAAAAGAATTTCGCACTAACCCAAAATAAATCGGGGCAAGCGTTGTGAAGTCGCAATCTAGTACTGCGCCTGGGCTCTCGCATGCGGTCAATGCCGTGGGCGAAGGCGCACTCATCGCGCTCATCAAAGGCTACCGTTACGGCATCCGACCGATGCTGGGTCAACGCTGCCGATTTTTTCCCAGCTGCTCTGAATACGCGCTCGAGGCCGTGCAAACACACGGAGCGGCGAAAGGCGGCTATTTAGGCGCGAAACGGCTGCTCAAATGTCAGCCGTGGCATGCCGGTGGCTTCGATCCGGTCCCCGAAAAGAAAACCTAGAGAAACTCTACGCGAGCGCACCTGCCTGTGTTCGCGTAGATTTTTTTGAATGAACTAAAGCCCACCATGGACTTTCAGCGTTTACTTCTGGTTGTAATTTTCTCGATGTCGGGCCTGTTTCTATTCCAGGCCTGGCAGAAAGAAAATAATCCAACACCACCCGCGCAAGTCGCCGCGAAGGATACGAAGGCTGCGCCCGCCGCGAATGGCACCGCTCCTGCAGCGAAAGCTAACGGATCGAGCGATGTGCCTGGTGCCGCGAGCACTGCGCCTGCCGCAGCATCCGGCGCTGCGCCCGCAAATGCGGTGGCAACGCCCGCAGTAGGCGAAGTTTTCACTGTTGAGACCGATCTCGCGAGCTATCGCATCAACACCGTCGGCGGTGTGATTGAAGAGGTCGCCCTTTCCAAGCATCGCGATGGTGCCGATAAGTCAAAGCCGTATCTCACGATGATGAAAGGCGGCGATCGCCTTCATGTCGCGCAAACCGGCTTGTTCGCGCAAGGCGTCGAGCTGCCGAATCACAACACGGTGTACACCAAGGTTTCCACCAATACCAAGATGGGAACGAGCGACACGCTGGAAGTGCGCCTTTCAGCCCCTATCGCGGGCGGCGGCAAAAACGATCTGGTCTACACGTTTAAGCGCGGCAGCTACATCGTTGATGTGACCCACGAGATCACTAACGGCGGCGCAGCGCCGATCACGCCAACCGCCTATTTCCATCTGCATCGCGACAGCAAGGTCACCGGCGGATCGAATGCCATGATCGGCATCTTTACCGGCCCCGCTGTTTACACCGAGAAAGAGAAATACAAGAAGGTTAGTTTCAGCGATCTGGAGAAGAAGAAAACCAATTTACATCCAGCCGACGCCACCGACGGTTGGGTAGCGATGGTGGAGCACTACTTCGTGAACGCTTGGCTGCCAAAGCAGGGCGATAAACGTGAGTTCTACACAAGTAAACAAGACGGCGACGCTTACCGCGCGGGTGTGAAGTTTGCTGTGCCGGCCATTGCGCCTGGCGCAACGGGTAAAGCGACCATGCCGTTGTTCGCCGGCCCGCAGGAGCAAGAACTGCTCAAAGCCGCCGCGCCGGGGCTCGACATCGTCGTCGACTACGGCATTTTCTCGTTCGCCGCGAAACCGATGTTCTGGCTGCTCTCGTGGTTCCACGGGTTGGTGATGAACTGGGGCTGGGCAATTGTTCTGTTGACCATCCTCATCAAAGCTGCTTTCTATCCATTGAACGCAGCCGCTGGCCGCAGCATGGGCAAGATGAAGCTCTTCGCGCCAAAAATGAAAGAGCTGCAAGAGCGCTACGCTGGCGATCGCGTGAAGCTCAATCAAGCGATGATGGAGCTCTACAAGAAAGAGAAGATCAACCCGATGGGCGGCTGCTTGCCGATCCTGATTCAGATTCCGGTGTTCATCGCGCTCTATTGGGTGTTGATCGCCGCGGTGGAGTTGCGTCACGCACCGTGGGTGTTGTGGATCAAAGATTTGTCGGCGCCGGACCCTTGGTTCATCCTGCCGCTGATCTACATGGCGACCGCCTTCGCTCAAGCGAAATTGCAGCCGCCCGCGCCCGGCATGGACCCAATTCAGCAAAAAGTGCTGATGTACATGCCCGTTGCATTCGGCGTGATGTTCTTCTTCTTCCCAGCGGGCTTGGTGCTCTACTGGACGGTATCGAACATCCTGCAAATCGCGCAGCAGTGGCAGATCAACAAGATGCTTGAGAAAGAGCAAGCGGCGGCGCAGGCGTTGCTGAAACGTTAATCAGCAACATGCTGGATCGCCCAATTTAATTGGGCGACACGATCAAAATTCAGATATTTCGATAGATACCCAGACTTCGTCCTCATCCCGCGCTAATAGCGACTTAATTCGCATTGTTATCGGTGAATCCTGTAATTCGATGAGGACGCGCTTTTTTGACGCAGATTAACGCTGATTTCACGCGGATTAACGCAGATTTTTTCGGCAGCCATTCGACGTTGATTCATGATTTCGTCCGCCGACAAGCACGTATCACGTACTCGAGAATCTGCGTAAATCAGCGTAAACATCTGCGGTACTCTGCGTCTAAGAAATGAACTCCGAAACTATCGTCGCTATCGCAACACCGCCGGGTCGTGGCGGTGTCGGTATCGTGCGAGTGTCCGGAAGTGCGCTCGAAGATTTCGCTCGCGCGATTTGCGGCAAATTGCCCACACCCCGCATCGCCGCGCACACAGGGTTTCGCGATGCGAACGCTGAAATCATCGACGACGGCATCGCCCTCTTCTTCAAAGCGCCCGCCTCTTTCACTGGCGAAGACGTGCTCGAACTACATGCTCACGGCTCACCGCTCGTCTTACATGCGCTCGTGCGCCGCGCCATTGAGCTCGGCGCCCGCCACGCCGAGCCCGGTGAGTTCACCAAGCGTGCGTTTCTCAACAGCAAGTTGGATCTCGCACAGGCCGAAGCCGTCGCCGACGTGATTGATGCGGCCACAGAGAGTGCGGCACGCGCCGCAGTGCGATCACTCACAGGCGAATTTTCGAAGCACATTCAAACGCTGCAGGATCGACTGATTCGGCTTCGGATGTTTGTCGAAGCAACGCTCGATTTTCCCGAAGAAGATGTTGAGTTCATCGAGCAAGAGCGCGCGCGCGACCAGCTCGCCGAAACACGTGCCGCCCTAGAAAAAGTCATCGCCCAAGCCGCGCAAGGCCAGCTACTTCATGACGGTGTTCGCGTGGTGCTTGCTGGCGCGCCCAACGTGGGTAAATCGAGTTTGCTCAACGCGCTCGCGGGAGAAGATGTCGCAATCGTCACGCCCATTGCGGGCACGACGCGCGACACGGTGCGAGCGCGCGTGAGCGTGAACGGCCTACCCGTGGAATTTATCGATACCGCCGGACTACGTGATACCGACGATCCGGTTGAAAAAATTGGCATCGAACGTACGCGGGCTGCGATTGCTGATGCCGATCTCGCGCTACTGCTCGTGGATACCAATTCAGCGCAGGTAAGCGCCGATATTGAAGCGCTCTTGCGCGAATTGCCACCCTCTCTGCGCTGCCTCGTGGTGGGTAACAAGATCGACTTGTCACAGAGACCAGCCGCGATCGAAGGCGTATCCATCGCCTCTCACGGAAGCGATTCGTCAGCGCGCATTTCTTCCCGCGTAGCGGGCGAAACGATCCGCCTTTCCGCGAAAACCAACGAAGGGATCGATTCGCTCCGAGCCGCGATCTCAAAGGCTGTCGGGTATGAGCATCGGGAAGGCGGCAGTTTTAGCGCACGCGAACGTCACGTCACTGCGCTCAAGAAAACGTTGGCGCACATTGATGATGCAAAACAGCATCTCGATCACCTCGCTCTCGAACTTTTCGCCGAAGAGCTACGGCTTGCTCATGAATCGCTGGGCGAAATCACGGGTGAATTCACTGCAGATGATTTGCTTGGCGAAATTTTCTCGCGCTTCTGTATCGGCAAGTAGCGCGGCGCTTAGGGTAGCTTCGCAAACACGCGCTTCTCCGCCAAAACACGAACCAGCGCGCGGGTATGACGTTCGATATCTTTAGCGTCGATGTGCGAAGTGTCAGGTGTTGCGATGTTGAGCGCTTCGTAGTCGCGAAAATCAATCATGGTCGCTGGCATGCGTCGCGCGAGACGGTCCCAAAATTCGTGCCGTGGGAAGCGCGCCTCGTCGAGCGAAAGATGAACGCCCGAGACGGGCTCACGGTAGAAAACGACGCGCCCACCGCGCGAATTAATTTGCTTCACCCACTCAATCACGACGTCGTTATCGTCTAACCACTGCTGCGCAGAAATGGCGGGCACATGCGCGTAGTAATCCTCGAGCTCCCGCGCGCGGGCATCACGCACTGCAGGGATGTCGCTTTTCGCGTAATCGGTCCCGCCCGAACGATCAGCGCGAAAAGTGACGTACTCACGATTCGGCGGACCGTGGCCATCAAGCTGCCTCACGGTCAGATTCGACCAGGAAAAGTCAGGACGCGTCGCAATCAGATGCGGTTGCAGTTGCGTCAAAAGTGTTCTGTGGAGATTCTTTGCCGGCGTCCATTCGTGTCGGTAATACTGCGGCCACTTCGCCTGCATCTCGCGGTGAAGCTTTTGAAGTCCGCGTGAATCCACGCCTACGAGTGCAATCCCGGTAAAGCGCTCATCAGAAGCGAGATCGCGCAAGGATGCAAGCGGATAGTGCCCGTTAATCGCAAGCATCGAAACCTCGACATTCGCCCCGAGCCGCCTGACCTCATCACAAAACACATCAGGGTACACGCCGAACTGAATACGAGATGCTCCCAAGAGGGCAACCTGCGTTGTCGCAGAGTTGCTCACCACGCGATCGCGTTTTTGCGCCCATAAATCGATGCTGTCCATCACGGTTGGCCAGTACGCTTTCGCACGCCAATGGCGTTCAAAGACGATCACGCCGGAAACAACCAACAGGAGCGCCAAAATCCAGCAGAGCCCCCAGCGAGAAGTTGATTTCGTGCTCATGCTTAGAACTGGAAGTAGATGAAAGCCGCCGTTTTCCCAGGCGACAACACGATGAGAAGCAGCATGATGGCGAGCAAGATCGCGCGCACCAACCAATGAATATCGGGCAACCAGTCCCAGCCCTTCTTCGGCTTTAGGTAGGCCTGACACAAAAGGCCGACGACGAGACCGACCGCGAAAATTTTCGCCTCACCATTCCAAGCAAACGCGACCGAGTCAGCAGCGCGCGCGCCGAGCATCGCGCCGATGCGCTGGAACGCTTGGCCGAGATCTATGGCACGAAAAAACACGACTGCGACGGAAAACAAAGCGAAGGTCAGCAGCGCCAATGCGCAACGAGCAGGCTTGGTATCCCAGATTCGCCACGAACCCAATGCAGACTCTTTGATGATTCGTTCACCAACGAGCATTGCGCCATGAAGCGCGCCCCACGCCACAAAGTGCCACGCCGCGCCGTGCCAAAAGCCGCAAGCCGTAAACGTAATCATCACGTTCAAGTAGCCGCGCAGACGCCCCTTTCGGTAGTGCCCCAATGGATTGAAAACGTAGTCGCGCAACCAGTTAGACAACGAGATATGCCAGCGAGTCCAAAGCTCTGCAATGCCGACGCTCGCGAAGGGCGATTCAAAGTTTGCGGGCAAGCTGAAACCGAGCATGCGAGCAACGCCGAGCGCCGTGAGCGAGTAGCCCGCGAAATCGCAGAATACTTGCATTGAAAATGCGAAAGCACCAGCCCACGCGCCAACAAACCCCGCTTTGTAATCAGCGGCGAACACCACGTTGGCTACGGGCGCGAAGATGTGATCCGCCCCGACGATCTTTAAAAACAAACCCGCGACAGCCAGGTAGGCGCCCAACGCGACGGCTTCGCGCGTGACGACGCGCGGCGAAGCAATTTGCTCGCTGAAATCCCTAAAGCGCATGATCGGTCCGGCAACGAGGTGCGGGAAAAACGTCATGAACAGCGAGTAATCGCGCAGATTCCGAGTCGGCTCAATTCGCCGTTTGTACACATCAACGATGTATGAAATGGATTCGAAAATGTAGAACGAGATTCCGAGCGGGAGAATGATTCCCAAATCGATGGGCGTGAATACAATCCCGACTGCTGCGAGCCACTCGATCGCTGTGTTGGCAAAGAACTGTGCGTATTTGAAATAGCCCAGAATCGACAAACTCGCGATCACCGAGACGATCATCCAGCGCTTGCGCGCGCCCTCGCTTGATGCGCGCGCGATGCGCAAACCGGCCCACCAGTCAAATACGGTCGTGAACGCGAGCAACAAAAGAAAAAACGGATTCCACGACCCGTAGAAAACACAGCTTCCAA
This sequence comes from Betaproteobacteria bacterium, assembly GCA_013298765.1. Lineage (GTDB taxonomy): Bacteria > Pseudomonadota > Gammaproteobacteria > Burkholderiales > Casimicrobiaceae > Casimicrobium. The sequence goes on from JAAFJA010000004.1 coordinate 344,557, forward strand.
AGACGAGCCAACTCTTTCGCGCACCCCAAGGCCGAATGAAGAGGTAAATCGGGAAAAAGATCGCAAAGAAAACTGCGAAGGTGAGCGAGTCGAAGGTCATTGCAACGTAATGCTAATCGGCAGAGGCATCCACTAACATTTGGGCGATGCGACAAACGCGAATTCCGGTGCTTACTTGGCACGGCTACAACCTTTTTGGTAACACGTACGAGACCAACGATCTGATCGCTTTTGGCGAAGATTTGCACACGATAGTGGCTTGCGGATTCTCGGTGGTGCCACTCGTTGAGGTGGCGCGCTGGGTACGCGGTGAGCGAAGCGATTTCGCAACACCTGTGGTGGCACTTAGCTGCGACGATGGCACTGATTTCGACGCGCTTGATATTGCGCATCCCGTTCACGGGCCGCAACTTAGTTTTACGTCGCGGCTCGCGCAATTTCGAGCAACCTCAGAAGGCCTGAATGCACAGGCGTCGATGACCAGCTTTGTGATCGCGTCGCCCAGCGCGCGATTGCAAATTGCCGATGGCGCAATGTCGGGCCAGCGCGCGCTCAACGATCGCTGGTGGCGTGCGGCGGACAAGTCTGCCCTACTAAGCATCGAAAGCCATGGCTGGGATCACAACCATCCGAGCGTTTCACCCGTCGCCCAGCGCGAGCAGACGACGGGCGATTTTTTCGCGATCAATACCTTTGCCGAATGCGACACACATCTGCGGGCGGCAGCGAACTTTATTGAATCGAAAGCGGGGCGACGTCCGCAACTTTTCGCGTATCCATGGACGCAGGCCTCTGATTACATGCGCTCACACTACATGCCACGCTACGCCGAAGCCGAAGGCACGATGGCCGCGTTCGGCGGTGCGAGCGACTACATCAATCGCGATAGTGATCGCTGGTATCTGCCGCGCTTTGTGTTTGGTCCTGATTGGAAAAGCAGCGCTGGTTTGAAGAAAATTCTCTTGGGCTCGCTTTCGTAGTCAAGGCACTCGTGGTTTGAGACGAAAGGAGACCGAGACAGCGCCGGCAAAGCACGGACACTAGAACGGCCCGATTTTGATTGCCTCAGCAATGCGCGCCGCTTTCGCGTCATCGCTCAACTGCTTTTGCCAGATCGCGAATAGATACGGCTCTGCGGCGGGCACAAACCCCACGCGCCGGTCGACGACCTCCGCCTGCTTGTCACCGATGTAGCCCCAGATCGCGGGAGCATCGCTGAGCGCTTGGTGCGCGGCCCGCATCATGATTTCCGCAATGCCACCTCGCGCTCGAATCCACGCACGCTGCTCGCTCCCGAGTGAACGATAGACACGATCATCAATACACAAACCGCCGCACAAGTAATCGCCTTGCCACGGTGTGTAGTGAACGTAGCCCGCGCAACGCTCGCCCACCATCGCAACGAAGTGCTTCGGAAAATCGGGGATTTCCTGACCGAACTTTCGACGAAAAAGTTCAGCGGCAATGTCGCCCGATTGGATTTCACGAACCACCAGCGCTGGGGCGGATTCGCTGCGAGGCGCCAGCTCACTTTGACCCGTCTGCGGTGCGCCCACGGACGCTTTCTCGGTGTTGCTATCCCGACTAAGCATCCGGCGAATAGCTTGAATGAGCGAATCCAACGCTAAAAGGGGCGAGCGCGCGTAAAGCTGGAGTATCGATTTTTGTCAATATGCATCGCTTGCCCTGATTTAATCTGACTATTCAACACGCTGCCATTTCTGAGTGCGGCCGAACATTGGGTTGCCAACGTAGCCGCGAACATCGAGCGCTTTGCCGTCTCCGCTGAGCGTAAGTTTCACACGGTAAATCTTGCCGGTGTTGGCATCGAGAATGTCACCGCCGTCGAATATCGCTTCGTTTTTCTTCACATTGCGCATGATCGTCATGCCAACGACGGGCTGATCTTTGCGCGAGTCGGTGCATTGATCGCACTTGGCATCAGGTTTTGCATCGGCCGCTAGCAGTTTCTCGATTTTTGCGGTGAACACGCCACCGGTTTCGCTAATGCGAACGAGGGCTCGCTCTTTACCGGTTTTGTCATCGATCGTTTTCCATAGCCCCGTTGGGGACTGTGCGAACGCGCAGGTAGCGGCGAGTGTGAGTGCTGCGGCAAAAAAGCGGCGCGCCAAAGTCATGGGATGTCTCCTTGGATTGTTTTTGGGTGGCTTGTGAATGTCTCAAGCGTTTCGAGGAAACGCGAGGCGGCTAGTTTCGGCTGACGAAGTCGCCTTTGCCCACGGGTACACCCGCATGACGAAGCAGGTTGTAGGCAGTGGTTGAGTGGAAGTAAAAATTCGGCATCGCGAAGTTAAACAGGTAGGGCTCGCCGATGAGTTCTACGGGGTTACCGCCGATGGTCAGGGTAATTTTCTTACCCTCGCTACCGTCAAATTGCTCGGGCTTTAGCGTCGCCAAAAAGTCACGAGTTTTCTGGGCTCGCGCCTGAAGCTCCGCAAAACTCTTCTCGGTGTCTTCGTACTTAGGAATTTCAACGCCTGCCAGGCGCGCTGAGGCACCCTTCGCAAAATCGCAGGCAATCATGATCTGTCGCGCGAGCGGAAACATGTCAGGGTAAATCCGCATTTGCGTGATCACAGCGTCATCGAGTTTCTTATCCACTGCGTAGCTTGCGCCCTTCGCGAGATACCCCTGCATGCTTGCGAGGTGGCGGTCAAAAGCGCTAACGCTCGCGCGGTACATCATATTGCTCATCGGGGTATTCCTTCGGGTGTTGGCGTGGAGGCACAGTGTAGATTCGCGATTCTACGAATTGCACAGTCTTGGAGCGTAGCGCTTGAAACTGATGCAAAATCGGGCAACGCAATCTTGCGTATTAATTAAGCGCTCATCTAGAAAAGGCGCAACACTGGAGGAGATATGGAACGTCGCTCGTTTATCGCGGGAAGTGCGGGTCTTGCCGCCGCTGCCGCTTCGATCACTGCCGCCGCACAAACCGCGCCCACGCTCAACTGGCGGCTCGGTTCAAGCTTTCCGAAAGCACTTGACACCATTTATGGCGGCGCAGACGAGTTCGCACGCATCGTTTCGCAACTCACCGAGGGACGATTCAAAATTACCGTCGGCGCACCAGGCGAATTCGCGCCCGCACTCGGCAATTTTGAGGCGGTGCAAAAGGGCACGCTGCAAATGGCCCACACCGCTGGGTATTACTTTTTGAACGTGAACAAGGCGCTCGCGTTTGATACCACGCTGCCCTTCGGCATGACTCAACGGCAACACAACGCGTGGGTCTATCAGGGCGGTGGGATGGAGCTTCTGCGCGAGCTCTTCGCGCAGTACAACATGGTGAACTTTCCGATGGGCAATACCGGCGCACAAATGGGCGGCTGGTACAACAAGGAAATCCGTTCGCTCGAAGACGTGAAGGGTTTAAGGATTCGCATTCCCGGATTCGGCGGCGAAATTTGGAAACGTCTAGGCGCGGAGCCTGTCGGCTTGCCTGGCGGCGAAATCGTGAAGGCCATCAAGGATAAAAAAATCGACGCAGCGGAGTGGGTTGGCCCGTACGACGACAACAAGCTCGGCTTGCCCGAGGTTGCTCGTTTTTACTTTTACCCGGCGTGGTGGGAGCCTTCCGCCGCACTCAGCTTGTACGTCAACAGAGCCGCCTTTGACGGGCTACCACAGGTGTACAAGGAGGCCGTGAAAGTTGCCACGGAATCGGTCAATCAGTGGATGATGGCCGCGTACGATTCGCGCAATCCGGCCGCGTTCAAGCAAATGGTGGGCAGCGGAACGCGATTGCAACTCTTCCCCAATAGCCTGATGATCGCCGCTTATCGCAACGCGTTGCAAATCTACGATGCCGAGTCGAAGGCGAATCCTGCGTTTGCCAAGATTTATGCGCCGTGGCGGAAATACCGCGCCGAAATTAATGAGTGGCATAAGACGGCGGAGGTGGCGATGTCGAACTTCATGGGCAACTGGAAGGCCGAAGGCTAGTTGCCGCTGCTGCGATCGCGCATCGCTTTGTTGGCGGCTCGCTCGTGTACAAAAGCACACGTCGCGAACCGCCGCCGCGCGCTGCATCGATCTCGCGAGCGGCAACGGGCGTACCCCTCGCGGCGCTCCACCTTGCACTCCATCCCTCTCGCCAGCCGACTCCGGCTTGCCTACGTTTGGGCTTCTAGGCAAATTGCGTCGAAACGTCCTTGTGGTTCAAAGTCATACGTTGCTCAGTTAAAATTTAGGTTGTCAGGAGAAGCGCGGTTTGCCGCGCTACCGTAGGCGTAATCCCCGGAAGATCGCTCAGGTTCCCATACTGACCATGTAACACTCATCTGGAGAGCGAGGCAGCAACGATCCGTTGCGAGAGCCTCCGCCGAAGGGGCAAGCCGCACATTCGCGGTGAATCTCTCAGGTACAAAGGACAGATCCGGGACGTTTGAATCCTTAAAGCCACCCATGGCTGGAGCGTCCCGATGACTGATTCTGCCGAGAATTTATCTCGCACCCCGTTATTCGATTTGCATGTAAGCCTTGGTGCTCGCATGGTGCCGTTTGCTGGCTACGAAATGCCGGTTCAATATCCGCTCGGCGTGTTGAAGGAGCATCTTCACACGCGCGCTCATGCGGGGCTTTTCGATGTGTCACACATGGGGCAGGTGGAGCTTCATGGCGCAGAAGCGGCGGCCGCTCTGGAAACACTCGTTCCGGTGGATGTGATCGGCCTGCCCGCAGGCAAACAACGCTACGCGTTGTTCACCAACGAGCAAGGCGGCATCCTCGACGATTTGATGATTTTCAACACGGGGAGCTACTTGCATCTCGTGGTGAACGCCGCGTGCAAGGCGCAAGACATTGCGCATCTAAAGGCAAAGATTGGTTCGCGCTGCGACATTCGCGTTCGTGACGATTTGGCGCTCCTCGCGCTTCAAGGTCCCGGCGCAGAAGCGGCGCTCGCCTCCATTGCAAAGGATGTCGCGAGCATTCCGCAGAGCTTTATGCAAGGCGCTCGGGTGCAGCTCTCGGGCATTGATTGCCTCGTCACACGCTCCGGCTACACCGGCGAAGACGGTTTCGAAATTAGCGTGCCGAACGCGCAGTGCGAGGCGCTAGCAAAGGCGCTGTTGGCTGCACCGAACGTCCAGGCGATTGGGTTGGGCGCGCGTGATTCGCTGCGCCTCGAAGCAGGCTTGTGCCTCTATGGTCACGATCTCGACACGACGACTACGCCTGTTGAAGCGGCGCTCACGTGGGCCATTCAAAAAGTGCGACGTACCGGTGGCGCACGTGCCGGAGGCTTTCCGGGCGCAGACGTGATCCTGGGCCAGCTGGATGATCCGACACGCGTGAAACGCAAGCGTGTCGGCATCAAGCCAGACGGTCGCGCGCCGATTCGCGAAGGCGTCGAGCTGCAAAACGAGCAAGGCCAAAAAATCGGCATCGTCACCAGCGGCGGGTTCGCTCCTAGCGTCAACGCGCCAATCGTTATGGGCTACGTCGATACAGATTACGCGTCAACCGGAACAAAAATTAACGCCTTGCTCCGTGGTAATGGGGCGCCCGTTGCTGTGGCTAATATGCCTTTCGCGCCGCATCGCTATAAGAGGTGAGCAGTCTCTGCCACGTCGCCGCAACTGCTCGCTTCTCCCTCTTCACCGCTCACTAGAAAGAACTCCATGACCACTCGCTACACCGAAGACCACGAATACATCAAACTCGACGGCGACGTCGGCACCGTTGGCATCACGCACTTCGCGCAAGACAAACTGGGCGACCTCGTCTACGTTGAGCAGCCGAAGGTAGGCAAGTCGCTCAAGCAAGGCGATGACGCGGCGATCATCGAATCGGTCAAAGCAGCGGCGGAAGCCAAAGCGCCGGTCGATGGCGACGTGCTCGAAGTGAATCAAGCGATCGTTGACGACCCCTCGCTCGTGAACTCAGATCCTGAAAACGCTGGTTGGTTTTTCAAAATCAAAATTTCCGACAGAGCGCAATTCGATGCGCTCATGGATGAGGCGGCTTACAAAAAGTTGATTGGCTAATTTTTCTCACGCCGTTAAGTGCCTCAAGAAATCGATTTATCGAGATGAAATGCGCGGAGCCGCGCAGCGAGCGCCGAGGCCATACCTTAGGGTAGACGAGAAGCGAGCGAGCATGCGACAAAGCAGTTCGCTCGATAAATGGATTTATTGAGGTACTTATGTCTGATTTTCTTGAACGCCACATTGGCCCCAATCGTGAAGAGCAAATGGAAATGCTCGCCGTGGTCGGTGCCACGTCCACCGAAGATTTGCTGAAGAAGGTCGTTCCGGAAACGATTCTTTCTGCTAGCAAACTTTCGCTCCCACCCGCGCAAGACGAAGTCGAAGCGCTTGCTGAGTTGCGCGCCATCGCGAACAAGAATCAGATTTTCAAGAGCTTCATCGGACAAGGCTATGTCGGCACCGTCACGCCCGGCGTGATCCTCAGAAACATTCTTGAGAACCCGGCTTGGTACACCGCGTACACGCCGTATCAGCCTGAGATTTCGCAGGGCCGTCTCGAAGCACTCATCAATTACCAAACGATGATCTGCGATTTGACCGGAATGGATATCGCGAACTCATCGTTGCTTGATGAGGGTACGGCCGCAGCAGAAGCGATGACGCTCGCGCAGCGTCAAGCGAAATCGCAAAGCAACGTGATCATCGTGGCGGGCGATTGCCATCCGCAAACGATCGAAGTGGTGAAGCAACGCGCCGAGCCGATGGGGATCGTTGTGAAAGTGGGCTTCGCGCCGAAATTGATGGAGGAGAACGAATACTTCGCGGTGCTCGCGCAGTATCCCTCCACGAGCGGGCAGATTCACGACATGGGGTCGGTGGCTGACGCGGCGCACGCGAAGGGCGCGCTCTTCATTTGCGCGGCTGATCCGCTCGCGCTCGTGTTGCTCAAAGCGCCCGGCGAATGGGGCGCGGACATCGTCGTCGGTTCGTCGCAGCGATTTGGTGTGCCAATGGGCTATGGCGGCCCACACGCCGCGTTCATGGCCACGCGCGATGCATACAAGCGCAATTTGCCGGGTCGTTTGGTGGGGGTCACCATCGACTCCTCGGGCAAGCCTGCCTATCGTTTGACGCTACAAACGCGCGAACAACATATTCGCCGTGAGAAAGCGACCTCAAACATTTGCACCGCGCAGGTGTTGCTCGCAGTCATGGCGTCTATGTATGCCGTGTATCACGGGCCGAAAGGCTTGCGCGCGATCGCCGAGCGCGTGCACGCGCGCGCAACGCGATTCGCGAACGGCTTGAAATCGCTCGGCATTGAGGTTGCCGCGCAGCAATTCTTCGACACCGTGACGTTTAAGCACGACGCGGCAACCGCCATCGTTGCAACCGCGCGCGAAGCGAAAATGAATCTTCGCCACTACGCGGAATGGAGTGCGGTGGGTGCGACGTTTGACGAATCGCATACAGCGGCAGACGTCGAGGCGTTGCTCGCATGTGTTGCGAAGGCGTTGGGCGCTCCCCTCTCCCGCGGGGAGAGGGTGCCCGACAGGGCGGGTGAGGGAATGGGTATTCCTGCTCACTTGAAACGCACAAACGAAATCCTCACCCACCCCGTCTTCAACACGCACCACTCTGAAACCGAGATGCTTCGCTACATCCGAAAGCTCTCAGACAAAGACCTCGCGCTGGATCGCACGATGATCCCGCTCGGCTCGTGCACGATGAAGCTGAATGCCACCACCGAAATGATTCCGGTGACCTGGCCTGAGTTCGGCAACATTCATCCGTTCGCGCCCGCCGATCAGGCAACGGGCTATGCGGAGATGATCGCGAACCTGGAAGACATGCTGTGCAAAGTCACAGGCTTTGATGCCGTCACATTGCAGCCCAACAGCGGCGCGCAAGGTGAGTACGCGGGCTTGCTCGCGATTCGTGCTTATCACCTTTCGCGTGGCGATGAGCAGCGCGATGTCTGTCTGATTCCCTCGTCTGCGCACGGCACGAACCCTGCATCTGCGCAGATGTGTGGCATGGAAGTGGTGGTCACCAAGTGCGATGAGAACGGCAACGTCGATGTTGCCGATTTGAAGGCGGCGGCGGAGAAGTATTCATCGCGCCTGGCAGCGCTCATGATCACCTATCCGTCCACGCACGGCGTGTTCGAAGAGGCGGTGAAAGACATTTGCGCGATCGTGCATCAGCATGGCGGTCAGGTGTACATGGACGGCGCGAATTTGAACGCGCAAGTCGGTGTCACCTACCCCGCAGAAATCGGCGCGGACGTTTCGCACATGAATTTGCACAAAACGTTCTGCATTCCACACGGCGGCGGCGGCCCAGGCGTTGGCCCGATTGGCGTGAAGTCACAGCTCGCGCCCTTTCTGCCAGGCCGCGGTAAAGTGGGGCCGGTGAGCGCTGCGCCGTTTGGCAGCGCATCGATCCTGCCAATTCCGTATGCCTACATTCGCATGATGGGCGCCGATGGCTTGCGCGATGCAACCGCCGTTGCGATCTTGAATGCGAACTACGTCGCAAAGAAATTAGCGCCGCACTATCCGATTCTGTACACGGGCCACGGCGGCTTTGTTGCGCATGAATGCATCATCGACATTCGTCCGATCAAAGAGCTTTGCGGTATCTCGAATATGGATGTGGCGAAGCGTTTGATGGACTACGGCTTCCACGCGCCAACAGTGAGCTTTCCCGTAGCTGGCACGTTGATGATCGAGCCGACCGAATCGGAATCGAAGTACGAGTTGGATCGCTTCATCGATGCGCTCATCGCGATTCGTGAAGAAATCCGTGCGGTCGAAATGGGTGTGTTCCCGAAAGACGATAACCCACTGGTTCACGCACCGCACACCGCAGAGGTACTGCTTTCCGACACCTGGAATCGCGCCTACTCCCGCGAGCAAGCGGCGTATCCGCTCGCGAGCCTTCGTCAACAAAAGTATTGGCCGCCGGTTGGGCGCGTGGACGATGTGTACGGTGATCGCAACATCATGTGTTCATGTCCGCCGATGGAGAGTTTTGCGAACGGTTGAATGGAGATCGCTACGCGGCCTCACGCAGGTAGCGTAGCGCTTTGCCGCGATACGGGCTTCCATCGGCGAGCGGTTCGTCAAGAGCGGTCTCGGTGCAGTGAAAGCCGTGTCCGCCCATGAAGCGGCTAAACGCAGAGGTGTTGCCGCGATTAGGATCGATAATGATCACCTCCGCTCTGCGCGCTGCATGTCGTGCAATGAAGTCCGCGAGCTGCTGTGGATGATTGCGTTCGTAGAGCACGTCTGCGCCAATGATGAGGTCAAAAATTCCGAGGGCGGGGTTGGCGCGCGCCCAATTACCGACGCGGTAGTTCAGTGCGGGTAATGCGTTTTGTCGCAAGTTCTCAATTAAAAACGCTTCTGTGAGCGGATGACAATCGCTCGCGGTGATATTGCCCTCGCGTCGATGAACAACCAGACTCGCGAGTGCGAGGCCACAACCAATTTCCAAGATCCGCCGTTCGCGCAAATCGATCCGCTGCATCAGATTTGCGAGCTTTTGCGAGGTTGGCCAGAGCAGTCCAAATAGCGGCCAGTTCGCAGGCGAAATGCCCGCTGCCTCGGCAGCACCTTCGGGATCGAAATACTGTTGGGGATCAAGCAATGATCGAATAGTGAGCGCACCAGCGCCGTCAATGTCGACGCGAAGCGTCTTCACGCGGTAATCTTCCATGAGCACTTTCAAAGCGGTGGGGCCGTTACGGCCAACACACAGCCTCGAAAGAAGTGGCATGCTGGAGGGGAGATACCTAGCAGCGCGACGCATCACTGCCTTGACGCGGTCGCTACAGGGGCGGTTAGGTTGTGTTATTAGACGTTAACACAGTGACGCTTCAGTGTTCTAGCTTCCGCTGTATAAAACTTTTTAAATAGGCGCTAAACGACTATTTGCGAGCTTACCGATAAGGTGATTTTTGTCACCTAGCCCCGATAAATCATGGGCCGGGGAGAAAAAGCGATAGTTTGCACGCCGAATCACGAAGCATCAGCTAACTCGCCGCCCAGCGCTTCGATCATGTCGGGGATCATTTTTGCGAGCTCACCAGTCATGATCGCAACGTCGCCGTCGAAGTGATCTTCTCCTTCGTCTTGCGATTCGTTGCCCTCCATCACAGCTTCGAGGAGTTTGATCTTCTTGATTTGCAGCGTTTCGGTGAGCATGAACGACACGCGATCAGCCCAGGTGAGCGCAAGCTTCGTCGCCATCTTTCCGTTTTGGATGTGGCGCTTCACCTCTTCGATTTCGATGTTGTGTCGCGCGTAGCGAACGATCGCCTGAGTTTCGTCAATCGCTTTCAACTCGCACTCGCGGTCGATACCAAATCGATGCGGTGGATCAAACGAGTGAAGCCACGCGCTCATGCACGTGGTGGGGGATTTCTGCGTTTGCAGCGGCGAAATGGCCAAGCCATCGAGCGATGAAAGCAGCAGCACGGCAACCTCATCGGCTTTCGCAGGGCTCGCTGCTTCGATCATCACGAGTTTGGCCTCGGGATCAATCCACACTGGCACGCTCGCGAGCTTGGTGAACGCACGCGGCAGAAGCTCCATCATCGTTTGCTCTCGCAAATCCTTGACCGCCATTCGCGAGAGCTTCTTGCCGGACGCGCCTTCGATTTGCTGCGCACGCTCTTCCGCGCGACGCTTGACGACCGAGCTCGGCAGAATCTTGGTCTCAACTTGAAGCCGCAAAATCCATTGGCCTGCGACAGATTCGACGAGCGCGCCGTGCGCTTGTCCACGCGGCGGCGCCCAGCCCATTGATGTGTCTTGTGTTGCCCCACAGGGCACAAACGGCATGGACTTCAGGCCGTCTTCGATCTTGTTGAGATCGGTGTCCCACGTATCGGTGATGCGGTAGATGATGAGGTTTTTGAACATTGCGCAAAATTCCCCTCCCCTTCAAAGGGAGGGCTAGGGTGGGGATGGGGTTCGGTAACTCGGATGCAGAGGAACCCCATCCCCCTCCCCGCCTCCCCCCTTGATGGGGGAGGAGCAGATGCTATTTTGTCTCGAACAGCGCCCTCCAACCGGCATGCCCGAGTTTTGAGAGCGTCTGCATATTGTTCTCCGCGATATGCATTTCGTCAGGGAACGCATCGACGGCGCGCGTGACCGAATCCTCACGCAGCAAATGTAGGATCGGAAACGGCGAGCGATTGGTGTAGTTCGTGATGTCGTCGACCTCGGTATCTTCGAACTGAAACTGGGGGTGAAACGGCGCAACTTGCAGCGTGCCGTCGAGTTCAAGCTCTTCTACGATCCCATCGGCGAGATCGAGAAAGTCGTTGAATTCAAGAAAATCATCAAGCCCATGCGGCACGATCAGAAGCGTCGTGTCAATCGCCTCGGGATTCGCCTCCGCGAGCGTTTCCAGTTCGCGCACCAGATCATTGGCCACGCCCTCCGCGTCATGCGCGTCGCTGACCACATAGCGAATCTGATCCTTGACATGCACGGCTTTTGCGAACGGACAGAGATTCAAACCGATGACGGCTTTTTCAAGCCAGCGCTTGGTTGCTGCGATGATTTCATCGTGGGTGTGATTTGTAGACATGGGTGAATGCTAGCGGTGTCTGCGCGCTTCCACGGGGGCCGGATGAGTAACGTAAGTCGAGTGGTAGGCACGTCCCCGCGAAAGCGGGGATCAGCCACGCCACGTGCCCGTGCGCAGACAAGCGTTGATTACAAGACCATTTTTTCGCCACAGATTTACACAGATGAACACAGATTTGTTGTGAAGCGCACGAAAAAATCTGCGCTAATCTGCGTCGAGAAAGCGCGGTCAAGCCCGCGCCGACAAAAATTCTCGAAATACAATGAGGCGATGAAACCTACCACTGACCTTTGCGACGCATTCGAGCCGAAACTGGCAAACGGCAGCCTGCGCGTTCTCGCGCCCATCTTCCTGCCGTTCGGCAAACGCGTGATGTTTTCCGGTCGCGTGAAAACGCTCAAGACCTTTGAAGACAATTCGCTCGTGAAGCAAGCGGTGGAATCGGCGGGCGAAGGCCGCGTGCTCGTTGTTGACGGCGGTGCATCGCTTCGCTGCGCGTTGCTTGGCGGCAACCTCGCCAAGGCCGCAGCACAAAACGGTTGGTCTGGTGTGATTCTGAACGCACCGGTGCGCGACGCCGATGAGATCGATAGTTTCGAGTTGGGCGTTCGCGCACTCGCGACCGTACCCGTGCGATCACAAAAGCGCGGCTTGGGCGAATACGGCGTCGTGCTCAATTTCGCGGGTGCGACGATCAAGCCCGGCGAGTGGTGCTACGTGGATCGCGATGGCATTCTGATTTCTGACGAGTCGCTCGCATGATTCCAAAGCCGCCGAGAAAGCTGCATATCGATGTTCCGACTGCCGCGCCAGTCGCGGAAGGCGGTGGCAATACGCGCCGCATGGCGGTGCACGATTGGGGCGAGATCACCAATCCGAATGTGCTCGTGTGTGTGCACGGGCTTTCTCGCAATGGTCGTGATTTCGATGTGATCGCGGACGCGTTGTCAGATCGCTATCGTGTCCTCTGCCCCGACGTGATCGGGCGTGGTGAGAGTGATTGGTATGCGACGGCGAGTGAATACGCGATCCCGAATTACGTCGCCGCGATGATGAAGATGCTCGGCGATCTCGGGATTCAACAATACGATTGGATCGGCACATCGATGGGCGGGCTGATCGGGATGGCATTGGCAAGCTTGCCAAGCGTGGCGAAGCCGTCGCTGCCAAGTTCGGGCATGCGGAAATTTGTGGTCAACGACGTCGGGCCAGACATTGAGCGCGCGGCACTGGAGCGCATTGCGGTTTACGTCAGCGCACGTGCGCCGACATTCCCCGATTACTCATCGCTTTTCAACGCCGCGCAGATTGCAATTGCGCCGTTCGGCCCGCTGACCGATGAGCAAAAGCATCACATCATTGCAACTTCGTGTCGAAAGCGCGAAGACGGGCAGTGGGAATTCAAAACCGATCCGAAGATTGGTGAAGCCTTCGTCGCGGGCCTCAAGCTGCCACCGGTTGATCTATGGCCGTTATGGAACAGCATCTCTGTAAAAACGCTTGTTTTGCGTGGGCGATCATCTGATTTATTATCAGAAACAACGTTTAACAAAATGATCAGCATGCCCTCGACTAAGCGAGGGTCTACCGTGGAAGATACCGGGCACGCGCCCATGCTGATGCACGCACCGACCATCGCCGAAATCCGGGCATTTCTACTTTCGCCATGAACGCAATTTCGCTTTCACCGGATCAATTCACCAAGGACGAGCTCTACTTCCTCTTGCGTGATTCGATCATTCCGCGGCCGATCGCTTGGGTCTCGTCGATCGATGCGAACGGCATCACGAATCTTGCGCCCTTCTCGTTTTTCAACGTCTGTTCGGCCAATCCGCCGATTCTCGGCTTCTGTTGTGGCGCGAAGGACGAAGACACAGCAACGGGTGCGTTTAGCGTGAAAGACACACTTTCAAACGTAAAGGCGACCAAACAATTTGTCGTGAACATCGTGCCCGAAAATTTGGCAGCGCAAATGGTTCGCACCAGCGATCCGCTGCCGCCGCATGAGAGTGAGTTTGAGCACGCCGGGCTGGTCGCAGGCGCGTGCGCGAAGGTGCTCCCGCCACGAGTGATCGGCTCACCCGTCGCGTACGAATGCGAGCTTTTCAGTATCACACCGCTCGGTGCCAATGCGTGGGTGATGGGGCGCGTTGTTCACATTCATATTGATGAGCGCATCTACATCGGCGAAAAGCGCGGGCTCAATCATCGCGTGGATACGCTCAAACACACGGAGCTTCGCCCGTACGCGCGCCTCGGTGGCGCGTACTACTCGCGGTTGCGCGAGATTGAAACCTTGGCGCGGAGGGATGGTGGGTAGGGTGGGCATCCCGCGCCCACCGTTTGCGAGGATTGCAGTGGCAAGCGAGCGGTCACGAGCTGGTGGGCACGGGGTGCCCACCCTTGTATTGTTCACCCGTCGTTTCGGAATTGCTCCCCGGATCGATAGAGTCGGTGGACGCCGTGCCCACCCTCGGTGCATCAACATCGTAATGTAGATCCTAGCGCCACCGACTCA
>JAAFJA010000040.1 GCA_013298765.1 Betaproteobacteria bacterium
GCATATGCTGGCGGGCGAAGGCGGCATAAATGTCCATGAACACGCTGCGTCGCGCTGCCGGAGGGGGTAACGCCGCGTCATCCATGCCGCCGAGCGCCAGCAGTGCGGCACGGCTCTGATCTGCCAGCGCAACATCCCAGCCAGCATCGAAAACGCCAAGCGAGCGATTGCGATCAATATGCGAAAGTTTTTCAGAACCGACCGCCATAACGATATCAGCAGCACCGGATCGCAGATAGTTCGCGGCCTCGAACAACGCTGTCGACGCGCTGGCGCAGGCATTCTCCACATTGGCAATGGGAATGCCCGCAAAGCCGAGTGGACGCAGCGCCGCCTGCCCCCGGATCATGTGCTGCCCCTCCAGCGCGCCCTGGCTGGTATTGGCAAACCACGCGGCCTCGATCTGCGAGGCCGCGCAATTCGCATCCGCAAGCGCCTCGTTGACGGCCTGCCTTGTCAGATCCTTGACCGTCCGCGTCAGTTCAATGCCAAACTTCGTCATGCCGACACCGACGATGTAGACGGTCTTGCCAGGCATGGCTCAGAGGATCTGGTCAAGCGCGTAGAAGGGGCTCCAGAGATCCTCGATAGGCGTGCGGTCATGGACCAGCTTCTGCAGATCAAAGCCCGCGAAGACCGGATCGTTGGGCTTGCGGCCGCCCCGAAGGTTGCGGTTATTGTCGCTGGCCGGTTCGCCTTCGCCCATGAACGCACGCATGTCCTTGGTGCGGAGCAGCCGGTCCATATCGCCGACGATCGTCCGACACAGGATGCGCCATTCCCCGCCGCGCTTCTCGAAAATGTCGAGATAGCGGCCCTGGTGCCAGTAATCGAGAAAGTCGCCGTCCGGCTTCTTCAGACGATGAACGACCGACCACTGGCTCTCGCAGAAGGCACGGTCACCCGTCAAATCGATGATCGTGTTGGTGATGGCATGGATGCTGGCTTCGGCCTGCTTAAGGATTGGAATCACATACTCGCCGAACGCTTTGCCATCGCCACCGTAGAAGCCGTGATCGTCGTAACCGTCCTCCCAATAGCAGTCCTTGAACGCCTGAAGATCACAGCGGTCAGCACCGCGGCAATAGCGGTGGATGACCTCGCGGATGGCTTCCTTGTCGCGCAAGGTGGTGAGTTCGGCTTCCAGAGCATCAAGCCGAGCGGTCAGACTGTCAGTCATGCGTTGTTCCCCTTCTTGGCCGCCAACACCCTGTTGCGCAGCACCCCAATTCCCGCGATTTCGAGTTCGATCACATCGCCGTCTTCAAGCAGTTTGCCAGCTTCCAGCCCGCAGCCGCCGCCAACGGTGCCCGACCCCAGGATTTCTCCGGCGTGAAGGGTTTCCGAGGTGCTGATGAACGCAATCAGATCCTCGAACTTGACAGTCATTGAACTGCTGTTGCCGACCGAGCGGACCTCGCCGTTGACACGTACAGTCATGGCCGCATCATCGGGATAGAACTCGTCGATCGTCACGATCCAGGGCCCCAAGGCGTTGGCGCCATCGAAGTCCTTGGACTTCGATGGACCGAGCCCGCTTTCCATCTCCATGCCCTGCGTGTCGCGAGCGCTGAAATCGTTGAAGATCGTGAACCCGAAAATGTGCGAACGCGCGTTCTCGCGGCTGATATCGCGCCCGGTGGTACCAATCACGCAGCCCATCTCGAGCTCGTAATCCATGACTTTTGAATAGGCCGGCCAGTGCACTTCGGTGTCAGGGCCAGTCACGGCAAGGCGATTGGCCTTGTAGTAAATTGGCCGGACATTGAAGACTTCCTGCATCCGTTTGGAACGCTCGGACGGCTCGGTCTGTCCGCTGAATCGCATGGCGGCAAGCGAGGAGCCGACAAGATGTTCCTCGAAACACATGCAATCCCGCATCTGAACCGGACGCGGCAGCGGCGCGAGCAGCTTGACCGCACCAAGCGGCAGTGGTTCGCCTGAATAGGCTGCGACCGCGGTGCGGATCTTGGCGAGGCCCGACACACCGCCTTCGATCACATCCTGCATTGATGCTGCGATCCGCAGATCCAGCTTGGCGCCGGCGAGCGCGAGGGCGACATCGACAATCGCGCTGTCTTTGAGCGTCACCACGCCAACACGCGGCTGGGGGTCTTGATCCGTCGTAAAGGTTGCCAGTTTCACGTTCGAACCTTTCAGAAGTTATAGGCGACGCGGGCTCCAAAGGTTCTCGGCTCGGCCCAGATTCCGCGCTGGGCGTTGCCGGTGCTGTTCAGGACCTGACGACGATAGCGGCGATCGGTGAGATTGTGCGCCCAAAGACCAAGCGTCCAGTTTCCGGTCTTCAAATTGATCGAAGCGTCCCAGAGTCCGAGGGCAGGTTCGCTCGATTCCGGATCGACCTCGTTGTTGTCCGCCTCGAAATAAATCGAGCTGCGATAAGCATAACCAATCCGGCTCGTCAGGTCGCCCCAGCCTGTCATGGTCTCGAAATTGGCGCCGAGCGACAAGCTGTGCTTCGGCGCGCGCTGCATGCGGTTGCCGCTGAAATCGAGCGTGTCGCTGAACACATAGTCTTTGAACTTGGCATCCAGATAGCCATAGCTGAAATCGAGCGACCAATTGCTGTTGAAGACGGCGCGGCCTTCCATTTCGAAGCCGCGGACGCGGCTATTGGCGGCATTGGTGATCAAGACCTGGGTGGCACCGCCGCCGATCGGGACCAGACGCAGTTGCTGCAGGTTGCGATAGTCCATGCTGAACAAAGTGGCGTTGAGGCGCAGGTGGCGATCAAACAGGGTCGTGCGCACCCCCACCTCGTAGGAATCGACCGATTCCGGATCGGCGACCTGCTCGGCGACGGACTGCGAAATGGCGATGAACTGGAATGCCCCCGATTTGAACCCGGACGTGTAAGAGACATAACCCATCACATCGTCAGTGAATTTGTAACTGAGCGACACCGAAGGATCGAAGGATTCCCATTTGCGTGAAAGCGGCGTGGTGAAATTCGTCACGATAAAGGGAATGGTGGACCGGGTATCGTAGACGACATCCTTCTTGTCCCAGCTGTAGCGTCCGCCCAACGTCAGCGAGAGCTTATCGATCATTTCCCACTGGATCTGGCCGAACACAGCGCTGGCCTTGGCTTCAAGATCGAGGCCGAAATCCCAGCTCAGCGGTGCCGGTTGCACGAAGAAACTGAGCAGCGAAGCGGGGCCAAAATCGATCGTTTCGGTCCGACTGACATCCTCCCTGGAATAATATGCGCCAACGAGCGCCTTCACATTGCCAGACTGGTAATTCAGCCGCAGCTCCTGCGAGAACTGCTTGCCATCCTCATGTGCCAGATAGACCTGGAACGGCAGTGTCGTGCCATCGAGGTCGGTGCGTTCGTCGAGCTTCAGCTTGCGTAGCGCCGTGATCGAAACCAGTTCAAATGAACCGAATGGCACGTTTAGCTGCGCCGAACCGCCATAGGTTTCTTTGATGATGCCGGCACCCTGAGTGTCCATCGACAGACGATAGGGATCACTGGGTTCGGCCGGTGTCACATAGCCCGGAGCGAGAGGGCCTGGATCGTTGGCCGCGCCACCGAGTCCGTTCGGAACGAGGACAAGCGGCGGGCCATCAAAATGCGAATAGTCTGCAGACAGCCGCAATGTGGCATCGCCAATGTCGACCAGCAACTTTCCGCGCCCGGTCCAGGTGTCTTCGCTGCCGCCGCGGATATCGGCAACGCTGACAGGCTGGTAGCCGGCCCGATAGCGCCGGGCGACGGACAGTGACCCACGAACACCATCACCAGCAATTGGACCACTGACTGAAGCACCAAGGGCGTAAAGCCAATCGCCTTTGACATCACTCGCGCCAAGCTCGCCGGTGAGCCCCGCCTTCAGAGTGGAGGAAGGATCGCGCGTGACAACGGAAATCGCACCGCCGATCGTGTTGCGGCCGTAAAGTGAGCCTTGCGGCCCACGCAGGACCTCGACCCGCTCGATATCGAGCAAATCCATGTCGAGCGCGCCGAACCGACCGAGATGCACGCCATCGACGAACACACCGACGGATGAGTCGCTGCCGGCGTCATAGGACCGGGTGCCGATGCCGCGAATATAGATCTGCGGTTTGGAGCGATCGGCCGCTTCGAAGAATACGTTGCTGCTTAGCCGCGAGATGTTGTTGAGTTCGGTGTAGCCCGCCTTTTCCAGGTCCCTGCCCGAGACGGCGAAGATCGAAATGGGCACGCTCTGCAGCGATTCAGATTGCTTGCGGGCCGTGACGACAATCTCCGAGACGCCAGCTTGATCAGCAACGATGGGGGCATCGGCAGTCTTTTGCTGAGCCCATGCAGATTGCGATGAGAGCATTGTAACCGCGGCACCGGACATAAGCCATCCGTACAACCGACGTGATTTTGCGATACCTGACACCGTCATTCTATCCCCCCTCATGCCCGTCGTATTGAACGACTCATTGTTATGCGGTACTCGATTAGGTACATTAGTACCAATAAGAGGTCAAGCAATGCCGAGCCAAGCCATGTCAGCCTTCAATGCAGAGGTGCGCCAGACCCGGCGCGCCATGCTCAACAGCGACTATGATCCGATCGAAATGCGACGGATGCTGGCATCATTCGAGACAACCGGGCCCAGTGCCGAATGCCGGGAATTGGGCCATGCCATGCTTGAACTGCGCCGGGTGAAAGGCCCAGCACTGCTCGTCTACGTTCCCGGGGGCGGGTTTTGCTTTCCGGGTGGCGATGCCCATCGCAGTTTGCTCGATCGGGTCTGCGATGCGGCTGACGTTCGCGGCGTCCTGCTGCAGCACCGCCTGGCGCCTGAGCACCCCTTCCCTGCAGCGCACGATGATGTCGCCAATGCACTTCGGGTGATCTTGGCTGAAGAGACCGGCCCCGTGTTCGTGATGTGTGATTCGTCCGCCGGCGCGCTGGTTCTATGTGCTTGCGCCAAGTTCAAGCGCGAGGGGCAGCGACTGCCCGACAAGCTTGTCTGCCTGTCAGTCCTGACTGACCTGGCAATGACCGGGCAGTCGCACGTGACCAACGCCGAAGCTGATCCGATGTTCGGGCCGCAGGCGGTGATCCACAAGGCTATTCACTATCTGCAAGGTGCCAATCCGGCGCAGCCGGTTGTATCTCCGTTCTGGGATGAGCCAATGCAGTTGCCGGACAGTCTCTTCATCGTCGGCAGCACCGAAGTGCTACGCGACGACACGCTACGCTATGCCGGGCAGGCGGAAGCCGCAGGGACGAAAGTGAACGTCATCGTCGAGGACGAGGCGCCACATGTATTCGCGTTATTGGCGGGAATCCCCGAGGCCGACCAGGCCGTGAACGAGATCGTAGCATTCCTGAAATCTTGATGGCGCCGGTCAGTTACCCGGGTTCTGGAACAGACCTGTCGTGAGGATCCGAAACAGTTCATCGAACGCCTGGCTGAACCCGACGCCTGTGCGTTCAAGCATCGATGGCTCGTTGATCCGGTTGACCGCCGCGAGGAAGATCTCCGCCACCAGCGCCGAGTGGAAAGGCTTGAACTTGCCGCGGCGGATGCCATCCTCGATGATCTCCATCAGGACGTTCGTCCGCTGGGTTTGATGCGCTTCCAGCAAAGCCAGTGCAGGACGGTAGCTTTGCAGATCTGCGAGGAATTGCCGGCTTGCTGGTCGCGACTCGACGACGCCGGGCTCGAGATACGCCATCATTCGCTGCTCGGGGTCATCGTGCTGAAGCGCACCCTGCCAACCGAGGTGACGAATCCGCTCGAGCCAGGATTCGATCACCAGAATGAACATTTCCTGTTTGCTCGGCGCAATCTCGTACAAGGTCCGTTTCGAGCATTTGAGGCGCGATGCAAGCTCGTCGACCGT
>JAAFJA010000041.1 GCA_013298765.1 Betaproteobacteria bacterium
GCCTGCGAACAACTGGGACGCGCTGAGATGAAATCGGCCTGAGCCACGTGGCGACTGGCTCGGCGGGGTAGGCGACGACTCGGCGTCGCACGGCTTTTGGGTAGCGTGCGTAAGTCCGCACTGAACCTGTACGATTTCCATTGAGTACATAGCGAATGGAAATTGGTTATGGAGTTGGATCGAAGTAAGGCGGCGAAAAAGGGGTCACGCTCAATACTGACCAGAATCAACGCGACTAATTGATTCGATTGCTAATCGTCTTGAGCAGATTGGCGAAGAACAGTTACTACGTCGCAATTCGTCGAACCAAAACAGCCGTTTCGCTTAATGTCATATGAAATATGGCTTTCAGCCTGTTTGACATAACTTTCGAAATGCGTCGAAAAATCAAGAAACGCTATTTTCAGATTGGCTTTCGTCACATAAGACGATTTCCATTCCTCGCAAAACCCTCGTTTGATCCCTCGCGCCTGCCCGCTCAGGATTTGAAGTGTTCGCTGCGCTCACGGATCGCTGAGTCAAGGACGGTGGTTTGGAAGAACGTTGGGTTGGGTCAGCGTGCAGGCATTGATCCGGCGGCTTGGCCGGATTACTTCTGACCCAATCGCTCCTTAGGGTCGCGATTGGTGCCCGAGACCGGAATCGAAGATGACCATTTTATGCGGTCTCCAGCTTGCTTTGTGGGCTGGGTGTGGGTTTGCCGCGCAGATACTTGACGACTTCAGCGCGTACCCAGCGCGGTTTTCGTGGGGTGCTGATCGGAGACGGCACGGGGAATCCCGGCTGTTTGATGACTACGCGTTTAACTTGCAGCGGCTTCAGCTCGCAAATCGCGGCAATATCTTCGACGGTGCAGAGTAGGTCGTTCATGCTTGCCCCCCGATTTCCGGCATGGCCGAGTTAACACGTCCCGCGAGCCGCCGCAAACGCTCTATCTCGCGCGTACAGGCCATCTCAACGCCGGGAATGTCTTTGTTTCTGAGCAATTCATCAAGGTGATGAGCGATGTCGTTGGCTCGACGTGACAATATCTCGGCGATTTGCTCGCGCTCAAATCGGGTTAAGTCGTTCATTTCTCGCCAATCTTTTGAAAAACATCGCCAGCAAGCCGGATCGCTTTCGACTTTGGCGTGCTCGGCTTCGGTGTAGATGCGTACAGCCTCCAAGCCGGGACCGAAATCGACGCAAAACAAATGAGCAAGACCGTCCGTTACGCGTTTAATAAACCATTTCTCAGGCATTGCCTTGCTCCTTGTTCGCTGTCGAATTTAGACAAATGTCTTTTGCTTTTTCTGGGTTGATCGCGAAGTAAGGTTGTCCGTACTCTCGAAAATTGGTGGTACAGTAAATTCGATGCCACGCCTTGCGAATCGGAGTTTGGTAGTCATCCAGAATTCGCGCCACATACGATGGGTGCGCAGACTCATTGTCAATAGATTGCTGAATCCATTTATGACTGCTGACTTCTTTTGCCAAAACCAACAACTGTTTACGAGCCAAAAGAAAGGTGTCGGGATCGTGCTGAATGTATCCACCGCCGTTCTCGAATGCACATCCGCCGTCGCTTGGCAAGCTGGGTAGTTTTGCCATGATTTCTGTAACTTTTTTACCCAGCGCTTCGTGTTTAAGACACTCAAATTCACGATCAAAACGAGTGTCGTCATCGGCTATGTAGATCAATTGACTTTTCACGCTTGCTCCTTGTTCATTGCGGCGTCGATTGCGTCGAGTTGCGTAAGCGAATACAAAGATTGCGGCCATTGAACGTAGTTTTCAGTCAGCGCGGCATTGATCGCGGGGCGCGAATCAAGAAGCGCTTCTAGCTCCGCAATTCGAGATTGCAGGGCGTTGATTGTGGATTGCTGTTGCTGCCACGCGCCATGCGCGATGGTGTAGCCAGCCATATACTCTTCATAAGGTCGAGCGTTTTCAATAGTCGGTATCGGCGCGCTAGGGTTGTCGTCTAGCCAAACGGCGTCATACCACGTTTTGAATTCTGAAATTGCGTTGCTCATTCGATCCCCGCTTCTTTAAGCACAAAAGTAGCGCGAGACTTTGCCCACTTCACAAACTCTTCGGCGCTATCAAAGTCGCGCGCAAACGTCTTGTAATCGGCGCTTGCTATGCCTTGCAGTGCCTCCGCCATATCCTTGGCCGCGGCTATTAGGCGGGCGTTCGCAGAGCACTCTTCTAGCGTTTCTCCGTAAACCGAGGAAACATCGATGCCGCCACGCACAACTATTGCAGACTCATGATGTCCTGACCGATTGATTGAAGACAGGGCCATCCAATCGCCAGGCGTAGCTTCGTTCAACAAGCTGCGTTTTTGTTCATTGCTCACTCTTCACTCTCCAAAAAAATCGTGTCGTCAAATTCGCCATACATCGACACTTCGTCTGGATGTGTCAAGTGCGTGAACTGTGCCTCGCTCATCGCTTGTTCGATTTCTTGCTTGGCGCGGGCGGTGCAGCGGTGGGAGGATTTCATTTCTTTTTCCAATGCGAAAGATTGCCAATCTTTGTGCGGCTGACGCGCCCAGCTTTCAGTGCGCGTCCAAGGTAAACGTGAGTTTGTTTGAGTGACATGCCCGTTACGCCCGCGACCGCTCCCGCAAACGCGCCCGCGCCTACCGCCTCAACCACGCGATCAATGCCGGGGGTTTTGCGCCCGTACACAGGCGGCTTGGGGATGTAGCGCGTTTTGATTTTTGGCGGCGCTAGGCTGCGCTTGATTCGCGCGTGCGCCGATAGCGCGTCTAGATGGTCTAGGATCATGCTGCCGACCTTCTCGCCTCAATAAGCGCTTGCATTTTTTTGACGCCGGTGTCAACGGTTATCAAAAAGCTCTCCACTCGCACCGACAGCGCGGAAATGTATTGGTCATCGCGAGCAACACGTCGAACAACAAGCTGTAACTCCGGCGGGTAGCTTGGGTTGTAGCTCACAAAATCAGACCATTTGCGGTCAGTGATCCAAAGCTGCCCCTGAACCTGAGCTACGTACTCTGACGGGCATTGCTCGTCATTCAAAAACAAGTAACGGCCATGCACTGCAGCTGTCGGGCATTTAATTTCAAGGCAACCATCTGCACCGATTAAGCCGTCAGGCGATGCGCCAGCCATCAGCCGATGGTGCTGGACAAAATCAACGTCGCTAACGAGGTTTGACGTTTCAGCCTCGTACATTGCGCGAGCATCTGGCTCTAGTTCTGTCCCTGCGAGCATGGCGCGACTAGAAAACGACTCTTCGACTTTTCCTGTCAGCCGCTCACAAATCAGCTGCGCCCGATACTGCTCAACGCTTGCCGCTTCTGCGCCGCTTTTAAGTGTTGCCATGATGTCGGCAAAGCGTGAGCCTGTGGCGCGGCCACAGCGCAGCGCAAACCACTCAGGACTGCGTTGCGCGATCATTCTGCGACCTCACCGGCGCTCTCTGTTTTTGCGGGCTCTTCGGGTGTTTTGGCTGCGTCTGCGGCGGTTGCGGCCTCTTTGTTTGCGGCGTGATGTTTTGACGCGGCTAGCGCTCGTTTCTGGCGTTTGTTGGCAAACGATTTGAACCAGTTTTCGTAAGAGGCAACGCCTTGTGCGGCGGCTGCGCTTGCTGCGTCGATTGTGGGCTGTAACAGTTCGTCAACCTCGGGCTCATCGGTCACTCGCCGTGCTGTGCTGTCGATTGCCTCGGACTCAACAATTCGCTCGGCCTCGTCTTGATCGTGTATGCCCACAAAACCAAACGCCAAACGTGCGCACTGAATCAGCGCCTTGTGTCGCAACATCCTTTTCGGGTGCGATTTCCACGGCGCTACTTCGCGGCGGCATTCGGTCAGATACTCCGTCACTTTGATCGGGTGCGCTCGATCTTTTCGATACATGACGCAAGTGCAGGAATCTTCGTCTTGCTCGAAGCTCATGCCGTCGAACTGCGCGTGCTCATTGATGATTCGCGCCCAACCGTCAACGCCAACGACCGGAACAATTCCGTTATTTCTGTCTGGAAAAGCGTAGATTTCGCGAGTGAAAGGATTCAGTCCGTACTGTTGCGCCACAACGCATAGCGCAGCCATCTGCGCGTCGGTTGCACCGCCCTTAAAGGCGGTGTTTTTTAGGATCGCGGTTGCCTCTTCGGCGTTGCCCAACTTAAATCGACTTGCTAAAAGCGCTACTGCGGTTGTCATGTCTCTTCTCCCTGTGATTCCAAAAATTCGTATTCGCTACTCTCGATTTGCTGGCGACTCATTGCGAAGGCTCCACAAACCGAACCACACCAAGTCGTGTAGCTATTCGCGTTAACTGCGATGGCGGCTTCGTTTCGTGCCATCCCGCGCAAACAGTGCTGTCGGTTTTGTGGCAAATGAAATGCCGATCAGTCGCCCTTGTATCTCGGACAATTTCAGCTTTGCGCGCGTTGCTGACGATCTTGTTTTTGTCGAATAAGCATTGATCGCAGCGCGATTTCATGATTTCAAGGCTCACGACGCAACCACCTTACAAGCCGGAAGCGCATAAGCCTTTCGCGCCCGCTCGCCGTAAACATCAACACAGCGAGGCACATCGGCCTGCTGTTGCGTTTTTTGCGCGGCCTGCTGGTGTACGCCGTAGCTAACGACCGCAACCCAACCAGCGCCGTAAACAAGCGGCGCAATCAGCACGCCGAGAGCAATGCCAACGATGATCGTATTTGCGTTGATCGTTGATCGTGTTGCGTTCATGCGAAAACCATTGCAACAATCCGCTCTGCGACAAACGCAGCCACACCGACGAAGCAAAGCCAAACCACAGCGCTGTCGCCGCGCCGCTCGCTCGTCAGTTCTCCGCCGATCTCACGCATGGTTCGCGGATAGCGTCCGTCAATGAGTTCGGCGTACTCCGTATCTGCGTTTCGCAGGTTTGCTAGGCGTTGGGCGTGGTTCATTTGTCGACCTCGACAAAGTTTCCGCCATCATCAAGCGAGTACCAAACGTCTGGTTTAATGCCGTTCTCGCCCACCATCGACGCTTTAACGCCTAGCAGCGCGCCTAAGCTGTTGCGATGCGCCAGTACAATCGCACCGCCTACGCCCGCTTTCGTCTTTGCTCCCGATCCAAGCGCGGCCGATACCGCCCCTTCGCCGGTGGTCGCAGCGTTCGCCCCTTCGCCGGTGGTCGCAGCGTTCG
>JAAFJA010000042.1 GCA_013298765.1 Betaproteobacteria bacterium
TCGCAGCCACTTTATCAGGCCATAGAAATGTTCAAATACTACGCTCCTCGCGACAAGGTCACGGGTATAAACTCCTCACCTTCCCTGTTGTAGACGCCGCTCAATTTCCGTCGCTTTTCGCTGGCCGGGTTCCGAGCGCGGCGCCCAGAACGCCGTTTTCCGTCGCGTGAGCGGCGCCGACGACGCCGCGTTCGGATATTGCGCGGCGACGCCTTACCCCTTGCGCCGGGACTTGCGGTTAGCCTCGCGCTCCTCACGCCGAAGCTTGGCCGTGTGAGCGCGATACGAGTCGCCCGTGATGTGCACAAGCTCGCAGTTCTCGGTGAGGCGGTCCATCAACGCCACGACGCTCGATGCGTTGGGAAACATTTCGCGCCATTCCGAAAAAGGCCGATTTGTTGTTACGATCGTCGAGGACATTCTGTGCCGCTTTTGGATGACGCGCAAAAGAAGGTCGGCATGCCTCGTGTCGTATGAGAGGTATCCAACCTCATCGATGGCGAGCAGACGAGGCTTGGCGTACCTCTTGAGCGCCCTTTCGACCCCGGTCCGGCCCGCCTCGCTGATGAGTTCGTCCAGCAGGTCGGCGGCTGAGATAAACATCGCCTCGTGACCCGCGCGCGCAGTCTCGTGGACGAGATTTTTCGCTAGCATGGTTTTTCCAAGGCCCGACGTGCCCAGGAAGACGACATTGGTCTTCTGTGCGAGGAACCCGAGTGAAAACAGGTCCTCGATGAGGTCTCGCGGAATGCTCTTGGGCCACTTCCAGTCGAATCCCGACACCGGCTCGACATCGCCCACTTTCGTTGTGCTCAAGAGGCGCCGTTGGCGCCTCTCCTGCGCTTCGCGTTCCTCCCAATCCACGAGTGTGCGACTGAACGCGAGCATCTCGGGGTTGTTCTCGACCTCGTCCCAGTGGGCAAGAAGTCCATGCAGGCGAAGCAACTCAGCGCGTTCAGCGAGCGGATGACTGTTCGTCTTTTTCATTCACCACCCCCATTGCGACGTCGTAGATCTTTGCATCGTGCGGCGTCACGGCGAGATCGCCGAATTTCGTCTTCACCATCGCGGGCTCCTCAAGAGGAAGCCCGCGCTCCCTATCCAATCGCTGCAGAACGAAATTCACAGCACGGAATGTGCAGGAGCCGCTCGCCATCACCTCGCGCACCGCGGTTGTCACCAACGCCACGCCGTGCGTGTCGATGCGTCCGAGAAGTCCACTCACCGCGCCACCGATGTTTTCGCCGCGCTCGCCCAGTGTGCGCACGAACTCCTCCGCCTCCGGGATCTGCGAAGCGAGTCTTTGCAATCCTGTGTGTTTCACCGCGCCCGGCTTGGCCTCTTCGAGTGCCTCACGGTGCTCCTTTTTCTCTACGGCTTTGCCTTTCTTGTAGGTGCGCTCGTGCGTCGTCACAGAATCCGGGCCTGCGTTGGAGTAGACGCGGACTTCTGTCTCCGACGCGACCACTTCCACCTGCTGCCCCACGAGTCCATGCGGCACGCTGTATTCATTTCTGTCGAACCAGACGAACGCCTGCTTGCTCACTTTCACCATCGTTCGCTCCAGGCACGAAAGTGGAGACGCAGGAAGAGGCCTCAATTTCGCCTGCTCAAGCGTGAAGACCTGCGCCACCGTCTGCGTGCGATCCTGGGGCCACTTTCTCTCGGAAGCGATCGTCGTGCACCACTCAAGTGCCTGCTCGTTGAGTTCGGCAAGCGTCGAGAATTTCCGCGCCACAAAAAAATTGTCGCGCACGTAACGGATGGACCTCTCGACGCGGCCCTTCTCATTGCCGCGACGCACGTTCGCGGCCTGTGGTTCAAAGGCGTAGTGCCTTGCGAGCAGAAGGAAGTCCTCGTTGAACCTCACCAGTTGCTGCACGCGTTCGGTCACGCCGGACTTGAGATTGTCGATGAGAATTCTGCGTGGAACGCCGCCAAAGAACTCGAAGCCCTCGGCGAATCCCTGCTGGAACTCACGCATCTTCATGCCAAGGAAGTAGCGCAGGAAAATCTTTCGCGAGTAGGCGAGAGTCATCACGAAGGCATAAAGTTTCTTGCCATCATAACCTTCTCCCGCATCACCGAAGTGGCCCCAGTCGACCTGAGCCTGCTCGCCTGGCAGCATCGAGAGCTTGAAGAACGCCTCCTTTTCGCGAACAGGCCTTCGTCTGCTGACGATGTCGCGGAAGTGCGACTGGCTCACGCCCGGATAACCCCGTTCCTTCACCATCGTGAACAGGCGTGAAGCACAGATGTCCGGGTATTTTCGCAGGGTATCGTCCACGACCGGCAGATACAGGTCCAACATCGAGACGCGAGGAGCCGCAACCGCAATTTCAGCGGACGCGCTTTGCAACAGGCCGGCTTTTCGCAGCACACGCCTGGCAGCATCACCGTGAACGCGCACCATGCGCGCGATCGTGCCCACGCACCGCAGCCCTTCGGCTCGCCAGAGACGCTCGATTTCAGCTTCGGATTCAGAAGAGATCACGGAGTTCCTCCTCCGTCGGAAGATGCATGCGGGGGAGTGCGTGATTGGGGTCGGCGCCATAAACCCCGCCCACGCGCGCCCTGGATTTGGAAAGATTTGCAAAGCCCGCGGCAATACGCACAACGAACGAACCCTTGCGGGGCTGGTGGAAGCCCGCAAGGGTCCACCGGAGGACTAGGAATGATCGGATCTTCATGAACAGTAACTCCATTGACCGAGACGACGGTCTCGGAGCTGGAGGTGTTACTTTGCGGATCCGCCGTGAGTGAACCCCGATCACCCACGATTTTTTTTAGGTGCTGCAATCGCCGTCGTTTACGACGCTGCTTCTCGGCCGCGGCGCGCACTTTTTTTCCGTCCGTGGAATTTCGGTAGGCGCTGCGCGCGCGAGAAATTCGCTCCGCTTTGCGCACCGGTGCACATGTCTTGCAGTAGATGTTGCCGCGGTCGCAGCGGGAACAGAGATCGACTGGCAAAAGGCAGCGGTAGCATTGGAAAAGCCGGTAGGTTGACGCAGGCGGCAACGCTGCATCGGATGGATCGATTGAAGGTGAGAGAGTCTCAATTAGCCCCATGGCAATCCGGTTTCGTCGGATAGCTTATGGGGTCTTTCTTCGTCCACTCATGGACTGGGGTAGGGGAAAAATCTGCAGCCCGGCATCGTGGAGTGGGCGATGTCGCTCACGCAGCGGATCGGCGGATAGGTGCGGATCCTAAGCGGCGTCTACAGCTCCGCTGGGCGGGGAAAAAAATCGGCCCGAACCCAACGGATCGGGGCAAGCTTGGATGCAAACGCTCCGTCCTGGTCGACGCGCGTGGCGTGCCGCTCTCCTGCGAGATCGCGGGCGCAAATGTGCACGACTCGAAGCTCGTTAGCTCAACTCTGAAAAAGAGAAAGTATCGACGGCGTAGGACCCACCAGCGAAAGAGACTCCACCTTCACGCGGACAAAGGCTACGACAGTGTCAAGATCCGCAAGCTGGTCAGGCAGAGCGGCTTCATTCCACACATCGCGAGAAAACGCCGTCGGGATCGCCGCGGACGCCCGGTGACTCGTCGCGACGCATACCGCTGGCTCGTCGAAGCCTCTCATGCGTGGCAAAATAAATGCCGAGGAATCAAGTTGCGATGGGAGAAGAAGGCAAAAAACTATGAAGGGCTGCTACACATTTCTTTCGCAATCATCGCGTTACGTCGAGCAGGGGTGTTCCGTCCCAGCCAACCGACTGCAGTATTGGGTAGGCAAATCCCACCCAGCGACTGCACTCTGAGTACCCTCGATCCCACCCCGGACTGCGTTTTTCCCCCGGCTCGTCCCACCTGACGACTTCA
>JAAFJA010000043.1 GCA_013298765.1 Betaproteobacteria bacterium
TGCGGGAGCTCCGAACGCTTACGCTCAAAAAGGTGTTTTCGAGTACTCCTGCTCGAATCTTCCAATCCGCGACACGTCCTCCGCGACGAAGCTCCTTGGTGACTGTCACGTCCCAGCCTAACGACAGCACTTCGATCCCAGGGCACGACAGCACCCGGGTCATGATTTTGTCATTTCATGCGGGCTCCCTCGCCGTCAACGATCTTCGAATCGATACGTCCCTTGAGGCGGTAGCTTTCGCCGGTGAACACCAGCACCTCGGCACGGTCAAACATTCGATCAATCGCGGCGGCGGCAAGAACCGGATCGGGGAACACCTCCGGCCATTCCTCAACCGCACGGTTCGAGGTGAGGATCATCGCCGCCGCGTGCTTGCGTCTGTCGAGAAGGTCAAAGATCTCCTCCGAGGCCTCGCGGCCTAACGAAACAACACCCCAGTCGTCGAGAATCCACAGGCGACACGAGAGCATCTTCTTGAACAGCGTGTCGAGGCTGTGGTTGGCTTTGGCGAGTGCGATATCTTTTGCAAGCCGTTTGACGCTGGTGCAGTAGACCCGGTGGCCTTGCCGCACCGCGGCAAGGCCGACTCCGAGAGCAAGGTGTGTCTTGCCAGTGCCCGGCTTTCCAAGGAACAGCGCGATGCGGTTGGTCTTCACAAAGTCCTCTGTTGTGAGATTTATGACGCGCTCGCGCGGAATGTCGGGATTGAACTCCCAGTCGAACGCTTCGAGTGTGGCGAGTTCCGGAAAGCGGGCGAACGTGATGCGCCGCTCCAGCGCGCGCTCACGGCGCGCGTCGAGTTCACGCTCGAGGAGCGAGACAACCCATTCTGTTTGTGTACTTTTCTTCATTTCCGAGAGCAGATTGGGAAGCTCCTGAGCGGCGGTCGAGAGCCTCAGGGTGCGAAGTTGGTCTTGCAGTGTCGTGACGCTCATGGGCCAGTTCCTTGGTCTTGATGTGATTGGTGTACTCGTTCATGTCTCGTGTGAATGCGTGTTTTCGTTTTCCCTCCTGTTTCGTTGGCGTGGATGTGGATTCGAGGATGCGTTTGACTTCGCGGTAGCTATGTCCACGGATTTCGAGCGCCATGCCGCAGGCGTCATCGACGTCCTTGCGCGAGTAGAGCGTGGCAAGGTGGAAGAGACCCCAGACCATGCGCGTCTCAACAAAGCCGTTCTGCGTGGCGAGAACGCACTCAACGAGCGTGCGGACAGACGAGCCGATGCGCGCTGCTTTTTCGAGGAGATGATCATTGTCAGAAAAGGTTCGCTCCCAAGGTTTTTTGTGTTCTTCCTTGGTCGATTTCGATTCCGCCCTGTCGGTCACGCGCTCGTGCACACACAGCAGCTTTCCTTTGTGGTAGATGCGCACCAGTCGCGCGTTTCCGAGCACCACGACGTCCTGGCCGCGCAGCCCCTCGCCCACGGAGTAATATTTACCCTTGAAGCGCACGTGGCCGTCTTGCCGCACCGTCGGCTCGGCCATTTCCTGGCGCTCGAAGCGAAGCGGAGGAAGCTCTTTGAGCGCGGATTTTTCCGCGTCGATAAATCGAAAATTCGGCTTTTCGCCCGTGGTGCCGTGCTTGCGTTCATTGGCTATGGCGACTTTCCGATCAAGATACTCCTGCGCCTCTTCGATTCCCTTCCATTCTCCGTGCGCCTCGAAGAGGCGCCGGACGAATGGAACGGGGCGTTCGACTTTCCCCTTTTTCTCGGGATCCCGCGGCGGCAGGCACTCGATGACGAAGCCGTAATGCGACGCGAGCATCTCGAAGGCGGGGTTCAGGAGCGGCTGATACTTATCCGCCTGCAGCGCGAAACACTTGGGATTGTCGGAGGTCACGCGCGAGGGCACGCCTCCGAATTCCACGAGCATCTCCTCGATGGCAGCCATCGTGACATCCACCGAATTCGTCCAGACGAGCCGCACTGTCATGAGCCTGCTGAATCCAAGGATGCCCACGAAGGCCCAAACCATCCGCTTCTTGCCCGTATCAGGGCACTTGATCGTGCACAGGTGCCCCCAGTCGAGCAGCAGCGCCTCACCGGGCCTGTGCACGATTTCCGGCACCACTCGGTCGCGTTCGGCGGGTGCGCCAAGGTTGTGCCTGTCGAGAAAGCGATAAAAGCTCGATCGTCCGACCGGGACCTTGGCCGAGATCTCCTCATGGAGCGTGACTTTGTGCCACCCGGCCGCAAGCCGCTCCGCCATCCACGCCATGTGCGGCAACAGCTTTTCCTCGGGGTCCGATGGTTGCGACGGCGCGCGGAGGCGCTCCTCGAAGAGCGCCTCTGGAAATGCGGGCAAAGGCACGCCGCCATCGAGATAACCCGCGTCCCTGGCAAGTTTCTCGACCTTGGCGATGCGCCGGAAGCCCACGCGCAATTCGTTCACGAGCGTGCGTTGCGATTTGTGGGCGAGCAGCCCTTCGACGATTTTGCGATCAATCATATTTCTCTCGGTCATCTTCGTGAGCTTCACGCGCGCACCCTCCTTGCCGTGTAAGCCAAGGGTGCGATGAACCGAGCGCTGTCGTGGGGTGGGATCTGCAGCCTCCGGGGTGCAGTCGTCACCTGGGATCGGCACCTGGAAAGGTGAAGTCGTCAGGTGGGACGAGCCGGGGGAAAAACGCAGTCCGGGGTGGGATCGAGGGTACTCAGAGTGCAGTCGCTGGGTGGGATTTGCCTACCCAATACTGCAGTCGGTTGGCTGGGACGGAACA